>OZ223306.1:0-1200000 GCA_965140735.1 uncultured Fusibacter sp. | reverse complement strand
TTGTCAATGCGTTAATGTCGCTCACTGAGAAATTATCTTCAATTAATGGGGTTATTAGACCGGGTATCGTACATCGTATTGATAAAGATACATCGGGCCTCCTAATGGTTGCTAAAAATAATAAAGCGCATGAGTGCTTAGCCGCACAGCTCAAGGAGAAATCCACTATTCGAGTGTATTATGCAATCGTTAATGGAGTGGTCAAGTTAGATTCCGGTACAATTGATAAGCCACTGGGTAGACATCCTAAAGACCGTAAAAAGATTGCCATTATACCTGATGGGAGAGATGCTATTACGCATTATGAAGTCATTGAACGCTTTAAGTATCATACACTCGTAAAATTAAAACTTGAAACGGGTAGAACACATCAAATAAGAGTGCATATGGCGTCAATTGGTTACCCACTTGTAGGAGACCCCGTTTATGGGATCAAGTCGGAACGTGTAAAGTACAGGGGACAGGCACTTCATGCAAAAATAATAGGATTTATACATCCAACCACACATGAAATGATGGTTTTTGAATCAGAATTACCAGATTATTTTATAAAACTGCTCAATAAGTGCAGAAGTTTATAGGAGGCAATAATGGAGTTTAAGGCACAAATATTAGATGAGAAGGCAATAGATAGGACTTTAACACGTCTTGCGCATGAAATAATAGAAAAGAATAAAGGTATTGATAATTTGGTTCTAGTCGGGATTAAATCAAGAGGTGTTCCGCTTGCAAATCGGCTTTCTGATAAAATTGAAACCATAGAAGGAAAACCTTTAAAAGTCGGCAATCTAGATATTACGATGTATAGAGACGATTTGTCTTTAAAAAGTTATCAACCAGATGTAAAAGGCCTTGATGTTGATTTTGAGATTGACGGTAAAATTGTAATTTTGGTTGATGATGTGATCTATACTGGAAGGACTGTACGTGCTGCCATGGATGCCGTTATAGATTATGGGAGACCCGCTTCAATACAGCTAGCTGTACTAGTGGATAGAGGCCATAGGGAATTGCCTATTAGACCAGATTATGTGGGTAAAAATGTACCAACATCGAGTAAAGAAATTGTGAAAGTTAAAGTATCAGAAGTAGATGAAACTAATGAAGTTGCCATCTATCAAAAATAATACATGTGAAAAAACATTTGTTTTTGTAGGAGGACTATATAATGCCCAGTTCAAATTCAAATTTCATAGAAGTACAGGCGTTAAGCAAATCTTTTGGAGATTTTAAAGTACTGAACGGTATCAATTTGCATGTAAAGCAAGGATCAATCTACGGCCTTATAGGGCCCAATGGTGCAGGGAAGACCACGTTAATTAAACATATTGTGGGCTCATACTATCAAGATGCTGGAAATGTCTTGATAGATGGAGAACCTGTGTATGATAACAGTTGTATATTAAAACGCATGGCTTATATTCCAGATGATCTTTATTTTAATACAACAGATACGGTTAAGAAAATCGCTAAATTTTATAAAAAAATATATCCTTTTTTTAATGAAAAAAGATATGAAATGTTAAAAAACATATTTGAAATTGATGAAAACCGCTTGATTCGAAAGATGTCTAAAGGCATGAAAAAGCAAGTGGCTTTTTGGCTTGCAATTTCAAGTATGCCAGATATTATGATTTTAGATGAGCCTGTGGATGGCCTTGATCCAGTCACAAGAAGACGAGTATGGTCCTTGATTGTACAAGATGTATCAGAGCGAGGTACAACTGTTTTAATCTCCTCTCATAATCTCAGGGAGCTTGAAGAAGTGTGTGATTATGTAGGCATTTTGCACAATGGTAATCTGTTGATTGAAAAAGATTTGGATGAACTTAAAACGGATATCCATAAAATACAAACTTCTTTTGAGTCAGATGTCGATAGGACAAAACTTATAGATGGTAAAATTTTGTATGAAAATATTTTGGGATCTGTACATAACTATATAATAAAAGGTGATAAAGATAATATTTTGAGATGGCTTAATCAATACAGTCCACGTTTTATCGACATGCTCCCTTTATCTTTAGAAGAAGTTTTTATTTATGAAATAGGGGGGGATGGTTATGAAATTAAAGAAATCATTCTATAATAGTCATGTTATTAGACACGATCTCACTTATTTTGGTTGGATTGGTGGCTTATATGTCATTTTACTTATATTAGCTGGACCGATAGCATCACTTTCAGGTGAAGAAAAATTTGCGGTTTATATGCTGAATTTATTAGAATTTAGAGCGCCGCTTCATTTGGTCACGATTGTGTTGATTCCAATTGCACTTGGTTTATTTCAATTTAAATATTTACATAGCCAGGTGCAAATTTCAAAAGCTCATAGTTTACCTTTTTCTAGATACGAGTGGGTTGGCACGAAGCTGATTACAGGTGCCTTTATACTTTTTATTCCTCAAATGTTTTTTACGCTTTTTGTGATTGTATTTTATCCTCCTACTGAGTTTATAGGTAACCAATTAATCCACACACCACTTGAGTTTTTAGTTTTAAATTGCATCTATATGCTAAATCTATATCTTTTTTCTGTGCTTATTTCAGTCATGTCAGGGTTTACAATTGCTGCAACATTAATGACTTTGATTTTTTTCTCAGTCCCCTATGGTATTTTAACATTGCTCTATAACAATTTAGAGTTTACTTTAAAGGGCTTTTATTACAATTACAATTTCATTAATAAAGTGATTTTGAAGCTATCTCCTTTCACTGTTCTATTTGAGTTTTCAAGAGGAAAGATTTGTAAGATGACTTATTTGAGTATGGGGGTGTTTGCACTTGTTTGCGTGGGTTTGATTTTGTACCTTTATTCTAAGAGAAAAGATGAATTTGCAGGAGATGTATTAGCATTTCCAGCACTAAAACCTATTTTTACAATAGGTTTTACAATTTGTAGTATATTTGTAATTGGCACGTATATGTCTGTTCTTTATGAGTCAGAAATAGCTTTATTGATAGGTTATCTTATTGGCGGGACGTTAGGATATTATGTCTCTCATATGATTGTCAATAAAAAATTCAATGTCTTTAAAAAGCAGATTAGAGGTTATGGCATTGTAATTTTGTGTATATTACTTTTCCATGGGGCTCTAAGTTTCGATGTTGTCGGATTTGAAAGTAAGGTTCCTGATATTGATTCGATTGAGTCGGTCATATTTGAACCACTTTATCCGTTGGTAGAAGATAAAGAACATAAAATCTTTTCGGATGTAAAGGATATCGAAACCATTAGAGCGATCCATCAGAAAAGGTTGGATGAAGAGGTTGCCAGTGAGTTTGGTAAAGAATTTTATATTCAGTATAATTTAAAGAATGGGATCAGGATCAAGCGTCAGTATGCCATCAAAGAATTAAGGTATAAATCTCTTTTTGAATCTCTGTACAGCTCCGAAGCTTACAAGAAGCAAACTTATGATATCTTTAACTTAGATACAAGCAAGCTTTCAATGGCTTTGATTGAAAGTAACGAGTTTTGGAATAACAGGGAAAAGATAGAAGACAAGGTAGATTTAGATCAGTTAATCAGTGTTTTGAAGCAAGATATAATAGGGGCAACTGCTGATGATTTGGTCTTTAATAGATATGATCAAGCGCATATTATATTTTATGACAATAGGCTAAACAGCAATGTGAATATTGCAGAATTTGAAGATCAAGAGCTGGATAGCAATGGCAACTTAAATGCTTTTGATGAGGTTAGCGATGATGCTGTTGTTGTGGATATTCCACTCAATTCAAGGTTTTATAAAACAAAATCATGGTTGGATACAAAGGGCATGTTAGCGAATATTGCGCTTAAACCTGAGGCAATCAATTATATTGTACTTGAAGAGGTTGGGTTAAAATCTTCAGCGAAAACAGTGATTAGTGAAAATTCTAAAAAAGTAAATATTGTTGAACCAGAGTGGATCAAATGTATCATTGAAAATATGTCCTACGGCGAATATTTTGATGAGAAAGAACCCTACTATGTTGTTGGTATTGGACTTAAAGATAAAATTGATGGTATGGTGTATGCCTATATTCAAAAGAAAGATCTACCACCAGAGGTATTAAGTCAGTTTACGCCATAATTAGAATGGGAAATATCAAAATCATACGATCTTGTAACTAAAAAAATAAATAAAAAAGCACTGTTTCTTAATGGTCCGTAAACCATGCTAGAGACAGTGCTTATTTTTTGATTGGTATTACTCCACTTCTTTATAGTCTACTTCTTCGACTTCGTCTGAATCAATGTTGATAATGACACGACTATTATGCGTTGTAGCGCTTCGGGTGGTATCATTAGAGCCATATTTATAAAAGAAAGTCTTCTTTAGTGGTTTCATCAATTTGCCTTGATAGACGAGGATGATACCGAGAGCCAAAATAACAATCCCTAATATCATCATGACAGTTGCCAAAGCGGCCTTAGAATTCACGATTGAAAAAACGCCAAGGAGAATCATTAAGACAGAAGATAATATAATATTATCTGATTTTCGTTTGGAGTAGAGTAACAATCCATGAGAACCACTCAAGGTAAAGGCGATTCCAATGATGAGTAATATATAGTCAGGATTTATAAAAGCATAAATGCTCATAAGCAGTAGAGACGCACTCAGAAATGTTGTTGTGATACTTTTCATAATCAACGAAAAAGTTAAACCATAAAAACCGATGATCATTAAAAGTAAGGTTATAAATTTGATGGCTAAAACACCTATAATTGTTGGAAAAGCAATTAAAGCTGCACCGATAACACCTAAAGTAATACCATACCATTGTATACCATTAAGTTTATAGTTATGTTCCATGATTTCACCAACCAGTTTTAATATATTTAAGATTATACTGTTATACTAATGTTAGTATAAGGCAAAAATATGAATATATTATTAACAAAAAAGCAACATATCTAAAAGTTAATATGACTTTGTTGAGATAAGTTCTGTCACTAAATCAAAATACTTAAATTTAGCTGGGATGCGTTCTGTATTATAAAGCCAGCTGAGTAAACTATCCATAGCATCTACATCTGGTAAATCAAAAGAGGTTCTAAGCGGTAGTTTAGTCAGTTGAATTTGTTTGGGCGTTTTAAAGTATTTACGGATGAGATAATTATAGTGACTCAATGATTTAGTGTCTGAAGTACTATTGATTTCTGATAAAAGAGATTCAATAAAATCAGTATTACCACTTTCAAAGGATTTATTAATGGTAAGGACTGCATAGGAAGGGTGGAGACCACTCATTTTTTGGATCAGTCTGGTATTATGTTCTAAGAGATAGTCACTATAAGGGGATGCAAATATACCAAAATCTAAAGTATTATCTTCCAGAAGTTTAACTCTTTCAAGAGCATCATTGATGAGCACTTCATCCATGGAAACGCCGATTGTATTTTGGGCTTGGATCGAAAGATCTAAGAAAAATTCGCATTGATTATAGTTGTAAATGCCCATTGCAGCAGCTTTAACATCACTTAATTTTGTCGCGGTAATATTTTTTTCAGAACCAATGAGATAAAGTTCTTTATAAGTGCTGGAGATGATTACGAAGTCGGAGAGTGTTTTGTGTGAAACGATAAAAGAAGAAGGTTCACAGAGGAAACCATCTAGATAGTTTATTCTTGTATCGTAAAGCATTGCATTTTCAGTGGGATAAACAATAACTTCAACAGGAAATTCTAGAGAGTCAAATAGTCCTTGATTATAGGCATCTAGAATTGGCAAAGATGCTGTCTCAGATAGGACACCTATTCTTACAATGTTCTCAGATATGCTTTCTTTATAATATAGACCACCGATTGACAAAAGGACAATCAGTGAGATCAGTATAATTTTAATTTTCATAGAGACCTCTTGACTAAGCTGAATAATTTCAGATAGCCTTATATACGTTCTATCTCATTCAACTTCAATATTATTTTTTTAGTTGTTTGACAAGTGTTTCATCTGGTGTGACATAAAGCGTTTTATTCTGAACGTAAATAACCATACCTGGTTTTGCACCATTTGGTTTTGAAACATTCTTAACGAAAGTGTAATCTACTGGAACATTTGATGAATCTCGTGCCTTTGAATGATAAGCTGCTATAGTTGCAGCTTCACTTAAAGTCTGTTGGGGAACGTCACATCCCCCTGTGCGAATGATCACATGAGAGCCTGGGATTATTTTAGTGTGAAGCCAGATGTCTTTGTTAGAGGCCACTTTGGTTGTGAGTTGATCATTTTGTTTGTTATTTTTACCCACTATAATTTCAAAACCATCACTGGAGATAAAATACTTAAAAACTTCTTTAGTGGGTTTACTTTTTTGTTTCGTCCTCTTGATTTTTATAAAGCCTTCTTCAGCAAGTTCCTGCTTAATGCTGTCAAGTTCGGAAGGTTCTTCAATATTGTTTAATAGTGTGAGCACTTGATCGAGATACGCCACTTCATCGTCTGTTTCCTTAATTTGTGTTTTTAATTCAAGTCGAGCGGTTTTTAACTTGTTGTATTTTTTAAAGTACTTTTGAGCATTTTCCGAGGGATCAAGTCTGATATCTAAGGGGATGTCAATGATTTCATTTGTTTCACTATAGTAATTTTCAAGTGATGCGACATTCATGCCTTTACTCAGCTTATAGATATTGGCTAAAAGCAATTCGCCACGGATTTTATGGATTTCAGAGTTCTCAGCTGTTTCAAGTTCGATCTTAAGTTTGCGAAGTTTGGTTTCGGCTCTATCAAGGCGCTGTTGAACACGCTTTTTAAGATCGTTAGCACGTTGATGATTTTTAAGTTGTTTGTTTTGAGTACTGTAGTAGAGATCGACGGCTGCATTTAGAGTATCTGTTTTTAAAACATGATCATATCCCATAAGAGTCCCTATAAAATAGAGTTCTCTTGGGATGTCAAATTGGTCATAATAAACAAAACCTTCAAAACTCAAGTTGTTTCTGAATGTAATTAAGCCGGTAAGAATTTGATCGATCTCATTTGAGTTGAGTTGCCCAATAGGGGTGTCAAAGTCCATATCAATTGCATTAAGAATTGTTTTAGAAGGCAATGGACTAAAACCTTCAATGATTTCATAGAGACTCTTAAACGTCTTCATTTGTGGTGATGCGATCATTTTTTTATTCATTTCTGATTTAAAAGAAAGTTCGACATCTTTGAGAAGGATTTTACTAGAGTCTAGAAACTCATACTTTAAGCCAGGCAAGATTGAGCGTACTCGGCTCATATCAGGTGTGATTCTCTTGATACTTTCGATAATGGTGAAGTCTTCTTTAGTCAAAATAAGGTTAGAGTGTTTTCCCATTATTTCAACGATGAGCTTTTTCTTTTCAAGTTCGCCAAGTTCATTTTTAGCTTCAATTTCTATAATGACAACTCTTTCATTGCCATGTTGACTTATATTGAATATACGGCCACCAGCAATATGTTTTCGCATGAGCATACAAAACATAGGGGCGGTTTTAGGATTTTCTTTTTTTTGAGTAGTAAGTGCAAAATAAGGCAATGCACTTTCGACAGAGATAAAAAGGGTGTAATTCTGATTTTTGCCACGTGTAACCAAAGAGAGTTCGTCTTTTTCAGGTTGATGAATTTTATCTATTCGTGCACCGATTAAAACAGGTGCGAGTTCTTGAATGAGCTGATTTATAAAAATACCGTCAAATGCCATAGATGCCTCCTAGTAGAGAATGATTATTTTAAAAAAGTATATCACTTCTCATAAAAAAGATAAAGTTTTGATTGTTTTGTAACCCCTTTTAAGGGATAGATATGATATATTATTAGTAGAGTGTTTAACATAGGGGAGAAGGTTGTCATAATAGACTGATCTGTGTTATAATCTAATGATGTACGAGTATATGGAGGTAGTAATGATTTACAGCATGACGGGCTTTGGTCGCGGCGAATTTTCAAATGATGCATTTGATATAACACTGGAAATTAAATCAGTTAACAATAGATATTGTGATATTATCGTTAAGATGCCTAAAAAGTTAAACGTATTTGAAGATCGTATTAAGAATACAATTAAAGGACATCTGTCAAGAGGGCGAATTGATGTCTATATCAATTTGGATGAAAAATCATATGACAATTATGAAGTCCTTGCGAATTTTGACATTTTAGATAAATATGTCAATGTGTATAGAGAAATTAAATCTAGATATGAAATCAGGGATGATGTGACGCTTAGCATGTTGACTCGAATTCAAGAAGGTATTGATGTGTCTTATCTTGAAAGAGGTGAAGAGGAGTATTGGGCTGCAATTGAACCAGCGTTAAATACTGCAATCGAGAGAATTTTGGAGATGAGAAGACAAGAGGGGCAAAAACTCAAAGAAGACATCAATGAAAAAACAGAGCATATACGTGTTATTTTGGGTAAAATAGAGCTCATGTCACCACAGATTCTTGAAGCTTATCGAATCAAAATGCAAGATCGTGTTTCAGAGCTTTTGAAGGAACTCAATGCTGAAATAGATGAAATTAGATTGGCAAACGAACTTGCTATTTATGCAGATAAAACCAATATCAATGAAGAGATTGTAAGAATTTATTCTCATTTAGCTCAGATTAATACGATTTTAGAATCTTCTGAACCTATTGGTAGAAAACTAGATTTCTTGATTCAAGAGCTTAATAGAGAGGTTAACACCATAGGCTCAAAATCACCTGATATAGATATCTCAAATCTTGTAATCGATTTGAAAAGTGAAATCGAACAAATTAGAGAACAAATTCAAAACATTGAGTAAGGGAGTGTTTATGAACCAAAAAGGCTTATTAATCGTTGTATCTGGACCCTCTGGCGCAGGAAAGGGCACGATTTGTAAAGAATTAATTTCACGAGATAACAGTATAGTTGTTTCAGTTTCTGCAACTACAAGAGCACCACGAAATGGTGAAGTTGCAGGGATTAGTTACCATTATTTAGATAGGGATCAGTTCGAAGATATGATTGATTCAGATGGTTTTTTAGAACATGCCAAAGTTTATGATAATTACTATGGGACGCCTAAGAAGTTCGTGATTGATCACATTGTAAAAGGTGACAATGTGTTGCTTGAAATTGACATTCAAGGAGCGCTTCAAGTTAAAAAGAAATATCCAGAAGGTATTTTTGTCTTTATCTTACCGCCATCTATGAAAGAGTTAAAAAGTCGAATCGTGGGTAGAGGTAGTGAAACACCTGAGTCGCTTGAAAAAAGGCTGTCAAGTGCTTATAGTGAAATTGAGTATATTAAAAACTACGATTACTTTATTGTAAATGATAAAGTGGATCATGCAACTGATATTCTGCAATCAATTATTTTAGCTGAAAAGTGTAGGGTTGCTGCTGATATAGAACAAATTGTTTTTAAATTTAAGGAGGAAACAGAAAATGCTTAATCCATCAATTGATGACTTAATCGAAAAAACAGGGAACAGGTATGCACTATGCATTATCGCGTCAAGAAGGGCAAGAACGATTATTGACGGTGAAGATGATGTTTACGATTTTGATGCTGAAAAACCACTTTCAATCGCAATTAATGAAGTCATGACTGATAAAGTCGAAGGTGCACATGTTGTTACAGAGTATGCATCAGAAGAAATTAGATTATTCTAAGTTTATATGAAAGCCAATTAAGTGCATCCTATGTTTTCATAGGGTGTATTTTAATAGCATTTTAGAACTATAGAGAAAAAAGGGATTAAGGAGGCATTCTTATGAAACTTCAAGGAAAAACGATTGTATTAGGTGTAACTGGTGGGATTGCAGCATATAAAGCGGCTGATGTGGTCAGTCGATTAAAAAAGCAAGGTGCTGATGTATATGTGATTATGACTCAAAACAGTACACAATTTGTCAGCGCATTGACTTTTCAATCTTTATCACAGAATTATGTGGTGACGGATATGTTTGAAGACCCAAAGACTTGGGACGTAGAGCATATTGCACTGGCTAAAAGAGCAGATCTTTTTTTAATTGCACCTGCCTCTGCCAATGTGATTGGCAAGATAGCTCATGGTATAGCGGATGATATGTTGACTACGACCGTTATGGCAACAGAAGCACCTGTTTATTTAGCTGTGGCAATGAATACAAAAATGTATGAAAATCCTATTTTACAAAATAATTTGACGATACTTAAATCATATGGTTATAACATAATCAATCCAGATTCAGGTCGATTGGCATGTGGGGATATTGGTGCTGGCAAACTTGCAGGGCCAGAGCGCATCGTGGATGAAGTTGTGGCTTATTTTGAAACGGAGTCTATAAACTCTAAATCGAAGGTTTTAACGGGGAAAAGCATATTAATCACAGCAGGACCAACGCGTGAATCTATTGATCCTGTGCGGTATATCAGCAATGAATCCAGTGGGAAAATGGGGTATGCGATTGCAAAAGTTGCACTTGAAATGGGGGCTGATGTAACGCTTGTTAGTGGACCTACCTCTATAAAGGCACCAGAAGGTGTTCGCTTAATCTCTGTGGTTTCAACTCAAGATATGTTTGATGCTGTCATGGCCAATAAAGAGGTCGACGTGATTATCAAGGCAGCTGCACCAGCAGATTATAGACCTGCTCAGGTGAGCACAGAGAAAATTAAGAAAAAAGAGGCCTCTATGCAAATAGAGATGGTCAAGAATCCAGATATTTTAAAGACACTTGGTGAAGTCAAAACCAATCAACTTTTAGTTGGTTTTGCAGCAGAAACACAGAATTTAAAGGCGTATGCTCTAGGTAAGTTAAATGAAAAGAATTTGGACTTCATTGTGGGCAATAATGTAGCTGAAAAAGGTGCAGGGTTTGATGTGGATACCAATATTGTCACTATTTTTGATAAGGATGGCACTGAGACTGCTTATGATTGCTTAGAGAAGGTGCAAGTAGCAAAAATCGTACTGGATAGAATAGTCCAAAAACTTTCAGTATAAGTATAAAATGATATGAGGCGAACATGTTTGCAAATATTGCAATTTTAAGAAATGCACAAAATTTAGATCAACTTTTCACCTATGAGATTCCAGTGAAATTTGAAATGATAGCTCATGCAGGGAAACGAGTGTTAGTGCCTTTTGGTGCTTCGGGTCAAGTTGAAGGCGTTATCATGGCATGTAAACCTGCACTTGAGAAGTCACCTGAGTTTGCTATAAAAAAGGTTCGTCATATATTTGATGATGATGTCTATTTAAGTGAACGGGATTTAAGGGTTGTTGATTACATGAGAGAACACTATATGTGTACTTATACAGAAGCCATACAACTTTTTCTGCCATCAGGTACAATGACAAATCAGCTTAAAAAGTACAGCGTTACTGAAGATGGGTTGCTTCATCAAGGTGAGTTTAATGACAGAGAACGTGAAATTGTCAGTCAAATCATGTCTTTTGATGAGCTTGAATTCAGTCAAATTGAAACGTCTTTTTCAGAAAAGATCAAAACTCAAATTTTAGGTAAACTCACCGCTAAAAAGTGGCTTAATCTGCGTTATGATTATCAAGATGTGGTCAAGGATCGTTACGTGGAAGAGGTACATGTGGTAGGGGATATAGAAGCTTACCTTTTGACAATTCCAAAACGCTATACAGCAAGGATTAAACTTTGTGAAGTACTCATTGAAAACAGGATTATTGAAAAACTAAAGCTGATTAAAGCGTTTAAAATAAGCCGAACCGTAATCGATAAATTCATCGAAGAGGATTTGATCGAAATAGTGCTCAAAGAAGATCGACGAATGCCTTCGTTTATGGCATCACTTGAAAGTAAGAAAGATATTGATTTAAATCCAGAACAACAGAAGGTTTATGATGAAATCGTTAAACGATTTGAATCAGGTGAACAAAATGATTTCTTAATTCATGGGATTACGGGTAGTGGTAAAACAGAAGTCTATGCTGAACTCATTGAATATATGATTTCTAAAGGCAAGAAAACGATCCTTTTAGTGCCTGAAATCTCATTGACACCACAAATTGTATCTCGATTTGTAAGTCGGTTTGGAAAAGAGCGTATTGCACTTTTGCATTCTAAGATTTCAAATGGAGAGAAACACGATCAGTGGAAAGGGATCAGGCGTGGCGAATACGATGTGATTATAGGCGCACGTTCTGCTGTTTTTGCGCCCTCAGATGATATAGGTCTTATCGTTATCGATGAAGAGCATGAAAACTCATATCGCTCTGAAAAACGCCCTCGCTATGAAACTTATGAAATCGCAAAGCTTCGAATGGAACTCTCAGGTGGTGTTTTGGTTGCAGGTTCTGCTACGCCTTCGTTGGCTTCTTATCACGATGCTAAGCGTGGTAAGAGAGCGTTATTGAACCTAAAGAAAAGATTTAATAATCAAGCACTTCCAGTGATGGAAATTGTCGATATGAGACGTGAACTTGAAGAGGGCAATATGTCTATTTTAAGTAGGCGATTGTTTGCGGCTATTGAATCACGACTTGAAAAAGGGGAACAAAGTATTATTTTTCTCAATCGCAAGGGACATTCTACTTTTGTTTCATGTAGAAGCTGTGGATACACAATGAGCTGTCCTAACTGCGATGTGACGCTGACATATTTTAAAACAGAGAAATCAGTTAAATGTAATTATTGTGGTTATGAGTCTTACGTGCCAAAAAAATGTCCAGAATGTGAAAGTAAATATTTTAAATATTTTGGTGTGGGTACCGAAAAGGTTGAAGAATCACTTCGAAATTACTTTAAAAATGCAAGTATTGCCAGAATGGATCGGACGACAACTTCCAGAAAAGGCAGTCTTGAAGCTATGATTACAGATATTGAGACCGATAAAACCGATATATTGATTGGAACACAGATGGTAACAAAGGGATTTGACTTTAAGAATGTCACACTTGTGGGCATATTATCTGCTGACCTTATGTTTAATTTTCCAAGTTATCAGGCTTCTGAAAGAACATATCAACTGGTGAATCAGGTGGCTGGTAGAGGTGGTAGAGGTGAAAAATCCAGTGAGGTCATTCTTCAAACTTATACACCAGATCACTATGCGATTAATATCAGTGATTATGAAGCTTTTTTTGATGTCGAAATGGATTATAGAAAGATACGCAGGTATCCACCGTATTTTAAACTCGTTAATCTTTTGGTTGTATCAAAGTCTGAAAAAAGGGCGATGCAGTATGCACAAAAATCTTATACTTTCCTATATAAGAATTTTTTAAAAAAAGATTTACAAAATAAGCTAGAAATATACCCTGCTTCTCCTGCACTATTAAAGAAGATAGATGGGCAGTATAGATGGCAAATTCTCATCAAATGTCCACCTGAATTATTGAATAAAATTATAAGATACTTTAAAATATTAGAAGATGAATTTATTAAGATTGACGCATGTAGCTTGCAGATTGATCTAGATGCAAGAAACATTTTATAGGAGGCAAACAATGGCAATACGCACCATTAGATTAGAAGATGATCCGATTCTTAGAAAGACTTCCAAGAAAGTCACAAAGTTTGATGAAAAATTAGAACAGCTTGTGGAAGATATGATAGAAACCATGCATGATGCTGAAGGGGTTGGTTTAGCAGCACCTCAAATCGGCATTCTTAAACGTGTTGTGGTGATTGATTTATATGATGATGAAGGCCCTTTTGAATTAATTAATCCAGAGATTGTGGAAACTAGAGGCGAACAATGCAAATTTGAAGGCTGTTTAAGTATTCCAGGGAAAAGTGGCAAAGTTGTCAGACCTGAATACACGAGAGTGCGGTTCCAAGATGTATACGGTGATTTTTATGAAGTTGAAGGAGAAGAACTTCTCGCCATTGCACTATGTCATGAAATTGATCACTTAAATGGTATTCTATATATTGATAAACAAATAGAAGAAGCAGAAGAAGAGGCCTTATAGATGAAGATTATTTTTATGGGAACACCAGATTTTGCTGTTGGTACACTTGAAGCTTGCATAAAGCATCACGAAGTTATCGGTGTATTTACACAGCCTGATAAGCCAAAAGGTAGAGGTAAAAAAATGGCTAAGCCCCCTGTTAAAGAGATGGCAGAGGCACATGATATTTCGGTATTTCAACCGGAGCGCATCAAAAAGGGAGACTGGACACAGCTGATAAGAGAACTCGCACCAGATTGTATTGTTGTTGTGGCATATGGTCAAATCCTTTCAAAGGAAATTTTAGAGATTCCTAAGTACGGATGTATTAATGTTCACGCGTCTCTTTTGCCAAAACTTAGAGGTGCTGCGCCAATTAATTGGGCTATTGTAAATGGCGAGACTGAAACAGGCGTTACAACGATGATGATGGACGTCGGACTGGATACAGGAGATATGCTCCTTAAGGACGTTATCCAGATTGATGATGAGATGATGTATGGCGAACTCCATGATCAGTTGGCAAATATGGGGGCAACGCTTTTGCTAAAGACCTTAGAGGGGCTATTGAACAATACCATTGTTCCTGAAAAGCAGGATGACTCCAAGTCAACTTATGCATCGATGTTAAATAAAGAAATCGCCAGAATTGATTGGAATGCAAATGCAAAGGCTATTAAGAATCTTATTAGAGGCTTTAATCCTTGGCCGGTAGCACATACGGTTTATCAAGAAAAAACGTTAAAGGTCTATAAAGCAAATGCTCTAACTGAAAATGATTTAAGCGAAATAGAACTTCGTGAATATAATAAAAGTAGTAAAAATGGCACAGTGGTAGGCATCCGAAAAAATAGTATTTTGATCAAAGCGGAAGCATCTGTGTTGGAACTTTTAGAAATTCAGTGGGGAAGTGCCAAAAGAATGCCATGTAGTGCATTTTTATTAGGACATACCGTTGAAATTGGCACTCAATTAATCTAGAGGAGGTAATCATATGTATTATGGAAGTGGCTATTTTATGTTGCTCATATTAATGCTTTTTGCTTTTTTGGCAAATATGGGCGTTAAGAATACCTTTAAAAAGTATCATAGAGTGAGAAATGCCAGAGGACTTACTGGTGCGCAAGCTGCTGAACAAATGCTTAAGAGCAATGGCCTTTATGATGTGCGTGTAGAACGCATCCATGGTTACTTGTCTGATCATTATGATCCAAGAACAAAGACGATTCGATTATCCGAACCTGTCTATGACAACCCTTCAGTAGCATCTGTAAGTGTTGCTTGTCATGAAGCGGGCCACGCATTACAACATGAAAGTGGTTATGTACCACTTTCTCTTAGAACTGCAGTTTTACCAGTAGCTCAATTGGGTTCAAAGGCAGCTTGGCCATTATTGCTTGCTGGTGTTATTCTCTCGTTGCCTATGTTTATCAACGTCGGTGTTATCTTTTTTAGTTTTTCAGTGCTCTTCCAAGTGATTACTTTACCGGTTGAATTCAACGCCAGTTCAAGAGCACTTAAAATGATGAATGAATACGGTATTTTAATAGACGATGAGAACAAGCATGCTAGAAAAGTTTTAACCGCCGCAGCAATGACATATGTTGCCGCAGCAGCAATTGCAGTAGGACAACTCATTCGGTTTATACTCATGGCAAACCGCAGAAGTTAGGGTTTAGATTTAGATGTATTATTCATGAAGATGAGTCCTTAATTGTGACTAACCAATATAAGAGCTGATTTATTGGCATTTGAAGGAGCTCCACAGGCAAGCATTGCCGAGGACCAGTCTCCGGAAAAGGTCAATAAATCAGCTCTTGTTTGCGCAATCCCACAATTTAAACGAAATAATATTAAGTTTATTAGATAAAAATTCAAATTTGGTTATCATTAAGGATTAGATTTGATATAATTAGGGATAGTTTTAGAATAAAGAGAAAATGGGTGAATTATGAAGGTAAATGCAAGAAAGATGGCACTGCGAATTCTAGGACAGATCGATAAAGATAAATCGTTTTCACATATTGCTTTAAATCAATATTTTGATCAGTATGATATTGATTCAATAGATAGAAGATTTATTAGCTATTTGGTACTTGGAATACTAGAAAACAAGATGCTTTTAGATTTTTATATTAGAAAGTTATCAAAGTTGAGATTTGGGAAGATTCATCATGAAGTCGTTATTATTTTAAGAATGGGACTCTATCAAATTGAATTTATGTCAAAAGTACCGAATTCAGCAGCTGTTGATGAGTGTGTAAAACTCGCTAAAAAAATAAGTCCTGACCAAGGTAAATATGTAAATGGTATTTTGAGAACATTTATCAGGGAAAGGAGTAAAATTGAATTGCCAGATGCGAAAAGACATCCAAGCACTTATCTGAGTATTCTTTATTCACATCCTGAATGGATGGTTGAACGATGGATAAAGCAATTTGGAAAGTCTTTTACAGAGACACTTTTAAAAGCAAATAATAGCAGCCCAAATTTAATTATTAGGGTTAATCTTTTAAAGACTACAATGGCATCTTTACAGAAAAGATTTGACGAAGCGGGTGTAATCTATGAGTCTTCTCGCTATATTAAGGATGCACTTGTAATCAAATCTCTGAATGAATTGTCAATTAATTCTGTACCTGGGTTTGATGAAGGGCTTTTCCAAGTCCAAGATGAAAGTTCGATGTTTGTCGGCATTTTGTCGGATGTGAAAGCTGGTCAGACTGTCATCGATGTTTGCTCTGCACCAGGTGGAAAAACTACCCACGTGGCGCAACTTATGGATAATATGGGAACTGTATATGCGAGAGATTTACATGAACATAAGCTAGGTCTTATCCTGGAAAATGTGGAGAGATTAGGGCTTCAGAATGTTAAAGTAGAAGCATTTGATGCTGAACGCTTTGATAAAGAACTTGAACATAAAGCGGATGTTGTTCTTGTGGATGCGCCATGTTCTGGGCTTGGTATTATAAGGCGTAAACCAGATATTAAATACAACAAATCTGTTGAAGAACTGACAGGACTTTCTAATCTTCAAAGGCAAATTTTGAGTACATCATCAGAATATGTTAAAGATCAAGGCACATTGATTTATAGTACCTGTACACTAAATTTTGAAGAAAATGAAGCCGTAATAAAGTGGTTTTTAGAGCATCATCCCAATTTCAAATTAGATTTAGATCAAGGCGGACATCTTTCAGAAGTGCATAAAGCTCTACTAACAGAGAAAGGGTTCAATTTGGTTAAGGATACAGAGATGCTTAGACTTTACCCGAATCAACATGGGACAGATGGATTTTTTATTGCAAAGATGATTAAAGTTGAATAAGAGGTGTTGGATGAGAGCATTTTCAAAAACAGATGTAGGTAAAAAAAGAGATAATAATGAAGATTATATATTAGTAAATGAGATGATTAAACTTTACATCGTAGCAGATGGTATGGGGGGACATAATGCAGGCGAGATTGCCTCAAAAATTGCATGCGAAAGTATTGAAGCGGCAATTAAAGCCAAATGTCTTGAGAACAATTTTGAATTTGAAAGAGATATTGAAGGGATATTAAATGAAGCCAATATAGCGATAAAAAAACATGGTGAAAATCGATCTGAATATAGTAACATGGGGACCACAGTGGTGGTTGCTTATTTGGATGATGGGATACTTTATGTTGCAAATGTTGGGGATAGTCGACTCTATATGGTTAACTCAGAGACTCTCCATCAGATTACAAAAGATCACTCGCTTGTGGCTGAGCTTGTAAAAATAGGCAGTATAAGTGAAGAAGAAGCTATAAATCATCCTGATAAAAATATCATAACCAGTGCGTTGGGTGTGGATGAGACATTTGATTTTTATCAGACCCAAATATCGTATTGTGAATATCAAAATATATTATTATGTACAGATGGATTGACCAATATGTTAAGTAAAGAAGAAATGTTTGAAATCATTAAAAACAATGAACCGGATGTCATTCCTAATAAATTGATAGAATCTGCAAATGAAAATGGTGGCTTTGATAATGTGACTGTTATTTGCATAGAATTGTAAGGAGGATATTCATGACGAGTATCATTGGAACTATTTTAGATAAGCGCTATGAGATCATAGAAATTGTGGGTTCAGGCGGTATGGCTACCGTTTATAGAGCAAAAGATCTCATTTTAAATCGTATGGTGGCGGTTAAAATACTCAAAAGAGAATTGAGTAATGATGAGGAATTCGTTTCGAAGTTTGAAAAAGAATCACAGTCAGCGGCAAGTCTTTCTCATCCTAATATTGTCAATATTTTTGATGTGGGATTGGATCAAGAAATGCATTATATTGTCATGGAACTTGTTACAGGCAATACGCTCCGGGATTATTTAAATAAAATGCATGGCTTTATGAGAGAGGAAGCTGTTATTAACATTTCTTTGCAGATTGCTTCTGCACTTAATAATGCGCACCAAAATAACATTATTCATAGAGATATTAAATCTCAAAATATTTTAGTAAATGAACAAGGTAGCATAAAAGTAGCCGATTTTGGGATTGCTAGAGCAACAACTAAATCGACTATTGTCAATACCAAAGAAGTCGTCGGTTCGGTACATTATACTTCACCAGAACAGGCAAGAGGCGGTTTTGTTGATGCTAGAAGTGACATTTATTCGCTTGGTATTTTAATGTATGAACTTGCAACAAAGGAATTACCTTACGTGGCGGATACACCAGTTGCAGTAGCTCTTAAGCATTTAAAGGATGAACTACCAGATATAAGACTCATCAATGAGCAAATAAGTGAAGGGTTGGTATCTATTATTCACAAAGCAACGCAAAAAGACTTGAATATGAGATACCAATCTGTTGGTGAGATGATTGAGGATCTAAAACGCGTTAGAAATGATAAGCATTACGTGGTTGAAGAACATATCTATTTGAATGATGAAACCATGGTATTGCCTAAAATAACAGAGGAAGATATAATGAATCATCAAGTAAAGAAGCAACAACAGCAAAATAAGTCAATAGATAGTAAAATACAAAAAGGTGCTTCAAAAGGTGAACAGAGGCCAACAAAACGTACAAAGAAAAAATCATCGATCAATAAGCTCAATGCTACTTTGGTTGTTTTGGCAGCACTTCTTTTGTCGCTGCTTGTTTTTTCGTTCTTTGCGTTTAATAAAATTCAAGATATGTTTAAAACAGAAATTGTGTTAATGCCATCAGTTAAAGGCTTGCCTTCTGAGGAAGCTATTAGAATTTTAAATGAAGAGGGTTTGATTGCAGATACAACAGAGAGGCGTTTTGACAACGACGTTGAACAAGGTTATGTGATCTCGCAATCTTTACCAGAAGGTGAAGAGCTTAAAGAAGGTTATACAGTGAGCCTTGTCATTAGCAATGGACCAGTACTGGTAACTACGCCGAATGTTTTACATCAAACGCTTCAAAAAGCAACTGTGATGATCGAAAATGTTGGATTGACAGTGGGAGAACCTACTTATGAGTTTAATGATTTGCCTGCAGGTATGATTATTGAACAAACACCTAAAGCCGGTATGCAGGTTAGAGAAGGTGAAGTTGTTGATATAGTCATAAGTCAAGGGGTTAAGATTACCACTGTACTCATTCCAAATTTATCAGGTAAAACGCTTGCAGAAGCTGAAAAAGCCTTAAAAGATTTAGGATTAAAAGTTGGTAAAGTTGAGGAAGCTTCAAATGAAGAAGTTGAAAAGGGACTTGTTATTTCAAATAAAAATGTTGGCTCAGAGGCCAAACAAGGCACTTCAGTTGATCTTAGTATAAGTACAGGTCCAGAAGCTGTTGATCCGGATGTGGATCCAACAACAGGTGCGGCACTGACTTCAAGACTATTTATAATCCCAACAGATACATTTATCAATGATCCTGAAGCAATAAAAGTTGAAATGGTACAAGGAGAAACTACAACGGTTGTATATGAAAAAACGCATACAAAAGATGAAAAAGAAGTGAAATTTACAATAAAGGGTGCTGGTTCTGCAGTGATTAATATCTACTTCAGTGGGCAGTTGGTTAGTACACAATACGTTGAGTTCTAAAAAAAGGAGTTGTAAATGGATTATGGTATCATCTTTAAAGGAATTGGTGGATTTTATTATGTGAAATTCAATGATTCCATTTATGAATGTAAAGCACGCGGCAAGTTTAAAAATCAAAAAGTGACGCCACTTGTGGGTGATTATGTCAGAATTAGTATACTCGATGAGTCTAAAAAATTGGGCATGATTGAGGAAATTTATGAGCGTAAGACGGAACTTTTACGTCCAACGGTTGCCAATGTCAATCAGGCGATTATTGTTTTCTCTATAAAAAATCCGTTGCCAAATATTATTCTTTTGGATAAGATGTTGGTTTTGGCAGAGCAATCAGGGCTTGATATTGTGATCTGTTTTAATAAGGCCGATCTTGATGTGGACTTTGATTATGAAAAATATGAAGCCATTTATCATCGTATAGGCTATCCAGTATTAAAGACCTGCGCCCTTGAAGGTGAAGGTATAGATGAGCTGAGTGAATACCTTCAGGATAAGATTACAGTCTTCTCAGGACCATCGGGTGTTGGAAAATCGTCACTGCTCAATGCAGTTCATGAAGGGTTCACTTTGCAGACTGGAGAGATCAGTGAAAAGATTAAAAGAGGCAAGCATACCACGAGGCATTCTGAACTTATGGAGCTTAAGAATGGTGGTATAGTTGTTGATACGCCAGGGTTTACTTCTCTTTCTATGCACGAGGTAGAAGCAGAAGATTTAAAGGAATATTTTCCAGAATTTAGACAGCAAGATGAAACTTGTCGGTTTGACAATTGCATGCATCTAAATGAACCTGGGTGTGCTGTAAAAGCGGCGATTGAAAAAGGTAACATTTCAAAAGATAGATATGAAGCCTATCTCTATATCTTAAATGAAATTAATGAACTTAAAAGGAGACAGAAAAAATGGTAAAATTAGCACCGTCAATATTGTCGGCAGATTTTTCAAGACTATTAGAGCATGTAAAAGAAGTTGAGGATGCAGGGGTAGAATATCTTCATGTGGATGTTATGGATGGCCATTTTGTGCCTAACATTTCTTTTGGTGCTCCGATTTTAAAGTCTTTAAAGGGAAAGACTAATCTGTTCGTTGATGTGCATTTGATGATTGAAAACCCGGATCAATATATTGAAAGTTTTGTTAAAGCAGGTGCAGATTTAATCAACGTGCATATTGAAGCGTGTCCTCATATTCATAGAACTTTACAACACATTAAATCTTTTGGCGTTAAAGTAGGGGTTACATTAAATCCTGGGACGCCACTTTCAGTGCTGGAAGAGGTTCTAACCTATGTGGATATGGTTTTACTCATGTCTGTCAATCCAGGCTTTGGCGGACAGAGTTATATTGAAGCGACTACAGATAAGATTTCTAGATTGAAAAAAATAATTGATAGTAAAGGCCTGGATATTGATATTCAAGTGGATGGTGGTATTAAACTTGATAATGTTAAAACTGTAGTTGATGCAGGGGCTAATGTTATTGTGGCTGGATCAGCAGTTTTTAATACGGAAAATATCAAAGAAACCATTTTGGCATTTAGAGAAGCTATAAAATGAGAAAAGTCGCATGGATAGTGCTCAATGGTTCTTATACAGATTATAATGAACTTAAAATAATCTTGGAACAACAATTTGAAACGATGACACCTGAAGTTGTTTTAGGCGTAGATGGTGGTACTGATCATCTTGAAGCACTTGGTTTAAAGCCAACTCACATCTTGGGTGATTTTGATTCGATTATAGGTATTGACGCATATAAACAGAAGTTTAAAGATGCAGAATGGCTTGAGTATCCTCCTGAGAAAGATTATACTGATTCAGAACTTGCCTTTGAAACGGCAAGAGCGCTTGGGTGTAGTGATGTGCTGGTTATAGGTGCTTTTGGAGGACGAATAGATCATATGCTAGGGACTTTATTTTTGCTCAATCGGTTTAGCAAAGCAATGCATATTGAAATGCTAGATATTTACAATCGCGCTAGATTGATTGAAGGGCCTAGTCAGCATGTTTTAGTTAAAGAAAGAGTACCTTATCAGTATGTTTCTCTGATCCCTTTATCTGCTCAAGCAACGGGAATTGATTTAATCGGATTTAAATATCCGCTTAACAATGCCACGATAAATCTCGGTGAGACCATCGGTATAAGTAATGAAATCATTGAAGACATTGCAACAATTTCGCTTGTCTCGGGAAAGTTGCTTATGATTTTTTCAAAAGATTCAATTGCAAAAAGCACAGGCCAATAATGCCTGTGCTTTTTGCAATTAAAGTGCGGCATTACCGTAAACTGCATCTATAAATCCGCTAATGATTGGATGAGGATTTTCTTGAGTGGATTTGGACTGAGGCACAAATAAGGTTGCCATAAAGAATCTTTTGTCCGTTAATTCTAATATTCGAATTTCGTCTTCTTGATCAATGCCTGAAAACACTAATGTTGGATGTACAAGTTTGTGAAGAAAAGCTGGATTAATACCGAAATTGCAATAGTAATCTTCACTTGCCATGTTTGCTCTATAGAGTTCAAAAGCTTTTGTGCCTTCTTTTATGTTCACTTGCATTGTTTTGCCTGCTAGAGAACATACCAGCTTATTGATAAAAAGTTCTGAAGATTCGGGATTGTATTCCTCGTGTTGCGCAGCTTCATAGCCTAACATATCTTTTGCAATTTCCACGACTGAATGCTGAAAGCCGGCACAAGTTCCAAGGTGTGGGACGTCATTGTTCCTTGCGTATTCAATGGCATTCAGGGCACCTTTTAGGCTGTTAAAGGGACTTCCAGGCGCGCTCCATATCCCGTGATAATCCTTGAGTATTTTTGAGGGATTCTCTTCAAGCAAATTCGTATCAATCCAATTGTATTCTATTTTACAGTTTTTTATAATTGAAAAATCCTCTAAAGCCGAATTCAATTTTACGTGCGTTAAATTGTTTGACTTAAATTCTCCTATGACAGCAATTTTTAAAAGCATGGTGGGCCTCCTTAAAATATAATGAGTGATGTTTCTAACTATAGCGCTATTCTATTTTAAATTTTTGATCTTGTAAAATGAATGTTTATCATATATAGTATGAGTAATTAATCATGTATAGGGGTGTTATTCATGACTTTGAACCAAGTTGAGATATTTTTAAAAACAGTGTCACACAAGAATTTTACTAAAGCAGGCGAAGATATAGGTATGACTCAATCTGCTGTGAGCCATGCTATTGTAAATCTAGAAAAGGATTTGGGGGTGAAGTTGTTTGAAAGATCCAAAAAAGGTGTTGAGTTAACAGCCGATGGGTTGGAAATCAATGAACACATGCAAGCCATTTATAAACATGTCAATGCGATTTATGAATCGGTTGAAACTAAGATTAAGTTGCCAAAGTGTACAATTCGAATCGGCGTTTTCTCAAGTATATCCTCATCCATTTTGCCCAAAATAATTAGAGCCTATAATCAGACTTATCCTCAGGTAAAGATTGTCCTATTTGAAGGGACAGATCAAGAAATAATAGAATGGCTTGAAGAAGAGATTGTGGATATAGCGTTTATAACACTTCCCAACGAGAAGTACTACAGTAAATTTGTGATTCAAGATGAAATGAAAGTGATCTTGTCAGAAGGACATCGATTAAGTCATTATAAATCTGTGGACTTAAAACAACTTGGTGGAGAGCCTTTTATTATGTCCAATGGTGGCTGTGAACCTTTTATACTGGAGATCTTAGAAAATGGCATTCGTGGAGAAGGTGGCTGGGCTCTACCAGAAATATCATATAAGGTCAATAATGTTAGCACCATTATACAAATGGTGAGAGAGGTACTTGGGGTTTCCATTGTGCCAGAACTATCCATAAGAAACAAGCACGTGGAAGGTGTGGTTATAAAATCTTTAAAACCACCCATTTATAGGAGGGTTGCCATTGCATCAAAGATAATGCCGGATGAAAATCTTGTTATTAAGACTTTTGTTGAAAAGGCGAGTAGATTGGCTCAAATATGAGTGAAATAGGATGACACCGAAACTTGAAATTAGGTCGATCTTAAAATAAACGCAAAAAAAAAATCATATGATTCACAATCATATGATTTGCTTTCTGTGTTTGATTATACCGCTCTTTCAACTTTACCAGAACGTAAACATCTGCTACACACTTTGATTCTCTTAGCGCCGCCATTGATAGATGCTTTAACGCTTCTTAAGTTTGGTGACCAAGTTCTTCTATTGTGATTGTTAGCGTGGCTGACAGTATTTCCAGATACTTTTCCTTTGCCACAGATCTCGCATGCTCTTGCCATTTATGACACCTCCTTCGAGTGATTACTCTTAACATAACAAACTTATTTTATCAGAGACGGACGCTTATTTCAAGTCTTAAATACTTGAAAGTTTATCTTTTTTGTAATATTTATAATAAGAAATGCTTATTTTCTTGATATTGAGTAGATATTACTATAAAATTAGATTAAATGATTGAATACTCTTAAATAGAAGGAGGGACATAATATGTCAATCAAAATTCAAAATGAATTAGGCGATGTTATTATAGATGCTGACGTAGTTTCAACAATTGCAGGCCTTGCAGCGATGGAATGCTATGGATTGGTAGGGATGACTTACAAATCTGCAAGAAGTGGAATTGCAAAAATCTTAAAGGGTGAACATCTTTCGAAAGGTGTTGAAGTTAAAGTAGAAGAAGCAGGCGTAACTGTTACTTTATACGTAATCATCCAATTTGGAACTAAGATTTCAGTTGTAGCTGAAAATATCATTGAAAAAGTAAAATACAACGTTGAAAACCTCACTGGATTAAATGTTCTCGAGGTTAATCTTAATATCGAAGGCGTGCGCGTTCAAGAGTAACTAGGAGGAATAGACGTGGAAGTGAATACAATCAATGCTGATTTGCTTACTAAGATGTTTAAGCAAGGCACATATGAACTCAATAAGAACAAAGATTTGGTAGACTCTCTTAATGTATTTCCAGTACCAGATGGTGATACTGGAACGAATATGTCATTGACGATGAATTCGGCAATCGAAGTTGTTATTAAACAAACTTATGAAACGGTAGAAGAAGTTTCTAAGGCAATCTCAAAAGGATCTCTGATGGGCGCAAGAGGAAACTCAGGCGTTATTTTATCACAAATTTTTAGGGGATTTGCTAAAGGGTGTAAAGGTAAAACACAACTCAATTCTATTGACTTTTGTTATGCAGTGAAAGATGCGGCTGATACAGCTTATAGTGCAGTACTAAAGCCAGTGGAAGGTACAATTTTAACTGTAATACGTAAGATTGCTGAAAAGGCAATGGAGTATACAGAAGAAGAAGTTGCAATCGATGAACTTTTGCACATATTGATTAAACGTGGTGAAGAAACACTTGAGAAAACGCCAGAGTACTTAGAAGTTTTAAAGCAAGCGGGTGTTGTGGATGCTGGTGGTAAAGGCCTTTTGTGCATTCTTAATGGCTGTTATGATGCCTTTTTAGGAAAAGAATCAGTGCTTGAAGAATCAAAAACGGAGACGATAGATGCGCCAGCACAAAACTTTATGGCAACTGAGGATATTAAATTTTCGTATTGTACAGAGTTTATTATTCAAGGGGATCATATTCAAGGTGATGCGCTTAAGACAGTCATTGAAAGTATGGGTGATAGCTTTGTATTTGTTCAGGATGAAGATCTTGTCAAAGTTCATATCCATACGAACAATCCAGGGTTAGCGATTGAAGAAGCATTAAAATATGGTGTTCTAAAAAAAGTTAAGATTGAAAATATGAAAGATCAACATAGTAATATTATTGATCATTACCACGAACCTCAAGAATCTCAAGAATCTCAAGAATCTCAGGATGAAAATTTAGCAAATGCATCAAAGGAGAGTGAAGAGGTACTACCTTATGAAGATGATTATGGGTTCATAGCAGTTTCTATGGGAGATGGTTTCTCATCTATTTTTAGTGATCTTGGCATTGTCGGCAAGATACTCGGTGGACAGACAATGAACCCGAGTACAGAAGACTTTTTAAGAGAGATAGAGAAGTGTCCTTCAAAGCATATTTTTCTATTCCCAAATAACAGTAATGTTATAATGGCAGCTAATCAAGCTAAGGCATTGAGTGAAAAGGATATTTACGTGGTTCCGTCTAAGACAATGGCACAATGTATAACGGCGATGCTCAATTTTAATAAGGAAGAAAAACCTGAGCTGAATCATGCAACTATGACTGAAAGCCTTAAAACTGTTAAGACAATCCAAGTTACTTATGCTGTTCGGAATACAACTTTCAATGAAATGGTTATTGAGAAAGATGATTATTTGGCAGTGGCAGATGGTGAAATTAAAGCGTCTGGCAAAGTACAAATCGATGTTATTATGGATGCGATTGAGAATACTGTTGATAAGAGTTCAGAAATAATATCAATTTATTATGGTGATGATGTTACGGAGAGTGAAGCTCAAACTTTGGCAACACTTATTGAAGCAAAATATAGTGATTTTGAAGTAGAAACGTACAGAGGTGGACAACCACTTTACTATTATGTGATCTCTGTTGAATAAATGATACTTTCAGCGCACTCAATCCAATTTGAGTGCGTTTTAGTATTATAATAAAGCTGTGCTACATAAGAGGTGATAATTTGTTTGACATGCCCTTAAGTAATTTAAAAGGAATTGGGGAAAAAAAAGCTGCCAAGCTAAAAAAAATTGGATTATCAACTTATCGGGATGTTTTGTACGATTTTCCAATAAGATATATAGATCGAAGGAAGATTGCTAATATTTCGGAAGTGCCCGATCATGCTCATGTGACAATAAAGGCAAAGGTTCTGAACATTCGATTTAAAATCGTAAATAGATCAAAGAAAGAGATTATGATTTTAGATGTGGTTGATAGCTTTCATCAAGGAGAAATTGTCTTTTTTTCACCTCAATATATCAAATCATTTTTTAAACCTAATGAACACTACTATTTTTTTGGGAAAATTGAAAAAATGGGTGCTCTTTTTAAGATGATGCATCCCGAATATGCTAGAGATCATGATAAACAATTTTTGACCATATTGCCTGTATATGCTTCGACATTGGGACTTTATCAATCGGATCTGGTAAGGATGCATCAACAAGTGGCTGGTTTACTCAGCCCAATTGTAGAGGAGACGTTGCCAGCATCTATTACTGCTCTTGGTAAACTTTGTACGTTGCAAGAGGCACTCTATCATATTCATCTGCCCAAAGATGAACAAACTTTAAAAGTGGCAAGATATCGGTTGATTTATGAGGAACTGTTCACGCTACAACTTAAGTTAATCGTACTTAAGAATAATTATCATAAAGCAAAAGCGGACTGTCTTGAGATAGATCCAGAAATAGTAGATTTTATAGAGCGTTTACCGTTTAAACTTACAAATGCCCAAATAAAAGCATTTGAGGACATAAAAGCAGATTTAAAGTCAGGCAATTCTATGAATCGGTTGATTCAAGGGGATGTAGGGTCTGGAAAAACAATCCTGGCTTTTTTAACTTTGCTTATAGCAGTAAAAAATCAAAAGCAGGGTGTTTTAATGGCGCCAACAGCAATATTGGCTCGACAACATTATGAGAGTTTTAGGCAGTATTTTGGTGAAACATACACTGTTGAAATTTTAGATTCTGGTGTTTCTGCAAAAGAAAAGAAGCGTATAAAATCTGAAATTGAGCTTGGAAGAGTAGATGTGGTTATTGGGACACATGCCGTATTAGAAGACGATGTTGTCTTTAAAGAGCTTGGTGTCGTCATAACAGATGAACAGCACCGTTTTGGTGTGAGACAAAGGTCTATAGCCTCTCAAAAGGGACATAATCCTCATGTGCTCATTATGTCTGCAACCCCTATTCCAAGAACACTTTCATTAATTTTGTATGGTGACATGAATGTGTCGATTGTGGATGAGATGCCAGTAGGTAGAAAACAGATTAAAACACACTTTGTGAAGCCTTCAAAGCTTGAAGACATGTATGGCTTTATTCGAGAAAAGCTTGAAGCAGGTCGTCAGATTTATTTTGTTTGCCCGTTGGTTGAAGATTCAGAAACACTTGATTTGACTTCTGCAACAACACATTATGAAGCACTAAAAATAAGATATAGGGATTACACTGTGGGTATTGTACACGGTAAGATGAAGCCAAAAGAGAAAGAGTTCATAATGGAGTCGTTTAAAAATAATGAAATCCATATTTTGGTTTCTACAACGGTTATTGAGGTTGGTATAAATGTCCCGAATGCTTCTGTAATGGTTATTTTAAATTCAGAAAGATTTGGGCTTTCGCAACTTCACCAGCTCAGAGGAAGAGTGGGAAGAGGCGATGAACAATCTTATTGCTTTTTATTAAGTGAAAAATTATCGAAAGAGGCAAAGGCGAGAATAGAGACTATGGTTAATGAAACCAGTGGCTTTGAAATTGCAGACAAGGATCTTGAACTCAGAGGATCAGGGGAAGTTTTTGGTGTAAGACAACACGGTTTACCAGAATTGAGATTAGCAGATCTTGTAAAGCATAAAAAAATTCTTTTAGAAGCACAAAAACATGTTAAAATAGTAATTGCTGAATATCAACTTGGCAATAGAGAGATGGTTCAGTATGTCGATAAACTAAGACTTGAGATTAATGAAACATTTACGTTATAGTGGGTATAATAAGGTTAGGGAGTGAAACATGAGAGTTATTTCAGGTAGTGTAAGAGGAATGACGCTGGAAACAATAGAAGGCCTTGGAACAAGGCCAACAACGGATCGTGTGAAAGAAGCTTTATTTAGCATGATTCAAAATCAAATTTTTGATGCTTTGTGCCTAGATTTGTTTTCGGGATCAGGAGCACTCGGTATTGAACTCATCAGCAGGGGTGCTGATCAAGTGGTTTTTTGTGAAAATAATATAAAGGCAAAAAGAATTATTGAAAAAAATATAGAAAAGGCGAAATTCGCTGAGAAAGCATCCATAAAAGTGGAAGATGTCTATCAATTTTTAGAGCGTTATAAAGGTGATGCATTTGATATTATTGTCATGGATCCACCGTATTTGAAAGGTCATATAAAAAAGGTCTTGACTCAACTTGAAAGCTATAATTTGCTTTCTGAACGTGGTATAATAGTGGTTGAACACGATATTGGTGATGATGAAGTGTTAAATCATGGAACCCATTTTTCATTAATAAAGACAAAAAAATACGGCAAGATTGGTATTTCTATATACAGGAGGTAGGCGTGAAAATCGCAGTTTATCCAGGGAGTTTTGATCCCGTTACTAAAGGACATTTAGACATTATAGAGCGTGCAAGTAAACTATTTGACCATGTAATTGTCACTGTAATGTTCAATCAGAGTAAAAGTCCAATGTTTTCACCAGATGAGCGAATGGCTCTTTTAGAAAAGACTACAACCCATCTATCAAATGTTTCTGTTGATAAGCACATGGGCTTGCTAATTGATTACTTAAGGTCTAAAGAGGCAAGAATTTTAGTTAAAGGATTAAGAGCTATTTCAGATTTTGAAGCTGAATTTCAAATGGCAAGTGTGAATCAGAAATTATGTAAAGACATAGAAACCGTATTTATTATGACTCGAACGGATTATATGTACCTAAGTTCTAGTATTGTAAAAGAGGTTGCCAGTTTTGGTGGTGATATCTCAGATTTTGTGACTGAAGAAGTCAAATATGCAATATTCAAAAAAATAGGAGGCTAAGAAATGAGCAAAGAGAAGTTGGAATTGCGAGTGTTGGAATTACTTGAAGAGTTTGAAGATAAATTGGAGAGTTATCCGACGGTGCCTTTAACTGGTAAGATATTAGTGGATCGAGATGATCTTTTAAATATTTTAAAAGATATCAATGTGATGTTGCCAGATGAATATCAACATGTTAGATGGATCAAGTCTCAAAAAAATCAGATTGTGGAAGAAGCCAATAAACTGGCTGAGGAAATTCTGAGTAACGCACAAGGCGAAGAACTGAGAATCTTGGAACTTGCCAAAAATAAAGAGAGAGAAATGTTTGCAGCGGCTGATTCTAAGATGAGGGAACTTATCAATGAGCATGAAATCGTTAGAATGGCAGAAAAAAGAGCTCAGGAAATTATTAGAGATGCTGAAGAAAAAGCTGAGGAGATCCGTGTTGGATCTTATGAATATGCGGAAGAAATTATGAAAAAAGTGGAATATAACATGGAAAAGGTTCTTTTAACAATTAAAGAGAATGTCAATGAACTGGAAGAATATAAATAGTATCTAAAACCTCCTGAGGCACTCAGTGAGGTTTTTTTGTAAAGGAGATTATCGCATGAATGAAATTTTGAAGTTATTAAAGGCACATCAATCTATAAGAAAATTTAAAGAAGAACCTATTCCCAAAGCATTTATTGACGAAATTATTGAAGCAGCTCAAATGGCGTCAACCTCTAGCTTTTTACAAGCTTACAGCATTATTTCAATAGGCAATATGGCGGTTAGAGAAGAAATTGCTCGTTTATCAGGAGATCAAAAATATATTACAAGTGCCCCTACTTTTTTTGTATTTTGTGCTGATTTGCATCGATTGAGTTTAGCTTGTGAAAAGCATGGGATTCCATATGAAAGCGGTTATACAGAAAGTTTTATTATTGCCACTGTGGATGCAGCTCTTGCAGCTGAAAATACAATTATTGCAGCAGAATCTTTAGGGCTTGGTGGGGTCTTTATCGGCGGTATCCGGAATAATCCAAGTAGAATTTCTGAACTTCTAAATTTACCAGATGAAGTTTATCCTGTTTTTGGTATGTGTTTAGGGTTCCCTGATCATTCACCTGGACCAAAAGAAAGGTTGCCTAGGGATATTATTTTCCACGAAGAGGTCTATACTGAAGCTGACGAATCTGTTATGGATGCGTATGATGAACGCATTAGAAGCTACTATATTAAGCGTACACATGGTAAGAAAAAAGAATCGTGGACGGAATCTGTTTCAGAAAAGATTACTCACGAAACACGAGCGCATATGAAGTCGTTTTTAGAAAGTAAGGCTTTAAATCAGAAATAATCCAAAGAGTATATGGACATTAAATGTGTTTTCAATTTGTAACTGTAACTATAATAATGAATTTTCGTTAAAAAAAGATAACAAAAAATGTTGAAAACTTCATAATTTTATTTCAATTGTGATATAATTATATCGTTATAGATTGATAAGAGAGAGGTGATTGAAGTGGATGTTATTTACCAATCAAATGAATTTAAGTTGTTTGTGGAAAAGGAACAAGTGTATATACAAGTGACTGCGGATGGTGTTACTGTTTATCAGTTCAACGACGTATTGAAACAATTGCCACAGATAAAAATAACGTCTTTTAATGATTTGCAAAATGCCTTGAAATCAAAAGATAGCACTGGTATAGTAATTGGTGCTTTGAAACCACGTCTAGAACTTGAACTCTCACAAGATGAAATGACGGCATTTATAAAGCTCAACATACCATCATCTGAAATTACAGAATGCAAAGAAATGATAGTAAGTGAAATTTTAGAGTTCCTAAAGGCTAATGAAATAAGTGTTGGTATTCAATCAGATGTTTTACAAAATGGACTTTCTAACAAGCGTAAGCTTGAAATTGCAAAAGGTATTCTCCCTGTGGCAGGAGAAGATTCAAAATACACTTACTACAGAACCGTTTCAAAAAAACCTAAAATAAGTGATGACAAGACAACAGATCATTACGAACTTGATCTTATCAATAATGTTAATAAGGGAGATTGGCTTGGAGAAAAAACGTTGCCTCAAGTTGGTGTTGATGGTTTGACCGTAAAGGGTTGTAAAATTCCAGCACGCTTTGGACGCGACTACACTTTAAAATATGATCCTAAAACAGTTGAAGAAAATTTTGAAAAAGATAAATTTGTTTTAAGAGCAAAACTAAATGGCGCTGTTAATTTTGATGGTGAAAAAATAAAAGTTGAAAATCATTTGATTATTTCAGGTGATGTCGATTATGAAACCGGTAATATTAGGTTTGATGGCAGTGTTACAATTACAGGAACTGTCAAAGATAAATTTATAGTGGAAGCAACAGGGGATATCGTTATTAAAGGGAAAACTGGCGTTGGGGCAGTGGGTAAAATCGAATCCAAAAATGGTTCTGTTTTTATTCAAGGCGGCGTCAATGGGAAAAATGAAGGCAAAGTGTTTGCGAAAGATTCGATATTTGTTAAATTTGTGAACGAAGGACATTTGGAAGCCGAAAACGAAATTCATGTGGCATTATATGCTTTTGATAGTTATTTAAAAGCGGACAAAGTTTTTATCGATCCTAAAAAAGGCAAGGTTGTGGGCGGAGAAATACATGCGAAACATCGAGTTGTATCTGGATCTATTGGCAATATCCAAGAAAGACAAACCATCATAAATGTAGAGGGCTTTGAACGACTTAATATCAAAGTAGAGCTTGATGCGATGAAATTAAAATTTCAAGATTTGCTATCTTCTGCTAATAGGATGAAGAGAAAACTTGAAATATTTGAAACCAACATGGACCGTCTTGATGATAGAGCAAAGAATACTTATGTAGCTTTGGTTCAAAACTATCAGACCTTGCTTGATGATCTAGATTTCTTATCTAGAAAGGCGGAAAAATTAGAAGATATTCTTAGAACTCGAGGAGAAGGCGAAATTAAAATTCATCAAACGGTTTATCCTAAAACGATGATGGAGATAAAGTCACTCCAAAGAAGTATTATTGAGACTATGAATTGTTCGTTTTATTTTAAAGATAATCACATTCATGTGGTTGACTGATTTTTAAATTGACTTAAATGGGGAGGTCATATGATTGAGGATACAAAAAATGATTACAAATCTCTACTGAAGAGCATTGATTTTTTTTCACAAAACCTTCACATTGAACAAATCGTTGAATATGGTTTTAGTATTTTTAATGATCTAGAGAAGCCAGCGGCTTCAGCAATTTATACTTATGATGATGCTCTCGTTCAATTTACTGTAAAATTTCAACAAGGTTATCTTGTGCCACTACCTGTGATTAACAAGACTTATAAGCATGATGATTTTGCGGTTAGGAATGGTTTTTTACTTATTGATAGAGCAACTCAAGCACGTTATTTTGATGAAGACATATTGGATAATGCTTCTGTTTCAAAAATTATGCCTTTAATTACAGACGATCAATTGTATGGCTTTATTATAAGTTCTGATGGGATGCATGGCGAAACACTTGAATTTGAATTTTTGACACGATTTAATTATCTGATGAATTTGTCTTTGGAAAAAGCATCGCGATACTTAGAAAGAGCTCAGTTAAAAAAGGAAATTGATAAACGTATTTTTAATCTAAACTCTATCTCTCAATCCATGAGGTTATTGCTTTCAGAACTTGATGTGAAAAAGATACTGCAATTAAGTGTGGAAGTCATTCGAGAAATTACCACCAGTTCAATAACGAGTATTGGTCTTTATGATTCTAATGAAGATATCATTAAAATACAATCGTATGAAAATTTATTGGATCATCATAAATATTATGATACTTTCAAACTTAAAGATATAAAACCAATATTAGATCAAGTTGTATTTAAGTGTAGTGAAGAAATAGATAAGCTTTCAGAGATTTTTGTAGATGCATCTAAGTTTAAATTTTTATCTGCAGAGTATGTGATCTTACTTGTGAAGGATCACATTTTAGGATTTGTAACAATTGGAAAACCCTTGACTCAAAGAGACTATGATGTAGGTTTGCTAGAACGTATTAAAGATATTGCATCTGTCATGTACATTGGCATTACAAATGCAAGTCAGTTTGAGTTGATTTCTGAACAGAAGGAGCAACTTAGGTTGCAACTGGGTGTTTTTAAGAACACGAATCGGATCATTAAAAATATAAACTCAGCTGAAACGATGAGTGAACTCACAGATATGATTTTGACGACAATGCAGTTAAGTTTTGGCATCGAATCAGGAATGCTTGTCACTTTTAAGGGTGAAATCGTACAGGTTAGAGGTGGCCTAGGGGCTTTAAATGAAGTTGACACAAATGAATTGATGGGATTGATTAATCCCAAAATGACTGATGAAATTAAAACATATTATACAATTGATGAAATCAAGAATGAATATGGAGAGGAACTCTTAAATTTACATTCGGGTATAAATTGTTTTATTATAGCGCCGATTTATATCAATCAGTTTATTAAAGAACCTATGGGGGCTCTTGTTGTAACTCAGACAAAACAACGTCTCTATGAGGCGCAATCGTCAATGGTAGAGATGCTAACCAACAGTGTGGGACCTGTGATGGGACAGTTGATCCATAAAGAACTTTATGAAAATTACTATATTCCAAAACCTGAATATGAAATTGAGAAAATATATAATCAATTTTTATTAGAATCTGAGCTCTACAGTTTATCCTTTCAAGTTTATATTAAAAAAATAGATAAAATACCTTTTGTGGAGCCGGATTTATCTGGTTACGAGGCATATAATTACGTTTTGATGGATCGAATAATTGTTGTGTTTTCATCTGAGGCAATAGAGCCAATGCTTTTTGATGAAGCGACTTCTATCAATCCGGATTTTGAGGAACTAAAATCTATAATTACGATGTTGGCAATATAATTACATTAAAGGAGACTATTAAAATGACAAGAGAAATCGCGTATTCAGAAATTAAAAGCAGTTTAAAAACGGGAGATTTAATGATGTTCCACGGTGCAGAGTTTTCTAGTAAACTTATTGAGATTATTGAATGGTCTTATTGGTCTCATGTGGGCATGGTCGTTATACCTGAAGATATTGGTTTAACTGGTAAAGAACCTTTGATTCTAGAAGCAACTTCTTCAGGAGATGGTATTGAAGATGTCATTAACAAAGCACCAAAAGATGGGGGGGTTATGCTCGTTTCTTTAGAAGAACGTCTTAAGGTCGATATCGATAATCAGTATGATACGCATTTCAAAGTGAAGTATATGAATCGAGCTTTAGATGATGCAGAACTTGGAAAATTGAAAACATTTATTTATGAGGCACATGACAAAGTGTTTCCAGATGATAAAGAACTCTTAAAATTTTATATTGATGGCAGACATTATAATAAGCCCATGCCAGATAATATGGCCTTTTGTAGTCAATTAGTTGCTGAAACGTTTATGGCATTGGAGCTTTTATCTAAGCAGTATGTTTCCAATGGCTATTGTCCAAATGATTTTAATGAAGATAAGGAATTGCCTATTTTAAAACCTTTTTACCTTCTTGATGGCGCTAGACTAAAATAAAAAAGGAAACAATCAAATGAATTGGAAACAGTTTTTGTTGGTACTAATTTTTATTGGGATTCTATTAGGCGCCTATTTTCTGAATGAAGAGCCTAAAGTAAATCATCCTGTTCCAGTGAACGGTTATCTTGATTTAAGGAATTGGTCATTTAAAGATGATGGCATGGTTTCTTTAGAGGGAGAATGGTCATTTTATTTTGGTGATTTCATAGAGGTTTCTGATCGGCATAAAGAGCAAGTGCTTGAACCTCTACATATATTGGTACCAAGCAATAGAAATACAATGAATCAGGTGAAGCCATTTGACACAGATAAATTTTACGGTACTATGAGCCTTGTCGTTGATCTCCCAGAAGATGATCAAGTTTATGGCTTGAAAAGCGACATAGTACTCAGCGCTTATGATCTTTATATCAATCGGAGTTTTGCGGGCAGTGTCGGACAGGTAGGTCAAAATGAAGAAACTTCACGGCCTTCATATAAGATTTTGAATAGTTATTTTAAGCCAGAACATAACCAAGTTGAGATCATGTACCATACATCTGATTTTTATTTTGAAGATTGCGCAATAACAGCACCCAAAATTGGGTTAGCTGATCAGATTTCCAGTGAATCTCAAAATGGTGTTGGTCGAGATCTATTGCTCTTTGGTATGTTGTTTACGATGGGGCTTTATCACATTGCGCTCTATTTAATTCGAAAAAAAGATTTTGGACCTCTTTGTTTTGGTATTTTTTGTTTGATGTTTGGACTTAGATTATTGATTGTTGGAGAAAGAATACTGCCTTCAACAGTAGCAATGGACTTCATGATTTATTCACGAGTTGCATATATAAGCGTATTTGGAGGTGTTGGTGCACTTTGTGCCTTTTTGTATGTGACGTTTAATGAACTTTTCCCCAAGTGGTATTTAAAGGTAAGTGCTTTTTTAATGTTTATTTCTATCGGAGTTGCTGTGATAGCACCTTTCAAATATATTGACTTGTGGATTATGCTCTATGCCGTTTTAGGATTTAGCCTAATGGGGTATGCAATTTTCAGACTGGTTATAGGGGTTAAAAATGGTATTGCATTCACAGGGTGGGTTTTGTTTGGCTTTGTGTGTATTGTTTTAACTTTTGTAAATGATTTCATTTATGAAATAACACTATCCAATCATGCCTCGATGATTCCGCTCGGGATGACTGCTTTTATCATGACGCAAGCCTATACTATTTCGGCCAAGTTTTCCAAAGCATTTTCAAGTGTTGAAAAGCTATCGATAGAGAAAGAAGAACTTCTGATAGAGATGAAACACGTCAACTTAAATCTTGAAAATATTGTTGAAAATAGGACAAGAGATTTAAGAGAAGCGTTAGTAGAAATGGATTTAATGTCAAAAACAGATTATTTAACGAGACTGCCGAACCGGCGGTTTATGTTTCAAAAGATTGATAAACTCGTTAAAGAAAAACAAGATTTTTTTGTTGCAATTGCAGATATTGATAAATTTAAAATCATAAATGATACCTATGGACATGATAAAGGTGATGTGATTTTACAAGATTTATCTGAACGGTTGACTAAAGCGCTTGAAGGTATTGGATTTGTAGGTCGATGGGGAGGAGAAGAATTCATGCTCGTGCTCTATGGTCCTGATCCAGCTAAAGCGTTACTATCAGCGAATAAGATTAGAGAATTAATTGCATCCAAATATAATATCATTATCCATTCGCCAATAACCATTACCATTGGACTTTGTGCTTATAGTGATAAAATAACACTTGATACTGTTATTGCAAACGCAGATAAAGCGCTCTATGAAGGCAAGCTAGGTGGCAGAAATCAATGTAGGCTTTATAGAGTCTGATCTAGACTTGAAAAAATAATGCAATATAAGACTGCTCATAATTTCACTGGACAAACCGAATGTATACGGCGGTGTCTGTCTGAGAATTTATGAGCAGTTTATTTTGGAGCACTATTTATTTTTTAGTAAAGCGTCAAGAGCTATTGGAAATTTATCAAGGGCAACCTCTTTAACAACTTCTGCATAGGCTCTTATTTCAAACTGCATTGTTGCGTGTTTGAATTGACCACACTTAAGTCACTCCCCATTGAGTCGACTAATCTGACATAACCTTTGTCTAAGACTTTTTTCATTTAAGACCTCCTGATAATAATAGAATTTGTGAGATCTTTGGCACCTTTTCGGTCTGCTAAATTTGAATAGCCCAGCGAGTAGATATCTGTTGCAAGACAATCCATCTCTAAAAGTGGATTCTCTTTGAGTGAGTTTGAAATATGATTTAAGTTTGTAATTAAATGGAGCTTAGAATTTTTTTTAATCATTTTTAAAATATTTTGGCCAGTCTGATCAAATCCTAGAACTCTCAAATAGTTTAAATGTTCAGTGGCGTCGAAATCTTTTGGGATATTGAGTAAAATATTGGTGAGCATCCTTGAAAGTTTTGTTACTGTATAGCGCTTAGATTTCAGACCATCTATTAATTCGTCATAATTTCTTGCTCTTTGAGAGACTGTTTTAAGTTTATTTTCCAGACCTTCAGTGACTTCTCTAAATTTTGAGAGTTCTGATGCAGATGAACTTCTTAATTTGTAGAGTAGAATATCTTGAAAATTTTCAGCTGAAAGTGCAACAGGGCGAGTTCGAGTGATGTAATCCGTGCATTTTGGGGGTAAAAAATCATCAAAGTAAAAGGGTTTTTTATTTTTTTGTGCGTCGAAATAGGCTTTTCTAATGGCAGTTGCACTGGAAAATTCCAAATTAAGTCTCTCATCGTTATACTCTGAACCAACGCGTTTAATCAAATGTGGTGTAATAGGGCTGTTCAATTTTTTCAGTGCTTTGAAATATTCAAGACCAAGGATGCTATTAGAAGCGGTAGGGATTTCATCAATTTTTAAGACTGTTTTAAGTGCTGATTCACGTGCCTTTGGAAAAGAAAGTCCTTGAGCAAGTGAATCGGCTAAGGCAAGTTTAAAAGATTCAGGTTCATTTGCAAGTATACTTGCAATTTTTTCGAATGCATACTTATCCATTATTTCGGATCCAAAGCATAATTGATGGACACTACCGGTAGCGTCTAAGAGTTTTACTGCTCCGAAAGCAAATTGTTCAGCACTGGCAGTGGCAAAAAAGGTGGGGAGTTCAATGACCAAATTAACACCAGCGGCGAGTGCCATTTCTGTGCGTGTCCACTTGTCAAAAAAGGCAGGGTGTCCCCTTTGAACAAAGTTTCCGCTCATAATGGCAATTACACCATTTGCGCTTGTTTCTTGTACGGATTTTTGTAATTGATACAAGTGGCCATTATGAAAGGGATTGTACTCAGCAATTATGGCAATTATTTTCATCAATATCCTCCATTAGGGTTGAAAATTAGATTAATTACATTATAATATAATGTATGGCCAATATCACTAAGATTAAAAAAAGAATCTTTATATATTAAAGGGAGGGAATTTATAATGAATGTATTAGTCATTAACTGTGGGAGTTCATCTTTAAAGTATCAATTGTTTAATATGGAAGATGAAAGTGTTCTTGCAAAAGGTTTAGTAGAAAGAATTGGTATTGAAGGGGCAAAGTTAACACATGAAGGTCCTACAGGCAACAAAGAAAAGATCGAAGTACCCATGAAAGATCACAAAGATGCATTGGGGCATGTACTAGAAGCGATCACTCATGTTGAGTATGGTGCTATTAAATCGCTTGATGAAATTAACGCAATTGGTCACAGAGTTGTTCATGCTGGTGAAAAATTCAGTGGATCTGTTGTGATTACTGACAGTGTTATGTCAGCACTTGAAGAGTGTATTGAGCTTGCACCACTTCATAATCCACCAAATATCATGGGCGTTAGTGCGATGCAAGAATTGCTTCCTGGCGTTCCTAACGTCGGTGTATTTGATACAGCATTCCATCAAACAATGCCTAAAAGTTCTTATGTTTATGCTTTGCCTTATGAATACTATGAAAAAGATCACGTGAGAAGATATGGCTTCCACGGTACGAGCCACAAATATGTTTCTCAAAGAACAGCGGTGCTTCTTGGTAAAAAAATTGAAGATACAAAGATTATTACTTGTCACCTTGGCAACGGTGCTTCTTTAGCTGCTATTGATGGTGGAAAATCAATTGATACATCTATGGGCTTTACACCGCTTGAAGGTCTTGTAATGGGCACTAGATGTGGTGACATTGATCCACAAATCGTTACTTATATCATGGGTAAAGAAAATCTTTCTTTAGATGATATGAATAATATTATGAACAAAAAATCTGGTGTTTTAGGTATTTCTGGGGTATCAAGTGATTTTAGAGATATTGAAGAGGCTGCAAAAGCAGGCAATGAAAGAGCTAGCTTAGCGCTTGATATTTACCATTTAAATGTTAGAAAATATATCGCAGCATACGCATCTGTATTAGGTGGTGTTGATGCCATTGTATTTACAGCTGGATTAGGCGAAAATGGTATTGATAGTCGTAAAGCGATTTGCCAAAACCTTGAGTTTATGGGTGCCGTTCTTGATACAGATAAGAACAAAGTAAGAGGTAAAGAAACAATTATCAGTACAGATGATTCAAAAGTTAAGATTATGGTAGTGCCTACTAATGAAGAGTTAATGATCGCTAGAGACACTTTAGAATTAGTTAAGTAGTTTTACTTGACAAACCTCTTCGTAATAATTATAATATTAATGTTGCATTAAAGAGGTGATAGTATGAACCTAGATTTATCTAAGGTAGTAAACGGACTCAAATCAGTCGCTGATTTTCAGTTTGATTTGACATTGACAGATGAGTTTTTAAAGGAAATCAATGCCATTGAGGCTTCAACGTTTTCTGTGACAGGTGATGTTAAGAAAATCGAGAAGAGATTGATGCTTACCTTCGATTATAAGGGTGTAATTTCATTTGAGTGTCATAGATGTTTAGCTGAAGTCAAATTGAACCTCTCGAGTTGTGTGACAAGGGAGTTAATGGAGCAATTTTCTGAAGACGAGGATGATCAATTCGCCGTTATAGAAAGTGGTGCTATTGACTTGATCCCAATTTTAGAGGAAGATATATTGTTAAATTTACCGCTACAGATTCTTTGTGATGAAGATTGTAAGGGGATTTGTCCTCAGTGTGGAACTGATCTGAATACTGGAAACTGTGCGTGTAATGATGAAAAAATTGATCCAAGACTAGAAGCACTAAAGAATTTATTCACTTAGATTAAGGAGGTGTTAAGATATGGCAGTACCTAAGCGTAAGATATCTAAAGCAAGAAGAGATAAGCGTAGAGCTAGTAACATTAAAATGACTGCTCCAAACATTGTGGAATGTCCAAAATGTAAAGCGGCTAACGTACCACATAGAGAATGTGCAGAATGTGGATATTATCATGGAAGAGATGCGAAACAAGCTTAATCTTTCAACTAGGCAATAGGGCTATCCTATTGCCTTTTTTAATACAAAAAACGAGGTGACTTATGAAAATTGGATTTGACGCCATGGGCGGCGACCATGCACCGGTGGAAAATGTAAAAGGTGCTGTGGATGCTTTGGCTTTAATCAAAGGAGAGATCGTTCTTTTTGGTGATGAACTTAAGATCAGTAATGAACTTAGTCAATATAAATATGATAAAGCGCGAATTTCAGTGGTGGCTACAACAGAAGTTATTGAAAATGATGATAAACCTGTGAAAGCCATCAAAAGAAAAGGTGATTCTTCTATGGTTGTAGGGATGAAGGCACTTAGGAAAGGTGAGATTGATGCCTTTGTTTCAGCTGGGAATACTGGTGCTTTGCTTGCGGGCAGTTTGTTAAAGGTTGGGCGAATAAAGGGGATCAGTAGACCTGCTCTTTGTACAATTTATCCGACGATGTCAGGTGCGTCTGTCTTAGTGGATGCAGGTGCAAATGCAGAGTGTAAATCGAGGCAATTAGTTGAGTTTGCCTATATGGGAAGTTTATATGCTGAACGCGTCATTGGGATTAAAAATCCAAAAGTAGCTTTGGTCAATATCGGTGCTGAAGAGACTAAAGGAACACCACTCTATATTGAAACGCATCAAATGTTGAAAGAAACGGACTTGAATTTTGTGGGCAATGTGGAAGGGAGAGATGTCCCTTTGGGCAAAGTAGATGTTATTGTAGCAGATGGCTTCACAGGTAATATCATTCTTAAGCTTACAGAAGGTGTGGCTTCTTCTTTTGTAAAGGGATTAAAAAATCAGATTATGAAAAATACAATTGGTAGAGTTGGTGGATTGCTTCTAAAAGGTAATCTAAATGCTTTTAAAAAGCAATTAGATTATACTGAATACGGTGGCGCCCCACTATTAGGGGTTAATGGGTTAGTAGTCAAGGCGCACGGTTCATCTAATGCCAAAGCATTCATGAACGCTATAAAATATGCCTATATCGGTGTAGAATCTGATCTTGTTTCAGAAATAACAGAGAAGATTAAGACAATGCCTGCCTTTGAAGCACCTATTGATACAGAAAGTGAATCATCATAAAATGGAATAATGCATTGGAAATGCAGAAGACGCATGTTTAAAACAACGGCGTCTTTTAATTTTAATATATTACTTTTGCTGCACATATTGAATTTTATGATTTAAAATTATAAAATGATTGAAGGCATGTAAACTAAAAGGTTGTTTAAATATATTATCACCTTATGAGCAGACTTTGTCATAGTATATTTAAATGCCCTTTCAAGAAAGGTGAGATGATGAAAGGCGTAAAAATTTTAGAAAAAAGGATTGGTTATGAATTTACTGATATTGCTTACTTAAGAAGAGCAATGACGCATTCGTCGTATGCGAATGAAAATAAAAAGGAACGCATAAAAAATAATGAAAGACTGGAGTTCTTAGGGGACTCTGTACTTGGTCTTGTGATCAGTGAGTATCTCTATAATAATTTTCCGAATTTAGCAGAAGGTCAACTCACGAAAGTAAGAGCGCGGATTGTATGCGAAGCTTCGCTTGGAGAAGCAGCGAGAGCGCTGGAAATAGGGACTTTTATGATGTTTGGTAGAGGGGAAGAACTCACAGGCGGTAGAGAGCGAACTTCTATTTTGTCGGATGCTTTTGAAGCCCTTATTGCAGCACTCTATTTAGATGGTGGTGTGGAGGTTGCCAGACGATTTGTACTCAGTCATATGGAACCTATTATTGCGGATGCTGTACATGGTAAATTGTTTATTGATTACAAAACAAGACTACAAGAAGTTATTCAAATAAAAAAAGGCAATCGCATAAAGTATGAAATCTTTAAAGAAGAAGGACCAGATCATTCGAAATCATTTTATACGCATGTGAAATTAAATGATGCGATCATTGGTGTAGGTAAAGGCCGTAGTAAAAAAGAATCTGAGCAAGAGGCTGCAAAAGAAGGTCTAAAGAAGTTGGCAAGTGATGAGTCGTAAGCATGTGATTATCCCTATTTTTGTATCGCACATGGGGTGTCCGAATGATTGTGTTTTCTGTAACCAGAGACAGATTACAGGTGTTGATATAGCACCCACTAGCCAGAGTATTGTCAACCAGATTGAGGGTTATTTGGAAACGATAAAAGCAGATGTTGTTGAAATTGCTTTTTTTGGTGGTAGTTTTACTGGGATTGAACCTCATATTCAAGAAGCTTACTTAAAAATTGCGTTACGATATAAAAAAAGTGGGCGTGTTCACAATATTAGATTGTCAACACGTCCAGACTATATAGACGATACAATTCTAAGACGGTTAAAACAATATGGCGTTACAACGATAGAACTCGGTGTACAGTCTTTTGATGAAACAGTTTTGCTGGCCAGCAAGAGAGGTCACAGTATTGATTCTATTTATAAAGCGGTCAATTTGATCAAGAACTATGGGTTTGAACTCGGAATTCAATTAATGTACGGGCTTCCGGGAGATGATTTGGAAAAGTTCTTTTTTTCTGTTGAAGAAAGCATTCGATTAAAAGCGGATTGTATAAGATTATATCCAGTACTTGTGATTAAGCATACAGAACTCGAAGCACTATATTTAGATGGGAAATACAATCCTGTGACTTTAGAAGATACGATTGTAGCCATGGCAATGGCGCTCAAGCGTTATGAATCCGCCAAAATTCAGGTGATAAGATTGGGGCTTCAGAGAACCGATCTTATTGATGAGGGTAAAGAAGTCGTTGCAGGTCCTTTTCATCCTGCTTTAAAAGAGTTAGTATTTGACTGGCTTTTTATTGAGGCTTTGAAACCGCATTTGTTTAAAGAAAAAGATGACCGTGATATTCAAAATCTTGAAATTCAGGTTAATCCAAAACAGGTAACACACGTTTTAGGACATGCTAAACGCAATCTAAAGCGTTATGAATGTCTGAAAAACGTAGTGATTGTTCAGTCAAGTCAAATTGAATTAAACACTTTTAAATTAAATGATTGTCAGATAGTGTCTATAATGAAGTAATGGTTGGGGTGGAATTGTGTATTTAAAACGTATTGAAATGAGAGGCTTTAAATCCTTTGCAGATAAAACGATTGTTGAGTTTAAACAAGGGGTAACATGTGTCGTGGGGCCAAATGGCAGTGGTAAGAGTAATATCACTGATGCTGTAAGATGGGTTTTGGGAGAACAGCGTATTAAAACACTCCGTGGATCGAAAATGGAAGATGTTATTTTCAATGGGACAAAGCACCGAAAGTCGTTAGGTCTTGCTGAAGTAAAGCTCATATTTGATAATATAGATCACTTTTTTCCGCTTGAATATGATGAAATATCAGTCGTTAGGCGTGTTCATCGCTCTGGCGAAAGTGAATACCAAATTAATGGGATGCCGTGTCGCCTTAAAGACATCAAAGAACTGTTTATGGATACGGGGATTGGTAGAGAAGGCTATTCTATTATTGGACAAGGTCGAATTGACGAAATTTTAAGTAGCAATAAAGACGAACGACGAATGCTGTTTGAAGAGGCCGCGGGTATTATCAAATATAAATCTAGAAAAGAGGAATCTGAGCGGAAACTCAAAGCGACTCATGAAAACTTGGTTAGGATACAAGATATTTTATCGGAAATTGAGGATCGTGTAGAACCTTTAAAACTTGAAAGTGAGCGTGCTACAAGGTTCCTTGAAGTGACAGAAACACTAAAAAACATAGAACTTAATTACTTTGCAAATAGATATGGTGATTGTGAAAAGATTTTAATAGATACTCTGAATACAATTAGAAGCAATACGGATAAATTAAAGGCAAATGAAGTTAATACGGACGAGATTAAAGAAGCTTATAATCAGAAAGATCAAGCACTTTATAGACTTAATCGTGAAATTCGTTTAAATGAAGAAGCTTTCCATAATTTACAGAATCAAAAGAGTCGGACACTTGGTGATAAAGAGTTGATTGAGGAAAAAATAAGCAATACAGATTCCAATATCAAACGTATTGATGATGAATTAAGAGAAGTTGAAAATGAATTTGAAAATATACAGACTCAAATTGGTGTTATCCAAAGTGAAAGAGAATTGATCGTAAAGGAACTTCAGTCTTTTGATGAACAAGTAAGTCAATTAAATGAGGCGCTTGAAATTGAAACAGGTGCTCTTGGCAATATTAAAACTTCAAATGAAAATGAACGTCAAGAGGTTATAGGACTCTTAAATGATATAGAGATTAAGAAAAATGAAAATGAAAATTTAAATCGTTTTAAACGATCACTCCTTGAAAAAATTGAGTTTGCAGATATTGAAAAGAAAAGAATAAGTGCTCAGAAGGTTGAAGCGGATGCTTTTCGTATGGATTACGATCAGCAGTTAGAAGCATTGAAGGTGAGTCAACAAAATTTAAATCAACAACTGTCTGAAAATCTAAAATCAATTCAAACCTTTAAAGAACAATCTCAATCTAAGCGGAAGCAATTTGAAAAAGTAAGCAAAAATGTATCGGATGCCCTAGCTGAAAAAAAAGTATTGGACACACTTGAAAAAGAATATGATGGCTATGACAAAGGTGTTAAAGATATCCTGTTAAATTTGCCTGATAAAACTGGTATTCATGGCATTGTTGCAACAATTATTAATGTGCCTAAAAAATATGAAACTGCTATTGAAGTTGCGCTTGGGAAATCTGTGCAACACATTGTTTGTGACCATGTTACAGATGCTAAGCGGTCTATTGATTATCTAAGAAAGAATAAGTTGGGCCGTGTGACGTTTTTGCCGCTTGATAATTTAGGGAACAAAGGGGAACAAAGAGAAGTTCTTAAGATTGCAAAAAAAGAAAAAGGATTTATAGGTGTCGCCAGTGATCTATTAGGTTATGATTCGAAGTATGATGTCCTCGTGTCCTATTTATTAGGTCGAATCTTGATTGTAGACACTTTTGAAACAGCAAGCGACATGATTAAAATTAAGAATATAAAGTATAAAGTCATTACTCTAAATGGTGATGTGCTCATTCCTTCGGGAACCATTACTGGGGGTAGTTTTAAATCTAGAATTTCTAATATTTTAGGTAGGAAAAGACGCATTGGTGAACTTGAAACTTTAATTTTTAATGGTGAAGGCGAGCAAGTTAAATTAGAGCAGGAGTTAAGTGCACTTGAAGGGCTCATTCAAGATTTAGAAGAAAAGTTAAAAATGAATCGCCAAGAAATCGATCAGTTGAAATTATCTTATATTAAACTTGAAAATGCAAAGGAAAATCAGCAAGGCATTATTCAATCGCTTACTGAAGCAATTTCAAAGCTTGAGAAAAATTTAAATGTTTTGAAAAATGAATTTGAAGAAACTGAAGGAACCATCACACAAAATGAGGCTAAAATTGAAGCCGCTACAGAACGTGTGGGCAAACTCGAATCAAAATTGTCGGATGTCATTGCAACGCTCAGTGATCTTGAACATAAAATAGAAGTGATAAATGAGCAAATTACAGCACTTAAGATAAAGCGAATTTCGACTGAACAGTTGGTTGAGTTTAAGGATAGAGAACTCGCAAGAGCGACAGATGATTTAAAAACAATTGAACAGAAAAAAGTAGCGCGTCAAGAAAATTTGGTGAATCAACAGACACATAAAGAAGCTTTTTATGCACAAGTAGATGATATTCAAAAGAGTATTGAAACAATTAGCCGTGAAATTGAATCGCTTTCACAGGCAATTGAAGTTAAAAACAAAGAAAAATACAAACTTTCGGGTGAAGTTAAAGAGCATCAATCTCAAATTGCATCTATAACTGAATTGTCCAATAGTATCAAAGAGGAAACACATAAACTTGAAGTTAAACAAGCAAAGCTTGAAGTTGAAAAAGAGACGATCATCACTGAACTATGGGATAAATATGAAGTAACAATTGGAGAAGCAGTGTTAGCGGATCTGGTTCCAACTCAAAAAGGTGAAATGAAACAACTAAAACAAGAACTGAAAATGATTGGTACTGTGAATATCAATGCGATTAAGGAATATGAAGAAGTGGCTGAACGTTATACTTTCTTAACGGACCAAAGAAAAGATCTCATTGAAAGTATCGAAAATCTAGATAAGATCATTTTAGATCTGGAAAAACGCATGATAGTCCTTTTCAAGGAACACTTCGAAATTATTAACGAACACTTTAAAGGAACCTTTAAAGACCTCTTCAGTGGTGGCGATGCCGAACTTGTGCTGTCAGATTATGATGATATTCTAAATTGTGATATTGATATCATTGCACAACCCCCTGGCAAGAAGCTTCAAAGCATTAACCTATTATCGGGTGGTGAGAAAGCGCTTACAGCCATAGCGCTGCTCTTTGCGATTTTAAAGACTAAACCAACACCGTTTTGTATTTTAGATGAGATTGAGGCTGCACTTGATGATGTTAATGTCTACAGATTTGCTGACTTTATCAAGGTATATGCTGAACATTCTCAGTTTGTGGTTATTACACATCGTAAAGGGACCATGGAAGTTGCAGATACGCTCTATGGTGTTACAATGGAAGAGTATGGTATATCTAAAGTGCTCAGTGTGAGGCTTGAAGATGTTGAAGGTAAATATAATTAATATGATAAAATGGTTAGGGTGTTAAAAGGTAGTTTCGCATAAACTCTTCACCGTATGGTAGAGGATTGCTCAACTTTTAACTTTTAACATTCTCACAAAATGAGAATTTATAGGAGGCAATATGGCATTATCTTTTTTTTCTAAGTTAAAAGAGGGTTTGAACAAAACGAGAAAGGGCATCACAGATAAAATTGATGATCTTTTTAACAATTATGGTGAAATCGACGATGAATTATTTGATGAATTAGAAGAAATTTTAATTATGGCTGATGTTGGTATGAGTACTTCAATGAAGCTTATTGAAAAGTTAAGAGCTGAACTTAAAGTTAGAAAAATTAAGGACTCAAGTGATATTAAAGTTGTCTTTAAAGATGTTGTGGAAATGATATTAAATGAAAATAATAATGTGCCTTTTTCAGTAGGAAATGAACCGACAATTGTCATGGTTATTGGTGTTAACGGCGTTGGTAAAACCACTTCAATCGGTAAAATTGCACATGCCTTAAAAACTGAGGGCAAGAAAGTGCTCATCGCGGCAGGTGATACATTTAGAGCAGCCGCTATAGATCAGCTGATGATCTGGGGCGATAGAGTAGGCGTGGGGGTTATTCATCAATCAGAAGGTTCAGATCCCGCTGCGGTTATATTTGATGCTGTACAAGCAGCTAAAGCACGAAACGTGGATGTTCTCATTTGCGATACAGCAGGTAGACTTCACAATAAAGTCAATTTGATGAACGAACTCGCTAAAGTTTTTAGAGTTATAGAAAGAGAATATCCAGAAGCTAAAAAAGAGGTGCTTCTTGTGCTTGACGCGACAACTGGTCAAAATGCAGTTCAACAAGCTAAAGTCTTTAATGAAGCCGCTGAAATATCGGGTATTGTCCTAACAAAACTAGATGGAACTGCCAAAGGCGGTGTTGTACTGGCTATTAATTCTGAACTCAATATTCCAGTAAAGTTGATTGGTGTTGGTGAAGGCATTGAGGATTTACAAAGATTTGATGCACATGATTTTGTAGAGGCATTGTTAAACTAAAATATTTTTGAATGTAAAGTAAAAATGCTTGACACTCATTCGTATTTGTTTTATAATTTGTGAGGTAGTTATGTTTGAGAAGAAGCTTCGGTTAGTAGAATTATATGATTTTTATGGCAAAATGTTAACGGATAAGCAAAATGAGACGATGGATCTCTATTGCAATATGGATTTGTCACTTGGTGAAATTTCTGAAAATCTTTCTATCAGCAGACAAGCAGTGCATGATACCATAAAGAGAACTGATAAGGCACTTGAAAAAATAGAAGCACAATTGGGACTTTACGAAAGATTCGTATCTAGACAGAATGATTTTAACCTGATATTAGAACTTGTTGAAGCCTATAAGAAAGAGCACAATGAGTCGTATCTTGATCAAATAGCACAGATCGCATTAAAACAAGTCGAATAGGTGTGAGCACTTATAGGAGGTAACATTGGTATTTGAAAGTTTAGCAGATAGATTGCAAAATGCCTTTAGTAACTTACGTGGCAAAGGTAAGCTGAATGAAAAAGATGTAAAAGAAGCGATGAGAGAAGTTAAACTCGCTCTCCTTGAAGCCGATGTAAACTATAAGGTTGTAAAGGATTTTGTTAAAACGGTTACTGAAAGATCAGTCGGTGAAGATGTTTTACAGAGTTTAACACCAGGACAACAAGTTATTAAAATTGTTAATGATGAGTTAACGAATTTAATGGGGAAAACTCAAAGTAAAATTGAGTACGCTTCACAGTCGCCGACAATTCTGATGATGGCGGGACTACAAGGTGCTGGTAAAACAACAACTTGTGGAAAATTAGGACATTTACTCAAGAAAGCAGGCAAAAGACCTTTGCTTGTGGCTTGTGATGTATATAGACCAGCTGCGATTAAACAGTTACAAGTGGTTGGCGAGAAATTAGAGCTGCCAGTATTTACGATGGGAGATAAAGTAAGTCCTGTGGATATTGCAAAAGCAGGTGTTGAACATGCTAAAAAGTTCAGCAATGATATTGTGATTTTGGATACAGCGGGTCGACTTCATATTGATGAAGCGCTTATGAGTGAATTAATCAATATCAAAGCATCTGTTAGGCCTAATGAAATTTTATTAGTGTTGGATGCGATGACAGGTCAAGATGCCGTGAATGTTGCTGAACATTTTAATGAGCAACTTGAAATTAATGGTGTTATTTTAACCAAATTAGATGGTGATACAAGAGGTGGTGCTGCACTTTCGGTACGATCTGTGACTGGAAAACCAATCAAATTTGTTGGGATGGGTGAAAAACTTACTGACTTAGAAGAGTTTTATCCAGATAGAATGGCAAGTCGAATCTTGGGTATGGGTGATGTGTTATCACTTATAGAAAAAGCGCAAGAAAATTTCGATGAAGAAAAAGCGAAAAAGCTTGAAGGTAAAATGAAGAATATGACTTTTGATCTTGAAGATTTTTTAGATCAATTGGAGCAACTTCAAAATATGGGACCATTAAGTGATATTTTAGGCATGCTTCCTGGTATGAATAATAAAGCGATGAAAGGTTTAGAAGTAGACGATAAAGATCTTGTGAGAACAAAAGCAATTATTCAGTCTATGACACCTTTAGAAAGACAAAATCCAGATATCATCAATGCCAGTCGTAAAAAGAGGATCGCCAAAGGTTGTGGCATGGAAGTCTTTGAAGTCAACAAACTCTTAAAACAGTTTGAGCAATCTAAAAAGATGATGAAACAATTTGGGCAGATGGAAAAGAAAATGAAAAAAGGTGGCGGTGGATTTAAATTCCCGTTCATGTAACGCAATTTGATTTAAACTAAATAAGCATTTTGAATGCTTCATTTATAAGAAATTAACGAGGAGGTGAAATACATGGCAGTAAAAATTAGATTAACAAGAATGGGCTCTAAAAAGAAACCTTTCTATAGAGTTGTTGTAGCTGATTCAAGAGCACCAAGAGATGGTAAATTCATCGAACAAATCGGATACTTTAATCCGTTGGTTGCTGAAGCTGAACAAGTTAAACTTGATGTTGAAAAAGCAAACAAATGGTTAGGCACTGGTGCTCAACCTACAGATACAGTTAAAGCACTTTTCAAAAAACACGGAGTTTACGAAGCTAAGTAATTTAAATTTTGAAAAGTCCTTGATCTGAAAGGCTAGAAGATAGTTAGAGGTGATTAAATGGGCGAATTAGTAAAAGTTATTGCAACTTCACTAGTTGATAATCCAGAAAGCGTAGAAGTTAGAGAAATTGAAGGATCACAGTCTATTATAATCGAATTAAAGGTTGCAGCGGATGACATGGGTAAAGTGATTGGTAAGCAAGGTAGAATTGCTAAAGCAATCAGAACCGTGGTAAAAGCGGCAGCGACAAAAGAGAATAAACGCGTGGTTGTTGAGATTATTCAATAATTTATACGTAAAGCTATTTCAACGTGATCTCACTTAGAAATAGCTTTAATTTTTTGAAAATTAAGGTGATGATTATATTAAATGCGGAGGAACGTATGAAGGCAACATTCAATATGGGTAAAATTGTGAACTCACATGGGATAAAAGGTGAAGTGAAAATTTATCCTTATACAGATGATTTATATAAATTTGAAGGATTTGAATACTTATTAATTGAAGGTGAAGGTGAAGAGAAATTTGAAGTTGAATCTTCAAGAGTTCATAAAAATATGGTCCTTCTTAAGTTTAAAGCATTTAATGATATCAATGAAATCACTCGATTTAAAGAAAAAAATGTCTATATTTATAGAGCGGACGCTGAAGATGATGGTGAAGGTCACTATGTTGTAGACCTTATTGGTTGTACGATTTTTGATGAGCAACATGAAGAAATTGGGATCTTAGAAGATGTTCTTCAAAATACTGCCCAAGATTTATATATGATTAAGCAACCTAATGGGCATGTTTTTTATCTGCCAGTGGTGGATGAGTTTGTAAAGCATATTGATATTGATAAACGAGAGATTGTTGTCCATATTATAGAAGGAATGATAGAATGAGATTTCGAATATTGACCTTATTTCCAGAAATGTTTGATGCTGTTACTGGTGCAAGTATTCTTGGAAGAGCATTATCTAATCAGCATATCCGTATTGAATGTGATCATATCAGGTCATTTTCTAAAGACAAGCACCACAAGGTAGATGATGCTCCCTTTGGTGGGGGTGCAGGTATGGTGATGAAGGTGGAACCGCTTAGGGATGCGCTTAATTCAAAAGAAAGGCTGGCCAATAGCAGAGTGATTTATCTGTCACCTAAAGGGCAGACTTTAACACATGAAAAAGTGGTTTCTCTGGCAGAGTACGATGAATTGATACTGGTTTGTGGTCATTATGAAGGCGTGGATCAACGTTTTATTGATCGCTATGTAGATGAAGAGATCTCTATAGGGGATTACGTGCTCACTGGTGGTGAACTCGCCGCTATGGTGGTGATTGATAGCGTGAGCCGTATGGTGACTGGGGTGTTGAACAATGAAGGTTCTGCTGAAGAAGAGAGCTTCGCAAATGGCCTTTTGGAATATCCGCATTATACAAGACCACAGACGGTTGATGGAGATGATGTGCCAAGTGTGCTTCTTTCTGGCAATCATGCTGAAATAGAGAAATGGCGCTATAGAGAATCTGTAAAATTAACAGCAAAGAGAAGACCAGAGCTCTTAACAGAGGCACAAAAACAGGATTTGAAAAATGATTTTGTAAAGAAGAAAAAAAGAGTTGAAAAAAAACGGTTATAGTGTTATAATACATCTTGTTATGTATATCGGGCGGTCCTCTGTAAGAAAATGCTTTTAAGAACGTCTAGAGAGAAAGGGAGAAATAAAATGAATCAGAATATTTTAAAAACACTTGGTGACGAGCAATTAAAAGAAAATATCACAATGTTTAACGTAGGAGATACTGTAAAAGTTCATTTACGTGTAGTTGAGGGTAAAAGAGAAAGAATTCAGATTTTCGAAGGCATTGTTATGAAAAGACAAGGCGGCGGAATTGCTGAAACTTTCACTGTAAGAAAAATTTCTTATGGTTGTGGCGTTGAAAAAACTTTACCATTACATTCACCTAAGATTGAAAAGATCGAAGTTGTAAGAGAAGGTAGAGTAAGAAGAGCTAGACTTAACTACTTAAGAGATAGAGTTGGTAAAGCGGCTAAAGTTAAAGAAAAAAGAGTACGTAGAGCTTAGTGGGAAGGGACTGAAAAGTCCCTTTTTATTTTTATGAAATTATAAATCGGTCACACTGGAGTTCTGTAATTCCAATGTGATATAATAATATGAAATCAAGAATTGAATTGAAATAAAAGACTGAGATACTTCAGTTATCATTTAGGAAAAGGCGTATAAGAAGGAGTTTTTAATGAGTATAAATTGGTACCCAGGGCACATGAAAAAAACAAAAGATTTGATTCAAAATAATCTTAAGCTTATAGATGTGGCTATTGAATTAATGGACGCTAGAATTCCAATCAGTAGTAGAAATCCACAATTTGATGCGCTTTTAAAAGGTAAAAAACGTGTTATTGCACTCAATAAATCAGATTTAGCTGATCCTCAGAAAACAAGATTGTGGATAGAATACTTTGCAAAGCAAGGCATAAAGGCGATACCAATTGATTCGCTGGCTGGACAGGGGGTGGCTCAGCTTGTTAGCGAAATTAAAACGGAGTGTAAAGCTCAGATTGACAAGGCTTTAAATCAAGGTAGACTTGTGAGGCCTATTCGTGTTATGATCATAGGCATTCCAAATGTGGGCAAATCATCACTTATCAATAAACTTGCAGGGAAAAGTGCTGCGGTGACTGGGAACAAACCTGGCGTCACAAAAGGAAAACAATGGATTCGTATTAATAAAGAAATTGAGCTGTTTGATACACCAGGGATTTTGTGGCCCAAAATTGAAGAGGATATGCAGGGGATAAAGCTCGCTTGTTCGGGTGCAATAAAAGACCAAATTCTAAATATAGAAGATATTGCATTCCATTTGATAAAAATGCTTATGGTTCAGTATCCTGAACTATTAAAAACACGTTATAAGTTTGAAGATGAAACAGATCCAGTTGAAATAATGGAATGGATTGGTCGTAAAAGAGGTTGTCTTCTCAAAAGAAATGAAATAGATTATGAAAAAGTGGCAAGAATTGTTCTTGATGAATTTAGAAAGGGCACAATTGGCAAAATGTCACTTGAAGTGCCAAGTGATATAGTCAGTAGTGAAGTGTAGGTTATGAGTGAAAGCTTTCAACGAGCATTGGGCTCTGAAAACTCAATAAAAGCAATAAAAGCATTTGTTAGCACCTGTCCAATTGATGAATACGATCAGATTATAGAGCACTTAAGCAGTGATAATCGAAAAGCAATACAAGCACTTTGCTTGCAATTGAAAAAGCGTAAAAAAGCACATCAAAAAGAGTGTGAGAGAATGCAAAAAATGTATCTTTATGAAAATGAGTTGAAATCCAAAGGGGTTAAACTGATTGCAGGTATTGATGAGGTAGGCAGAGGTCCGCTTATTGGCCCCGTAGTTGCAGCAGCAGTTATTTTAGATGATGAAACAGATTATTTTGGAATTAATGATTCTAAGAAGCTCACTGCTGGAAAGAGAAAAGAATTTCATGACCGAATTATTCAAAACGCGGTTGGTTACGGTATTGGCATGGCTTCACATGATGAAATTGATGAAATTAATATATTGAATGCCACAAAACTGGCCATGATGAGAGCTGTAGAAGCCTTAAAAAGATCTGTTTCACCAGAATATTTGTTAATAGATGCTTTAAAACTTGACGATATCTCTATTAGGCAACTTAATATCGTTAAGGGTGATGAGAAGAGTGCTTCTATAGCTGCAGCTTCTATTATTGCAAAAGTTACAAGAGATGACTTGATGCAAACGATCCATGAAGCGTATCCTAACTATGGTTTTAATACCAACATGGGATACGGTACAGATTTGCATTATGATGGTTTAAGAAAATATGGTATTACCCCTTTTCATAGAAAGAGCTTTTTAAAGAACTTTAAGTGAGGTCGGTTATGAGAATAACTCAAAATCAAATTGTCAATAAACCAACATCTGTAGAATCAACAAGGTTAGAAAAGGGACAATCTCTTGTTGGCAAAACTATTGAAGGCGTTGTTACTGCAATTAATGGCAACAAAATTACGCTTTCGCAAAATGGTCAGATGTTGAACCTCATCAATGATTCAACCGCTACTTTTGATGTCAATCAAAAGGTGCAATTAATGATTACGGGTTCAAATAGCGGGACACTAACTGCAGTGCCCCTCAATTCATCATCTCAAGAAGATGTTTCAGGCACAATTTTAGAGAAGATTGGCGTTTTATCAGATTCAGGTAACCGTGAAATTGCAGAAGCTATGATGAAATTTGATGTGCCTTTAACGAAAGAAAATTTTAGTATAATGAAACAAAATTTATCCGCTGCAAAAGCGTTTATAAATGATCTGAAAATGTCGCCAGATAAAGCGGCATTAGTTGACGTTGCTAAAACACTAAAAGAGAATGTGCTCAATTTTATTAAATTTGAAAATGCTTCACCAGAAGGAATAAAATCCGATAAAGCTACTACAGCAAGTGAATTAAATATGTTAAATTCAGATAATAAAAATACGACATTCGAAGGGATGTCTGAAAAGAGCACTTCACAGTTTGCAAAGGACTCAATAATCAATTCTGAGACTGTCAAAATGGAGGGTAAAGTAGAATCACAGAGTGTGCTATCTTCGGATACCTTAAAATCTTCAGAGGGTATCAAGCCAACCGATTATTCAAATGTGAGTGACAATCAAAAATCTCAAGGAGCTGAAACAGCTAAAATTCAGGAAGCTGTTGTGAAGTCGCTTATGAAAGACCTTGTAAATGTCTTTGGAGATAAGCCAGCTGAGACCTTTCATGAAGTTGCTAATAAGTTGGTGAGTCTTTTTAACTTAGAAGAAGATGCTGTTTTCACGAAACACAATTTAGAGCTTAATCTCACGAATTTGCTCGTTATGAATCAACTCAAATTCACTGAAAAAAGTGTAGGCAATAGTTTTTTTGAATTATCAAAGATTATTGGGAAATCAAAGTTAACAGAAGGTGATCTCTTGATGTTACAAGAAATTTTACAAGAAGATATCGCCGAATCTGAAAAACTAAATAAGGTCGCGAGCTTTCTCAAAAGTATTTCTGAAAATACGGATACTAAAGAAAAAATTGATAAGGAAGTCTTTTTTATCAAAGATGCCAGTCAAATGACAAAACAACTTAATGAGCCTCTATTTTATATGCAAGTGCCTTTTAAGCTAGAAGATTATGAGCGCCCTGTTGATATATATTATAGAAGAAAAAAGGCAAGTGATGACAAGGATGAATTTACAATCTTAGTGGCTTTAAAAACTAAAAATTATCAAGAAGTTAAATGTGTGATTGAAAAGAGAAAAGAGCATTTTATTTTGAATTTTAAGCTTGCAAATGAAGCCATAAAAACAGTGTTTGAAAGTAAAGCAGAAGCACTGGAGCAACAATTATCTGAGAAATCAATTTATTTAAAATTTTCAACTCAGCAGGCAGAGGAAATTTCAATTTTTGAAACGCCAAAACAAGGTTCAATTGACATAAAAGTGTAAAGAATAGATTGAAAGGGGTAGAAGATGAAGAATAAAATGGCCACAGCTTTAAAATTTGACCCTGAAAAAGATGCGGCACCTCAAATGATTGCAAAAGGTTTGGGATTAATTGCAGAGAATATTATTTCAAAGGCAAAAGAGAGTGATGTTCCAATATATGAAGATGAGAAACTGACAAGGCAGCTCTATCAATTGGAGATTGGAGATCAAATTCCTTATGAAATATATGAGGTTGTCGCGGAGGTTTTAGTTTTCATAAGCAGTGTTGATCAGTCTAAAAAATAGCAGGAGTGGTATTCTATGAACAAGAGAAATGTAGGGACTAGAGGTGAAGATATTGCTGTCGAATGGCTTCTAAAAAATAATTTTGAAATAATAAATCGGAATCTCTATACGCCTTATGGTGAACTCGATATCATTGCAAAAAAAGAGTGCGTTTTTTATTTTGTTGAAGTCAAATATCGAAGAAACTTGAACTATGGTACGGCAAGAGAGGCTTTGACACGTCAAAAAATTAATCATATCAAAAAATCGGTTCTTCACTACATAACTTCACAAAGTATATATATAGACTACAAAATCAGTTTTATCGGTATTCATGATATGGATGGAAATATTGATATAGAATGGCTTGAAAGCATATTTGAGTAACCTGCGCAGGTTGTAAAGGCGCAGCTTATAAAAAGTATGCTTATTTTTTTGCATTTATAAGGTAAAAGATGTAAAATAAGATAAATAAAGACATAACCGAGGAGTAGGATAATGGTAAGTAAAATAATGACAAGTGTGCTGTTTGGCATTGAAGGTATCCCAATTGAAATTGAAACCTTCATAAGTAGAGGGTTACCTCAATACAATATTGTGGGATTACCTAACCAAGTGATTAGAGAATCAAAAGAACGTGTGAGATCAGCTATCAAAAATAGTGGCTTTAAATTCCCGGATGATCGTATTACTCAAAACATGTCCCCGGCGAATATAAAGAAGGAAGGTGCACATTTAGATTTAGCGATTGCAATTGGCATATTATCTGCTCATGAAGTTCTGAAAGTTGATCCATATGCATTTTTGGGTGAGTTATCTCTTGAAGGTTATATAAAGCCTATAAAAGGGACTTTGAGTCTAATTGATGGTTTAAAACAAAATGGGTATCAACAGATCATTTGTCCAGTGGAAAACTATGAAGAAGCAAGACACATCGAGGGGGTGATGCTTTATCCCTATGCCCACTTAAAAGAACTTTATCTAGATCTTAAGGGAGATCGTTTAAAACAAAAAAAATCGCCTCAAACTCAAAGTATAGATTTAGTTAATTATGAGATGGACTTTGAAGATGTCATTGGACAAGATGCTGCTCTTAGGGCTGTTCAAATAGCTGCGGCTGGTTTTTTTAATGTACTGATGGTTGGTCCACCAGGATGTGGAAAAACACTCATAGCGGAACGTGTAACGACAATTCTACCTATGCTAAATTTGGATCAACAGATTGAATTGACTAAGATCTACAGTTTGTCAGATGAATCTAAGTCTTTTGAACTGAAAAAGATAAGACCTGTCAGAGCACCTCATCACTCTATTACACGTCCAGCTTTAGTAGGTGGGGGCAATAAATTAGAACCAGGAGAAGTTTCAAAAGCACATCATGGCGTACTGCTTCTGGATGAGCTTCCTGAATTCAGAAAGGAAGTAATTGAAGCATTGAGAGAACCCATGACCAGTGGTACGATTCAAATCTCACGAAATCAAAAGTTTGCAGAATTTCCTGCTACTTTTATGCTTGTGGCAACTATGAATCCTTGTCCGTGTGGGTTTCATTTATCAAGCAACCAGCAGTGCCAATGCAGCATTTATGATATAAAAAGATATTTAGGTAAGTTATCGGGCCCTATATTAGACCGCTTTGATATGCATTTATATCTAGACCATGTCGCTATTGACTCTGGCACAAGGCAGTCTTCTAAAACTCTAAAAAAGAGTATTGAAAATGTGATCAAGTTTCAAGCAGATAGGAATCAGTTCAAACCAAATGCTTTACTTACTAAAAAGGAAATTGAAGAATACTGTCAGTTGTCGAAGGAAGCTCATAAAAAATTGATTCAATATTACAAAATGGGCAAAATCTCCATGAGGCGATATGACAAACTTTTAAAACTTGGAAGAACAATAGCTGATTTAGAACAATCAGAGATTGTTAAGCTCAATCATTTACACGAAGCACTTATGTATCAAGATGCTGAACGATTAAAAAAATCACTTTAAGAGGAGTAAGAATGGATCAATATTTATTCAATTATATGTGCTTAAATCATTATATTGCACTTAAAAAAGCTACGAAGGTAAGCCTTAAAGCATATTTTAAAGAAATTCAAAATATCAATTGGCAATATGTAGATAAAAATAGAGACTACTTTCATATAGATGCGGTGACCCGATTGCCTGTGGCGAAAGACTATATTATATTGAAGGAAAAAGTCAATCAATTCTATCGAAAAATGAGTAATATGGATGTGGGATATCTGTCACCGCGTGATCTGTTTTATCCAAATCGATTTAGAATGTTTGATCCCCTATCAGAACTTCTATTTTATAAAGGAGATCGGAGCTTGTTAAATTCAGAGATGACAGTGGCAGTTGTTGGTACAAGAGCCCCAACCGTTTACGGCAAAAAAGTAGCGTACGAATTAGGCAATTTTCTTGGTAAAAGAGATATTAATGTAATCAGTGGAATGGCACTTGGTATAGATGGTATTGTACATGAAGGTGTTCTTGATGTTGGTGGAAAAACAACTGCTGTACTAGCTTCCGGTGTCAATAAACCTTATCCAGCAAGGCATAAGAATATATATGATCGTATTCTCAATAGTGGCGGACTCATTATTTCAGAAAATAAGTTAGAAGAAATGCCGATGAAACATCATTTCCCTATGAGGAATAGACTGATAAGTGGTTTGGCAGATGTGGTGGTTATTGTAGAAGCTTCTGAAAAAAGTGGTTCTCTAATTACAGCACGATATGCTTTAGACCAAGGTAGATTATTATTTGCGGTTCCAGGCAATATTTATCATAAAAACGCTGTAGGCACAAATCAATTGATTTATGATGGTGCTGTTCCATTACTAAATTTTGAAGATATTATGACCAGTATGAACTGGCAAATCAAAAAAAAATTTATGAACACAGAAAAGTTAGAATTATCTGAAAACGGCAGAAGTGTTTATGAGTTATTGCTGAGAAGAAAAACTTTGAAAATTGGGGAACTACAGCACCTCTTGAGGTTAGATACAGGTGCAGTAAATAGTGCGGTTACTGAATTAATTTTTGCAGAATGTTGCGAATATGTAAGCATAGATGAAATACAAATTCAGTAGAAAAGACTTGACAAGATAGGTAAATATATATAAATTTATTAAGTACAGTTTTGAACCATACTATAAATACAATTTGGAGTGTTGATATATGTCCTATAATTTAGTAATTGTTGAATCCCCTGCTAAAGCAAAAACCATTGAAAAGTTCTTGGGAAAGAACTTCAAGGTTATTGCTTCTATTGGTCATGTCCGTGATTTGCCCAAGAGTAAAATGGGAGTAGATATTGAAGATAATTTTGATCCGAAATACATTAATATCAGAGGAAAAGGAGATCTTATTAAGTCTCTTAAAACAGCAGCAAAGAAAGCTGATAGAGTTTATCTTGCAACTGACCCCGATAGAGAAGGCGAGGCAATTGCTTGGCATCTTGCTTATATTTTAGGAATCTCAGAAGATGAAACTTGTAGAGTTACTTTTCATGAAATCACTAAAGAAGCTGTTAAAAGTGCTGTAAAAAATCCAAGAACAATTGACATCAAACTCGTAGATGCTCAACAAGCAAGACGTGTTTTAGATCGCCTTGTGGGCTATTCAATTAGTCCTATTCTATGGAGGAAGGTTAAGAAAGGCTTGAGTGCTGGTAGAGTCCAATCTGTTGCGACGAAATTAATCTGTGATAGAGAACGTGAAATCATGGCATTTATACCTAAAGAGTTTTGGAAAATTGAATTAAATACTATAAAAGCACCTAAAGATCTTATCACATTTGATTTTTATGGTGATGACTCTGGAAAAATTGAACTTGAAAACGAAAGTCAAGTAGATCAAATTATTGAATCTATGAACGAGCAACCGTGCTTAATAAAGTCTGTAGAAACTAAGAAAAAATACAGACATCCAGCAGCACCTTTTATCACAAGTTCTCTTCAACAAGAAGCTTCAAATAGATTTGGATTTACAACAAAGAAGACAATGATGCTTGCCCAGCAACTTTATGAAGGTATCAGTATTAAAGGCAAGGGCGCAATTGGTCTAATCACTTATATGCGTACGGATAGTGTTCGAATTTCTGATGTTGCAAAAGAAGGTTGTAGGGCTTATATTTCAGATAAATTTGGTGAGGCTTATCTTGGCAGTGAAGGAAAGAAAACAAAAGTTTCAAAGTCTGCTCAAGATGCTCATGAAGCGATTAGACCAACATATGTTGAACTATCTCCAGAAGATATTGAACTTTCGCTTTCAAAAGATCAGTATAAATTATATGATTTGATATGGTCTAGATTTGTTGCTGCTCAAATGGCAAGCGCAGAATTTGAAGGTCTTTCAATTGAAGCAAAAGTTGGATCGTATCTCTTTAAGACGACTGGAAGCAAACTCTTGTTTGAAGGTTTTTTAAAAGTCTATACTTTCAGCAAGCAAAATGATAAATTATTGCCAGAATTAAATGAAAATGAAGAGCTCAATGTGAAATCTTTTGATAAAACACAACATTTTACTCAACCACCTGCAAGATTTAGCGAAGCTTCTTTGGTAAAAGAAATGGAAGAAAAAGGGATAGGCAGACCGAGTACTTATGCGCCTACGATATCGACTATACTGAGTAGAGGCTACGTGGAAAAAGAAAAGAAAAATTTAAAACCCACAGAGTTGGGCTTCATAATTGATGAGATCATGGGCGAGTATTTTTCGACGATTGTGGATGTTACTTTTACAGCTGATATGGAACAACGTTTTGATGGTGTAGAAGAGGGCATGGAAGAATGGAAACAAGTCATTAAGGATTTTTATGGCGATTTTGATACCTTAATAAAAAATGCAGATGAAGCCATTGAAAAAGTAGATTTAACTGAGGAAACTGATATTCCATGTGATAAATGCGGTAACATGATGCTCATTAGACATGGTCGATATGGGAAGTTTTTAGCGTGTTCAAATTATCCAGAGTGCAATAATACAAAACCGATACTAAAAAAATTGGGTATCAAATGTCCTGAATGTGAAACAGGAGATATTATAGAGAGAAAAACTAAGAAATTGAAGATCTTTTACGGTTGTTCTGAGTTTCCGAATTGCCATTTTGTTTCTTGGGATCAACCAATAGACAAGAAATGTCCTAAATGTGGTGATATTCTTGTTCATAAAAAGACAAAAAAATTAGATTTTATAAAATGTCATAACGCAAATTGCGATTATAAAGAGGAAAAAGAGGAAAATGAAGGAGGAGAAAATGCTTAACAGTAATATTTTAAATAAAATGAGGCGACTCAATGGCATTTTGCAAACATCAGGGGCATCACATTTATCATTTCAAGATCTATGTCTCACAATGATGAATATATTGGATTCAAATGTTTATGTAGTGAGTAAAAAAGGAAAGATACTTGGTGTGAGTCTTTTTGATGATGAAGATAGCGCTGTGGTTGATACAGAAGTTGGCGAAAAATTCTTTAGCCCTGATGATCAAGAAGCGTTGATGAAAATCAATGAGTCTATGTTCAACGTCACAGAGGATAAACTCGTGGGGATATTTAAAGATGATATAAATAGTTTTTCTAAATTTGTAACCATCGTTCCGATTATTGGAAATGCACAGAGGTTAGGGACGTTTATCATAGCAAGAAGAGAAGAAAGCTATTTGGAAGATGATTTGATCTTGGCAGAATATGCGGCGACTATAATTGGTCTTGAAATTATACGTGCTAAAAGTGAGGAATATGAAGAAAGTGCTCGTAAAAAAGCCGTTGTCCAGATGGCTATTAGTACGTTGTCTTACTCAGAATTTGAAGCAATCGTCAATATATTTGATGAATTGAATTCTGAAGAAGGCTTGTTGGTAGCGAGTAAAATTGCAGATAAAGCGGGTATTACTAGATCAGTGATTGTCAATGCGCTTAGAAAATTTGAAAGTGCTGGTGTTATAGAGACGAGATCGCTAGGTATGAAGGGAACTTATATCAAAGTGCTTAATAATTGCCTATTGGTAGAACTTCAAAAACTAAAGAATTAATGAGTGATTGAGATAGAATTTAAGTATTTTTTTCAATAAGAATTAGTGAGGGCTGTATTTGTAACTTAAAAAAAGTTGTAAATACAGTCCTCATTTAATTTTGTATATATCAAATGTTCGTATGAAAATAAATTTTGAAATCATAATTATTATATAAGAAATAAGTCCTAAAAATTATGAATATAGGTACCAATATGTTAAAAACGCTTTATTTTCTACAATATATGGGTTAAAATAAAAGCTGTAGATGTATATATAGTATTGAATCTTAATTTTGTTTATAAAAGGGTTATTTTGTGAATTAAATTAATTTAAAATTAGACCGATAAATATTTTATAAAATTATAAAGGGGTGTAGGGTATGTTAAAAGGCTCATTTGATTATATTAACTTGATTAACAAGGCACTTGACGGTTCTTGGATGAAGAATAGTGCTATTTCAAGCAATCTTGCTAATGTTAATACACCAGGTTATAAAAGAGAAACGGTTAACTTTGAAGATGTTTTGAGAAGTGAAATGAATTTGAATACGGGTGTAAAAATGACTAAAACAAATACCCGTCATATGGATCCGTATAATTCAGGGACGATAAGTACTGAGAAAGTTTATGATACGAGCTATAGAGTGGACGAGAATAATGTCGATGTCGATGTTGAAAATGCTGAACTTGCAAAGAATACGATTTACTATAATTCTTTGGTTACAGAAATAAATAGTCAGTATAATCGGCTGAAGTCAGCCCTTAGAATTAATAAATAGGTGTATGATTTGTAAGGAAAGTATGCAAATCAAGAAAGGGGTTTTTTTATGAGCTTTTTTAATTCGATAAATGTAAGTGCTAGTGGTTTGACGGCTGAACGCTTAAGGATGGATTTAATATCTGAAAATATTGCAAATGCAAATACCACAAGAACTGCTAGTGGGATGCCTTATAGAAGAAAGATTGCTGTATTTAGAGAACAACAGCCGGATGCTTTTGCAGCAGCACTTGGGCAGGCAAACTCTAATTTTGCTATGAATAAAGGGGTTGAAATTGCTGGAATTGAGGAAGATCAGTCTCCTTTTAAAAAAGAATACAACCCAAATCATCCAGATGCAGATGCAGATGGTTTTGTAAGCTTACCTAACGTAGAAATTGTGAATGAAATGATCAATATGATATCTGCGTCAAGAGCCTATGAAGCCAATATAACCTCTATAGGTAACACGAAGAGTATGGCAATGAAAGCCTTGGAAATAGGTAGATAAAAGGAGGGGTTTGAATGAACATATCACCACTCAATAATTCCATTATACAAAAGAATCAAAAATTAATTGATGTTAACGATGCGGTTAATGATAAGGGCGTTAACTTTCAAGATCTATTGGTGAAAAATCTTGAAAAAGTAAGCGATTATCAATTGAATTCGGAAAAAATGGATAAGCTTCTTGCCCTAGGTGAAGTTGATAATGTTCACGATGTGACCATTGCTGGTATGAAAGCAGATTTAACGATTAATTTAGCAGTTGAAGTGACAAATAAAGTGCTTTCTGCTTATAATGAGATTATGAGATTACAATTATAAAAAAGATAGATTAACACGCTATGGGGTGCATTAATGGGAGAGTTATTTAATAGAGTCCGCGAGAGGGTTACGACATTCTATTCGAGCTTGAATCGAAATAGAAAAATTATGTTAATATCAGGTATTGTGCTAGCCGTTTTACTCATTACATTTTTGATATTGACGTTTACGAGAACTGAATACGTTGAAATTGCCCGTGGTGTTACACCTGTAGATGCGCAAGCTATAACAGCTAAATTGGATGAGCTGGGGATTCCTTGGAAAGATGAAAATGAGGCCTCAGTTATTCTTGTGTCTAAGAGTGATGTTTCAAAAGCGAGAATGGAACTTGCGGTCCAAGCCCAAGCAAGTAATTTTAGTTGGACTGATGTTTTTAGTAGTGAATCTATCACTATGACTTCTCAAACGAGAGAACAAATGTATATTCAAGCCACCGCGGCAGCAGTTGAGAGATCTATTGAAACTATAACAGCAGTGGATGATGCTACTGTAATCCTTCAAATACCAAAAGATAGTAATTACTTTATGGCGGATAAAGTGATGTCCAAAGCTTCAGCTGTTTTGGTCCTAAAAAAAGGGTTTTCTCTTGATGAAGCTCAAGTAAATGGTATTGTCAATCTGATGGTGAGTTCTGTTAAGGATTTGACGCCAGAAAACGTAACTGTAATAGACAGCACTGGTGTCCAACTTAATAACCCAGAAAATAGTGAGTCATTTTCTGCCAATAGTCAATTTGACCTTAGGATAAAAACTCAGTATCAACTTCAAAAGGATTTAACCGTATTTCTTGAAAAGCTATATGGTATTGGCAATGTTGAAGTTCAGCCACATGTTGTGTTGGATTTTAATCAACAAACTGAAACTCAAAAGATTTTTAGTCCCCCAATAGATGGTGAAGTCAATGGCATGCTTAGAAGTGCCACTAAAATCACAGAGAATGTTGTTAATGGTACAGGCGCTGTAGGGGCTCCAGGTACGGACACTAACGGCGCAGCGATTACTTCAACTGTAGAAGCAACTGATAATGGTTCTACGTATAAAAAAGCGAGTGACACGCTTAATTATGAACTCAATGAAATTTATAGAGAAATTGTAAAAGCACAAGGCACAGTTAGCGACATGTCAATAGGTGTTGTTATTAATTCTAAAGCACTTGTGGATGGTGCTATGACAGATGATCATTATAATGAATTGGTTGATTTAATCGCTATGTCAGCAGGTACTGGAAAAGATAATATTCAAATTGTCGTTCAAGAGTTTCCAGATCCAATGGCGAATTATGATGTTTATACAGGGAAAGACACAACTGGACTTGTATTTGGTGTTCCGCTTTGGGCGCTTGTTCTAATTGCTTTAGTGACCTTAGCGGCAATCGTTGCTACGATTATTATAATCAGAAGAAATCGTGCTAAAAAAGCGGCTGCTGAAGAGGCTGAAAGAGTTAAAGAGCAACAAGTTAAAGAACAACTTGAAGAAATCGGTGCAGATACCGAAGATAAAGGAAGTCCAAAATATCATATTGAAAAATTTGTGGACACAAATCCAGAAGCAGCTACTGCTCTACTTAGAGCATGGTTAAATGAAGATTAGGAGGCGGCATGGCAACTAAAAAAGGCAAAATGGCAGGAAAAACTAAGGCTGCAATACTCCTAATTGCACTTGGCCCTGAACGTTCTGCAACTCTTTTTGGTCATATGCATGATGACGAAATCGAAGAGTTGACACTTGAAATTGCAAATGTGAGTAAGATAACACCTGAAGATAGGGAACAGGTTCTTGAAGAGTTTTATCAAGTCTGCTTAGCGCAGGAGTTTATTTCAGAAGGTGGTATCAACTATGCTAAAGAAGTCCTCGAAAAGGCTATGGGATCGCAAAAAGCGCTTGAAATTATTAATAAGCTGACTTCGTCGTTACAAGTTAAACCATTCGATTTTGTTAGAAAAACAGATGCGAATCAGTTGCTTAACTTTATACAAAATGAACATCCGCAGACATTGGCTCTTATCTTATCGTATTTAAATGCCAATCAAGCGGCTCAAGTGCTTTCTGCATTGCCACAAGAAAAACAGGCAGATGTTGCTCAAAGAATTGCCACTATGGAGAGTACATCACCTGAAATCATTAAGGAAGTTGAACTGGTTCTTGAAAGGAAACTGTCCTCTATGGTTACTCAAGATTACTCGGCTACTGGTGGTATCCAGTGTATTGTCGATATCCTTACATCTGTTGATAGAGGTACTGAGAAATATATTCTTGAAACACTTGAAATACAAAATGCTGAACTTGTTGAAGAGATTCGTAAGAAAATGTTTGTATTTGAAGATATTATTAATCTTGATAGTGTTGGTATTCAAAGATTTATCCGTGAAGTTGATAACAGTGAACTTGCAGTTGCACTTAAAGGTGCAACTGATGAAGTTAAAGAAATCATCTTTGCAAACATGTCAAAACGTATGTCAGAAATGCTTAGAGAAGATATGGACTTCATGGGCCCAGTTCGTCTAAGAGATGTTGAAGAAGCACAACAAAAAATTGTTAATATCATCAGAAAACTTGAAGAAGCGAATGAAATTATTATTGCTAGAGGCGGAGGAGATGAGCTAGTTGTCTAAAGTATTTAAGTCCTCAAGAGTTATATTAGATGATAAAGCTTTTGTGCTTTCCGCGAAAATTGAAAAAGCTGTTGACACTAAAGAAGTAGAAACAGAAAACAAGTTGGCTGCCCCTGTTGAGATTGATACAACAGCGGCAGCCAATCAAATAATTGAGGAAGCTCGGCAAGAAGCAGAAGCTATTTTAACTGAAGCGGATCTTGAGGCAGCGGAAAAGGTAAATGCGGCTCAACAGAGCAGTGACAAAATTATTTCAGATGCATATGACCAAGCAAAAGGGATTATGGAGCAGGCCCAAAAAAAAGGCTATGATGAAGGTTATGAATCTGCAATTCAAGAGAGTAGTGATACTTCCAAAGCGATTGTCGATGAAGCGCTTGCGCTTAAAAATGAGTGGCTGAATGCAAAAGAAACCCTTATGAAGGAATCGGAAGCTGAAATTGTGGAGATCATATTAGAGACACTCTTAAAGATGTTGAATAAAAAAGTTGAAGAAGATGTCCATTTAGTTGAAGCACTTGTCGAAGAAGCCATAAAACGTGTCAATAAAACAGAGAATTTGACATTACGTGTTTCAAGTGAAGATTACAGTCATGTGTTGAGTATAAAACCTATGGTTGTGGCTATGACTGAAAAAGTGGATGACATTGAAATTAAACAAGACTCATCGCTTAAAAATGGGAGTTGTATTATAGATACAGACTCTGGGAGTATCGATAGTAGTGTTTGGACCCAATTTGAACAGATACAGAAGATTTTTGAAGATCTTCTAAAAAGTGAGTAGGCAATCATGATAGATTTAATGAAGTATAAAAATGCTTTAAGAGATAGTTCGTTGCTCAAGTATAGTGGGAAAGTGGCGAAAATCATAGGTTTGATGATTGAATCCATAGGTCCCGCAGTTGAAATTGGTGAAGTTTGTGAAATTTATCCAATAAAATCAGGTGTTCCGTTGAAAGGTGAGGTTGTTGGTTTTAAAGATGATCGCGTGCTTTTAATGCCACTTGGTGATATGACAGGGATAGGACCGGGGAGTAAAGTGATTTCTACAGGGCATGAGCTGCAAGTGGATGTATCTGATGATCTGTTAGGGCGGATACTTGATGGACTTGGAAATCCTATCGATGGAAAGTACAAACCCAAGGCGGTAAGTAAATATCCCGCTAACAATAATCCGCCAAATCCTCTAGAACGTGATAAAATTGAAGATCCCATGCCTTTAGGCATCCGTGCTATCGACGCTCTTTTGACTTGTGGAAGAGGGCAGAGGATTGGTATCTTTGCAGGATCAGGTGTTGGTAAAAGTACTTTACTTGGCATGATTGCTAAATATACAAAAGCGGACATTAATGTGATAGCGCTTGTAGGAGAACGTGGAAGGGAAGTTCGTGAATTTATAGAAAATGATTTAGGTGAAGAGGGCTTAAAACGATCTGTTGTCGTGGTGGCTACCTCGGATAAACCTGCACTTGTTAGAGTGAAAGCAGCGCTTATTGCGACTTCAATTGCTGAGTATTTTAGAGATCAAGGCAAAAATGTCGTTCTAATGATGGACTCAGTAACGCGTTTTTCGATGGCTCAAAGAGAAATTGGATTGGCAATTGGAGAGCCGCCTGTGACTAGAGGATATACGCCTTCAGTTTTCGCGGTATTACCCAAATTGCTTGAAAGAGCGGGTAACTCATCTGTAGGGTCAATAACGGGTTTATACACCGTGCTGGTTGATGGGGATGATTTTAATGAGCCTATCTCAGATGCTGCCAGAGGGATACTTGATGGCCATATTATATTGACAAGAGATCTAGCGGCTCTTGGTCATTATCCTGCAATTGATATTTTGCAAAGTGCCAGCAGGGTTATGCCTAATATTATAGAGGATGAACATCTGATGGCAGCTATGCGATTTAAAGAAATTTTAGCAGTGTATAAAGGATCTGAAGATCTCATTAGTATTGGCGCATATGCCAAAGGAAGCAACCCGCATATTGATTTGGCAATAAGTAAGATTGATGACTTTAATGGATTCTTAAAGCAGAAAACTAATGAAAAAACGGATTTTAATGAAGTTATTCAGAACATGAAGCATCTTGTTCAATAAAGGCTTAGGGTTAATAGATGAAAAAATTTAAATTTAGATATGAGAGTGTTTTGAAAATGCGACTTGACAAAGAAGATCGTCTTAAGAATGATTTGGCAAAGCTCGTACAGAAAAGGCAGCTTGTATTGGACAAAATTGAAAGTCTAAAAAAAAATCTTCAAACTTATTCCTCTTGGATTCAAGAAGGATTCAGTAGTGGTCGTCGAATGGATTACCACGAAATTGACCAAGGAAAGCAATATTATAGAAAACACATACAAGATCTTATGTTTGAACTTCGGCAATTGGAAGTTGAAATAGAAGAGGCAAAGCGTATTTTAGTTGAAGCTATGAAAGAACGTAAGGTTATGGAAACCCTTAAAGAAAATGATTTTAAAAAATACATTGAGGAATTCAATAAAGCGGACGCAAAAGTAATAGAAGAAATCGTTAACTATAAAAATAACAAGAAAGATGGTGAGGACTAGTGGCAGAAAATCAACCCGTTCAAGCTCCAGATGAAAATAATGAAAAAGCGCCTAAAAAGAGCAGTAATAAATTGGGATGTTTAATTGTCTTATTCATATTATTTGTCACACCAGTCTTAGCAGTAGGAACGCTTTACTATTTTAATAAAGATTTTAAGTTGAGCGTAAATGGCGTTATGTCACAAGTGCCTGGACCTATGGGAAGTTATTTTGAAAAATTTCCAACACAATCAGAGGAGATGGACAAGATTAGAGTTATTTCTGATTATATGCTGTCTATCACTGAGGATCGTGCGGTTGATAAACTGTTGGTGCTGAAAGGTGAAGATTCAAAAGCCTATGATGAAGTAATTAAGGATATGATTCGAATTAATCCAAATAGGACGAAGAACATCCTTGAAGCAATAAGAGGGCAATCTTTAAGTAAAGATGCTGTGATCACAACTGTTCAAAACATTGAAGAGGAAAAAACAGCGGATATAAAAAAACAAGCAGATTATATTGCTTCTCTACCAGTATCATCAGCTATTACGGAAATACAGAAAGTTGTATCGGCGTCAATCAATGGCTATAAAGATGCGGCTCAAATATTTGAGAACATGTCTGATGAAGCTGCAGAAAAAATTCTGTATCAGTTAGATGAAACTGAACGCAATAAGATATTTTCTTTTTTAAGTGAGGACAAAAATTTTAGTATCAAGCAAAAACATAACGAAATTACGAGAAAAGAGACCGAATTGACTCAAATAGCGGGTGTATATAAATCAGAAAATCCAGCGACTTTGATTAATACCATTGGAGACACAAACGCGTATACAGTAGATGAACTTGCAGTTATTTATAAAAACCTAGGGCCAATGAAAGCTGGCGAGGTGCTTGCGAAATCAAGAAATGACGCTTTTGTGTTTCAAGTTATAGAAAAAATGAAAGAAAATGAATTGCTTAAAGAAAATGTGGATAATATTACGCCAGATGTCTTAAAATCGTTAAAGATTTATAGAGAGTTTGACGATAATGTTAGTGAGTTGGTCAAAGTCTATTCAAAGATGGGAACAGATAAGGTTGCAGACATCATAAAAAATATGATGCTTAATGCTTCTCCGTCAAAAGTATATGAATTAGACAATGGTGACATGATATCTATTAGCGATGAAAAATTGATGCTTGAAATCTTAAAGAGTTTTCCAGAATCTAAAAAAGCAGATATTTTATCGTTGCTTGATAAAACATTGTCGTCAGAGTTAACTCGAAAGCTAGCATTACCAGAAAATTAGGAGGTGACTATGTACACACGAGAATTGCAAAATAACATGTCGATTCTCAATGTATTTAAACAAACAGGCCAAGCAAGTAAAGAAAATAACTCAATATCATTTAGTGATGTCATGAGTAAAAGGTATCAAAGTAACGTTTCGAGTCAAAATGAAGTTGCTTTTTATAGCAAGCAAGCTGATCGTACGAAAAAAAATGCTTTTCAACCAACGACATCAAATCGAAATCCTAAAAACAATGAACCAGTAAGTGAGCGTAAGAATGCTGAATACCGTGTGAAAGACACAAAAGTAAATAAGGTTCATACGGATGCTAAAACAAACCGTGATGATAAAGTATCTAAAAATGAAGAGGTTAATCCTGCTGATGATGATCAAGCAATAAGAGATGATTTAGAAAAAAAATTAAAAGTTTCAGCTGAGGAGTTAGATCAATTGATGGCTCTTATGGATGTTGATTTGAGTGAGCTTCAGCAACTTGTCAATTCAGAAAGTGTCGATATTAATCTCTTGCAAGAAATTTGTACCACTTTAAGTCAAATTGAAATCACGTCATCTTTAGATGCAAATAGTAACCCTGACAAAACGCTTGTTGATAAGTTATCAAATCAATTAAAAAATTTGATGGAATCGTTACAAAGTCAGCAAAATGGGGGGAACGAAAATGCTGAAACAACTGTTAGTGAATTTATGGATAAAATCGAAGCTTTACTAAAACAATCCGATCCATTATCAACTAAAAACACAGAGGCTGGAGATGAACTCACAGGACAAGAAATTAATGCTTCAGAAGAAGAAACAACTGTTCTATGGGACAAAATAAAAGCGTTAACCGCAAAAAATGAGGATGGCGAAAAAGTTGAAGTGAAGCCTATGACAACAAAAGCTGATGTTCAACTGACAAACCATACTGAAACAGCTAGTGAAACAGAATCGGATGAAACGCTTAATAAGGTTGTTGCATCTAAACTTGTGGATACAAGTGGTGAGAAGAATTCAAAGGGAGATACAGCAGGTGATAAATCCGAACAGCCTGAAACAGTTATGACAGTTTCAAAGGAAGGCGATTTAGTAATAACAAAGAGCGATTCAGAAACAAACTCTATACTAGATCAAATCACATTAAAGCAGCCGAGTTCAATCACAAACGGTACTCAAACATCTGCTTCATCAGCGTTAAGAGCAAATATATTTAGTCAAGTTATGGATGCGGTTAAAACAAACATAAAACTTGATGATAATGGCTCCCATATGTTAATGAAGTTAAACCCAGAACAACTTGGAAGTGTTGAACTTAAAATATCAATTCATAAAGGCGTTGTACTTGCTGAAATAAATGTTGAAAATGAGATGGTTAAAGCAACGGTTGAATCTAATCTGGATGACTTAAAACACTCACTTTCACAAAAAGGATATCAATTGAACCAAATTAATGTTTCGATTGATTCTGGTAAGAGAGAGCAAGAGCAACAATTTGCGTTTAATAAGGGGACGAAATCCAAAAGAGGACTTGTTGTAGACGATGTAAATGACCTGGAAACATCACTTTTAGAGAACACAAATTATCAAGATGATCCATATGATACTTCAACAATTAATTATTACGCATAGGAGGTGAAGAAATGCCATTTCCAATTAGTGGTGTACTCACATCAAATCAATATGATAAATTAAATACAATTAGCGGCGATGAAGAAAATACAAAGAGACTTGCAAGTCGTGCACTTGGTAAGGATTCGTTTTTAAAACTCATGATGGCTCAACTTCAACATCAAGATCCACTTGAGCCCATGGACAACAGTCAAACGATCGCTCAAATGGCGCAGTTCTCTTCAGTGGAACAGTTATCTAATATTAGTGAAGCCATGTCAGCATCCAATAGTTACAATGATGCTATTGCGGCACAATTGCTTAAATTGACAACTTTAGTTGAGCAATTGATTCCTTCAAAGGATAGTGATGCACCAGATGATACTGCTACTGATGCGCCGGATGAAACAGATGATACAACAACAGATACAAAGGATGATACAACGGAAAGTACAGCTACAAAAGCGAAAATGATTGAACAAAACGAGACAATCGTTAATGAACTTATAAAATTAAATAATGCATTTTCGAGCTATTTTGAAAAAGCGGATAACTCGACAAGTGAAGACATGCTTGGCAGCTTGTGACAATAATTGAGAAGGTGTTACTGTGAATAATTTTAAAGGAATGAACAATGATTATGTGTTGAAGAGGACCCAAATCAAGGGTGTAGAACCTTCAAAAAATGTTCAAAACACAAAAAATAAGAGTATCCCTGAAGGACCTAGTTTCAATGAGGTTCTCAATAAAATCAAATCAAATGAAAATGTTAAATTTTCAAAACATGCCATAGATCGATTGAATTCTAGAAACATAAACCTTACTGACCAAGAACTCGATAGAATTAATACTGCTATTGATAAAGCTGGACAAAAAGGGGTTAAGGAAGCGTTGATTATGATGGACAACAAGGTGTTTATAGCTAGCGTTCAAAACAAGACCATCATCACTGCAACCGTTGATGATCAATTAAAAGACAACGTATTTACAAATATAGATGGAGCGGTTATTATATAAAGCTGGACCTTTTTAGGAAGCTTTCATCCTCTGACTGATAGAAGAGGATACCTGCTCGCACAGGAGGTTATTCATTATGATGAGATCAATGTTTTCTGGTGTATCATCACTCAAGGCACACCAGTTAAGAATGGATGTAATCGGTAATAATATTGCAAATGTCAACACCGTTGGCTACAAGGCTTCAAATGCTACTTTTGCAGAGATGTATTCACAGACGTTAAGAGGAGCGAGTTCGTCTACAGCGAACCGTGGTGGTACGAATCCAATGCAAGTTGGGCTGGGGACGAATATAGCTGCGATTTCAGTGAATCATACAAAAGGCTCTATTCAGAGAACCGATGTTGCAACAGACTTGATGATAGATGGTGCAGGGTTTTTCATGGTTACAAATGACGCCTCTGCTCAAAATAAATTCTACACTAGAGCTGGTAACTTTCAAATGGATGAGCAAGGTTTTTTAGTAACAACTAATGGCCTAAGGGTACTTGATAATGAATTTAAACCGATTCAAGTTAATATGTCGGATTCGAAAAGTGCGACTTCAACAGCTAACGTGCTTTTAAAAGGAAATATAAGCACTACTGACGATGCTTATAATACAACAGTTGACGTCTATGATTCACTGGGGGATGTGCATACTTTAAAAATTGATTTTGAGGGATTGCCTCTTTCTACAGATACGTCAAATCCATTAAGTGGTAAAAAGCTTTTAACGGGTGGAATTGCAGCAAATGATCCGCTTAACTATGATGCTGATGGTAATTTTAGTGCTAGTAAACACCATTACTCATATAGAAAAATGACGATTTCGGATTCTGATGGAAAACAGATAGTTCCGTCGATTGATACTAGTGTTACGCCACCGGTTCCCAGTGCAGAGATGTACGCGATGTTTAATGAGAACGGAGAAATTGTTGATTTGGTATCTTATAATGTGGGAACCAATCCTACATTAGCTGCGAGTGCGGATGCATCACATGTTGAAACTTTAGAAATAGATGTTCCTGGTGCTTCTACAATCGAATTGCCAATTGACCGCTCTATGTTCTTTGCGAATGGGGATGTAACTGGCGACAGAGTTTTAACTCAAAATAGTCAAGTTTCTGATGCTAAAGCGGTTCAACTAGAAGGAAGGGCAGCTGGAAAAATTTACTCTTTTAACATTTCATCAAAGGGTGAAGTGATTGGAATTTATACAAATGGTCAACAAAAGGTGCTTCAAACAATTGGCCTTGCTGATTTTGATAATCCAGGTGGGTTGATGAAAATTGGCGGCAATTTATTTCAAGAAACGCCAAACTCTGGAGTTCCTAAATATGGAATCCCTTCCACAGGGAGTTTTGGAGATTTAACACCAGGTGCGCTTGAAATGAGTAACGTTGATTTAGCGGCTCAATTTACGGATATGATCACAACCCAAAGAGGGTTTCAAGCGAACTCTAGGGTTATCACAACCAGTGATGAAATTCTACAAGAACTTGTAAACCTCAAAAGATAATATTTAACTACCCGTAGTCATTAAATGCTACGGGTAGTTTTAGTGTTTTATGCTGAGTTAACTGGTGAATGGAGGGGTATAATGATAAAAGTAACTAAACTCAATGGTGACATTGTTTACATTAATTCTAATTTGATAGAATTTATCGAAGAAATACCTGATACAATGATCACTTTAACCACAGGTAAGAAAATTATACTTAAAGATGATGTGGAAGATATTATCGATCGAATTATTGAGTACAATCGAAAAATAAGTAACTAGGTTGTATCATCATTTGAATTGCTAAGTATGAGTGTTTATTATAAAATAGATAATATAATCGTGAGATTAAATTCGGATTTAACAATTTAAATGAGCTATATTTTAAAGAAGAGGTGTATAATTTGGATATTACAACGATAATAGGGGTTGTACTAGGTTTCGCGTTAGTTGGATGGTCTATATTAAGTGGTAGTGAACTTAAAAATTATATTAATCCGCCATCGATTGTTATTGTTATAGGTGGTATGGTTGCCGGATGGCTTGTGGCATTTCCATTGAATGAAGTCGTTAATATAGGGAAAGTTTTTGCTAAAACAATTAAAAATAGTGAATTTGATATTGATCAGATCATCACAAAGATCATCGAACTTGCAAATGTTGCAAGAAGAGAGGGATTATTGGCACTTGAAGAGGCTGTTGCGGAGATAAAAGATGATTTCTTGCAAAAAGGCGTTATGCTTATTGTTGATGGTACTGATCCTGAACTTGTTAAGAATATTCTAGAGACTGAAATTGATAATTTGGCAGAGCGCCATGCAAAAAGTAGATCTCAACTTGAGGTTATGGGTTCACTTTGTCCAGCCTTTGGGATGGTTGGTACACTGGTAGGTCTTGTTGCAATGCTTCAAAATTTATCAGATCCGTCATCTATTGGACCTGCCATGGCAGTTGCTTTATTAACAACTTTTTATGGGTCGTTATTTGCCAATTTAGTTTTCATACCTATGGCAAGTAAACTCGCGCTTAAATCTAATGAAGAAGTACTTATAAGAAACGTTATGATTGAGGGTCTTTTATCAATTCAAGCAGGAGAAAATCCTAGAATTATTGAAGAAAAACTAAAAGTGTTCTTGCCGCCAGCGGTTAGAAAAACAGTAGGGACTCAGGAGGCGAATTCAGATAATGGCTAAGGATAAATGTCCAGAGTGTAAACAAGGTGCACCTGAATGGATGAATACGTATGGTGATATGGTTACGCTACTCATGTGCTTTTTCGTTTTATTATTTGCATTTTCATCTATAGATGCTCAAAAATTTGAAGCTGTAATGATTTCTTTTCAGGGTTCTGCTGGTGTTTTAGAAGGTGGAAAGAGTTTGTCTGAAGCGCCTATGATATTTGATGCCATGCCTGAGAGCCAGACTTCAAGTGAGCAAGTGGTTGAGCAAAACAAATTAGAAGCACTTAAAGAAAAAGTAGATCAGTACATCAATGAAAACCAAATGCAAGCTCAAGTAGATGTCCAACTTGAGAATTATGGATTGATTATTCGATTTAAAGACAATGTGCTCTTTGATTCAGGAAGCGCGATTGTCAGAAGAGAATCTTATGATATTTTAACTTTTCTTGGGAACTTACTTAATTCAGAGGAATTTGTAAATGAACAAATTAGAGTTGAAGGTCATACTGATAATGTGCCTATTAGAACGGCGATTTACCCGACGAATTGGGAGCTTTCCACAAACAGAGCTACAAATGTTGTGAAGTTTTTTATTGAAAACGCTGCAATGGAGCCAGTGAGACTTTCAGCTTCAGGTTATGGAGAATATCATCCTATTGCTACAAATGACAGTTCAGAAGGTAGAGCAGCAAATAGACGTGTTGATATCGTTGTGGTTAAGACGGTGAATACAGATCAAAATGATGAGAGTCAAGGAGGACAGTAAAAAATGAATAAAAAGTTAGTGATTATAATTGTAGCAGCAGTTTTAGTTTTAACAATTGTTGGAGTTGTTTTATTTGTGTTTGTTTTAAATAAACCCAAAGAAGAACCTGAAATTGTTTACTTAGAATATAAATTAGATGAAGCTTATTCTAACTTATCAGATGCAGGCAGCAATAAAATTATTAAATACCAAGTTACTATTGAGTATACAAATGCGGATACGTTAGCGTTGCTTGATAAGAATAAAACTAAGATTATTAATAATATCGATGAAATCATGAGAACTACTTCTTCGGAAGATGTCGATAAACCCAATGGTAAACAGAGAATAAGAGATCGTATTAAAGATATGGTTATTGAAGCTTTAGAATCTGATGAAGAAACGATTACCGATATTTACATTCAACCTTTTATAGTACAAGGCTAAAACTTTTATGGGATATGCCGATAATAGTAATGAGAGTGTATTTTTTATATCATGATGAATGTTTTTGAAGTATTTTTTTAGATTTGATAGAAAAGGGAGGTGAGGATATGTCTGATGTTTTATCGCAAAATGAGATAGATGAACTTCTGTCGGCGCTGAGTACCGGTGAAGTTGATGTAAAAGATATCGAGGAAGAAAAGAAGGAAAAGAAAGTTAGAAAATATGATTTTTCACGTCCTGATAAGTTTGCGAAAGATCAGCTTAGAACTCTAGAAATTATTCATGAAAACTTTTCTAGACTCCTCAATAACTTTTTATCGGGCTATTTGAGGACTTATATTGAAGTGGAGGTTATTTCAGTACAGAGTTTAATTTATACGGAATTTAGCAATTCTATATCAAATCCAGCAATTTTAGGGATTATTGATTTTGCACCTTTTAGTGGACAAATTATTATTGATGTCTCTTCTGATATTGCATATTCTATGATTGAACGTGTTTTAGGTGGCACTGGGAAATCCCCTTCATCTAACAAAGAAAATAGGTCTTTAACTGAAATTGAGATGACGTTGCTTAGAAATATTTTAATCAAATTTATTAATTTACTAAAAGAACCTTGGGGTAATATTGTTGAGCTTAGACCAAAGCTTGAAAATATTGAAACAAATTCTCAATTTGCTCAGATAGTATCTCCGGCTGAATCCATTGCGCTTGTAACTTTTAATATTCATATTGGCGATACTGAAGGCATGGTAAATATTTGTATTCCTCATTTTGTAATAGAACCTATATTACCAAGTTTGAGTTCTAGATTGTGGTTTGCAACAACTAATAAAAAGGAAGTAACGACAGCAGAGCGTGAAGCGCTTGAAACAGGTATCGGCAAGTCACTGTTGAGTATGAAAAGCCTTGTCGGGGGAGCTGATATATCGGTTTCTGAATTACTAAACCTTCAAAAAGGGGATATTATTTTACTCAATAAAAAGGTAGATGATCCGCTTGAGATATATGTAGAAGATAAATTAAAATTTTATGGTAAGCCAGGTATTAAGAAAAAAAATGTTGCTGTAATGATTACAGACGTTATTATGGAAGGGGATGAAATTGATGACTGATATGCTTTCGCAAGAAGAGATTGATGCTTTGTTAGGCGGTGGTGATAGTACGCCTGAGAATACTGAAGTATCCCAATTGACTGAAGAAGAGATTGATGCGATTGGTGAAATTGGGAATATAAGCATGGGAACAGCCGCAACAACTCTCTTTACCTTATTGAATAAAAAAGTAACCATTACAACGCCTAAAGTGTCTGAAACGACCATGGAGATATTGGCGGAAGAATTCATTAGCCCGTCAGTTTTAATCAATATTACTTATAAAGTAGGTATTGAAGGTGTCAATTTTTTAATTTTACATGAAAAGGATGTTAAAATCATAACTGATTTAATGATGGGTGGAGATGGTACCAATATCTCTAATGAATTAAATGACCTGCATTTAAGTGCAATTAGTGAAGCGATGAATCAAATGATTGGTTCTTCTTCCACTTCACTTTCGGAAATGCTGGGTCAAAAAATTGATATTTCACCTCCAGAAGCTTATCATGATAAGATTTCTGAGTTAGATTATACCCAATTTGGGGTATCAAAGTCAGATAAGGTCGTTAAAATTGCTTTTAGGATGACCGTCGGGGATCTAATTGATTCAGAAATTATGCAAGTATTACCTGTAGAAGTTGCAAAACAAATGGTTGCAACAATAGTTCACGGTAACGAAGAACCAGAGCCTGTTGCAGCAAGTAAACCTATTCCAAAAATGGAAGAAGAAAATGTTTCGCCAAAGCAAGAAGCACCAAAAGCCCAATATTATTATGAAGAAGATGAGAGAAAATCAAACCTTTCAAATGAGAAAGTCAATGCAATTCCTTTACAATTTGAAAATTTTGATGGTAATTCTGCTCAAATGTATTATAATAATGATATAGAACTTATTAGGGACGTTCCACTTGAAATCACAGTGGAACTTGGAAGAACAGGTAAAAAAATCAATGAGATTCTTGATTTCGGAGTAGGAACAGTTATCGAACTAGATCGACTTGTAGGGGAATCTTTGGATGTTTTGGCGAATGGTAAGAAAATTGCCAAAGGTGAAGTTGTTGTCGTGGATGAAAACTATGGCATTAGGATAACTGATATTATTATACCTAGAAGAATCACTGAATAATTATTAAGGAGGAAACGATATGGCTAATACAATATTAGTTGTTGACGATGCGGCATTTATGAGGATGATGATCAAGGATGTCTTGACTAAAAATGGTTACGATGTTGTTGGTGAGGCAGAGAATGGGCAGAAAGCTATTGAAAAATATAAAGAATTGAAACCTGAGCTCGTCATTATGGATATTACAATGCCTGAGGTTGATGGTATTCAAGCAGTTAAAGAAATCAAAGCTTTTGATTCAAATGCTAAAGTTGTTATGTGTTCTGCAATGGGCCAACAAGCTATGGTTATTGAATCTATTCAAGCAGGCGCAAGAGATTTTATCGTCAAACCGTTTCAGGCAGATCGTGTTATTGAAGCAGTCAAAAAAGTGTTAGGATAGGTGATTTATGTGTTTGGCAAATTTACCTATTCTGCCATTCTTTTAAAAAGTTACGAGGCTGATAACTTCTGGTTTGCTGCGAAGTATTTTATCGTAATATCAATCTTAATATATTTTTTATGGATATTCTCTAAGTTTATAACTAAAAAGAATTATATCTCTTTGAAAGATCGCAAAGTCAAAGTTTTAGAACGTGTGGCTCTTTCAAATGATAAGTTTTTGCTTTTAGTGGAGCTAGAGAATATTTTTTATTTTATTGGCATTGATAAAAATGGTATGTACCTTATGGATAAGCGAGATGATCTTAAAATCGAAAGTTTTATGAAGGATGAGCAAGTATCAAATCATAAGTTTTCAGAACACTTAGAAAGATTTTTAGTTAAGAAGGATAAAAAAAATGACAATCGGTAAGAGCGCTTTACGTAGTGTAGATTATAAGTATAAATTATTGGTATTGATGTCTATTGTGGCGGTTATCCTGTTTTCTCAGTTTTTATCCTTTGGAGAAACAACTATAGGGCTACCAGACATAAATGTGTCTGTCTCAAGCGAAAATGGAGATGTTCAAGTTGCGAATAGTATTCAAATTCTATTAATGCTTACGGTGCTTTCTCTAGCACCTTCTATTTTGATGATGATGACTTGCTTTACAAGAGTCATTATTATTTTAGGCTTTATAAGAAGAGCACTGTCGTTACAATCAACACCACCAAATCAAGTGTTAGTGGGCTTGGCGTTGTTTTTAACTTTTTATATCATGGCGCCTGTATTCACTGATGTTTATGAAAATGCATATCTTCCTATGCAAGAAGGCACTATAACTTTAGAAGAAGCTGTTGATGTAGCCAAAGAACCCTTTAAAGCGTTTATGCTACGTCAAGTGAGAACTAAAGATTTGGCGCTTTTTTTGGATGTTGCAGATGTGGATAATGTGAAATCCAATGATGACATTCCTATGACGGCTTTGATTCCAGCGTTCATTATTAGTGAACTAAAGCTTGCTTTTGAGATTGGATTTCTGATTTTTATACCTTTTATTGTGGTGGATATGATTGTTGCGTCAACTTTGATGGCGTTGGGAATGATGATGTTACCACCGGTTATGATTTCGCTACCGATTAAAATTCTCTTATTTATTATGGTAGATGGGTGGCATCTTATTATTGAAAAAATAATTTTAAGTATAAGGTAGGTGTTGTAAGTGACAGAGGAAATCGTAATTGACTTGTTCTCTGAAACCATAAAAATTATTCTTTTATTGGCAGCACCTATGTTGCTGGGCGGCCTTTTGATTGGATTGATTATCGCCATTTTTCAGGCGACTACACAAATTCAAGAAGCCACACTTGCATTTGTACCTAAAATAGTCGTTGTGTTCGTAATTCTAATGTTTACAGGATCGTGGATTATCAATTCGCTTATTCAATTTACAAATAACGTTTTTAGTATAATTGATTTAATTATTTATTAGAGGGGCTTATAATGTCAATTCCATATTTTGATATGATATTAATATTTGCTAGAATTGCGGGTATGGTTTTTACAGCACCGATATTTGGAAGTCGAAATTATCCAGCTCAAGTAAAAATTGGTCTTATTTTTTTTATGTCTCTGATCTTATTTCCCCTTGTGGGATCAGATATAATTTATGATGTCTCTAGTAGTTATCAAATTATATTTTTCTTAATAAATGAAATTCTTATTGGTGTCTTTATGGGGCTTATTTTGACGGTATATATGGGATTCATTTATTTTGCAGGAGATTTGATTGATAGAGATTTGGGGTTTGCTATGGTTAATGTCGTCAATCCTTTAGATGAGTCTCAGATTGCGATCACATCTAATTTATTTTATATTTTTGCGATGTTAATTTTCTTACAACTTGATTTTCATCATGAAATTATTACAGCCTTAGTGGTTTCGTTTGAAAAAATAAAGTTGGGAACAATTTTTTTTTCAGTCCCTTCGTTTGATATATTATTAGATATTATAGCTGAATCCTTTGTTTTAGGGTTTCAAATTGCAGCCCCATTTGTAATTACGGTTCTAATTGCTAATATTATATTAGGACTTTTAGCAAAGGCTATGCCGGGGATGAATGTTTTTATATTGGGAATGCCATTCAAAATATTTTTTGGATTTTTATTGTTTATAATACTTATGCCTTATTTGTATGAAATATTTTCAGATATTTTGGGAGATGGATTTAAATATATTGTAAGATTCTTTAACTTATTTTAGTTTAGGTTACGAGGTTCGTATGATTTTAAAATTTGATTTGCAATTATTTTCAGAAGAGAAAACCGAACAACCTACTTCAAAGAAAATAAGAGATGCTAGGCAAAAGGGGCAGGTGGCAAAATCCAAAGATTTAGCTGCAGCTGTGGGCTTACTTGCTGTTTTTTTTATGTTATCACAATATGGAAGTTATATGGTGGATCAAGTTTTTGGTTTTTTTTATATGACAGCGGATCACATGGAAAACCCAGAAGCATTTTTTGTAAAAGGGGACATAAAGATTTTTTTTAATGATATGCTTTTTTTTATATTAAAGATATCAATACCGTTACTTGGCGTTGCATTAGTGGCGGGACTTTTAACTAATTATGCACAGGTTGGGTTTCTGTTTTCACTTGAAACCATACAACCCAAATTAAGTAAATTAAATGTATTAAAAGGTTTGAAAAACATGTTCTCGATGAGATCTCTTGTTGAGCTCGTCAAATCTGTTACAAAATCAGCTTTACTCCTTTATGTTGCAATTTCTTATATAAGGCAGCATCTTAAAGAACTCATATTGGTCCTTGAGTTGCACCCTAAACAGACTGTTTTGGTCATGTGGAACATCGTCTATGGACTCGTATTAAGATGTGCAATATTTTTGTTTATAATTGCCATTTTCGATTTTGCATACCAAAAGTGGAAAAATAATAAAGATCTGATGATGTCGAAACAAGAGATTAAAGATGAATACAAACAAAGTGAAGGTGATCCACAGTTAAAAGCGAAGATTAAAGAGAAACAAAGAGCCTTTGCGATGAGTCGTATGATGCAAGAAGTTCCTAAAGCAGATGTAATCATAACGAATCCAACGCATTTTGCTGTGGCACTTAAATACGATCAATCTGTGGGCATTGCCCCGTTAGTACTTGCAAAGGGGCAAGATTTAATTGCCCAAAATATCAAAAAGATTGCAGGTGAACACGAAATTCCAATCGTTGAAAACAAACCTTTGGCTCAAGCTTTATATAAAACAGTTGAAATAGGTGAATTTATTCCAACAGAGTTGTATGAAGCAGTTGCAGAGGTCTTAGCATATGTATATAATTTAAAGCAAGAGAAAAAGTAATAGGAGGCCTGTAAATGCGTTTTAATGACGTTATAATGGCTTTGTTGGTAATTGTCATTATATTTATGATTATTATACCAGTACCACTTGGATGGTTAGACTTTTTTCTAGCCCTTAATATATCTTTAGCACTTACAATTTTGGTGCTCTCCATGTTTGTAAAGGAAACTTTAGAATTTTCTGTATTTCCTTCTATATTGTTGATTACAACACTTTTTAGACTTGCGCTAAATATCTCAACAACACGATATATTTTATTACAAGGTAGAGCTGGAGAGGTTATAGATGCGTTTGGAAACTTCGTTGTAGGTGGGAACGCCATTGTTGGATTTATTATATTTTTGATTATTGTAATCATTCAATTTCTAGTCATTACAAAGGGCTCAGAACGTGTATCTGAAGTTGCTGCAAGATTTACACTGGATGCTATGCCAGGAAAGCAGATGGCTATTGATGCTGATTTAAACTCTGGGTTGATTACTGAGAATGATGCTAAAGAACGCCGAAAAAAAATTCAAAGAGAAGCAGATTTTTATGGAGCCATGGATGGTGCCAGTAAGTTTGTTAAAGGTGATGCTATAGCGGGCATCATTATCACTGTAATTAACATAATTGCTGGGTTTACGTTAGGTGCCTTTTTCATGGGATACACTTTGGCACAATCTATACAAAAATTCACTTTGTTAACTGTGGGAGATGGTTTAGTAAGTCAAATTCCTGCATTGATGATTTCTGTGGCAACAGGTATTATAGTGACACGTGCAGCTTCTGAATCCAATTTAGGAACTGACGTTTTGTCACAACTTTTTGCACAGTCTAAAGTGCTTTATATTGTTGGAGCTGTTTTAATGCTCATAGGTATTGGAACACCGCTTCCTAATCTACCTTTCGTAGCTATTGGAATCGCTATTCTTTTAAGTGCACTTCGTCTGACTCAGGATAAGAGAGCCATTGAAGAACAAGCGGACATTGAAGAAGAACAAGGTGAAGAGGGTGAGAATGAAGATATTAGGAAGCCTGAAAACATCATTCCCTTACTCCAAGTGGATCCTATAGAACTTGAATTTGGTTATGGTATTATACCTTTAGCAGATCCAAATCAAGGGGGAGATCTCTTTGATCGATTAGTAATGATTAGAAGGCAAATTGCACTTGAAATGGGTGTTATTGTGCCAATGATCAGACTCAGAGATAATATTCAATTGGATTCAAGTGAGTATCTTATTAAGATTAAAGGGAATGATATCGCAAAAGGTACAATTGTTTTTGATCATTATTTAGCGATGAGTCCAGGGGTTGTTGAAGGTGAAGTTGAAGGGATTGACACAGTTGAACCGGCATTTGGTCTGCCTGCAAAGTGGATTCGTTCTGAAAATCGAGAAAAAGCAGAGTTATTAGGTTACACAGTTGTGGATCCATCTTCTGTGATTTCAACACATTTGACAGAAGTGATTAAGAAGCATAGCCATGAGTTGATCAACAGAGAAGATGTTAAACAACTCATTGAAAATATCAAAGAAAACAATTCAGCATTAATTGAAGAATTAATACCGGGTTTGATGTCTTTAGGAGATATACAAAAGGTTTTATCGAATCTATTGAAAGAATTTGTTTCAATAAGAGACTTAGTAACCATTTTGGAGACGCTTGCAGATTATGCAAGATCGACTAGAGATGTTAATATATTAACAGAATATGTAAGACAAAAGTTATCTAGACAATTGTCCAGAACTTATTTTCCTTTTGGGAAAGCAAAAGTTGTAACACTAGAACAAAGTCTTGAAAATATGTTGATGGAAGCTATTGAACAAAATGAGAATGGCACATTCTTGTCTATTGATCCAATGACAAGTCAAAACATTGTAGCCAGTTTAGCTCAAGAAATTAGACAATTAATGCAAATGGGAGAACAGGCTATTGTTGTTACAGCACCAATTGTAAGATTTTATTTTAAAAGAATGACAGAACAGTCTATTCCAGAATTGGTTGTTTTATCATATAATGAAATAGAGCCAGATATTGATATACAGTCTGCAGGGATGGTGAGTATTTAATGAAGGTAAAGCGCTATTTAGTCAAAGATATGAACGAAGCCATGATTAAGATCAAAAGTGAACTCGGTATGGACGCCGTTATTTTGAATACCAGAAAAATAAAAACGGGTGGGTTGTTTAAATTTTTAAAAAAACCGTTAATTGAGGTCGTAGCAGCAATCGATGAGCCTTTAATTCAGACTTATACAGAGGTTGCCAAACAGCCGCCAGCTAAGGAAGAAGTCTTTCTTAAGCCTTCAGAACCAGTTGTAGCTGAATCGACTGTATCAAAGCCTGTTTTTGATCCAGAGACTTTTAAAGAAAGTGAACCTTCAAGTATGGTCTCAAATAATGAAGTTTCTGAGCTTAAGCAAATGGTTACGGCGTTAATTAAGAAGGTCGAAAATATTGAGCATAAAGAACCTGTCCAAAAAGAGCTTTCCTATGTTGAATTTTTAAAATCTTTAGATATTCAAGAATCTATCGCAAAAAAAATAATGGATATCGTTCAAAGGCAGATTAGCTTAAATGATAAAAATCAGGATGCCATATTAAATGCGATGAAAGTCATCACTAAAGAGTATTTAGGGGATATTAGATCCATCGATACCGATCCGTTGAATAAACCCAATGTCTATATGTTTTTAGGACCTACCGGCGTGGGGAAAACCACAACACTTGCAAAAATTGCAGCTAGGCTTTCACTGATAGAAAACAAGAAAGTTGGGCTAATAACAGCCGATACTTATAGAATTGCTGCTGTGGAGCAACTAAAGACATACAGTGAAATTCTGGGCATACCACTTGAAGTTATCTATGAAGCTGATGAACTTGAAGAAGCGCTTCATAAATTCAAGGATAAAGATTATATTCTGATTGATACTGCTGGTCGAAGTCACAAGAGTAAAGAACTTAAATCAGATTATGATGAACTTGTTAAATATTTAAAATCAGTTCAGATTTTTTTAGTAATGAGTATGACAACTAGTTTTAAAGATATGAAAAGTATTATTGGATCTTATAGTTTCTTAAGTGATTATCGGTTACTGTTTACAAAATTGGATGAAGCAACTTCCTATGGGAACATCTTAAATGTAAAAGTTTTAACTGGGAAAGCGTTGTCTTATTTTGCTATCGGTCAAAGTGTTCCTGACGATATCGAACTAGCGGATAAAGATAAAATTATGGGCTATATTTTTGATAATGATGATAGTAATGACAAATAGAATTTCCATGGTGGTGATATGTGATGGATCAGGCGCAAAAATTAAGAGATATTGTTCAAGAAAGTTCACCAGAATCGGTTAACAGACATGATGCTAGGATTATAACTGTGGCAAGCGGTAAAGGTGGCGTCGGTAAAACTAACTTTACTGTTAATATGGCGATTGCATTAGCAAAACTAAACAAACGTGTCACTATTATTGACGCTGATTTAGGCCTTGCAAATGTAGATGTCCTATTTGGAATTGTACCAAAGTATAATTTATCTCATGTGGTTAAGGGAGAAATTCCCGTCCAAGATTGTATTTTTAAAGGGCCTTATGATTTAAATATTATATCGGGTGGTTCAGGCATAATGGATCTAATTGATTTGGATCAAAATCAATTAGAAAAGTTGATTCATTCACTTCTGTATTTTAACGATGTATCGGATTATATTTTGATTGATACGGGTGCAGGCCTTAGTAAATCAGTTTTGTCCTTTGTGGATGCAGCATCGGATGTTATTGTTGTTATAACACCTGATCCAACGTCGATAACGGATGCCTATGCTTTAATTAAGAATATTGTAAAAGAAGATGATAAAAAAATAAAGTTAATTATAAACCGTGTGGATTCAAATGAAGAAGGCGATGAAGTATTCAATAAGCTTGAACAAGCTGTTTCCAAGTTTCTAAGTAAAGAACTTGAAAATATGGGGTATATATTTGAAGATTCTAATTTAAAAAAGGCTGTTAGAAAACAAATGCCTGTAATTGAAGCTTATCCAAGAGCTATTTCGAGCAAAGGGATTGAAAATATCGCTTATAATCTTGAAAATAACAGCAAATACATTAAAAGTGCTCATAGTTTTAAAACTTTTATTAATAAATTAATCAACAAAATATAGGTGGTTTAGATGAATGGTTTTTCTAAATATTTGAAAATTGCAGATGAAGTAGATATTATGATTTTTAAAAACGAGAATGAATCAATCACTTTAAAATGTTTTGTTTATGAAGTATCTAGTGATTCCCAAATTATATTATCTAATCCAGTTTCTGAGGGGCGGTTGTACCCTCTTGAAAAAAGTTATGTATACTACTTTAGATTTTATATAGAAAATTTGGGTATGTACTTATTCAAAGGGGCTTTAAAAGAACGCATAACATATGATAACCTACCAAGCGTTGTTGTAAAGCTTGCTTCTGACATTAAAAAAGTGCAAAGACGTAAGTTTTTTAGAGTGGGATTGATGTCTCAGGGGAATCTATTCTTTGAAAAACAATTGTCTGAGGATGAAATTGCTCGAATGAAACAAAAAATGTTAACAAAATATAAAAATGAAAAGGATATCTTGATAGATGAAGTTGCTATAGAGAAGGTTCCTTTTGATACCTTAGATTTAAGCGGTGGTGGTCTTAAGATCCTAATAAAGGAATCTTTTGATCTAGGCGAATTTCTAGAAGGTGAATTTAAAATTAGTGGTGATTGGGTAAAATTTAAAGGTGAAGTCACACGAAATGAGAAAAAAGATGATAATCGATATGAAGTGGGTATAAAATTCTTAGAGTTAGATGCAAATACTCAATCTAAGGTGATCGCTTATGTATTTGAAATTGAAAGAAATCTCATTAAAAAAGGGTTGATGTAAATGAAAATTAAAGTATTAGTTGTAGACGATTCTGCCTTTATGAGAAAAGTCATCTCAGATATGGTTGTATCTGATGATGCTTTTGAAGTTGTGGATGTCGCAAGAAATGGTGAGGAAGCCATAGAAAAGATTAAAAAATATCATCCAGACGTTGTCACTTTGGACATAGAAATGCCCAAAATGGATGGTCTTACAGCATTAAAAATAATTATGGAATCAAATCCACTTCCAATTATTATGCTCAGTAGTTTGACAAAAAAAGGGGCGGATGAAACGTTGAAAGCACTTGATTTAGGAGCATTTGATTTTATCACGAAACCTTCGTCACTCATAAAAGTATCTACACCAGAAATGAAAGAGGAACTTTTGCAGAAAATTAGATTTGCGAGTCGTACTAAAGTCTCTAAACCCGTTAGTTTAAATAGGCCTGAACCGTTTGTATCGGCAACACCTAAAAGAACTGTATCTATAAGTAAATCGAGTGGGAATTCAAAATTTAAAAAATTGATTGCGATTGGTACTTCCACTGGTGGTCCTAGGGCACTTCAAGAAGTTATTCCCTATATACCTCAAGATATTGATGCTGGTATTCTCATAGTACAACATATGCCACCGGGCTTTACAAAGTCTTTGGCAGATAGATTAGACAGTATGAGCCAAATTCGTGTTAAAGAGGCTGAGGACGGTGATGTTATCCTTTCGGGATGGGCATATTTGGCACCAGGTGATAGTCATATAAAAGTATATAAACAAGCGGGCCAATTTATGATAAAATTAGATAATGGGGAACGTGTTAGTGGACATAAGCCATCTGTAGATGCTATGATGTATTCAATAGCAGATTTAAATGACCAGAATGTAATTGGCGTTATTATGACAGGGATGGGTGCAGACGGTGCAGACGGCCTCAGACGTGTTAAAGATAAAAATGGGTATGTTATAGCACAAGATGAGAGCAGTTGTGTTGTGTTTGGTATGCCGAAGTCAACTATCAAACTTGGGGTTGTAGATAAGGTCGTTGGCCTTTCTAATATTACCAATGAAATTATGAAAGCCATGGAGGTGTAGTGCATATGGATATGAGTCAATATCTAGAAATATTCATCGATGAATCCAAAGAACATTTGCAAACTATGAACGAAATATTACTTGATCTTGAAAATAATTCTGAGAATCTGAGTTATCTTAGTGAAATTTTTAGGATCGCACATACATTAAAGGGCATGTCTGGTACAATGGGGTTTACTAAAGTAGCCGCTCTAACACACAAAATGGAAAATGTACTTGATTTGGTTAGAAATGGTGATTTAAAAGTAACGAGCATGATCGTGGATGTACTTTTTGAGTGTTTTGATGCGTTGGAAGAATATATTAACAATTTAGAGAAGACGGGCAAAGAAGGAGACCTAGATTCATCTGTACTTGTGGTGAAATTAGAGAAGATTGCTTCAGGAGATCCAGTAGATGTTTCTGGTGTTGAAGAAGTGGCTGAAACTAAAGCAGAAACTGCTAGACCGACAGATGATGATGAATTTCATATTTCGATCAATGATGTTGAAAGCATAATTGGCAAGGCAATTGAAATGGGGGTGAAACCATACCTCATTAAAGTTGTTTTGGATAAAGGATGTATGTTAAAAGCGGCGCGTTCTTTTATTGTTTTTAATACACTTGAACGATTTGGTGAAATTATTAAGTCATTCCCATTACCTGAAGAAATTGAAGATGAGAAGTTTGATGATTCATTTGAGATTTTATATTTTTCTAAGCTTGATGAAAATTACACTAAGAGTGAGCTTATGAAAATCTCTGAAATCGAAAAGATAATTGTAATGCCACTAACTGAACTTGACCTCGTTGAACATGAGAAACAAGAGGATGTTGAAGTTGACATTGAAACAGCAATTGCAAAAGAAGAAATTGATAAAGCTCAAAAAGCTAATACACCAAGCAAAGAGAAGGATAAAGGGAAAACGTCTAAAACAGTAAGAGTTGAAATAGGCAGATTAGATAATTTAATGAATCTTGTCAGTGAATTGATTATCATTAAAACACGTCTTGAAGATCTTGATACTTCTTCAAACAAAAATAATATGAACGAGGCAATTGAATATCTTGAGCGTATTACAACAAGTCTTCACGATGCTGTCATGAAAGTAAGAATGGTTCCTGTGGAAAGAACGTTTAATAGATTTCCAAGGCTTGTTAGAGATTTATCCAAAGAACTTGGCAAGAACATTAAATTATTCATGTCTGGTGAAGAAACAGAAGTTGATAGAACGGTTATCGATGAAATTGGAGATCCACTTATTCATTTGATTAGAAATTCTTTAGATCATGGTATAGAATCGCCGGCTGAACGCTCAAAAACGAATAAAGAAGAGACTGGTATTGTGGCATTAAGAGCTTATCCAGATGGCAATACTGTTGTAATTGAGGTCGAAGATGATGGTAAAGGGATTAATCCAGATGTCATTATGAAAAAAGCGATCGAAAAAAATGTGATTACTAAAGACGAAGCTGAAAGCATGAGTGAGAAAGAAATTATCAATTTACTTTTCAACGCTGGATTTAGTACAGCTGAGAAAGTAACAGATATTTCCGGTCGAGGTGTTGGCCTTGATGTTGTTAAGTCAAAGATTGAAGCGATCAACGGAACCGTTGAAGTTATATCAACCCTTGGATTAGGAAGTAAGTTCGTTATAAGACTGCCGTTGACACTTGCTATTATTCAAGCTTTGATGGTGAATTTGAACGAAGAAAAATATGCAATTCCACTTAACAATATTAAAGAGATCACAACGATTAAAACAGATAACATTACGATGGTTCAAGATCAAGAAGTTGTTCTTTATCGAAATAAAACACTTCCAATTATTAGAATGAAGTCGGTTTTAAACATAGATGAGGGTCAAGAAGATCTGGATGAATTGATTGTTGTAATTGTTAAAAAAGGTGAAGTCGAAGCGGGTCTTGTTGTAGATAGTTTAATTGGACAACAGGAAATCGTTATTAAATCACTTGGTAAATACCTCACAGGTATTAAGGCAATTGCTGGTGCTACGATATTAGGTAATGGTAGTGTTGCATTAATCGTTGATCCAAATCAATTATTCTAGTAAGGGGGGATATTAATGAGCGAAATTAAAGAATTTGTAACCTTTAGACTCAATGAAGAGTACTATGGGATTGATATTAACAATGTAGAAAATATTGAAAAAGTATTGCCCATTACAAGAGTGCCTTATTCTTCACCTCACGTTAAAGGTGTTGTAAATCTTAGAGGAATCATTGTGCCAGTAGTGGATTTGAGAATTAGATTTGGGTTGGCACCAAAAGAGACAACTGAAGAATCTAGAATCATTATCATCAATTTAGAAGATATGAAAATAGGGATGTTGGTGGATTCATCTTCGGAAGTACTTCAAATTTCGGAAGATGATATTGATGCGGCTCCAAATGTAAAAAAGGATATTGATAATGAGTTTATTAAAAATATTGGTAAGAAGAACGAACGAATCATTATGTTAATAAACCTATTCAAAGTTCTTAACATTGAATAGTATAAGTGAGTAGGGGGCGTAATGTCTGATCAGTTAAATCTTAATAACAATTTAATACTAGATGTACTTAGAGAAATTGGCAATATCGGTGCTGGAAATGCAGCGACTTCCTTAGCCAAAATGATCGATAAGAAAGTGGACATGAAAGTACCAGTGGTTAAAGTACTTGAGTTTGATGAAGTGCCAGAAATTCTCGGTGGACCAGAGAATATAGTATGTGGTATATTTTTTAAGATAGAAGGCGATATCACTGGAAGCATCATGTTTGTTTTGGATCAAAGTTCAGCGATCAATCTAGTTGACTTATTAATGCCTAGGGATGATGCAGAATTTGATGAATTTACAATTTCAGCACTTAAGGAAATTGGTAATATTCTTTCAGGTGCTTATGTATCCTCTTTATCAGGCCTTACAAATTTAAAAATTAAAATTTCAATTCCAGCTCTTGCGATAGATATGGCAGGTGCTATATTAAGTGTCCCAGCGATTGAATTTGGTCAAATGGGCGATAATGTATTGATTATTCAAAACGAGTTTATAGAAACAAATGCATTAAAAAAAGTGGATGGGTATTTCTTCTTGATCCCAGATATGGATTCTTATGAAGTCTTACTTGGCAGTTTAGGGGTTACGCTATGAGTACAATGATTAAAGTTGGCATGGCTGACTTGAAAGTAGCAGATTTCCCTAATGCACTCACGACCCTTGGATTAGGGTCGTGTGTCGGCATTTGTTTATATGATCCATTGACAAAAGTAACTGGCATGGCTCATATTATGTTACCTTCAAGTAAAGCGATTCGAAAAAATGAAAACATTGCTAAATTTGCGGATACTGCAATAGTAGAACTTATTAGCCAGATGGAAAGTAAAGGGGCTAGGAAGAGTCGTTTCTATGCAAAAATTGCAGGTGGTGCTCAGATGTTCTCTTTTTCATCTCAAAATGATGCGATGAAAATTGGTGAGCGAAATGCTGAAGCGGTTCGTGCAATTCTAAAAGATATAGGCATTCCAATTAAAGCGGATGAAACAGGTGGTAACTTTGGTAGAACCATTGAGTTTTATAGTGAAGACGGTAAATTATTAATTAAAACAGCTGGTAAAGGTATAAAAGAATTATAAGTTCTAAAATAGATTGAAAAGGGTACTTTGAAGGTGGTTTAATGACTAACGAACAATTATGGATCAACTACAAAGAAAAGAATAATAGAGAAGCAAAAGATGAGCTTATCATAGAATATGTCCCCTTAGTCAAAATAATCGCTGGACGGTTATACAATAACTATAATGCACATGTTGAATTCGATGATCTATTAGGTTATGGGGTTATTGGTTTAATTGACGCCATTGAAAAATTTGATCATACGAAAAACATTAAATTTGAAACTTATGCAAATATTCGAATTAGAGGTGCTATTATTGATCAGATAAGGCACATGGATTGGATTCCAAGAAGCACTAGACAGAAATACAAGAAAATTGAAGAAGCAATAGGAAAACTTCAAAAAAAATATGGATTTGATATTTCAGATGAGCTTGTTGCAGAAGAAATGGGATTATCTCTTGAAGAATACAGCAAATTATTAGGTGAAGTAACGACGTATTCCATTATTTCCTTAGAAGAAAAAATCGATGACAATTCAAATTTTGATATCAAATCAAAAAATATTGAATTTCAGCCGGAAGAGAAATACGTTGATGAAGAAATGAAAAATATACTAACACAAATTATTGATAGATTGCCAGAAAAAGAAAAAATGGTTTTGCAATTGTATTATTACTCAGAACTTACATACAAAGAAATTGCGGAAGTATTGTCGATTTCTGAGTCTCGGGTATCACAAATTCATACGAAAGCAATTTCAAAACTAAAAATTACATTAGAAGAAATAGTATAAATCACAGGAAACTGTGATTTTGTGTTATGTTATAATTTATTGTATAATAATAATGATGGTAATTTTTTTTGAAGTAATGCCGATATATATGTTAGAAGTATTAAAATCAAGGGGGTACTATGAGCGAGCAGAATCAATCCAAATTCGATATTTCAATTAAAATTTCAGATGATTATTATAAAGCATTTATATCAATTGAATTTTTACAACCAGACGTTGTTATTAAACCGGAAGAAATAATAAAATTATTAAAGGATAAAAATGTTGTATTTGGATTAAAATTCAACGTCATTGAAGCAATCTGTAAGAATCAAAATTCGATATTTAATGAGCTTATTGCTGAAGGTGTACCACATGAAAATGGCATTGATGCCAGTATAGAATTTATATATGGGAAAGGTCAACACGCGAAGCCACAACTTTTGGAAGACGGACGTGTAGATTTTAAGAATTTAGGGTATGTAGAAGTTATTAAAGAAAATGAAGTGCTTGCTCTAAAAACACCTGCGACCAAAGCTAAAAATGGAACAACAGTTACAGGAAAAGTGATTAGAGGCAAGGACGGCAAAGATGTTGCTTTTAAAATTGGTAAAAATGTAGAAATAACCCCAGATGGTCTTTCTGTTATTGCCAAATGTGATGGTTCGATTGTCAATGAAAATGATAAGCTCTCTGTAATCAAAGTACTTGAAATTAAAACGGATGTTGGTGTTGAAACCGGAAATATTAAATTTCACGGTCAAGTAATAGTAAATGGCAATGTAACTGCAGGTTATGAAATTGATTGTGAAGGTGATCTTGCTATAAATGGGGTTGTCGAAGGTGCTAATGTTAAAGCCACAGGCGATGTTGTCATTTCTCGTGGGATTCAAGGGCATGATAATGCAAACATTTTCTGCGGTGGAAATTTGACTTCGAATTTTATCAACAGTTGTGAGCTTATTTGTAAGGGCAATATTGAGACAGGTGCCATCATGAATAGTGTTGTTAAATGTGATGGACAGATAAGCGTTAAAGGCAAGAAAGGCTTAATTGTCGGTGGTGAAATATTTTGTAAGAGCGATATTGAAGCTCATGTTATTGGTTCTGAACTAGGCGTAGTAACTGCGTTTAAATTGGGGGTTGATGTTGAACTTATTGAAGAACTTAAAGCTTTGTCAAGTGAAGTAAAGGCATTGATAGAAATGCACAGTAAACTTGATAAGTCATTAAAACTTCTAAAAGGCAAAATTGATCAAAATCCCGAAGATGAACGTTCGCTATTTATGTATAAAAAATACAGTACCAATTTTGTTGAGATGGATACACAATTAAATGATAAAAGACAAAGATTGAAAATGTTAAATGAACTTGTTAATAATATAAAAGGTGCAAAATTAACGGCGAGGATGATTTATCCCGGAACTCGAGTTAAAATTGGAAGTACGAGTTATTATGTGAAACATGAAATGACACATACAAGCATACTTAAAGATAAAGGTGAAATTGTCGCAAGGACGTATTAAACTTTAAGATCATTATAATTGTTGACTTATAATTTTTTCTGAAGATCTTATAATTCTAAAGGAAGGTGAAATTATGGGAATTAGACCGGTTGATATGCAAATGGTTGTTCATAAAACTGAAGAAATTCATGCGGCTAAGCAGAATGTTGTAAGTAAACAAGCGAATGAACTTGCAAGTGCTCAAATTGAAAATAAAGAAGAAACGGCTAAAAAGAAAAAGACAGTTAATACGCTTGAGCAAAAAGATCACAACAAAATTAAGAACAATAAAAAAGATAATGCGTTAGATAAAAAGAAAAAAAAGAAGAAGAAAAGAAAGAGAGATCTTTCTGGAATAGAGGATAAAGAACCCCGAAGGACTACTGAAATTCCATATGGTAAAGAAGGCACAAAATTCGATATGAAAGTGTAGAGCCGATGTATATTATGAGCATTATTTTTGGACTGATTATTGTAATCAGTTCCATTTTTATGATTAGAAGAGAATTGAACAGAGCTATAATAAAACGTGAACAACTGTTAGCACATTCAAAGTTCTATAAGGAAGAGGATCTTTTTAGTTTGATAGAAAATATGCAAATATCTATTGATGAGATGAATAATGCATTTTATAATATCGCCTCTGACTTAGAGGGCAAATATTCTCAGCATGAAAAAGAAATTCAATTATTAGATGAAAAACTAACTTCACTATTAAGTCAGCCCAAAGTAAGTCGTGATAAAAATGAACCGAAGATAAAGCAGACCGATCGTATTGAGATGCATAAAGCAGAAATGGATTTAAATAAAAGTAAAATGGAACGTGAGAAGGAATCTAAGTTGATGATACAGCAGGAACCTGTTGATTCTGAGTCGGTGTTGACTTTACGAAATAAAGTCTTACAGCTGAGAAGTGAAGGCTTATCATTGAAAGCGATTGCTAAAGAACTTGATATAGGTATGGGGGAACTTCAACTACTGATACAGTTACCTGATGTGACGAAAAAAACCTGAAATTTATCAAATAAAAAAAGTTGAGCTTCGAAAGGCTTTGTGGTATACTACTAGAGGTAATAAAAACACACCTACTTTAATTTTGAAATTGTTGCCTAAGGGTTATTTCAAAAGATGAAAAGTAGGGAGGTAAAAACGAGGAGGATTTAAAATGTCAATAATTTCAATGAAAGAATTATTAGAAGCTGGTGTACACTTTGGTCACCAAACAAGAAGATGGAATCCAAAAATGGCTGAGTACATCTTCACTGAAAGAAATGGTATCTATATTATCGACCTTCAAAAAACAGTTGGTATGGTAGACGATGCTTATGATTTCATAAAGAGTGTTGTAGAAGAAAATGGTACAGTACTTTTTGTAGGTACTAAAAAACAAGCTCAAGAAGCAATTGAAAATGAAGCATTGAGAGCGGGGATGTACTTCGTTAACCAAAGATGGTTAGGTGGTATGTTAACGAACTTTAAAACAATTAAGAAAAGAATTGACTTATTGTTTAAATTAGAAAAAATGGAAAATGACGGTACTTTCGAAGCTTTACCTAAAAAGGAAGTCCTTCAATTAAAAGCAAAAAAAGAAAAACTAGAGAAATATTTAGGCGGCATTAAGCATATGACTAAATTGCCAAGTGCAATATTCGTAGTAGATCCTAAAAAAGAAAGAATTGCGATTAAAGAAGCTAAAAACTTAGGAATCCCAGTAGTAGCTATCGTAGATACAAACTGTGATCCTGATGAAGTGGATTACGTAATTCCAGGTAATGATGATGCAATCAGAGCAGTTAAATTAATTGCTGGCAGAATGGCAGATGCTGTTATTGAAGCTAATCAAGGCGAGCAATTGACTGATGCAGCAGCTGCAGAAGCGGTTGTAACTGAAGAGTAATAAAATATTGAGGTAAGAGAATTTCTCTTACCTTTTTTATCAGAAAATTGAACATAGAAAAATCATAAGACACATGTCTTTAATATAATAAATAGGAGGAAATAACATGTCAATTTCAGCTTCATTAGTTAAAGAATTAAGAGAAGCAACAGGCGCTGGTATGATGGATTGTAAAAAAGCGCTCGTTGAAACAAATGGTGATATGGACGAGGCAGTTAAGTACCTTAGAGAAAAAGGGATTGCTAAAGCTGCTAAAAAAAGTGATAGAATTGCTGCAGAAGGGATAATTGCTTCATATATCCATGGTGGCAGAATTGGTGTTATTGTTGAAATCAATAGTGAAACAGACTTCGTTGCAAAAAATGAAGAATTCCAAGAGTTTGGTAGAGATATCGCAATGCAAGTTGCAGCTGCAAAGCCTCTTTATGTCAGAAGAGAAGATGTGCCTACTGAAGCAATTGATGCAGAAAAAGAAATCTTAAGAAATCAAGCTTTAAATGAAGGTAAACCTGCTAAAATCGTTGATAAAATGGTTGAAGGTAGAATTGCAAAATACTATAAAGAAGTTTGCTTGTTAGAGCAACCTTTCATTAAAGATCCTGATAAGACAATTGATGATCTTTTAAAAGAAAAAATTGCTAAGATTGGCGAAAATTTATCTATAAGAAGATTTTCTAGATTTGAAGTCGGCGAAGGTATCGAAAAGAAATCAGAAAATTTCGCTGAAGAAGTTGCTAAGCAATTAAATGCTTAATTATAATTTGCAAATCAAGAGAGAACACAGATGTGTTCTCTTTTTTAAGGAAAAAAAGTTTGATTGGACTCATTAATTACTGTAAAATAGAGATAGAACGGAGGTTGTGCTTTGGAACTTAAATATAAACGTGTATTGTTAAAATTAAGTGGTGAAGTATTAGCGGGAACAAAAGGATCTGGTGTGGATTATGACACAGTTCAGAAAATAGCAGAGTATGTTAAACAATTACATCAGATGGGTGCTGAAGTGGGAATCGTTATTGGCGCAGGAAATTTTTGGAGAGGACGTTCAAATCCCAAAATGGAAAGAACCACTGCAGATTACATGGGTATGCTCGCTACGGTTATGAATTCTTTAGCAATGTCAGATGCATTAAAGTATCTAGGTGTTCAAAGTAAAGTGCTTAGCGCAATTCCAATGCCACAAGTAGGTGAAGCGTATAATAGAGAAAATGCAGTTAGTTACTTGAGTCAAGGAAAAGTAGTACTCTTTGCAGCTGGGACGGGCAGTCCATTTTTCTCAACGGATACAGCTGCAGCACTTAGAGCTGCCGAAATTGATGCAGAACTCATATTACTTGCTAAGAATATTGATGGTGTATACGACTGTGACCCAGCGAAATTTGAACATGCTAAAAAGTATGCTAAAATTTCATATACAGAAGTGCTTAATCAAAAACTTGGGGTCATGGATTTAACCTCAATTACCATTTGTATGGACAATCACATTCCAATTTCTGTTTTTGACTTAAATGTCCCAGAAAATATTATCAAAGCATGCTCCGGATTAAATGTTGGAACTATCATTGAGGAGGCGTAGTAATGAGAAATCAAGTACATGAACACTTAAATAAAAAAATGGAAAAGACACTTGGAGTGTTAAAAGATGATTTAAATCAGATTCGCGCGGGAAGAGCTAATCCGCTTATTTTAGATAGAGTTATGGTTGACTATTACGGTGCTGAAACGCCAATCAAACAGCTTGCAAGTATTTCTGTGCCTGAACCAAGAATTATTCAAATTCAACCTTATGATGTATCAATTTTAAAAGATATTGAAAAAGCACTTCAGATTGCGGATTTAGGTATTAATCCAAGCAATGATGGTAAATTGATTAGACTTGTAATGCCGATGCTCACAGAAGAGCGTAGAAAAGAACTTGCAAAGCAAGCGAAAAAAATTGGCGAGGATTCTAAGATTGCGCTTAGAAACGAACGAAGAGATGCCATTGAAACACTTAAGAAAATGCAAAAAAATAAAGAGATCACAGAAGATGATTTAACGTCAGCTGAAAAAGAAGTTCAAAAGATGATTGACGATCATGTGAACACAATAGATCAATTGATTAATAAAAAAAATGATGAGATCATGGAAGTATAATTTTTTGCCCTCCGCCATTTGGAGGGCTTTTCTGCAAAAGAAATACTATTTTGGCTATTGTTTTAAATATATCTTTTAATATAAATATAACAGTTTCACCTTAAAACAAATTTTTCAAACGAGGTCAGTACATGTTGTTCAAAAAGAATAAAAAGATAACGATTGAACTTGATAACCTTCCAAAGCATGTTGCTTTTATCATGGATGGAAATGGGAGATGGGCGAAAAAAAGAGGACTACCGAGATTGATGGGACATAACGCAGGTATGGAAACGTTAAAGCGTATTGTTGTGGAAAGTAAAAAATTGGGTATTGAGAACATTACTTTTTATGCTTTTTCAACTGAAAATTGGAATAGACCTGTTGAAGAAGTGAATGGACTTATGGATATTTTGGTTAAATTTTTCAGATCAGAAATAGATGAAATAATAGAAAATAAAGTTAAAATCAATATTTTCGGAGATATTGAAGATCTACCTCAGTATGCAAAGGTTGAAGTTATACGTGCGGTTGAGCGAACGCAGCATCATACGGAAATGAATTTTAACATTGCTTTGAATTATGGTGGAAGAGATGAAATTTTAAGAGCTGTAAAGCAAATTGCGACAAAGTTTAATTCAAATGAAATCACATTGGATGATATTGACGAAACCTTATTTTCGAATCATCTTTTCTCAAGTGGATTACCTGATCCAGATTTACTAATTAGAACAAGTGGAGAACAGCGATTAAGTAACTTTTTATTGTGGCAAGTTGCATATACTGAATTTGTATTTGATGAACATTTTTGGCCAGATTTTGATGAATCACTTTATAAAAGTGCTCTGATTAAATATCAAAAAAGACATCGCAGATTTGGTGCGATATAAGAGGTGAATTCAATGAAAATGCGTACAATTTCAGCACTTGTAGCATTACCACTATTATTCTTTATTTTGTTTAAAGGTGGTACGTTGCTATTTTTTGCAGCATATCTTTTAAGTATAATTGGACAGTACGAATTTTATAAAGTATTTTCTAGAAAGTATCATGTGCTAAAATGGGCAGGATACTTAATGACGACAGCTTGGTTTGGTGGACTTTACAAAGATATGCCGCAAGATTATTACACCTTTCTTATTGCTGTATTTTTGTTTTTATTACTTACATTAACAATGCTTCATAAGAAAAACATAATTGTGGGTAGTATGGTTACCTTTATTGGTTTTTTCTATATTGCTTTTTCTCTGTCACATATCATTATGATATGGAAACTGGATTGTAATTTTTTCATATGGTATCCTTTTATAATTGCTTTTATTACGGATACTTTTGCCTATTTTACAGGTAAATTAATTGGCTCAACACCACTTATTCCTTTAGTAAGTCCTAAGAAAACAGTTGAGGGATCTTTGGGTGGTGTTATTGCATGTCTGATCTTCAGTTATGCATATGCGAGTATTTTTAATCCTGATTTTCAACTGTATGCTGTTTTTCTAGGTTTAATAGGCAGTATTCTATCTCAAGTTGGAGATCTTATAGCATCGAAAATTAAGAGAATCTTTAATATAAAGGACTTTGGTAAAATAATGCCAGGGCATGGTGGGGTATTGGATCGTTTCGATAGTCTCCTTATAACCATGCCTTTGGTGTACTATTTCATTGTTATTTTCAATTTTTTTATTTAAACCATTAGGAGATCACAAATGAAAAAAATCACAATTTTAGGATCAACAGGTTCTGTTGGATCTCAAGCGCTTGACATAATACGAGATAGTGGTCGATATGATGTCTTTGCAATTACATGCAATAAGCAGGTTGAACTTATATCTGAACAAGCATTGATTCATAAACCGGAATTTGTCGTCGCATATGATGAGCATGCTTATCATATGCTAAAAGTTAAACTTAAACCGTACAATACGAAGGTTTTAAAAGGGATGGAAGGTCTTCTTGAAGTGGCAACACATCCAGATGTTGATATTGTATTGACTTCGGTTGTGGGGAATATAGGCTTATTACCTACTGTAAAAGCGATTGAAGCTGGGAAAACAATTGCACTGGCGAACAAAGAAACACTTGTAACTGCAGGAGAACTTATTATGCCACTTGCCAAGAAGCATAAGGTTTCAATCTTACCTGTGGATAGTGAGCATAGTGCTATTTTTCAGTGCTTAAATGGAGAGAACCCAAAACGTGTTGAAAAAATATTGTTAACAGCTTCTGGTGGTGCTTTTAGGCATTTTACTAAATCAGAAATAGAAAATAAAAAAGCAACTGATGCCTTAAAGCATCCCAATTGGTCAATGGGTCGAAAAATTACAATTGACTCTGCTACTTTAATGAACAAGGGGCTGGAGTTTATTGAAGCGAAATGGCTGTTTGACGTGAAGCAAGATCAAATTGAGGTAGTTGTTCATCCACAGAGTATTATACATTCCATGGTTCAGTTCGAAGATGCTTCCGTTATGGCACAACTTGGAGCTCCGGATATGAAATTGCCCATTATTTATGCACTTGATTATCCTGAGAGGCATTTTAATAACATAGAGCGGTTGGATTTTTTTAAACTAAAAGAATTGACATTTTTAGAACCCGATCTTGAACGTTTTCCATGTCTTAATATTGCAAAGACAGCGTTAAAATTAGGAGGCGTTATGCCAACTGTTATGAATGCAGCGAATGAAGTGCTTGTACAGGCGTATCTTGAGGATCGTATCAAATTCTATGATATTTCTGATATGATATTAGATCGTATGAGCAAATTTAAGAATGAAGTGGCATTAACAATTGAAAAGATACTTGAAGTTGACTTAGAAACAAGAAAATTGACACTTGAAATGCTTAATCAAAGACGTTAGAGAGGAATGCTTATGTTACTAACAATGTTACTGACAATATTACTGACAACAGTAAGTTTTATATTTGTATTTGGCATTATTGTATTAGCACATGAATTTGGTCATTTTATTACGGCACGTATGAATGGCATAAAAATACATGAATTTTCATTGGGCATGGGTCCTGCGGTCCTAAAAAAACAAGGTCCAGAAACCCTTTATTCCGTAAGAGCCCTTCCAATAGGGGGATATGTTAAGATGGAAGGTGAGGATGGAGAGTCTGACGATCCGAGGAGCTTTGTACAAAAGAAACCTTGGCAGCGTTTAATTGTGCTTGCAGCTGGAGCGACGATGAACTTTATCCTTGCGTATGTTTTACTTGTGATTATTATATTCAGTATGGGATATCCGTCCAATACAGTGGATCAAGTTTTAGAGAACAGTCCTGCAGAAGCTGCTGGGATGACGTCTGGTGATACGATCGTTAAGATTAACGAAGAAAAAATTGATTCTTGGGAAGCTATTGTTGAGAACATTAATAACAGTGAGGGTCAATTACTTAATATAGAAGTTTTGAGGGACAATAAAATTGTCGATATAGAGGTTAAGCCAGCTCTTGATCCAGCTGATTCTGTCTATAGAGTGGGCATTTCGCCGCTTGCTGTGAAACAGATAGGCAAATCTATTCCGCTGGCAGGAAAACAATTCAGTACTTTCTTTATGGGTATATTCCAGTTCTTTTCACAATTAGGATCTGGTAATGTTCAAGGTGAAGTTGTTGGTCCTGTGGGGATCGTCAATGTTATCGGTCAAGCTTCTAGAGCTGGTTTTTTAAATTTGCTCTTTATTGCAGCTTATATCTCAATCAATCTTGGGATCGTAAATTTGTTGCCTTTTCCAGCACTTGATGGTGGTCGTATTGTTTTTGTAGTTATTGAAATGATAATTGGAAGGCCTATTGATCGTGAAAAAGAAGGCTATGTTCATTTCGTAGGTTTTGCCATCTTAATGGCATTAATGGTCTTTTTAGTCTTTAGAGATATTTCAAATCTCTAATGGGAGGCTCACATGAAAAAAACAAGAGCAATTAAAGTTGGTAATTTATCCATGGGTGGCACAAATCCTGTATGGATTCAATCCATGACAAATACAAAAACGGAACACGTAGAAGATACCATTAAGCAAATTCTTGAACTTGAATCTGCAGGGTGTGAAATTGTTAGAGTAGCAGTGCCGACAATGGCCGCTGCTAGAGCAATAAAAGCCATCAAGGCAGAAATTCACATTCCTATAGTGGCAGATATCCATTTTGATTATCGACTTGCAATTGAGTCGATTCATAGCGGTGCTGATAAAATCAGGTTAAATCCTGGAAATATTGGTGATATCAATAGAGTAAAGGAAGTTGTGACGCTTGCAAAAGCAAAACAAATTCCAATAAGAATTGGTGTTAATGGGGGCTCTCTTGATCCTAAAGTTTATGAAAAATATGGTGGTCTCACAGCAGAGGCGCTTGTTGAAAGTGCGCTCTCACATGTTAAAATATTTGAAGATCTATCTTTCCACGATATTGCAATTTCGATTAAAGCATCGGATGTCCCAATAACAGTAAAAGCCTATAGGCTTTTAAGTGAAAAAGTGGATTATCCACTTCACCTAGGCATTACCGAAGCTGGAACGAAATTTTCGAGCACGGTTAAATCGTCAATTGGGATTGGGACACTTTTACTTGAAGGGATTGGTGATACTATCAGGGTCACTATGACAGATGATCCTGTAGAAGAGATCAAAGTGGCTAAAAAGATTTTAGAAGTATTAGATCTAAGATCTTTTGGCATCAAAATCATCGCATGTCCTACTTGTGGCCGAACTGAAGTGGATCTTATAAAGCTCACTCAAGAGATTGAAAAAGAAATAGAGCATATAAATAAGGCGATTACAGTTGCAATCATGGGTTGTGCCGTGAATGGCCCAGGGGAAGCCCGAGAAGCTGACATTGGCATCGCAGGTGGCAAGGGAGAATATTTACTTTTTAAAAAGGGCCTTGTGGTCCGAAAAATCAAAGAAGAACAAGTTATGGAAGCTCTTTTAGAAGAGATTAACAACTTCTAAAGGCAGCATCCAATACATCTATAGATTAAATGGAAAGGTTAAGTTAATGAATCGAATTCCTTTTAATGAATTGATTGTAGAGTCTTTGCAAATCAAGGATATTGAAATTAAGAAAATTGAATATAAAAGAGAACAAAATGCACTGTCGATACTATTAAACTCGCGCTCTTTTATTCCTTCTAAAAATATTGAAAAACTTAAAAAGAATTTAGGATTGACACTTTCTGAGATAAATCACTTTGAAATTGGTGTTGAAACAATCGCGTCTCATCAGCATGGTGAAATTGATATTTCTGAACATTGGGAAAATATTTTATATGTTATTAAACGTAATAATCCAGCGGTGGCAAGCATTCTTAGAAAGAGTAAAATTGATTTTTCAAAAAACCAAATTCATATTGTATTTGAAGATCAAGGTCTTGAAAACACGTTTCATCAATACAATACATCCGAATTAATTGATAAAATATGTCAAAAAAATTTGAACCAAAAATTTAAAGTTGCTACAAGTGCTCTTAAGTCAGATATAGAGGGCTTAGAGGCATTTGAAAAAATGAAAAATGAAGAAATTGAGGCCATCGTTCAAAGTGCCACAGCGGCTTTTGACGAAGAAAAACTGAGGAGACCAGAAGCGCCTAGAGCTTCCTCAGGGGGTAAAAAATCCGATAAACCTAGTGGTGTGCTCTTTAGAAATCGTATCAAGAGAAATATTTCGATGATTGAAGAAATTGTTCAAGAAGAAGAAGTCTATGCGATTGAAGGCAAAGTAATTACAACAGATAGTAGAGAACTTAAGGGCGGAAAGTACCTCTATAAGGTTTTTGTCTCTGATGGTACAAATGCGATTTGCTGTAAACAGTTTTTAAAGAAAAATGAATATGAAGAACTTTCTGAACGCATTGAAAAAGGTTTGTGGTTTCTTATTGAAGGCATCAACCGATATGATCAGTTTGATAAAGAACGTGTTTTACAATTTACTGCGATTAATGAAGGTAAGAAGGAAGAAAAACGTATGGATCACTCAGAGGAGAAGCGGGTCGAACTGCATCTTCATACGAATATGAGTGAAATGGATGGTATCACCTCGGTTAAGAAGATTATTAATACTGCAATTGAGTGGGGGCATCCAGCTATTGCTATTACAGATCATGGTGTGCTACAAGCATTTCCAGATGCAGCGTCTTGTGCTGGTGACAAGATCAAAGTCATTTATGGGCTTGAAGGCTACCTTATAGATGATGAAACAGAACTCATCAAGGATGCAAACGAATACAGTTTAGACGATAGCTTTGTTGTATTTGATATTGAAACAACGGGATTTTCTTATAACAATCATAAAATTATTGAGATTGGAGCTGTCAAGATAAAAGAGGGCGGTGTTATTGAACGGTTTAGCGAGCTCATTAATCCAGAGTGTATTATTCCGCAGCATATTATTGAGTTGACAGGGATTAACAATGATATGGTGAGAGATCAACAGACTATTGATGTGATTTTACCTAGGTTTATGGACTTTATAGGCGATTGTCCTGTGGTGGCTCATAATGCAACTTTTGATGTTTCATTTATAAGATATAATTGTGAGCAATTATCCTTACCTTTTAACAATTTGGTTTTGGATACGTTGGCGCTGAGTCGATTACTTTTAACAGCGATAAAGCGTCATAATTTAAAAGCGATTACAAAACACCTAAAAATCACTCTAAATGATCATCACCGTGCAGTTGCAGATGCTGAAGCAACTGGACGTGTTTTTACGAAGTTTATTGAAATGCTTAAAGAAAAAAATGTAAATGATCTCATTGGGATCAATTATTTGGCATCAAAAGAAATGAGCTTTAAAATGATGGACATGTCTCATGTGATTCTGTTAGCCAAGAATATGCAAGGGCTAAGGAATTTATATGAAATTGTTTCGGAGTCAAGTCTAAAAACTTTCTATAGAAAGCCAAGAATTCTTAAAAGTACACTTAGAGCTAAACGAGAAGGTTTAATTCTCGGAAGTGCGTGCGAAAGTGGCGAACTCTATAAAGCCATCATGAACAATAAAGAGCCTGAAATCGTAAAAGAAATTGCTGATTTTTATGATTATCTAGAGATTCAACCTACAGGCAATAATGCGTTTATGATTGAATCTGGTAAGGTGAGAGATCACAAGGAGCTTGAAGCGATCAACTTACGTATTCTAGATTTGGGGGATCAATTGGAAAAACCGGTTGTGGCTACTTGTGACGTCCATTTCCTCGATCCAGAAGATGAAGTCTATAGGCGTATCCTCATGTCTGGAAACGGTTTTAAAGATGCTGATAATCAAGCGCCTTTATTTTTAAGAACCACTGAGGAAATGATGACTGAGTTCAGTTATTTAGGCAGTCGTACTAAAGAACTTGTTATAGACAATCCAAGAAAGATTGCAGATTCCTGTGAAAATATCTTACCTGTTCCAAAGGGTACTTTCCCACCTAAAATTGATGGGGCTGATGAAGAATTTAGAGAAATGTGTATGAATAAAGCTGAGCGTATTTATGGTGTCCCTTTGCCAGAAATCGTCGAGAAACGCATTGATAGAGAGCTGACTTCTATTATTGGCAATGGCTATGCCGTGATGTATATCATTGCTCAAAAATTAGTTAAAAAATCCCTAGACGATGGCTTTCTGGTAGGATCAAGAGGATCTGTTGGTTCTTCGTTTGCTGCCACAATGAGTGATATAACTGAGGTTAATCCGTTACCGCCACACTACATTTGTGGTGAATGTAAGTATTCTGAATTTGATACAAGTGGAACTTACTCTGCAGGTGTTGATATGCCTGATAAAGTCTGTCCTAAGTGTGGGGCTAAACTGATTAAAGAGGGCCACGATATTCCTTTTGAAACTTTTCTTGGCTTCGATGGTGATAAAGAGCCCGATATCGACCTTAACTTTGCCGGTGTTTATCAAGCAAATTCTCATAAGTATTGTGAAGTGCTCTTTGGGGAAGGCAAAACTTTTAAGGCTGGTACAATTGGTACGATTGCTGAAAAAACAGCTTATGGCTATGTTAAAAAATATTTTGAAGAACGGAATCAAGAAGTCCATAGATATGAAATAGAACGGTTGGCACAAGGATTAACTGGGATTAAAAGAACATCTGGACAACATCCAGGGGGGATCATGGTTGTGCCGAGAGATCATGATATTCATGAATTTTGTCCTGTGCAGTATCCAGCAAATGATGTGAACTCTGATGTCATTACAACTCATTTTGATTATCATTCTATCAGTGGACGTCTGTTAAAACTCGATATACTGGGACACGACGTTCCGACCATTATCAAGCAGTTAGAAGAACTTACTGGTGTAAATGTCTTTGATATTTCACTGGATGACAAAGGGACTATGGAAATTTTTCATTCTACGGATTCACTCAACATAGTGGATGAAACATACTCGCTTGATATTGGTAGTTTAGGTATCCCAGAGTTTGGGACAAAATTTGTAAGACAAATGCTTAGAGACACAGATCCTAGAACCTTTTCGGATTTAGTGCGTATTTCAGGTCTTTCTCATGGGACGGATGTATGGGTTAATAATGCTCAAGATTTGGTTCGCAATAATGTCGTAACCATAAAAGATGTTATTGCAACACGTGATGATATTATGAACTACTTATTAATGCAGGGTTTAGAGCCTTTAACATCATTTAAAATTATGGAAAAGGTACGTAAGGGTAAAGGGCTTACTGAAGAGGATATTGCGGATATGAAGGCTAAAAATGTGCCAGATTGGTATATTAATTCATGTCAAACAATTCAATATATGTTTCCAAAGGCCCATGCAGTTGCTTACGTTATGATGAGCGTTCGGATTGCGTATTTTAAGGTTCACCATCCGCTTGCCTTTTATGCCACTTATTTTTCAATCAAGGTGGATGATTTTGATGCCGAACTTATCTGCAAAGGTAAAAGCGAAGTAAGGGCAAAAATGAAAGAGCTTGAAGGGATTGAAAAACCAACTAAAAAAGAGCTTGATTTAGCTGGAATCTTAGAAATTGCAGATGAATTTTACAGCAGAGGGTTTGAATTTAAGAAAGTAAACCTTTTGGAATCGGATGCAGAGAAATTTAAGATATCAGATAATAAAATCTTACCTCCTTTTTTAGCACTTCAAGGTGTTGGAGCAAGTGCGGCAATTAATATTCAAGAGGTCAGAAAGACAATTACTGATTTTCTGTCTATTGAAGACTTCCAATCTAAGACGAAAGTATCTAAAACTGTAATAGAGGCAATGAAGACCCATGGCTGTTTTGACGGGATGCCTGATGACAACCAATTATCCTTATTCTCGTTTGCATAAACACTGTCAATGTGTTATAATATAGTAGTTAATAGATAAAGACACAAGGAGTGGGGTTTTCCCACTCTTTGTTATTGTAATTCTATATGTTTTCTGTTTTGTGTTATTTTGAGTACATAAATTGAATTTAAATGCATTAACAATATAAATTATGACGGTGAAAAAGTGAAAGTAGGTGGCTTATGAAAAAGAAAAGAGTTGTAGATGTGGTGTCGGAAATTGTCGAACCATTTGCAAAAGCACAAGGTTTGGAGCTTTTAGATGTGGAATTTGTCAAAGAGGGACCCTATCGTTATTTACGTGTAACTATAGATAAAGAGGAAGGCGTTTCTCTGGATGATTGTCAACTTGTCAGTCAACATCTTAACAGTAAATTGGATTCTATTGATCCGATTGAAGAGCAATATTTTTTAGAGGTAACGTCTCCAGGGGTAGAAAGAACGCTTAAAAAAGATTCTGACTTTGAACGGTTTAAGGATAGAGAAATTCAATTGAAACTCTATCAACCATTTGAAGGACAAAAAGTCATAAACGGCTTTTTGTTGGGATTGGTAGATGACAATATTATGATTAAAAATGAAGCAATGGGTGAGGTCTCGATTCCTAAAAGTAAGGTTTCTGTGGCAAAACTTGTTGTAGAATTTGAATAGGAGGGATAAAGACGTGAAAACAGAACTTCTTATTGCATTGGAACAATTAGTTAAAGAAAAGGGTCTTGCCATGGATATGCTTTTCGATGTTATTGAAGATGCAGTGATTAAAGCTTATAAAAACAATTTTGGTGCAACTCATAACGTTGAAGTTGAATTAAATCGTGAAACTGGAGAGATTAATGTTTATTCTGTGAGAATTGTTGCAGATGAAGTGTTTGATGAAATAACTCAGATTTCTGTTGATGAAGCTAAGAAATTGGATAAAGATTTTGAAAGTGGCGATATTGTTAAAGAGAAAGTAACGCCAAGAGACTTTGGTAGAATTGCAGCTCAATCTGCAAAACAGGTTGTCGTGCAAAAGATAAGAGAAGCAGAGCGCAGTGTCATCTATGATGAATTTGCAAGTAGAGAAAGTGAAATTGTCAACGGCGTGATTCACAGAATCGCAAAAGGGACTATTTACATTAATCTTGGTAGAACTGAGGCTATGCTGGCACCTAACGAACAAATTCCTTCTGAAGAGTATATTCAAGGGGAACGCATTAAGACCTATATTACTGAGGTTAAGAATGCGACAAAGGGACCACAAATATATGTTTCAAGAACGCATCCTGGTCTTGTAAAACGATTATTTGAACTTGAAGTGCCTGAGATATTTGATGGTGAAGTTGAAGTGAAAAACATTTCGAGAGAGCCTGGATCAAGAACAAAAATTGCTGTTTATTCAAGCAATGCAGATTTAGATCCTGTTGGTGCATGTGTCGGACAAAAAGGGCATAGAGTACAAAATATTGTGGACGAGCTTCAAGGTGAAAAAATTGATATTATTGAATGGCATGAAAATCCAGCTATTTTGATTTCCAATGCACTGAGTCCTTCTAAAGTAATGAGAGTGGAAGTGGATGAAGAGGACAATTCAGCACTTGTTGTTGTCCCAGATTATCAATTATCACTTGCAATTGGTAAAGAAGGACAAAATGCACGATTAGCGGCTAAATTGACAGGTTGGAAAATTGACATAAAGAGTGAAACTCAGTATAAAAATTATTTGCGTGAAATTGGCGAATATGAAGAAGTATACGGAGATGATGAATAATTATGAAAAAAATACCAATGAGAAAATGTATTGGTTGCGGTGAGCAAAAGCCAAAAAAAGAACTCATTAGAGTTGTAAAAAATAAAGAAGACGAAGTCTTCGTTGATTTTACAGGAAAAGCAAATGGTAGAGGCGCATATATTTGTAAAGATAAGAAGTGCTTCGACCAAGCGATTAAGAAAAATTCATTTAACCGCGCTTTTGAGACTCAAATTGACAACTCTATTTTTGATGCGCTCAAGGAGAAGTTAGATGACCATGAATAACGTTTTAACGCTTATGGGATTCGCAAAAAAATCGGGTAATTTGGTGTTAGGAGAGACCCTTTGTACCGAGGGCATAAAACGAAAAAAAATTTCATTGATGATTATCGCGAATGATCTTAATGAAACAACTACTAGACAAATAATCCAGTTGTGCGAATCGGAAGACGTTGCCTATAGAATCCTTTATACAAAGGATGAATTGTCAAAAGCAATTGGCAAAGAGAATTACGGTTTGTTCGGAATTTCAAACAAAAAATTTTCTAGAGCATTGATTGAAAAAATTGATGTTCTATAACACGGAGGTGAAGCTATGTCAAAAATCCGAATATACGAACTAGCAAAGGAACTAAATAAATCTAATAAAGAGGTTCAAGATGCAGCAACAAAATTAGGTCTTGAAATTAAATCTCATATGAGTACTTTAGAGGACAATGAAGTTGCAAAATTGAGGAATAATTTTAAGCCTAAGAGTGCTTCAGATCAATCTCAATCAAAACCAGCGGAAAAACATCATAAAATTATATATGATCGCACTAAAGAAATAAAAGAAGAAGAGCATAAAAAAAGCACAAAGAGTTATAGTAACGATACACGTAGTAAATCATATGATAATCGCTCGAACGATAACAGAAATCGTACGAATGATACGAGAACATCAGGTGCTGGTGCGCCTAGAACAAATGATAACAGAAGCTATGATAACCGATCTAGAAATAATGATAATAGAAATAGATCATATGATAATAAATCGGGCGATCAAAGAACGGGCGGTTATAACCAAAATAGAACTTATGATAATCGCAATAATGATAACCGACCTTCTACACCGAGATCAACAGGCGATAGACCTACTGGTGACAGACAGACTACAGATAACAGAAATCGAAGCTATGATAATCGAAACAAAAGTTATGATAATCGACCTTCTGGAAATCGACCAAGCGGTGATAACAGAACATATAATAACAATCGTAATTATGATAACCGAAATAATTCAAATCGCACTGGTGATCAGAGAACAGGTGATCAGAGAACAGGTGATCAGAGAACAGGTGATCAAAGAACGGGCGGATACAATCAAAATAGAAGTTATGATAATCGTAGTCCGAGACCTGCCGGTGACAGACCGACAGGAAATCGACCAAGTGGTGATAATAGAAATCGCAGTTACGATAATCGCAACTCAAGTTCTGGCGGTAACCGAGAGGGAGGATACAAACCTAAAGAAGGTGGGTATAAGCCAAGAGAAGGTGGATACAAACCTAGAGAAGGCGGATATAAGCCAAGAGAAGGTGGGTACAAGCCAAGAGAAGGTGGCTATAAACCTAGAGAAGGCGGTTCGAACACTGGTGGGAACAATAGAGGTTCTGGCAATTATCAAAGTCGTGATGGAAGAGGTTCGAACAAGAAAGTAGATTCTTCTATCAAGTCACTTGCTTCAGAAATTCAAGAAAAAACACCAAAGAAGAAAAAACCTAAAAAAGATAAAATTGTTGTGACTTTTGATCAAGATAAATTAGAAACTAAAGCAAAAAAAGCAAAAAAATTGCAAAAAGGTTCTATTGCAGTTAAAGAAACAGACACACGTCGTAACTTTAACTTTGGTAAAAAGACGAAACAAAAGAAAGTAAAATATAAACAACAATTTGAAAAAGATAAAATTGAAAAATTAGATGAAAAGTTAGCAAAAGAAGTTCTTCAAATTGAAATGCCAGTTACGGTTAAAGAATTTGCAGAGAAAATCAATAAAGGGATCAATGATGTCATTATGAAGCTTATGGAATTAGGCACTATGGCAACGATTAATCAAGATATTGATTTTGAAACAGCAGAGTTAGTGGCATTAGAGTATAATATCGAGCTTGAACAAATCATTGTAGAAGAAGAGGATCTTGTTGAATTGTTTGAACTTGATTCTGAAGACAAGCCAGAAGATATGGTTAAACGTGCCCCTGTGGTTACTGTTATGGGTCATGTAGACCACGGTAAGACATCTTTACTAGATGCTATTAGAGACACTGGTGTAGCAGATGGTGAAGCTGGTGGTATCACACAACATATCGGTGCTTCAGAAGTTGTTCATAAAGGTGAGAAACTTGTATTTTTAGATACACCTGGTCATGAGGCGTTTACGTCACTTAGAGCTAGAGGAGCTAAGGTTACAGATATTGCAATTTTAGTTGTTGCTGCTGATGATGGCGTTATGCCACAAACTATTGAAGCTATTGACCACAGTAAAGCGGCTAATGTGCCTATTATTGTTGCGATCAATAAAATTGATAAACCAAATGCCAATCCAGATCGTGTTAAGCAAGAACTTGCAGATCGCGGTGTCCTTATTGAAGAATGGGGTGGCGATGTTATTGCTGTACCGGTTTCTGCTAAAACAGGAGAAGGTCTTGATAAACTGCTAGAGATGGTGTTGTTGGTTGCTGAAGTATTAGAGTTAAAAGCGAATCCAAATCGTTTAGGTGTGGGTTCTGTTATAGAAGCAAAAGTTGTTAAAGGTCGTGGTACAGTTACAACAATCATCCTTGAAAAAGGTCATATGAGTGTTGGGGACCCTATTGTTGCAGGGGCTTCTGCTGGTAAAATTAAAGCGATGTACAACGATAAAGGTAAAAAAGTTAAGAAAATTGGACCGTCTACATCTGTGGAAATTGATGGCTTATCAGATATTCCGCAAGCAGGAGATCAAATTTTCGTAACGCCTGATGAAAAAACAGCTAAGTTATTCGCAGATAAAAATGCAATTCAAATGAGAGAAAAATCACTTAGTAAAAATAGTGGTCTCACACTTGAAGAGCTATTTGAAAAAATTCAACAAGGTGAAATTAAAGATCTTAATATTATTGTTAAGGCTGATGTCCACGGTTCTGTTGAAGCCATAAAACAATCACTTCTTAAAATTAAAAATGAAGAAGTACGTGTTAACATTCTACATGCCAGTGTTGGGGCGATATCTGAAAGTGATGTGTCATTAGCTGCAGCTTCCAGTGCAATTATCATTGGTTTTAACGTTAGACCATCTGCAAATGTATCTTTCATTGCAGATCAAGAAGGCGTTAGCATTAGAACTTATAGTATCATCTACGATGCAATTAATGATGTTGAAACTGCAATGAAAGGGATGTTAAAACCTACTTTCAAAGAGGTTGTACTTGGTAGAATTCAAGTGCGTGCAACTTTCAAAGTGCCTAATGTTGGTACAATTGCAGGCGGTTACGTTACAACAGGTAAAGTAACACGTAATGCTCAAGTTCGCGTTATTCGTGAAGGCATTGTTATCTTTGAAGGTAAAATTGCATCTCTTAAACGCTTTAAAGATGATGCTAAAGAGGTTAATACTGGGTATGAATGTGGTATTGGTCTAGAAAAATATGATGATTTGAAAGAAAATGATGAGATTGAAGCATTCATCATGGAAGAAGTTAAAAGAGAACTTTAAAAATTAGCTTAATTATAATTGTGCTAAGAATGGACCATCAGTATATGATGGTCCATTCTATAAACACAAAACAGAAAGAGGGTGTTTATATGTCTAAATCTAGAAATAAACGCATAAACGAGGAAATAAAAAAGATAGTAAGTCATATAATAATGTTTGATCTTAAAGATCCTAGGGTATCTAAGCTTGCATCGGTAACTTACGTAGATGTAACCAATGATCTTAGATACGCAACTATTTACATCAGTGTGTTTGATCCGAATCATAACACTCAACAAACAATTGATGGTCTCAATAGTGCGAAAGGATTCATTCGTAAAGAAATTGGAAAAGGGATAAAGCTTAGATATACACCAGAACCTATTTTTAAACAAGATACTTCAATTGAACACGGTATGCATATAAATGAGATCATTGGATCGCTTCATATTAAGCATGATGAGGACGAAATTGCAGAAGATGCAAATATTTCGGAAGATTTAAGTGATAAAGTTGATGACAATGAAAATGATGAAGAATAATATCCGAGGAAAATAAAATGAATACAAAATTTGAGACTTTAAAAAATCATATAATAGAATCTAATGTCAATACGATTTTGATTTTTCCTCATGTACTTCCTGATGGTGATACTTTAGGTTCAGCAATAGGGATGTATCATTTAATTAAAGACTTTAATAAAACAGGGTATATTGTCTTAGATGATGATATACCTTCAAATTTATTGTTTCTATTTGAGGAGAATAAAGACATTATTATTTCACTTAAAGAAGCAAAAGAAATGAAGTATGAATTGGTTATAATTGTTGATACTGGAGAGCCAAAGTTGATTGGTGATAGAATATCGCTTCTGTCATCCTCGATTCCTACGATTAGTATTGATCATCATATTACCAATCAAAATTTTGCGGATTTAAACATAGTAGAACCTGAAGCTTCATCCACTGGAGAGCTTATTTATAAAATTCTCGACTACTTTAAAGTAGAGCTTGATGCTTTTGCAGCCCAAGGTCTTTATGCGGCAATTGTTACAGATACAGGGAATTTTAGATATTCTAATACACGGCCATACACATTTGAAGTATGTAAATCTCTCGTTGAAAAAGGATTTGATTTCAACCGACTTAACGTAGAAATTTTTCAAAATAAGTCTTTTGAAAAATTATGGTTACTTAATAAGATATTTGATACATTATCGCTTCATTTTGAAGGAAAATGTGCTGTTGTAAAATTGTCAGAAGCTTTAAAAAATCAATTAGCACTTAAAGAATATGATACAGATGGTGTTGTTGAATACGTAAGAGATATAAAAGGCGTAGAAGTTGTTGTCTTTATAAAATATATGGATCAAGATGAATATAAAATTTCCATGCGATCAAAAAATGATTTTGATGTGAGCGAGGTTGCGGTTGCTTTAGGTGGTGGCGGTCATAAAAAGGCTGCAGGCTTTAAATCGCTAATGAGTGAACTGGAAATTGAAAGCGCTATTCTTAAGATGATAGGAGAGTCTTTATAATGTCTCAAGAGATTAATGGCATCATTGTCATAGATAAACCTAAAGATATGACTTCTCATGATGTGGTTGCGATTTTACGGAAGAAGTTGAAGACTAAAAAAATTGGCCATACAGGTACTTTAGATCCGATGGCTACAGGTGTTTTACCAATTTGTATTGGTCGGTCCACTAAAATAGTAGATTTTCTTCTTGAAAATGCAAAGGGCTATCACTGTGAAATGTGTTTAGGGTCTGCAACAGATACTCAAGATCGATGGGGTGTGGTGACGCATCAAACATCAGATCCCAATTTCGAAATAGATCAAAAAAGAATTGTGGATGTGATTCAAAGTTTTATCGGTGAAATAGATCAAATTCCACCGATGTATAGTGCTTTAAAAGTTAATGGTGAAAAATTGGTTGATCTTGCACGAAAGGGAATTGTCGTTGAACGTGAAGCACGGAAAAGGACAATTTATAGCATAGAGAACATCAACGTCAGACATCATACAATAGAGTTTGACATCGTCTGTTCCAAGGGAACTTACATCAGAACATTGTGTCATGATATTGGCCTTAAACTGGAATGCTATGCACATATGACCGAACTTAGAAGAACGATGTCAGACCCCTTTAATTTAGATAAAGCAATTCCCATTGAGGCTGTAAATTTAGAGATGATATTTGAGCATTTGGTGTCCATAGAGGAAGCTCTTTCATTTATGGATAGTATCGTATTACCAGATTTAGCAAAGTATCATAAGTTAATTCAAAATGGTGTTAAAATTCAACTGGATCGTTTTAAGAGTGAGATTCAATTGAAAAATAATAGAAAGTTTTATAGAATATACGTAGGTCATACCTTTTATGGTATAGCCCAAAATACAGATAAGGGATTGTTCATGAAGAAGTTATTATAAATGGACAATCGTTAAAGAATAGGTGCTTTTTATGAAAATTTATTTTGAACTTGAGGAAATTGATGTACAAGAGTGCAATACTTCAGTGGCGCTTGGAACGTTTGATGGCTTACACATTGGACATATGGAAGTCTTAAGTGAAATGAAAAAAATAGCTGAGGGTAGAGGCTTAAAAACATTTGTCTATACTTTTTCAAATCACCCAAGAGAAATTTTAACACCTAATAATGTGCCACCAAAGATTATGGACGTAGATGAAAAAACTCAAATTTTTACGAGGTTTGGTTTAGATTATTTGGCTTTGATAAAATTTGATGAAGACCAGCTAAAGATTGAACCAGAAGATTTTATTAAAGATGTTCTCGTTGGAAAGCTTCATATGAAACATCTCACAGTGGGCTATGATTATCGTTTTGGCAGAAAAGCTAGAGGCGATATCAACATGCTCATAGAGTTTTCAAAAGTATATGGATATACCTTTGAAATTGTTGAACCCATTATGAAAAATGATATTCGAATATCGTCAACTTTAATTAGAGAACTCTTACTTGAAGGGAAAATTGTAGAAGCCAATTTCTATCTTGGTAGAAAACATTTCGTTAAAGGGACTGTTGTTGAAGGGAAAAAGCTTGGTAAGACAATTGGTGTTCCCACTGCAAATCTAAGGATTAAAGAAAATATCAGCACTATTAAATCTGGCGTTTATATTACAGAAACAATCTATAAGAACACTGTCTATAAAAGTGTTACTAATGTGGGATATAATCCTACTTTTGATCAAGTTGGACTTAATATGGAAACTTATATCTTTGATTTTGATCAAGTTCTTTATGGTGAGCAAATAGAAGTACATTTCATTAAACGTCTTAGAGATGAAATGAAATTTGAATCTGTAGAGGATCTTGTTACAAAAATGGAATCAGATTTGAAAAAGGCTAGAGAATATTTTAAAGCACACTTGCCGAAATAGTTTATTGATGATATAATTGAAATGTTGTACACCGCTTGCTCTGTTGTTCGAGACTCCGACGACTACATAGCTTGTGGGCTAAATTATGAAATGGAGGAAACAAAACATGATCACAAAAGAAAAAAAACAAGAAATTATCGAGAAATTTAAAACGCATCCAACGGACACTGGTTCTCCAGAAGTTCAAGTTGCACTTTTAACTTTCAGAATCAATGACTTAAATGAGCATTTAAAAGCTCATAAAAAAGATCATCACTCAAGAAGAGGTCTTTTAAAAATGGTAGGACAAAGAAGAAACTTTTTGACTTACTTAAAAGATAACGATATTGATAAATACAGAAACTTAATTCAAGAATTAGGATTAAGAAAATAGTATGGAACAAAGGTAGATTGTATAATCTACCTTTTTTTTTAAAACAACAAGATTTGAGCCGAAAGCTGTGATGAGGGGTGTTCAACCTTAAACAGTGTCATTGAAAATCGGTTTGAGACATCGAGAGATGGCTCAAATGTTGTTAGAAGTTGTGTTTTGCTCATCTCAAGCTGAATTTTTCAACTTATGAGATGTGATTAAAAGAGAGGTTAAACATGAATGATTTAACACTTTATATTTGTGCATTAATTTAGTATAATGTAATGAGTAAGTCATTTTACTAAAACGTTATCCGAGAATTTATCTTAAAATCCTACTTATTTGAAGTGAGCACTCATTTGGTTTGAGCGTTGATTTGAAATAAGTAGGATAAATTCTGTGAGATAATGTCAAATTATTAGGAGGCATTATGATTAAAGAAGTAAGAGTTTTTGAAAAAGAAATCGCTGGAAGGCCCTTTAAAGTAGAACTCGGCAAGATGGGTAATTTAGCAAATGGTTCAGCGCTTGTGAGCTATGGTGAAACAGTCATTCTTGTTACTGCTGTTGCAAGCAAAAAACCGAGAACAGGCATAGATTTCTTTCCACTAAGTGTTGAATTCGAAGAAAAATTATATTCTGTTGGTAAAATACCGGGTGGTTTTATTAAAAGAGAAGGTAGACCTTCTGAAAGAGCTGTTTTAACAGCTAGAATGATTGATAGACCAATTCGACCATTATTTCCAGATGGTATGAAAAATGATGTGCAAGTTACTGCAACTGTTTTATCTGTGGATCAAGACTGCACGCCAGACACAGTGGCTATGAATGGTGCATCAATTGCACTTGGTGTTTCTGATATTCCTTTCAACGGCCCTGCTGCAGCTGTTATTGTGGGTTATGTAGATGACAAGTTAGTCATTAACCCAACAGTTGAAGAAGCGGAAAGATCAAGATTACATCTTGTGGTTTCTGGGACGAAAGATGCTGTGGTTATGGTTGAAGCTGGTGCTGATATTTTACCAGAAGATATTGTACTTGAAGCGATTATGTTCGGACATGAAACAATCAAAGAAATCTGTGCATTTATTGAAATGATCAGTGAAGAAGTCGGCAAACCTAAGTTTGAAATTTTAGTGCCAGAAGTGGATCAAACTTATGTGAGAGAAATTTATGATTTCTTAGCAGAAAAAATGGATAAAGCAGTTAGAATCCACGATAAACACGATCGTAATGATGCTTTAGATGAACTTAAAGATGAAATGATTGCACATTTTGAAGAAGAGCATCCAGATGATAAAGATTTCTTAAAAGAGCAGTTCAAAGCAATTGAGAAAAATATTGTTAGAAAAATGATTACAAACGAAGGTGTTAGACCAGATGGTAGAGGGATAAAAGATATTCGTGCGATTTCTAGTGAAGTAGGCTTATTGCCGAGAACACATGGTTCAGGGCTCTTTACAAGAGGATTGACACAAGCACTTTCGATTACAACTTTAGGTGCTCTTGGAGAAGCTCAACGCATTGATGGTCTTGGACTCGAAGAGACAAAAAGATATATGCATCATTATAACTTCCCACCATTTTCAGTTGGAGAGACTGGGATGAATAGAGTTAATAGAAGAGCGATTGGTCATGGTGCATTAGGCGAGAGAGCTTTAGTGCCAGTATTACCATCAGAAACGGATTTCCCTTATGCGATTAGAGTGGTATCAGAAGTTGTTACTTGTAACGGTTCTAGTTCACAAGCGAGTATTTGTGGTAGTACATTGTCTCTTTTGGATGCCGGTGTACCGATTAAAGATTCTGTGGCAGGTATTGCAATGGGATTAATCCAAGAAGAAGGTAAAATTTCAATCTTGACAGATATTCAAGGTATGGAAGATGCGCTTGGCGACATGGACTTTAAAGTGGCAGGGACTAAAGAGGGTATCACAGCACTTCAAATGGATATTAAAGTGGATGGTCTTGATAAAGCGTTGCTTGAAAATGCACTTGCACAAGCTAAAGAAGGCCGTTTATTCATCCTTGGTAAAATGGCTGAAGTCATTACAACACCTAATCCTGAACTTTCTAAGTATGCACCAAGAGTATTTAGTATCAAAATCAATCCAGATAAGATCAGAGACGTTATTGGACCTGGTGGTAAAGTGATTCAAAGAATCACTGCTGAACACAATGTTAAAATTGATATTTCAGATGATGGTTCGGTTCTTATTACAGCTAATGATGGTATTGGTGGCGAAAATGCACTTGCTGAAATCGAAGGCATCACTAAAGATCCAGTGGTTGGCGCTGTATTTACGGGTAAGGTCACTAGACTGATGAAATTCGGTGTGTTCGTAGATTTAGGTTTTGGAAAAGAAGGTTTGTGCCATATTTCTCAAATCGATACGAAACGAATTGCTAAAGTGGAAGATGTCTTAAATATTGGTGATGAAGTTACAGTGAAAATTATTGAGATTGATGATCAAGGCAGAATTAATTTATCTAGAAAAGCGTTATTAGAAGCAAATAAAACTGAAGCATAGATTATAATATTTTCATAAGCAAAGAGATAAAGATAATATTTGCCTTAGTGCAAGTATTATCTTTCTTATGTTATATCGTTAGTTTTTATAATCATTAGAGAGTTGAAAAGTACAAAAAAAGAGGTGACAGTTTGCATAATAAGATGCAATTGAGTAATGGATTAAGTGTCGTATACCAAAAATTAGAAGGTTATAAATCTGTCTGTGTAGGTGTTTGGATAAAGGCAGGCTCAGCAAATGAAAACAAAAGCAATAATGGCATATCACACTTTATTGAACATATGATGTTCAAAGGCACAGAAAAAAGATCGGCTAAGGAGATTGCTTTAATCATAGATGGTATAGGTGGTGAAATCAATGCGTATACAGCAAAAGAATGCACTTGTTACTATACTAAGCTTTTAGGTGAAGATCTCGAAGTTGGCTTTGATGTGTTGTCAGACATGATACAACATTCGACGTTTGCATCAGAGCATATTGAGGTGGAGAAAACGGTCATATTGGATGAGATCAATATGTATGAAGATTCTGCTGAGGATTTAGTTGAAGATATTTTAACTGGGATTACATTTGGCGATCATGCTTTATCATTGCCTATCTTGGGGTCTAAAAAAACGGTTTCTGGCTTCAAGCGAGAGGATCTTGTTGCTTATTACTCAGATTATTATGTGGCCAATAATGCAGTTATATCAATCGCAGGTGAGTTTGATGAAACTGAGCTTAAAAGACTGTGTGAGAAATATTTTGGAAAAATGCCTCAGAATAAAAGGTTGGAACTGGATTTAGTTAAACCAACATTTCATTCAGCATTTGGTTATAAATATAAAGATAATGAACAAGTTCAAGTGTCCATAGATATGCCTGGTGTTCCCTATGATGACAAAAAAAGTTATGATTTGATGTTACTCTCTAATGTACTAGGGGGTAACAATAGCAGTATGTTGTTTCAAAAAGTGCGTGAAGAATCAGGTTTATCGTATTCTATTTTTAGCCAACCCAGTTTTTATGATGACATAGGCACATTGAATATCAGCTTTGGTGTTGCTAAGGAGAACTTAGAGCAAACTCTAAGGCTTGTCATTGAAACGATCAATGAATTGAAGCGAAATAGGCTTACAGATGAAGATGTAGAGCATGCTAGAGCTCATTTAAAAGGGAGCTTTGTACTGGGCTTAGAAGGTACAGACAACTATATGGACTTAATTGGACGGTTAGAACTCTTCACTCAGAAAGAAAAAAACTTTGATGAGATGATGACAAAAATAAATAATATAAAAACGGAAACGGTTAATGCTTTAATGGACCTTTGTTTTGAAAAAGAAAAAATAGCACTTGCAATTGTGGGCGATGTGGATAGAGCGTTAACAGAAAGTCTGTTCAACATGCTTAAAGAGGGCATCAGTTAAATATAAAATTTGATGTTTAGCGTTATAAATTGATATAATAGAACATATGAGTATAAATTATTGGAGGGTCCCATGAATATTAAAATTGTGAATAAATCAAATAATCCGTTACCTAATTATCAGACTCTTGGTTCATCAGGAATGGATCTTTTATCAAATAATGAAAGTGAAATTATCATCAAGCCAATGGAAAGAACTTTAGTACCCACAGGCATTTTTTTAGAAATCCCAGTGGGCTATGAAGGCCAAGTGAGGGCAAGATCAGGTTTATCTATAAAAAATGGCATCACGCTTGTTAATTGTGTGGGTACAATTGATAGTGATTATAGAGGTGAATTAAGAGTTCCAATCATTAATCTTGGAAATGAACCTTTTAAAATAGTAAAAGGAGATCGAATAGCACAACTCATAATTACAAAATATGAAAGAATTACATGGGATCAAGTTGATGCCGTAGAAGAGACGGATAGAGGGACTGGTGGATTTGGTTCTACTGGGGTGTAATTAATTTTAGAATGATTAATTTTAGAATATAGAGGTAAAAATGTCGATTATTGTGCAAAAATATGGCGGGACTTCAGTGTCCACTGAAGAGGGGCGAAATATCATCGTCTCAAACACCCAAAAAATTATTTCAAGTGGTAATCAATTGGTTATTGTGGTATCTGCAATGGGGAGAAAAGGTGCACCTTATGCAACGGATACTTTGATTCAAATGTATCAACAACCCCATTTTGAGATGAATACAGCTGATTTAGATTTGTTAATGAGTTGTGGTGAGACCATTTCAGCGGCTTATATTTCTAATTGGTTGAGAGGTCATGGTATAAAAGCGAAAGCCTTAACGGGTTATCAAGCTGGGATTATAACAGATAATGTCGCAGGAAATGCCACCGTTAAAAAGGTGAATACAGGTAGAATTACAAATCTTTTAGATCAAGGTTATGTGACTGTAGTTACTGGGTTTCAAGGGGTTTCCGAATCAGGTGACATTACCACGCTTGGCAGAGGTGGTTCTGATACCACGGCTGCAATCTTAGGAGAAGCTTTAAATGCAGATTTCATAGAGATTTATACTGATGTTGATGGGGTCATGACTGCTGATCCAAGACATGTTGGGGATGCTAGAGTTTTGAATACGATCAGTTATGAAGAAATGCATCAAATGGCGCTTGATGGTGCGAAAGTAGTAGACCCTAAAGCTGTGGCGATTGCGAAGAGAAGTAACAGGCGCTTATTTATAAAAAATACTTTTTCAGAAGGTCTTGGAACGCTTATTCATGGTGCACATACACCAGAAGTCAAAAAAATAGTGACTGCGGTTGCCCATAAAAATGATATTATACAAGTAAAAGTCAAAGTGGGTAATTACGATCCTAGATTTGAACAGCTACTTCAAGCGTTAGAAAAATCAAGTATCTCCATTGATTTGATCAATTTTCTTGAAAATGAAAAGATTTTTACAGTGGATCAAATACATCAAATGACAATACACAACTTGACAAACGCCTTAGACCTTGATGCTCACATTACAGAAGCTTGTTCAAAAGTGACTGTTATAGGGTATGGTATTCATGGTGTACCAGGGGTTATGAAGCGTGTTGCACTGGCGCTCACACTTAACAAAGTGAGTATTTTGCAAACATCGGATTCTCATACTACTATATCTTGTTTAGTAAGAGAACAAGAATTAACGAAAGCGATTCAAGCCTTACATGATGAATTTGGACTAAACAACTAGACGGAGGTGATCCTTTGGCTACCCCAAAGACAACTAAGAAAACGACAACAAGAAAAAAAGCACCTACCACAACCAGTAGGAGTAGAACCACTGCGAAAAAACCCGTTAAAAAGACAGCAAAAGAGTTGGAGCATCATTATAAAGTAACTTATGAACTTAAGATGATCGCTTTAGTTGCATTTACAATATTCACAATGTTAAGCCTGTATACTTCAACTGTGGGGCAATTAGGACATGCGATTAAAAACATTTATTTAGGATTATGTTCTTATGTGGGGTTTATTCTACCCGTTTTTATATTTATTTATATTTTTGTGCATATTAATATGAATTTTAAACCTGCAAGAAAACGAATCTATATTGCAATGTCTTTGATTCTTTTGGGTGCTATGCTTTTGACAACAATGATGGTTTTTCCAGGTGTGGAGAGAGATCTTTTCAAAATGAACTCAAATTTTGGAACTGCTGAGCAATATAAGACGACTTTTAATAGAAGTGTTCTTTTAAGTGGTGGTGGTGTCATTGGTGAACTGATTACACTTGGAGTGCTTAAGTTGATTGGTAATATAGGGGCTTTTATTTTGATCATTGTTTCCTTTGTATCAGGTTTTATTGTTTGGACTAGAATTTCAATCCATGAACTTTGGGAGGAAAAAAGAAAAAAACAACTTAATAAAAAACAGATAAAGAAAGAAGAGATCGCAAGATTGATGGAAGCGCGAGCTGTGGCATCTGCTTCTCAGCCAGAAACGCTGTCAAAACCTCAAACCCCAAAACCTCAAAAGTTAGAACCACAACATCCAGTGGAAGCAGGTTCTGAACATTTTTTAAATACGTTAGATACTTATCGAAAAGCTTCAAGAAAAAAGGATGTCAAAGCTTTTGATTATGATTCGTATGAACATGATGATAAGCCAAACGTGCAGGCGAATGAGACTAAAGTTGAGACGAAGACACCAGTCGAACCTAAGATGCCTGTTGCACCTTCACCGGTTGTACCAGCACCTGTTCATCATTCAGCACCAGAATTAGTCATGTCAGGTGTAAAGTCTATTTTTAAGGGTAGCTCTAAAGGAGAGCCTAAAATTAAAGAGACGATTAGAGTTCAACCCCAACCCCAACCAATGATGGAAACCAGTGTTGAACCTGAAGTTAAAACCAAAGTTGAACCTAAAATACAAATGGTTGAAACGCTCAAAGCAGATGCTGTGACGGAACCAGAGGAAACAGAAGTAGTTGTCAATAAAGTATCAGAAGAGGTTCACAATAAAGCTTCAGAAGAAGTTCACTCGAATCCAGTGCCCAATACTGAAGAGCCAGATAAAAAAGTGGTTAAAATTAAAGAAAAAGATATAGAACCAGAAGTTAGACAAAGTGTAAATGATGAAATTAAAGAAAATATTACAAAGCCAGTAGAACACTATGTTCTGCCACCGATTACTTTGCTTAAAGAAAATAAAAATGCCAAATTATTAGATAATCAAGAAGAATATATGGAAATGGCGAAATTGTTGGAAGAGACACTTGTCAATTTTAACGTAGAAGCAAAAGTGGTTTCAGTTAAGCGCGGGCCAACGATTACGATGTTTGAGGTTCAATTGAGTCCAGGCGTTAAGGTGAGTAAAATTGTTGGTTTAAGTGATGATATAGCTCTGAATTTAGCCACAAGTCATGTGAGGATTGCTCCAATACCTGGAAAGGCAGCAATCGGAATTGAAGTGCCAAACAAAGTCACTTCCATGGTAACGATAAAGGAAGTTCTGAATTCGCCAGAATTTAAAAAACAAACTTCTAAAATAACGATTGGACTTGGTAAAGATATCTCTGGAAACGCAATTGTAGGCGACCTTGCGAGTATGCCTCATCTCCTTATAGCAGGTGCAACAGGGTCTGGGAAGTCTGTCTGTGTGAATACAATTATTTCGAGTATTTTATTTAATGCACGACCAGATGAAGTTAAATTTTTAATGATAGATCCAAAGGTAGTTGAACTCAGTACTTATAATGGTATTCCTCATTTGATTTTGCCAGTTGTGACAGATCCTAAAAAGGCATCTATTGCACTGAACTGGGCTGTAAATGAAATGTCGAGACGATACAAGTTATTTGCGGAATTAACGGTTCGTGACATGAAAGGATATAATAAAAAAGCGGAGCCTCAGGGCATAGAGTTGTTGCCACAAATTGTTGTGATCATTGATGAACTTGCTGACTTAATGATGGTGGCGCCAAATCAAGTGGAAGATGCCATTTGTAGACTTGCTCAAATGGCCAGAGCAGCGGGAATTCACTTAATTGTAGCTACTCAGAGACCATCTGTTGATGTTATAACGGGGCTGATTAAAGCCAATATTCCATCGAGAATAGCCTTTTCGGTTTCCTCGGCTATTGACTCAAGGACTATCATAGACATGGGCGGTGCAGAAAAGCTACTAGGTAAAGGTGATATGCTCTTTTATCCTGTTGGCGCAGCGAAACCAAAACGTACTCAAGGTGCATTTATGTCAGATGATGAAGTAGAAGGTGTTGTTGACTTTATTAAAAATCAATCTTTAGAAGTTACTTACAATGATTCGATTTTAGAGGATGTTCAGAGCGTAGAAAAAGATTTTGAAGAAGCGGATGAATACCTTGAAGACGCTATTAGAATCGTTTTGGATTCAGGACAGGCCTCTGCATCCATGATGCAAAGAAAATTCAGAGTAGGCTACAATAGAGCTGCTAGAATGATTGATTCAATGGAAGAACGTGGTATTATTGGACCTTCTAGAGGGAGTAAACCAAGAGAAGTACTAATGACGGCGGCAGAATTTGATTCGGCGTATGATATCTCAGATACGGATAATGAATCAAGTGGTGAAGTAAGTGCTTCAAATGAAGTGGAATATGATCAAGTACACGATCAGGATTATGATCAAAACAGTTCTTCTGAGGATACGATTTATGACCCAGCTGATACAGAAGAAGAAAATCTTACGAGTTCAGAGGATTAATGTAGATATAGGGTATAAAGAATATTATAGAAAATAAGAGGGTATGATGAAAAAATTATTTATTGAAACTTTAGGCTGTTCTAAAAATCTAGTAGATTCAGAACAAATGTTAGGGATCTTGGATGAATCCTACGCTTTGTGCGATCAAGCTGAAGATGCTGAGATTTTAGTTGTAAATACTTGTTCGTTTATTCATGATGCAAAGGAAGAATCTATTAATGTGATTTTAGATTTTGCAAAATTGAAAACAGAAGGTGTATTAGAAAAGCTAATTGTGACAGGGTGTTTATCTCAACGGTATCCTGATGAGCTTTTGGCAGAAATTCCAGAAATTGATGCAATCGTTGGAACCAGTAATTTTTATAAGGTAAATGAAGTGATTAAAACACTTGATCAGGACAAAAGCCAGAAGATTTTTATGGAATCTGTTGACCTTCAAATTCCAGAGAATTTACCAAGAATTTTAACGACACCTGGTTACTTTGCTTACCTTAAAATTGCAGAGGGATGTGACAATAGATGTACCTATTGTATTATTCCAAAGCTACGAGGAAAGTACCGGTCGAGAGCACTTGAAGATATTGTTGATGAAGCAAAAGATTTGGTTTCGATGGGTGTTAAAGAATTGATTCTAATCGCTCAGGATACTTCGAGATATGGTATTGACCTTTATGAAAAACCTTCGTTACCTAGGCTTTTAGCTGAGCTCAACGAGATAGAAGGTTTAAAATGGATTCGAGTCCAGTACTCATATCCAGATATTTTAGATGATGATCTATTAGAAGGATTTTTCTCGAACGATAAAGTGGTGAATTATTTTGATATTCCAATTCAACATGCCAGTGATAAGATATTAAAATTGATGAACCGCAAAACAACACATGATGATATTCTGGAAATAACTCAGAAAATTAGAAAAAGAGATCCAGAAGCCGTTATTAGGACAACCTGTATTGTTGGATTTCCTGGAGAAACGGATCAAGATTTTGATGAACTTTTAAAGTTGGTCAAAGCGGTGAAATTTGATAGGTTGGGTGCTTTTACTTATTCGAATGAAGAAAATACACCAGCTTTTAAATTACCAAATCAAGTTGATGAAGACGTTATGATTGAACGTAGAGATGCTTTAATGGCACTTCAAATGAATATTTCAGAGAGCTTAAGTTATTCTAAAGTGGGAAAAGTCTATGAGGTTCTCGTGGAAGAAGTTGTAGAAGAAAATAAAATTTATGTAGGACGTACCAAATATGATTCACCAGAGATTGACGGTGTTGTGTATATAAATACAGCGGAATCACTTAATATAGGTTGTTTTGTAGATGTTAAAATAGTGGATGCGTTGGAATATGATGTCATTGGAGAGGTATATCATGAACATAGCAAATAAATTAACACTCTTAAGAATTATTTTGATCCCGATAATGATTGGCCTTTTATTAAATAAAATGATGCTACTTGCACTTCTTGTCTTTGCGGTTGCTTCCTTTACAGATTTTTTAGACGGCTATTTGGCACGAAAATTAGATTTGATTACAAACTTCGGAAAATTTATGGATCCACTTGCGGATAAACTGTTGGTGGTCTCTGCGCTTATTTGCTTTGTTGAACTTGGTAAAATAAGTTCATGGGTTGTTATTATAATTATATCAAGAGAACTTATTGTAAGTATTTTTAGAGCGATCGCTGCCGCTGAAGGCATTGTTATTTCAGCAGGATGGTGGGGAAAATCAAAAACAATTTCTCAAATGATTATGATTATTGTGATCTTGATGAATAATTTTCCTTTTTCGTTGCTTTCTATCCCAATGGATACAATTTTAGTATGGGTTGCAACGATTTTGACAATTATATCAGGCTACGATTATATTGCTAAAAATAAACAAGTTCTTAAATAAAAGGGTGCTAGATTGACATGAAATACTTATGTTGATCTAGCATATTATATATCATTAATAATTGTTCTGGTTGGAACTGAGCTTTCTAACCGTTTATCTAAAGTGTTGTTAAACGTTAAAGATAACGTAATTTATATTCAGAAGTAGAGGAGAAAAGAATATGACAAAGTCTTCAAAATATCTAAGGGCAGGCATTTTGGCAATTGGAACAGAGTTGCTTATGGGACAGACGGTTAATACAAATGCTACTTTTTTGAGCCAAAGGTTAAATGAAATTGGTATTGGTGTTTATTATCATTTAACTGTGGGCGATAATCCGCTTAGGATTGAAAATATGTTGAAATTACTAATAGACGAATGCGATGTTATTTTTACAACTGGCGGTCTTGGTCCGACTCAAGATGATATTACAAAAGAGATTATTGCAAAGACGCTAGGTGCTGAAATGGTATTTGACCAACACAGTATGGACCGTATCGAAAAAAGATTTAGGCAATTTAATCGTGTTATGACCGAAAATAACAAAAGACAAGCTTATTTTCCAGAAAATGCTCTAATTCTGGATAACGAAATGGGGACTGCACCTGCATGTATCATGAAATTGGAATCTTTAAATAAGCATATTGTTATTCTTCCTGGTCCACCGAAAGAAATGAAATGGTTATATGATGAATACATTCAAGCCTATTTAATGGCTTTAAATCCAAACAAAATGTTTTCAAAATATTTAAGTGTATATGATTTAGGAGAATCAAGTACAGAAGATGCCTTGTTAGACCTTATTGATGAACAGACAGATCCAACGATTGCAACCTACGCAGGAGAGGGCAAAGTGCTGGTCCGCGTCACTTCTTTTGGGGATACCGAGGAAGAGTGTCAGCGCAGTGTAGCATCAATGGTCGATACTATTAAAACGAGAATCGGATCTTATATTATCTCTGAAGAAGGGCAAGATATAAGTGAAGTCGTGGCTTCTATTCTGCTTGAAAAAAATCTATCCATATCTTTTGTAGAATCTTGTACTGGTGGAAAATTGGTTGAAAGTATCGTCAAGTTCAGTGGCGTCTCCAAGGTTGTAGACCGTGGCATTGTAACTTACTCGAATGAAGCTAAAATGGATGAAGTAAATGTTGCTGAAGAAACACTTTTAACGCATGGTGCTGTGAGCCATGAAACTTGTTTTGAGATGGTTAAGGGGCTCTGTGAGAAAACAGGATCGACCATTGGTGTTTCCATAACTGGGGTAGCGGGACCAACTGGTGGAACCGTTGAAAAGCCAGTGGGTCTTGTGTATATAGGCCTAAAAATTGGTCAGAAGATTATGACTTTTGAAAATCACTTTTCCGGTGATCGATTAACCGTACAAAATAGAACCGTGAATAAAGCTTTAAAAATGCTTTATGATGAAATTACAAAATTGTAGTAGGTAGAATAATTAGGACTTTACAAATTGTAAAAATATGGATAAAATATTATTGAGTTAAAGTTCATTAAAAGACTAGACAGAACAAGACAATATGGTATAATGAGATAGAACAAACGTTCTTATAAAAAGGTGGGTGTTTAATTAAATGAGCGAAAGACAAAAAGCATTAGATAATGTACTCGGACAAATCGAAAAACAGTTTGGTAAAGGATCTATCATGAAACTCGGTGATGAATCTGCAAAAATGAATATTGAAAGTATACCAACTGGTTCAATTGACTTGGATATAGCACTTGGTATAGGTGGCATACCTAAAGGAAGAGTTGTTGAAATATATGGACCAGAATCATCAGGTAAGACCACAGTAACGCTTCATATGATTGCTGAAGCTCAAAAACGTGGTGGTGTTGCAGCTTTTATAGATGCAGAACACGCACTTGACCCAGTATATGCAGGGAAGATTGGTGTCAACATTGATGATTTAATCGTTTCCCAACCGGATACTGGTGAACAAGCACTTGAAATCGTGGATGCACTTGTTAGAAGTGGTGCGATAGATATTGTTGTTATTGATTCAGTGGCAGCTTTAGTGCCAAAAGCGGAGATTACAGGTGAAATGGGTGACTCTCATATGGGGTTACAAGCACGTTTAATGTCTCAAGCGCTTAGAAAATTAACTGGGATTATTAATCGATCAAATTGTACAGTCATTTTCATAAATCAATTGAGAATGAAGATTGGCGTTATGTTCGGTAATCCTGAGACGACCACTGGTGGAAATGCGCTTAAATTTTATGCTTCAATTAGATTAGATGTCAGAAAGATTGACACCATTAAAAGAGATAGTGAAATTGTAGGCAGTCGAACTCGTGTAAAAGTCGTTAAAAATAAAGTAGCACCTCCTTTTAAACAAGCTGAATTCGATATCATGTATGGCACTGGTATTTCTAAAGAAGGCAGTATATTGGATGTGGCTGCAAATGCAGAGATCATTAAGAAATCTGGTTCTTGGTACAGTTATGAAGGCAATAAAATTGGTCAAGGTAGAGAGAATGTTAAAGAATACCTAATCCAAAATCCAGAAATTCGAGATGTAATTGAAAAAGAAGTCCGAGTTTTTTATAACCTTGAAGAGCATGCGCCGAAAGAAAAAGAGCGTGCAACAAAAGAAAAAGCATAAATTTAAATATTTTAATCACCTTAAGTTGAATTTTCTTAGGGTGATTTTTTTCATTTAAAAACTCAAGTCATGAGATGTTAGCTATTCGAGCATTATTGCATATGCCATTTTTTTGTGGTATCATTAGAAACAACTTAATAGTTTTATTTACGGTCACCAATTTGGTGTCAAAAGGGAATCAGGTGAAAATCCTGAACAGCACCCACTACTGTAAGCTGGACGAGAGTACAATACCACTGTGAAAACGGGAAGGTGTATTTAAGGAAGAAGGCAAGTCAGGAGACCTACCGTTAATAGTACCAATTCTCGGGGATGGAGTTTATTTATTGGTTATGCAGAAAGTAGCAATTGCACACCCCATTTTTGGTGGTGTTTTTTTTATGGAAAAAAGCTGGCATGGACACAATCTTACGCGTGCAAGTTATTAAATTTTCACGACTACCCGATTGAGTAAATTGGAAGAGAGGCAAGTCATGAATAATCACTATAGAAGTAAATTAAATAGACTTTTGAGTTACGAGATGTCAGATATTTTGAGAGCGGAAGTGACAAGGGCGCTGTTGGATGAAAAAACAGAGTCAGAAGAATTGATGACGCTTTGCCAAAAGATCAGAGCACATAAGGTGTTGCTAAAGCCAAGAGCAGAGATAGATTGGAACCCAACAATTAATTATAGTAAATGCAATGGATGCCAAATATGTGTCGAATTTTGTCCTAAAAATGTTTATGAAATTGAAGAAGGGGTTCCAGTTGTAAAAAGACCTACAGCATGTGTTTTGTTGTGCTCAAAATGCATGAGAAAATGTCCAAATACTGCCATACAATTTCCTAAGAAAGCAGATTACATCGGATATATTGTTTATAAATAAAAGTTAAAGACATTACTTTAAGTTTTTAAAATAGGAGGCTTTTATATTGAATAACAACTCAATAGTAAATACTAATTTGTATAGAGTGTCTTTAATTATAATTTTGTTTGTTGTGAGTATTATAGTAACCGTCGCTTCTGTTTGTTTAGGTTCAATGGAATTTACGATAAAAGAGTCTTTAGGAGCAATATTGATTGCAGATGATTCAGCAGCAAGACTCATCATATGGCATGTGAGGCTTCCTAGAGTTTTATCGGGCGGACTTGTGGGGATTTGTTTAGCACTTTCAGGATGTATTTTACAAGGTGTAATGCGGAATCATCTTGCATCACCTTCTACTATAGGTGTCACAAGTGGCGCTAGCTTTGTCGGGTATTTGACTTTAGTTGTATTTCCGAGTTTCTTTTATTTACTCCCCATAGGATCCATATTAGGTGCTTTTTTGACCACTATGGTTATTTATGCGATAGCTTATGAAAAAGGGGTTAGTCCTGTAAAAATGATATTATCAGGGATGGCAGTTGCGGCTGTCTTTGGGGCGTTTAATGACATCATACGGAGTTTTTTCCCAGATAGAATAGCAAATGCAACTGGTTTTCTTGTGGGGAGTCTAAATGGTGTTGCGTGGAAAAACCTATCACTTATATTACCGTATGCGATTTTTGGGATTGTTATTTGTTTTTTTCTGCCTTCTAAGATGAACATTTTGATGTTAGGCGATGAAATGGCTAATGCGTTAGGTGTTCGGACAGAACGTTTTCGATTTTTTCTAATAGCGATTTCTTCGTTACTTGCTGGAGCCGCAATATCTGTTTCGGGCCTTATCAATTTTGTGGGCTTAATTATTCCGCATATTGCAAGGCTACTCGTTGGGTCTGATTACAAATATCTTTTTCCCACTTCAATCGCATTAGGGTATTCATTGGTGGTGATGTGTGATACCATAGGGCGGATTATATTACCGATTGGCGAGATTTCAGTTAGTATTGTGATTTCTTTCGTTGGAGCACCATTTTTCCTCTATTTGCTCAGAAATAGGCAGACTGCTTAAGGAGGCATTTATGTATTTTGGATTTAAAAATATAAGCATTCGCTACGGCGATAAGAAAATTGTCAATGACATTACAATCGATTTTCCTAAAGGGAAGACAACTACGATTATAGGTGCGAATGGTTGTGGCAAAACAAGTCTTTTAAAAACAATTTCCAGAGCAGTTACCCCAGAAACGGGGAAAGTTGTTTTTAAGAATATGCCCCTTGATCATTATAAACCAAAAGAATTGGCTAAAAAAATAGCTTATTTGCCTCAGATTCATTATTCACCTTCTGATATTAGTGTTAGGACGTTAATCTCTTATGGTAGATATCCGTATCGTAAGTTTGGAAAAGGTTTAAGTGAGCAAGATAATGAGGTTATTAATAAAACGATTGATTTAACTGGGCTCAGTAATTTGCAAGATAGAACATTAGATAACTTATCTGGGGGCGAACGGCAGAGAGCTTGGATCGCTATGACCATATGTCAAGAGCCTGAAATACTGATACTGGATGAACCCATTACTTACTTAGACATAGGCTATCAGTTAGAAGTAATGGAATTGATTAAAGCATTGGGACAAAAATTAAAGATTACCATTATCATGGTATTACATGATATCAATTTAGCATCACGGTATTCTCATCATTTATTTTCAATAAAGGATAAAAGTATCTATGCGTGTGGTGAACCTAGACATGTGATTACTGAAGAAAAATTATTGGATATTTTTAATATCAAATCTCAAATATATGAGGATTATCGGAATACGTGCCCTTTTGTAATTCCAGAGAAAAGATAATGAAATGGATTGCAAAGCGCTTTATTAAAAATGGCGCTTGTAATAAAAAATGACTTATAAGAGAGGGAAAAATGTTTAGAAATGGATTTAAATTCGTATTATCTCTATCTATGGGACTTTTGATCTTAGCTGGATGTAGTGCTGAAAAAAGTGTCTCAGATAACGGAGCAGTTAGTTCTAAAGGACCTACTACAGAAGTCGTACAAGCAGAAAATGAGGCCCCTGTAGCGACAGAAGACAGTCAGATTAGAGATGAGTTACTTAAGGCTGCGGATGAAGTTAAAGTTACAGAAACAGATGTTATTTTTCAAGATGATTCAGGACGAGATGTGGTTAGCATCAAGAAAAATCCACAGAAGGTAGCCGTGCTTTATGGGAGTCATGCATGCCTTTGGACAGAAGCAGGTGGTGAGGTAAAGATTGGTATTGGTGGTAAAGGTGCTGAAGCACTTTATAAAGACCAAATTGGACATAATTTTTTAGAGGATGAAGGTGTTGTTACAATTGCCACAAGTTCATCTGCTAATAATTGGGACATAGAAGCTATTTTAGCAGAACAGCCAGATTTGATAGTCTGTTCTACGGCAATGCATGGTTATTCAACCATTTCGGCACCGGCTGAAGCTGCAAATATCCCGGTAATAGCAATCACTTATAGTGGTGTCGGCGACTATCTAAAATGGTTCAAAGTCTTTTGTAATATCAATTCTAAACCAGAATTATGGGATTCGATTGCAAATAAGACTGTGGAAGATATTACACACATAATAGAGAGTGCGCCAACTGAAAATACACCGAGAGTGCTTTCGATACTGCCTAAAACAGATGCTATTAGTGCAAACCTCCCAGCATCTGATATGGGTGTTATCATCAATCAACTACATGCGATTAACGTGGTTGACGACTTATCGGGAGACTCTTCGGCGGTAAGAGTTGACATTGATTTAGAAACAATGTTGGCCACAAATCCAGATATGATATTCGTACAGTGTATTAGATCTGAGGAAGATGCACGTGAGGTAATGGCTTCACACTTTCAAGATAACCCTGTTTGGAATAGTTTAGAAGCAGTTAAAAATGATAAAGTTTATTATATGCCAAAGCGTTTATTCCACAATCGCCCTAATCATGAATATAATGAATCTTATAAAATGATGTTTGAGTTGCTTTATCCAGATATAAATCTTTAAAAGCAAGTAGATGAACTTAATTATTTCACATATTAAGAGAATAAGCAGTGAAGAATAGTGTTGTCTATGGCTTATTTTCATGTGATTGTAGTACAAATTTAATAACTAATACTGATGTAAAACAAAGGAGATCAAAATGAAAAATAAGGCAATACTCATTACAAGTTTTGGAACAACTCATGAGGCTACAAGACAAAAAAATATAGTTGGTATTGAAACTTATATTGGAGATAAATGTGCAGATTATCAGATTTATAATGCGTATACGAGCTCAATTGTTAGAAACATTCTTAAGAAGAGAGGTGTTGAAATCGATGACGTAGAAATGGCACTTGATAGAATGTGCAGTGATGGTATAAAAAGTGTTATCATACAACCTACACATCTAATCTACGGAAAGGAATTTGAGAAAATAACGCATACACTGAATAAGTATGAAAGTAAATTTGAAAACATTAAAATAAGTACACCACTTCTTGCTCAAACCAGTGATATGATAGAAGTCGTAAAAATTTTATCCAATGCTTTTGAAACGGATTCTAAAACGGCTCTAGTTCTAATGGGACACGGCACTGACCATTTCGTTAACACGGTGTACCCTGCGCTTGATTATATAGCTAAAGCGAGTGGAGAAGAACATGTATTTGTAGGTACTGTTGAAGGCTATCCAGAAATTGAAACTGTTGTTAAACTTATTAAGAAAAAAGGTTATAGTAAAGTCATTTTAACGCCGCTTATGTTTGTGGCTGGGGATCATGCTGTGAATGACATGGCTTCTGATGAATCAGATAGTTGGAAATCTATATTTACACAAAGTGGATTTGACGTAACTTGCGTTGTTAAAGGGCTTGGAGAATATCCAGAAATTCAAGCATTGTATTATAAACATCTCAGTGAGCATTTATAATACAAAGGGATCATAAGATTACAAAACGGCGAAATGCTGAAATAATCGCTATTTCAACTGTTTTCGGACAGTGCACATCTTGACAGGTTGTTAAAAAAAATATAAAATCATTGTATAGGTGTATCTCAAAAAAGCCTATAAATATTAAGATCAGTTCTTTGATCTTATAACAATCATAAAGGGGGTGAACGACATTAGCGTGCCAGCATTTCTCGTTGTAATTATTGGAGCTGTTCTGGGCGCAGGTGGTTTTGGAGTCGGTTATATAGTCAGAAAAAATACAGCTGAGAAAGCAATTTTAAGTGCTGAATTTAAAGCAAAAGAGATTATTGCTGAAGCTGCAAAATCAGCTGAATCCGTTAAAAAGGAAAAAGTCCTTGAAGCAAAAGAAGAAGTACTCCAAATTAGAAAAGAGATAGACAAGGAAACAAAAGATCGTCGTTTAGAAATTCAAAAGCTTGAAAGAAGAAATCTTCAAAAAGAAGAATCTTTAGAGAAAAAAGTGAATTCACTTGAAGCAAAAGAAGAAAAGTTAGCGGTTAAGCTTAAAACTATTGAAAATAGAGAGCAAGAAGCTGAGTTACTTTACGCAACACAAATCAAGGAATTAGAAAGGATTTCAGAATTAACGATTGAAGAAGCAAAAAATCAACTTCTTGCAGATGTTGAGAAAGAGATTAAACATGATTCAGTTATTTTAATAAAGGATATTGAATCAAAAGCTAAAGAAGAAGCAAACAAAAAAGCTAAAGATATTTTGGCTTATGCAGTTCAAAAATGTGCAGCAGATTATGTTGCAGAAAGTACGGTTTCGCTTGTTAATTTACCTAATGATGAAATGAAAGGAAGAATTATCGGTAGAGAAGGTAGAAACATCCGTGCATTAGAAACACTCACAGGAGTAGATCTAATCATCGATGATACACCGGAAGCTGTTATATTATCTTCATTTGATCCTATTAGAAGAGAGATTGCAAGAGTAGCACTTGAAAAATTGATTATTGATGGTAGAATTCATCCAGCAAGAATCGAGGAAATGGTAGAAAAATCTAAAAAAGAAATCGATCAACTTATTAAAACTGAAGGTGAAAATGCAACCTTCGATATTGGCATCCATAATTTACATCCCGAAATTATAAAATTGGTAGGACGTTTAAGGTTTAGAACCAGTTATGGCCAAAACGTACTAAGACATTCTATTGAGGTAGCACACCTAGCTGGGTTAATGGCTGCAGAAATTGGTGCAGATGTTAAACTTGCTAAACGTGCAGGATTATTACACGATATCGGTAAAGCTGTGGATCATGATCTTGAAGGCACACATATCGAACTTGGAATGCAAATTTTAAAGAAGTATCGTGAATCAAAAGCTGTAATTCATGCAATGAGTACGCATCACGGAGATTATGAGCCTGAAACAGTAGAGGCAATTTTAGTGACTGCTGCAGACGCATTATCAGCTGCTAGACCAGGGGCGAGAAGAGAGACTCTTGACACATATATCAAGAGATTGGAATCTTTAGAGAACATTGCAAATGGTTATGAAGGTGTTGAAAAATCCTTTGCAATTCAAGCAGGTAGAGAAGTTCGTGTTGTAGTATATCCAGAAAAAGTAAATGATGATGATATGTTCTTACTTGCAAGAGAAATCAGTAAAAAAATTGAAGCAGACTTGGATTACCCAGGACAAATTAAGGTACATGTTATTAGAGAATCTAGGGTAACTGACTTTGCAAAATAAGATAAAATAGATCTATGATGGATATTAAGAAGAATTCTTTGGAATTCTTCTTTTTAATTAAGACAACAAGATTTGAACTGAAAGCTGTGATGAGGCATCGAAAGATGGCTCAAATGTTGTTTTAAGATCATTGGTTTTCGTCCAGTTTAGTGACATTAATTTTTAGATTCTGTATTACCTTCTGATTTAAAATAGCTGCTATGTCATCAAATTTAATGCTATATACTTTGAAGAATTGACACTTAAAAAATGATTTTGTTTAGTGTTAATATCATAGGGTATATTTTTACATAATTAGAATTGTTAGAATCGAACTCTATTAGCAGTAAGGAGGATAACAGAAATGGAAGTATTAAAAGTAGCAAGTCATTCAAACCCTAATTCTGTAGCTGGTGCACTTGCAGGCGTTATTAGAGAAAGTGGTATCGTCGAGATACAGGCAGTTGGGGCTGGAGCTCTTAACCAATCTGTTAAGGCCATTGCCATTGCTAGGGGTTTTATGGCGCCAAGTGGAGTAGATTTAAGCTTTATACCTGCTTTTACTGAAATTATGATCAATGGCGAAGAAAGAACTGCTATTAAACTGATTATTGAAAAGCACAATATTTAAAGGAGGCAATGCTCATGGAAGTATTAAAAGTTTCTTCAAAATCAAATCCAAACTCTGTTGCTGGTGCTTTAGCAGGTGTTATTAGAGAACATGGAAGTGCTGAAATACAAGCAGTTGGTGCTGGTGCGATTAATCAGTCGATAAAGGCTATTGCAATTGCTAGAGGATTTGTATCCCCTTCTGGAATTGATTTAATTTGTATTCCTGCTTTTGCAGATATAATTATTGATGGTGAAGAAAGAACGGCCATTAAATTGATCGTTCAACCGAGATAGAGTTTTATGTATTTATTTAATTTTGAAAAGAGCCTATGTGCTCTTTTTTTTAAGTTGCACCTGAAATAAATTTAGTCTATAATTGATAACGAAGGTGTATAAAAAAAATGATGTTGGATAAATAGTTCGGGTTTTATGCGAATATGATCTAATTTGGAGGTAAGAAATGTACGAAAATTATCAAAATCCATTAATTGAAAGATATTCTAGTGAAGAAATGCTTAAGCAATTTTCACCAATGAAGAAATTTTCAACTTGGAGAAAATTATGGATTGCACTTGCTGAGTCTGAAAAAGAACTGGGATTAAACATTACAGATCTTCAAATTGAAGAGATGAAGAAGAATATATACAATATTGATTTTAAACGTGCAGCTGAATTTGAAAAAGAAGTTAGACACGATGTTATGGCTCATGTTCACGCTTTTGGTGAACAATGTCCAAATGCGATGCCAATTATCCATTTGGGTGCTACAAGTGCTTATGTGGGTGATAATACGGATCTTATTGTTATGAAAGAAGCACTTGATATTGTCAAAAGAAAGCTTGCAGTGCTCATAGATAAGCTTGGCAAATTTGCAGAAGAAACGAAAGATATACCAACACTTGGCTTTACTCATTATCAACCTGCACAATTAACCACTGTGGGTAAAAGAGCAACACTATGGTTGATGGATTTGGTAATGGATTATGAAGATGTTTGTATTCTTATGGATCAAATGAAAATGAGAGGGGCTAAAGGCACTACTGGAACTCAAGCTTCTTATCTCAACTTATTTGATAATGATCATGAAAAAGTAAGTCAATTGGATGAAATGGTTGCTATAAAGATGGGATTTAAAGAGACTTTGGCAGTTACTGGTCAAACTTACACACGTAAAATTGATGCAAAGGTGCTTGGTGTTCTTTCTGGTGTGGCAACGACGCTCCATAAGATGACGAATGACCTTAGATTACTACAATCTTTAAAAGAAATTGAAGAACCCTTTGAGAAAAAACAAATTGGCTCTTCTGCGATGGCTTATAAGAGGAATCCAATGAGAAGTGAACGCATTTCATCGCTTTGTAAGTATGTCTTATCATTAGCTTCAAGTCCTCAATTAGTTGCAGCGACACAGTGGTTTGAAAGAACACTTGATGACAGTGCAAATAAGCGTCTAGCAATACCAGAGAGTTTTTTAGCAATAGATGCATGTCTAGATATCGCCAATAATGTAACAACAGGGCTTGTGGTTTATGAAAAAGTCATAGAGAAACATGTCATGGCAGAACTCCCTTTTATGGCAACTGAAAACATCATTATGGAAGCCGTTAAAAAAGGTGGCGATAGACAAAAAATGCATGAATCAATTCGTGTACATTCTATGGAAGCTGGCCGTATGGTAAAAGAATTGGGGCTTGAAAATGATTTGTTAGATCGAATTTCTAAAGATGCGTCGTTTAACTTATCTGATGCGGATATCAAGCTATTGTTAAATCCGGCGGATTATATTGGAAGAAGTCCTGAACAGGTGGATGCTTTTATCTTAAAACATGTAATGCCTATCAGAGAAGCACATGCAAGTGATTTAGGAACAAATATAGCATTAAAAGTGTAATAAAAAAGACTTTACAAGTTTGCTAGATGTGTTATAATTAAACTCGTCTTTAAGAGTGTTTCCTTGGTACCCACTATAAAAAACAAGGGGTTGATAAATATGTCAATAGAACGTTACAGCGTTATTGATCAAAAAAACCCCCGTGAAATTATCCTGTTAAAATCCAGGAGATGTCAATGGGGGATTTGTACTTTTTGTGACTATATTCATGATAATTCAGAAGATAAGCTTGAAATAGTAACTCTTAATCAATCGGTATTAAAAAAAATCACAGGAAAGCATCACGCACTGGAAGTGATCAATTCAGGAAGTTGCTTTGAACTACCAGAGGAAACTCTTAGAGACATTAAAGCAATAATTGAGGAAAAGAAAATCGAACACTTGTATTTCGAAAGTCATTATATGTATCGGGACAGATTAGAGGAAATGCGCACTTATTTTAAGATCCCTATCACTTTTAAGTGCGGCATAGAAACATTTGATGATTATTTTAGAAATAAAGTGCTTAGAAAAGGGGTTGTCTTTAGTGATCCCAAGGAAGTTTCGAATTATTTTTCTTCAATCTGTTTAATGGTTGGCATAAAGGGACAGACTCGTGAAATGATTCAAAGTGATATTCAGATTCTTCAGAAGTATTTTAAACAAGGTTGTATCAATATTTATCAAGATAACTCAACTCAGATTAAATCTGATCCTGAATTGATACAGTGGTTTAAAGAGACCTATTCACATCTAGAAGCGAATGCATCCCTTGAAATTCTTTGGCATAATACCGATTTTGGTGTAGGAGGCGCAGCACATGAATAACAAAACAAATTTTTTAGTAAGAACAGCTGTGGTGGCATCTTTATATGTTGTCATCACACTTACATTTTTCTTTTTAAGTTATGAAGCAGTCCAGTTTAGAGTATCTGAAGTAATGGTTTTACTCGCATTTATTGATCCACTCTATATACCGGGACTTGTTATAGGCTGTTTTATGGCAAATATACTGGGCCCATTTGGCATTATCGATGCCCTATTTGGTTCTTTTGCTTCACTAGTGGGGCTGATGATGATTGTAAAAACTAGAAAATGGTTTGGAAATAATCTAAAAAGCCTTGTGATTGCAAGCTTGTGGCCTGCTGTATTTAGCTTTATTGTTGCATTTGAAATCACAGTTGTCTTTGGTGCACCAGAATCCTTTTGGTTCTGGACTTTAATGGTAGCTGTTGGAGAATTCGTTGTCATAACGCTTGCAGGAGTGCCTATATTCAACTGGATTATTAAAAATGAAGGGGTAGTAAAACTACTTAAATTCAATAAATAAGCAAATCAATAGGATAAAGATAATAAGATTAAAACCGTTTGAGCTGATCAACTCAAGCGGTTTTTTTAATTAGAACAACAAGATTTGAGCCGAAAGCTGTGATGAGGAGTGTTCAACCTCAAACAGCGTCAGCGAAAATCGGTTTGAGACATCGAGAGGTGAATCAAATGTTGTTATATGCAACAAGATTTGAGCCAAAAGCTGTGATGAGGGATGTTCAACCTCAAACAGTGTCAGCGAAAATCGGTTTGAGACATCGAGAGGTGAATCAAATGTTGTTATATGCAACAAGATTTGAGCCAAAAGCTGTGATGAGGGATGTTCAACCTCAAACAGTGTCAGCGAAAATCGGTTTGAGACATTGGCATATGGTATTGACATTTAAAAAAAACGCGAGTATACTCATAAGTGCAATAAGTATACTTGTTAGTATACTTATGTGAATGGTACGTCTTTATCAAGTTGTTTTAATTCATTTTATTTCTACATAAAAACCTACCTAATAAATAGAAAAGAGGTCTATATGAAATCCATATCAAGACAAGAAAAAGAAAAGAAGAATAAAGAAAATGAAATCTTATTAAGTGCGGAACACATTTTTAGTAAAAAGGGTTATGATGATGCTTCTATGGATGAAATTGCAAAGGCAGCTCAATTTACTAAAAGAACGCTTTATCAATATTTTAGTACAAAAGAAGACTTGTATTTGTCTGTAGTAACAAAAAATTTCCAAAACCTACTTGATTTTATATCTGAAGAGTGCTTTGTAGATCAGAGCGGATTTAAACAGATTGAATATTTCCTTGAACGGGTTTATATGTATTCTAAAGCACATCCGATTGCTTTTGCCGTTATGGGGAAATGGGGAAATACAAAAAACAAAATAACCACTACAGATACTATAAATACAGATCTCGCCAAAGTGAATCAAGAAATACTTGTGAAAATCGAGCGATCACTTGAAAAGGGTAAAAAAGATGGTAGTATTACTACAGAAAAAGACACACATAGTGTGGCTTTAAGTTTGATGTTTTTTGTCACCGCATTTTTGAATCAAATGCTTATAACAGGTAGCAGTTTTACGCAACATTATGAAATTGATTTAGATGAATTTAGAACTTTTAGTCTAGAGTTTTTATTAAGTGCTCTTAAATAGCAGGATTGCCTAGAGAAGGATGGTGTATATGAAAGCGGTTGGCATTTTCTATTTTTCTGGAACTGGAAATACAGAACACGTTGCTTTTATGATTAGACATGAATTTGCCGATCGTGGTTATCAAGTTGATTTGTATCGTATGGAAGATATCCTCAATCAGCAACTAAAGATCTCGTATGATGAATATGATTTAATTGGGATAGGCGCACAAGTTATAGGTTATGGTGCACCACCTTTATTAACCCAATTTGTAAAGTGTATGCCAAAAGCACAGGGGATAAAAACATTTATCTTTAGAACAGCAGGTGGCGTCGCACCCATTAACTATAATGCATCGAATGACATCATAAAGCAATTGAAGCACAAGGGGTATCAAGTTGATTATGAGCGTCTTTTTTCAATTGGGAGTAATTGGATTGTTAAATTTGATGATGATGTTATGAGATCACTTTATCAGGCTACACAGTTAAAAGTAAAGCAGATGTGTCAAGAACTAATGGATGGGAAGAGCAGGCATTTAGAATCAAATTTGATTTTAAAAGTACTCATGACTATCGGAATACCTTTTTTTGCATTTTTACTGAGGATTATAGGTAAGGATTTGAGTGTCAATTCTGACTGTAATCACTGTGGCATCTGTATTCACAATTGTCCATCTCAAAATATCTATCAAAAATCGAATAAAGTCAAATTTAAATTTAAATGTAATAACTGCTTGAGATGTGTCTATGCATGTCCTCAAAAGGCCATTCAGTATAGACTTTTTAAGTTTTTCGTGATTCCTAGTGGATACAATATAGATCATATATTATCTGAGACACCTCAACCTTTAGAGTCTGAAATTTCAAAGCCGCCTTTTTACACAGCTTACATTGAAAATGATGACTTATAAATTTTTTTCAAACTCTACGGAGCGTTGATTGAACAATTTGGCATCTATATGTATTATGAATAGGTGGAGGGAACAAAATGGACTGTAAAAAAACGGGTGCACTTATACTGCACCTACGTAAAGAGAAAAAAATGACTCAAAAGGAAGTCGCTGATGCGATGCATATTAGTGACAAGACCATCTCAAAGTGGGAGCGTGGTATGGGATGTCCTGATGTTACGCTTTTAAAAGAACTTGCACATGTATTGAGCACAAATGTGGAATCCATATTGTCTGGCAATATGGATTCCAATGAATTAGAAAGCGGGAACATGAAGCAAATCAAATTTTATGTATGCCCAAACTGTAATAACATGATTCATAGTACTGGTGTATCTGAAATTGCTTGTTGTGGACGTAGATTAGAGGCGCTAGAAGGAAAAAATTTAAATGAGACACATCAAATCGTGGTTAGCGAAGTGGAACATGATTACTATATAAAGTTTAATCACGTTATGGACAAAGAGCACTATATTGCTTTTCTTGCATATGTTGGGTTTGATCGGGTTCTTTTTATCAGGTTATACCCAGAACAGAGCTCTGAAATTAGATTCCCAAGAATGCAAGGTGGCAGTATCTACTTTTACTGTACGAAACATGGATTATGGAGGGATAACTTGTAATGAAACAACAAAGTAACACCGTAAAATTTAGTTCTATAGATATTAATACTTGGGAAAGAGCACAACTTTTTCATTATTTTTCTAAAATGGCACCCACAGGTTATTCGATAACAGTTGAGCTAGATATATCCGTTATGTTATCTGCTTTGAAAGCCAATAAAATAAAATTTTTTCCCGCTTATTTATGGATAACGACTAAGGTGATCAACCAACTAAAGGCCTTTAAAGTTGCCTATAGAGAAGAAGTCTTAGGAGTTTGGGATGAATTGATCCCAATGTATCCTCATTTTCATGAGGATGACAAATCAATTTCAATTTTATGGACGCCTTTTAATGATGATTTTCAAATATTTTATCAAGCTTATCTCAACAATCAAACAATGTATGGAGAACAAAAAACTTTATTGCCACTAAGCCAAGCGATGCCACCTGAAAACTGTTATTCAATTTCTTGCATTCCTTGGCTGGAATTTAAACATTTTGCACTGCATTCATACGATAATAAGCCTTATTTTTTTCCAACAATTGAGGCGGGGAAATATTTTGAAAGAGAAGGTCGAATGATATTGCCATTTTCCATAAATGTGCATCATGCCACAGTAGATGGCTGGCACGTGAGTGAACTATTTGAATGCTTGCAAAATGAAATGAACTGTATAGATCATTGGAACTAAAAGAAACCTTGAAGATTTTTTTAAAATCTCAAGGTTTTTTAACATTTTGTGATAACTTTCTTTAGAAAATGGGTATAAATTAATAAATAATTATGGTTTTGAGTTGTATAAATTTAGAGTGTCCAATAGTGGACTGTGTTCTCTCGACTTTCAAGGAATTTAACAAAATCACTGGTTTTCAGTTCAACTGTTGCTGTATTGATATTAGGATGAAAAGTGAGTAAATTTTCTGATAGTAAATCCTTATCTACAATGACGATGACCTCGGCATCTATATCGTTGATAATGCCGAAGGGAGATACCGAACCGGGTAATAAGCCTAAATATTTCATAAGTCTATTTTCTGAGGCAAATCCAATGCGTCCCAGATCATGACTTTTAGAAAGTAGACTTAGATCAACACGTTTGTGATCTTCAACCACAACTAAAAAGTGTTTTTTGCCTTTATTGTCTTTTAAAAATAAATTTTTACAGCCTTTACCTTCAAATTCAAGAGAAAGCTTATCAACATCATCGACTGTATATACCGGCGGATGTTCGTAAATTTTATATTGAATATTAAGTGCATTTAAGGCATCGTATACTGCTTGTTTTGATTGCATGACACACCTCGCTTTTTTTATAATTTTAACATTTTAGCTAAGATTTTTCTAGAAAATAGGTGAAATGGAGACGAATAAGATTGAAATTTAAGCGATTTAAGAAAATTAAAAAGAAATATGATATAATGTTATTATTAAAACATTATCCCGTGAATACCTAGAGTAAATATTTATTAAAAACTCAAAAAACATCAAATTCAAAATGAAGTATCAAGGGAGGCTAAAATGCTTAGAAAATGTGAAAAATGTGGTCGATTCTTTGGTGATGAAGGGGATAGCAAAATCTGTACTGCTTGTGCTTTGTCCACTCGACATTTTAAGAGCACTGGAGATCCAGAACATGATAAATTTCAAGCTACTCGTGATGTTGTCTATGATAATCCTGACATCTCTCCACAAGGTATTATTGACATATTAGCTGAAATGGGTATCGAAATTACAGCTAGACAAATTTTAAAGTACGTCGATGAAGGCCGATTGACTCTGAATACTGAAAAGATTGGGAACCATTGCCAAATGTGTGGCACTAAAATTGGTTTTGGAAAGTATTGTGATCGTTGTAGATTGAAAAAAGAATTAGAGTCTGTCGATAGATCTGATACACAGGATGTAGATTATAATGGTAAAATTAGGATGCATATTAAAAAATAGTTTGACCTACTATGACTATAAAATCCAGGCTATGCCTGGATTTTATAGTTACTTATAAGTTTTCTTCTTAAATGAGCGCCCTAATATTGAACAGACTTAATAGAACAGATTAGAATAAAACAAGGGGTTACACTAAATGTAGCGAAGCTTTGATAAGACCACAATATTATAAAAAAGTCATACATAAAATTTATAGTTCTTTAGGGTAGTCATTTTCACTAAATTGAATCCAATTCGATAATAGCACATTAAATTATGTGCTTTTTTAATGCAAAATCCCCAGTAGTGGCTTGACGGTAAGTTGATAATAATACTGAGCCTTTGGGGGGCTTTATACATGGATCTATGCCTTTGTTATGTTAAGGAAGCTTTAGGCTTAGAATTAAGGTATTTATCAATGGCTCTTGAAATATCACCATCCACAAGTTTGCTCAATTTGTCAATAATGGCTTTTGGTTCTTCTTTTGTGCCAGATTTGAGCCATTCTAGCATTAAGTTTACAAATCCATAGGTATAAAAGCGCGCAATAAAGTGTTTTTCTTCTTCTTTAATGGGTAGTTCTCCAGCAAGCTCGTTAACCACACCTAAAAGCAAATCAAACACCTGCTGATTTAAAAACATTTCCAGATGATCTCGACCAAGTGAGTTAACCGTATTCAAACAAAATGCTCGATTGTTTTCAACGTATTGAAATATCTTTAGAAATCCTAGTTGCCAAGTATCATAAGTCTTGTAATCGACAATAGATTCAAGCGCTTCTGATCTAAAAATATACCCTAATAGATCATAAATATCTTGAAAATGGTAATAAAAGGTTTGTCGATTTATGCCACAATCTGCGACCAAATCTTTAACGGTTATATGATCCATACAGGTCTTAGACATCATTTTTTTTAGACAGTTTGAAAGCTGTTCTTTTGTATGATTGGACATGTTTAACTCCTTGTTATTTTAATGATTTATATGATGATTATATTTTATCATTTTGATACAAATATTGACAGATTTATTCTTAATCACTCAAATGAAATCTCAAACTCAATTTATAAAAAAAGAGACTCTTTTTATTGAAAAAATTAAATATTCTGAATAAAATCACTTTATAGTGGTATAAATATTCTGAGATAGGAGGTAACTATGTCTAAAAAGATGTGTAAACTTGTTAAAGATGATTATTTGGATGCCCATTTAGCTGAGTATATAGAAATTGTTAAAAAGCCTAAGTATGTTTGTAAAAAATGCGGCCGTGTTGCAGATGAGGAAGATCGCTTGTGCAAATCTAAAAAAATAAAGGATTAGTGACATAAAAGCGTTGATGCCCATCAACGCTTTTATAAATCACTCAATTTAGGCATTGTTAAATTCATGTAAAATCATCCTATAAAAATGACTATGTTCACATACATAGATTATAATAAGTGTATTATGATAAAGAGGTGTCCGATGAAACCAATATATGCAGCAATAGATGTAGGTGCAAGTGCTATAAAATTAAAGATAATTGAATATGTTGCGGGTAACATTACTGTTCTGGAAGATATTTCAAGCAACATTGTCATTGGGGAAGATGTTTATGAATATGGTTTTATACAACATCAGACTGTCAAAGAGGTTTTAAAAGTACTGAGTTATTTTAATAAAGTGCTCGAGAGTTATGGCGTTGAAAGATATCGTGCTGTTGGTACGAGTGCCATGAGAGAAGCCAACAATTCGAAGATGGTTGTTGAAATGCTAAAAATTAAAACGGGCATTGATCTGGAAATTATAGAAGATAGCATTGAAAAATTTTTAACCTATAAGTCGATGAGAGATTACATGCCCAATTATCGAGACATTCGAAAGAGTGCACTTGTAGTTGAAATAAACTCAGGTAGTTGCGATGTATCTATATACCATCGCAATCATTTGGTAAAAAATGATGAAATTAAGCTCGGGACAAAAAATCTTAAAAACATTATGCATGAACTTGAAGAACGCTCTGTGGTGTACCCAAGAGTCCTTCTAGAATTATTAGAAACGCGTACTTCTCATATGTGGCAAAATATTCAGGCTAAAAAAATAAAACATTTTATATGTTTAGGCGGTGAAGCAAAACTCTATAAAATGTTGCTCTTTGATGACAGAAGTACGATTTCGAAAAAAGAATTCAAAGCGCTTTACTATAATTTGATTGATGACCATAGAGCTTTGAGATTTGATATCGAATCCCGTGGATTTAATTGGTATGAATTTGTTGTAAGTGTGCTTATTTATAATATGTTTTTCGATCTTACAAATGCAGAATCGCTTTTGATTCCAAACATATCTCTGAGAGATGGTATCATCGCCAACTTTATAGAAAGAGATTATAACTTAAACCGCTATAATGCTTTCAATCAAGATATACTAACACAAGCCCTAAATATAAGTAAAAGATACAAGAGTTCAGAAGCGCATCTAAAAGCAATAGAAGCACATGCACTTATACTCTTTAATGCATTAAAGCAACATTTTGAATTTGGGGAAAGAGATGAACTCTTATTGAGATTAAGTGCTATATTGCATGAAATTGGCAAGTATACTCGGATGAAGGATTACTTGATTACATCATATGACAAAATAAGCAACTTGAGCATTTTAGGTGTTACAGAAGAGGAAACTCGAATTGTAGCTCATGTCTGTCGGCTTATTTCAAGTTCAGAACACAAGGCCTTAGATTTTAAACTAGAAGGTATTTCTGAAATTAATTACAGCACAGTCTTTAAGCTCTCATCGATTATGTCTATAGCAGATGCACTTGATAAGGGCAAAAGGCAAAAAATCAAAATTGATAGAGTGAAAGTTACAGAAGATTATATGAGTATTTATATTAGATATAATCAGGATATTACGCTTGAAGAGTTGAGTTTTCAATTTACATTATCCAACTTTATAAACACTTTTGGTATCATTCCAGAATTAAAGGAGAAATAGCATGTATTTTAATAGAGAACTGAGTTGGCTAAAATTTAATGAACGCGTTTTACTTGAAGCAAATGACTTAACCTTGCCGATCCTAGAAAGAATTAAGTTCAATGCTATATTTTCTTCGAATCTAGATGAATTTTTTATGGTGAGAGTTGCTTCTATTAAAGATCAAATGAATATTGGTTACACAAAGACAGACCCCTCTGGAATGGCCCCAGAAGCACTTTTTAGCAGTATTAATCAGAAAGTTAGTGATCTCGTAGAACTACAAAACAAAATTAGTGATGAACTCATGCAAGGGCTTAAGGATAACCACTTTAACTTATTGAGACGGAGTGATTATACTAAGAGCATCAAAGGAACATTAAAGCAACTTTTTAATACTACTATATTTCCTGTGCTGACACCAATGGCGGTGGATTTTAGTAGACCATTTCCCTTGATTTCGAATAAAAGACTTTACATTGCGGTGAAATTATTGGTCCATAATATAGAACGGCTTGCACTTGTTGAAGTGCCTTCTGTATTACCGAGAATTATCAATATAGACTGTCCTGCTGGAGATCATTGTTATGTGCTTTTAGAAGATATTATTGAAGAATTCATAGCAGATTTATTTATTGGAAACAATATATTGACCACCTGTCAATTTAGGATTACTCGAAATGGTGACCTGAATGTCATCCAGGAAGACTCTGATATTTTACTCAATGTTATTGAAGAAGCCATCAAACTCAGGAAATGGGGAGAGGCCATAAGGCTCGAGATTTCCTATCGTCCTGATGAATGGCTCAAAAAAACATTGATTTCTGCGTTTCATATGGAAGCTTCACAAGTTTATGAAATAAAAGGACTAATGGATAAAACAGTTTGGTTTAAATTTAAACCGCCAAAAGCATTACAACATCTGATCAAAGAAGCGCATGTACCTCGCAAGTTGCCCTTCATGTCTAAAAAGAATATTTTTAAAACCATTAGAGAGGGAGATGTCTTTTTACAGCATCCTTATGAAAGTTTTGATTTTGTAGTGGATTTTGTTAAGCAAGCCAGTAAAGACCCTCAAGTATTGGCTATTAAGCAAACCTTGTACCGTGTCAGTGGTGATTCGGAGATCGTTAAAGCTCTCGCTGATGCTGCAGAAAAGGGCAAACAAGTTACAGTTCTTTTAGAACTAATGGCGCGTTTTGATGAACAGAATAACATTAACTGGGCCAAAAAATTAGAGCAAAAAGGGGTCCATGTGATTTATGGATTGTATGGACTGAAAACGCATTCTAAAATCACACTAGTGGTTAGAAAAGAAAAACAACGTATACGCCGATATGTGCACCTTGGTACAGGAAACTACAATGACCAAACGGCTAAACTCTACACTGATATGGGACTTTTTACGTGCAAGGAAAGTTTTGGTGCAGATGCTTCAATATTTTTCAACTTAGTATCTGGTTTCTCAAATGACATTTTTACGCATTCAATTATTGTTGCACCTTATCATTTAAGAAAGCAATTCTATACACTAATTGATCGGGAGACGGAAAACGCAAAAAAAGGAAAACCAGCTAAGATCATTGCTAAAATGAATTCTTTGGTGGATAAAGAAGTTGTAGATCGTCTATATGAGGCATCCAAAGCTGGGGTGAAAATAAGATTAATTATTAGAGGTATATGTGTTCTTGTGCCTGGTATCAAGGGATTGAGCGAGAATGTTGAAGTCGTGAGTATTGTCGGTGAATTTCTTGAACATTCGAGAATATTCTATTTTCACAACGATCATCATTCAGAAGTCTACTTGTCCAGTGCTGACTGGATGACACGTAATTTGGATAGACGTGTGGAGTTACTTTTTCCGATCGAAGATAAGGTTATTGCTAAGCGCATTGAAAAGACGTTGGATCTTTATCTGAAGGATAACCAAAAATCTTGGGTTTTATTACCCGATGGCAATTATGAGAAAAAGACAAGTAAGAGTAAAGATGCTCTTAAAGTACATGATTTTTTAAAAACGCTACAGTATACTGACAATGAAGAATTCATAAAAAAACTTTAAAATAAAATTGATAATAGAAAGAATGTGATCGATTGAATGATAAAATAGCCATCATAGATTTGGGCTCTAACTCGGTACGTATGAATATATATGGCATCAATGAACTCGGTGGATACAGCGTCTTTGAACAGGCGAAGGAAATGGTGAGACTGAGTGAAGGATTAGACGAAGATAAGCTTTTGAAAAAGGAACCTATAAACCGAACCCTAAATGCGCTTCGATACTTTAAAAGACTGATGGACGTTAATAATGTCTCGCATACGTTTGCACTAAGCACTGCGGCTGTTAGAATGGCTGAAAATCAAAAGTACTTTTTAGAAACTGTTAAAGCTGAAATTGGCATTGAATTTCACGTGCTCACTGGCATTGAAGAAGCCTATTATGACTATCTAGGTGTTGTCAATACAATTGCTTTTTCAGATGCTGTCTTAGTGGATACTGGAGGGGGCAGCACAGAGATTGTATTGGTAAAAAATCGTGAATTGATTGAATCTATAAGTTTACCCTTCGGTTCTGTCATACTGACCGAACACTTTAAAAAACAAAAAAATAGAAAAAAACAAATTGAAAATGCAGAAAGTTTTATAATGGACCAACTCGAAGGTATACCGTGGTTGAAAGAAGGAGAGGGCTTCCCCATAATAGGACTTGGAGGCATTATAAGATCTCTCGGGAAGGTACACCGCAATTTAAATCGGTATCCGATTGAAAATCTACACAATTATAGATTGACCAGTGGTGAGGTCTCTGAAGTCATTGATCTTATTAAGGATACAGATCCAAATGATCTGGATAAAATTGATGGTATTAACAAGCGTCGTGCAGATTTAATGACACTTGGTTCAACACCGCTTAATATGATCATGAAGTATCTAGACTCTCCTGAGATGCGTATAAGCGCTTATGGCTTAAGAGATGGTTATTTTTTAAAATATTTGAATCAAGAACGGCATCAGTCGGTTCTGTTTCCAGATGTGTTAGAGGCAAGCGTTTATAATATGATGAAGCGTTTTTTCGTCAATCAAGAACATGCACGTCAAGTTGAAAGAATTGCGGTTAAACTCTTTGAGGGCTTAGCGCCACTGCATAATTTCGATTCGAACGATTTAAAACTTTTAAAAATTTCAGCTTTACTTCATGATATTGGCATGCATATTGAATATTACGACCATCATCTTCACGGCATGTATTTGCTCATGAATAGTAAAATTGACGGCCTTTCAAATCTTGAACATCTAATAGTTGCCTTTTTAGTGGGCAATCACAGGGGGCCAAGCATTAAGGATCGATTTAAAATTTATGAGCCTTTTATGGATAAAGATTTCTTTAATAAACACAATAAATTAGCGACGATTTTACAAATATCGGAGCAGCTGGATCGAGCTGAAATTGGGAACATAACAGATTTATCCATAGACGTAAAGGAAAATGCTGTTTACATTAAACTGGAATCTGAAGAAATCCCTACTTTAGATATGGAGTCAGCCATGAGATTTTCAGATCGTGTTAAAAAGTATTATGACAGAGAACTTCATATTTACTTTTAATTTAAATAGAATATGACAAATTCGAAACATAATTTTAAATGAATATCCTCTTAAACGTTGATATAGGCTAGATACAGGATATTATGTCTATCAATATTATATTGAGCAATTCTAAATTATTATTTTTTTTTCAAATCCCCCTGTTAATTTTACAGATGTATGATATAATGAGTCTTGTTCGAAAGAAACATCGCGGAGTGGAGCAGCGGCAGCTCGTTGGGCTCATAACCCAAAGGTCACAGGTTCAAATCCTGTCTCCGCAACCATTTTTTATCTATGGTTGTTCGAACAAATAATAAAATATCGCGGAGTGGAGCAGTGGCAGCTCGTTGGGCTCATAACCCAAAGGTCGTAGGTTCAAATCCTGCCTCCGCAACCATTATTTTTCGATGGATGGTAAATTGTGAAAAATTGTATGGAAGTTATTGAATTTGTGATAACATATCCTAGACACGAAGCGAATAATAGATTATAATAATATAAAATTTTAGACAGCATATAATTATGCTGTCTTTTTAGTTGAGGGAAGGGGATTTATGATGATTAGAAAAGCAGAGTTATCAGATGCACCAGCGATTTGTGATATTTATAATTACTATGTCTTGGGGAGTATAGTTACCTTTGAAGAAGATGCAATTTCAGTAGAAGGCATGGAGGCACGCATAAATAAAGTATTTTCATCTGATTTACCTTGGTATGTTTATGAGGAAGATGGCAAGGTCATTGGTTATGCCTATGGCACTAAATGGAAAGATCGTTCTGCCTATCGTTTTTCCATAGAAACGTCTGTCTATATAGACCGAAATAGTTTAGGTAAAGGAATTGGTTCACAATTGTATGAAGTGCTGATCAATCAACTTAGAGATGGTGGGTATCACTCTATTATCACTGGAGTATCTCAACCTAATGAAAATAGCCGAAAACTTCATGAAAAATTTGGTTTTGAGAAAGTAGCAGAATTTAAAGAAGCGGGTTTTAAATTTAATCAATGGATTGATGTGACCAATTGGCAATTGATTCTATAGTATTTTATAAGCAGAATATATGATCTTTGCAACTTTAAGTTGACATAATTGACAACTGTAGTTGATTGAAAGTGGAGATAGATTACCTTAAAATATAATTGAGGTGATAAGAAATGACATTTGATAAAAAGCTTCTACAGTTAAGACAGCAAAATAAGTTTTCTCAAGAATCGCTGGCAGAGAGATTAGGTGTATCGAGACAAAGCATTAGTAAATGGGAACTTGGAACTTGTATGCCAGATGTAGATTTGATCATCAAGATTAGTGACATCTTTGCGGTGACTCTAGATGCCTTACTCAAAGAAGAGGGCTGTCAAGATAACGAGTTGCTGATAAGTGATCGAAAAGGAAATAGATTTGATAGTGATTTTCTAGTGTTTTTAAAAAAGGCGAAATATAAGACTTACGCAAGTAACGCGGGGCATGTTGAATCATCAAGGGTAAATTCTGTTGATTTAAGTTTTAAATCAACACCTTATACTTATCTAGATACTTATCTTGGGCGTACCCAATTTGCAGGTGAAGAGGCTGTGTGGCAACTTGAACATCCCATTTGGTCAATGAACTACATGGGGAGAGTTTTAGATGAGGTCTTTTCAGGTGACTTTCTAAAGGAAGCTCTACGCAATATGCCAGATGAATGTCCCCTTAGAGGTCCCGTGTATTATGCTAAGGGGAATTATATTTATCTATGTGATGTTCAAGGGGATATAGAGTGGTTTCAAGGACGTGAAATGATCTTTTTAGGTGATAGAAAGATTTATGAATGCTATTTTCATGGTGGTAAGATTATTTAAGTTAAGACTTCATTCCTCTTATTTAATCATTTTAACCTTGGTGCAATTGTTAAAGGTTGCAAATCTTTTTAGGCTCAATTTGAGACTTTTCTTAAATTCCGAATCTGGTTTGAAGGTTTCTTCATACCAGATTTTTTTAACTTCCAAAGCCTTGTCTTTTTTATTGTTGACCATTTCTATTCTGCCAATCAGTATATCCTTATAGAGTATGGGTAATACATAATAACCAAATTTACGATCTGTAAGTGGGGTGTAAATTTCCCATTTGTATTCGAAGTTAAAAAGAGCCTTAATTAGTTTACGATCCCATAGTAAGTTATCTAAAGGGGCTAAGAAAGAAACGCGTGGCAGAAATGGTTTCGTCAGGTTTGGATTTTTAAAATCCTCAAGACATGTTTCAAGCAAATGACGGTCTTGCTCTAAAATATAGAGTAGGGGTTCTACGCCCTCAACTTCAAGTTCAATCACTTTGTTCGTCTCTATAAGCGTTTTAAAAGCTGCTTTTCTTTGTGCAGTTTTCATTTGATCTATGCCAAGCCAAGCATCGGAAGCTTTATTCCAGAGCATACCGACGGCACCAATACGTCTTAAGATATGCCATTCGATTTGTGCCTGTTGAGATTCGTTTGGATTGGGACAGTTGAGAATTTCAGGATTAATAAAATCCTTTGCAAGGGCGTAGTACTTTATAGTGCCTTTCTTATGATGTACCACTAGATCTCCCCTAAAATAGAGTGTTTCTAGAGTTGCTCTTCCAAGAGAAGTATCACTCCAAGCCCAATTTACTTTTTCTTTCAAATTGATATCTTTAGAACAAGCAAATGTATTTTCGTGTATATACTGGATGACATCGTTGGCGACTTGATCGACTTCTTTTTGACTGCGATGATAATGTTGATAGCTTTCTCTTTTAGAGGCGAAATAAGGCCAGTCATCAACAGGGAAAATGGATAGGTTTTTATCAAAGTAATCAACGAGACATCTGTCCTCATAAAGCAATTCGTAAAGCATTTCCTTTTTAAAATGTTCAATTCTGGACTGTAATACGAGTTCGGGATTTTTGCCACAGACGTCAATGGGATCGAATTGGATACAACCCACTTGTTTGATAAAGGTAAGTATATCGCTTTTATCCCTAAATTTGAAAGCATTGATAAGACCGTGCTTTTTTAGAAGAAAATAGCGTGCTTGCGGGATTGATAAATTATATTTTGGTTTCATAAGTCACCTCACTGTTTAAATTTTACCAAACAGATGTTCTGTCGTCAAATGTTACAAGTGGATTAAAATTAGATTTTTTTAGAATTGGTATTGACTGGGTTTAATTTCTCTTCTATAATTTAGAGAGTCACTTTCAAAGATTTAAGTTAGGAGAGTTCAATGAAGTAAGTTCTTAGTAATGATCATCTAATGTCAATATAGGAATAGTATTTTACCTATGACGGAAGAATAATATTTATTCTTTTAATTAGATTTTTTTGTGCTGAGAACATTCATGACTGCTTATAAATCTTATGTAAAAGGACGACGCTTTTGTGTTGTTCTCTTGTGGCGTTCGCTTACTTATGTAGATAAGGCTGTTCATTGAGTTTGTTCAATGCACAGCCTTTTTATTTATCTTTAACCTATACCAAACATGGTACAGACGTATTCAGATCGTTCTAAACGATTAGAGCACGTACGACATAAGGAGTGATTATATGACAATATTAACATGTAAAAATTTAAATAAGGCATACGGCTATGAATCTGTTCTTGAAGCGGTTAATTTGGAAGTAACCTATGGTGAAAGAGTGGGGATTGTTGGTGAAAATGGTGCTGGCAAGACGACCTTGATTCAATTAATAGCGGGAAAACTAAAACCGGATTCTGGCACGGTCAAATGGCATGATAGAGGGAACACTGTGGGTTTATTAACTCAATCTAGTGAATACGAGTTTTTAAATATAGATTCGCCCGAACTCAATAGCGCATATTTTGAACTTGAAAGTAAACTAAACGTTGATCTAGTATCGGATGAAGACATGAGCGGTGGTGAACGTACAAAAGTGGCACTTGCTAAAATATGGGCCACAGAACCAACGGTACTAATATTGGATGAGCCCACCAATCATTTGGATTACAGTGGTATAGACTGGCTTGTGAATGAAGTGAGCTATTTTCCAGGAACCGTGATCATGATTTCACATGATCGTTATTTTCTTGATCAAGTATGTACTAAAATTATAGAAATTGAGAATGGCGTTTCAACTTCATATGAGGGGAATTATTCTCAATATGTCAGTTTAAAATCAGAGCATATTAAAGCTCAGCGAAATGCTTATGAGATTCAAGAAGCACATAAAAAGCAAATTAAAGAGGATATCAGACGACTGAAAACTTGGTCTGACAAGGCACATAGAGACTCCACCAAGAAGCAAAAGGGAGGCCTGGGTAGCAAAAAAGGCAAAAAAGAATACTTTCGGATGAAGGCGAAGAAAAAAGACAAGCAGATTAAATCTAGGATAAAGAAGCTTGAAAAAATAGAAGTTGAAGGTGTTGATAAACCCAGAGCTGAGAGAGAAATTGTCATGCACTTTAAAGAAGCAGGTGTAAGAGGGAAAAATATTATTGAAGCAAAGGCGATTTCGAAGCGTTTTGGCGAAAAAGTACTTTTTAAAGAAAGTGATTTTTACATGATGCGTGGGGATCGGATAGGTGTCTTAGGAGACAATGGCTGTGGGAAAACCACACTTATACAGCTTATTTTAGGAAAGTTGCCACTAGATTCAGGTGAATTTCTGATGAGCCCCACTTTGAAGGTAGGATACATGGATCAATATGCCATTGATGTATCTCCTGAAATGACGATTAAGTCATATTTTGATCTATATGATAAACGCTCTCTCATTGATTTATCGAACAAACTGTACCAATTGGGGTTCCAGTCTCTAGATATGAATCATAAAGTGACATCGTGTAGCCTCGGTGAGCAAACCAAGCTCAAACTATTAAAACTGCTACTAGGAGAATATGACCTTTTAATCTTGGACGAACCTACTAATCACTTGGATTTAAAGAGCAAGGAAACTTTTGAAAATGCACTTGCTCAATACACAGGAACTATTTTAATGGTAACACATGACCGATATCTCATGGACAAGATTTGCAATGGAATACTGGTCTTTGAAGATGAAATGATTATACGAAAAGAGGTATGAGGACTTCCTTTACCAATTTAAGTGCGTCTAAAGTCCTGAATGTGCTATACACTGGTTGACGCAAGGGTTTGAAAGCATTATAATATGGCGTGGCAGTTTGTATACTGTATTCATAATAAAAGAGGAGCGTAAAAAAGTTATGATTTTTGTGAACGTCATTATTAATTTTATTATTGGTTTAGCCTTGATCTTATTTGGTAAAATAATGTTTGGGTTTGAAGTAACATCGTTCAGTTTGTTTTTTGTCGTGCCAGTGGGTTCACTTGTGGCAGGTGCAATTATGTGTGGTGGTCTGAGTAGAGGTCTTTTTAAAAAGAATATTAAGAGTTCAGGATCACTTCAATTGATCAACGTATTAATGGCAATGGTATTTTTTGTGCTGATTCAGTTTGCTTATTACCAAGTTACATATCTAGATGATGATATGAATATAAACTATAAGTTTCAGGGTGAACAAGTGGGTAATTTTGTGTTTGAAGACGATGAACCCGTTAATTTTATAAACTTCACAGTGGATAAAATTGATTCACAAGTTATTACATTTTCCAGAAGGACGAGAGCAATTGGCAGTGTAGACGGCAACACAACAGTTAATTGGATATTCTTTGCAATAGACTTTATTGGGTATGTTATTGGGGGTGTCTTTGGATATAATATGACCTTTACGGATGCCGTATACTGCGAAACCTGCAAAAAATACATGAAGAAGGATGAAATCTTTTCCATTTTAGAAAATATTCCAGAAAAAGAAAATAAACTTAAGGCACTTTCTGAAAGCGAAGCTGCTGATGAACTGGAGATTTTCATCAAAGAAAATCCAATACAAAAACCTAAAAATAAAGAGCCTTTTTATTATAAGGGTACTTTCTATCGCTGTGAATCATGTGCAGATGGCTTTATCCTTTTAGAATATCATGCATTAAATTCAAAAGGTAAATATGATTCAGATACTGATAAGGATGTTAAAATCAAATTGAGTAAAGAAGCAGTAAGGCAATTATCACAAAACAGCAAATAAAATTGAATCGTTATTAATACAAATAGAAGCGTTGATACTTTTTACCAAGAGCATATATCTGTTAGGTCTATACTTGGTAAAGTTTATCAACGCTTTTTTTAGCGGGGTTTGTTATGAATCCTGCAAGAGACATAGGGCTTAAAGGCTTAAAATTTTGATTGCACCTAGCAACGCATTTGATAGAGAGGCCGCATAAGATTATTGTAAAAGAGCGGAAAAGATAATAAAATAAAACAATAAGATACAATTAAGGATTTGAGGAGGCATACCAAGATGGAAAAAAAGTATATCTTAGCATTGGATCAGGGAACTACAAGTTCAAGAGCTATTATTTTTGATAAAAGTGGAAATATTTTAAAAGTTGCTCAAAAGGAATTTACTCAAATCTATCCAAAAGCAGGTTGGGTAGAACACGATGCAATGGAAATTTGGGGGACACAATCAGGTGTAGCTCGAGAAGTACTGGAAACTGCAGGTGTAAATCCTCATGAAATAGCTGCTATCGGAATCACTAACCAACGTGAAACAACGGTGGTTTGGGATAAAATCACTGGAAAACCAATTTATAATGCAATTGTTTGGCAATGTCGTAGAACGGCAAATATATGCGATGACCTAAAAGCTAAAGGGTATGAAAACCATATTCGTAAAAATACAGGCCTTGTTGTGGATGCCTATTTTTCAGGCACTAAGGTTAAATGGATTTTAGACAATGTAGAAGGTGCAAGAGAAAAAGCAGAAAAGGGGGAACTCCTATTTGGTAACGTCGATACATGGTTAATCTGGAATTTAACACGTGGGAAGGTGCATGTTACAGATTATTCGAATGCATCAAGAACAATGCTCTTTAACATCAAAGAGCTTTGCTGGGATACTAAAATCCTAGAAGTGCTTGATATACCCGTTTCTATGCTTCCGGCAGTTAAACCATCTTCTGAAGTGTACGGGCACACTGATGTTCAAACTTTTGGTGGTGCTGAAATTCCAATTGCAGGTATTGCAGGGGATCAACAAGCGGCACTCTTTGGTCAAGCTTGCTTTGAACCGGGCATGGCTAAAAACACATATGGGACAGGTTGCTTTATGCTTATGAACACAGGTGAAAAAATGGTACCCTCAGAAAATGGCCTATTGACCACAATTGCTTGGGGCATTGATGGTAAGGTAGAATATGCACTTGAAGGGTCTATCTTTATTGCAGGGGCTTCTGTTCAATGGTTAAGAGATGAAATGAGAATGATCTCAGATGCGGCAGATACAGAGTACTTTGCTTCAAAAGTGGCAGACACGAATGGGGTCTATCTCGTACCAGCATTTGCAGGTCTTGGCGCACCTTACTGGGATATGTATGCGAGAGGCAGTTTGGTTGGATTGACTAGAGGTTCCAATAAAAATCACGTGATCAGAGCGACTCTTGAGTCAATTGCTTATCAGACCAGAGATGTTCTTGAAGCAATGCAGGAAGATTCTAACATCGAATTGGCTACTTTAAAGGTAGATGGCGGTGCAACTGCGAATAATTTTTTGATGCAGTTTCAATCGGATATTCTAGGCGTCACAGTAAATAGACCAAAAGTGACTGAAACCACAGCATTAGGTGCAGCTTACCTAGCAGGGCTTGCAGTGGGCTTTTGGAAATCTAAAGAAGAGATTGCAAACAACTGGGCTATAGAGAGGCAGTTTGAAAATCAAATCGAACCAGATTATAGAGCAAAACTTTATAAAGGTTGGAAAAAAGCGGTTGAACGTTCAAAGGGATGGGAAGATGCTGAGTAATTAAATCAAACCTATTACGAGAACAGAAGCACCTATTCTAAAAAGAAATGATTTTCCAATGTACGACTGTCATAAATAAAGTCGAAGTGGAAGCACCTGTAAAGATGGGGATGTTGTTATTGAAAATATTTTAGGAACAGGTGTGAACGTTGTGGCAGGTCAGTTTTTTTATTCCTTACAAAAGTGTAAGGTGTAAAGTAGAAAATGTCACTTAAAACAGTAGATTCATTAAGTGAAAAGTATTATACTTTAAAAGGCATGTGGCTGTGTCTGCATGAGAGGAAACATGTTGAATGTACTAAATAAAGGAGTTTAAGAATGAATCTAATTGAACTATTAAAAATTGTAATACTCTCAATAGTAGAAGGCATTACAGAATGGCTGCCAATCAGTAGTACAGGGCATATGTTGCTCGTGGATCAGTTTTTGAAGATCAATATGTCAGAAGCTTTTAAGGACATGTTTTTCATGGTAATCCAGCTGGGGGCGATTATGGCCGTGGTTGTCATCTTTTGGAATAAGATGTTTCCTTTTGATTTTAAGAACAAACCCGTCATAAAAAAAGAGATATTTACAATGTGGTTTAAAGTAGTGGTGGCTTGTATTCCAGGTGCTATCGCTGTGTTTTTGTTTGATGATTATGTCAGTGCTCATTTTGAAACCCCTATAGTGATCGCCTCAATGTTGATCCTTTATGGCGTTATCTTTATTTTTGTGGAGAATTGGAATAAGGGGAGAACGCCTGCGATTAAAGCACTTGATGATATTACTTACAAAACAGCACTACTCATTGGTCTTTTTCAAGTGTTATCTATCGTGCCAGGAACTTCCCGTTCAGGCGCTACCATTATTGGCGCTTTGATCATAGGTGTCTCCAGAACAGCAGCAGCAGAATTTACTTTTTTTCTTGCTGTACCGGCTATGCTTGGGATGAGTATGATTAAATTGATCAAATTTGGGGCTCATTATACTACTGCTGAAATGCTTACACTTGGTGTTGGGATGCTAGTCGCATTTATAGTTTCTATTTTTGTCATTAAATTTTTAATGACATACATCAAAAAACATGATTTCAAAGTATTTGGTTGGTATCGCATTATTTTAGGTGTAGTTGTCATAGCTTATTTTAGCATGAATCATATCTAAGAATGGTAAATTTACAATCTAATAATTTGTAATTTCTACAGTTTGAAAAGTCTTTTAGATTCAGCAATTATACAATTGTTGAATCTGAAAGACTTTTTATAATGCTTAAACGAAAAGATGTGTTTTGAGGCGTAAAATAAAGGTTTTGATCATGATAGACTATCGTTGCTGATTGTAGTTGTGATTAAAAAAAGATTGACAATGTTTATTAGTCTAGATACACTTAACTTACAAATATACATAAAATAGGAAGTAGGTTTGAGTATGAATAAAATGCTATCAAGAAATCAAGTTGATAAACTATTAGGGGTTGATCCAAATGAAAGAATCCCAACACATGGAGAAATTAAATTGATTCAAAAAGAGATCGAACAAGCTGAAAAAGATCTTGGCTTGGAGAAAGGTGGGCTCTCTGATAAGGAGTTTGCTAATATTCAATAAAGTGATATCATTGCTTATTTTAATGGTCATAATTTTTAGTACTTTTGGGGTGATCGTTGCTGATTTATGCCACCAATTATTACTGTTAGAAGTAGATTTATTGTATTTGTGATATTTAAATTGAAAACACATTCAGGTTAACTCTGGATGTGTTTTTTTAATTTAAAATTAAGCGTTTGACAAGGGATAAACTCTAGAGTATTATAGGTATATCGAACAGATATATCGAGTCGATATATCAAAGCGATACATATAATGTACTCGATGTAGACTAAAGTGGATCAGATATGGAGGGATTCAAATGAAAATAGCCGTTATTAATGGAAGCCCAAAGGGTGAAAATAGTATAACATTACAAAATACAAGATATATGTTCAAACATCATCCAGAAACTAAGCTTGAGGTTTATAATGTCGCTCAGCAAATTCATCATTTAGAAAAAGATCGAAAATATTTTCAGAAGGTGCTGACTGCTATTGAGTCAGCTGATGCCATTATTTGGTCGTTTCCCGTTTATGTTTTCACAGTGACATCTCAATTAAAACGGTTTATAGAATTGGTTTTTGAACGGCATTTCGAGAACTGCTTTCATATGAAATATACAAGTCTAGTCTTGTCTTCGATTCATTTTTATGACCATTGTGCGGTTAATTATATGAATGCCATTTGTGACGACTTAAAGATGAAGTATGTGGGATTTCTTTCAGTTCACATGCAGGATTTAACAACCGAAGAGGGGAGATGCGATGTAAAAGTATTTGGTAATCGTTTCCTAAAGACAATTGCAGATCAAACCGTTACACAAATTAATTATGCGCCACTTGAAAAACCACGTTTAAATTATGTGCCTTCAAGACTGGAAAAGACCGTCTCATTTGAGGGTAAAAAGGCACTACTGGTAGTGGACAATTTAGAGGATCAATCTTTAAAAGCAATGGTAGACCAATGTGTACATATCTCAAATAATTCACTTGAAATTATCAAATTAGAGGATCTAGATATAAAAGGGGGTTGCATTGGCTGTATAAAGTGTGGTTATAATTATGAATGTCGTTATAAAGGCAAAGATGATTTTATGGCCTTTTATGATGAAAAGATCAAAGGTGCAGATATTATATTATTCGCTGGGGCTATTAAAGATCGGTATTTATCTTCTAAGTGGAAGCAGTACTTAGATCGTGCTTTTTTTAATACACACACACCGACTCTTATGAATAAACATGTGGGTGTTATTATTTCAGGACCTCTTAGAGCTATTCCTAATATAAAGCAAACATTAGATGCTTATTTTCAGTGGCAAAAGTGCCATAATTCAGGCTATGTCACGAATGAATATGTGACTTCGGAGGCAATAGATCAGCAGATTATAGCGTTATTGCAGAATCTTTTAAGTGCTTCTGAAGAAAAGATAAAGGTAAATGAGACCTTCTTATCAGTAAGTGCCCATAAGTTGTTTAGAGACGAAATATGGGGGCATTTAAGATTTCCATTTATAGCAGATTACAAAGCTTATAAAGCGATGAATCTATTCAATTTTCCCCAAAAGAACCTAAAATCAAGATTAATTAATCGCATGATGAGCATTTTAATGCTTATACCTAAAATAAGGTCAGAAGTTTATGGAAATCAAATGATACCGGCAATGGTAAAAGCGCATAAAAAAATAGTAGATGATCCCAACTTTTAAGGAGAGAAAATGTTAGAATATGTACTTTTAGGTTTTTTAACCTACGGTGATTTAACTGGATATGAAATAAAAAAAATAATGACACGTAGCACATCCAATTTCATAGATGCAAGTTTTGGGAGTATTTATCCAGCACTTAAAAGATTGGAAGTCAAAGGGTGGATCGTTTCATATGAGGTGCAGACTGGTAAAAAGATGACAAAAAAATATCAGCTCACGGTGGCAGGAAACGACCAATTTTTACAGTGGCTCAGGAAACCTATAGAATATTCCCCCTTTAATCATGAATTTTTAGCGAAGATGTTTTTCTTTAAAAATATAGAACATGAAGTGGTTATAGAACAAATCAAGCGTGTTATTGAAAGTGTTGCAGCAAGACTCGAAGGTCTAAAAAACCTTAAGAATCATGAAGCGCATGACGAAATGGGTGTTATAGATGGCTTTGAGGGGGATACTTTAGATTATGGTATTGCAAGTTATACGCATCAATTAGAGTGGTTTAACAATTACCTCGAAAAAATGTCATAAAAATCATTATATTACAAAATGCTTACATCTAAGGGATATTCGTATAATAAATATTTTGTTTTTGGTATACTAAAGTTATCGTACTATGTACGAAATTAAATTACGAGAGGAGTGATGTTCAATGAAAGCCAACCGCTATTCTATTATTGTCAAAACACAGGAGGTAAGATTTATTGAACTACAAGAATGCTGCAGAAATTTTACCAGCAGATCTTCTCGAGGAACTACAGAAATATACTGAAGGTACTATGATTTATATTCCTAAGTCCTCTCGAAGAAAAGCTTGGGGGCTAAAGTCAGGCATACGTGAAGAACTTGATCGACGCAATGCATCTATTTTAGCCGATTTTAAAGCAGGTAAGTCACTGAGTCTCATAGCGAATCACTATTTTATGAGTGAAGCAGCTGTCAAAAAAATTGTCTATAAGAAAACAGTTGAGAAAAAATAGTTCAATCTATTCTTTCCCTGTTCGTATTTTGGCAATCATGAGATAATGAACTTGACCGGTTAATCCAATCGAAAGGGGGCGTTTAAATTGAAAATAAAGAGGTGGCCTTTACTCTAACGAGTTAGGCATCAGAGGGTCCAGCATATGCTGGACCCTTTATAATGTAAAAAAATGTGCTAAATTGCCAGACTCTAACGCGATTTTGAATTGCGTTAAGATGGGTGGAAGGCCTTTGATAAAATATGCTTTCCCACTTGGCATTAAAAGTTCGATGGTCATAAAAAAGGTATCCGTGAATAAGCGCTCTGGATCTTTCTGCGCTTCAAATTTTTCGTGGAGAAGCCTAATGTCACTTGGCTCTAAAAAGAGATTTCTAACATCTTTACCGAGCAAAGTGGATGCAATAGACTGCTTGATGAGTATCTCAGAAACATTGTTAATCAAATCTTCAGACGCCATGTCATAATTTCTCGCATAAAGGGAAACAACAGATAGGATATCATTCTCATTGTAATTATGACAAAAATCATTTTCGAGGTTTAAAGTTTTTACATAGTAGTCAACGTACCAGAGGCCAATTTCCTGCATCGGATCATAAAAGAGTGGATAATCAATCATACCGCTGGTGATGTTCGGCATGAACTCAAAATCGTAGGTTTTGAAAAAGAGTTCTAAGCCATCGTAGATGGTATCTGTATAGGCATCGATGGTAAGCGATAAATGCGTGGATTTAAGATATTTGTATGAGAGTTCTAGATGCGCCAGCTTTTCCTTGATACAATTTTGACCTTCTTTGTAAAATTTTCGAACTTCAAAAGTCATAAGTTTCTCAAAAGCATCGTCCATATCTTTAAACGATCTGAAATAAGCGTCTATGATGTAAACGACGCCGTTGTACAAGTCTATCCCCACATCCGTTTTTACAGAAGCACTTTTGCCTTTCGTATATTTGAGCACATTTTCGCTCATGATTTTCATGATGTCAATCTGGATTTGTTCTACTTGATCTCTTGAAACAAATTCTTTCTTCATACCGTATTCAAGCATAGAAAATAGCCATTTTTCAATATCTGGCATAAAATCTGCGCAGAGGGATTGTTTCGTTAACATATGAGTCATCTGATACCACCAATATTGTTGTGGATATAACGCAAAACTTTTTCTAAATCACGATCTCTTAAGAGTTCGATTGACCCACCAGATTTTCCATTATAGTATTTCACCATTAATTTAATGAGATTATCATCGGATATGTTTTCGAACATTTCGTTTTTCATGTAGTAAAAGGTTTCGATGAGATCATCAAGTGTTGCCACATAGTCAGATTGTTGAATGTAAGGGGAGTCCAGAAAGGCTTCTACTATTTTACCTATTGTTGCACTTCCAATTTCTATACGACCATGTGAGACTAATGCTTGGTTTCTAGATTCGATTAAAGCGAGGGCATCTTGAGGCGTTAATTTGAGCCCATAAAGACTAGAACGATTGTTGGATTCCAGTATTTCTTCAAGTGCCAATTTTTGTGATAAGAGTTCAAGTGAAAACATTTTAGCCTCCTTTAAAATTAAATTTTACTAAAAACTATTGACAAACAGGGTGATTGTGTGGTAATGTATAGTTAGGATATAATAATTAAATCAAACAAGTTTATAATATTATATATTATCACGAATCCCCTTTTTTTGCAAGGCTGGTGTTCGGGATTTTTTTTTGCCCCAAATTAGACATTTATGTTATCATGAAAGTAAGTTGTAACCGAGATTAAATGGCTTATTGGAGAATGGAGTGAATATATGATTTTCATAGAAAATGAACACATAAAATGTCGTGCGACACTATCTGCAGATTTAGAGTTTGTAAAGACTGCTGAAGGAGACGCAGAAAATTCTAGATTTGTCAGTCAATGGACGATAGAACAACATCTTTCGGCGATTGGTGATGAAGATCAAATGCACATTACCATTGAAGATGCAAAGACAGGCAAAAAGGTGGGCTATATGCTCGTGGCAGGCCTTAAAAACAACAATAACAATATAGAGCTCAGAAGAATCGTCATTACTGACAAAGGGCATGGTTATGGTCGTCAAGCTTTTATACTGATGAAACAATATATATTTGATGAATTAAAAGCACATCGTTTGTGGCTTGATGTGAAGACGTACAACGAAAGAGGGCGTCACCTCTACAAATCGGAAGGGTTTATTGAAGAAGGCATCATGAGAGAAAGCGTATTTTATAATGGACAGTATGATTCCATGGTGATTATGTCTATTTTAGAACATGAATATCGAGATTTTGTGCATATGTTGTAGGACTTAGGATTGCTATGCAGGTTTTCCAAGTCGATATTAATAAAATCATAAAACTGGAGGTAAATTGATGTCAAAAGTAAGATGTGAATGGGCTAAGTCTCATGAACTCAATCACGATTATCACGATAAGGAATGGGGGGTACCTGTTCATGATGACAGAAAACTATTTGAAATGCTCAACCTTGAAGGGGCACAAGCAGGGCTTTCGTGGCTCACAATTTTAAAAAGACGAGAAGATTACAATCTCATTTTTGAAAATTTTGATCCTTATAAGCTTGTGAAATACACGGATGAGCAACTAGATGAGATTTTATTAGATGCGCGGATTATTCGAAATCGATTAAAAGTTTATTCAGTAAGGAGCAATGCGGAAGCGTACTTAAAGGTGATAGAAGAGTTTGGTACATTTGATGCTTATATTTGGCAGTTTGTGGGCGGTAAACCTATTGTCAATGCCTTTAAGAGCATGAAAGAGGTGCCTGTAAGTACACCTGAAAGTGATGCTATGAGTAAAGATCTTAAAAAGAGAGGCTTTAAATTCTGTGGCACCACGATTTGTTATGCTTACATGCAGGCTGTGGGGATGGTCAATGATCATACAATTGATTGTTTTAGATATAACGAAGTTTAAATATAGGATTGAAATTTTAGCAGTTTAGTGTTATAGTAAGTCGATGTATTTTAAAAATTAAATATTTACTCGTATAAGTTTGATAATATGGTTCAAACGTTTCTACAAGCTACCTTAAATAGTTACAGGCTACGGGTTCGGTAAAATTTGAGTATTTCTATAGTATGATAGGGCACCTGATCAATGCTGTATTATCGCTATAGTTATACTTCAAGTTTTTCAGGAACTCTGCCTTTGGCAGAGTTTTTTTTATACAAGAGTTTCTTGTGACATCTAAAAACATACAAAAAGGAAAAGTGAATGGAATTATTAAAGCAAAAAATTTTAAAAGAAGGCACAACAGTGGGCCCTGAAATCTTAAAGGTGGATTCTTTCTTAAACCATCAAATTGACATTAGGCTCATGCAAGAAATCGGTAAGGAATTTCGTAGACGCTTTAAAGATCGTAAAATCACCAAGATTCTAACGATTGAAGCCTCTGGGATTGGTATCGCATCCATTGCAGCAATTTATTTTGATGTCCCTGTGGTATTTGCTAAAAAAGTACAATCTAAAAATTTAGATGCAGAGACTTACAAAAGCAGTGTGTATTCTTTTACTAAAGAAGCTTACTATGATGTTAAAGTTTCCAAGCGTTATTTATCAAGCGATGATCACATCTTAATTTTGGATGATTTCTTGGCGAATGGACGCGCGGCACTTGGACTGATTGAAATTCTTGAGCAAGCTGGCGCTACTTTGGAGGGCATCGGTATTGTGATTGAAAAGGGATTTCAAGAAGGTGGGCAAATTTTGAGAGATAAGAATATCCACTTAGAATCTTTGGCAATTGTAAATCGGTTTGAAGATGGAAAAATCACGTTTATCGAACAAAAATCAAATGAGTAACTTAGGGGATTAAAGGAGAAGAGTGAAATGAAAAAAATATTATCATTATTAGTTGTATTTACACTAATCTTTGCAATGACAGGATGTTCATCAAAACCTGCTGAACCAGCAACTGATGCAGACAAAACAGCAGAACCCGCACAAGCGGAAGCTACAGAACCAGCCAGCACTGAATCTACTGAGGCTACTACAATAGCACCAGAAGACATGGTTGTTGGATTTATCTATCCAGGTCCGATTGGTGACGGTGGATACACTTTTTCACATGATCAAGGTCGTTTATTCTTAGAAGAAAAATTAGGTATAAAAACCATTTATAAAGAGTCAGTTCCTGAGACTCAAGCCGTTGAACAAGAAGTGAGAAACATGGTAGATCAAGGTGCAAAAGTGATCATTGGAACAAGCTTTGGTTACATGGATTTCATGGAAAAAATGGCCAAAGAATTTCCAGACGTTAAGTTTTTACACTGTTCAGGCAATAAAACAGCAGAAAATATGTCAAACTACTTCGGTAGAATGTATGAAGCGAGATATCTTTCAGGTATTGTAGCAGGTATGAAAACAAAAACAAATTCGATTGGTTACGTAGCTGCATATTCAATCCCAGAAGTAATTCGTGGTATCAACGCATTTACTTTAGGCGTTCAATCTGTAAATCCAGATGCAACTGTTAAAGTGGTTTGGACTTCAACTTGGTATGACCCAGCAAAAGAAAAAGAAGCTGCTATTTCTCTATTAGATCAAGGTGTTGATATTATTGCACAGCATCAAGATACAACTGGACCTCAGCAAGCTGCTGAAGAGAGAGGCGCTTTCTCAATCGGATACAACACAGATATGAGTGCAATGGCACCTAAAGCATATATGACTGCACCTGTTTGGAACTGGGGACCATTTTATGTTTCTCAAATCGAAAAAGTCATGGCTGGTAAATTTGAATCAGAATCATACTGGGGTGGCATGGAAGAAGGCGTTGTTGGACTTGCGCCACTTACTGCCAATGCACCAGAAGGCGCACAAGCTGCTGTTGATGCGGCTGCTGCTAAAATTTTAGACGGTTCTCTATCTGTATTTGCTGGTCCGATTTTAAATCAAGCTGGTGAAGTGGCAGTAGAAGAAGGTAAAACTTTAACAGATGAAGAAATGTTGAACATGATGTGGTTTGTTAAAGGTGTAGAAGGTCAAATACAATAGATAGGAGCTCACGATGCAACAAGAAGTTTTTGTACAAATGAATGACATTTGCAAGACTTTTGGGTCGGTTAGAGCTAATTACAATATCAATTTTAGTGTAAATAAAGGTGAGATTCATGCATTGCTCGGTGAAAACGGAGCAGGTAAGAGTACACTTATGAACATGCTGTCAGGTATCTATAAACCTGACAGCGGTTCTATTTTTATACATGGTAAAGCAGTTAAGTTCAATTCTCCAAAAGATGCAATCAATCAAAAGATCGGTATGATCCATCAACATTACAAATTAGTAGAGGTGCAGTCAGCCAAGGCGAATATTATTCTTGGACAGGCTGGATCACTTTTTGTTAATGAGAAAAAAATCAGTTCAGAAATTAAAGCCATATCTACACACTATGGCATTCCAATAGATCCAGATAAAAAAGTATACAATATGTCTATAGGTGAAAAGCAATCTGTTGAGATTTTAAAAGTCCTTTATCAAGGTGCGGATATTCTGATTATGGATGAACCAACGGCAGTTTTAACCCCGCAAGAGACTGAAAAACTTTTTAAAATCATTAAAAACATGGCTAAAGAAGGTTGTGCTGTGATCATTATCACGCATAAACTTAATGAAGTTATGGCGATTTCAGATCGTGTAACTGTACTTCATAAGGGCACGACAGTTGCTACAGTGAAAACGAAAGAATCTTCACCTAAAGAATTAACAGACCTTATGGTTGGAAAATCTGTGAATCTTTCGATTAAAAGGCCACAAGTAAATAGAGGTAATGCCGCTTTAAAAGTAGCGGATCTAATGGCTTATAATCAAGACAAGGTAAAAGTGCTCGATGGTGTAAGCTTTGATCTTTTTGAAGGGGAAATTCTCGGTGTGGCGGGTGTTGTTGGCAGTGGACAGAAGGAACTTTGTGAAGCTATTGCAGGTCTTTATACGGTGAATTCGGGTTCTATTATGTATAATGATGAAAATATTCTAGGTCTTTCACCTCGGGAAATTATAAAGCGTGGCATCACCATGAGTTTTATACCTGAAGATCGTCTAGGTATGGGCCTTGTTGCTTCCATGGACATGGTAGATAATTACCTTTTAAAAGCACACCATAATCAGACAGGTGTCTTTTTAAAACGTAAACCGATAATGACCAAATGTGAGAATATGATCAATCAACTTGAGATTAAAACACCAGGGATTCATCATCCAATAAAACAGTTATCAGGTGGTAATATCCAAAAGGTCCTAATAGGGCGTGAGATTGAAACAAATCCTCATGTACTCATAACTGCATATGCGGTTAGAGGCCTTGACATTGGAGCGTCTCATACGATTTATGATCTCATCAATGATCAAAAACAAAAAGGCGTAGCAATTCTCTTTATCGGCGAAGATTTAGATGTACTCTTAGAACTTTGTGATCGTATCATGGTACTTTGTGATGGTAAAATCACTGGGATTGTCAAGGCGGATACCGTGACTAAAGAGGACCTTGGTTTAATGATGGCAGGGGAGGCGATATCGTGTTAAGAATGGTTAAACGGACAGATATGACGTCTAACAAGGCAGCGATTATTAGAATTCTTTCGATTTTATTTGCTCTTGTTACAGCGGGTCTTTTCATTGCAATTATGGGTCATAATCCGATTAAGGTTTATTCAGCTATGTTTATGGGTGCATTTGGCTCTGCTTTTAGGATTAAGGATACACTCACCATTGCCATACCGTTAATTTTGACTTCTGTGGGTATTATGATTGCATTCAAAATGAAGTTTTGGAATATCGGTGGTGAGGGTCAAATTTTAATGGGTGCTTTTTTCGCAAGTTTTATTGCGCTTAATTTTGATACATTACCAAAGCCACTTTTACTTTTATTGATGTTCATTGCTGGTTTTATCGGTGGTGGTTTGTGGGCTTTGCTCCCGGCATTTTTAAAGGTAAAATTTGATACAAATGAAACGATTATTACGTTGATGCTTAATTACATCGCCATCAAGTGGATCACATATTTACAATATGGGCCTTGGAAAGACCCTAAGTCTATGGGATTTCCTAAGATTGCTAATTTTTCAGATGCTGCAATTTTACCGAAGGTTTTGGGCATCCATATGGGGTGGATTATCGCACTGGTTATTGTCATCATTGTATCTGTAATGATGAAGTATTCGAAAAAGGGTTATGAGATTGCTGTTGTGGGCGAGAGCATGGATACGGCTAAGTATTCTGGGATTAACGTTAAAAGAGTCATTCTCGGAGCACTCTTTGTCAGTGGTGGCATTTGCGGCATCGTCGGTATGATAGAAGCATCAGCGGTTAATCAGACCCTATCAGCATCTTTATCTGCTGGTTATGGGTTCACAGCGATTATAACTACTTGGCTCTCTGCACTTAATGCTGCAGTGATTATTCCTGTTTCGATACTATTTGCTGCTATGATTAAAGGGGGCAGTTTTATTCAAACCGCTTTTCAAATTCCGCAAGCAGCTGCAAATATCTTGCAGAGTATTATTTTGTTCTTTGTCATTGGCAGTGAATTTTTTGTTCAATATAAATTGGTACCTAAATCGAGTAAAAAGGAGGGCGCTGTATGATAATTTCATTCCTAACGGCTATGATGATTGCAGGAACACCATTACTCTTTGCTACTCTAGGAGAGCTGATCACAGAAAAAGCTGGACATCTTAACTTAGGTGTAGAAGGTATGATGCTTGTGGGTGCTGTTGCAGGCTTTGGTGTCGGACTCTACACAGAGAGTCCTTTTTTAGCAATGAGTGCAGCAATGATTGCAGGTGCTGCTTCTGCCTTAATTTATGCTTTTTTAACGGTTACTTTAAGGGCGAATCAAGTTGTTTCAGGACTTTCTCTCACTATTTTTGGAACGGGTTTATCTAGCTATATCGGAACAGCTTTCGTAGGTAAAAAGCTATCTGAGGGCATTATCAATTTTTATAAACCTGTAGAGTTTCCGTTATTATCTAAGATTCCGTTTGTAGGTCAAATTGTATTTAATCAAGATGTCTTTGTGTACTTGGGTTATTTGTTGGCTGTTCTGGCGGGTGTTTATCTCTATAAGACTAGACTTGGTCAGAATTTGGTGGCTGTGGGTGAAAATCCTGCTGCAGCAGATGCTTCTGGAATCAACGTCAATTTATATAAGTATATCCACATTTTATTGGGTGGCGCTCTCTGTGGTTTAGGCGGTGCTTATCTGTCCATCGTGGAAGTGCCTCAGTGGCAAGATAACATTACCTCTGGTAGAGGCTGGATTGCCATAGCACTTGTTATTTTCTGCAAGTGGAACCCTTATAAAGCATTGTTTGGTGCCTACTTGTTTGGCGGTCTAAGTATTATTGGTTTCCGCCTACAACAATTTAACATTTCACAAAATCTTCTGGATATGTTACCCTATTTAGTAACAATTATTGTTTTGGTGTTAAGTTCTGTTAAGCAATCGAAAGAAAGTGCCCCACCACAAGGCCTCAGCATACCATACTTTAGAGAGGAACGATAGAATCATGGATTATGGGTTAGTGATTCAACACAATAGAAATGAAATGATCCGAAATTTGGCAGAGAAAAATCAGTGTACTATAGTAGAAAAAAATCCTGTGCATTACATGGATTTAAGACCGTATATATACAGTAGTACGATAAGTGAATTTGAAGTTTCGTATGTGGATGAGATGTTAAAGGCAATTCACTTTAATAAATTACCTTCGACGATTTTTCTTGGAGAGTCCCCTAAAAACACTGCTAGGATCAAAGTGCTCATAGAGCGAGTGCCTTCATATGACAAATTGCCAATTATGATTGCAACTCAAGATGATTTGATGAATCAAAAGGTCCTAATGGGTCAAAAGACTGTTGATTCGTCGTTTAAAGTTTATAACATCAAAGCTGTATCGGATTTAGTGCTCTGGTGTAAGGTTCTTGCTGAAGGTCTTTTTGATAATCCGAATATGACTCTTGATCATATGTTAAAGCTTTTCGCTCATGCACTTGAAGATGAAAGATATCTGTTGACACTGGGAACAGTAAATGAAACCCCTGTATCAGTAGGTATTGGTTATATCAGTAAATTGGATAATCAACAGACTGTGGGTGGCATTTATATGATTGCGACTACGAAGGCACATAGAGGTCATGGATATGGTTCAAAACTTACTTATGAGCTTTCGAAATCACTGCTCAACCAAGGTGTAGCCTTTACAATGCTTGACGCCTCAGAAATGGGCGCCTCAATCTATCTTAAAATGGGGTATAAACCTGTTGGCTATTCCTATCGATTTTTTCCAAAGTGATGTTCATATATCGTTAGTTTATAAGAGAAAATCGTATGGGGTTGACTCTTGATAATAAAGATGGTGATAAGCAAATGCTGATTTTTCAGCAAATGCTTATTTTTTTGTAGATTAAAATAAAGTTATGCTATTATATTGATTGCTGAAATATGTTATAATTTGTTAAAATCAGTAAAATTAAATGGAGGAACTAGATTGGTATGAACATATTCCAAAACATAGATTATGGTACTAAAAAGGAACTTAATATCACTGAATCGGATACAAATGATCAAGTCTTGGTCAAAATAGATGGCTTTTTTTCTGAGAAAATAAAAAAAATGACGACTTATGGAAACGAAGATATTGAAAACAATTTGCTCCTTGAATACGCAGAAAAGTGGATACGCATTCTAAAGCCTCATTTTACTGTTATTAAGGGAAATAGGCAATTTGAGAGACTCTTTAACCATCGTCATATGTGTTGTGCTTTCTATGCTTTAAAAGCTTCAGATGAAGAGGTATTTAACCAGCTTTTGAATGATTCTCATTTTGAAGACCTGTGTTACAGGGGATTGATTGAATACTTTGATATGTATACAGGTCCTTTTTATAACAACGAGCGCGCCATAACCATGTTATGCGCTTATTTTCCCGCAAGAAAAATGGATGTGCAAGAGTATGAACGCCTTACGCCAGTTCTTTTTAGACATATTTCTTATGCAGGCAGTAAAGGCGATCGCGGATATGCCTATGAGGGGATATCCGCAATCCAAAAGGGAATCTCTAAAATTCCAATCCAGTATATCTTAAGAGGACTCGATGGGATATCCCTTTCAAATGTTCTTGGAGATCCAATTGTGCGGAAACAGGTATATACAGTCATAAGATATAGTCAATGGGATGATTTTCTAGAAAAAAAATTTTTCTATTTAGACAGCCTAATCATTGCTAACAAACTCAATGAGATTCTTTATTTAAAATATAAGAACGAACGGTATTCTCGATATTATATTGATTATGTTACGCGTATTGGACAAGAAAAAATAATGGTTTTGCACGAAGAAAATGAGGAGAAATATGGATATTGGGAGAATACACCTTTCAAACAACGTGTCTTTAAGCTCGATGAAGTGCCAATTTTGACAATATCTTATCAAAATGAGAACATAGAAATCAAATACAATAAGAAGTCAAAAAAAGTCCCTATGAATGAAGATGACTACTATTTGAATGAATTTGTCTCCAGAGGCTACTATAGTGAAATCCATCAACTCATTATGAATGAAGAACTTGGAGCGAGTGATTTTTCATTCTCATATGCCTATATTGATCAATATAGAACACTTAGAAATTCAACACTTTCTTTTGATGGCTTAACAGATTTTGATTTGACCTCTAGGCACTTGTCTAAGAAAAGTGAGCTCGATTTAAATCCAAAATTTTATGATCCCAGCATTCATTCCGTAACTTGTATTGTTGGTAAAAATGGGATGGGTAAGACCAGTATTGTCGAATTTTTAAATCAGTGGTTTTTTGCAATGATCATGGGTATTGAGGCGAATATAATAGAAATTGAAAATGGTATTGTTGTCACAGAAGACCTTAAAAAAATTGGTCTTGATGGCGGTGAAATTCAATTTTTAGTGACTTTTAATCTCAACGGTAATTTTTATTTTGTTTCAAATTTCAAAGTGGAAACAGAGGTGTTTTTAGCCTATGACAGGGGTTTCTTTAAGAGTTCAGATTACAGTAAAATTATTTATTTCTCAAGCATGATTAATCTAAATCATTGGATGTTCCAAAAGAGAGTCAATCGGTCCTTTGATAATGAGAACTCTGAAATGAATTTAAGTGCTGACTTTAGAAGTGCGGATTATTCTGAAATGTGCTCACTGGATTACATGTTGGATCATATAGACGTACCAAAAGATGAATTTGTCAATAAAGAAATGTGTTATCAGTTAGCCTTTTTAGATGCTTTTTGCAGTGCGATCAAAAAAAGCGAAGAAAGTGAAGAAAACAAAAGAATCAGATCAGAAATGTTTGGAGATCATTTTCTAGAGAGCATTGTATTAAACCTATCAGATCAATCTATTGCAATAAATCAAATTATACCATTGCGAGAAAATGAAGCCCATATTAAGCAGGCTATAACATCTGTGGAATCGAAATTAGGTCATTTTTCTTCTGGACAGTATGCAAAGTTTTCCTTTTTAGCGAAGCTTTATTGGTGTTTAGGTGGCTATAAGGCATATTATAAATTGTTTGAAAAATACGCGGAAAATATTGAAAACACATTTAGTGTTTTAGATACCATTGAGCTTGGTGAAACAGCAGTCATTTTCATAGATGAAGGTGAGCTTTATTACCATCCAGAGTGGCAACGAAAGTATATGCAAGAATTGATTTTTATGATCAATCAATATAGTGATCAGAATAAATTGCAAATCATTCTTACAACCAATTCACCCTTTATTGTATCTGATTTAATGCATTCTGATGTTGTTTATATGCCTAAAATTGAAAATGAAAAAGAACAATTGACATTTGGTCAAAATATTCATACTTTGATGATGAAAAATTTTTTTATGGAAGGTTCTGTTGGTGCATTTTCGAAATCTAAAATGAGTGAACTGATTCAATGGATTAACGCTTTTGATGCGTTAAATAATAGAAAAGAAGAGGATAGAGAGAAGCGCATTGAAAAATATAATGAAATTAGTAGTGTAATTCAAAGTAGATACGACATACCCAATACAACTACAGACATGTATAATTTCGTTAAAAAGCAAATTATGTATATAGGAGAGGTCGTCTATAGAGAAAAGCTGCTAATGATGCTTGAGGAAAGTCAAAAAAATAATGTAGAATTTCAGTTGACTTTACTGGAAAATGAGCAATTGGAATTAAACCAGAGAATAATGGAGCTTAGAAGTAGGAGAGAACAGCATGATCTCAATTAAAGATTTTAGTGACGATTTTATAGAACTATATTATAAGGCTGTGGACGATATTGTTTGTGATCCTTTAAAATTGACAATGGTTGAAATTTGCAAGACTGTATTTCCGGAAGATTTCTTTGTTGGAAAAGATGATTTTAAAAAAATTGTGATAATGCCCTTTTCAGAATTAAAACGCTGCTATGAGCATGTTAAAAAGTACAAGAAAGAACAATTGGAAGATTTAAAGGTAAAGTATAAAGCGGATTGTGAAGAATTTTGTAAGTTATATGGTGACCTTATTGATAAACAAAAAGACAAAGTAAAATTGAATGTCAGATTAGTAAATGAAAGTAACTTACTCACATGTCCGTATTGCAACCGTGATCATATAAATTCGAGAGATGATAAAGTGTCAGGCGCACAACTGGATCATTTCTATCCCAAATCTCAGTATCCTTTTTTTGCGCTGAGTTTATACAATTTAGTGCCTGTGTGCGGTAATTGCAATCGTATAAAAAGTAAGCGAGATGATGATTTTGCATCGCCATATGATAAGACAGTAGATCCTTTTAAAGATCTGAAATTTTCATATGCACTTTCAGATACTTCAAGTGTAATTCTTAAGATTAATTCATCTGGAGTCTTAAAGAACAATATAGATGCGATGAAAATCTTAGAAGCTTATAAAATTCATGATATTGATGTACAAGAACTCATAGATTTAAAAAAGAATTATTCAAAAATTAGAGAAAAGGAACTTATAGATAGCATTGAGGGTTTAAATCTTTCTGATGAATTTATTAAGCAGTGTATTTTTGGTAAAAAAATTGAGGCAAATGAATTTGGAAGGCGATCTTTATCACGTCTTAAGTATGATATCCTAACTGAATTAAAAATCTGGTGAAACTTAATTAGGAACTCTATTTTCAGAAATGTTAATAAGAACTTTACTTATCCTAACACCAATTTTACATCCTTCATATTTCCACCTAACAAGAATTGACTATACTGAACCAGAACGTTCTATGAAGTTCAATACAGATACTTATTTTTAGGGAGGAAACATGAAAACTTTATCGAGGAAAATTATCGCAAGTCTACTGGTGTTAACACTTATGATTGGGGGTTCATTTGCACTTAGTTATATGAATCCAACGGCTCAAGCTATTACCACGGATAACACTTGGAATGGTACGGGACCAAAGTATGTTTTTCTATTTATTGGTGATGGCATGAGTTATCCTCAATTTACATCAGCTAATGATTATCTAGGTGCTGTGGCATACGAAGGTAAGAAGGTAGAGAGCAAAAACTTGGGCTTTACAGAGTTCCCAGTGACTGGGGCAGCTATGACCTTTGATTCATCTTCATTTTGTCCAGATTCAGCATCTACAGCAACTTCTATGTCAACAGGCTTTAAGACCTCAAGTGGCATTATAAATATGGATGAGCAAAAATCAATTGCATACGAAACGATCTCAGAAAAACTTAAAAAGCAAAAAGGGTATAAAGTGGGTGTGATTTCTTCGGTACCAATTAATCACGCAACACCAGCTGCTTTTTATGCACATCAAGCTTCAAGAAATAATTACTACGATATCGCCCTTGAACTTGTAAACAGCGATTTCGATTACTTTGGAGGTGGGGGCTTCCTTCAACAGACAGGTAAATCAGGGGATCAAAAAGACATTTTAGATATAGCAAAAGAAAAAGGCTATACAGTGGCAAATACAAAAGAGAGCATCCTTGGTTTGACAGCTGCCTCTGGAAAAGTAATTGCAATCAATCCTGAACTCGTGGGTGGTGCAATGCCTTATGAAATTGATAGAAAGTCGGGCGAATTATCACTTGCGGACTTCACTAGAAAAGGTATTGATACACTTTATAATGAAAACGGCTTCTTTATGATGGTCGAAGGTGGCAAGATTGACTGGGCATGTCATGCGAATGATGCTATGACAAGTATTCAAGATACAATTGCATTCAATGATGCAGTGTCTGAAGCGGTTAAATTCTATGAAAAATATCCAGATGAAACGCTTATAATTGTAACCGGGGATCATGAAACAGGTGGTTTAACGATTGGGTTTGCAGGCACTAAATACAGTACTTATTTAGATAACTTATCTAGTCAAGGTAGTTCTTATGAAGCGTTCAACAATTCTGTTTCCGCGTACAGAACGAATAAAACACCATTTGAAACTGTATTAAAAGATGTTAAAGCTCAGTTTGGTCTTATGACTCAAAATGATGTGGATGCAAGTAAAAATGCCCAAATGGTTTTATCAGATTATGAATATAACAAACTTAAAGATGCTTTTGAAATGAGTATGATAGAAAAATCAGATCGTAAACTTAGTGAAGAGGAAACTTTACTATATGGTGGCTATGAACCTCTTACAGTAACGATCACACATCTATTAAACAATAAATCGGGTATTGGTTGGACTTCGTATTCGCATACTGGAATTCCTGTAGCAGTATTTGCAAATGGAAAAGGAGCCAATCTGTTTGGTGGATACTACAATAATACGGATATCTTTGTTAAGCTAAAAGCTTTGACAAACGTTAAATAGTCAGCCATGAGAATTTTAAATAGACTCTTTTTAAACAAACATTTTTTACCCACACTCTTTACAATGGGATTAGCAATCGTTTTATTGCTAATCCCAAATCCTTTTAAACAAGATGTGTATCAAAATACGGAACGTGTTTCTGCTAGAGTGCTTGAGACAGATAATAGTATGATGAGAAGCGCTGGGATTATTCAAACGGGAGAGCAAACCTGTAAAGTCGAAATCTTAAATGGCAGGTTCAAAGGGACCGTCTTTGATGGCAGTAATTTGTTGATGGGGAAATTAGAATTTGATAAAGTCTTTATTCCAGGAGATAAAGTCTTTTGCGTGATTGATTACGATGAAAATGGCATAAAGTTTGTCAATTTGATCGATCACTATAGATTAAATCTTGAGCTTATACTTGCGATTTTATTTGGACTTGCGCTGGTTGGTTTTTCGGGATTAATAGGTCTAAGATCCATTTTGTCTTTTTTAGTGACGATCTTGATGATTTGGAAGGTGCTCATTCCTTTATTTTTATTGGGCTATAATCCAATTATTGTTGCACTAATTGCAACGATTACCCTAACGGTTTGTATCATTTCGATGGTCTTTGGATTGGATAGAAGAAGTCTAGCTGCTATTTTAGGCTCTACTTTGGGGACTTTACTCACAGCAGTTCTTGCGATTGTATTTGTAGGCAGTTTTAAAATTCATGGGGCCATAATGAATTACTCAGAGAGTTTGCTTTATTCTGGATATCAAAATTTAGAGCTTACCCAAATTTTTATTGCGAGTATTTTTATAGCCTCTTCAGGAGCCTTGATGGATGTGGCGGTGGATATTACATCTGCTGTTCATGAACTCATGGAAAAGAATCCAATGCTCTCTAAAAAAGAAGCTGTAAAATCAGGCTTAAATGTGGGGAGATCAGTTATGGGGACCATGACAACGACACTGTTGCTCGCTTATTCTGGAGGCTATATTGCGTTGTTGATGGTGTTTACAGCTCAAGGAACGCCACTATTAAATATTTTTAATCTCAAGTATGTTTCTTCAGAAATTTTGCATACTTTAGTTGGGAGCTTTGGGCTCGTAACGGTGGCACCCTTTACTGCAATTACCAGTGGGCTACTACTGGGGAAGCGCAATGTATCTGAGCAACTTATGTTGAAAGAGGTTTCCTTAAGTGAGACACAAATGAAAATATAATTTAAAATGAAACCTAACCTAACTGGAAGTGACTAGAGTATTGGTAACAATTTGTTCATACAAAAGACCCAATATTCTAATCATTTGTTAATGAATTATCTTAGTGTTTATGCTAATATTATAAGTGTCATCAAACATTACAGGAGGTTCGTCCATGGTTAGGGAGAAAATAAAACATAAAATCAGTACAAAAATTGTTAGAATTACTTTACTATTAATACTTATATTGCTTGTATTTACATCGAGTATCACTTATTATTCCATGACCAAAGAACTCAATAAGCGAATGATTAATATTGCAGACGGCATCAATTCGGCTGTGTCATTAAGGTTTAACGCTGATACACTTAATCAGTTGATGCAATCAGATGGAAAAGATGATTCGAAGTATAAACTTTCCAAAGAAAGCCTTATGGCCATTAAAGATGCAGGGGCAATTGAATATTTGCACATTGTTGTTAAAACTGATAAAGGGTATGCTTATCTAATAGATGCTCTTACAGACAGTGAAGGTTCAGCTAAGTTTTTAGAGCCTGTGGAAGCAGATTATACTGCGTCTTATGATCAGGTTACAAATACTAAAAAACCGATATATGGTGCATTTGAAAAATATCAAGGTATGGTTTTATTTACAAATTACTTTCCAATTTTAAACAGTCAGAATCAAGTAGTCGCCTATTTAGGAGCTGATTTTGATGTAACAGATGAAGTAAAAGATACTTTTGATACCTTTGCTGGTATTATTATTTTAACTGTATTTGCCTTGATTTTAATTGGAATTTTATTGAGATTGCTCATTAATAGATCATTGAGACCAATTAAAACATTGGCAGATGATTGTAAAAGACTTGCTGACTATGATTTATCACAAGAGATTAAAACGGATTATAAAGGCGAGTTTAAATATTTAGCAGAAGCGCTTGAAATGCTACAAACCAATAACAAAGCACTGATTTCAAAAGTGAAAAGTATTTCGAATAATATTGGTGAGAACTTTCTTGCAGTCCAAGATTCAAGTCATACGATATCAGGTATGATTGAGGAGACAACTGCAGCACTCGGTGAGAATACTGAAAACATAGAAGTTCAAGTTTCCAATATGGCGCATCTATCTAATGATAATAAAAAACTCTCAGATCATGTTTCGGATATGTCCACAGCAGTTGTTATGGCGATCCAAAATGGTGAGGATGTAAAGAAAAGTACTGAGATATCGAGTAAGCAAATGAATCATATGAAAACTCAATTTTTTGAAACAGAAAAAGGTTTTAGCATACTGAATCAAAAAATGAATGACCTCTTTGAGAAATCTGGGGCAATCTTAAGTATTATAGAAACTATTCGCAATATAGCGGGGCAGACGAATCTACTGGCATTAAATGCTTCAATTGAGGCAGCAAGGGCAGGAGAACAGGGACGTGGTTTTGCAGTTGTTGCTGAAGAGATCAGAAAATTAGCAGAAGAATCAGATCAGTCTGTCTCTAAAATTGATTCGATTATCAAGGCAGTGCTAGATGAAATAAAAGCTTCAAATGAAATTACAAGCAAGAATCATGAATTAATCATTGATTCAAATCAAGAGATTGAAAATACAATTACTCAATACGTTTCTACAGAAGCTCATATTAATGAAATTCTTTCTCTTATAATGTCGCTTGAGGGCAAAATTGCTTCAATCACTCAGTTGCAATCTGATGTGCTTAAAAATACTGAGACAATACGTTCAATCTCTAATAAGAATGCTACAAATATTGAAAATATCAATGCTGCATCTCAAGAAGAAAGTGCAAATGTTGAAGAGATTACAGCAAGTATTGATTCGCTTAACACGATGATGAATGAACTCAATGAACAAATCGGAATTTATAAGCTCTAAAGCTGAGTGTCTTCCTGTTGGAAGTTAATTATAGTAATAGTCTATAGAAGAAGGACCGTTAATTTTTAACGGTCCTTTAATTATATCGCAAAATGATTATACGCACATGTTGTCGTATGGTAAAATAGGAAGAGAATATTAAAAAGGATGTGTCGCAAATGGAATTTTTAACGCTGATGGATAACATTGTTTATGGCGAAGTACTTACTGCGGAACACGGGCTGTCATTTCTCATAAAGACAGGAGATCAAAAGATACTCTTTGATACTGGACAAACAGGTGCGATTCTTCATAATGCAAATTATCTTGATGAAGATTTAGAGACAGTTGACATGGTAGTTCTCAGTCACGGCCATTATGACCATTGTGGTGGCCTAGAGTCGTTTTTAAAAGTGAATCATACTGCTAAGATTTATCTCAAATCGAAAGCCGTTGAGGCGAAGTTTAGAAGGAATTACAGTGATATCGGATTTCATCTCCAAAAACCATTATCTGAATATCCAAATGAGTTTATTTTTATTGATGATAATTATGAAATTGCCCCAGGCATTTTACTTGTAGGACAAATTAATAAATATGCAGAAACATTTGATTCGAAGGATTCTTTTTTTGTTAAAGAAGATCAAAATTATATAATGGACCCTTTTGAAGATGAACTTTTTTTGCTTATTTCTGAGCAAGATAAGCATTACTTGTTTACGGGCTGTTCTCACAAAGGCATTTTAAACATCATTAAATCTGCATCTGAAATTATTGAAAATGAACCTATTGAATTTGTAGCTGGTGGCATGCATTTTAATAGTAAAATTGTCAATAGGCTAGATCAATATATTGGCCAATTTGAACTTTTAAATGTGAGACATTTTTATGCCAACCATTGTACAGGAATAGAGGGCTATGTAAAATTAAGAAACAGTACAGAAATAGATATTAATTATGCTTTTACTGGATTTAGATATGAAATTTGATGCAATTTAAAAAATAATAAAAATGAAGGTGGTAATCGGATGAGGTTAGAAGCTTTAGATGTTTTTCCAGTTATTGAAACAGAGCGATTGATGCTTGCTAAAATTAAGCCTTCTTATTTAGAAGCATTTTACGAAATTTTTTCAAAGGAAGAAGTTATGGAGAAGTACGGCATGTTTCCCATAACAGAGCTTAAGGATGCGGCATGGTTTATAGATCGATTTAATGAAAGTTTTAATAACAAGCGTTCTATTAGGTGGGGCCTTATATTGAAATCTAACAACAAATTGATTGGCACATGCGGTTTTCACGGTTTTAACGAGTTAGCATCTCGCGTCGAAATGGGTTATGAACTCAATGATCTTTATTGGCATAAAGGTTTAATGAGTGAAGCTTTAAAAGCCATTATTAAATGGGGCTTCACAACTTTTGAACTCAATCGAATAGAAGCACTTATTTATCCAGACAATCCTGCAAGTGAGCAGATTGTCATAAGAAATGGCTTTAAACTTGAAGGTTGCTTGAGAGAATACGCGTATTTTAGAAATGTCTACCAAGACTTAAATATGTATAGTTTATTAAAACGGGAGTGGATGACATATGAAAATATTAGTAGCAGGGGATAGTATAACAGAGGGCATCACAGGCGTAAGTTACCTAGAAAAGTTAGTACAACTCATGCCCGAACATGAATTTATCAATTTAGGGTTAGGTGGAGATACGATCATCGGTATAGGTAATCGCGTTTTAGAACACCTGAAAATAGACAACAACTATGACGTTATTATTGTTGAAGCGGGACATAATGATATTTTACTTCCCATTTTTGAAGAAGAAGAATTTTTATTTAAAATGACTGCATTTACTCTTAGGACACGAGGAAGTATTCCTATTAAAGACCCAGAAATTTTTAAAGGCACTTATCTGTCCACACTTAGAGCTATTCGTAAATTATCAAATGCGAGACTGTTTGTATCGACTTTATCTTGTATAAACGAAGACTTAACAGCCATGAGCAATATTAAACGAACGCTTTATAATCATAAAATTCGAAAACTTGTCAACGAATTCAATACACACATGGTTGAACCAAATAGCCAGATCACGGTTATAGAGATTGCGGATGCATTTGAGCATTATTTAAAGGAGCAAGCCCAAACCTCTTATTTGCTAAACAATTATTTCAGTGCATTCATAAAAGATGCACACAATCATATTAGTGAGGCAGATGCAGATGCTTTAAGTCGTGAACGCAACTTAAATCTCACAATAGATGGTGTGCATTTGAATTCAAAAGGGGCTCATATTTACAGTCATTTATTTTATCAAACAATTAAGTCTGCATTGGTGTAGGCTTTTTTCATTAGACATGAAAGAGTCTAATAAGACGTTCTTTGATATATTCAGGCATTTGGTAGTAAAGTCCTGCGACGATACCTGAAAAGGCCAAAAGAGAAATCGTTGAGATCAATGACCAACTTAGATGTATTTTTTGAATGATATTCAGTGCGATAACAGCTTCAACGAATGGTAAGAGTATCGCCAGGGTGATACAAATATAGACTGGAACAAAGATAAAGTGATTGGTATGAGCACTTTTTGCGTATTGCTTTGCAACAATCATAGAGACAATCGTACTAAATACAATTATGGGCAATGCATAAGTTAAAGACCATGTCATCTGTGCGTCGATGCTGTCGAGCATTGACGTTAAAAATAAGGTCATCAGGCCAAGTCCCAATAAGATCCGATCAACTCTTTTAATATATCCTAGTAGTAAAAAGACAACGATTACGGAAGCGATGATACAGATAACTGCATATTGAAATATTCTATGTGAAGGCTTAATTAAAGAATGAAGCACGATTAAGATAGACATTGCTGCAATACTAATCATAAAATAGGTGTAAAAAATTTTATTTTTAGTTGCAAAACTGTGTCTTTCACGTGAATTTAATGCTTTTGGAAAAGCCTTTTTTATATCTTTATTTTGGATAAGATCATCGGGAATCTTATATTGACAGAGCGGGCACTCCGTTACATGATCATCTAATTGCACACCGCATTTACTACAAAACGCCATATGATGCCTCCTTAATAATTAGTTTCTATCTTAATAGAGATACCCTCAGCTCTTAATTTTCTGAAAAATAATCTCTCAATCACACGTTCATCGGTCAAGCTGCCAAAAGAAATTGTTGTAATATCATTATATGTGATCACAGTCGCTTTTATAATATTACCTTCACTTGGCGGTGGAAGTACTTCAAGCTTCTCAATAATTTTGCCATAGGGCTCATCTATTTTAATAACGCCTAAATTGGATAGACTACTGGTATAACTACTTTCACCATAATAATTATATATAAAGGGCATTGCGAGATCTTTTATGAACAAAGGGATCAAGCGAATATGCCAAAAAAGTTCATTCTTAAAGTTTCTTGAGATATAGCGGTTTAAATATTTCGTGGTAAGGCAAAGTGCAAAATAATGATCTAAGTAAGTCAAAATTTCAGTACGGTTATAGTGCCCAAGCCTTAAATCAATGCTTGGCGTAATGCTTATAAAGAAATTGCGCATGGTATTTGAGGGAAAAATAGTCCTCAAATTAACAGGCATATTAATAATAATCGGTTTCAAATCTTTGATCTTAATAGACTTATTTTCACGGATGAAATCTTGAATCGTTTCAAAATAGAGACATAAAAGCATTTTTGTTGGCGATGTATTATTGGCCTTAGAGAGTGCCTTGAATTCTGAGGCACTGTAGGTACCATTTGTAATTCGATAAGCCCCTTTTTCAATGAGTTTAAAGGGGAAGTGATATGCTTTTTCCAATTTTTGAGGAGTCGGGATTTTTTTTTCGTAATTTTTTTTGAAAGCATCTTCCTCAAAATTTGCAAATGATTCTTTTGAAATAGGTGTTTCTGAAATTTGATCAGAATTTTCGCCAAGTAAGTAATAGTAATTTTTAATGATATCTTGTAAAAAAATTAAGCCACCAGCCCCATCTGCGATCGCGTGGGAAATCTCAAGATGGACTCTATTTTTAAAATAGAGAATCTTGTAAGGCGAGGGCTGACTATGTCTTAAATCCATAGAGGTGCAAGGATAAAATCGTTCTCGGTGTACACGAGGTGGTTTTGTTGTCTTTTCAAAATAGTACCAAAAGACACCTTTTCTAAGTTTGACATTAAAAACAGGAAATCGATTGACACTTTGATTAAGTGCTTGCTGTAGTAGATCCGCTTTAACAGGCATTTTTAAAACAGCAGTCAATCTAAATAGAGTAGACACACGCGATGATGCTATGGAAGGATATAGTTTTCCGGCGTTATCTAGTTTAAACCAATTTTCTTGTCTTTGCTTTTTCATATCGCTACCAACTTTAACTCAATATTGTTTAAAAATAGTCAGAATATTCACAAAATGTTTAATTATTTTTGGGAAATCACTGTGTAAAAAAAAGAAAGGCGGGTATATTACAAATAACCTAATAGTTCACCTATTAGGTGTTATTAATAAATTTCCCCCCTATTTCCTCTAGTAAGTTGCTAGAGGATTTTTTTGTGACACTTCTTAATTAAGGTGTAATGTAGAAGTTTCTTAATTTGTTATAGTTTCTTTATAATCAGACCATAAACTTGTTATTTCTATTAGATATAATACAAAAATACTGGTATACAAAATACATTACAGATTTTCTTCCAGTGGCAAAATAGCTTTGCGCTTAAGTGGACTAGAGAGTATGATGGAAGTTTTAGTACTTCCTATAGTCTGAATTTTATCCAGAATACGCTCCAATTCATACGTATCTTGACAAATGACTTTGACGGTCATACAATCATCCCCAGTTACGTGATGACATTCAATAATTGCGGGTTCATCAATGGCAAGTTTCTTAAATTTTGCATGGGCACTTACTTTCATACCCACTAGAACAATTGCTTCAACATGCATATTTAATTTTTTAGGATCTACAAGAGCGGTATAACCAATAATAATACCATTTTCTTCGAGTCTTTTTACGCGTTCTGAAACAGCTGGAGAAGTTAGATTTACACGCGCTCCAAGCTCTTTCATTGAAACGCGACCATCCTCTTGTAAAATCTTGATAATCTTTAAATCAGTAGTATCCATTTGAAAACCCCCTAATTATATTAAGAAATTTGATGATTAATCTTAATTAATAAACTATATACATCATATCACTTTTTTAAAAAACTGTACAGTTTTTCGCAGTAATGATATCATTTTTTTATAAACAGCAAGGAGGGCTACCATGACTGCTATTAAAATCACGGAAACTATATTAAGAGACGCACATCAATCACTAATTGCAACACGTTTAAAAACAAACCAAATGATTCCAATTCTTGAAACATTGGATTCAATTGGATATCATGCTCTAGAATGTTGGGGTGGTGCTACGTTTGATGCTTCATTACGCTACTTAAATGAAAATCCATGGGATAGATTGAGAATATTAAGAAAGCATGTTAAAAATACGAAGCTTCAAATGTTACTCAGAGGTCAAAATATACTTGGGTATAAACATTACGCAGACGATGTTGTTGAAGAGTTTGTAAAGCGTTCAATTGGAAATGGTATTGATATTATACGTATATTCGATGCCCTTAATGATATAAGAAATATAGAAAAGGCACTTGTTACCACTAAAAAAGAAGGTGGTCATGCTCAAGCGGCTATTTCTTATACGATTAGTCCAATTCACACCATTGATACTTTTGTTGACTTGGCAAAATCCATGGAACAACTTGGAGCTGATTCGATTTGTATTAAAGACATGTCGGGGCTACTTGCACCGTATGAGACTGAAAAACTCGTTAAAGCGATTAAGGCCAATATTTCTGTACCTCTTGAACTCCATTCCCATTGTACAAGCGGACTTGCTTCTATGACATATCTTAAAGCAATTGAAGCGGGTGTTGATATTATTGATACGGCTATTTCTCCGTTTGCAAGCGGCACATCACAACCTCCAACAGAGCCATTTGTGGCGACTTTAAAAGGTACTGAATTTGATACTGGACTCGATTTAAAGCAACTCGATAAAGTGACTCAATATTTTGCACCAATTAGAGATAATGCTTTAGAAACGGGTTTACTGGATCCTAAAATTCTAGGCGTTGATATAAACACTTTAGTCTATCAAGTGCCAGGGGGGATGCTTTCAAATCTTGTATCTCAACTTAAAAGCCAAAATGCACTTGATAAGTTTGAAGAAGTCCTTAAAGAAGTACCACGTGTAAGAGAAGATTTAGGCTTCCCACCACTTGTGACACCTACGAGTCAAATGGTTGGGACACAGGCTGTGCTCAATGTAATTATGGGCGAGCGCTACAAGATGGTTCCTAAAGAAATTAAAGAATATGTAAGAGGCATGTACGGTAAACCAACTGTTCAGATTTCTAAAGAAATTATTGAAAAAATAATTGGCAATCAAAAGGTAATTACTTGTAGACCAGCTGACGTTATAAAACCTCAGCTCCAAGTGGAACGCGACAAGATGAAAGAATATCTTGAAGAAGAAGAAGATGTGCTCTCGTATATCTTATTTCCACAAGTTGCAGAGGAATACTTTAAATTTAGACGAGCTGAAAAATATAAGATAGATGGTGATTTGGTGGACACAGAACAGAAAACATATCCTGTGTAAGCAATCGCTTTATAAATTTAAACCTAAAAAGATCACTCCTTGTAGAGTGGTCTTTTTTATGGAAAGTTGACATGATTTGCTTTACAAATTTACTAATTTTCTATACCATCAGAAGAGTAAGAAAACGAAATGGAGGCAATTTATGGGTAAAAAAGAGGAGAAGGTTTCTTCAACACAGAATAAGAAGCAAACACGGAAAGATAAATATAATCAAATGGTCTATGAAAATTGGCAATCCAATAGAGAGATGGGAAAACTTAAATTCGTGTTCAAATTTGGTGTTTTAAGCTGGGGAATAGGGACTTATGTGATTTACTGGTTGCTAATGTTTATTCTAAACGCGATTACCAAAGCAAACGCTGAATTTAACCTATTTCAATTTGTGTTTACTCTTATATTTTTTATTGTATTCGGCCTTATTTATGGTGTTATTTTATGGCATCGAAATGAAAAAATATTTAAAACAAAGTATCCATATGGGCGAAAAACACAGTCTAAATAAACAAGAAGAGCGAAAAGCTCTTTTTTTTTGAAAATATATTTACAAATAATGTAATTTAAACTATAATAATGCATATACCATATATTAGGAGAATTCAATATGTACTATTTTTACGTTTCTCACTATACAGAATTATGCTTTAGCAAAATGAAAGCCTATTTACCAAATGCATGTCTATGCGAAGATTTAGAATCCATAATGATTGCAGATGAAGATAAAATAATAATCGAATCAGAGTTCAAAGAGAAGATCCCCAGATGGATTAAATCCGATCAAGTGATCCTGCTCTCAGAAGACCCAGACTTAAAAGGTACTGTCTACAAGTATCAGAGTTATTTAGAGATCCTTAAGCTGATCAGAGGGCAGAACAGGCAACTTTTTTCGATTATTTCAGACGAAACGAATGCAGAATATGCGCCGTTGTTTTCAAAGGCAATTAGATCCAATAATCCAGTTGTTATATGCAGCTTTAAGCTTGATACAGATACCAACATGCTATTTGATTTAAGTGATGAGTCAAACTTGACTTTGGCGTTAATCGAGCCTTATTTAAAAAAGAATGCGTCTCATACATTTTTAGAACTCACTTTTTTTAAATCACTTATGGATATGTTACATCCACCTAAGGCATTGATTATCGATATTTTAAACGTTTTAAAGGACAAATACCATTTGATTTTAAACCTTGTACCTATTAGAAATGAATTCGAATTAAATTTGATTGGCATTTCAGATCATCTGATTTTTATTGCTTCAGAACCGACTAAATTAAATGTTTCTATAGTCGAACAGCTCAGGCATTTTAATACACAAGGTTCCATACATGAAATTTACCTATCTAACTTTGAAAAAAAGAATGAAGATCAGAATGAGAGCTTGTTAAAGTTTTTTGATGATTTGGTGCAAAACTGCATTTGAAAGTAGGCGTTATGATATCTTATGAATTAATAAAAACACTTAAAAGTCAAATTTTAGAGAATATCCCCAAAGTTGAAGAACCTTTCGTAAGTCGAGCGATACATCAACAAATTTCAGAGTTAAATCATCTCAGTATAGATGAAAAAATGTCTTTAAAAGCAACTTTGTGGGATACCATATTTAAGTATGATGTAATTCAACCTTTACTGGATGATGAAAGCATAAGTGAAATTATGATCAATGGACCTGAAAGTATTTTTGTTGAAAGGGCTGGTCAGTTAGAGGCTATCGATTTAAAGTTTTCTAATCACGATCATTTGATGAGTTTAGTCCATAAAATTGCCACAGAAATTGATAGACCTATCAACATAGGGACTCCCATTATGGATGCAAGACTTAAAGATGGTTCTAGAGTCAATATTGTCATAGAACCAGTCGCCTTAAACGGCCCTGTGGTGACGATCCGTAAATTCAAGCAGACTTTCAATAATCCAGAGGAACTTATACAAACTCAAATGCTCTCTCGGGCACTTGCCGATTTTTTAAAATTATGCATAGGGAGTAAGTTTAATATCTTCATCTGTGGCAGTACTGGTTCTGGTAAGACCACATTGTTGAATTGTTTAACACATTATATTCCATCCTCAGAGAGACTTGTGACCATTGAAGATGCTGCAGAACTTCAAATCCAAAATCATGAAAATTTAGTTTCTCTTGAAGTTAAGAAATCCAATACGAATCTGCAATCCATTACGATTTCACATTTAATTAAAAATGCACTTAGAATGAGACCCGATCGAATTATCGTAGGTGAGGTCAGAGGTGAAGAAGTTGTGGATATGCTTCAGGCTATGAATACAGGACACGATGGTTCTCTTTCTACAGGACATTCAAATTCTGGTATGGACATGCTCACGCGGTTAGAGGTGATTGCATCAAGTCATTCTGAAATCAATCACACTCTGATAAGACGTCAGATCATTTCTGCAATAGATCTAATTATTTTTATTGAACGCTTGCCCAGTGGGAAAAGAAAGATTACTGAAGTTAGTGAAGTTCTCAAAGATGAAACAGATTATGTCTTGAATAAAATTTTCGATTTTTACGATCCTAGTAGTCAAAAGAGAACGCGCTTTGAAGATATTCTTATCAACAAACATAAACTTAGGAGAGCCATTATATGAAGTTACAAGAATTTTTAAACGGCTTAAAAACAAAGGATTTTGCGATTATTTTTTTTGATACGATATTCTATATTATGGGAATATATTCATTTTATAACATTCCTTTTTTACTACCTTTGCCTGTGGTTATCATTGCGATCCTTATGAAATTTACTAGACGATATGATCGCAATTATACAAGTGAAATCAGTTTTCAACTCATAGAGTTTCTGAATTATATCAACTCAAATTTAAGTATAGGTATGAGTTTTGAACATGCCATACTCTCGTATGAGAAAGATCACTATTCATCTTTTGATAGCAACATGAAAACACGATTTGAAAAAATGATTAACGCCATCAGAATGGGCGTATCACAAGAACAATTATTGAAGGTTCTAGAAACTGTATTTCCAATAAAAGATACAAAGCGATTTTCATCAATGTTGATGCAGAGTATGAAAACTGGTGCAAATCAATCCTTTATTGTGAGTATTACACTGGATAAACTCTATATAAAACACAAGACAGAAGCTGAGATCCAGATGATTTTATACCAAAAGAAGACCGAACAGATGATTCTTTGTATGGCACCTATGATGGTTGTACTTATGATTAGAAGTATGTCACCTGAGTATTTGATGCCTCTCTACACAGAGGTTATTGGACGCGTAATTATGACTTTTTCTTTTTCGCTTTTAGTGGCCATGAAGTTGATCTCTAAAAAGATCATTCAGATAGAAATATAGGAGGGCATATGTTAGAAAGTGAAGGTCAAAAAAAAGAATCTGAGAAAAGAATGGGGAAACCAGAGAAAAAATTAAAGAAAAAGCGTCCCAAAAGAGCAAAATCCAAATTTGAAATTAAGCTAGAATCCTACAATGAAAAGTTAGATGCCTTTCTGTACACTCATAAAATTAAAAAGGCTAAACCACATCCTTTTAGCGCGGAGCTTCCGAGTTTTATTCAAGAGATTATTCTCAACATGACTTGTGACATGACCACTGAAAGTGCTGTTAAAGGCGCTATTATAAGCAATAGAGATAATCCGAATTTTGAGTCTTTAAGTCTTAAAATTGACAAACAAATTTCAGCGATTAATGCCCTGAATATGTTTGCACTAGAATGTAATTTTCATGATCTTTGGAAGCTTTCAAGACTCATCAATCAGAATTTTTTAACAGGGAGCGCGAACACTTATTCAGCACTGGAAAGATTTCATGATGAGCTATGGGATCAAAAGCTTCAAACTGTCAAAATCGCTTCTGAAAGGGCGAGTTTATACTTAACATTTGTACTGATGTTATCACTATTTAGTGTCATTATGGTGGTTATTACACCTATTATGATAAATATTAATTTTTAGGAGGAGAATATATGTTATTAAGTCATATGCTACCGTTATTACCCAAAAGAATATATTGCGGTATAACGGGTGTGAAGTTGAAAGACGAGAGGGGCCTTGGGACTATAGAAATGGTAATATTGATGGCTGTTTTGATTGGTGTCGCTTTTGCATTTAGAGGCGTTATTACAGAACTTTTTGAGGGCGCAAAAAAGAGTATTAATAAACATGATTTTGAGAATATTTAAGGTCATAATCGTTAAAACAACGAAGGAAGTCCAACTATGAGCACAAAAAAAGAATTTCACACAGAAGTTATATGGGGTCAGCGTCCTGACCCCATTTTCTTAAAAATGCAACAGAATATAGCACTCAATGTATTAGCACCTTTAGAAAATATAAGACAAGACGGGGAAAAATATGAATTTGAATACAATGTCTTAAATCTTGTAAGTATAGAGACTCTAATAGCTACGCATCAATTTAATATGAGACTTTTTTTGAACTTACTGAAAGCCTTGGAGACTTTAGAACTTAAATTAGATCAATATATGCTTTCAATTGAAATGCTGATTTTTAGAGATGATGCACTTTATTTTGATACATCCATAGATCAATTTGTTTGGTTGTTGTTGCCATTTAATCGAATAAATGAAACTGTAGTAAAGGAGCAACTTTATTTTTTTAGACATTTGTTCATTGAATTAGAACAATGTCATGTAGAGCATATAAATACACTCCTTATGAAATCAAATTTTTCAATAGATGAGCTCAAAGTTCAATTTTTATCTGATGTGCGTACAACAGATTCGTCAAATGCTTTACTACCTAGGAAAGAAGGGCAAATAAAGCAATTCACAAACGCAATTCACAGCAAGTTACGCTCTAAAAAGGATGACAAAAAAACTTCAAAGCATCAATCTAAAAAATCATCTGAAACGGATCAAAATGTATTAAATCTCAAAAAAACAGCTTATGTTCAAAGACACCCTATTCTGATTTCACGTGATCAGCCAGCTGTTCAGTATAAGATTTATTATGAGACCTGTCTAATTGGGCGTGATGATCGATGTGAAATAAGCATTGATGAGACTTCAATTAGTCGTGAACACGCAAAATTATATACGCAAAATGCCACTTACTTAATTGAAGATTTGAGTTCCACAAATGGTACTTATGTCAACAGTAAAAAGGTATTGAATAAAACGCCAATTGGGCATGGAGATGAACTTCGAATTGGACATTGTGATTTTATATTTCTTATATGATTTTTTATGATTTTATAGAAAATTAACCAAACTCTGACGCCTTTTTATGTTATCATATTAAGGTGAGTAGAGCCTGAGGGCTATAAAATAGACAAGGAGTACAAAATGATTAATGATGTTAAAGAAGTTCTTTTTTCTGAAGAAGTATTAAAAGCGAAAGTTAAAGAAATCGCAGATCAAATTTCTAAGGATTATCAAGGAAAAGATCTCTTACTAGTAGGCGTTTTAAAGGGTGCAAACGTCTTTATGTGTGATTTAATGCGTGAAATTAGCTTTCCAATTCAAATAGATTTCATAGCGGCATCAAGCTATGGACATTCCACAGAATCCTCTGGTGTTGTGAAAATTCTAAAAGATTTAGATTACAGCATAGAAGGTAAAGATGTTATTATTGTTGAAGATATCATTGACACGGGATTGACACTCCAGTACTTGATTAAAAATTTCAAATCAAGAAATCCTAAAAGTATTGAAATTTGTACCTTATTGAATAAACCTGAGCGTAGAATTGCAAATATTGATGTCCGATATATTGGTTATAAGATTCCAGATGAGTTTATTGTTGGATATGGCATTGATTATGCTGAAAAATATAGAAACTTGCCTTATATTGCATCTTTAAAAGAGTCTGTGTATACAAAGTAATTGTATATATTTCATAAAAATGCGTGTTTTTATTTGACGATTGGGTAGGAAACTTATATGATTTAATTAAAATATTTGACGAGGTGAAGATTATGAATTTAGCAAAATATATCGATCATACGATTTTAAAACCTGATGTTACAGATCAGGATGTTATTAAAATTTGTGATGAAGCAAAAACACATCATTTTTATTCGGTGTGTGTGAATCCATACTTTGTTTCTTTGGTTGCAAAGGAATTACAAGGAACAGCGGTAAAAGTAACGTCTGTAATTGGATTTCCTCTAGGGGCGAGCACAAGTGAAATTAAAGCATTGGAAGCTAAAAAAGCTGTGGAAGATGGTGCAAATGAAATAGATATGGTTATCAATGTTTCTGCTTTAAAAGATGGCAAATATGAGTATGTTCAAAAGGACATTGAAGCCGTTGTTAATGCCATTAAGGGCAAAGCAATTCTTAAAGTGATTATTGAAGCTTGTCTTTTGACTGATGCTGAAAAGGTAAAAGCTTGTGAATTATCTAAAGCTGCTGGTGCTCAATTTGTAAAAACTTCTACTGGATTTAGTACTGGTGGTGCAACAGAAGCAGATGTTAGATTGATGAAGCAAACAGTAGGTGAAGCTTTAGAAGTAAAGGCTTCAGGTGCTGTTAGAGATTATGAAACAGCTCTTAAAATGGTTGAAGCAGGTGCCACAAGGATAGGGGCATCTTCATCTGTAAGTATAGTGACTGGCAGTCAAGCAGGGGCATCTGATTATTAAATATGTTAAAGTAAATGAGAGCATAACAATAAAGCACTAATGGTTAACATAATAAGATTATGTTAACCATTAGTTTTTTTAGTGCTATGAGCCTGATCTTGTATAGTACTTGACACCTATTTTCAGCTTGTCATGTAGTTGTAATGTGATTCTAATTCAATTTTCAGCATAATCACAAAAAGATGTGGTATATTAATACTATAAGCATAACAATAATGAGGTGGAAAATGAATTTTAAAGATATAAATCTTTACTTCTATGCAAGATTAATTGCAATTGGCGCTATTGTCATTTTATTTTTAACCAAAACGCCGGTATGGAATATGGTTGCACAAGGGATTAAGCCGGTGGTCTACGCTTTTATTATTGCGTATATTTTAGACTACTGCGTGCGTTATTTTGAAAAAAGGTTTAAACTTAATCGTGTTTTGTCTATAATTATCACTTTTACTATTTTTAGTTCTATCATTGTACTCTTTGGTGCTCTAGTCGTTCCTAGAGTTGTGGAAACCGTAAGTATACTCATAAATTCTATTGGAAATGTCGATATTAATCTTGATGATATTTTTAGTCAAGATTTTAATAACATGTATCTAAATGAGATTCAGAAGAGTATAGTTAATGCGCTTACACCGATGCTTCAAAAATTAACAAATGCGACTGGAAGTGCTGTTCTGTTACTTGTGAATGAAATTCAGAAGATTACATCAGGGGTAATTTCGTTTATTGTTGCACTGATTATTTCAGTTTACATGTTAGCTGAAAAAAATGATCTTGTAGCAAGGTTAAAACGTTTAATTTTTGCTTATTTTGATGATCAACATTCTAATTGGATTATGAGCACTTCAAAAAAAGCACATTATATTTTCAAAGATTTTGTAGTTGGCAAATTATTGGATAGTTTTATCATTGGTATTTTATCATTTATTGTATTATCTGTTTTTAACTTTGAATTTAAACTTTTGATTGCCATTATTATAGGCATTACAAATATGATCCCTTATTTTGGGCCGTTTCTTGGTGCTATCCCAGCAACTATCATCACCTATATTGGAGCACCTAATACACCAGTTGATGTATTATGGATGCTTTTAATAATCTTGATCATACAACAGTTGGACGGCTGGGTAATAGGACCGTTGATCCTTGGAGATTCTGTTGGGGTTAGTGCATTTTGGATAATTCTAGCGGTAACAATAGGGGGGGCAACCTTTGGTGTTCTTGGTATGTTTTTAGGTGTTCCAGTTTTAGTACTTGTAAAGACACTTCTTGAAGATGATATTCAAAAGAAGTTATACGTGAAAGGTTATGAGGGCTTAGAAGAAAGTAATATTAGGATGAAGCGCAAATCAAAGTCATGAAAATGATTATGGGGGAATTAGATGATTGGGATTTTAGTCGTTGACATTAATACGACAACTTCATATCGGATTAAGAAGCTACTTGATAATTTAGATGTTGAGATCGTTACAGCAACAACTTCCATGGAGACGGTTAATAGAATTTCTTCACCAGATAAGAAAATTGATTTAGTAATTATCGATGTTCAATTGGGGCCGGAAGATGGTTTTGAGTTGATTAGTCGTATTAGGGAGATAAGGGAAGATGTTGTTGTTTGTATTGTTACAAGTCAAAATACGAGACGTTCATTTGTCAAGGGCATAAAAGTGGGAGCGCTAGATTATATTCTTAAACCCTTTCAAGATGATTACCTAAGACAAAAACTTGTTTTTCATATTGATGCAATTGAAATAGCAAAATCGCTTCCAGATAAATCGCCAAAAACAATTGATCAAGCTATTTACAATGCGGTTAAAAAAGCCATTCGAGAAGGGTATGAATTGACGATTGGTTTGTTTATCCTTTATCACACCAGTAACGAGACTACTGTAGATGTGAACATAAAAGATTTATCAATTTTAAAATCTATGACGCATTATTTTAGTAGTCATTTGTCTGTTGAGGATGAGTTTTTCACCTATGGCTCAAATGGTGCTGTTATTATTATGCCGAAACATAGATTAGAACAAAAAGAAGGCCTTATTAGTGACTTTGAAAGATTGATACTCAACTTTACAACTGTGTATAATATAAAAGATACAAAGATTACCTTTGATTTCATCAGTTTGCCACAGGAAGTAGATCCAAAAGAAAATGCAGTCTCTGTATTGGCCAAACGAATTGAAAGCAAACTTAAATAGCTTCTAGTTTATAAAGCTGCTTTGTCAAGTTAGACTGTCGAAGCAGTTTTTATTGTCACAAGCAAAGTAAAAACATTACGCCATTTAATATTAAGTTTGGATATTAACTATATGGGTATAAATATACAATACTCGAAAGTACTTGATTTAATCAATTTTTATGTATTTACATGTAGTAATTTAATTTTTTGATTTGAATTTCTATAAAATTACCAAAAATATTAATTTTTTATTATTTAACTTCTTTTTAATAGCATTCTCACCAAAAAGGACTATAATATATATTAGAATTGTTATTATATGTCATTAGTTCTCGTCCAGATTAGAGACGGAATGTTCAACCGGCTGTAATCGATTAAACGAGAACGTGTCTGACAGAACGGAGTTAGGTCAGACAATGACTTAATATGTCATTAGAAGAAGTATTATTTGTTGTTATTATATGCCATTATTTATATGTCATTAATTAATTTGTGATTTATATTTATTTATACTGAGGTGTCATTATTATGGACAAACTAAATGTTGGTTTGGACGTTGGGTCGACAACGGTTAAAATGATAATTTTAGATGAAAATGAAAATATTATTTTCAAAGATTATCGTCGACATTTCTCTGATATTAAGAATACTGTGTTTAATTTATTTGAAGATGCAAAAAGCGTTTTTGCCGATGCAAAAGTCAAGGTTATGGTCACTGGATCAGCGGGTTTGAGTTTAGCGGAGAGCTTAGGCGTTTCTTTTATTCAAGAAGTAGTTGCATGTTCAAAGGCTATCAAGAAATATGCACCACAAACAGATGTTGCTATTGAACTTGGTGGTGAAGATGCTAAGATCATGTATTTTGGTCATTCGGTTGAACAAAGGATGAATGGTACTTGTGCTGGTGGGACAGGATCTTTTATTGATCAAATGTCATCGTTGCTTAAAACGGATGCTGATGGCTTAAACCTTCTTGCCAGTCAACATAAAGAGATCTATCCCATTGCATCACGATGTGGTGTATTTGCGAAAACAGATATCCAGCCTCTTTTGAACGAAGGCGCATCGAAAGCAGATATAGCTGCATCTGTACTTCAAGCAGTGGTTAATCAAACGATTAGTGGGCTTGCTTGTGGTAAACCAATTAGGGGTAATGTTGCTTTTTTAGGTGGACCACTTTCCTTTATACCGGAACTTAAGAAGAGATTTGAGCTGACGTTGAATTTGGATGAGGAGCACAGTGTTAAACTGGATAATACTCAGTATTTTGTAGCGCTGGGTGCAGCGATTTCTTCAAGTCAAGAAGATTCTCAAGACATTCACTGCATTTATGATCGTATGCCTTCTATTTACTGTGAATCGCCAGACTCTAAAGGTGGTATTGCACCTTTATTCGAATCTCAAGCAGATTTTGATGCTTTTATTGAGCGTCATTCGAGACACCATGTTTCTCGTAAAGAGCTCAGTCAAGCTAAAGGCCCCCTCTTCTTGGGGATAGATGCCGGCTCTACAACCACAAAGGTAGCCGTTGTAGATGCGCAAAAACAACTTTTGTTTTCACATTATGGTTCAAATGAAGGCAACCCTTTAGGGACAACGATAGAAGCACTTAAAAATTTATATGCTCAGATACCTAAGGATGCTTATATTGCATATAGCACTGTCACTGGATATGGTGAAAATCTGATCAAGGCTGCTTTAAAATTGGATCATGGCGAAATTGAAACAGTGGCACATTATAAAGCTGCTGACCATTTCTTACCAGGTGTGGATACTATTTTAGATATTGGTGGACAAGATATGAAATGTCTCAATGTTCACGATGGCATCATTGATTCTATTATGTTGAATGAAGCTTGTTCATCCGGTTGCGGTTCATTTATTGAAACCTTTGCCGGTTCAGTCAATATGCCGGTAGCTGATTTTGCCAATATTGGTTTATTTTCTAAAAAACCTGTGGATCTCGGGACGCGCTGTACTGTTTTTATGAATTCACGTGTGAAACAAGCTCAAAAAGAAGGGGCAACTGTTGGAGAGATTTCAGCAGGTATATGCACATCTGTCATAAAAAATGCATTATTTAAAGTGATACGAATGAGATCACCAGAGGACTTAGGAGAGAAAATTGTCGTTCAAGGCGGCACTTTTTATAACAATGCAGTCTTAAGAGTCCTAGAACAAATATCGGGACGCGAGGTAGTCAGACCTGATATTGCTGGTATTATGGGGGCTTTTGGCTGTGCAATTATCTCTATGGAACGATTTGAAGCATCCTATAAGACCGATATGCTTAGCAGTGATCAATTAGAATCTTTTAGTACAAGTACGAGTACAAGAAGATGTAACCTTTGTGGCAATAATTGTCACCTTACAGTCAATACATTTTCAGATCAAAGGCAATTTATCGTTGGAAACCGTTGTGAACGTGGTGCTGGTATTGAAAAGAAAACGGCTGATTTGCCAAATCTTTACAAGTATAAATATAAGCGTGTCTTTGACTATAAACCTCTTACAAAAGAAGAAGCAAAACGAGGTACAGTGGGACTTCCAAGAGTTCTAAATATGTATGAAGATTACCCGTTTTGGTTTACATTTTTTAACACGCTGGGCTTCCGTGTGGAACTTTCTAGACGTTCATCTAAAATGATTTATGAAATGGGTATGGAGACGATCCCATCTGAAAGTGTATGCTATCCAGCTAAAATTGTACATGGTCACATAGAGGATTTAATTCTCAAAAAAGTAGATAAGATTTTTTATCCATGTATTCCTTATAATCGTCAAGAAGATGTAAATGCAGGTAATCATTATAACTGTCCAGTGGTGACATCTTACCCTGAAACGATTAGCGTCAATGTGGATCATATAAAAAATAAACAAGTGAATTTCTATCACCCATTTTTGCCACTTGATTCAATGAAACACATGAAGAAACGCTTAGTTGAAGAACTTGCGGAATGGGGCATTGATAAGGCTGAAATTAATAATGCAGTTGATTTAGCCTATGCAGAACATGATCAATACAAATTAGATGTTATGAAAAAAGGCGAAGAGACGCTTGATTATATCAAATCGCATAATTTGAAGGGGATTGTATTAGCAGGTCGCCCATATCATGTTGATCCAGAAATTAATCATGGTATCCCTGATCTTATTGAATCTTTTGGTTTTGTGGTTTTGTCTGAAGATGCAGTGGCACATTTAGATCAAATTGACCGCCCACTTAGGGTTGTTGACCAGTGGGTTTATCATACACGTCTATATGCAGCGGCAACTTTTGTTTCAAAACAGTCTCATCTAGAACTCGTTCAACTTAATTCTTTTGGATGTGGACTTGATGCTGTGACGACAGATCAGATTAAAGAAATTCTAGAAGCTAAAAGTAAAATCTATACAGTGCTTAAAATTGATGAAATCAACAATTTAGGTGCGGTCAGAATCCGCATTAGATCATTGATTGCAGCGATTAGAGAGCGCGATAAGAAAGCCTCAATTCCATTGTATGAGAAACCAAAGACAGACCGTGTCATTTTTACAGAAGCAATGCGTAAGACGCATACGATTTTAGTGCCTCAAATGTCACCTATTCATTTTCAATTTGTTCAGGCGGCAGTTAAACCCGAAGGCTATAATATGGAAGTTCTGCCCTCAGTGGATGTATCTGCTATTGATGAAGGCCTTAGATATGTAAATAATGATGCTTGTTATCCTTCTATTATCGTAGTTGGGCAGCTTATGAAAGCCTTAAATTCAGGCAATTATGATGTTGATAAAACAGCTTTGATTATTTCCCAAACAGGTGGTGGTTGCCGTGCTACGAATTATATCGCTTTTATTAGGCAGGCCCTTAAGAGTTCAAAACTTGATCATGTACCTGTGATCAGTTTAAATGCAGGGGGTTTAGAAGAAAATCCAGGATTCAAATTGACCATACCTTTACTTGAGAAGTTAGTGCAAAGTATGCTCTATGGTGATTTGTTTATGAGAGTACTCTATAAGACAAGACCTTATGAAGCTGAAAAAGGCGCTGCAAATAAGCTTTACGACTACTGGGTTGATATTTGCAAGCAGTCACTTGTAAAGGGAACGAGAAAAGAATTTATTTCAAATGTAAAGGCGATTACGAAGGCTTTTGACGAATTGCCATTATTAGACATTAAAAAACCAAGGGTTGGTTTAGTCGGTGAAATTTTAGTGAAATTCCACCCGACGGCTAATAACAATATAGTGGATCTTATAGAGCGTGAAGGTGCAGAAGCAGTAATGCCCGATTTGATTGATTTCTTTATGTATTCGGCTTATAATAACGTTGTTAAAAATAAGTACCTTGCAGGGAGTATGAAAAAACGTCTTACAAGTGAGGCGTTCATTAGCATAATTGAGTATTATCGTAAACCACTGGTTACAGCATTGAACAAAAGTAAACGCTTTGAAGGTCCGAAGCATATTAAAGTCCTTGGGAAACTTGCTGAGCCACATCTCTCTCTTTGTAATCAAACCGGTGAAGGTTGGTTTTTGACTGCTGAGATGATTGAACTTATTCATGGTGGTGTGGACAACATTGTTTGTATGCAGCCTTTTGCGTGTTTGCCAAATCACATTACAGGTAAAGGCATGATCAAAGAACTTAAAAATAGCTATCCAAAATCTAATATTGTTCCAATTGACTATGATCCAGGAGCAAGTGAAGTCAATCAAATTAATCGTATCAAATTAATGCTTGCCACGGCTTTTGAAAATTTGAATAGTAGGGATGAAAAAGAATAAGCACCTATCTTTATAGAGTTTTAACAGTCTTTGTTAAAACTCTATAATTACTTGTGGGTGATTTGTGATATAATTGAAATGCTGGAAATGCATAAAAAATGGTTGGAGGTTTTGTTATGAGTACACATATAAATGCAAAGATTGGTGATATTGCTGACATCGTATTGTTACCGGGTGATCCTTTAAGAGCGAAGTATATTGCGGAGACTTTTTTAGAAAATCCTGTTTGTTATAATAAAGTAAGAGGTATGCTTGGATTTACAGGTACATATAAAGGCGTAAGGGTCTCTGTTCAAGGGACTGGTATGGGAATGCCCTCTTTGTCGATATATGTGAATGAACTTTTGAGATTTTATGATGTAAAGAAGCTTATCAGAGTAGGTTCATGTGGTGCAATGCAACCGCATATTAAAATTAGAGATGTTATATTGGCGCAAGCAGCTTCCACAACTTCAAATATGAATAATCGCCGTTTTGGGACTTGTAATTTTGCGGCTATTTCTGATTTTGACTTGTTGCATGGAGCTTATCAAACTGCAAAGGAAACAGGTTTAAAAGTACATGTAGGCAATATTTTATCTGAAGATAGTTTTTATGATGATTATAATTCGAGTCGTAATCAAACTTTCATGGATTATAATGTCCTTGCTGTGGAAATGGAAGCTGCAGAACTTTACACATTAGCGGCTAAATATAAAGCACAAGCTCTTTGTGTTTTGACTGTGAGTGACTCTTTAATTACAGCTGAAGAAACGACTTCAGAAGAGAGAGAAAAAACGTTTAATGATATGATTTCTTTGGTTTTGGATACAGTTACTAAATCGTAATCATTTCAAGCCAAGATAAGTATGATCAAAAAAAGGTGACATTACTGGTCTTAACACGACTCAATAATGTCACCTTTTTTATGTGTTTTTTACGATGGCTTCAAGCTCGGGTTCGACGAGTAAAAAGGCATTTATAAGCGATTCAGAGAATTGATTGCGCATACTTACAGAAATGATATGAACGGCTTCAAGATGCGAGAGTGATTTTCTATAAGGGCGGTGACTGGTCAGTGCGTCATAAACATCGGCAATTGAGAGTATTTGAGCACCCAATGGAATTTGATCGCCCTTTAATCCCAACGGATAGCCAGTACCGTCGTATTTTTCATGATGGTACAGAACAAGTGTGTCAATTTCATTAAAAGCAGAGGATTTATGCAGTATCCGAAAGCCTGTAAGCGAATGTTCTTGAATGATTTTAAATTCAGAATCCGTCAAAGGGCCCTTTTTATTTAAAATTTGTTCAGGAATCGTGATTTTTCCAATATCATGCACTAGCGAAGCTTTTACTAAAGTATCCAAATCATCATAGTTCAAAACGCGCCCAATAAGCTGTACGTACTTTGATACACGCTCTGAGTGCCCTTTTGTATAGGCATCTGTAGCATCTAGTGCTTCAATCATGATATTCAATGTTTCATCATTTTTATTGCGAAGCTCCATAATTTTATCGTTAATCGTCGAGGAAAGCTTATTGATACTTGTGGAAAGTTGATTCATTTCTTCTATATGATTATTTTCAAGGTCAATATCATAATGCCCATTTGCAATACGGTCAATTTTTTTAACGGTTCTATCAATTTGAGAAGCCACTCTTTTTAAAATCATACTGACAATAATACTTGCTAGGAGTAGACTTGCGAAAACAGAGAGGAAAATGAAATAAGTCTGTTTTCTGAGATTATTTATAATTTCTGGCTTATCCATTTTAGCGGTCAGATAAAAACTGTTTTTTGGATCCACTTGAATCGGTATAAAAATTTGATTAAAATCAGAATTGGATATGCAGATAATGCCATTTGAACCGTATTGAATGGCATTATCATCTACAGTTGGAATGGGCGTGTTAAAAGCATATTGAATATCTCGTATACCGATAAAGGACTTCATCGTAGCCATACTGAGTTTGTATTTAATAGGTGTCATGACGAGATAGGACTTAGATTTATCTTCAGAACTACTCGTGTATATGTTCTTCAAAATACCGATATAAAGCATATCTTCGTATTCATAAAAAAGAGTTTGTGTTGTGTAGTTTTTCTGATCCTGAACTAAAAAGCCCATTGTGAGTTCATAAGGGGCATCGGTAAGAGGCGCTTGATCTGTATTTTCAATATAATAGTATTCAAAACCATATTGTGCTGCTAAGGATTTAATAGTCGCTTTTTCTGAACTTGAGGAATTTGTCTTCTTTAGAGCACTTTTATAGATCAATTCATTTCGGAGCTGATAGAAGCTTTTATCGGTAAAAATACTATTACTGGTATGATCCAATTGATAGTTTATGTATTCTTCTAATATTTTATATGTCATTTCAGAGTAAAAAATATTGTTATCACTTTCTGATGTTTTAAAAGTGTATTGAATCCCTACGAGGACAAGAATTGTTGAAACTAATAGTATGGGTAACATAATGAGTAGTGAAAGTTTGTAGAATTTCATAAAAGACCTCTTTTTTATTTATTGACAAGTCGATTATAGCATAACTTATGTGAATGTATGTGAATAAATTATAAATTCATATGTTATAATAGGAAAGTAAATTGTACCAATTTTAAGGAGTAAACAATTATGAAAGAAAATGTCATGATTTTTGGTCATAAAAATCCAGATACTGATAGTGTTACCAGTGCAATTGCACTTTCGTATCTCAAAAATCAAACACAATATCATGCACTGCCGTGTGTTCTAGGCGATCTCTCAAAAGAGAGTGAATTTGTACTGGATTATTTCAATGTAGATTATCCGCATCGAATCGATGATGTGAAAATTCAACTCAAGGACTTGCTTTACGATCGCATTATGGCCCTAGAACCTTCAAATTCGATTTTAACAGCGACAAAACATATGAATGATAATAAGATTAGGACACTTCCAATCGTGGATTCTGAAGGGTATCTAATCGGAATCGTTACGATGAAAGATATTGCCATGAGTGCAATTCATGGTGATCTACATTCGCTTAATACGACTTTTAGCAATATCAAATCAGATCTCAAGGCTGAAACGCTTAATTATGCACATTCTGATGTGAACGGAAGGATCTCCATAACTGCGTTTCATGATAATTCAATTATTGAAGAGGACATATTTGGTCAGAATACAGTGGTGATCACAGGTGATCGCTTTGATATTATTGATTATGCGATTCAACGTAAAGTTCAGCTGATCATTGTCACTGGTAATAAAAAGATCCCAGAATTATTGATTGAAAAAGCTGCTGTCACAGGTGTCAATATGCTCAAGACGCCATATGATACTTATTACACGTCTAAACTTATAAATCAGACCAATTTTGTGAGTTCTATCATGAAGAGAGAACGTCTTGTTAGGTTTAAAGAAAATGAATATCTAGAAAACTGTCGTGAAATTATTCAGACGTCAAAACATTCTAAATTTCCACTGATAGATGAAAAAGGGAGATATCTCGGTATCATTGGCAGAACGCACTTTTTAAATCCAGCGAAGAAGAATGTTATACTGGTAGATCACAATGAGTACGCACAGTCAGCAGATGGACTAAGCGAAGCCAATGTCCTTGAAATTATTGACCATCATAAGATTGGTGATATTTCAACTTCGTTGCCCATTTTGTTTAGAAATATGCCTGTGGGGAGCACCAACACCATTATTTATCAACTTTTTAAAGAAGAACAGATCGAAATTCCGAAGGAAATTGCAGGTCTTATGATGTCTGGTATCATATCAGATACGCTTTTCTTAAAATCTCCAACGACAACTGTTTTTGATGAAATGGCGGTTGGAAAATTGGCAGAGATCACAGATATTAAAGCAGATACTTTTGCACTTGAAATGTTTAGAAAAGGCACATCACTTGCTGGTAAGTCTGTTTCGGATGTATTTTTTAATGACTTCAAAGAGTTCATGTTAGAGGGGTGTAAAATAGCAATATCACAAGTCTTTACTTTGAATTTTCAAGAGATCTTAGACAGTCAGTCTGTTTATTTGGAAGCAATTAAGAAAGTGCATTACGATAAGGACCATTATTTGACGCTTATGGTGGTGACAGACATTATCGAAGAAGGCTCCTATATGCTCTTTGAATCTAAAAATGACTCTATTATGTCATTGGCCTTTGAAAAATCAGTAGAACAGGGCACTTTTATAAATAACTGTGTTTCGCGTAAAAAGCAGATTATTCCTAAACTCATTAATGCGCTTAACATCTTAAAATAATTGATATTTCTCGAATCAGGAGGATTCATGTTAAATAAATATTCTATGTATGAAGCACTTGGTGTTTCGGAAAAAGTAGTCACTTTTGTGGAAAAAGCTGAACAGGAAATCTTGTCACAATTTTCAAAGATTGATGACATTGCTGAATATAATCAGCTTAAAGTGTTAAATGCACTTCAGCAGAACAAGATTTCAGATATACACTTTAATTGGAATACAGGTTATGGCTATGATGACATGGGACGTGATGCTACAGAAAATGTCTATAAAACTGTTTTTAATACAGAGGATGCCATTGTAAGGCCTATTATTGTATCTGGAACTCATGCGTTAACTTTAGCACTTACTGGGACTTTAAGACCTAATGATAAAATGTTATCTATCACGGGAAGGCCTTATGATACACTTGAGAAAGTAATTGGATTATCGCCTTCAAATGGACTTAGCTTAATGGATATAGGTGTCTCGTATGAAGAAATTCAGCTGACGAATGAAGGTGGATTTGATCTTGAGCGCATAAAAACGCTAATTGGGCATACTGAGACGCCATATAAGATGATTTATATTCAGAGATCAGCTGGTTATTCTTGGCGACGTGGTCTTACGATTCTTGAAATCAAAAATGTCATATCATTGATCAGGCTTTATGCGCCTGATTCTATCATTATGGTGGACAATTGCTATGGTGAATTTTTAGATTATCAAGAGCCAACGGATGTCGGGGCTGATCTCATGGCAGGCAGTCTTATTAAAAATCCGGGTGGTGGTCTTGCTTTGAGCGGTGGTTATATCGTTGGGAAGACCCATTTGATCGAGCAAGTGGCAGCGCGTATGACATCACCTGGCATTGGTAAAGAGTGTGGACTGACATTTGGTCAAACGAGACCTATCTTACAAGGCCTTTTTATGGCGCCTAAGGTGGTATCTGGTGCATTAAAGGGTGCTACGCTTTGTGCATCCGTTTATAAAGAGGCAGGATATGAAATCAACCCAGATGTGAATAGTGTTCGTAGTGATATTATTCAGGCCATTAAGTTTGGCTCGCCAGATAAGGTGATTGCATTTTGCCAGGGCATTCAGTCAGCATCTCCAGTGGATGCATTTGTCACACCTGAACCTTGGGATATGCCAGGATATTCAAGTGAAGTGATTATGGCTGCTGGGGCATTTGTTCAGGGTTCCTCTATTGAACTCAGTGCAGATGCACCGATTCGAGAACCTTATATTGCTTACTTCCAAGGTGGACTCACATATGAGCATTCTAAATTTGGTGTCATCAAATCATTAGATGCACTTTATAAAAGAAAGCTTGTTAATCTATAGAGGTAATTTGTTAAATTTGAACGGCATATTTATCTTTAATTAGAGGTGAATATTTGCCTTAGAGTTTAAAATAGTTTATGATGTTATCAGCGAGAAAAAACAGTTCAATTGGGAGTATGACTCTACGATCAGAAGCTATATAGATTTTGTGACGCTAAGATCATCTCTCAAAGACCAAAGGGGTGTAAAGATGAATTATAATGAACTTGCATTGAAAATGCACGAAGAGAACAAAGGTAAGATTGAAGTGACAAGTAAAGTAAAACTTGAAACCCGAGAAGATTTATCTACTGCCTATACACCAGGCGTAGCAGAGCCTTGTCGAAAGATTGCAGAGAACAAAGAAGATGTCTATAAGTACACTTCTAAAGGTAATCTCGTAGCAGTTGTTTCAGATGGTTCAGCTGTCTTAGGTCTTGGGAACATCGGCGCAGAGGCTTCTATTCCAGTGATGGAAGGAAAGGCTATCCTTTTTAAGGAATTTGCAGATGTTGACGCATTTCCAATATGCGTATCCACTCAAGATGTAGATGAGATAGTCAATGTCGTGAAGCAAATTGAACCTGTTTTTGGTGGTATTAATCTTGAAGATATTGCATCTCCAAGATGTGTAGAAGTTGAAAGAAAATTAAAGGAAGTCCTTGATATTCCAGTATTTCATGATGACCAGCATGGTACTGCAGTGGTGGTTTGTGCCGCATTGATTAATGCCTTAAAAATTGTTGATAAGAAAATTGATGAGATTAAAATTGTTATCAATGGCGCTGGATCTGCAGGAAATGCAATTGCAAGAATGTTACTAGATTTAGGTGTTAAAAACATATTGAGCTGTGATCGTGAAGGTGTATTATCAAGAGATGTACCTCAAAATAATTGGGTTCAAGATGAAATTGCATCGCTTACGAACCATGAGCTTTTAAAAGGAGACTTGGCCTTTGCACTTTCTGGTGCTGATGTATTTATAGGTGTCTCTGCTAAAAATGTGGTTTCGAAAGAAATGGTTAAATCAATGAATCGCGATGCGATTGTATTTGCAATGGCGAATCCTGATCCAGAGATCATGCCTAATTTGGCTCTTGAGGCTGGCGCTCGAATTGTGGGTACAGGTCGTTCTGATTTTCCAAATCAAATTAATAATGTATTGGCTTTTCCAGGGATATTTAGAGGAGCCCTTGATGCAAGAGCGAGTGATATCAATGAGGCCATGAAAATTGCAGCAGTTTATGCTATTGCAGATCTTGTTGCTGAAGATGAGCTTAAAGAGGATAACATCATTCCATCGGCACTTAATAAAAAAATTGGAGCTGATGTTGCCAAAGCAGTTTATGATGCTGCAGTGAAATCTGGTGTTGCAAGAATATAGTTACATTCTTTGTTAGACACAGTTAAAAGAAGCTTAAGAGCTTTCTCAGTCATTCTAGGAAAAATTTTGACTGAGAAGCTTTTTTATTATCAATAGACTTTTATCGAAGTATGGGAGGCGCACGAAATGACAAATTATACACCATCTCCAAAGCGATATGATGAAATGAAGTATAGAAGATGTGGACAAAGTGGTATAAAGTTACCTCTGGTTTCTCTAGGGCTTTGGCATAACTTCGGGACGAATGATTCATATGACAATGCAAGAGAAATGGTTCAAACTGCCTTCGATTTGGGCATAACACATTTTGATTTGGCTAATAATTATGGGCCTATCCCAGGATCTGCTGAAGAAAATTTTGGTAAAATTTTGAACCAAGATTTTAAGTCGCATAGGGATGAAATGATCATTTCAACTAAGGCAGGCTATCATATGTGGAATGGTCCCTATGGCGATGGCGGTTCTAAAAAGTACCTTGTTGCAAGTTTAGAACAAAGTCTTAAAAGATTAAATATTGATTATGTGGACATATTTTATCATCATAGACCTGACGATGAAACGCCTGTTGAAGAATCCATGCAAGCATTGGATTTATTGGTAAGACAAGGAAAGGCACTTTATGTGGGATTATCAAACTATAAACCTACTGAAGCAAAACTTGCCATTGATGTGCTTCACGAACTTGGTACACCTTGCCTTATACATCAACCGAGTTATTCCATGTTAAATAGATGGATTGAAGAAGAACTCATTGCCATGATGGATAAAGAAGGGGTTGGTATTATTACCTTTTCACCACTTCAAAAGGGATTATTAACAGATCGTTATTTGAAGGGGATTCCATCGGATTCTCGAATGGCGAGTGATAGTATCTTCTTGAATAAGGAAGATCTTACGAAGACACTTCAATCAAAACTTAACGCGCTTAATGAGATTGCAAAAGAGAGAGGACAATCGCTTGCTCAAATGGCGCTAGCTTGGAATCTTAGAAATCCAAGAGTTACTTCGGTTCTCGTTGGTGCAAGTCGCAAGTCACAAATAGAAGACTCTGTAAAGGCCATTAATAATCTTGAGTTTACAGCACAAGAACTTGATAAAATAAACAGTGTACTGTTGTAGTCTAAATAGATCTAAATCGATAAAGGGAAAATCTAAATTTGCTTCTATGTCGATTTAGATTTTTTTTATTTGAATGTAAAAATGTTAACAATTTGTTAATCTCCTTTTGTTTAGGGTATCAATCCTATAATAGTAGCTTGAGATAAGGGGGAGATTGTTATGTTTAGAAATCTGAGCATTACCAAAAAATTGCTGGTTATGGTGGTACCACCACTCATTATTCTTGTTGTGATTCTATCCATTAGTGCACAACAGATGGTTTTTATAAGCAATACTGCTAATGAATCAATTTATGAAGAGGCCTTTGTAAGCACGAGTAAGATTTTAAATGCAGATCGAGATTTCTATCAAGCAATTCTTGCGCAGACTGAACTTCTTGCTGATTTCAATGTCAATTCTGAAAATAAACAGAGTTTGCTAGACACTTATGAGGAAAATGCAGATCAAGCTTATACGCGTGTAAAAGATGCACTGGATAATGTTCGATCGAATGATAAGCTTTTTAACCAATTTAAGCATGAAAGTTCTAAACAATCTATTGCAGATCTTGAGGTTAAATTCTTTGAAGAGTACAAGCTTTGGTATGATGGTTTTAAAGATGGTAAATTAGTGGGGACATTGGATGATAATTATGTTCATTTTGACACGGCTAGAGAACAGATTAATATTATGACTGAAATTTTGGAAGAATATGCAGATGTTGAATCCCATAATCTTATTGCGATCACCAAGAGAAACACACTGGTATTAAGTGGTATTATTTTGTTAACCATTATAATTGTATCTCTATTTATGTCAAGTATTGCTCAATTTTTAAGAAAATCTATATTGTCATTAACTCATAATTTGGAAGAAATGGCGAATAAAAATCTGAATGTAGATTTTAAACAATTTAAGTTTTCGGAAAAAGATGAATTGGGCATTTTGTCTAATTCAAGCCAATCTCTCGTAGATACTTTTAGGAATATTATAAGAGAAGTCAAAAGCAGTGTGAACAATTTGAATAAAACGTCTGATTTTATGTCTATGAGTACAAAAGAAATTAGCTTAGCTATGAATGAAGTATCCGGTGCAGTTAACGATATTGCTAGAAGTGCTACATCACAAGCACATGAAACGCAACTTGTTACTGGAAGTGTTAATGAACTCGCTGAAATTATTAATGATAATAGTCAAGCGGCACATGAACTATCAAATAAAAGCGATTCCATTGGACAAATTACAGTTCAAGGGTTAGAACTTGTCAGAAAGTTAAGCCAAGATACAAAGTCAAATGTAACTATTTTTGAAGAGATATTTAAGGTGATTGATACTACTAATGAAAATACAGCTAAAATCGGAGAGGCGAGCAAGCTTATATCTGATATTTCTGAACAAACGAATCTGCTTGCTCTAAATGCGGCAATTGAAGCTGCTAGAGCTGGTGAAGCGGGTAGAGGATTTGCAGTTGTAGCTGATGAAATTCGTAAATTGGCGGAACAAACCTCTTCATCTACAACACATATTGATGATATGCTTAACAATTTAATTCAAAATGTAAGAAGTGCTCAAAGTAAGAGCACTGAAGTCAAAGAAGTAATCAAGAGACAGGAAACTTCTGTGAAATCAACCGAAGATAAATACAATGAAATCGTTTCTGTAGTTGAAGAAATGAAAAAAGAGATTGAGAGCCTTAATAGTCTTAGTGGAAGGATGGAGACTAATAGAGCTCAAGTACTTGAGGTCATCTTACAATTATCTTCTATTGCAGAGCAAAATGCAGCTAGTACTGAAGAAACTTCAGCATCAGCTGAAGAGATTCTAGCAACTGTGGAAGAACTTAATCATATGAGTGAAAATCTTAATGAATTAGTTCGTGTTTTTGAAGACCTAGTTGAAGATTTTATAGTGGACTAGAATGCTTCAAATGATAATGGTCTAAATAGTATAATGCCTACTATGAAAACAAAAAGGACATCTCACTTTAAAATGAGATATCCTTTTTTGTTTTTATTTAATAATTGCCTTGCGCCATCATAGCAGCGGCAACTTTTTTAAACCCAGCAATATTGGCTCCTGCAACTAAATTATAGCCAAATCCATATTCTTCAGAAGCGGCTGCAGCATTCGCATGGATTGTGATCATGATATGTTTGAGTTTATCCTCAACTTCTTCAAAAGACCAAGCATATCTCGTAGAGTTTTGACTCATTTCAAGTGCTGAAGTTGCGACGCCGCCTGCATTAGCAGCTTTAGCCGGTGCAAGCAGGACGTTGTTTTCAAGGAAGTACTTAACAGCTTCATTGGTACAAGGCATATTAGCACCTTCACCAACAGCAATAACACCATTAGCAACTAATTTTTTAGCATGCTCAATTGAAATATCGTTCTGAGTAGCACAAGGTAAGGCAATATCGCACTTTAAGGACCAAATATTGCCGAAACCTTCAACATATTGAGCGTTTGGATGAGTCTCCAGATAGACTTTAATCCTTTTCCTTTCTACTTCTTTTAATTGTCTAACACATTCTAAATCAATACCGTTTTCATCATAAATATAGCCATTTGAGTCAGACATAGCAACAACTTTTGCCCCCAATGAAGTCGCTTTTTGACAAGCGTAGATAGCGACGTTACCAGAGCCTGATATGACTACTGTTTTACCTTTTAATGCTTGATTATTATGTTTTAACATTTCATCTACAAAATAGATTAAGCCATAACCAGTTGCTTGAGTTCGTACGAGTGAGCCACCGTAGGATAAACCTTTTCCAGTCAGAACACCATTTTCAAAGACACCTTTGATTCTTCTGTATTGCCCATATAAGAAGCCAATCTCTCTGCCACCAACGCCGATATCGCCAGCAGGAACATCAACATCAGGGCCAATATGCCGATATAACTCAGTCATAAAACTTTGACAGAATCTCATGACCTCAGCATCAGACTTGCCTTTCGGATTAAAATCAGATCCGCCCTTGCCACCGCCGATGGGGAGGCCTGTTAAAGCATTCTTAAAAATTTGCTCAAAACCTAAAAATTTAATAATGCCAATATATACAGATGGATGGAACCTTAAGCCGCCTTTATAGGGTCCTATGGCACCATTAAACTGAATTCTAAACCCTCTATTAACTTGTAAAATACCGTGATCGTCGACCCAAGGTACTCTAAAGATAATTTGTCTTTCTGGCTCAGTTAATCGCTCTAAAATATTAGCTTCAACATATTCAGGATGCTTTTCTAAAATAGGTTTCAATGATTCAAATACTTCTTCTACAGCCTGCAAAAATTCTGGTTCATTTGCATTTCTAGCTTTTACACGATCAAATACGTTTGATAAATAAGACATACAAAACACTCCTTTAAAATGAAATCTAATTGTTTTTACCTACAATGATATCACTTGAGTTTTGAAATCAATTTATGCTATGTAATATAGATACCCTGAAAATATTTAGAATACACTAAATTATCAGATTTTCATTTCTATTTGCATTAAAAAAGACTGTAAAGTTAATTACAGTCTTTCATCGTTGCAATTGAGTAACGATTGTACTTACATTTTTCTAAAGACGCCTTTGACACGACCTAATATTTGAACATCATCAGCATAAATCGGTAACATACTAGAATTTTCAGGTTGTAGTCTAACTCTGGATTGCTCTTTATAAAAGGTTTTAACTGTTGCAGAGTCTTCGATCATAGCAACAACAATTTCGCCATTATTTGCAATACTTTGCTGCTTAACGAGAACGAGGTCACGATCATGAATACCAGCTTCGATCATACTATCGCCTTTGATTTTTAGCATAAAATAATTGCCTTCATCTACAAAATCCGAAGGAATAGGGAATGTGTCTTCAAAAGATTCAACTGCTAATATAGGTTGACCAGCAGTAATTTCACCTATAATTGGAATAAACTTAGTATCTCTAGCTAAATTGGTGACATTGTCAGCTGGAGTATGATCTGTATTATCGAATATTTCAATAGCCCGTGGTTTTGTAGGATCACGTCTAATATAACCTAACTCTTCCAATTTGGTGAGATGCATATGTACAGTAGAGGTTGATTTTAAACCTACTGCCAAACATATTTCACGTACTGATGGTGGATAACCCTTTTTAGAAACTTCATCCTTTAGGAAGTCAAGGATTTGCTTCTGTTTCTTAGAAATCGTAGCACTCATTATTTAGGTCTCCTTTTCCTTTATTGACTTGAAATCTTAGAACGATTATATCATAATCATAAAAAAAAATCAAACATTAGTTCTGTTTTTGACTTTACAAAGAACGCATGTTCGTATATAATGAATTTAACAGAACAAACGTTTGTACCGAATTTTTATAGTAACCACTGGTTAAGAGGAGGTAAATTATGACTCAAACTAGACCTCATGTGATATTTGACAGCAGATTGTATAGAAGAAGACCTAAAAAACGTCGCTTGGTGATTGTAAATAAGATGCGCTTTATATTTGCAACCATGTTAGCACTTATTTTATTAAGTATTATATTTTCTTATGTAACAGGTAATTTTATGTCTGTTGCAACTACAAATCAAGAATATTTAGAAATTACAGTTGCTCCTGGAGATACACTTTGGGAGATTGCATCTCAGTATAATTATTATGACGAAGATATAAGGCAAGTACTGTATAATATAAAGAAGACAAATCAAATGACTTCCAGTACTATTTATCCTGGAGAGGTATTGATAATTCCTGTATCAAAATGACAGAATTTTGTGAATTCCATTAGTATCAGTAGTTGATGATTTTCCTCAGCTTTATTGATAAATCCCTGTCTGCCCATTGTAAAATGGGCTTTTTTTATTTAGGCACTTAATCAAATTGATCGGATATGTCATCGGCTTAGTTATCAGTTTATATGATGTTTATGTTATGAGGTCGCTAGATGAAAATTTTTTTGTTCTATTGACAATGCGCATAGAACGTTTGTTCTTAAAGCGGATATAACTTTACTTGCTATCTTTTTTATGATACTCATCTAAGAGCTCGTAATTATTGACCACATCACGTTTGGCATCTTTTTTATGAGCAGAGTAGAGTTGAGTGGTCGTTACATTATCATGATCTAATAAATTTTGAACATCATAGATAGAGAAGCCGTATTGAATTAGAGAAGACGCTGCTGTGGCCCTCAGCTTATGTGGACTGAAACCAGCGTGTCGAGGTGCTTGCATTGCTATTGCCGTATATTTTTTTACAAGTTCTCGAAGCGTTCGAACAGTCATTCTTTTGCCTTGAAGTGAGAGAAAGAGTGGATCGCCTTCTTCAATACAATTAGGACGCTCCAATTTAATATAGTCATCAATAACGGCAAGAGCGGAACGATTCAGAGGCATGTTGGCTTCTTTGCTACGTTTTCGATAGATTTTAAATTCGCCACGAGCGTAGTTAATGGAGCTTAAATTTAATTGTTGAACTTCGCTGACACGTAACCCATAGGTGGTGAAGAGTACTAATATAGCTTTATCACGACGTTTGGTTTTTTCCCAATATTGCTTTTCTTTATCTGTTAGACCAGTGCCATTTTCAACGGTGTCGAGCATCATGGCAACTTCTTCAATTTCAAGGCGCTTGATTGCATCGGGTTGAGGTTTCGGCAGTTTAATGGGGTTAAAGCCTTCAGTAATATTAGATTCAATTAATTGATCTCTATAAAGAAACTTAAATAAGACACTAATAGAAGATTTTTTTCGGGCCAATGCACGATTATGATTTTCCATAATGTAATCTGCATTTTCAGTTTCGACGATATATCTTGTACAGAAATCGCCAATGAATAGATTGACATCTCGTGCGGTGATTTTAGAGAAAAGATCAAGTGAAATATCCCGAGGTGAATCCAATTCATATTCAGCCATCAATGGTGATTCGTTGATCAAATAGTTGCAGTAGAAAAGCAAATCGCTTAAATATGCAAGACGTGTACTTAAAGCGACAGAGTTTTTAAGAAATAAGAAGTAGTCAAATAAAAAATCTGGTAATTGGGATTCTATGGATAAACATTTCTTAATCATATTATTTTGTTTTTCAACGATGTTATCAGGCACATCTGATTTATTGTGAATTTTAATTTTCTTGTTTCGGGGATTGGTTCTAGAAAGAGAAGTGCCATCATCTTTAATTATTTTTTTACGCGCCATCAAATATACCTCGAATTTATAGATTTTATAATAGAGTATTTTTCGTCCTATCAACTATTCCCTAAATATACATTTGAGGAATAGTTGAACTTGTTAATAGAATACCACACTTTCCAAGACATTTCAAGCTATTCAAGGCATCTCAATTACATATTAAGGATCTCATGTTGCAATTGATTAAATTTGATGACGATAATAACTTCTCCATTTAAGTTTCATCAGCAGAAAAATTTCTATCGTCGCTATTTGCGTTTAGATTAACATCACTAACTAAATTGTATTATTGGTAGCGTTATGTTAAGCGCAGTTTTATGATCTTATACAAATCCAATTATAGCTTATGTGTCTTAAGCCCCTTTTTTATTTATAAGGCCTATCATGTTGAGTTTTGATATTTATGAATTCCTTGATGCCATTAAAAAAATGTCACAATTTGATATTAATATTGTGACATTTCAATTTGATGCTAACGATATTAGCTCAATCAACTATGGTAACTTGTTGTAATAAATTTTTGAAAATAAGCCTTCTGATATTGTATAAAAACCCTTGTTATCTAGATCAATTCCAATGGCTTCACCTAAAGGCTCAAAAGCTGATTTAACATATTCTGGTTTTTGAGTTTTAATGATTTCGGAGAATGACTTTTTGACATCCCCTCTATTCCATTTCCATACATTCCCATATGTTCTGACAAGTAGTGTTTTTTGATCTTTAGATAAATCAGCACCTGTTACAGCATATGGAAAATTAATTGGGGATAGTATTAGATGCCGATAATCAATATGATAACCTTCTGCATATTGTTTTATATTGACTGTACCGTCATAATGCAGTTTATTGGTTTGATCTGATTTTAACGCGTCAAGAGCAATACTGAAGATATCCATAAGACCTTTATAGCCTTTTGAAAAGAATAATACTTCATTTTGCTCCGTATCTACAATTAAAGCTTCAATATCGGGGCTGTCAGAGTTAATAGTGTTAATGATTGTATTAAATACGCCTGACTGTTCTGTATAAATGACATTTGGAATTTGAGGAAATTCTACATTATAAGTCGTGTATTGACTGATTAGATAGGTTTGATCATTATTTTCAGAGGTTAAAGTACATAAATCAGTCAGTAAATTAGGTTCCTTGAAGACTATTAATTTTGGTGTTGAATTTGCACGATTCTGTGTGTTACTTCCTAAATCCGAAATTATCAAATAACTTTCACCATAAGTGTCTTTATAAATTGAGATATCTTCAATGTCTTTTAGATTCGCATCTTTAAGCTCGAAGCGTTCTCTTATGTTACCGCGTTTTGAAAGCGCATAGATAATACTTGAATGACCACTATCATTATGGACCCATAAGGTATCTGCATTTTTCTCACTGACCACCAATCCAGATATTTCATTTAGGTTAATGGCTCTTATTTTACCAGTAATAAGGCCGGTATCAGATGGTTTATAGAAGTAAAAATAATATGCAATTGCTGTAATTATAACCATGAGCAGAAACAACCTAAAAATGAGTTGTTTAAAAAAATCTGCTACTTTTAGAAGCCCAACTTTCATAGAGTTATGCCTCCTGTTTTTAAATCTTTAACATGACTAAGTTTTATATCTTTTGGTGGTTCATACACCATTAATGCATGATTTTCAGTAATATATTCTAGCTTAACTTTCTGTGTTTTAATGTTTCGAGTTTTTCTATAGATGGCATTATGGCGTATATACTCATTAAAGCTATTTTTTTGAATCAGGTGCCGTTCTTCAAAAACCTCATAATTTAAAACAGGAAGCGTTAAAGAGCGTAGTTCACCGTAAAGAACCCCTTTTCTATAGGTCATGATGATTTGAAAGATAGAATCTGTTTTATTTTGAAATTTTAGATCATATAAATTATAAATACAGGTAGCACCGGTGCCAAATGGTCGGGTTCTTGAATTATCAGGATATAGATCGTATTCATGTCGGTATCTCTCCACTATTTCAAGTGGTGAATGTAACACGATCCAATATAAGAGATTTGTAATCTGTGAAATTGCCGGTGTTGTCCCTTTTATTTTTTGACTTGCAAAATTAGTATGAGCTCTAAAAAGTTCATTACTGTGTCCAATATTCTTCCAAAAAGAAAAAATAGCATTAGGCTTTATCGTAATACCGTTGAGTTTGGCGATAAGTCTTTTAATTTCAATTTCTTTTGCTCTAATTTCAATTTCATCTAGTGTTTCATATGAAGAAATCAAAGTAGAATGATATTTAAAATGTAAATGTGGTAATCGCTCCTCTACTTTGGGTAACGCTTTAATCTTTAATCCTTTTAATTTTGCACGAAAAACTAAGCCTAACAAATACCAAATCGCATTTCTATGCTTCGAAAAATTTGTATAATGACTTCTTTTTACAGTGTTCTCAAAAATAGAAGGTTTCATTTAGAAAGCTCTTTCCTTTTTATAAATAAGTAAATCGTCAATTTTAATTATATCAAAATTACCATCAGAGAACCATTAAAAGTTAATTAAAAGTAAAGAGATAACATATGGTTAACGAAATAATTTTATGCAAACCATATGTTATCTCTCTATTTAAATTATAAGAAACTTGTGAACTAATTTCGATATTGAACGGTTTCCAAATTTGGTACATGATCAAATTGAATGGGTTTATTCTCGTATAAAAATTCTACAGCATCTATTGGCCATTTTGTAAGTTGCTTTTGCAGAAAACCTTCGATTAAAATCATTTCAGTGAGTGATCCACCTGTTGAACCTTGAAAATAAAGAGATTGCCAGCCTTTAGAGACTATTTTGTTTTCTGTGGAAGTACTTTTTTCTGAAAGGTTGATGACAGCTGTTCTTTTGCCCTTGATCGTTTCAATAGACTTAACTTCAATTTGAGCATTTTCAAAATAATGATGTTGTAAGTAATTTGCGATGTATTGTATTTTATTTTTGTCGGTTGTCTCAGAGGGTAAAAAGCCGTAATGTTCAATATATGGCTTGCCGGTATCATCAAGAAGTTTAAAGACAAGAAGGTTCTCTTTTTTATACCCATGTTTGATAATATCAACTTGTTGCTTAAGGTCCTCATTGAGTTGTGTCATAGCTATTTTGTAGTAATTTATTGATTCAGAATATGCTGCAGCATTGGCCTCATTAGATTTTTGGCTTTCAATTTTAAGTTGATTGAACTTGTTATCAAGATTTTTGAACTGTGATGTATATAAGTTCACTTTTTCAAGCAATACATGATTGGACATAATTAAAGTTCTCATATGAAACTGTTGCCAAGTTAATATTGCAAGTAATAAAATTATAATGCTCAAAAAAGGTAATGTTTTCTTCATTAGTAAACTCCCATATGTTTTGCAGATTTATTAATACCAATTTAACATAAAATAGAACAAGTATGCAGCTATTAGACGTAAAAAATGAAAAAAAGTTTCATCTAAATTCAAATTTTATTGAATTCATAAATGAAACTTCTAAATTTAACGCTATAAGTTGATTGCCTTAAGCCATCTTTTAGCTTCTTCCTCTGTTTTAAAAATACTAAATTCTCTGCCAGTGAGTTTTCCTACTGCTTCAATAGCAACTTTTTGCCAAGTTCCGACACCATATAATGCAGATGCTTTTACATAGGACTTGTTCTGGAGAGATACATCCTCAAACGTTTTTGTTGTGTTGCGATCAAAGGATATTGCGCTTATATTAGTAATCACATAAATGCCTTTTGCGCCCTCTTGCTCGATAATTTTATGTGATTGCTTGAGTAAATCTGTAATTTCATCTTTTCTCAAGTTAGAAAAATCTTGATATAATACTTTATTCCCGTTGATTTCATCCCATACAAAGCGTTTCATTATGTATTAACTCCTTTCGATAGTTAAAACTTAAAATCTACATGCATCTTATACCCAAAGGATTCATTGAGTACGCAAAAAAAGTGCCGATAATGGCACTTTTTGGAAAAATCAAAAATATTTTTTCTAGGACAGGTCATCTCTAAACCTCTTGAGAGCGGTTTAAATATTTCATTAAACGATTAATGTCATTGTTGACAATTAACTCTTTAGGAAAATTAACTTCATCGATGAGCTTTATAGCGTTTTCAAAGTTACCGATATCGCTAACATAATGTGCGTCACTTCCAAAAATCACTGGAACTTGATATTTTGCGCAAAGTTCTAGTAAGATGAGATAGTTTTCTCTAGCATTTTGCCTAGCTGCAATTGGCGAGAGAGAACTGTTATTTACTTCAAGAAGAACATTGTTCTCTTTGGCTGCTATGACGAGTCTCTCATGTTCTAAAGGATATCTGCCATCATCTGGATGACCTATTATATTGACTTTTGGATGTTTCATAGCATTTATTAAGGCATTTGTATTTTCTGTGGCACCCAGATCTTTAAAGCATGGAATATGAAGACTTGCAATGGCATAGTCCAAATATTTCATATCCTGATCGGATAAATCGATATCCCCTGCACTATTGAGTATATTGAGTTCAACACCTTTTAGAACTCTGAGGCCTTCGATTACTTCTGGTAATACTTTTAGATTGCCAAAATAGTATGATTGAGTACTTCCAGGCATATTGGGCGCATGGTCTGATACGCCTAATAATTTGAGTCCCTTTTTCTTTGCAGCAGATATATTTTCATTTAACGTACTATAGGCATGTCCGCTTGCAATTGTATGCGTATGCAAATCTAATATAAATCGCATTTTAAATCCTCTTTTCTTAGTAATAGTCTGTTAAGATGCACATGCATTATATCAAAACTGCGCTCACATATCAAATCAGAAGTAGTTCGCTGTTAACATGTGCATCATTAGATTTACTAAGGATCATCGACTCATAATAGTCTGTATGATTTTCAGATTTAATAGAAATACAAATAGGCATATGATACAGGAAGTTACAAGTTCAAACATACTGTAATGCGTTTGCTCAATAACATCTATTAAAATCCAAATACTAAACGGTAATGCTAACAGAGCTGTGAAAGCGCCTGGTACAAATCTTTTAACACGAAAGCAAAAGATAAAGTGTGGTATATAATGAAATGTTATGGCAAAAAAAGTGCCAATCCACACAAGATAGTTTTGGCTTAGAACCGTGTAAAAAGAAACGCCTATAAGCAATATCAATTCTTCTAAAACAGCCACAGAAAATTTCTCTTGTGATTTGAAGTGTTCATAAGGTTTGAAGCCTGTTGGTGCAAGAAATAGATCTTGATTTTTGATCTTCCATGTTTTGATTAAAATGATTTCCTCAAAATCATGAACAATGAAAATGAGGGGTAACATCCATACAAGTGTTTCTATAGTCATAAAAATACCTCCTTTAATATCTTATGATGTTTAATTAATGTCTCATTTGCGACACTTTCTATAATCTAGTATAATGAAATTAAGCTTTGGGTCAATGCCTATGATAAAAGTGCTACAAATTTGCACTAATGTGACATATTTTAAAACTTAAAAGGAGTGTATATGATGCAAAATCATTCTAAAGAAAATCCATCAGCTAAACGATCAAAGCAAATGTTGGTATCTGCTCTACTCAAGCTTATGGAAAAAGAAGAATTTAATCTTATTACAATACAAGAAATTACTGATGAAGCAGTGTTGTCAAGACGTACATTTTATAGACATTTCGCACAAAAAGAAGATATTCTCAATTATCACTTTGAAGAAATAAATGAAAAATATGTGCAGATGCTCATGAGATCAGAAAATTTGAACCTCTCTACGATTTCAAAAGTCTTTTTTACTTTTTGGGCACAACACATTGATTTGTTAAGACTGCTTCACAAGCATAATTTGTTATTTCTTGTTTTATTGTCAATGAATAAACAACTGCCCTTGATTTACGATTATTTTAGTACGCAGCGCCATGACTATGGTGATACGATGAGTACCAGATACGTATTAGCCTATAGTGCAGGTGGATTCTGGAATATGCTTGTACTCTGGTTGGAAGAAGATACGCCTAAAACACCAGAGGCACTTTCTGAAATTATAGGAAATGCTCTTCGGGCTAATGTTTAATATTATTTTACAGTCTGTTTTGTAGATATGTTTTCATACCCTCATGAGACAAAACAAGCCCCCCTGTTTTATGGGGAGGCTTGTTTATAGAGTTCTTTGTAAGTATTTAAACGATTTATTTAATTTTTTCAATTGAAACAGTATAGTAATAACTATTTCCAGGTGTACTTGAATTAGTGTTTAAAAGAGTAAGCACATATTGACCGAAATTGCTACCATTTGGTATATCGATTTCAATATCTTTAACTTGAGTAAGCAGAGGACTAGTCACGTAAGAAGATGGGTCACTATTTAATTTCACGAGAAGATAACCAGAAGTGGCTACGCTAATTCTGTATGTACCCTTTTCTTCAAAAGCGATTCCAAAATGCTCAGCTTCACCGCCGTACAGTGCATTTTTTTCATAGATCGCATTATGTCCCATTCTAACCCATGATGCGTGATTTCCTTTGGACATACTTGCAGTTACATCAACCCAAGATTGACCGTTATTTTCTGTTGATACTATCAGAAGATACTGGATTCCAGGTACAAAATGTCGACTGAAAAAATTCATTGAGTGGAACTCGCCTGATTTGAAGAGAAAATAATTGTCGAAAGCATGATTCGCAGGCACTATACGTGATTTTACAGGTGCTGATGAGTTCACAATTATACTTCTGGCATCTGTATCAAGTGTATTGATGAAAAATATAACTTCATGACCAGCTTGTACACTTTGTGTACATGAACTTCCATCAACCAGTGTATTACAAGAAGCTGCAGATGCTATATTAGCAGTATTTACGGCAGGTGCTACAGTTGTGTTTGCAAATGTAGGTGCAATATTAAACAACACTAAAGCTGAACACACTAAAATCGTTGAAACTTTTTTACTAATTATTCTAAACATATTTTTCTCCTTTTTAAAGTAGATTAAATAATACTTGAATGTTAGAGTGTAACTAGAAAATATTAGCTTTAATTGTAAATTTAAGATATATAGACTTGTTTATTTAAAAAGTCCATAATATTGTTGATTTGTACAAATCATACAGTAATATTACCATCAATTATGATATATGTAAATAAAAGTTATATTTTCTAATTTAAATTTAATTTATTATACACATTGTGGACACAAAAAATGTGTGGGAAAATGGCAACAAAAAAACACTAGCCACAAAAGCTAGTGTTTTCAACTGGTTGAGTAAATCTATAAGCCGAGTTCTGTATTAGACAATCATCTATCTAGACGTATTGTTACCAATACGTTCAAGCGACCTACCACTGGGGGATACGAGCAGCATCCTTTTTATACCCTAACTTGGTCTTGCTCCAGATGGGGTTTACAGAGCCACATAGTCGCCTATGCGCTGGTGAGCTCTTACCTCGCCTTTCCATCCTTACCTCTCCTAAAAGAGGCGGTCTATTTCTGTTGCACTTTCCTTGGAGTTGCCTCCACTGGGGGTTACCCAGCACCCTGCTCTACGGAGCTCGGACTTTCCTCATGCCAAGGCATACGATTGTCTGATTTACTCTACCACATTATATAGTATAAAGTAAGAATTTGCAATACAAGCATCACTTAAAATATATTATTTATTCAAATTTTCATTTTATAATTTTCTTAAAGGAATGTAGTCTACAAAATCTTAGTCTCTATAAGCTTCATAATATTTGGAAAATTCACTATCCGCATTAGTATACATTACGTCTATTTCTTCTTGTGTAAGTTGACAAAATGCACTAAATCGATCTTTCAATTCCTGCAAAAACAGCTTCCATTCGTTGGGATTAATGAAAGCCTCTTTATTACCGGCCTTCCATTGCTTGTATTTTATCAATAGATCATTATGAAAAGGATGATTGCCAAGCATGATGTCTACGGGTTCATCCCATACTTTTTCAATGGATTGAAGAAAAGTGTTTCTGACCTCATCCACATTGCCACCGTCTTTTTTAATCCATTTTGGAGACAGTGTTACAAAGCCTGCACCACCGTAAATGCCGACTTTATAGACTTTGCCGTTTTCTTCTACATCCCAAAAATGTGACATAGTTCCTATGGTATGTCCTGGTGTTAGAACGCATCTTATTTCCGTATTTCCAAGTTTAAGGATATCACCGTCCTTTAACATGATATCTGTATCAAATGTTTCACAATAATCTCCACCAAGTTTTGTATGTGCAATAAAGTAATCTTTTCTATTAATCATATCTTTTGCATCTACTTCACTCATTACTGTCTTGGCGCCAGAAATATGAACGAGTGCATTTACGCATCCGTAATGATCCATATGAGCATGAGAAACGATGATATATTTTATGTCACGTGGATCAAATCCTAATTTCCATATAGAATTCAACAAGAATGGCAACTCACCACCTGTTGGTGTATCTAAGATAATCAATCCTTCTCCAGTATCAATGAGATGTGTTGAACACATTGCACTTCCAACATAGTATAAATTGCCAGCAATTTTGAAGGGGTCAACCGAAAGTAAGTATGGTTTCGAAATCATTTCATCAAACGGAATCATATTTCCAAATCTATTAAAATTCTCCATATTTCTCTCCTAATCTATGCGATATTATTCAATTAGAGTGACATATTATATTAATTTTGTATGTTTTCGATAAGTAATGTTGAAACTCATATCAATGAACCGTCAACATGCATGACTTGCTTTTAAGTCAATGGTCAGGATATGCCTTCCAAATAACTCTTTAAGTTTGGACTCACATCAACATATTTCTCAATATGATCTAAAATATGTTTGTGTAATTGAGGTAAATTATCGATATAGGGATTAATACTTAGTTTTTTGCCACAAACTTGATAGGTAATTGGACAAATCGAAACTAAAGTAAATTTATCTTCAAATACTTTTTCGAAATCCTTCCAGTAGTATTGTATTTCACTCTTCCCATCAAATTTTATTAATTTTTCCAAATCGATTGTATAATAGTAGTTTTTCTTTTTTAAGTCGAAGAACACTGCGATGCCAATCATTACAGCGATTTCAATAACGATGAATAACAATAACATCATATTACCACCAATACTGCTTATGTTCTTAGACACAAACAAATAATCATAGATTATATAGTATGCAAATATGACAATCGTCACAATTGACATTGATAAATATTTTTGCTTATTAAATTTTTTACCCAATTTGAATTCATTCATAAGCTACCTTCATTTCATTTTAATTGACTTATTCGACATTATAAAAAACGCACAACAACCATAGTGATAAAGGATATGAAAATAACAATTTGTTATTCTCATATCCTTAGTATCTGTCATTTTACAAAAGAAATCTATTCATTCATAGCTTCATTGAAGGCATCATATAATTTTTCATCGTTGACTAAAGCTTTAACTGAATCAATAGCACCTTTAGCATGTTCAACCATGTCCGCTCTAAATTCATCGCTAACTTCACAAACTTCAAGTTTATACTCGTTTACGATTTGGTCATAGTACTTATCTTGCTCTTCTTTAGAAACTTGGAAATCAAAATGCTGTGTTATAGCAGCGGCATCATCGACGATTGTCTTATATTCTTCTGGCAAGCCGTCATAGAAATCTTTATTCATCATTAATTCAAAACTTGGAGACATATGATTTGTAGGGATAATGTACTTTTGTTGCTCAACAAGTTTTGCGCCTACAATATTTGCATAGACATTGTCACTTGCTGTTACAAGACCTTGTTGTAATCCCATATACAACTCTCCGAATGGAAGAGGTGTTGGATTAGCACCAACAGATTTCCAAAATGCCATTCTAGATTCAGATTGTGCAACTCTAATTTTTAAGCCCTTTAAATCATCCATATTGTAAACAGGTACATTTGAGCTCAAGTTCATTGTTTCCCAAACCTTCACTGTTAAAAGTTTAAATCCAGCATCTTCATAATATTGATTATACATATTTCTGAATTCGCTATCAGTCAACGCCTTTTCGATAGTATCGAAATCAAAATTCTTAATTAAAAATGGCGTATCAAAAAATGCTGCTTGAGGGACTAAAGTCGCATGAGTTGAACCAGATTGGAAGACCATTGAAAGATTCCCTTGTAAACAAGATGTTACTAATTCAGAGTCATTCCCCAATTGACCATTTGGATACAAGTCAACCGTGATTTTTCCGTTGCTTTCTGATTCAACAGTATCTTTAAACTTACTTAAGACTGTAAATGCACTTGAAGCTTCTGGTGCAGCCGTTCCAATAGTCATTGTAATTTCAGGGAGTTCTACTTTGTCTGCTGATGCTGCGCTAGTATCTGCTGGTGTAGACGCCGGTTTAGATGCAATATTTGCTTCTTTCTCACTTGTGCTTGAACACGCAGTAAAAGTCATAACTACCAACACCATTAATAAAAATGCCACAATTCTCTTCATAATTCTCTCCTTTTTTTATATGATCAATAAACTAAAGTAAAGCTAAACTAATCTCAGGTATAAATGTAATTAGAATTAAAGCAACGATAAGTGTGGCGATAAAAGGGATACTCTTAGCGCCAATTGTTAACGGCGGTCGATCTACCATCGGACTCGTGACAAAGAGTGTAACGCCAAACGGTGGTGTTACAAACCCGATTGCCATATTTACAACCATTATGATTCCAAGGTGAATTGGATTTATACCTAATGCTTGAGTCAGCGGCAAAAGCATAGGTGCAAGAATCATCAAAGCAGGTCCTGTGTCCATGATCATACCGATGAACAATAACACGATATTTAACATAATTAATATCGCTATTTTCGAATGAAAATTATCCGTTATAAATGCTGAAAGTGTCGCTGGTACTTTTAAAAGTGTTAATATTCGACCAAATGCGATTGCGATTGCAAGCATTAATGCAAGTGGTGCTAATGTTTTTGTCGATTCACTGATTATGCTGAGAACTTGGCGTATTTTTACAGTTTTATATGCAAAAATAGACACACCAAGTGAGTATATAACAGAAATACAAGCAACTTCGGTAGGTGTAACAATACCACTGTATATTCCACCTAATAATATTATTGGCGTTAATAGTGCCCAGAAACTCTCTTTTAAAAGGTTTAAGAATCCCTTCGCTTTCAACTTATCAACTTCGGCATCAATCTTAGCTCTATCCTCACCATTTTTTACGCAGTAAAAGATGACATAGCCAACCAAGCAGATTGTTATTAGAATGCCCGGCAAAATACCTGCTATGAATAACGAACCTATTGACACTCCTGTTGCCAAGCCGTACATAATAAAAGGAATACTGGGCGGAATGATTACCCCTAAACCAGATGCAGATGAAACCAATGCACCAGTAAATGTTCGATCATATCCTAGATTTAATAGAATCGGAATTGTCATTGCACCGACTGCAGCACACGTAGCGGTACCAGAGCCAGATATTGCACCGTAAAATAAACAAGTTAATACAACTGTACTAGGCATCCCGCCTGGAATCCTGCCAAGCCAATAGGCAAATACATTAAAGATTTTCTCAGAAAGGCCACCTCGTGCCATGATGACACCAGATAATATAAAAAGCGGTGCAGCTAATATGCTGGTGTTATCACCTCCACCTATAATGCCCCTGATAACGAACTGGATGTCTCCCATAAAGTGTGGATTGATGACTCCAGGGATGACCGTTGAAATTCCAATTACAATGACCAGAGGAATCCCTAAAACAATCCCCACAATAAAACTTATTAACACAGCCAAAATCATTCACTGACACCTCTTTCCCTAAAAATACAAATCACATTTTGAATATATCGGATCGTGCCAAGTCCGAACCCCACAACTGTTGAAGAAAAAACGAAATATAATGGTATTTTCAGCGCGATACTATGATCACCAGATGCATAAACATTTGACACGGTTGTAAATGAATTTATAAATAAATATGCAGTAAAGAATAAACTTATAAAAGTTGTTATTGTCGTGATAATTTTTCTCAGTGACTGTGGTAGCATATTTACAACTGAATCAACCCTTAATTCTGCTTTCAATTTTATACTGTATGAATATCCGATAAACATGAACCAGATAAAGCAATATCTGCATAATTCTTCAGTCCACGCCAAAGAGTTGTTAAAAAAGTATCGCATTACAATTTGTATTAACATTGCTAAGATAATAGTTATCATAAAGATGACTAGCAATGCATTTTCAATATTTTCATCCAACCAACGCAAAAATTTCAAACCATACCTCCCCTATATTTATTTTTGTTTTTTCGATAAATATGATATTGATTTTAGTCCCCTTTCCCCCCTTTTAAAATGGATTAAAGATAAAATTAATCTTAAGATTAATTGTCTTTCTAAGATGTTTGGTCATAATGATACTATTATTTTTCATACGTATATGCCATAAAACAGTATATTAAACTCAATCTATTATAATTGTATAGAATATTATTTATAATTTTTTTGATATACATTGAAATATTGTGCTATAATACTATTCGGGTAATTAACTCTATATAAATATTAGTATATTTATATTATAATAATAGATCAATACATCATAATTCATAGATTGATAACTAAAATGATATATATAATGTATTGGCTTGATTGTAGCTATCCTACACATCCTCAGTTCCTCAGTTGATAAAAGTCTTGGATGTGTTTTACTTTCAAAGTCATTTAAACGACGATGGTTAGAAAGGGAGAGTATATGGAATTACGTCATCTAGAATTTTTTCTTCAATTAAAGAAGTATGAAAACGTTTCTCTAACAGCGGATTTTCTTAATATTTCTCAACCAGCGTTGAGTAAATATATTAAGCAATTAGAAGACGAATTGGGCGTAAAATTATTTGATAGAGTTGGACGTCATATTTATTTGAATGGTTACGGCGAGACATTTGCACGGTATGCCGAGCAAACCCTTTTATCTCTTCATACAGGCATTATTGCCACTAGACATATTCAGAAAAATATTTTGGGATCCATTGCAATTGGCTTATATAGCTATGGTTCAATTATTTCGCCTTGTATTAAAAAGTATTCAAAACTGAATCCACATGTAAACTTTAAAATATCTTATAATTTAAATTTTCTTTCTCATAATAGTTTAGATGGAGTAGACTTCTTGCTTAGTTCAGTCAATGATCCACCATTTAACAATAAAGATCAGTTTTGGGTTACAAAGGCACTTTTTCATGAAGATTACGTTGTTGTGCTCTCCCCGATTTTGAAAAACTACCCAGAGGAACAAATGAGCATTGATCTATCAACTTTAAAGAACGAGCCTTTTGTTGTAATGCCTTCTAATGAAAATGTAGTTACTGACGTCACATTCAAGTATTGTCATAATGCTGGCTTTGCACCCAATGCGCTTTACGAAACAGATGAATTTGTAATGAAGTTGAATTTTATTAAAGATGGACTTGCCGTAGGGATATTACCTGAATCTTGTATTCGCGATGCAAAAGCATTTGCACCGGAATTACGTTTTTTCACGATTGAAAACTTTGCCACTAAACGTACGATTTTAATAAAAAGGCGGAAGAAAGTTTTCATGACAGATGCGACACTTTCTTTTTGGGACTTCCTATTGGATTATTTCAATGTTCCGCCGGATCGTGATGAGTAAATTAATTTAATATGTATAGAAAAAAGATGGACTTATAGGTCAGCTATCATTGACCTATAAGTCCACTTTTTATTTAAGATCATTAGTTTTCGTCCCGCTTAGAGGCAGGAATGTTTAGCCTGCTCTAAGTGGTTAGACGAGAACTGGTCCGACAAAAAAAGATTTTGGCGGACAATGATTAAGACAACAAGATTTGAGTCGAAAGCTGTGATGAGGAGGGTTCAACCTCAAACCGCGTCAGTGAAAAAATGAAAAAACGTGTTATGTTTTTCATTAGATTAGGCAGATTATTTTTTCATATCCTAAAAATCACCTCTACTCAAGGAGGAGACTTAAGCAAAGGTGATTCGTGGGAAATTTATTTCAAATGAGGCTATTTGACCTCTTTAAAGAGTGACTTTAAGCTTGGATATAGCTTCGCAAACTGCTCATACTTTTCATTATATAGGCATACGTTATCTGTATTTGGCTCATATAAAGAGCTCGTTTTAATCAGTGAATCACAAGCCTTTTCCACAGAATCATAAATACCATTGCCCACTGCGGCAAGTATTGCCGCACCATAGGCAGGACCTGCATCAGTCTCAAGTTTAACGACCTTAGTGTCGAGCACATCAGCGATCATTTGACACCAAAATTCATTTTGAGCACCACCGCCATTAATGCGTATTTCCTCTACAGGTTGTCCGAGTTTACTGAAAATCTCGAACGAATCTCTTAGACCAAAAGTAACCCCTTCAAGAACGGCTCTGCTCATGGCAGCTTGATCATGTGTCATGTTAAGTCCCCAGAATACGCCTCGTGCATCAGCGTCATTATGTGGGCTTCTCTCACCCATTAAATAAGGTAGAAAATAGAGCCCATTTTTTATTGGTACCTGTGAAGCACGCGCAAGAATGTCATCGTAAGTTTTCGTCTTAAGTGCTTCTTCTACCCACCACTTTAAAGCGCCTGCGGCTGAAAGCATACAGCCCATAAGATGGTAATTGCCATTGGCATGACAGAATGCATGAAGTCCATTATGCGGGTCTTTTTTAAAGATTTCAGAGTTGATAAAAACCACACCGGATGTCCCCAGTGATATGGAACATTTACCATTTGCCACAACACCACCGCCCACTGCGGCACAGGCTTGATCGCCACTGCCAATGATGATTTTAACCTCATCAGATAGACCAAGTGATTTTGCAACAGAGGGTTTTAGAGTACCTATGGGTTCGTAAGATTCATAGAGTTTTGGCAATTGATTTTTATTCAATTCAAGGATTTTTAGCATTTCATCAGACCATTTTTTATGTTCTACATCAAGGTAGAGTGTTCCTGATGCATCCGCATAATCTGTGGCAAATATGCCACTTAATCGATATGCCAAGTAATCTTTTGGCAACATGACTTTATGGATTTGCGCATACAAATTAGGTTCATTTGTTTTCATCCACAGGAGCTTTGGAGCTGTAAAGCCTGGAAATGCAATGTTGCCTGTATATTGAGTGAGTGCTTTTACACCTATAGTTTGATTTAAGTAATCTGTTTCCACAGTACTTCTTTGATCATTCCATAAAATAGCTGGTCTTATGACTTCGTCGTTTTCATCTAAAACCACAAGTCCGTGCATTTGACCACTAAACCCAATGCCTTTTACTTTGGATTTATCGATGTCTTTTAAGAGCTCTTTCAAACCTTCAACACTCTGATTGTACCAATCCGTTGGATTTTGTTCTGACCACAGTGGCTTTGGAAAATGGAGTGGATAGTCTTTATTGACTTCGCTTACAATGTGCCCTTGCGCATCCATTAAGAGCAGTTTTACTGAAGAGGTACCAAGATCAATCCCGATATAATACATATTGCCCCCTCTTCTTATTTTATTTTGACAACGGCTTTCACAACATCTGTCGGATTTTCTGTGACAAAGTTAAAGGCTTCACTAATTTTATCAAATTCAAATTCATGTGTGACGATGCTTTTAACGTTGATGGTTCCACTGCTAATCGCATTAATTGCCACTGGATATAAATTTCTGTATCTAAAGATAGTTTTAATAGTGCCTTCTTTTCCCATGAGCTTCATGAAATCAAAAGAAGTTTTAGCTTCCACAGTCATACCGACTAACACAATAACGCCGCCTGTTTTAACCGCGTCAGCAGACTGTCCCACTGTAATAGGTGAACCAGCAGTTTCGATAACCACATGTGCCCCTTTGTTTTCAGTTAGTGTGTTGATTTTAGAGATAACATCTTCTGATTTGGCATTAATGACGGCATCAGCACCTAAATTTTTAGCAAATTCTAAACGCTTATCGATGATGTCCACCACAATGACTTTTGATGCCCCTCGCGCTTTACAAGCAAGTAAAGTCACGAGACCAATACAACCGGCACCAAAGATCACCACTGTATCACCTAGTTTTACATCGCCTTGTGATGCTGCATGTAAACCAACCGCAAGGGGTTCAACTAATGCACCTTCCATATTGGAAACATTTTCTGGAAGTTTAAAGCATAAGTTTTCAGGATGCTTTACGTAGTTTGAGAAGACGCCATGATATGGTGGTGTGGCGAAGAATTCAACGTGTTCACATAAATTATACTTGCCAGAGAGACATTGTTCACATTTACCACAGACAACACCTGGCTCAAGTGCCACGCGATCGCCTACTTTTAAACTTTTAACATCACTGCCTATGGCAGTGATTACACCAGCTGCTTCATGGCCCAATATAAAGTCACCTTTGACCACGAAATCACCGATATTACCATGAGTATAATAATGTGCATCTGAACCACAAATGCCGACTACATCTACTTCTACTAATACTTCATGTGATGCTATTTCTGGAACAGGAATTTCTTTAAAAATCATATTATGAGTGCCTGACATAAAAGCCGCTTTATTCTTCATGTAATTTTCCTCCTAGTCGAATCCAAATTGAAGTGTAGTGAAAAACAGTTTATTTGATACCAGTCTATTAAATTTAAGGGTGGGCATATGGTTTTAACCATATGCCCGGGGATTAAATTGAAAAAATTAGTGTGTGTTTTAAAGTGAGTGTTAAATTAAAGTGTTACTTAAAATGTTACTGAATTGCACCTGCTTTTTTGTGCATTTCGATATATTCTGCTACATTATCTTTATTGATTAATGGACAGTCGATATCTGTGTCAATTTGTGTCTCCTCGCCAGTTAATAACTTGTGGCTAGTAGATAATAAAGATTCTGCAAGTGCATAAGCACTTTGTAAACTTGTTGATGTCATTTTGCCTTCTTGGATTAACAATACAGCTTCAGCAGTACCATCAACCCCATATGCTAGAATATCTGCATATTTAGGATTGTCTTTGACAACTTCAAGTGCACCAGCACACATATTGTCATTCATAGCGATGATTGCATCAATTTTATCGTTAGCTTGTACCCATGTTTCCATGTAGTTCATAGCTTCATCTTTGTTCCAGTTAGCGATTTCTTCACCAACAATTTTGACATCTGGTCTTTTTGCAAAGAACTCTTTTTCCCAGCTTGATCTTCTTTGGTCAGCATGGAAGTTTCCTGGAGGGCCTAAAAGTACCACAACATTTGCATCCTGAGGAATTTGCTCAACAGCAGCATCTGCATTAACTTTTGCTTGAAGGTATGGATCAGCATCTACAGAAGATGCGCCTTCAATACCAGAAATTCTTGCATTTGTGGTGATTGTGATGATACCTGATGCCACAGCTTTTTCAGCATAGGGTCTTTGAGCTTCACCATTGTTTGGTTGGATAATGATTGCATCGTATTTATTTGTGATTGCATTTTCAATGAGTGAATTTTCAGTATCGTCACTTGCCTGACCATCAAATACGTCTACTGTGATATCATCATATTTATCTGCTTCTTCCATAACAGCATTTGCAAGCCATGCTGCAAATGAATCTGCTTGTGCTCTTGCAATGTATGCAACTCTAAATGTTTTTGCGCCTTCTGTCTTGTCTGCTGCTTCAGTTTTTTCAGCAGGTGCTGGTGTTGACTCGGTTTTAGCAGGTGAACTACACCCAGCCAATGTCCCCATCATCAGCATAAAAACCAATAAAAAAGCTAATACTCTTCTCATTTTTTCCTCCTAAGATTTAGTGTGTATGTTAAACTGGCAGTGCCAAGAATAACCTCGTGTTATAGCCTGATACATATAACTCGATAGTGGTTGTTACTTCGTTGCTTTCTTCTTGCTACGTGTCGTTTTAAAGTAGATATCGTATATTACAGCAAGTGCAATGATGGCACCTCTAACCATTTGTTGAAGGTATGAATTGACGCCCACCAATACCATGATGTTGTCGAGGAATCCAACAATAAAGGCACCTGCAAGTGTTCCAGAAGCTGTACCGATACCACCTGTAAATGAAGTTCCCCCTATAACAGCAGCAGTTAAAGCCTTAAATTCAAAACTGATAGCGCCATTTGGCAATCCACCATTTACACGGGACATAAAGATAATACCTGCGATACCAACAAAGACACCATTGATTATAAAGGCTTTCATTTTAACGCGATTCACATTGATCCCAGATGCGTTTGAGGCTTCTTCATTGCCACCAATGGCATAGATAGAGCGTCCAAATACGGTATGCTTGAGTAAGTACCAAGTGAAGATTAAAATACCTATGAGAAACCAGATAGGATTTGGAATGCCCAATAACGAACCTTGGCCAAAGACCACATAGTCGCCAATTTGATAGATGTTTTGACCATTCGTGTATAGAAGTGCAGCACCTCTTGCCATGGTCATCATTGCAAGTGTTGCAATGAAAGGTGGCGTCTTAAATTTAGTGACCATTAGACCATTGAGGACATTACAAAAGACAGCTACTACAATGCCCACAATGAACGCTAAAATGAGAGAATGTGTCATAGTGTAGACGGATACTGAGAGGACGCCTGCCAGCGCAAGTACTGAACCAGAAGATAGATCAAGCATCCCACTGATGATTAGAATCGTCTGACCAAATGCTAAGATCGTGCCCACTGCAATTTGTCTAGAAATATTGGATAAGTTACCGATAGTGGCAAAGTTTTCATTCGCCATCCAACTGACAAGAAAAAGTGCTAATAAAACAAAGTAGATACTAAATGTGCCTTTTGCATTCAATTTTTTTAATTTCTGAGTAAAATTATTCATGATTCAACTCCTAATGATTAGTGGATGCAGTCGCGAGACGCATTATATTTTCTTGTGTGAAATCTGGGCGGTCTAGGATGCCCATGATGTTACCTTTTGCCATGACGCAGATGCGATCACACATGCCGATAAGTTCTGGCAGTTCTGAAGAGACGATGATCACACTTTTGCCCTCGAGGACAAGGTCAGAGATCAATTTGTAGATTTCATATTTAGCGCCGACATCGATGCCACGTGTGGGTTCGTCCACAATAAAAACTTCTGGATCAGTTATAAGCCATTTGGCAAGTAAAACCTTCTGTTGATTTCCTCCCGAGAGTGATTCGATACTGGTTTCATAGCTTGGTGTCTTGACTTTCATCTTGTCACAATAATAAGAAATTGTTTCATCTTCAATTTTGCTGTGAAGCTTTCCTTTGTGAATGAACTTTTTGAGATTGGTGATTGAAATGTTTTCTCTCACACTTCTGACAGGTAAAATGCCATAACGCCTTCGATCCTCTGTGAGCATAACCACCTTTTGATTAATACTATCTTTGACGTTTCTGATTTTTACAGGTTTGCCGTGCATTTTCATTTCACCAGAATAAATTGGATCAAGTCCGAAGATAGCTCTCATGACTTCTGTTCGTCCGGCGCCCATAAGTCCAGCGAACCCCAATATTTCACCTTGATTGATATTAAATGTAATATTGTCAAATTTGTCGCCTTTAAGTGCTTTTACTTCTAAAATGGGTGACCCTATTTTAGTTTTAACCTTAGGAAAGTCATTGCCGAGCTTTCGGCCTACCATAAGTGCTATGACGGTCTCGATATCAAGTGCTTCCTTTGGTCTTGAATCAATGACTTTACCATCTCTAAAAATAGTGATATCATCTGCGATTCTAAAGATTTCATCCATCTTATGAGAAATATATATAATAGCTGCACCTCTTGCTTTGAGTTCAAATATTTTTTGAAAGAGGACCTCAACTTCCTTTTGCGTAATGGCAGAAGTCGGTTCATCCATTATAATGATGTCGGATTGATACGAAATCGCTTTGAGTATCTCCAGCATTTGAATATCTGAAACGGTGAGATCTTTAAGTTGTGTTTCGGGTTTATAGTCGAGATTTTCTGATTTTAAAAGTGCAATTGTTCTTTTTCTGATCTCTGGCCAATTGACTTTTCCCATTTTATCCAGTGGCCAGTTCCCCACAAATAAACTCTCTTCTATGGTCATTTCAGGAATATAGTTGAGTTCTTGAAAGATCATGGAAATGCCTAATTCTCTTGCTTGAATTGGATTTTTAACTTTGACCTCTTTACCATCTATGAGAATCTGTCCAGCATCAGGCTGATAGATGCCGTTTATGATTTTCATCAAGGTAGATTTACCTGCACCATTTTCGCCACATAACACGTGGACAGAACCTTTACGCACTGAGAATTCGATTTTATCCAGAGCTTTGACACCTGGAAAGGACTTCTCAATGTTTACCACTTTTAGTTTGTACATGTCGCTATGCCTCCCTTACTTGTATCTATCTTAATACAATCCAGAGGGATATATAATGTCCTAGATTAATGACTTGTAACACTTTATTACATATCGCACTTAATTTTATGATTTTGATTTGTCTTAGATTAAGATGTCTTTGTCTTAAGTTAAGATCAAAGTTGATATTTTATTAAGGCAGTTAAGTGGATGGCATAAAAAAACACCCTAAAAGTCAGACGAATGGTCTATTCTTTAGGATGCTTTGTGTAAAATTTATGACGATGCTTTATGGTTAGTTTTTATCTCTGTGGTAATATTTATCTTTATATTCAGAAGTGGTCATGCCAGTCATCTTCTTAAAGACTCGACTGAAATACTGTTGATTTGAATACCCTACCATGCTATAGATATCTTTGTTGGTATAGCTGGGATTCAAGAGTAATTGCTTTGCTTTTTCAATTCGAACTTGATTGATATAATGCGATAAATTTTGACCTGTTTCTTTTTTAAAAATGTGACAGACGTACTGTTTCGAAAGATTGATGACTTTGGCAACATCTTCAAGTGAAATGTTTTGATCATAATTGTGGTCAATAAAGTTAAGAGCCCTTTTGATGACATGTTTGGACTGATTGCGACGAATATATTTGAGTTCGTGCACGATGAGTTTTAAAAGTTCATAGGACGATGCTTTAAGCTGTTCCACATGCCTGCTGCCTAGTATTGATTCATGGAACGAGGCAAAATTGAAGTTGAGTTCCGTGTTGTCAAAGACATATTGAAATGCACTGTAGAGTTCTCCGATGATTTGAATGACAAGTAATTTTAAGAGTTTTGGAGGATAGTGGTTTTGGTTAAACATGCAAATCATTTCATCCAAGCATTCAACCGCAGAATCGACATCTTCTTTGCCAATCCACTCTATAAATTGTCCTATATAAGTCTCTTTTATCCTCTGTGGTTCTATCGTTTGCCATCTAATATGATCTAAATTTTCTACATAAGACTCCGTTTTAGAAACATAGTAAAATTGTTCTTTGCCTTGTAAGAGCAAGTCATGTTGAATGCCAAGTTGATCACTTGAAAGTATCGTGCTGGTATAGATTAATTTGAGTTTTAGTCCAAAGTACTGCACCACCCCGTTCTGAACAGAGCTTGCAATACGGTTAAGCTGTGTCAATGTCAAATCAGGTGAGGCAATTAAAAATAGATGCTCATCCATGTAACCATTGAATATATAGTCATAGCCTTTTTCATTAATTTGATCTACCACTAAATTAACCGTTGTTTCACTGATCTGTTTTGCGTTGGGATGATCTGAAGAATCATTTTCTAGATAAATAAAAGCGTATTTGGATTCTGGTTTTAACAGATTTTGTTCCTCAAGGCGTAATGTCAAACGTTCATCTAAGTTAAACTTCACTTTGATGAGATCATTGAGCAGTGCCCTTTTAATAGCCTTTTGATTGATTATATTGGATGGCTTTTTCTGTTCTCTATTTGGATTTTCATCCAATGATTTTTTCAGTCGACACATAAGTTCGACCAATTCATCATCGACGATTTCTGACTTGAGCATATAATCCGATGCGCCATTTTTAAGTGCGGTTCTGGCGTATTGAAACTCATCATAGCATGTGAGGACTACAATCTTGGTGTCTTTTTGAGTGGCATGAATTTGTTCAGTTAACCATAGACCGTCTTTTTTAGGCATTTTGATATCGGTGATCACCACGTCGGGGTTAAGAGATTGAAATTGAGCATAGCCTTGTTCGCCATTGGACGCTTCACCCACCACTGTAAAGCCTATTGATTCCCAGTCAATGGTGTTTTTGAGGCCGATCCGAACAAGGACTTCATCATCTACGATCAGTACTTTATACATGAATTTCTCCTTCTTTTCTTATGGGAAGTCTCACAATAACAGTAGTGCCAAAAGTCTCTTTTGTCAATATTTCTTGACCAAATGCATCGCCACAAAAGAGTTTAATCCGTTGATTGACGTTGTTCAGCCCTGCTTTACTAAATTTGCTCTCAGATTTATGATCTTTAAAAATAGTCTTGAGGATATCTTGTGGAATCCCTGGACCGTTGTCGATGATTTTAATGATGAGGATATCTGTTTCAGTTTTTACGATTTGTTCCTTTTCACAGATGACCTTGATTTCTAACTTTTCAGCGTTTTCAACGCCGTAAATGATGCTATTTTCAATGATAGGCTGCAAGATAAGCTTGGGAATCATACATTCACTTAAAGTTTCATCCACATCGTATGTGATGAGGAAATCCTCGTTGAATCTCAGTTTTTGAATGAAAACATAGTTTTGGATATACTCGATCTCTTCTTTCAGTGGAATAAAATCACCACTGATGTTGATGCTGATTCTCAGAAGTTTAACAAGTGCCACTATGGCATTACTGACGCTGTCAGCCCCTTGTATTTTAGCCATCCATTTGATGGTGTTCAGGGTATTGTACAAAAAGTGTGGATTGATTTGAGCATGTAAAGCCTCAAGTTCCACTTCTCGTTTCATTTTTTCCTCTTCAACCAAACGATCAATCAAAAGGGACATTTCATCAATCATATTGTTGATGCCGTTACTGAGTTGGCTGATTTCATTACTGGTGTTGACATGGGTTCTCACAGTCAAATCACCTTGCTCTACGCGTTTAATATCTTGGATAACTTTGAGCATGGGTTCAGTGTATTGAAGTGCAAATCCGAGTAAAAATGCCATCATCAGAACACCATATAAGCCACCACCTAATATAAAGTAACGCTGGATTTGATTGATTTCACTAAAGAGCACATCTGATGAAATGGTTTTGATAATGCGCCAGCCATTGGTGTCAAGGACACTGTAAAATGCCGCATAGGATTCACCGTTATCTTGAAAAAAGACTTTATCAGAAGTGTCATTTTTATGGATGAGTTCATCGTAGTAAGCTGAATTCGTAACGGTTGATCCAATTCTGCTCTTATTTGGGTGACTTACAATGATGCCTTTTTCATCTATGATAAAGACATCTGCACCATCAGTTGTAAGATTGTCATAAGCTTGTTCTAACAAGGATTCTTCAACATCGACCACCAGTACACCATAGTTCTCAAGGGTGTTAAAATCGATGATATTGCGCACGACTGAAAAATAATACCTTGAAAATACCCCTGATAAAATTTTAATGTTCTGCTGCTTGGTTGAAAACCACATGGGTTTACCGTCGGACTGATTTTTCATCATAAGCTGAATGGAAATCATCGGGGTGGCTTTATTAGTCCCTATGGCATAAGTACCAGTACTGTTGATGAGAGATATGCCATCAATATCGTTTTTAGACGCTAAAAATCCTCTGAGAGTTTCATCCATAACCTTATCATCCAAGGTACCTGTTGCCAGTAAATCAAGGAATGAAGCACTTGCCAAAAGACTCGTGGTATAATCCTCAATATCGCTGAGCATATAGTCTATTTTGTCCCCAGTTTCATGGATAGACTGTAATGCAACTGCACTGTACTTCTCTGAAAAAATGTCTTTTAACGTATTAGAAAGAAGTGAGCCGATTATAAACATTGGGATGATCATTAAAAAAAGGACGATCATCATTAATTGAAATCGGAGACTGCGGTAAAATTTGATTTTTTTCATCTCTTACCTCTTTTCCATGATGCGCTTATAGAGTAATTCAGAAATAGCTTCTGGGGCCAAATCTTGTTCAATCATGTCGTGAAGTGTGGTGTTTAGGATTTGTTCAATATAGTAAAAGTTTTCAAGTTTAGGTCTCAAATATATTTTGTCTGGTGTCCAAGCTTCAAGTACAGTGTCAATTTGAGGATGTGACATTTTAAAGTCTTCAGTAATCTCTGAATAAGCAGATCTAATTGTTGGCAAAGAGCCACCAGTAGGTGCTTCTAGAATCCGTATTTGCATATCTCTGGAAGTTGCCCATGTGATATAAAACCAAGCAGCTTCCTTTTCAATGTCACTGGCATACCGGTTGATGCCAATACCAGAACCGCCATAGATATTGGCACTTTTGATAGAACCATAAGGTAAAATAGCAGTCCCCACATTACCTCTCACTCTAAAATTTGAAGAGGCATTGAGCGTTGTAAAGTTTTCATCCCAGTTAACCATCATAGCAATCTTCCCTTGAGCAAAAGCTTCTGCTGAATCCGTCCAGTTCCAATTGACACTATCAGGTGATGATGCTGCAACGATCTCTTTATAAGTTTTAAGGGCGTCAATGAAGGTTTTACTTCTCACATCTAATTGCTCAAAATTCGATTTGCCAAGTGTATCAATCCCTTGATCCTTAAAATAATCACCACCATAGGATGCGAGCACGTTTGAAAATTCGCAGAAGATGGCGTTATGTGCTTGTGCAGCTTGGCCACTGCCGTATTCTACAACTTCATTGGGCACGAATTTATCAATCCACTTTGAGATTTCTATATAGCGTTCCCAAGTGAATTCCTTATTGCCAGGCGTCCAGTCATAACCTTTTGCTTTCATAAAGGCCTCTTTAAAATCCTCAAAGACATCTTTTCTGTAATAGAGAATCATCGTTGTGGAGTCAAAGGGAATCGCATATAGATTATCTTTTTTTTCAAAGTATGAACAGACTTCTAATTGGGTGTCAAAGAAGTCGGATAATGGCACTTGAAGCTGTGGTAAGTCATTACGATTCATGTAAGGTGATAAGATTTCTAAATCCGAGTGAAAACGGTTTAAGGTTTGGTATGGGTCAGAGTAAATGAGTTGATAGTTGCCAGATTCGGAGATAAAATCAAGATTGATCTTTTGGATAAAAGTATCATAATCAATCGGTCTGATTTTGACATTTATGCCAGTAAGTTTTGTAAATTCTTCACTCTCTACCGATAGAATATTGGCACTGAGGTTGTTTTCCACGATGAAATTAAGGGTAATCCCTTCGTATTTACGAATGTCAAAGTCTTCTGGAAACTTAAAATTTTCAAATGTAGTGCCTGAGAGATCAGGCATTTCAGCATGAGTGCTTGTAGGCACTTCTTTATGGATTAAAAGCTGTCTTTGATTTAATAAGATCAGCAATAAAATAAATATAAGCGAAATGATCAATATCAATGTTTTTTTCATGGTAATCCCCCTTTGCCCATTGAATATCGTATCACATTCGCTTAATGATTCAACTTATTTTTTTGATTTATAAAGTAATATGTCTGTTGTTAACGATGAATCGCTTGGCATTACAGCATGCGATAATGTCCATTTTACTTTCGAAGAAAAATTCTTGAATTTCTAGTGGACATTCGATGATCACCTCATCAATTTCGGATTTCATAGAAAGTGCGTTTTCAGATTTATACTTTCTTACCTCTGAGATTGCATTTTTTAAAGTGTCACCATAAATTAAATATTTGTCTTTTAGAAGCGTGATTTCACACCATTTCATTTGATGCAGTGATTCAAAGTGTTCTCTCTCTTTATAAAAAATTTGATAGATGTATTCTGTAATATGTGGCGTAAAAATAGCGTAGAGCTTAAGAATCATGAGTAGTGAAATATAGAGTGCATATTGAGCGCCTGCCCTTTCGAGTTCACCATGTTTTTCGGGCTTATAAAGTCTCTCCTTTACAATTTCAAGATAGTAATCACAGAAATCACGCCAAAATAAGAGATCAATTTCATGTCTGGCCAGACCGAGTTCATACTGGTCTAAGTGTTTTTGTGCTAATAACATGGTTTCTTTACACCGTTCCATAATCCATTTGTCAACCGGCAAAAGCTTCATTTCATTTTCCAGTGAAAAGTCCCCTAAATGGGATATGGAAAACTTAGAAGCATTCCAAAGTTTATTGATAAACCGTTTTGAAGTTTTCAATTCATCTTCAGAGAAAAAAGTGTCGGTCCCAAGTTTAGCTGTTGCAGCCCAATATCGGATGGTATCAGCAGAATGTGTCTGAATAAGTGCTTGTGGTGATAAAGTGGCGTTATTCTTGGACTTGCTGATCTTCTCGCCTTTTTTTGCAAGTACGAAGCCACAGATCATGATGTCTCTCCATGGAATTTCTCCTGTGTGATAGAGACTTTTAACGATGGTGTAAAAGGCCCAAGTTCTTATGATCTCATGTGCTTGTGTACGCATGCTCATAGGCATAATGGTGTCCCTTTGAAGATTGGTTTCCTCGCTTGCTTGATCGGGTCTGATACGCTTGCTTTTTTCACCCCAAAGTGCGTTAATTTGTGGAGTTACAGATGAAGTTGCCCATGTGTCTAGAACAGCAGTTTCAGGTGTAAACGTGTTACAGCCACATGTACAAGGCGTTGTCGGGCTGTTTTCAAGGGGATTTACAGGCAACTGACTTTCGTCAGCAATTTTGGTCTCTCCACACTCTGTACAGTACCAAACAGGAAATGGTACGCCAAAGTATCTTTGTCTGGAAATACACCAATCCCATTTCAAGTTTTCAACCCAGTTGAGATAACGTTTTTTCATATGAGCAGGATACCAGTTAATTTGATCTGCAGCCTTTAAGAAGCGGTCTTTCTCAGTGAGGATGTCAATATACCATTGTTTTGAGGGGATGATTTCAATTGGGGTGCCACAGCGTTCGTGAACTGAAACGCTATGCTTGATGTTATCACTCTTGGTAAGTAGTCCGTTTTCTTTTAACAGAGTGATAATGAGTTGACGCCCTCTTTTGAGTGGTAAACCGCCGATAAAAGGGGTTTCAGGTGAAATCGTGCCATCATCCATCATGACTTTTCGATAAGGCAATTCATATTTTTCATACCATTCAAGATCCGTTATATCTCCAAAAGTGGCGCACATAACGATACCACTGCCCTTGTCCATCTGTACAGATTCATCTGCTATAATGGGAATTTCATAGTTGTAAAGTGGGACTATGGCTTTTTTGCCTATATGTTTAGCGTGACGCTGATCATCCGGGTGAATAAATAGTGCTGTGGTGGCGTATAGCAGTTCAGGTCTTGTGGTGGCAATTTCAAGTGCGTCGCCTTCTGTTGTTTTGAAAATGATCGTGTTAAAAAGGGTTGATTTTTCAGTAGATTCAAGTTCTGCCTGTGCAATGGAAGTTTGACACTCTGTACACCAGAGAACTGGCGAATCCTTGTGGTATGCTTTCCCTTTTTCGTATAAATCAATGAAAGAGCGTTGAGATATTCTCTGCGAAGTCGGGTTGATGGTTTCATACTGAAGTGTCCAATCTACAGAGAAACCCAATGACTGCCACATGGCTTTAAATTCACTTTCATATTTTTGTGTGGTATCGATGCATTTAAGCGTAAATTCCGATCTAGGCAGATCTTTTGCTAAAATATGGGATTCTTTTTCAACAAGTCTCTCTGTTGGGAGGCCGTTATCATCAAAGCCAAAGGGATAAAATATATTATAGCCTCTCATGCGTTTGTAGCGAGCGATCATTTCTCCCTGCACATAAGAGAATATATGCCCTATATGAAGGCTACCACTTACTGTGGGCGGTGGGGTGTCAATGGAATAGATAGGTGCCTTACTATTCGGATCAAATTTATAGATGTCCAGTTCTTCCCAGAGTGATTGCATTTGCATTTCAATTTCTTGATGTTCATAGCGCTTTTTCATAAAAATAACCTCCTGAATTTTGATGAAACTTGTTAGAATTGACATTAACGAACACAAAAAAACCGCCCTGAGAATAACTTTTCGCTATTCTTAGGGCGGATGCTTATGCGTCCGTGGTACCACCTAAATTCAGATTAAAAAAATCTGCACTCTACCAATACGGGAATTCAAAGCAACATGTGCCTTAGTCCGATATCGTTTTCCAAATAACGGTGGAAAATGCCGTTGAAGTCTACTCAGATCATGTCCGCATCTTTTCGGTTCAAAGCTCAAAGGCTACTTCCATACACACTTCATGAAGATTTTCACCAAACATCTTCTCTCTACTTTTCAGGGGTGTATGTACTCCTCCTCGTCAACGCTGTTTTGATGTGTTCGTTTTATATATACTATGATTTTTTTTTAAGATTGTCAAGTCGTCATTTACATTTTTTTATCATCAATATTTCTGAATGGTTTATAAATACCTGCTAAAAGTGTTGATATTACAATGGATATTCCCGAAAAAGATAAAGCGATTCCCATCCCTGCACCACTATGATGACCAAAAAAGGTGTTTAACAGTGGCCAAGTACCTGCAAGCGTATTAGGTTCCAACCATTGATCAACCAAAGGTCCAACGAGAATAAAAGAAATGGGTGCTGTGCCATAAGCGATCTGATAAGCAATTGAAAATACACGTCCCTGCAAATGAATCGGGACATAGGTCTGCAATAAGGATTTAAATCGAGCACTTACCATAGGGAGCGGCAGCATCATTAAAAAAAGTGAGGTACCAAGAAGTATGAGTTTTCTTGATATACCAAATATAATCATCATTACCCCCGAAAATAGCATAAGAAATAAAATTGAATTCACCCTATTTTTAGCCCTTCTGACTGTGGTAACAAGTAATGCACCTGTAAATGTAGCAACTCCCATGAGACTCATCATACTTGCAACACTCCCATCATCAAACGACAGCGAAAGCAGATAAGGAATAATCAGCTCGATTGGACCATTTAACATAAAGTTTGTAAAACCAATATAGACTAGGAATAACAAAAGTTCTTTGTGCATTTTTAAATACTGCAATGCTTCTGTTAAGGCGTGATTGATTTTACTCGTGTCTTCAATTTGTTGTGAACTTGATATAACTGGTAATTTTAATGATCCAACTACTAAAACGGCGATTACGAAGCTTAAAAGGTCTACAGCAATTACACCTTTTAGCCCTATAAGTGGATAAATAATGGCTGTTAAAGCAGGACCTAGAAAGCTTGCAACTGGAAAGAGCATTTCTTTTAAGCCATTAACTCGATCTCGATTTGTATCATTTGTCAAAAGTGTCATCATGACGTCTGCTGCAGTTGTCTGCATCATGCCAAATATACCTTGCAATGCAATGACATAGTACAATATAAGTGGTTTGAATCCTATCGTTTGAAGTGTTATAAGCAAAATGACAGTTCCAATTGCCTGACCAAGATCGCCTAATATCATGGTGCACTTCTTGTGCCATTTATCGACGTAAACACCAACAAGATGCCCTGTTAATAGTGAGGGAATTTCATTAAAAAAAGGGATCAACAATAAATAAGTCGCTTTCCCTGTGGTCTGAAATAGCCAAATTCCAATGGCAATTCCAGTCATGCGACTGCCTATCAAAGATACCCCTTGTGTTAAAAGTAAGGTGGTAATTAATCTTCTATTATTCATGGTTTCATCTCCTAACCTAATCTTTAAATTACTTGATTCCAAATTTTAAATACAAGAAAAAGACCATCGTAAAAATGGTAACTTAAACATTGCATGATTAAAACTTTTGAATTAACTAGATTTATAATGATTAAGCTTGTGTGATGATACTCATGATATAGCGGATTCCCCTTTATAATATTATTTTGGATTCAAATTTTATGCTCTACATTTTACCTCAAATGAGAATCACCGTCAATAGAATTGATGCCTAGTGAATACAATAGAAGCGCCTGCGTTACTGCCAGAAGATTTTTATTTTAATTTTAAAAAAGACTTAAGTTTTTCAATATATATATCGATATATATATTTGAAGGTTAAAATAAAGTCAAAAAAATTGTTGAAAGGGGGATAAAAGAATGAAGGTTGATGGCAGTAATCAAACAACTGAAAAAGTAGGCAGTCCTATTCAAAAGAGTGCAGAAGATCCAAGGCTAAAATCAATACAGAGTCAAATGGAAAATGTTCGGGAAAAGATGAAACGTTTGGCAGAAAATAAAAATGTACCTTTTAGAGATAAGGAAAAAATGATGAAGGAATTACGAATGGAATTGCAGGATTTAAAGTGGCAGTTCTCCAATCGACAAAAAGAGATCATCAAAGAAAAAATGGAAAAAAATAAGTATAAGAATGTAAATAAAGATGACCCAAAAACTAACCAAAACACAGAATTAAAACAAAATAAGTCAGTTGAATCACCCATGGGTGCTAAATTGGAGACAAGCCCATTAAAAGCAGTTCATAGTCTTATAGGTGCGAATGCCTCTATTTCAGAAATCGAAGCTGTAAATGCTATAAAAAAAGATATGGAAAACCAATCAGAGGTTATAAAGTCAGAAATATGGCTGAATAAGCGATATTTTATGCCAATTGAGCATAAGTTAGATGCAGTTTATGATCTGAATGAGAAAATAGACAAAATTGAAGGTATTGGTGCTAAGAGTTACTCTGATGTCCAAGAATCAATAGAAAAATCAAAGAAAGAGTCCATTAAGACCGTCGAAAAGGATGAAGAGGATCAAGAAGTTAAAACAGAAGAGGAAGCAAAAACAGAACAGTTTGACCAAGCGAGTAAAGAGAAAGTCTTGAGTCAGCAGTCAATTGATATTCAAATTTAAAGCACATCCCTACCCTACATAAGAAAGGAAATAATTCAATGAAAATAGGAACTCCAATCCAAAAATCTCAAGATGCTGTGACTCAAGGCATTCAGAATAAAGTAGATAATCTTAGAAAAAAAATGCAAACGGTGTCATCCAATATTAATTTTAGCCAAGAGGAAAAAAATGCAAAACTAAAAGCGTTGCAACATGAAGTGGATGTTTTAAATCAGAAAGTTGTTGTGAGACAGAGTCAAGATACAAAAAAAGAACAACAAAATGTTGCTTTCAAAGGTGCTTTAACCGATTATGTGAGTTTCCAAGAGATTTTTGATGAAAAAATGGAAACACTTAAGACAAATTCTAAGAGTTAATAAGAAATGAATATAAGTGAGAATGATGGTTTAAATGAAAATCGGTAACAATGGTCATAATGTTGAAATGAATTATGATAATGTCCATAAATTACAAGATCCACAAATTAAAACACTTCAAACTCAAATTGAAAATGTAAAAAAAAGAATGCAGAGTTTAGCTGAAAATGAGAAGCTAGATCCAAAGGAAAAGATTGAAAAGCAAAAGGCTTTACAAGATGAATTTGATGCTATAAATCAAAAAATCATTGCAAGACAAAATGAAATAATAAAAGAAAAAATGCAAACGGCTGAAAGCCAAAAATCGGATGGCAATAAAAATGATAAGACTCAAAACCAGAAGGCCGCGTCCAATGGAAAGCTTAACACTCAAAATCAAGCTAATGATGCTTTAGAATTAAATCAATATAAGTCTCTGCAAAATCTTGTTGCCGCGGATACTTCATTTTCTCAGACGAAGCAATTAAGCGCCATAAAAAAAGAAATGATTGGACAAGCAAAAATTTTAAGAAATCAAATTGCAACAGATCGCAGTCGTGGCATATCATCTGAACTTAAGGCAAGCCAGTTGTCCAAATTAGAAGATAAGATTGATAAAACAGCGTCTAGAATAGCTCAAGGCCATGAAGCTGTCAATGAGTTAGTTGAAAAATCTAGAACCACAGCACCTAAGATGAATCGTGAATCTGATGATGGTCGTGGTGAAATTAGAGATGGTGTAATTAATGCTAATGAAGTTAAAGCACCTGCAATAAAAGATGGCATATTAAACGATGATGTATTATACAATAGCGAAAAGGATGAGGAAAAAACAGAAGTGAAAGCCTAAAGAAAGATGATTGTATCTATGAGTTAATAACAATTACAATAAGAAAAATCCCAACAATCATGAATTAACTATTCAGAAATGTTGGGATTTTTATTTTTTTAAGTTGTCACGATTAGAATCCAGAGAACAATGATAGTAATACCCCAGCAGATACTGCTGAACCAATTACCCCAGCTACATTAGGTCCCATTGCATGCATGAGTAGGAAGTTGCTTGGATTTTCTTTCTGCCCAACCACTTGTGATACCCTTGCCGCCATTGGTACTGCTGATACACCTGCTGATCCAATCAATGGATTTACAGGATCTTTTGTGAATTTGTTCATGATCTTCGCAAGTAAAACACCTGCTGATGTACCGATACTAAATGCTACAACACCAAGACATACGATTGCAAGCGTTTGTAAGTTTATAAACGCTTCTGCAGTTGCTGTTGCCCCTACAGTTACACCAAGGAAAATCGTTACAATATTCATCATTGCATTTTGTGCTGTATCCGATAAACGCGCTACAACACCTGATTCTTTAAATAAGTTACCAAGCATGAGCATACCAATAAGTGCTGCTGCTGGTGGCACGATCATAGAAACAATTAAAGTTACAAGAACTGGGAAAAGTAACTTTTCTAGTCTTGATACAGTTCTAAGTTGTTTCATTTTAATCACACGTTCTTCTTTTGTGGTGAAGAGCTTCATGATTGGTGGTTGAATTACGGGTACAAGTGCCATATATGAATACGCCGCTACAGCGATTGACCCCATTAGATGAGGTGCTAGTTTTGATGATAAGAAGATCGCTGTTGGACCATCTGCACCACCTATAATACCGATTGATGCTGCTTCAGGTGGTGTAAATAAACCAGATGCAATCGCACCTAAAAATGTGACGAATATACCAAACTGCGCTGCTGCGCCAAGTAATAATGATTTTGGATTTGCAATTAGCGGTCCAAAGTCTGTCATCGATCCTACCCCTAAAAAGATTAGTGGTGGAAAGATCCCTAAGTGGTCCCCTTGGTACAAGTAGTAGAGTAATCCCCCTGGCTCGGTCCCTACTGGCTCTGCCATTAAGTTTGCAAGTGGCAAGTTCGTTAAAAACATACCGAATGCAATTGGCACAAGTAGTAGTGGTTCGAATCCTTTTTTGATTGCTAGATAAAGCAATAAAAAGGATACTAAGATCATACCGACTTGTCCCAAAGTGATTGCACTAAAGCCTGTACTCATATAAAAATCTTTTATCGTTTGAATCATAGTGCATCTCCTTTCAATTAATTATTTTTGGATATTATCCAATAACAATTAATACATCCCCTGAATTTACTGATGCACCTTTGTTTACATTGATTGAAACGACTTTACCAGCACTTGGTGCCATGATTTCGTTTTCCATTTTCATTGCTTCAAGGATTGCAAGTACATCCCCTGAATTTACTGTATCGCCTACTGCTACTTTGATATCAAGTACAGTACCTGGCATTGGTGCAGTAACTGTTTCGCCTCCCGCTGGAACTGCTGCCGGAGCTGCCTTTGGTGCTGGTGCTGCTTTCGCTGCTGGCGCCGCTTTTGGCGCTGGCGCCGCTGCTCTTTGTACTGGTCTTGGTGATGGTGTGCTTACGCCACCTATTTCTTCTACATCTACTTCATATGATTTACCATTCACGGTGATATTAAACTTTTTCATAAATAAGAATCCTCCATCGAATATTAATGTTCATTAAAATCTTGAATTCATGACATCACTTCTACCTGCACGTCCCCATACGGGTGTTTCGTCATTAACACGTGTTATGTTCGTTACAACGATGTTGTGCATTGAGGTATTAAGTGATGCTGCTATGGCTGCTGTGATAACTGCGATTAACGCTTCATCTTCTTCTTCGCTTATAGCCACTTGAGCTGGTGCTGCAGGCGTATTAGATTTTGGCGCTTCTGTTATTGCTGGTTTAGCGCCACCTTCAATCGCTCTTATGATTCTTGACATAAGCGCTGTTAAAGCCCAAATCAAAATAAGTGCGACAAAAGTAATCCCCATTCCAAGCAAGATCACATAAAGTGTTGCCGTCATTTTTTCGCCTAAAGTCATCTGCGCGAAGGTTCCAGCATGCTTAAAATTTTCTAAAATTTGCATCTTTTCACCTCTTTATTATTCTATATATAACAGCTCAGAAATCTCCTCAATGTCTATAAAGGAATATTGCCATGCTTTTTAGATGGTCTTGTTTCTCTCTTAGATGCTAACATGTCAAATGCATCTGCAAGTCTTGGTCGAGTCGCTGATGGTTCTATAACATCATCCACAAAACCTCTTTCAGCCGCCTTATATGGTGTTGCAAATTCATCTGTATATTCTTTAATCACTTTAGCTCTTGTTGCTACAGGATCTTTAGCATTTTTAATTTCACTTCTAAAGACGATATTAGCAGCACCCTGAGGTCCCATAACTGCAATTTCAGCAGTTGGCCATGCAAGTACTAGATCAGCACCTAAATGTCTAGAACCCATAGCGATATAAGCACCACCATAAGCTTTACGTGTGATTAGAGTGACGAGTGGTACAGTTGCTTCTGAGTAAGCATAAAGCATTTTTGCACCATGTCTGATGATACCGCCGTACTCTTGGCCTGTACCAGGGAGAAAACCAGGTGTATCTTCTATGGTTAAAATTGGAATATTAAATGTATCACACATTCTGATAAAGCGAGCTGCCTTATCTGATGCATTGATATCAAGACATCCTGCTTGAATACTTGGTTGATTTGCTATAATACCAGTGGAATGACCATTAATTCTAGCAAAACAAGTGATGATGTTCTTTGCATAATGTGGTAAGTATTCCATGTAGTCTTCTTGATCAACTAATGATTTAATGATATTAAACATATCATAAGGTTTATTAGGACTATCAGGAATGATGCTATTTAAGCTTTCATCCATTTGATTTGGGTCTGTGTCCGTTTGAAAGACAGGTGCTGTTTCCATATTGTTTGATGGCAAAAAGCTCAATAATCTTCTGATTTCAGTGATACAATCTTCATCGGTTTCAGAGATAAATTGAGAAACGCCGCTTACGGAGTTATGTGTCATCGCACCACCGAGTGCTTCAGCAGTAACATCTTCACCTGTAACCGTTTTAATAACTTGCGGTCCTGTAATAAACATTTGTGATGTTTTATTGACCATGAAAACGAAATCTGTAATGGCAGGTGAATAAACTGCACCACCAGCACATGGTCCCATAATTGCTGTGATTTGTGGGATAACGCCTGAAGCCAATGTGTTTCTAAAGAAAATATCGCCATAACCTTTAAGTGCATCAATACCTTCTTGAATTCTAGCACCACCAGAATCATTAATACCAACAATTGGTGCGCCTACTTTTAATGCACCATCCATTGCTTTACAAATTTTTGCAGCATGCATTTCACCAAGAGAACCTCCAATAATGGTAAAATCTTGTGAATAAGCATAGACTAATCTGCCATCTACTTTACCATATCCAGTTATAACCCCTTCTGTAGGTGCTTCTGTTTTTTCCATGCCAAAGTTAGTGCATCTGTGCTTAACAAAAGCGTCCATTTCTACAAATGAACCTTCATCAAATAGTAAATTGATACGTTCTCTTGCAGTTAGTTTGCCTTTATCATGTTGCTTCTGAATAGATTTAGCCCCTCCGCCAGCCATTAACTTTTCTTTATTCTTTTTAAGTAGTTCTAACTTCTCACTCAAATGAATACCTCCTTTGCTTTTGTTTGAGCATAAAATAATGATTGATTCTAAAGAATCTAAAGAATCAATCATTATATATGCATTGTACCATTGTCTTGGTGAGTGCAATATAACCTATTTATATACATTATAATATACTTCCATACATTATAACATATTTGTATACATTATAATATATTTATATACAAGAATTTATGTGTTTACTTTATAAAAATAGTTTTATAAACATGTAACCGATTGATGGACATAGCAAGCTGCCTAATCCTGTATAGAATGTTGCAGTCATTGCACCATAAGGAACTAGTTTAGGATCAGTTGCAGCTAAACCACCAGCAACACCACTTGTTGTTCCAATTAAGCCACCATATACCATTGCCATTGTTGGATTGTTGAGTTTGATTATTTTTGCAATAAATGGTGTGATGATCATTGTAAGGACTGATTTAACAACACCAGCTGCAATAGAAAGTGCAATAACTTCTGAACTTGCACCAAGTGCTGTACCAGTAACTGGACCAACGATAAACGTAACTGTACCAGCGCCAATTGTAGCCACATCTACGGCATCATGATAACCGAGAACATAAGCAATTACGGAACCTACTAGGAAGGAAAATACAACACCTAGTAATAGGGCCACAGCACCTGGAAGTCCTGCTTTTTTTAGATTGTCAAGTTTTGCACCAAATGCAGTGGAGATAATAGCAAAATCTCTAAACATGGAACCACCTAATAAGGCAAATCCTGAGAAATAAGTAATATCTGAAATCCCCTTTGCACCACCTGTAAATTTGCCAGAGATAAAGGCAAGTAATAATGCAACAACGATTGCAATTGCCGAGCCCATTCTCTTTTGACCAATGAGATTAGCAAACCAATAAGAGACTAACATAATAAGTGCAACTGCCCCGAATGCACCTACTAATGGATATTTTGTAAAGATCGTTGTAATTATATCTAAAATCATAAGAGCCCCTCCCTATTTTTCTATTTCTTTTGAGCCTAATTTTCCGATTACAGGTACTAAAAACATAGAACCTATAGTGGCAACACCGCCAGCGACAAATGCAATAGCACCACCACTAAAAGCAGCAACTACATTTTGAATGCCAGCCATAGCAACAACAATAGGGATATAGAGTGCGCTTAAAAGGTAAATCCCGTTTTGGGTTCTTTCAGACCAGCCCCCTTTTTTTTCTACATAATTGCTTAATAAGATTAAAATTAGCATTGCGAAGCCAACGCCACCAACGTTCCCAGATATGCCAAGCGTTTTACCAATAAAATACCCAATAAATGATCCGATGTACATACAAAATGCGACGATACCTAATCCATAAATCTCCATATTAAACCTCCTATTTAAAATACTTGATTCGCTTTTAATTGATCTAATTGCTCATCTGAATAATCTAAAAGCTCTTTCAATATTTCATAAGTGTCTTCACCAAGTACAGGTGCAGCCTTTTTAATTGATCCAGGTGTTGCACTCAATTTAATTGGAACACCTGGTATGTGAGTTGTTCCAGCAATTTTATGTTCGACTTCAACGACCATTTCTCTTTGAATGACTTGCTCATCTTTAGTTACCATTTCAATTGTGTTGATAGGACCACATGGTACACCTGCATTAGTTAAGTTTTTATACCATTCTTCAGTTGATTTTGTTTTTAATATTTCTGAAAGAATTACTTTCAATTCATCGTAGTTTGCATTTCTTTGTGGATTTGTCGCAAATCTTTCGTCATTAGCAAGTGCTTCTTGACCGATTTCGGCACAGAATTTTTTCCAAAGATTATCATTACCTGCTGCGATCATGATTTCTCCATCTGATGTTTCAAAAGGTTCAAAAGGTACAATTGATGAATGTTTATTACCAGCAGGTTTTGGAGAGATACCTGTTGCAAAGTAACGTGCAAGTGCATTTTCAAGAATTGCGACTTGACAGTCTAACATGGAAACATCTACTTTCTGTCCCTCACCAGTGTCTTTTAGGTGATTTACAGCGGCTAAAATTCCAATTGCAGTAAATAGACCCGCTGTGATATCTCCCACTGATGGGCCTACTCTTGTTGGTTTGCCTCCAAGTTGGCCAGTAATACTCATGATACCGCCCATGGCTTGAACAACACCGTCATAAGCAGGACGTTTGCTGTATGGTCCAGTATGACCAAAACCAGAACTCGCTGCGTAGATTAATTTAGGGTTAATTTCCTTTAATACATCATAACCAAAGCCTAATTTCTCCATGGTACCAGGTCTGAAATTCTCAACGACGACATCTACCTTTTTAATAAGTTCAAAAAAAATAGTTTTTGCTTCTGGATTTTTAAGGTCTAATGTCATACTACGTTTATTTCTGTTGATACTCATGAAGTATGCGCTTTCCCCATTAACATATGGGCCAAATTGTCTTGAATCATCTCCTTTCTTAGGTGCTTCGATCTTGATGACATCTGCTCCTAAATCTGCTAGGACCATTGTACAATAGGGACCTGCAAGGACTCTTGTCATATCGAGTATTTTTAATCCCTCTAATGCTTGTTTCATAAACGCCTCCTATTTCAAAATTATTTATACACTAGTTTAATATGCAATAAGTATGCCAACTATTTTTAATTTGACAAATGTTAAAATTTCAACAAAATCATTATTCCCAAAAAAAGATAAACGGTAACATTGTTACCAGTGTTGGTAATAATGTTACCGTTTATACAGCCTCTATGAACTTATTAGTGAAATATGACGAATTTTAGATCATTTGGGACCAGTTGCGTTTTATAAAAATGGATATCATTGACTCTCGAATAGCCATTGCCTGCTCTTAAGTCTGTTAAAAATTTTTCAATAGTTTCAGAATCTCCTTGAGATTCTATTTCAACTGAGCCATCATCAAGGTTTCTCACCCACCCAGTGAGTTCGTATTGGTGTGCAAGTTGAAACGTAAAATATCGAAAGCCAACAGCCTGAACACGGCCATATACACTTACATGAATTCTAATCATATGAGGCCTCCTTTTTCTTTATAAATCAGCGTTGATTTGATATACCGTATTTGTCAATTTTTCTTCTTAGCGTTAATCTTGAGATTTGAAGTGCTTCAGCGGCTTTTGTAATGTTCCAATTATACTGGGATAATGCTCTTAATACAGCTTCGTGTTCAGCTTGTTCTAAATGACTGAGGTGTCCTTTTCCCTTAGGATCTTCATCGCTGAGTTCGTATGGGAGCTCGTCCATGGATAATTCATCTGAATCACTTAAAATCATAAGGCGTTCTATGATATTTTTTAGTTCTCTGATGTTCCCTGGCCAACTGTATTTATAAAAGAGAGAGAGCATATCAGTTGAAAGACCTTTGACATCCTTTCCAAGAAGTTTATTATAGATACGGATAAAATGATCAATAAGAACAGGAATATCTTCTTTACGCTCTCTAAGAGGTGGCACCATAATTGGGATGATATTGAGTCGATAAAACAAATCTTTTCTAAAAGTGTTGGCTTCAACTTCTGCAAGTAAATCTTTATTAGTTGCAGCGACCACCATGGCATTAAATACGATTTCTGAATTGTCCCCAATTCTACGATAGGTTTTTTCTTGTAAGACTCTCAATAATTTGGCTTGAAGGTCAATGTCCATATCTCCAATTTCATCTAAGAAAAGAACCCCATTTTCAGCGTACTCAAGTAGACCGATGCGTTGATTTTTTGCATCAGAAAAGGCACCCTTCTCATGTCCAAAGAGTTCACTTTCTTGCAGATGCTTAGGGATGGCTGCACAGTTAATAGCTACAAAAGGTTGGTCTGGCGCACAAACAGAATGAATTTGTTTTGCCACAAGTTCTTTACCTGTGCCACTTTCACCGTTTATTAAGACGCATGTGTTAAATTGGACTTTAGAGAGTTTTTGAAGTTTCGTTATAATGGCAGTAATTGCACAAGAATCACCTACGATTTGATTAGGCGTATCCTTTAAATGAGTGATGAGTGCCTTTTCTTTAATATAAGGATCTAATTGTCTGATAGCACTGAGCATTTCTTCAAGTGAGAAGGGTTTTGTAAAGTAATCGTAAGCACCGAGTTTCATCGCCTGAACAGCGAGCTTGACTTCACTTAAATGCGTCATCATAATAACAGTACAATTTTCATTTTGTTGTTTCATTTGCTTTAAAACTTCAATACCTGAAATATCAGGTAATTTTATGTCGAGGATTACTAGATCAACATTTTGAGTTCTAAAGAGCGTTAAACCGTCAGTCCCGTTTTCAGCACTGAACACAGTGGCATTAAGCTTTTTTAATCCTAAAGTAAGTGATACTCGGATACTTTTTTCATCATCAATTACAAGAATTTTCATTTGATCAATCCTTTTTAAAATTTATTTTAAAGGTGGAGCCTCTACCCACTTCGGATTCTACAGTGAGTATGCAGCTATTTTCTTTTAAGGCGTTATAAGCAATAAAGAGACCTAATCCCGTGCCATTTTCTCTTGTGGTATAAAACGGATAAAAGAGTTTAGAAATGACTTCTTCACTCATGCCTTTACCCGTATCTTCAATCGTCAATAGCACATTTTTATCGTTCTCTAGAACACTAATGAGGATAGAACCCTTGTTTTCAATGGCCTGACTCGCATTTTTCAAAATATTGATTAAAGCTTGTTTGACACTTCTAGATTCAAGATTTAAGATGATCGGTTCACTCGGGATGTCTTTGACCAATCTGATACGCTTAGTGTCAATTTCACCTTTAAGCAGATCAATGCAGCTTTTAATAATCTTGGTGAGATCAACAGGACTTTTTTGTAGATTGGAACTTCTTACAAAATCGAGAAAATTAATGACTAAAATATTGAGATCATTAACTTCTTCACTGAGCAAATCCAATACTTCCTTTTGTGAGCTCTCTTGAATCTCTGTATCCTTTAAAAGTTCAATCAAATTGGCCATACCTGCAAGTGGGTTGCCAATATCATGGATAATTGAAGCAGATAATTCACCTATTGTATGAATTCTATCTTCTTTACGAAGTTCTTGTTCCAAAATCTTCATGGCTGTGATATCTCTAAATTGTAGCACGATCCCAAGATAATTACCAGATGGATCGGTTACACGCGAACAAGTATAACTGATGGAAACATGATTGTTTTGAGGTGTCGTTAAGGTGGTTTCTTGGTCTGTGACTTGTCGATCATAATGAATGACATTTAAAACTTCTTCATTAACTTTTAACTGAAGCATTTCTAGAATTTCAAAGAAGTCGTGACCAATCATATACTCTTCACTGAGTCCTGTTATTTTAGTGGCCTGTGCATTAAAAATGGTTACTTCATAGTTAGAATCCGCCACGATGATACCACTGTGTACACTGGCTAAGATATTTTTAAGATATTGCTGAATTCTATTTTCACTTATAACAGAACTTTCGAGCTCGGATAAGTTGTTTTTAAGGTTTAAACCCATTTCTACAAAAGCATGGCTGAGTTCTAAGAGTTCGTTACTGTCAGTTTCATTTGAATTGACACTGATGCCCTCATTGTACTTTAATGTCGTTGGAAGTGCGCGCACTTGTTGAACTAACTGCTTGATGGGTAATGTAATCCATCTTGCAAGGACCAAGCCAATGATCAATGCAAATAATAAAACGGCTGATTGAATGACCACCAATTGGTTTGTAGAATCTAAAATTTCTTTATTCACTGTATTTTTGTTTTGTTCAACGACAATCATCCAATTGTAGTCTTTTAGAAAGGTGATGGATGCATAATAATCGTCATCACCAATGGTGTATCTTGTATTGATATTTTGATGATTTTTCAAAATATCTAAGATTTCTGGGTTGTGGTCATAGGCTTTTATACCCAAATGTGATACAGGGATAAGTTCTTGATCGATATCGTAGTCAGGATGTATGACAATTGCACCGTAGGCATCGGCAATCCATAGTTTGCCGTTGAAACCAAGTTTGACATCTTTAAGTATTTTTTCAATATTACCAAGGGGAATACCAGCACCAATTAAGCCGACAATTTCATCAGATTTATTCTTTACAGGTGCAGCAGTTATGAAATGTGGTTTGCCTAAAACACTGCTGACGAGCAATTCACTTATAGTAGATTCGTTTTCATCTCCCATGATATCCCAGTAATAATCCCTGTCTGTATAAATCCTACCTTGAACTTTTTTATTGGAAGGTTTAGAAAAGACCATCTGTGCTTTTTGATTCATAAAGAAAATCAAATCAAAATAGTTGAAATTATCATAGATTCTAAAAATCTCGCTTTTGATTTGTTCTAAATCGCCACTGCTTTGAGAAGAAAAATTGGCGGCAGTTATGACGGTGTCTGTGGCATTTTCAAGATAAAGCGTCAATTCGTTAGAGATCATTTCAGAAATAACCATGTTTTTAGATTCGATGTTGTCTTCAAGTTTATATCTGAAAATGAGCTGTAAAAATAAGCCCGTTACTAAAACACAGATCAGTGCAAAAATTGAAATAAAGAAAGGGATACGAAACTGGATGCTATTTCTCTTTAAGGATAATTTTTTCATGTGTTCACCTTTCTTTCGTAAATATGGCTAGGTTTCCATTGAGATCAAGACAATTATTGGGCTAAAAGTTGTTTTACCTTTAAAATTGAATCTTCATAAGCAGATGTTTTTATACCAATAAAATCAATATCAAATTAAACATAATAGGCCTCCGTATGTAAATGAACTGCAATGCGATTACAGTCCATTACTAATCATGTGTTCAAAAAAAATTAAATCGAAAATCACTGCTTGGAAATAAACTCTAAATCTGTTAAATCATCATATGAAAAGTCGCTTTTAATAAGGTTGCCTGCTTTCATCCACTCCAGAGTTGTATTAAAAGTATTTTGATCTGGTGCCTTCACATGTTCGAATACAGGCATTTCAAATTGGTCTTTTAATATGGGTGGAAAGCCAAGTTCGTTTACTAAAAGGTCGAAGTACTCTGAACTCGGTGTTGCATTGAGATAATCCACAGCTTCATTATAGGCTTCATACATTAACCCAATACTTGTTGAGCCTTCAGCAATAGCAGTATTTGAGGCAATGAAAATGCCTGGATATAAGCCCATCTCTTCAGTACTACCGATTAAGGCACCACCCTCTAGCATTGCTGCTGAAGCAAGTGGGTCTGGTAAAGTAGCGCCTTGTAATTCACCCGCTTTGAGCATTTCAAGTCTAACGGGCATTTGTGGAATCGCAATTTTTTTAAGCTTAGATGTAAATTGCTTTGATTCAGCTATTTTTTCAGTGGCAAAATCAATCACTGTGTTAGATGAAAGTCCAATAGAGAGTGATTCAGAAGCGCTAAAATCATCTGAGGATAGATTGGGCGAAGTAATCAATTTATAATTACCGTAAGTTGCTCCGATCATTTTAGAATCAAATCCAGATTCGTTGTAAAAAAGAATTGTGAGCATATCTGCCATAACGCCATCTAAATTACCTGTTTGAAGGGCTGTATCTCTATCCATAGCACTTCTAAAAACTGTGATTTCCACAGGTAAATTTCTATTTGTAAAGAAGCCTTTTTCTTTGGCAATGATGAATGGAATTGCGCCGACATCTGACATGACACCAATTTTGAGCGTTGGTAATGGTTTGTTAGAGGGCGCGTTTTGGTTGACAGGATTTGCATTGGCCTCAGTTTCCTTTTGAATATCAAGTTCATTTTGAGCTTTACAACCGCCTAAAGTAAAGAGCATAAGCCCTATTAATAGTAAAGATAATAGATGTTTCATTTAATGCCTCCTGCACAGTTCTTTATGATTTTTATTTTCTGCTTCATTGCTTCTATATTTTAGCATATTCGCGTTGAAGTGACCAGTTTACAGAATCTTTGAACAATAATAGTTTAGTTGACACACCCTTTCAAAATAGCTACAATTTTAAGTGAATTGGAGGGTTTGGTATGACATATAGAGATTTACCAAAATATTTAGAAGCTTTAGAAGCAAAGCATTTGATAGAGACAATTGAGGTTGAAGTTGATTCAGAACTTGAGATCACTGAAATTGCAGATCGTATTTCGAAGCAATATGGCAAAGCATTAAAATTCACAAATGTTAAAGGATCACCTTTTCCGCTTGTGATTAATGCTATGGGCACATATGAACGCTTAAATTTAGGTTTAGGTGTGAATTCACTTGATGAAATTGCAGACCAAATTGAAGATTATATGGATTTGAGTGCCTATGTGACCTTAAAAGGCAAAATAAAATCAATTCCAAAGTTGGCACCGCTCCCTTTTATCTTTCCAAGAAAGGTAAAGCATGCGCCTTGTCAAGAGGTCGTTGAAGACCCTAATCTCAATCTTTTACCGATTATAAAATGTTGGCCCCAAGATGGCGGTAAGTATATCACTTTACCCCTTGTTTTTACTAAAGATCCAGAGACGGGACAACAGAATGTAGGGATGTATAGGCTTCAAGTCTATGATGAGAAAACAACAGGAATGCACTGGCATCTTCATAAAGATGGTAAGGAAATTTATGAAAAGTATCGTAAGTTGGGGAGAAAAATGCCCGTTTCAGTGGCCATTGGATGTGATCCTGCCACCATCTATGCAGCAACTGCACCACTGCCTAAGATGATTGACGAAATGATCTTTGCAGGTTATTTGAAAAGAAGGCCGATAGAACTTGTAAGATGTCAGACAAACGATATATTTGTCCCTGCTCACGCTGAATTTATACTTGAAGGTTATGTGGATTTGGAAGAGCTTAGAACAGAAGGACCTTTTGGAGATCATACAGGATATTATTCGTTGTCTGATGACTATCCGGTCTTTCATATAGAGAAAATGACGCGCAAAAAGAATCCGATTTACCCCACTACCATTGTTGGAAAACCCCCTATGGAAGACTGTTATCTCGGAAAAGCAACAGAGCGGATTTTTTTACCACTGATGAAAATACAATGTCCTGAACTTGTAGACCTTGACTTCCCTCTTGAAGGCGTTTTTCACAATTGTGCGATTGTATCGATTAAAAAAGCCTTTCCACTGCATGGCAATAAGGTCTTATATGCACTTTGGGGACTAGGGCAAATGATGTATACAAAGATGATTATCGTGGTGGATGAAACTGTAGATGTACATGATTATAAAGCAGTTATTGAGGCTATAGGCAATCATGTGACTCAAACCAATCATCTTATTATTTCCGAAGGGCCACTCGATGCGCTGGATCATGCTTCAAATCGAGCCTTTCAAGGCTTTAGATTGGGGATTGATGCGACAAAAAAATTGCCACTTGAGAGAACTGGTGAAACACTGATGTCTATGACTTCTGCTAAGTCTTTAAAGAAAAATACTAAAGAATTTATCAACGGATCTTCCGAAGGGATAACTTTTAAAGATATCATGTCCAATTATGTGGAGATTATTCCTTTTTCTAAAAACAAAGGATCAAAAGCTCAAACTTATTTGAATTCCAGATCGAATGATTTGAGTTCAAAGCCATTTGTCGTTCTAATAGATGATTGGATTGATCCATCGGATTACAGTACTGTATCTTGGAAAATTTTTAACAATATTGATCCAATGCGTGACATGATTTACGTGGAAAGAACGGATAGTTCCCTTTTTATAGGTATAGATGCCACTAAAAAAGGACCAGAAGATGGTTTGATGAGACCATGGCCTGATGATATTGAAATGAGTGCAGAAATAGTAGAAAAAGTGAATCAAAGGTGGTCAGAATATGGCTTTAAATAGTGTGATACATCAAATTAAAAGTAAGCTTAAAACGTATGGTGAACTGGTAATGTTCTCACATACTTTATTTTCTCTACCCTTTGCCCTTATGGCAATGTTTTTAGCCGCAGATGGTTTACCTTCTGCGGGTTTGATTTTTTGGATCATGCTTGCGCTATTTGCAGGTCGAAATGGTGCGAATGCACTCAATCGGTATGTAGATGCCGAATATGATGCCCAGAATCCGAGAACGGCACACAGGCATATTCCTTCAGGAAGCGTTAAACGTAAAGAAGCACTCTATATTACTATTGTTTGTTACATTTTATTTGTGTTTGCAGCTTCACAGATTAATACACTCTGTTTCTTGTTATCCCCTGTAGCGCTTGGCCTCTTTACCTTGTATTCTTACACTAAGCGTTTTACTTGGCTTTGTCATGTGATCTTAGGCATTACATGTGCAGGGGCTCCTGTGGGTGCTTGGCTTGCTGTGACAGGACGATTTGGGCTTGTTCCTTTTGTATTTGCAGCAATCGTGACACTCTGGGTGAGTGGTTTTGATATCATTTATGGCACACAAGATATTGCATTTGATAACTCAGTGGGGCTTTTTTCTATTCCTGCGCGCTTTGGTTATAAAGGCGCCCTGTGGATTTCAAGATTATTTCACATAATGATGTGGTTTTTGCTCATTTCACTATATTTTATAACGAATTTGGGTATTGTCTATATAATTGGTGTGATTTTAAGTGGTATTCTTTTAGTACTTGAGCACTATATGGTGGAGCCTTCACATCGTGAAAAGATGAATTTTGCTTCATACCACATCAATCAAATTATATCGATGTTACTACTTGTAATGACAACACTTGATGTATTTATATTTTAAATGGAGGCATTATGAAAAAAATAATCGTAGGCATCACGGGTGCCAGTGGCAGCATATTCGCTCATAGATTGATAGAGTCTTTGTTATCTCTTGGTCATGAGGTGCATTTGGTAGCAACTTCAAATGGTGAAAAGGTTTGTGCTTATGAATTAGATCAATCCTTTAGAGTATTAATTGAGCATTATCAAAGTATTTCTAAAAATGAAATCGCTCAAAATTCAAGACTTTTTGTCTATGATAATGCAGATCTATTCTCTCAGATAGCCAGTGGCTCTTATAAAACGGATGCCATGGTAGTGGTACCCTGTAGTATGGGTACCTTAGCTAAAATTTCGCAGGGATTGTCGGAGAGTTTGTTGACAAGAGCTGCTGATGTCATGATCAAAGAACAACGTAAGCTTGTACTTGTGACACGCGAGTCACCACTTTCCCCAATACATTTGGAAAATATGCTTAAACTCAGCCGCTTAGGAGTTGTAATTATGCCCCCTGTACCTGCATTTTATAACAAGCCAAAGACACTTTTTGAGAGCATTAGTATGAGTGTTGGCCGAATTTTAGAAACACTTGATATCGAAAACCCACATCATAAAATATGGAGAGATGAAAATGAAATCTGATTTACTCATGGTCGTGAAAGACCTATCAGTTCACTATCCAAACAGGTCAGCACTCCACAAGATTTCACTTGAAATTAGAGCAAATGAAGCGTACACGATATTAGGTCCTTCAGGTTGTGGCAAGACGACTCTACTCTATGCTATAGCGGATTTATTGACGCCTAAAGCTAATGTAGAAGGTTCCAGAATTGCCACGAGACCTCTCAAAAAAAGTCTTGTACTTCAGGATTATGGTCTTTTTCCGTGGAAGTCAGTGCTTCAAAATGTATTACTACCGATTGAACTCGAAGCGCTTAAGAATGAAAATGCACTTGAACGCGCTATGTTTATGCTCAAGCATCTTAAATTAGAAGGGCATCTTAAGGATTATCCAACCACATTAAGTGGTGGTCAAAAACAACGCGTAGCGCTTGCACGATCTTGGGTTATAGAACCTGATTTGTTGCTTATGGATGAACCTTTTTCATCTCTAGATGCGCTTACAAGAGAACAACTTCAAGAAGATGCGTTGGCTATGTTTAATCAGTCCAGAATGAGTATGATTACAGTGACACACAGCATTGAAGAGGCTGTACTTTTAGGACGCCATATTTTAATTTTGTCTGATGAAGGGACTTTAAGTCATGAAATTTTAAATCCAACTTTTAATATGGAATTTGCCAGAGAGAATGAGACTTATTATGAGCAATGCATCGAAATTAGGAAACTATTAAAGGAGGATCAGTATGAAAAAACATCCCTTCCTTTATAGTGTAGTCTTAATTTTAATCATATGGCAAATTTCTACTTGGATTGTTCATAAGAACTTCTTACCTGCTCCAATCGTCACAGGTCAATATATGGCGGTACATTCTTTAATGCTCATAAAGCATATGAGTATTAGTCTTTATAGAATATTGGTGGCGATTGTCATCACAGTGATCTTAGGAAGTATTGTTGGCATTATTACTGCTCGAAATGAAATCGTAGATCGTGTGATAACGCCGCTTCTTTATACGCTTTATCCGGTGCCTAAAATTGCTTTCTTGCCTCTTTTGATGCTTTTTTTAGGACTTGGAGATGCTTCGAAAATTACACTTGTGGCACTCATTCTTTTTTTTCAGATTGTAATTTCTGTTAGAGACAGTGTTCAGGCGATACATCCTACCTATTTTGTTGCGATCAAATCTTTAGGCGCAACTAAAAGACACATTTACAGGCATGTGATTTTACCTGCAATCTTGCCTTCACTTTTTACTTCACTTAGAATCAGCGTTGGGACCAGTATTTCAGTTCTCTTTTTTGCAGAAAATTTTGCCACACAGTATGGTATCGGGTTCTTTATCATGGACAGTTGGTTAAAACTCAATTATGTGGCTATGTTTGCCGGAATAGTTACTATAAGTTTCATGGGCAGTGCTCTATTTCGGATTTTGGACTTGATGGAAGCAAAAATGTGTCATTGGATGCCTAAGTCTTAGTTGCTTTTTTTCAATAAATTTCATAAGAATAAATTTTCTAAAAATGAATCACATAAAAAAGCCAAACGTCCTCAACGTTATTACATGCTGAGGGCATTTGGCTCTTTTTATGATAATGATTGATAAAATATAACAGTTGATGAAATATGCTATCATTTGTCCGCTTGTGATGCTTGTAATGCTTGTAATGCACTAAAAGTCTCGTAAAAAGCGGTCACGAGTAAATCAATGTCATTTTGATCGACAACAAGTGGTGGCTGTAAGGCAATGACATTTCGATTCATACCATTTTTACCAATAATGAAACCCTTTTGAAGCATTTTTTCAAGGACAATATCGACCTTTTCAGGACTGTCAAGGGTCATGCCCATCATGAGTCCAAGACCTCTGACATCATCTATCACTTCAAACTCAGCGGCTAATTGTTGTAACCTTTCTTTGAGATAGAGCCCGAGTTTTTCAGAGTGTTCACAGAGTTTATGATTTTCTATAAAGTCTAAAACGGCGAGTCCGGTGGTCATCGTCACAGGGTTTCCACCAAGCGTAGAGGCAGACGGTTTATTAAATGACTTAGCAATATGAGGTCGTGCTGAAAAGGCCCCAACTGGTACCCCGTTTCCAAGGGCCTTCGCCATGGTTATGATGTCAGGCACCACATCGAAATGCTCTATAGCGAACATTTTTCCTGTCCGAGCAAACCCAGTTTGTACTTCATCTGTAATGAGAAGTACCCCATAGGACTTAAGAAGTGCTTTTAAACGTTTGAAAAAGGTTTTATGAGGTATATTGATGCCACCGTTCCCTTGTATAGGTTCTACGATACAGGCTGCAATTTCATGAGCATGTGTCTTTAATATTTGTTCAACACTTTCAAGTGAAGCATTGGAAATTGCTTCACTATCAGCTTCTGGGCCCATGAATCCCTTTGCAAAATAGACATTTGGATCTAGGAAAGGATCAATTCGCCACATGGGAATGCCAGTGACACTCATCGTAAGTGCAGAGCGGCCATGTAGGCCACCTTCAAAAGCAATAAAGCCACGCTTTCCAGTGTGAAGCCTAGCCAATAAAAGCGCTCCTTCATTGGCTTCGGTACCACTACAGCAAAAGAACGTATTTTGTATATCTCCTGGGAGCACTTTTGCCAATCGCTCTGCAAGTAAAACCATGGGTTCAGTAAGGTAGATGATGGAGGTATGTTGTAATGTCTTTAATTGAGCAGCAGTTTTTTCAACAATTTCAGGTTCGCAGTGACCACAATTAACCACTGTGACACCCGCAAAAAAATCGAGATAACGCTTGTTTTGATCATCAAATAAATACTTGCCTTCACCTCGAGTAATATGTGGTGGGTCTTTGTAAAAATGCATGGCATTAGGGAAAAAATAGTCTTTTTTAAGTTGTATGATGTCTGACGAGTTTAACATTAAGGTCTTTTACCTCCCTTTCATGATACTGATGCTAAGTGGACTTGCTATTAATTAGCCCCACAGTTGTTAGAATATAAGTGCTCCAAAAGTATATTGATCACCCATCTCTGAGTAGAGTGTGCGTTGGCTTAGATCGTTTGAGATAACGGATTTCACTTGTCTGATATCTGATTTGATACGTTCTATGGAGCTACTTTGCGCTTCTATTCTCAACATTTTTACGGCATTATAATCTAAAATTTCTTTTAGAACAGGTAGCAGTGATATTGTCTTTTGTGAAAGTAAATGTGTCCGTTGATGTTGATCTTTATATAAGTCATAGGCACCTGCTTCGTTGTATAATGTCAGTTTTTCGGATTCTGAAGCATGAAGTGCACTATGAAAATCGTGTTCAAAATACATAGTGACGATTCGTCCGAGGCCAATAAGTTCTAAGTTATGATTTGATTGAAGCATATTTTTCAAATCCTTAGCAGTGAGCTCTACAGAAGGTATGAATTGGTCTATCCCCTCTTCTTTATAAAAATCAGCCGCCATGGGGTTATAAATATTTAAACTATAATCCCCTACTATTGGTAACTTAAGTGACCTGAATTGGCTAAGTGCACCTAGGTTCCCCACCAGAATACCATCGATGTACGGTCTTAGTTTTTCAAGCCAAACACCGTAGTGTTCAATTTGAAGATCGGTCATCATGCGTGGCGTGCCAATGTAAACTTCGGTTGATTTAGAGTATGCTTTTAAAGCTTTTATGGCTTCAATACTAATTGGTAGATCAGGTAAATAAATGTCTCCAGCGATGTAGACTCTGTCTATACCTTCTTCAATAGCGACCTTTGCTTGCTGAATGTTATTGACTCTAATAGAAAGCTTTGGAGGCAGTAATGTTTTCTTTGAAGCATCTACTGTGGTGATCGCTTTTTCTGATGAATTTGAGAGTGTTTTTTTTATTTGATTCACGTGATCTTTGGTGATGCTTTTTTCGGCTGTTGGTGTACTGAACATTTTCCCTGTGGAATAGAATTTCCCTGAACCCTCATCTTTAGTGTTGATGTTAGTAAGTCCAGGCTTGCCAAAGGCGTACCCTGTGGACAAATCTCGTTTACGAGAAGCTTCAATTGCGGCGAGATCATGGTTTCGATCATACCCTACAGGATCTTCGATAAAACGGTCCATGGCATCTCCATAGTAATTGATGAGTTTGGTGATAAAGGCTGCCTCTCTCATACGCCCTTCAATTTTAAAGGCGGTTACACCAGCATAGATCATTTCAGGCAGATTTGCATAGAGGCATAAATCTTTCACAGCCATTGGAAATTCTTTCGTATTTTCAGTATCAGTAGATTTAGAAAACCACCATCTGCAGGGTTTTAAGCATTTTCCCCTGTTACTGCTCATACCAAAGAGCATCGAAGAATAATAACACTGTGCCCCATGTGCAATACACATATCTCCATGTGTGAAGTATTCTATTTCAATATCAGTCTGTGATTTTACCCATCTAACTTCATCAAGGCTGGCTTCTCTGGATAAGACCACTCTTGTGACATGATGCGCCTTTAAAGCGTTGATCATTGGTAGATTATGGACGTTCATCATTACAGATGCGTGTACTTCAAGTGATAAGTTCAACTGCTTAATGAGTTCTATGATTGCGAAATCTTGAACAATAAGTGCATCGGGTTTGACTTGGTCTAGAAAAGTCAGGTAAGTCTTTGCAATTTCAATTTCACCAAAATCAACAAGATTATTAACGGTGATGTAAACTTTTTTATGGTTCACATGTGCTAATTTAATGGCTTCAGCCATTTCTTCGTTCGTAAAGTTAAAACCTTTACGGATCATCCTCATATTGAGTGATTGTCCACCAAAGTAGATGGCATCACACTTTGTCTGTACAACCTCTTTAAAAATTTCAAAATTACCTGCAGGTGCAAGTAATTCTAGAGGTTTCCCTTTAAAAAATCTCATTTCTACTCCTTTAATTGTACATTTCTCTATATAGTACCACTCATAAGTATAACATTTCTCAAATAAATTGTGCAGTATTTAAGCTTTTAAAAAAGTATGAATCTGATGATTGAGATCTAAATTTCTCTTTTGGATGATGGCATGACCAGTCTTCTCTACAATCTGTAAAGTAGCATTTGCAAAGGCATGTTGTATTTCTTCAAGATGATATCTATGAATGATATCGAATTCACCCGACAAGATGAGAACAGGTGTTAGAAATGTTGAAAGAGACTTATAGGAGATGTTTGTATTTTCGGCCATAAGTGCTAATTTTTCGAGATAGTGTCTTAAAAAGTTTGGACGATTTACTTTCTGGGTTATAATCTTTATCAACTTAAGTGGCCATTTAAAGTATGGTTTTAAACCATTAATATGAAAATTTGGACTAATTAGAATGAGTTTATACAAAGAAATGGTCTGTTCTAAAGCCAGTCTTATAGAGAGCTTTATGGCGATATTGGCATCGTCGCTATAGCCTATGATGGTGAGATTATCTGCGTTTAAAAAATGAATCAAATCGTAGATATCCTGTACGAGCAAATCCAGTGATAGAGGCAAATCGCCGTGTGTGGATTCACCATGTGCTCTGCTATCCACAGAGATAACTTTATAATATTGACTAAAATAGGCAGCTTGCACACTGAAAACATCATGGTTTTGACTGTTGCCATGAATCATGATCAGTGGCGCTCCTGCACCCGTAATTTCATAGTATAATTTAGCGTTTCCCTGTGTATTTAGATACATATCGGCCACCTTTAGTGCGAAGTTCATCCCATAGAAGTTTTAAGATAATCTTTGAAAGATGATCAGGTAATTGTGCATTTACAATTGCATAAGCATATTGTGGTAAAAAAGGTTTTGGATAAAATGCAATATATCTGTTTTCCCAAGCGGTTGGTGCATATTTTTCTTTCGCATGATGCAGAGCCTTGAAACCATAAATTTGATCTAGATGCTCATAAACATATTGAAAGAGATAATCATTCCATTTCAGTTTTTCTTCTGCTGATATATTATAAAGTGGTGATAAGCCCAAATTGCCTGTCAGAAGGCCTTCATCTTTCATTTGCATAAAAGCATCGTAAATAATGGTTTCAAGTACGCCTTGCGGTGCATGAGATTTTCTTCTTGTGACTTCAGCGATGACAGAGCGGCCATTTTCATAGGGATTAAAAACCACATAGCCCAGCATTTCACCCAGTTGATTTTTAGCATAAAAATAGCGTCTTTTTAAGGGCGTTTCGAGGTTGTTAGAGCCTAGCATAAACTTCATTTCGGGCATGTTCTTTTGACCTAGCCATTCTTTTGAAATCTCATTTATTTGTGCTTCAACTTCTAAATCACGTGTATCATTAGGTTTATATTCATGTATTTCTATGCCAGCTTTTCGAGCGTGGTTAATAGCGGCACGTACTTTTGCTACACTGCCACCTTTTAAGTTGTATGCGTTTAAATCAAAGACAGCATCTTCACCGTATTTAGTAATGCCAAAGCCATTTTTCTGATAGAGTTCAAGGAACGTATCTGTGATATTGAGAAAGACAACTGAATAATAATTGTTTTTAGCAAAGGCCATGAGCTCACGACACATGGCATCTTGATCTTCAATTTTGCAGATAAGATCGCCACAAATCACCATAATGTCATTTGAAAGTGTGTAAGCACAAACACCTTCAACTGATTTGCTAAAAAAGTAGAGTTTATCATCTTCAAGGGCAAGGTATGACATCGGATTAAGCCCAAATTGATCGACGATTGGAATAGCTTTCCTTTTTAAATGCTGATGTAGGATGGGTTTATAGATCAATGGTTTCATTAAAATAATCAGTGATATGAATATAGAGCACCAGTAGAGCATCAAAATTGATTTTAAATAAAATGCGCCTATTTGTGTTTTAAAATCAAAAAGGGATGTATCCATAAACATAAATAATCGAATAGACTGAGATATGGCATCAAAGATTGTCTTGATACCTTGAATATGGCCACGTAATATAAATAGACCTAAACTGGTGTTAATAAGTAATATAATGAGTGCCACTACAATATAAGAAAAAGATTTTCTAAGTGTTCCCTTTTCGGATTTCCTAGGAAATTCTTTTTTATTGAGGAGCAGATAGATCAAGATTGTGCTTTCTATCAACAAATAAGGCAGTTTTGGAGTTGAAAAATGATAGAGCATTATTAAAATTGAAATGCTTAAGGCAATTGTTTCAATGAGCCAAGCAAATTGAATGCGTTTATAGAGGTTATATGCAAGGAGTACCATGATAAGTCCCACGAGAAAAGACAGAAAATGATGCGTAACAAATACAGTATAATCAAAAGTTGTTGAAAAGAGTTCGTCTGACAAATCAACATATCTAAATGGCAATGATCGCCAGATGTTTTTAAAGCCTACTAGAAAGAGAAAAGCGATTATAATGCTTCTAAAATACTTTAATTTCATGAAAACCTCCTTGTGCATTGTTTGCTTGGACACCATTTATTATATACCCTATTTATGAAGAAATTTTCGCATAATGATATACCTGTTATGAATAATTCAATTCTAATTTGTATTGGAATGTTAGAAAAGCCGTCTTTGGTTAACATAAAAATATTATGTCAAGCAAAGACGGCTTCATTAATTTATTTCATAGTATTGTACTCAGCGTTAGCCTTTAAAATATTTAAAAAATTGAACAGTTTCTTCAAAATCCGCATCGTCTTTATAAATAGACATCATTTTACCAATTTCAAGTGCAAAGTCTATATATCCATTGGCTTTTGCAGTAATAATGTTATCAGAGACCACTACATTTTGATCTAAAAAATACTTTGGATCAAAGCTTTTAAATTCAGTAACTGGCAGTGGTGTCGTATAGTTTAAGCCCTTCAACACACCACTATTTGCAAGTGCTAAAGTGCCAGAACAAATACCGCTAATTTTAACGTTTTTTGCATGTAAATCTTGCAATAAAGCTGATAAAACGGTGTTGTTTTCAAATGATTTTGGATCACCACCAGGTATTATTAATAAGTCCACATTGTCTACATTGACCTCACTTAAAGTGATATGAGGTATGGTAATAAATCCTTCTTGAGAAGTTACTGGTTGACCATCCAATCCAACGGTTATGATTTCGCCGACTGTTTTCATAAAATAATTGGCAAGAACAACTTCAAATTGTACAAATCCTTCATAGATCAGGACGTAAGTCTTCATATTAAACCTCTATTTCTTTTGTCATGATGTAATACACTGCTTAAAATTGCAATTTATTTACTTCATATGGTCATGTCTTTCATATTCTTCTCTCGTCATTCCAAAGAGCAGTACATCATGATATTTCCCTTCTGTGTAGACCATTTGCGATCTAACGCCTTCTTCAACACAGCCGAGTTTTTTGAGCATCTTAGGGGACACTATATTATCATCGAGTACAGTGCCATAGTATTTATTGAGACGTCTTTCATAAAAAGCGTAATCCAATAGAATTTTCATGGCAGCTGTGCCGTAGCCCATGCCTCTATGATCACGATCAATTAGTAATCCAATGCTAAACGTACCGTTTCGCTCATCGATAGAATTAAGATTGATAGCCCCTACTATATTACCTTTCATATCTTCAATACCAAACATTAAGCGTTCTGAAGTATCTGGAAAATCCTTAAAGTTGTCTGAAAATTCTCGTGCTTCATTCTCTGTAGGTGGGAGTTCTACTTCATAATTTACAAGGCGTCTACCCGGTGTATCGAATCGATTATAGTAATGAAATTCCCAGTCTTCATCTTTTAATGCGCGTAATATGACTTGATCGTTCTGCCAATAGTAATTGTCTAATTTTAAGGGTTTCATAAAATTACCTCTCATATAAAGTATACGTTTAATACACATATCCCTTATATTATATCAAATAAAATAAATTTAAGCTTTTTTATTTGAAAATATGATAAGAGGTCCTAACTTTTGATGACTTTGATCCGAAGTTTCGATCTATTTGAGTTTAAACTAAAGCTTCAATCTCTTTTTGAATTTTTTTAGGGAGTCCTAAAAGGATTAGATGATAGGATTCATCAATCATTTTCTTTAACAAATCATCAGGTACATCACCTTTAAGATAAACTGAGTTCCAGTGTTCCTTGTTCATATAATAGCCTGGAATAATATCTGGAAAGGTTTCTCTAAGAGCGATGTTTTCTAATGGTTGCCCTTTAAGTGTTATAATGGGGTTACCCTCTTTGTCACCGCCAATCATAGCGAACATCTTTCCTTTGAGCATATAGCGATCAACACCCCACTCCACCTTAAATTCATGTAAACAGCCTTTTTCTGCTTTGCAATGGGCATCAAGCCAAGAATAATGCATAGGAGACCTCCTTTCAGTCACAGGATTAAGCCCGAACATACTTTCGGTTACTCTATATCATAACGTATTGCTAGGTAATCATCAAGTATTTTACATGCACTTTTATGGACGTTAATCACAATTACGATTATAATAAGGAGTAGCATATAATAAAAGTATTGATAAGGTGGCAAAAATGACGATTTTAACAATAGACAATTTATCCAAAAGTTATGGTGAGAAATCACTTTTTACGAATATTTCATTTTCAATAAACGATGGTGATAAAATCGGTATCATCGGTGTAAATGGTACTGGAAAGACAACACTCCTAAGGGTTATATATGGTCTAGACACACCTGATACGGGCAATATTCTAAAGAAGTCCGACTTGTCGGTTGAGTATTTGCCGCAAGACCCTGAATTTGATCCTGAAGCAACTGTCATAGAACAGGTTTTTAAAAGTGATACAAAGGTGCTCAAAATTGTTCAGCAATATGAAGAAGTATTAGAATTTCTTGAAGAACAACCGGATGATACAACCTACCAGCTTAAACTTTCTAAGCTCACTGAAGAGATGACAGCTCATGATGCATGGGAAATCGAAAGTAAAGTTAAAATGATTCTTACGAAGCTTGGGATACATCGCTTTCATGATAAAATGGCAATTCTGTCGGGCGGACAACAAAAAAGAGTTGCGCTTGCAGCCGCATTGATATCTCCTTGTGATTTGTTGATACTGGATGAGCCTACCAATCATATGGATAACAGTACGATTGATTGGCTTGAAGAACACTTAGAAAATCGGAAAGGTGCTCTTTTAATGATCACCCATGATCGTTACTTCTTAGACCGGGTTGTGAATAAGACGATTGAACTTGATAAAGGCGCCCTATTTAGTTACCAAGGGAACTACAGCTATTTTGTAGAAAAACGCATTGAGCGTCAGGCTATGGAAAACATCATTGAGCGCAAAAGACAAAATTTATATAGGACTGAACTGGCTTGGATGCGTGCTGGTGTTCAGGCGAGAGCGACTAAGGCAAAAGCAAGAATTCAAAGATTTGAAGTTCTAGAAAACAATAAGAAGAATTTAGATATGGAGAGTCTTGATATACCACTTGGGCAATCGAGACTTGGAAAAAAAGTCATTGAAATTGAACATTTAAATAAGAGATTTGGTGACTTAATCGTTGTCAATGATCTTTCTTATACCGTTCTTAGGAATGATCGTATAGGGATTATTGGTGACAATGGTGCTGGTAAATCGACACTTCTCAAAATGATTGCAGGTTCTTTAAAGCCTGATTCTGGCAGTGTAGACATTGGTCCTACTGTGAAAATAGGTTATTTTGAACAAGGTACAGATGATCTTGAAGACGACCTTCGAGCTGTTGAGTACATTAGAAAGCATGCTGAATATATTGAAACCAGTACGGGATATAAAATCTCAGCGGCACAAATGATGGAGCGATTTCTCTTTGATAGCGACTTGCAATGGAGCTATATCAGTAAACTTTCTGGTGGCGAAAAAAGACGTCTTTATCTTCTGAGAATTTTGATGGAAGCACCAAATGTTTTGTTACTAGATGAACCCACTAATGATTTGGATATTGACACTTTAAAAGTGCTTGAATCCTATATTGATGATTTTGACGGTGCAGTTATTTCGATCTCTCATGATCGCTATTTTCTCGACAGAACAAGTGATCGCATTTTTTCATATGAAGGTAATGGCAATATTCTTGAACACACAGGTAACTACTCTGATTTTGTTGACTTTAAAAAGACGGATGCATATCAATCGTTATCCCCTACCTCACCGGTAGATCAAGGGGCTAAAAAAGAGACAGAAAAGAAAAATACAGAGGATAAACCGAGACAAGCTAAGCTCAAATTTACTTACAAAGAAAATAAAGAATTTGAAGTTATTGAGTCTGAAATTGAAGCACTTGAATCTGAGCTTGAGACTCTTGACGCCGAAATGATAACACACGCACATGACTTTGTGAAACTAGGTACACTGATGACCGAAAAAGAAAAATTAGAAGAAGAATTGCTTTATAAAATGGAAAGGTTTGAATATCTTTCAGAACTTGATGAAAAAATTAGAAATCAATAAAATGAAGCACTCTATTCGTTATGAGGCCTTTATCCAAAGGTTTATGAATAGAGTGCTTTTTTTTATGATAAAAATAGAATGAAGATTAGTCACTTATAGTGGGGGTAACATATTTATGGATCAATCTGATGGCCCTACTTTGTGAAATATTTAATGCCTTTGCAAGTTTATAGGAACTCTTACAAGATTCATAGCAAGCTTTGACTACAGAACCTTCATACAGTGAAACCACATGATCTAAATCAATATCATCCATCTTCGGGGCAATATCCACCAGCATTGAAGGAGGTAAATCAGAAACCTGGATGACAGTCCCTGTGGTCATTAATACAAGATTGTGAATCAAATTTTGAAGTTCGCGTATATTACCTTGCCATGTGTGATGTTTTAAATGTTTTAGAGCATTTGCAGTTATTGCTTTTTCGACACCATAGTCAGCAGCATATTTATTTAAAAAATATTGAACCAAACTATCAATATCATCTCTGCGTTCTCTGAGCGGTGGTAACTCTATAGAAACAACACTAAGTCTATAATAGAGATCTTCTCTAAAAAGCTTATCTTGAATCAATTCTAATAAATTTCTATTCGTAGCGACAATGATACGAGTATCCACAGAACATAATCTATCGCCTCCTACCTTTGTAAAACTTTGTTCTTGTATAAATTGCAAGAGTTTAGATTGCATGAGAAGTGGAATCTCTCCTATTTCATCCAAGAAGAGTGTGCCCCTATCGGCGAGTTCAACCAAGCCTTTTTTACCCTTAGATTTTGCACCTGTAAAGGCGCCTGACTCGTATCCAAAAAACTCTGATTCAAAGAGTTCATTCGGAATAGTAGAACAGTTAATTGTGATAAAAGGGCCACCAACACGATTGCTTCTTTGGTGAATCAACTTTGCAATTTCAGTTTTACCAGTACCCGACTCCCCTTGTATCATAACTGTAGCCATGGTTGCAGCAATTCTCTCGATGGTTTCATATATTCTCGTCATGGCATGACTCTTAAATTCATGAAGTGTTGGATGAAATAGACTCTGCTGACGTATAACATCAATTTCCTGTTTATATCGATTGAGTTGATCTGTTTGAGTAGTCATATCCAGTTTGAGTTGTTCAAGTTCTGTGATATCTCTTGTATTTTCAACGATGAAGTCAATATCCCCCTTTAGATTGATAAACGGGATTGCTGTTATCATTAGATTCCTACCAGTGCTGGTTTTTTGTGAAAGTGTACAAGGTTTTTTTGTCTTCAAAACTTCTGTTATGGGTGTTTGATCCGAATAACCATTCTCCACGAGATACATAGCAGTTTTTCCCATCATGTCTTCGCGTTTCATCCCATAGTTGCGTTCAAAAGCTTTATTGCAGTAAATCGTTTTACCATCTTGATCACAGACCCATATTTCGTCATGCGATGTCTCTAATATTTTTTTATAAAAACAGTTGTGTTCTGTCCTATTTTCCATAAAAGCGCCTCCAATAAGTCAATTATAACTTAAATATGAATGTTGACAAGTTATTATTAACTTAAAATCTCGGATGATACATGTATATTCGTGAAAAACGAGTCTTATTTGACTTGAATCTATCTACTTTAGATAACACTCACATATTCAGGTGCTTAATAAGATGTATTTGAAGTGAGCTGATACGAGGCATTAGAGTGCTTTTATCATAATGGCACTAAAATCAAAAAAAATTCAACTTTGAAAGTGTTGGCACATTATTTGCTGTAAGATTGAATAGCATAAAATAAACCATACAGCATAGTGCATAAAGTGTTGATTGAGAAATGAGGTTGAGATGGCACCTTTTAATAATGGGTACATTAGCGTTGCAATAGCAGCTATATTTTGGGGGACAATAGGTCTCTTTGTTAAAATTCTAAGTGGCATGGGACTCTCGATTGAGGCCATTGTTTTTATTAGACTTTTTTATGGAGCCTTAATCTTAGCGGCTATCATGTTTTTAAAGCCAGGTTCTTATTTTAGAGTAGATATAAAAGGGCTTATTTTATTGGGCTTGATGGGAATATTTACTCAAGCGGCTTTTAATTTAGTTTATTTTAAAACAATTGAGGTTATCGGTGTGGCTTCGGCAGCAGTTCTACTCTATGTGGCACCTGTTCTGATTACTCTACTGTCTAAGTTAATTTTTAAAGAAGTTCTAAATCCTTATAAAAAATTAGGACTTGTGATTTGCTTATTAGGTGCTTTTATGGCTATAACAGGTGGTCACATGGAGATTCTAAATATGGATCAAAAGGGAATCCTATTGGGACTGTCATCGGCTGTTATCTATGCGATGCTTTCCATTACAAGTAAAATTGCAATTGAACGCTATGATCCGTTGACTGTTATTTTTTATAGTTTTTTATTTGGGACGATGGCTATAGTTCCCTTTGTACCTCAACATGATTTTGTGATGATGGTCTCTAAAATTGACATCGTGGTGCTATCCTTCACGATGGGACTTGTTCCAGCAGCATTTGCTTATTTTTCATATTTTAGAGGCATTGGACAAAAAATTGATCTATCCATTGTGGGTATAATTTCCACACTTGAGTTGTTGGTCTCTGTATTGATTGGGCGCTTGTTTTTAAATGAGTCTATTACAATGCTAAAAATGGTTGGATTATCTCTAATTGTGCTCTCTATCTTCATTTCACAGTATCAAGGACATAAGGTGAATAAGAGGTTGATATAAAAACGATTCATGTAGAACTATTTTAAGTATTTGGCGACTGTGAACACTGTTGCATAAGTGGTTTTAAATTTTTGATCATACGAACTATTTTGGTGAGGCTCTCTAGGATGTGAGCCTCTTCTTCATGTGAAAAACAAACTCTAAACTGATTGTTGCCATTGATACTGCTATAGCAGTGCTCACCTAAAAGGACAGTGATACTCTCATCTGTCATGAGCTTATAGTATAAGAGTTTACAATCGAAATCAGGCGGTAGTGTTATCCAGAGTACTAAACCGCCATGCGGATAGGTAACTTTAAGGTAAGGTGGTGCAATTGCATTTAGGTGCGATTTGACACGACTCAAAAGCATTTTTAACTCATGGCGCACCCAAATTAAATGTTGCTTGTGAGCCACTGAACCAAGGTATGATGAAACGATCACCTGACTTAATAATGGTGCACTAGAATCTATACTGGATTTTGCATTGACTAATTTCTGTCTCAATATTGAGTCGGTGATAATCGCAGAGAGTTTTAATGAAGGGCCTAATGTTTTACTCAGCCCGACAAGGTATAAAACTCTTCCTTCGTCATCAACACTCTTAAGTGGACGCTCTAATCGTTCAAAATATAAATCTCCCCATGCGTCATCTTCAAGGATTAAAAAGTTATGTTCTTTAGAGAGCTCTAAGATTTCCTTTAGAACATTTAACCGTGTAGAAAATCCCGTTGGATTATGAAAATTAGGCATGGTATACAGCAATTTTACAGGGTTATTCTCACAAATTACCAAGAGCGCATTGGCGTCGATGCCATTAGGCGTCATGGGTACTTCGATGATTTTTGCCCCTCGACTTTTAAACACATCAATTGCGCCTGGAAAAGAGGGAGACTCGATTACCACCACATCCCCGTGTGCGACAAACGTTTGTGCAACTAAGTTAATACCAGATTGAGAGCCACTTGTGATAACCACATTTTCAGAATTTGCATCAATACCTTTGTCAACGACATATTGGCAAACCTTTTCAATCATTGTTGAATCACCTTCCACAGGTGAATATTTTAAGAGTTTTTTTAAATCATAATGTTTTAGATAATTGTCCATAATATAAGCTGTGGGTAGGAATCTTTCATGTAAGGAAGCAATTCCAAGGTTATAACTGGTTGCATTTTTATAGCGGAGAGTCCTCTGTGAAAAGCCTGCTCTTACGACGTAATCTTGAATTTTGTCTTGCCACTGCTCATTATTTTCTAGAGGTTGATCGTCAGTTGTAAATCGATTATTGGCTACAAAGCTGCCCTTTCCTTGAATCTTATAGATGAGACCGTTGCTTTCAAGTTGTTCATACACTTTTACAACAGTCATGGGACTTACTTCAGAAAGCTTTGAAACTGTTCTAATGGATGGCAGTGGTGTATTTGAAGTTAGAATGCCTGAAATAATGCGATTTTCAAATTCATCATATAACTGCTGTTTCAAGCTGGTTTTGCTGTGTCTATCGAGAAATATTTTCATAGTGACCTCCCCTATAATTCTTGCAGATAATATTTTATATTATGCCTATTATATCGCAAACTGTTCTACTGTTCTACTTAAAAATGGTGAAATTGTTCTCATTAAACTTTGACTGTTCTATATGATTACCATTATAATAGACTAAAGTTATCGTTTAAGTTACCGCTCAAACGGAATTAAAATACAAAATGAGAAGGATGAATTTAGTAATATAAACCCTTAAATAGGACTATCGAATGGAGGACAGTATGAACACTAAAAAAGTAGGTGTTAGAATTGCAAGATTGTTTTTTGGTATTTTTTTATATGCGCTTGGAATCGTTATGGCTTTAAGGGCAGATATTGGCATTGCACCTTGGGGGACATTCCATCAAGGACTTTCTAACTTAATAGGGATTACTTTTGGACAGGCAACTATAGCTGTGGGGATTGTTATATTAGCATTCAACTATTCTATGGACATCAAAATTGGATTTGGAACGGTAATCAATGTACTTGGCATTGGTTCGCTTGTGGATTTTTTACTGGCAAATAACATCGTTCCTAAAATGAATACTTTGATAGGGGGGATTGTTATGGTGATCCTCAGTATGTTCGTCATAGCACTTGCAACCTATTTCTATATAGGTGCTGGATTTGGAACGGGTCCGAGAGATGGCTTAATGGTTGGACTCGTTAAAAAAACCAATAAAAAGGTTGGGCTCATTCGAGGTGGTATCGAACTCGCTGTTCTTTTTATTGGCTTTATGTTAGGTGTTAAGGTGGGTATTGGTACTGTGATTCTCGGAATTGGTATTGGTCCTATTGTCCACTGGACCTTTGAAATGCTTAAATTTGATGTCAAAAATATTGAACATCAGTATCTATCCTTAAAGTTTCAATTTTGATAGTGCATCTGCAAGTGGTGAGACGTACTCGGAATTCTTCTTTTGCTCCTGAAGATATTTCTGTACGTCTTTTTGATTGCCTCTATTGGCAGCTTCTTTACGACGTTTATTAAATGCAGACATTTTTTCTTTATAACCACATTTGCAGACAAAGATTTGTGCTTCCCCTGTGCCACGAAGTTCTAGTTTTTTATGACAATTAGGACATCTTGCATTCGTTACTCGTGAGATACCACGTCTATAGCCACATTCACGATCTTGACAGACGAGCATTTTACCTTTTTTGCCACTTACTTCTAGCATGTACTTACCACAGTCAGGACATTTTTCTCTACTGAGATTATTATGCTTGAAGATTGCTTGGCTATTTTTGATGTCTCGAACACTCTCTTTAGAGAATGTCTTAATATCGTTTATAAATTGATCTTTTTTAAGTTTACCACTGGCTATGAGTTCAAGTTTTTGTTCCCAATCTGCTGTGAGTTCTGCTGATTTCAGCACAGGGGGTACAATTTGAAGTAACTGTTTCCCTTTGGATGTAATTTGAAGGTATTTTCCATTTTTCTCAATTAGAAAACTGCCCAGTAATTTTTCGATAATATCTGCACGCGTTGCCACTGTACCTATACCATAAGGCATATTTTTAATAGGATGCTCCATAGCTGTAAGGAGTGTGCCCTCGGTATAAAGTGGCGGTGCTGAAGTGGCACCCTTTGTCATGTGGATACCATTAATTTTAAGGGTTTCTCCTTTTTTTAGGTTAGGCAAAATTTGTTCTTTAAGGTGGTCCTCGGTGGCATCTTCTTCGTAATAATTGTTGTATACTTCTTTCCAGCCTTGTTTTAGGATCACTTTTCCCTTTGCTCTAAACTTTTCACGATCAATGTTCACAACGACACTTGTCTGTTCGTATTCAAACGGTGGCAATAAGACGGCTATAAAGCGTTTAACCACAAGATCATAGATTTTACGCTCATCACTGGAGAGTTTAGACAGATTCACAGCTTGTTCTGTTGGAATAATGGCATGGTGATCAGAAACCTTAGAATCATCCACAAAGGATTTATGAGCTTTAATTGGCGCTTTGGTCAGTCTAAATGCAATCTTAGCCACATCCCCATTACCACAAGCTCTAAGTCTATCTTTCAACGTTGGGACGATATCTTGTGAAATATATCGGGAGTCCGTTCGAGGATATGTTAATACTTTATGTTCTTCATATAATTTTTGCATGAGATTTAGGGTTTGTTTAGCAGAAAAACTGTATATTTTATTCGCATCTCTTTGAAGTTCTGTAAGATCATATAATCCTGGCGAATGTGTTTTCTTAAGGGATTTATCAACACTTAGTACCGTGGCAGATTTGTTTTTTAAAGTATTTATAATGTTCTGGATCTTGTTTTCATCAAAGCTTTGAGCATTGTTTTTTTCATCAAACCATGTGAGCTTAAGACCATTTGAAACCGCATTTATACCAAAGTAATTTTTAGATTTAAAGTTTTGGATTTCAGCGCCTCTTTTGGCAATCATGTCAAGTGTTGGCGTTTGAACACGACCACAAGATAATTGTGCATTAAACTTGCAGGTTAATGCACGTGTAGCATTCATGCCCACATACCAATCGGCCTCAGAACGTGCTCGCGCCGAAGCATATAATAATTCATAGGCTTTGCCATCTTTGAGTTTTGAGAAGCCTTCTTTGATGGCTTTATCCGTAACTGAAGAAATCCAGAGACGCTTAATCGGTTTTTTAAGATTGATTTTTTCGAGTATCCATCGTGCAACGAGTTCACCTTCACGACCAGCATCAGTAGCGATGACAACTTCATTGACATCTTTTCTGAGCAAAACTTGTTTAACGGCTTTATATTGCCCACCCGTTTGCTTGATTACATCAAGCTTCAAGGGACTTGGGAGCATTGGTAAATCTTCAAGTTTCCAGCTTTCATACTTCGGATCATAGGTTTCGGGGGTTGCCAGTGTTACTAAATGTCCAAGTGCCCAAGTGACGATGTATTTATCCCCTTCTATGCACCCATTCCCTTTTTTATGGCAATTAAGGACACGAGCGATATCTCTTCCTACAGATGGTTTTTCGGCTAGTACTGCTATTTTACTCATATTTTCTCCTAACTTATTCGAAATTTATTTTGACAAATGTTATACTTATATGGAATGATTTGATTTAAATCAATATAGCCTAAAGGAGCGATTTTATGGACAAAAATCAGTTGAAACTTATTCAAAGTACTTTGAATTCCAAATTCTTACCCAATTTTATTGTAGCCCCCATTTTGGCGATTATGCTTCTATTTATAGGGGAACTTTTAGGGTATATCCTTTTTTCCTTTATGGAGTCATACATATCTAATCCAGCGCTCTCCATGTCGCTATATATGGTGATGACTTGTGGCGTGACGATACTCATCGTCTTTATTTGGGTACATTTCTTTGAAAAACGCTCTATAAGTTCTATGGGCTTTTATAAGGAGAATAAGCTCATTCATTATCTTCAAGGGTTTGGCATTGGCGTCTTGATGTTTTCGATGGTTATGGGCTTGCTCTTTATCACAGGACAAGCAAAAATTGCCACGCAACCTCGTTTTACAGTGGGACTATTAGCCATACCGAGTATCCTGATTATGATTCCTGGTTGGATGGTTCAAGGTGCAAGTGAAGAAATTCTCACGAGAGGTTGGCTGATGAATGATTTAATTGCAAGGTATAATTTGCCTCTAGGGCTGATACTTTCATCTACCCTCTTTGGCGCCTTACATTTACTCAATGCACATGTAAGCTATATTGCGATATTCAACATTGTCCTCATAGGTATTTTTTTTGGACTTTATGCGCTTAAGACAGAAAATTTATGGGGAGCATGTGGCGCACACAGTGCTTGGAATTGGGCCCAAGGTAATCTTTTTGGTCTTGAAGTCAGTGGGAACACAATGAATACAGGCAGTCTAATTCAAAGTAACCTCATAGGCTCTGATCTCATAACAGGTGGTTCGTTTGGACCTGAAGGTGGACTTGTGGTATCACTGATTACCATTTTAAGTATCTTTCTGGTTTATAGATTACCGTGGAAACAAGTTACTGATAAATCATAATAGAAGTCTAATGGGGATTACAATCTTCTGTTATGATCAAGTAAATCTTCATCATGATAGCATTCTATCGCACGTTCAATTTGGCCTAAAACGCTATTTTGATCTTCTGGGAAGACACCTTTTAAAACCAGATAATTTGAGGCGTGATTACTTCTAAAAATGGCATGACTCACTTTGATATTGTTCACCATTAAATGGGTTTCTTTTAGAACATTGAGGGGTTTTAGGATTTTGAATTTATCTTGTTCAATTTCATCTGCTAGCGGTGTGTTGGGTTCGATTAAAAGTGTTAACAGGCCTATATAATCAGGGTCTATGGCACTGATCACTTTTGCAGATTCAAGTGCGTGCTCTTTCCACAAGGATTCTCCGCCAAGCCCAGAGATTACCATGGCTGAAAGTAATATTTTTAAGGACATGATCTTTTGTCCGGCTTCAATAATTTGATCCGAAGTAGCCCCTTTTTTAACTGCAGTTAATACCTGATTAGATCCAGATTCGATGCCCATATAGACAATGCCTAATCCTAAATTTTTTAGATATTCTAAGTCTTCATTTGATTTTGATAATATATCAGAAGGCGAACCATAGATAGCAATTCTCTTACATCCTGGAAAAAGTGTGTTGATTTTTTTTATAATGCGTCCTAGCTTTTCAGTGGGCATTACAAGTGCGTTACCATCTGCTAAAAAGACTTTATTCACTGAAGGATACATTTTCTTTGCAGCTTCAAGGTCTTCGAAGATTTCATTTTCAGAACGCATTCTAAACTGTTTGTCTTTATACATACTGCAAAACGTACATTTATTATGAGCGCAGCCTATGGTCACTTGTAGAATTAAGCTATTGGCTTCACTAGGGGGTCTATAAACAGTACCTTCATATCTCATCACTATACCTCTTTTGATTATTATTACAAGTTGCTATAAGCGATTACAATTCATGTTAAACCGCTTTATATACTTGTCTTATGCATTACTAGTTTATCATATATTTCATTATAATTGTAATCGTAAAAAGACCTAAGCATCATTATTACGATCTCTTGTCCCCATGTCTGTGGCGTGATCTACATAATGATGTTTAGGTTTTTGAGTTAAATTTATGTGTATATTTTCGTTTTATCCATTGGTTACTCTAAGTTGTAATAATTAATGTTAAAACCATTTTCGGTGATCTCTACACTGCTGATATCATGGCGTGAGGCATCAAAAGTTTTCTGGATCGAATTCACTAAGATATCCAATGAAATAAAGTTGTTATAAGTGCGTAAATTTACTTGATACTATGATTTATATAATCAATGGCATCAACTTTACCAGTACCATCGACTTTAAGATGTGAGATCGTCACTTCGTCTCCTGCTTCACTAAGCGAAACCATTGGAAATTGTTCGGAGTTCACAACATAAAGCATATCATCATTTTCAAGCTTAACGATATAATACCCTTCTGTGAGTGTTCCTATCCTAGAAATTAAACCTTTTTCTTTTATCAAATCAAGAGTTTGGTCTGATAAGGCATTAGTACCACCTTCTCTTAATAGCGCTCTGCTGTACTCTGTTTGAGCTTCTCTCAGGGTTTTGCCCCATGCGACTGCTTTATAGTTCTGTACAGAAGCAAAGCCATAACCGACCACATTACCACTATTTCCTTTTAAAGTGGAAAAATAAGTGGCTTCTCCATTGATATTGATCAGATAAGGATAACTTGCTTTATAGCCAGCATTTTGAACAAGTTCTTCCATAAGTCCAACTGCTTTTTGTTCAATAGAGCCTGAAATGCGATTATAATAAGCTTCTCCATTTCTAGGATTATAAATGACAAATCCAGTTGTAGCACTATCTTTTCCAACGCTAGTAAGACCTGTGTAGAAGTAAATTTCGCCATCTTTGAAGACATAGCCTTTGCCATCAGTATCTGTGAGTTTGCCTTCATCAGAAGGGTTCCACCAGCCATTTATATATTTACCATACCAATCGAGTTGTGCGTTAAACGTATCCATGGAATAGACACGATCCACCCATTTGGGTTGTTCGTTTACTGGATAATAGGTTGATTCTTTTGTCACTGGATCGACGATGATGGTACCCATTACTTTTATCGTTGAAACCCATGTATCATGGGTATAAGCTGTGACAACCCAGTAGCCTTTGCCTTCATCATCTACCTCAAAGGAAAAGTCTGTTAAACCGTATTGACCATACTGAAAATAAAGTGTTCTTTTTAAATCGTCACCAAGATACCCAGTTGGAGAAACTCCAAATTTATATGAGACAAATTCTGCTTCATTAAAATTAGTGGCACTGACTTTTAAGAAGCCAGGAATTTCACCACGATTTGAGAGCCATTTAAAAAAGCCTCTATACTCAAGTGGGAATACCCAATAAGGTTTGTCGTTGATAACGCTTAATGTCCCCTCACCTATTTGAAACAAACTGCCCATGGAAGGATCTTTTTCTGTAATCAATTTTTCGGAAGCGCGTCTTGCATCTTCTTCATCTAGAATAACTAAATTTTGCATATCTACATTGGGTACGGATTCATCAAAAGAGCTGATTTCCTTTATATTTAATTCACTAAGTTTAGTTTTCCAAGTAAAGAATGATGATGAGCCAATGAGTGCAATAAGAATATATGCAAGCATTATTATAAACAAACTACCTGTTATTTTTTGTTTTATATTAATGTCTTCTTTTTTCTTAATGCCAAAGAAATTGGCCAATAAGAAAATAAAGATGACACCTAAGAGTATCAACGGTAGTTGTAAGAAATTAAAAGACAGTACTGGCATAAAAAAATACATTGATATAAAGAAAAATATTAGAGCTGATAATATAGGTATTATTTTTTTCATTTTGAACCTCCAAATAAATTTATTGAATCAATTGATAGCTTTTATCAATTAGATCCGTAGTCGCATAACTGCTTAGTTTCTGGGTATTAAATAATTGTAATAAATGTAATGGTTGTAGTTGCCAAATTATATAATAAAGGAGATGCTCATATGTTTAGCACTGGAAACCATGATGTGTTAAAAAATTCTATTGAGCGTATTGGTGCAGGGTTTGCCATTTATGAAAAAGATGTCGATACAGGCACGTTTATATTGATTTCAGCCAATAGAATTTATGAAAATTTAATGATTGGGACTGTTGAAGAAAATTTAAATAAGGATATTCGAAAGATGTTCCCTAGTTATAATATTCAAGAAATTATTCCTTTGATGGACGAAGCCCTCGACTCCAAACTCTCTAAGGAATTAGAGCTCATTTATGAATATAAATTTTCGACTAAATGGTGGCGCTCTATTTTTTCACCTGTATTAGTTGAAAATAATAGCAATAGACGCGTCATAAATACTTGTATTGATATTACTGATAAAAAGGCACTTGAGAAGGAGCTCAGTGAGGTCAACAGCCGCTATGAAGCAGTTGTCCAATCTGCCTATGATGGGATTATTTCCATAGATGATGAGCAAAAAATTATGCTGATCAATAAGGCAGCAAGTGAAATATTTAAGATTAAGCCTCAAGATGCAATTGGTTTACCATTAACGGACCTAATTCCTGTTCGTTATAGAGAGAAGCACGTAGACTATGTGCGCCATTTTGAAAAATCTACACTTAAATCAAGGCCAATGCAAGAACGCTCCACCATTACAGGGTTAAGGTCTGACGGTTCTGAAGTACCTTTAGAGGTCACTATCTCTAAAATCCATGTCAATGGCAAGCTAGAGATGACGGCAGTACTGCGGGATATTTCTGAAAAAAGTACTCTTCTTGAGGAACTTTTAAAACTTTCTCGTACGGATGGGCTCACGAAACTCTACAATAGAACCTACTTTACAGAATTATTTCAAAGTGAACTTGAAAGAAATGTGCGTTATAAAAAAGGAATTTCTATTATAATGTTTGATTTAGATCACTTTAAAATGGTCAATGATACCTATGGGCACGGTGGCGGTGATTTAATTTTAACAGAGGTTTCTCAATTAATTTTAAAGCATTTAAGAAAAGTGGATTCTGTCGCACGTTGGGGTGGCGAAGAATTCATCATACTACTCCCTGAGACTAATTGCAATGAAGCTGCTAAAATTTCAGAAAAACTCAGAACTTTAATATCAGATCATACTTTTATGTATCAAGCATTGCCTATCAAAATAACCGCTTCTTTTGGTATTTCATGCTATTCCAATGATTATGATACAGCTGATAAAATGATTAACTACGCTGATGACAAACTGTATGAATCTAAATCTGCGGGTCGAAATCGTGTGAGTTATTAATCTCCTCTACTTTTTATATTATATGCTTTTAATCGCTATAAAGTCTTAAAAAAGTAGTAAGAAATCATTAAAATAGCTTTGAGATTTTCATAATATCTCAAAGCTATTTTTAGAATCTTTATTTTATACGCTTGATGATGAAAAGGTTTTTTTATAAGCTGCTATGGCATCCCTAGAAAGATCATATTTCATTTTGAAGCATTTAAGTAATGGCGACTACTTTTCCATCATGATCTTTGATAAAAAACGAAGAAGGATCTACAGTGTCTACATTAATAGACTCCATGCGTTTCATTACAGTTCCCCATGCTTTTTCAAAATAATTGAATGCTTTATCCCAAGGCTCGCCTGCTGGCCAACCCAAATGGGTCAATGTGACAGCAGTATAACCATTATTGACTTCTTTAAATTTTACAACTACCCATGTTTTATAGGCATGATTTCTGACAACTGCATTGGAACGTGGTGCATTCCAAGTAAATGAAAGCATTTCACCAGGCAGATAAGATAAAATCTGGCAGGATTCCGAGCCCTGATTTCCAGTGGATTCATCTTGATTAAAATAGATCTCAAAAGCTCCAAATGGCTCAAGTTCAATTTTATTATCGGCACCAAATAATTTTTTTAAGCCTTCATGAGTAGTCCACAACCACCATAAATGTTCAATACTCTGATTAATAACGCTTACTTTATGAATTTTACGATCTGTAATGACAAGATTATGTCTCATCTGGACACCTCCAACGCAATTTAAAAGACCATTAACAACGTATTTAAATTTATTATAATAAATGTATATTATAATGTTACCCGAATTTGGGTGATTTCTAACATTTATGAACGTTTAGAAGAAAATATACTTATATTTTTAACTTAAATTGAAATTGTATGCGTTATGATTTGAATAAATATAAAAATAAAAGAGAGTAAGATGGAATACTGAAGTGTTTGATTCTTGAATTTTCCTTCAACATTAAAATATTTAAGTATATTTAGATTCAAAAAATAATAAACGAGAACCATACTTATAAGAGCTGTAATCGCATATTTAAATAAGTACTCTTCCATGTGGTTAGTGTCAAAATCTATTCTGCTAATATTGATGAATATGTATACTAATGTACCATAACTCTTTGTAACATTGAGTAATTGGCTGAAAAGACCTAATTGCCATCCAAGAATATGATCTTTTAAAATAAAGTAACCTGTACTTATAAATAGGATGCTATAGATTGAATTTAGAATTAAACCTCTACTATAAATTGGATTTATTGAATTGAGAATATCTAACTTAATAAAGATATCTCCCATAAGTGATGTAATGCCGATGATAATGCTGGTATAGGCTATAAACGAAATAAGTACAGGTCTTTTGGTCATTTAGCAAACTCCTTAAATGTTATTTGAATCAATCAATAATCATGGGATTCATAACTAATGATTTGAGCATTTTTATAGATAAGGATAGCGTGCACATCATCATTGTTTGCCCCAGTACTATAAGTCACTCTTATTTTACTCAATTTACCCCTTAGGCTCGAATTATAATTAACATATATAATTTCACCATTTAGAGTATCGTGAATGAAATCTGTGGCAACTCTTTCTTGTGGTGATGTCCAAAATTCTGGGAAATAGTGAATTGCTGACGACAAAAATATAAGTCCAAAAATTAGAGGTGTATATAAAATCAGTGGAGTACTTTTGCTGTTTAGTCCAAAAAAACTGCCATACAGTAATGATGCATAGAATATAGACATTATAGAGTAAAATGCTATTATTCCGTATTAAAACGTATCGCCAAAGAAATAACAATAAAGACATACATAACATTAGAATGCATATGTAAGCTTTGTTATATCTACTGCTTGAATAGTCACTATAATTCAAGCCCAGTGAAAGATTATAAAGAAATAAAGTGATTGCAATGATTATAAAGCCAATCATCGTATCTGTGATGAAAAAAGAAAAAGTTAAACTATACACAGCTAATTGAGCTATTATATTTTTGTCCAACAAGGTTTTAATTGAATCGCTTTTAACCTCTTCACTCATCTTAAAGAATCGATAATAATAGGCAATTGCACAAAATACTATAAAAATGATGAAAAGTTTCATGATTTGGTCTCCCTATTATATTTCGAATCAAAGTGGCTAGAATATTTAATATAGCATAGACTTAATAAGCTTCCAAGTGATGCTATGGTCATTTGATATTTTGTACTGGTAAAGACCGCTTCCTAAAATATGACCATCATCAAATCTTGCAAATGCCCATTGATCAGTGATGAGATAGACTTGAGAGAATGTCATAGTCCCCCCTAAAACCCCATCATATGGAATGAGTTCGGGTTTATTCATTAAGTCATTTGTAATGAGCGTTGGGTCTGTAATGCCCTCTTTTTCAATTAATGACAGCTCAAACGCATCAATAATAGGCAATTTGGCAAGAAGCGCATCATGGGATTTTGAAAGTGCATTATAGTCAGAACTAAGTGCTTCTAGTTGATTCTTTAATTTAACGACAGATTTGTTTAGTTGGTCTGTTTGTTCTGTGTAGTGCTCCTTTTGAGCCAGTAAATCTTCGTTTAAAGCGGTATTAAGTTTACGCATTTCATTAAGTGATGCGTTACTGCTTAAATATAAAACAAGAAGCAAAACTGTAAAAGCGATTAATATCGTTTTGGTAACATCTAATTCTTTCAATATTCTCACCTCACCTTGACTTATAAGTTAAAATCAGTTGAATATTCAATGCCTAAAGAATCCGTTAGTAAAAGCTCAATTCGAACGTTTTCAGGATTAAAGTCTTGGATGTTTTTAAATGTATAACTCGTGTTTACGAACCAAAAGTTTTCATCTTGGTGTGCCATTTGCATTTGGGGTTCTTTTTGAGTGCCCTCTTTGGTTTCTTTTATCACATCATATGTTTTTTGAAGTTGATCTTTATAGTATATTTTACATAAAGCAGAATTGAGTTTTACATCTAAATCTGAGCTGAATTGTACGATCTGTGCATCGAATTCAATTTTATTAGCCTTTATTTTATGTAGGTGGATGTCTCTTGCAAATATATGGTCTAGCTTGGTATGTAGATCTAAACTTGGGAGCGCTTCATAGAAAGTCTCACCATTTTTCTCAAGCATAAGTTGAAGCTCATAATCATTTGTATAAGCCAACGTAAACTCTGATTCAATCTGATTGTAATGAATGGTCATGGGTAATTTTAACCATTCTGTTGAATCAGTACTTAGCTCGTGGTTTGCCGAATTTGATGGCCGATACAATAACGTGATTTTTTGATCGTCGTTGATTTGATTTAATTCTGCTGTGAATTTAACATTTGCAAAGACACTTTGATCTTTTTCAATGTTGCTAACGCTGTAATTTGCATTTTGAATATATTGGTTCTTTTTTTCTAATTCATCTATCTGAGCTGAAAGCGTCTCAACTTTATAATAGAGCTCGTGCGTTGTTTCATATGCATCTCTAGATTGTCTTTTAATTTCGCTCATCTGAGAAGAAATATAGAAAGATAGTCCGATTAAAACGATTAAACTCATAATAGTAAACGAATAGAAATTTTTATTTTTCACGTACTTACCTGCTTTCTTAGCCTATAATAGGCTTCTTTTCAAAAAGTTGTCTATATCAATTGTAACAAACTAACAGCGTAAAGGAAAATTAAAAATGCATTAGAAAAGTCCCCTCTACAATTAATAGCTTTAGAGTTTTGTAGATATATAGATCATCGTTATAAACTCAGTTTGGTCATGTTCAGAAAACCGATTAAAAATTATTGAGGTTTTAAATCCAAATGATTCATAGAGCTTTATGGCTCTTTGGTTGAAAGTAGCAACAGTTAGACGTAATTTGCAAGCGCTGAATTGTGTTTTGGCAAATAACAGAGCTTCATTGAAGAAGTCTTTCCCATGCCCTTCCCCACATAGGTCTGGCTTTAATCCAATACCGATATCTAAAAAAGTAGGATCAACATAAGCACCATAATCATTTCCAGCGGGGACTATTGCAGAGTTGCCATAACAATAAAATCCTATAAGCCCGAGGCCTGAATCCCATACGGCATAATAGCTTCCATCCATGAGTTCTGCTATGGATTTTGAGTCATCATTCATATTGTATAGATTATAAGGTGCTGGATACTGCCATTTAACGATACTTTTAGCGTGTTCAATAGCCATAGGCATGATTTTAATAGCCATTAGGTCACTCCTTTTCATTTTAACGAATCTAGTTGTTTTGATATTTATATTCAAGGTTTGGATCAGTGAATACGGAACTTAAAAGGTGTCTACGGATTATCCTTGGTGTAATATATGAAATAATGATCAAGATTACAATTGCCAATAGGACATATAGATTTGGTATAAATTCAATCTTACCATGAGCAATAAAGTTTAAAATTGCGTGATCAGAAGGGTTAGCATATTGCCAGCGTGTTAGCAGTATGAGGGCTCCAATATCAAGCACTGAAGTGATTCCAAATTGAATCTTTTTCCAGTGTTTGGCGTGTGAAAAATATTTGCTTGGCATATGGGGCAAATAATTAATGAGCCCCAGAAACAATATAGGGAATGGCAATGAAATTCTAAAGTAATTTGCATTAAAATTATAGCCGTTTAATGCAAAATTGAAGGCTATAAAAAATATTAAAATAAAAAAGAGTATATTCAAATTAGATATGAGCTTTGTTTTCTTACTGTATGTGTGAATCAGCTGCTCTAGTAGGCGTTGGCAGCCATGATCTTCATAAGTGTTACAGCATCTATTTTTAAAATACCTTGGTGAACTATGATCAAAGTTCTTAGAGGCTTTGCTGTTTTTATAGAGAAGCTTTAGCATATCAGATGAAATCTGACCGTTTAAATCTGTTGATAATTCACGTGCATCTAGTTCTGTGCATAAGAGGTCATAGAAATCTCTATCTACTGGGCTTAAATGGTATATATAGTGATCCTCTATGCGCTTGTAGATATACGCTGTTAAATGTGCTATTAAAAATAGGCCCAATACAAAAATGATGATTCCAAGTAGGATACTGAGTTTCGAAATATCATAAGTCGGTATGCTGAATCCTGAGTATTCTATGGTTTTAAAGAGTAAGATGGTTAAAATTTCTATAAGGATGAGTGCTAAGAATTTTTTTTTGCTCATGGCTTAATGTGCCCCCTCTTTTTTATCAGTTGTTTTCTCCTGACTGCTTTTCAAAGTGTCTTAACATCATAGAATTGCCATTCATAAAGCCATGCGTTTTATAAAAGGGCACGATATCTTCATCACAGACGATATCCACCATGTAGATATCACTCAAGGTTTTGACCATCAATTCTACCAATTTACTTCCTATACCTTGATGTTTGTATTCGGGTAGCACTTCAAGCAGAGGGATATAAGCAGATAATACTTTATCCGATATGGCGTTGATAAAGCCAATCACTTTGTTGGCTTCTAAATCAATTGCAACCCAAAAGTGTGTGCTTTGATTCAAAATCTTTAAATGTGTACTTTGTGAGGGCGGATTAGGCCAATCAACAAAGAATCCTTCTAACTGTGTGGCGTTGATTTTAGTGATGTCGTTTATATACTCAATTTTCATAAACTCTCCTATCTTTATTGCCGATCTGAGGGTATGGTTGCTTGATGGTATTTTTTAACTCTCGTCTAGTACGAATGACGACTAATTTAGTTTCATAAGTTTTAAGCATTTCTTCAAAAGCAGCTCTATTGATTTCGAAATCATGAGACCATTTAAACATAGCCTTTAACATCTTCAAATCGGACTTATAATGGCTCTTTTCCAATCCCAGTTGTTGTTTTAAAAATCTTTTGATGATTCTTATCTTTCTGACGTATTGTGGAGGATCAAGAAAAAGAATTATGTCTGCATTTTCTAATAAATATTTACAACTAGAGCGATAAGTACCTTCTATTATCCACGCAGATTCTTTATTAATGTCTGTGAATTCTGCAATTTGTTCTGCTACACTTTGTTTTATTCGACCTTTTTTCGTTTGCCTATAGATGATTGTATCCACTTCATAAGATCGAATGTTCAATCTTTGAGATAATTCTTTTGAAAGCGTTGTTTTTCCAGCGCCTACAATGCCAATAATATATATTTTTTTCAATGATTTAGAGCCTCACTTAAGTTGTTCTTTTCGATTTTCTGAAAGCATTCTTCAATAGTGTCTTTATGTAAGCGCATTATTTTAACTTTCATTTTCTTGGTTTTACGGCGAGTGATACTTTTTTCCTTTTTCACAGTGACCACTAGAAATAATAAATCGTCACGGTTGTTGTCTTCCCATTCGTGTTCAACGATTTGATGCCACTTTACAATCCCCAATGGAAAATTGATTGCATTTTCATATATTTTGAATCTGCTTTTTCGAAAGCCATCAATAAGTGAGAGCAAAATAATTGCAATCTGGAATAGTGGTATTACGATATACCATGCTTTATTATCGCTGTGTGCCAACACGTTAAAGCCCCAAATGAGTAAATACGTAAAAGTAACCGATTGTGCCCAATTTTCAAAACCGTAATTTTTCACATCTATAATAGGAATCTTACATGCTTTCAATTTAGATTTCATGGTGTAGAATACAGATAATAAATAGAGAAAAATGAGTGCGTTTATTACTGCGATTAAAAGGGGTTCTTTTCCTGACATAGATTTATACCTTTCTCATTTATAAAATGCTTATTTTAAGCCATTTCTTCTGATATCATCAAGGTCCTCAGCTGAAAGCACACCATTTTCATATAGTCTTAAATACTCTTTGCTGACGTCACTATTGAAGATGAGGACATCATCTGAATTAATGGTAACGTCAATCCCTGCGTGATACAATTCTTTTATGGGGTGAACAGCATAGTTTTTGACTCGTCCTAAGATGATATTGCTTGTGGGCGTTATGTTGAGTCGAATTTTATGTGCCCTTAAATAGTTCATGACTTCTTTTGAATCAACACTGCCTATGCCATGCTGTACTTCATCAAGTTCTAATAGATCTACTGCCCTTCTCACATCTTCTGCAGTGCCCCATTCACCCACATGTGCTTTTAGCTTTAAGCCTTTCGCTTTTGCTTTGCGATAAATATTTTTAAAATTTTCTATGGGTTGTGCATCTTCAACGCCGTATAGATCAATTGAATAGAATACTTTTTCATCCCAAAAGGGTTCTAACCATTTTTCAAGAGACTTTATTGAGCAATGACGTGACATACCAATTTGTAAACGCAATTCTACTTGAGGCGCATATTTCTTTTGGGAATGTTTAAAGCTACCAATGAGCTGCTTAATACTATTTTGAAAATATGCATTTAAACCCCAGACATCTTCGCCAATTTCAATGATTTTTATACCATCCTGTGTAGCTTGTACAAAAGTGGCATCGATCAATAGTTGTCTCATTTCAGGGCTATTAAATTTTTCGCCAAGGTATTGGTTATGCCACTGGTGCATTTCATTCATCGAGTGCATAACTCCTTTAAATGGCGGTATTTTTATACCCGTCTGTTCTTTTATAAATAATCTGTTTCCGCCAAGTACAAAATGATTATGTAAATCGGATTTTGGGACTTTTTTTAATGCAGAGATATTTTTTTCAGTTAGTCCTTGAATAAAGTCGATTGAGCTTGAATCCATTGTAAAACCTCGTGTTTATAATATTTGAAATTATTTTTGCTGCCACTCATTCATTTCCTCATTAACAAAATGCTCGATCATCATACCATATAGTTTTCCTATTAGTTCAGGAGATACACCGTATTTTATGGCAAGTTCTTTTTTGGAATTGATGACGGCCTCTACTCGTTTGCTATCTTTAACGGCTTTTTCACTCTTTTTAAACTTGGCAGCTTCTTTAACGTATTCAGAACGTTTAGAGATCAAATCTACAATTTGATCATCAATACAGTCTATTTCTTGTCGTATTTCTATCATATTTTGACATTCAGATGCTTTTTTCATATTCACCATACCTTATATTCTGCTGTATTATTTTTGAGTGGCATATAAAATACCATCAACCCATTGACCATTAACCTTCATGATTTTTTCTTCTTCCCCTACTTTTACAAATCCATTTTTCTCAAGTACTCTTTGTGAAGCTATATTTTTTTTAGACGTGCCAGCAATAACTTCACTCACTTTGTAATGCTCAAAGGCTTCTTTTAAAATAAGATGGATCGCTTGGCTGGCATATCCTTTCCCTTGCTCATTATAATGTGAGATAAGTTGTCTCTCGCTCCACTGTAAATCCGAGCTTTGCATAGATTTCCTTTGCAACCGTATTTTTAAACCAGTAATCTAAGCCAATGCGTTTGATTGATTTTGAATTAGCGAATTTTAAAACTTCATCCAATAAGAGCTTGCTGGCGCCTTTGCCACGCTTATTCTCATTGACTGAAATGTGTTGAACATAGAGACAGTGTGATGGGTTGCTAAAAGCAGTTTCCATTTTAATAATCTCTTCAAACCAGATATAACCAGTGGCTTCATCACCATCAAAACAAACTAAAAAATGTTGATGATCCATATTCATAACCTCTTGAAAATAATCACAAATCGCATGGAAGTCAAAGCTTTTAAATTTTTCAGGATACAACTGGTGATGTAGCGTTTGTACAGGTTCATTTAATTTAGCAATTAATCTTGCATCACGTACTGTTTCTATTTTCATTTTTTCTCCTCTACTGGATTTTATTTATTCCGAAATACATTTCAAACTGGGGGGTGTAGTCTATATAATAGAATATGAGGTATTGAATTACTCGTAAAGATAATCTGAAGAGCCAGGATATTTTGCCATGGCAGTTTTGTGTTTCTTGAATCCAAGTTTGGTATAAAAATCAACAGCTTCAAATGAGGAAGTTAATCCAATTAAAAGATTTTCATTGCCTTCTAGCAGTTTTTCCACGATTGGCGTCCAATGTCTTGTTTGCGATAATCAGGAAGCACAGCCATATCGTGAATCCAGCCATAGCATTCGCCATCGGATATCATTCTAGCACAACCTATTATTTTATCTGAATCCCAAGCGGTTACAAATTGATAACTGTTTTGAAAAGCTCTACGAATTTTTTCGGTTTCTCTTTTACGGCCAAGCCCTATGCACATATTCGTTTCATCATAAAGATCGACAAGGTTTTCCCAATCTAAATCGCTAATTTCTGTTTTATAAGTTATCATTTTCATACCTCCATATTGAATCTATTATTGTCTTAACCTATTTAACGAGCAACTTTTCATAATAAACAATCGTCATGAGTTCATTGATTATTTCTGTCTTGCTCTTTTAATACCCTTTTCCCAAAGATCGTTGTTACCAAAACTAATCCCCATGACAAATCCTGTTATAAATATGAAGAATAAATATATGGGTATAAAAAGAATCAGTTGCTTATGTTTCCTACCAAATTCATAAATGTTGTGATCCATCTTTGCCTCCTGTTTATATCTTTTTCTAATTCAAATGAGATGAAGTGCTCATGTATTTAAGCTTATGTGACAAAGGTCAGTAGTTGTGCAGTAGTATTCGCTAAGTTAGGGTAAACAAGTAGCTGGTAACCTTTATCTCATCACTTCCAACTCTAATGAGTTTATCTTGCAAATACAAGCCACCTAATTTCTCATAAAAAGCCCTTGCTTTGAAATTGTCACTAAAAACCCATATTACAGCATCTTTATTTCCATTTTCCTTTAATTTTTTATTCGCTTCTAACATGAGTGCTTTTCCAATCCCTTGCCTTTGGAAATCATCTAAAACATACAATGCGTATATTTCACTGTCTGCTTGAATAAATTCATTAGGCTTTCCGAACTGTACGTAGCCACATATTTGATTTGTCCTATTATCTGAATAGACAAAGAGAAATTTGTCTTTCTCCTCTAAAAAAAGACAAAACCTCTTGGCTTTTTCATTATTGTCCAATTTACTTAGAAATTGATCTGATACAATGCCTTTATATGCGGTTTTCCATGTATCGTTTCTTAATTTGGCAATACAATCTACATCGGCTTTTGTTGCAGCTCTAATCATTTTATCCTTACCCCAGACATTCTATATTTTCAAAAACCTGCTCAATTTCTTTTGATTTTTGTGTGCTTATCCAAATAACTTTACCCTCTTTCGTTTTTATACGTATAATGGTATCGCCACCCAAATGATAGTATGCACCACTCGGCGTATTCTTAATCTTAAGTCCAAATAGGCATAACTGATTAGAAGACATAATCTCAATTTGTTTGATACTATTAAGCATTGTGACTCTGTTTGATTTGTGGAATGGAAACAGTTTGTACTCAATTCGATCATCATAGACATAAACATCTAGTCTGAGCATAAAAGCTATAATTGAAAAAACAAAACAAATAAGAGTGCCTGTAAAAAAAGCAATGTTTATAAATACATTTAACGCCATACAAACAATGAATAAGATCACCAAAATTGCTTTTAAACTGGGATCAATTTGCTGAGTTTCTTGAAATTTAAGCATTTTCCCACTCCTTTACTTAAATCTTATTATTTATAGCTATATCGTATATAAGAAGTGAAGAACACCTCAACACCGTGTTTTCTTGCTATATTTGCTATTGTACTATCATCACCTTTAGTTGACCATCCGCCGGTATTAATATTTTCAATCTTTCTGAAGCCAATTGCTTTTAATTCATCGCTATAGTCACAAGTTATGTTAGGAAAGGTATCTAAAATGTCAGTTTTCGCTTCAATGGGTAAAGTATCTAACATTTCTTGTTTTATATAGCCACCACCATCTACAAAAAATCCATCTGATTTTAATATTCGATATATTTCTTTAAGAACATTACTTTTATCACCCTCAGTATTTGTAAAACCTCCTGCGGAAGTAACAATATCAATAGATTCATCTTCTAAAGGCATATCACAATTGTCAAATGCAGCATAATGAATATTAGGTGGTTTTACTTCTTTTTCAAGAAATTTTTTCCACTCTTTTAATACCGTTGGACATAGATCGCTTATTATTATTTGAGCTTCCAATTTTCTTTGTAAAATGACAGGCATGTATCCACCACCTGGACCCGTTCCAATATCAAGAATTAGCCCATCTCTATCTAATACCCTATCTACAACTTGATTGAAATATTTGTTGTTTCTTTTCATATGTGAAATCCAATTTTTCTGAACCCAATTGTCCTTTATGATTGTATATGCATATTCTATATTTTCTTCTTTCTCTTCTAAGGGCACAAAATGTGGGAACCCTTCTTCTATAAATGCTCTATTTGCAATTTTTTTTATCATTTATTTACCTCTCTCTTAATCTTAGGTTTTATAACAACTGCTATATTGAACTACAGCTCTATTGTTTATAATTGCTCACATCCATCTCAATACTATTTGCTGCGCAAAAGTTGATGAGTCCCTTGAGCATATCACTTTGACTAAACCAACTAATACTTGTTTCGTAGATTTTGCTGTCTACGTAAACATACAATCTATGTGCAGGCAATTTACTGTTTTTTATTGATTCTAACTCAATTTTATGAATAGAATTGCCTTCAATACGTAATGCTTTGGAAAATGCTTTATAAATAACAATAGCTTTATTCTCCAAGACAATTTTGTAAGTTTGCAAAGCCAATAAAATATACAATAACATGAATAGTCCTATGATAATGTTACGCTTAGAATTATAACTTGCTAGAATTATAAAACCACATGCTGTAAATGAAGCTATTTTAAAAAAAGGTGTATAAGTTCTTAATTGCATGTTTTCTCCTTAATAAGTCTTAAATTTTTTCAAAGGATTGAGTAAGAAACGGGCATACTAGGAGATTTGCGTTAAATCAGTGTCATTAACGCCTATCCATTCGATCTGAAACGACCCATTAATACAGTGTTATAATAACGACCATCTCTATGTTTTCTATCCTTAATCAGAAGAGCTTCTTGTTTAAAGCCGACACTTTCATAGAGCTTGATAGCGGATTCATTGGTTTCAACCACAGAGAGCAGCACTTTTTCGATGTTTGTTTCATCTGCCCACACCAGCACGGCATTGATCAGATGTCTGCCTATACCGTAGCCCCAATAGTCTTTAAGAATACAAATACCGAAATCAGCTTGATGGTTAAAACGATTTAAGGATTTGCGCTCACACCGTGTAAATCCGACAAGATTATCTTCATGTTCAGCAACTAGAAAAAGATGTCCAGAATCTAAAGAATCTTTTTCAATAATTTTTACAAAATCTGCTGCTGTTAAGATGCCTTCCCCTACCTCTCGGTCTAGAAATTCAGTCTCACTGTCAATTTGAAGACGTAGTTTTGCCAAAGCATCTGCATCACTCTGCTTTGCACTTCTAAGTGTCCATAGGATAGATTTAGAATTTATTTGTTTTGTTTCAATAATCATCTGAGATGCCTCCAATCAACGGTCATATATGTCTCCAACTTAATGCTCTAAAAAAGTTTTGCTAACACTTACTCTAAAAGGATCGTCCTCTTTTCCAATTGGATTACCATAGATAAAGAATTCAGCGCCCTCGGTTGCTTTACAAAATTTTATTTCCCATGAATCGTAATCGACGTAATATTGAGTCAAATCCTTAAGATTTAGATCGGTTAAATCAAATATATTGACATTTGCATTTATAATTGAAATTTGATCTCCCAAAGTGCTTTCTAAAATCTTAAAGAAATCATTTTTTCGACGATAAATCATCGTTTTAACTTGACTAGAATCCGCTATAACATATGCAATATTAAAGCTGTTTATATAGCCATCTTTATCAATATTGATATTGAACTCGTTTATAGAAACCGCCGCTGGCTCTATGGAGAGTTCTGTTAACAAATCTTGAAAATTGAAATCAACAAATGCAGTTGTTTTAATGGTGTCATTAATTTGCAAATAAACTTTATTTATGTCGATTTCGTTAGGCATATTTTTTGAGCAAGACATTGAAAGCAACAGGATTGCTACAACACAAAGCGGTAGAAGGAGGTGCTTAAACTGTTTCATCAACAGCCTGCCCTTCTAAAAGTCGATCAATTTTGGTTTCCAAATTTTTCATATGTAGCTCAATTCGATTAAATCGTTCGATGATCATTACAAATGCATAAATGGGTGCAATTATAAATATTAATGAAAGAATACCGTTAAAAATAGCCATAGTTATAAGACACCTTTCTCAATCTCTTCCCAATTCCAATGGATCATCCTTGACTTAAAGGCATCGTATAGATACTTTAAAGAATCTTGATCGGCTTTAACCCATTGATATTTATCGTGTTCATCCGATAAGGTAACTTCTTTGGAACTTGATGTGCATAAATAGATGATACCGGTCAAATGATAATCCGCCTCAACGTGATTCCATGTATCTAAAACTTTAATGTGTTTTACCTCAAGCCCAGCTTCTTCTAACAGTTCTCGGTGAAGCGTTTCTTCCATCGTTTCGCCAAACTCCATGCAGCCACCAGGAAGTTCCCATATATCTTCTTTGACACCGTTGTTGTGCATCATCAAATATTCGCCCTCATGAAGTATAAAAGCTTTGATGCCAATTTTGATTTTCTTCTGATTTGTCATTTATATACTCGCTTTCAATTTTATTTTGAATTCAAATTGATCTTAATATATAGCACTATAAATATTATAGCAAATGTAATGCTTCGTATCGTTACATAATGATTAAATTGTCCTTTCAAGCATATTACCATTAAAAATGGATTTAAGGATGTTTCGACGAATAGATTGTTGAGCTGTACAGGTCAAACCTATGATGGTTAAGTACCCAATTAAAACATATAGATTTGGCATGAACTTAATCTGAGTATTCATAAAGCTAGCAACAAAGCTATTTGTAAAATGGATAGAGCTGATTTTAGAGAATCCCAGCAGAAAAACTAGATTCAAGATAAAGGAGAGCAATTGCCGGTATCCAAAATGTGTCCATCTTTCAAGAACTATGGTTAAACAAATTAAAAAAAAGATATAAGCAGAGCCTCTCAAGTCAGCTGTAACATTGAACAGGGATGCATTAAAATGACAGCTATTCAAAATATAAGCAAAAAGCACAGGATAAACCGCTAATAAACTTGTAAATTTTAAGAATCTAATGCGTTTTTCTTTTGATTTATACTCAGAGATAATCTGTTGACTCAATATCTGAAAACTACGATCTACAGTGGCATCATAGTCATAGTTTCTAAAAAGTTTTAAATAAGGAAAGTCCACTTCGTTTTTCGACCGCTTGTTTAAAAATAAAATAAGGTCATTAGAAATGGTTTCTTTCATTTCGTCAGAGATTTCGTTTAAATCCAGTTCATTCATCATCAGATTGTAAAAGTTTGTATCCGCTTGATTAAACTCTTTGAGATACTGACTAAATCGTGTTTTAAAAAAATAAACGAAGAGGATAAGGCTCGAGAAAAAAATAAGCCATCCCAGTATAACTTTGATTCCTGATGCATTAAAAGTGGCTGAGTTAAGATTGAAATAATCAATTGCATTAAAAAGTAAAATAGCAAGTAACTCAAATGATAAAAGTATGTAAGATCTTTTTCGTGTCATAATGAGGATTCATCCTTTCATGTTTTGACTACTCATAGGGATTTATGATATCAAATATAACTTTTTTACAATTAAAGCAGCGGTATGCAGGCACTGGATTGGCATATGCAATAGGTTCACCGCCAAAAACAGTATACTTTTTTATAAAATTAGCATCATCACTGAGCCATGCGATTGAACTACTCCTTGATTTTAAAAAGCCTTTTGTGAGTTCCTCTCCGCAATAGGGGCATTTTGTATCCATGTTTATTTACCTCTCTTTTAATTCTAAATTTTTCAAATCGCTGAATTCATATCCTTTTACATTAAAACCCAACTCATTTATTATAACATAAGGAAAAATCTGATTACTCCAATAATAGGTAATTTCTTACTAAAGCCTGAGCTAGTTTTCTAGAAGCGTCAATAATTTTAACTTTTACAGTTATATTTTCAAATAAGACATTTAAATCCGTACAGGCTAAAATGACAAAATCAATTTTTGCCTCAATTAATTGTTGTTCTAGCTCATGCCATAACGCTGTAATCTTTTTAATATCATCGTTTGCCTTAATGTGCATAATAATTGAATTTACGGATTTTTGCCATTCAGTCTTTTTTATTAAAGTACAATTTTTATCAGAAATGCCCTTTTGATAAATACCTGAATTAAACGTAAGTTCAGTGGATAGGATCGCCACTTTTGAATGCTCAGGAATCATATCCAAAGCTTCGTCCACAATGTTTATGACAGGCACTGTAATACCTTCAGTGATAGATTCAAAGTATTTATGAGCACTATTACAAGGAATTGCAACAATATCCACTGAAGCTTTAACGAGCCTATTTAACCCCACTTTTATAGAGTCTTTTAGGGCTTCTTCATCTACAGCACGATCGATGTAAAAAGGCGTTGGTAAAGAGTAGATCATCATATGTGGATAATCTATATCGTATTTTGCACCATATTGAATTTGACATTCATCTAAAACCATTTCTAAGAAGGGACTTGTTGATCTTGGGCCCATACCTGCTAAAATACCAATTGTTTTATTCATTTAACTTGCCTCACTTTTAGTTTAATATTGAATTCTTGATGTTTAATATTCGAAAGAATGCTTAATGCGTCTTGTTATGTGATCGTATATATGTAGCTACTGGATACTTCGTTTTCACTAGATTTTACAAATCCAAGCCCTAAAAACAAATTTGCAGAACGTTCATTGTAATGATAGATTTCAGGAACGGTTAAACTACTTAATTGCAGATCATGCGCGAGTTCAATAAACTTGGTGATAACTTTACGCCCTATCCCCTGTCCCCAATAAGTGGAATCTCCAATGACGATCGGTAGATTTTTATCTGAAAAAGTAGTATCCCCTATAGCGAGCCACTCATCTATATCGGTGAATGTTTCTATAAAATAAAGATTTCCATGGTTGCTTAAATACTGATACATGCGTTTGATGTCTTCCATGTCATAAAATCTATCTGTAATGCCTTCAGAGAAGTACATGATTTCTTTGTTTTGATACCATTTTAGAGCATGTGGCCATTCTTCTAGCTGGGGTTTTCTCAATCTTAAATTCTGATCAAGGTAGATTATGTCTTCTTCTAATGCTAATAGAGCTTTCATTTTTAATAAGATAGACTTAATATTTTCAAGTGGTAGCAACTGCATTGCATTTTTCTCATCGGCTGTCAGCATACTCTTAAAAGGGATTAAGCTTTCTATAAAAGAACTGTAATCGTTAAATTCGGGCATCTGACTTAACCATTTTAGAGCAGCTTTTTTGGAAATGAAAGCATGATTTCTATAGGTAAAGAGACTGCGTGCGCTGGCATGTATGGCGTGTAATTTAAAGTCATAATCATCTATTCGATCCAAGAGAGTGATCGTTTCATTGAGATTTAGGATAATTTCATTTTTAACATCTTTGAAGTCGTATTTAAAGAGTGAATCCATTTTCACCCTCGAATAAAGCGCATAATGTTGTGCTGAAATATGCGCACGATCTAATGCATTAAAGATATTGCCTTCAAATTGTCTCCATCTACTCTCTGTTGATCCAATATAGACGCCCCCTAGTATTTGTTCCAAATTATGATTTAGAACAAGATAGCACCCCTCTAGCTGTGCCATCAAAGTGTTGTTTTGTCTTAGTTTTTTATGATAATTCTTAATGTCAACATACTCTGCCTCATTTACAGGAGCACTTAAAAAGACTAAAAAGTCTATGTCCCCTTTTCCAGGCACGAAGCTGTCGTCCACAGTTGAACCATGAAGAACGATATCAAATAGCTTGTTTTTTACAAGCGCTGTAATATCATCTTTAAATTGTTCAAGAACTTCTAATACTTCTTTATGCATGAATACCCCCACGTTCTTTTAAGCGTTTTATAGATTCTTTTAAGGCTTCGATGGTCTTCGTCTCAAAGACCACAGAGGCGTGTTTTTGCTTTGATAAATTTAGAAAGTACTCTAGGTTAATTTCACCATCAAAGAGTGTTAAGTGATTTGACTTGCCAATGGCATCATGAATGTGGAAATGTTGAATACGCTCTATATTGTCCTCCAAAAAGGCACGATCTGCAAACGCACTGGAATGATCATGACCAATATCCCAAGTGAGACTAATGTTCTCATTATCTAGTAAGGTCAAGAGCGCATCTGTAATAAAAGGTGAATCGTATATGCCTGTGTTCTCTATGCAGAGCTGAATCTTTCTACCTTCCAACTGTGTTTTAATAAAATTTGAAAAGGCACGCATATTATCCATGTACGTTTCAGCATATTTCTCATATAAATAAACCTTTTGTGATGGCAGAGTAAAGTAAATGCCCTTACTCAGATGCATGTTGAGCTTCTTTATATTTGTCTTGGTCATCAGTTCAAGGGTCTCTTTCACAATTTTGAAATAGGTATCTCGGATGTCTTCATTAAAGTGTGCAATATCGATATCCTCTGCTAAATGAAAAGTAAAGGCGATACCGTATTGATCTTGAAGTGCATTGAGATATTCAGGCGTCAATTGGTTGAGCTGAAATTGTGGCAGGTTCATATTGATTTCAACAAAATCGAGTCCAAGTGATTTGCAAAGGATCACATTATCTTCTAGTGTATCAAGTTCTATTAGCGTGGGCATGCCAAAGCTTTGCATAAGACCTCCAATGTCTATTCAAAAATAGCTTCTAAGTTTTGAGTGCTTCGTGAAGGGATGATTTTATCTAAGTGAAGTCTATCACCCTCATATTTTAATACGAAATAAAGTGTATCGCCGATCCCTGAGGTATACCCGCGCATGTTTACAGTGGCAATGACTTCATCTTCCCCGTCTTGGTCGTAATCATAGAGCTTGTATGTCCGTAGATTAGACAAATAAACATAATCTTCATGTTTTATAAAAGACTTTCCAGCGGATTTAAGAAATGATATATAGGCATCAGTCTCGTGGATTTCATCTTTAGTCAAAGGAAGTGTAAACACCTGATCATAGTCATCAAGGCTTAATGTTAAGAGGCCATTTTCATATGAAACAATACTTAAGGGTGATGATAAAATCTGGTTTATATCAAGATCTTCATTGAACTTATGATTTTCATAGTAATAGCTCTTTAGTGATGCTGTGGAGCCATACTTATTGACAAAGCTGTACTCTATCCCAACCAAGATCAATCTTGTATCTTTTTTATTTTGATCTAAACTGTCTCTAATCAGAACTTCCGTTGTATATTGATTCGCAAAATTTCCACTTTCAAGTGCTGCCTCTTCAATAGGCTGAGCCATAACTGTGAAAGCTTCACGATCAACACTTATTCTTATGTCGCCATCATAGAAGAGTAATAGTTCTGGATTTTCTTCGTCCCCTTGTCGCCCTAAATTTTTTCTGAAAAGAATATCTTTATTGAATGTGTCATAAACAGGCTTATCATTGATGATTTTCATGACATAACGTTGCCATAGTTGACTTGAAAGCGCCTTACATGAATAGATATTTTTTTCATTCTCAAACCTAAAGAGTCCCTGCTTAGTATCCAATAAAATAGTGGAATAGCCTTCAAATTTCAGTTTAACATCATCTTTAAAATTAAAGGTACTTCTTGGGGTGAAGAAGAAGGCTGTCTTCATGGCAAGCATCACCCTTTTAGAAAAAGTATCTGTGGCATCATAGTATTCACCTTGGCCTTGTGCAATTTGAAGTGAGGGTACTTCGCCATCTGTGCTCATATCGGATTGCATTAAAGTTTTGAGGGCAGTGCCCATAAATAAATCAAACTCAGGAGATTTTAGAAAAGTCTCAACACTCATATCCGTTAGTAAATCAGGCTCAACACTATGCCCTTCTATTGGGGCATCATCACCTACAATCTGATAATCTCTACGTGGTATTGAAATCTCAATTTTAGAATGTGTTAATTCATAAGAATCTGTACCTGCGCCTGCACCACCAGTTGGCGTACCAATGAATAAAAACCGATTGTTCTTATTGTTAAGTTGCATCCACCTTGAAAAGAAATCCCCGCCACTTTGTACGATGGGATTAATCTTAAAGATGACTTTGCCATCCCATGTATTTTTTAGGTCGATTTCACGTTCTATAAAATCAAAATTGTCGTGTGAGAGCACAGATTCTCCTGTATCTTCATGGATTGTATTACATAGATATTTAAAATGATTGGTAATATCAAGTGCGTGTGAAAGAAAAAGGACTTGATCGAAGCTGCCACCAGCAGTGTCTTTTAAATCTATTAAAAAGACCGTAGGCTCTTGTGCAAGTAGTGCCTCCATAGTTTGATCTAGGTCCTCTTGAGACCATCTGTAAAAATCCCTTGGGTGAAGAACGGCAACCACTTCATCACCAACTTCTCTCGTATAATAGAGTAATGAGGGATGGATGTACGATGCATCATTTGGAATTTCCTCAGTGGATGGGATTAACGAAGGGGTTAAAAAGATCGAAGGTGTACCATCAGATTCATCTACAGATTCACCAAAGCTTGTATAACCACTGCATTCAGTCCAATCTAAAGTGATATCTTCTTCATTCCCATTTTTTCTTTTGATTTTTAAAGTGACAGGCGCATAAGTTTCTCTAAGTGGCATAAATGAAAAATCTGTGCTCAATCTCCTCGTTGCATATTCAAAGCTTGAAATAGGAGTTGATCTTGGTGCTAATAGCGCTATGTTATGGATTTCATTTTGAACCGGATGTCCATTCCATTCAAGAATTTCATCATTTGGAGAGAGTTTAGATTCAACAGTTGGATAAACTTTACTAATAATCATGTGATTGTCCGTTGTTTTTGTGGCTACAAATCCTAAAGTCATTGATTTTGAAATTCTATAGTCACTTGATAAGAACCAACTGATGTGTCCGTCCTTAAACTTTGACATTAATTTTCGAATTTCATTTACAAGTTGATTTTTTTCACCAGTCCACTCTATTTGATCCGCATAGACTTTTGAATCGTTATAAAATTTTTCCGGTGTCACATGTAACTGAGATTCTAAATGTATATAATTTTTAGCGATTAAATCGCAAGCTTCTATGTAGTCTTCTTTGTTTAGCGTGCCTTGAACGGATAAGGTTGAAGGGGTTTCATCTTTTACAATTGGAACTGTAGGCGTTGTATCTTTGCTTGATTTGTCACCTTGGCATCCTGTTATTAGAAAAACAAGGGCTAGCATGAGTGTTAAGATCAAAATCAATTTTGAGCGATCGTTTATAAAACCCGACTTCATATGTAAGTCTTTTATATTACTTTGGGGCATAGTTAATACCTGCCTTCCTTGCCTGTTTACAGAGGTCTGATGTTTTAATATGATAAGTCTTTCCTTCTTTAATAAAAGTAGAGCCCAATTGTCTGAACTCAAAGCCGACATTTTTTTCGATACATTGAGATCGGACATCCAGAACCCAATCGTAATAAAGTGGCCTTAAATCTTTACCAGATTCACCACCGACGATGACATATTCTATGCTTTCGTCAAGATAATTTGAAAGATCAATACTTTCTAACATGGGCTGAATGGTGATCATCTTATGTTTAATCGGCAATGTTTTGAAAAAGGGTATTCTTTCGTCTGCTCTCGCTTGATTTTCAACCGTGGTACATACTGTTACATGGTCAAAATGCTCACCAATGTCAGTCGGTGCACTGATTAAAAAGCGTTCAATGCGCTTGGTTAAAAATAGAAATCTGAGATCGCTCCTCTCTCTGATCATATCCCAAATTTCACCTCGCCACGGGTCCGCTTCTTCTATTAAAAAGTCACTGTTAAAGCAGAGGTATACCAATTGACCACTCTTCATTTTGTAAGTGCCTTTTTTATCTTTAGCAATGGGTTTGTAAAATTCATCTGTTTTATAAATGACGTCTGTATCAATGCCTTTACGTGCATTGGCACGATGGATATAACAATTGTCACAGCCTTCACTTTTTTTATGACAGCCTTTCCAAGGATTCCAAATAGCCATGAGATATCTCCTATATGATTTTAGTATGATAAGATAAATTCTGTGATGTTTTAATCAGCGTGATGCTGTAAAAGGATAAAGCTTTGCAAAAGGGTCATCTTCGGAATCAGTATGCCAAGTATATTCGATGCGATTGCTGATCTTAAGTGCTTCTTCTCTTCCATGGAGCATTTCTATAAAACCAAGAGTCATATCAATGCCAGCGGATATGCCTGAAGATGTAAAGATGTGGCCATCACTCACCCAGCGTGATTTTTTGATCCAAGTGACCTCACTGGATTGTGCCACTACCCATTCGAAAGCTCTTTTGTTACTGGTCGCTTTTTTACCGTTTAAAAGACCTGCTTTTGCTAAAAGGGCTGCACCCGTACAAACGCTTAGAATGTAAGTAGCATCAGTTGCAAAGGTTTTTATAAATGAGATATATTCAGAATTAGAAGCTAAATCACGTGTGCCCGCACCACCGGGAATCAAAACAATCCTCTTTTCAGGGGTTTTCTGAGCAACTATCGATTGATATTTTTCTGTTTGTACATAGACCCCTTGAGTGCTTTTTATGAGCCCACCTTCTAAAGAAACAAAATTGAGCTTAAATAAGTCAGGAAGTCCACCGAGTATTTCCACAGGGCCAAAGACATCTAAAGTTTCAAAGTTTTCAAATAATAAAATTTCTACATGATACATGGTGAGACCTCCAAAATAAAATCCATTTGTATTTTTAGATAATTGCCTATTTTAATCACGTTTTTTAATCACAGGAATCCAAATTTCCGACTTGTAATCTTCAGAATGAATGTCGCCCTCTGTATAATACTCTATGTCGTATTCATCAAAAAATTGATACTCTGCTTGAGGTAACCATTCCGTATAGATGCGTCCCCATAACTCTTGAATAGATTCTGGCATGGAACCAACGCACGGGAAAATAGCCCATGTGAATTCAGGAATCTCGTAAATTTTAAAGTCAGAGGGGATGTGAGATACAAATTTCTCATGGCAACCAATCCCATAGGTGAATTTATTTGTCGATTCTTGATCGAAGATACGAACGCCCATTTCGCCACAGACACCATGTTCTTTAAACCTGCTCATAAAATCATGCCAAACTTCGGGAATTTCAAGCTGGCAGGTATCTGATACAAATATATGTGGGGCTAAAACAACTTTGAATGCAGGCTTTTTTTCAATGCGATATTCGAGAATATTGCCTCCCTCTATGGCAAGTTTTATCAGCATGCGGTTATATGATTTTAACAATGCGCCTTGCTTTTTTGCTTGACTGGGTTTAATGCCGTGGAATCTTTCAAATGCTTTTGAAAAGCTTTCAGCATTTTCATAACCATAAGTAAGGGCTACATCAAGTACTTTAGCCCCCTTTTGCGTCATTGCTTGTCCTGCGAGAGAAAGTCGTCTATTGCGTATGTATTCCCCCATACTGATGCCTGTGAGAACGCTGAAAATCCTTTGGAAATGATAAGTCGAAATATGTACTTTTAAAGCGACATCATTGATCGAAAAACTCTCAAGTAGATGATCTTCGATATAGTCTATGGCCTTGTTTAAGGATTGAATCCATTCCATAATTGATCTCCATTTAAAATCTAAAGACACAAAAAAGATTTCTATGCTAAAATATAGAAATCTTTTTGATAAGTTTATAATAGCATTATGTTCATAATAACTATTATACCTTAAAGTGTTATTAAAAATAAGTAAAAATTCAAATTATAGTTTGAGTGGCACGCGATCATAAAAACCACTGACAGTGGGCTCATCATAGTATTCAATTTCATAAGTAATCGCTTGCGTTGAGTTATCATAATGACTATTTTTGAACTCATACATTTGCCAACCGTTGCTTTCTTGCCCTGCCCAGCAAATGTGGAAAGTAAGTTCATTTAAGTCCATGATGACACTCTTTATAGTCCCAAAGAACTCGTCAAATCCGCGACAATTGAGGCCATGAGGATAGTCAGTCAATAAAAATGATTTAAGCTTTTCAATATTATGTTGGTCACTTTGATTGATAAATTGATCTATTGTCTGATATCTTACAAGGGAGTTTTTCATTGCAAAAGGTTCTTTTGTAAGCATAGGTTCTAAGACTGGATGATTGGTTGCATGAAGATACTTAGGATCAAGATGATTTGCTTGTTGAATTTCTTTGTGTGCAGATACGCCATCTAATGTTTCATAGAGCACAGCTTTACCAGATGCATCGGCGATCAGCAGATTTATATTGTAGGCGATGGGCATCTTTTGAACCAAATTCAGTGCTCCCTCTACATCCTTACAGTTTTCAAGTAATGCTTTGACCACTGCCCAAAATTGTAGACCTTTAAATGCTGGGGTTCTCATTTCCTTTTGGTTGCTTACGGGAAATCCACAGGATGTCATGCTAACCCCAAGCCCCTTTTCATTTAAGCCCTCACTTCTGCCAAAGTCAACAATTGAACCTCCAATATGTGCATACTTCCCTGTTGGAGAAAGTTTAATAACCCTAAAATCCTCAAATTGAGGTGCAAATTCATAGTTGCGTGCCAAAAGGATATGATCATCATCTGTCTTAGATGGCATCAAGACCATTTCACTACAATTTGGTCTCAGATAGGTCATAGAGCAAAATTCTAGTTGTTCAAGTTTGACGCCTATGGCATCTGCATACCCTCTGAGTTCATCTGTGAGTCCAGGACAAAACTCATCGTATAATGCGAAAGCTTCATCTAAAAGTGCTTTTGGCATAATATCTTCGTGCGCCATAACGCCTGTGTTTTGTGGCAATAACGCTCCCATTTGTTTCCCAATTTCATATGATGCCCCTGATATTTCAATATATTGTGCTTTAGTTGTTCTTTTGTTTTTCATAAGACCTCCTCTATTCATAAGTGTAAAACGATATCTTTATTATAGAGGCTGTCATTATTATTTTCCTGTGGTTTTATGCGCAGATTTGTCCAAGTTATTACACAAAAAAAGATACATCAAAAGATGTACCTTAAATTTCTATAGCGCTTATTGAATTTTTAAATGCTTAGATACTTATATCCTTACCTTTTGTAATCTTAGATAAAATTCCATACAAAAATGAGCCCCCTCTATGAAAGAATGGCGCTCATTTATATGATCATTAGTTAGAGTGTCAAAATCCAGTTTCGCATAAACCATCTACTATATGCTGTACCACTTACTTTTCATAAGCGATATCACATGGTGCTGGTTGCTCAACATTTAGATTTTGACACTCTCCCCTTCATTATAATTTTAAAGCGCTTTAATCTCCAATTCTGGTGAGAAAACTGTAAACATATCAAAATTCTGTTCTTTTAAGCGATCCACTTGCTTGCCAAATTTCTTTTTCTTAACAAACACTGAAACGACAGCGTAATTTTCACGAAGCTCAATGGCCGTTTTCATTACTTCTTTTAAATCGTCAGAAGGATCATAGAAAAACGCGAGTCTTGAACCTGTAGACATTTTACGGTTTTCTTCTTTAAGGATATCCACAATGCGTTCAAATCCAATTGAAAAGCCACAAGCTGGCGCATCAGCACCACTCATTTTTCCAACCATTTCATCATAACGTCCACCGCCACCAACTGCGTAGCCAAGTGCACCATAATAGACTTCAAAGATCGTACTTGTATAATAGCCCATACCCCTTACAAGTGAATAATCAAACTTAATCTTGTAACCCGATTGAATCGCATCGATTACAGTCATGATCTCTTTAAGATTTGTGTAACCTTCTTCTGAAAGTACCTTTGCACTCTCAATGCCATTTGCTTCTAAATCATCACTTAATTGCATTAATCGATCGATTTTAGCCTGATCATAGTTTTTAGTATTTAGCTCGTTTACAATGCCTTCTCGCCCAATTTTATCAAGTTTATCCAAAGTAATCGCGATATCTGAAAACTCATCTGCTTCAAATCCAGCAGAAGTAACCAATCCTTTTAAAATGCGACGATCGTTTATTTTAATTGTTAAATCATCGAGACCTAATCGCGTCAAAGCTTTTCCTACAGTGTTGATCAGTTCAACTTCTGCAAGATTAGATTCATCACCAATCACATCTACATCGCATTGTATAAAGCTTCTATAGCGACCCTTTTGTGGACGCTCTGCTCTGAATACATAGCCCATCTGAAGCGCTTTAAAAACACCTGGTAGGTCATTTCTGTTGTTCGCATAGAAGCGACTGAGAGGTAATGTTAAGTCAAATCGCATTGCTAAATCAGATAAATTAGACTCTTTTTCAGGTATTTCATTGAGTTTTAATTTCTCGCCTCTTTTTAAAATTTTGAAAAGCAACTTTGTATTATCGCCGCCGTCACTATTTTCTAGGTTTTCAAGGTTTTCAATTTGAGAAGTTTCAATTTCAGTAAATCCGTTGCGGGAATACTCTTCTCTAATCACGCGCGTTACATATTCTCTTAACGCTTTGTCTTGTGGTAAAAAGTCCCGCATACCACTTGGTGGTTTGTTATTTGACATTATGACACCTCCATAAATTAATTAAAAAAACCTGTCATTTCTGACAGGTTCATATCTTTTTCCCATCAGTGCACAACTAAACAGCACTACACTGATGTATAGCGCTCAATTAATGATGATGGACCAATTGAGTTAAGTAGGTTAAATTATTCATTATAAGCACCTCTATTTTTATTAGTATACTCTACTGTCACTTAACTGTCAAAGCTGAATATATGCCAAAATGCAATTTTAAACTGTATGACTTAACAAATGGTTGCCTCAAGATGAATAAGATTTGATTTCATATATTATTTTTATATCTGTATACCCCATTATATTAGAAAAGCGACCGTGTTAAAACAATGGAACTAAAGTCAAAAAAAGGGCCTATATCTTTATATAGCCCCGTGATTTTAAGTATTAATTACATTTTTTACTATAGATAATTACTGAGACTCATGGTTCTGTTTGCAAGATGAATTTCTTCAAGTGCTTTTTCATACTCTGTTTTGGTATCTGCTGTATCACTTGAATTTATGTATTCACTTAATGCAGCCCCAGCTTTAGAGTTTAAAGGAATTTCTTGTAAAACTTCTTTCGACTTGTCTTTTCCAACTTTTGACAAAATAAGCATATCATGATCCTTCTTCACAACAAGATCATTACCAAGGTTGATTTCATTGTTTTTACTATCTGTTGTCTTATCCTTTGCGGATTCACTTGCTTTTTTAAAATATTTACTGTTTTGCATTTGTAACATACTGTCATTTTGCATTTGTGTTGTGATTCTCATAATGTCACCATCCTTTTCTAATAAATATATCGACATAAATGAGTATTTGTTTAGTAAAAATCAAAAAAAATAGGTTGATTTACGGGGTAATGTTTATATTTAATCTTTATACGATTATATCTTGTAGTATAATTATAAATATGAATATGATAAAAACAAAAATATATGTTCCAAGGCAAAATGAGGATGTAATTGCTAGACCCCACCTTTTGCTCCAATTGAATAACGGCATACAAAGGAAAATAACTTTGGTATCTGCTGCTGCAGGATTTGGAAAGACAACATTGGTTTCGCAATGGGTACGTGAAGTAGATCGTCAGGTGGCTTGGGTGTCTCTCGATTCTCAAGATAATGATGTTAAAAGATTTTGCTTATATGTACTCTATGCGCTAAAATCTCGTGTCCCTGAGTTAGAGGTTATTTTTAATGAAATGATGTCATTTGACCAAATGCCGATAAAAGAAGCTATCATAACAGCTGTTATCAATTCAATTTCTAATGTACAAGAAGATATCATACTTGTATTAGATGATTATCATCTTATTGAAAATGATAAAATTCACGAAGGTGTTGGCTTTTTATTAGAGTATCTCCCTGAAAATTTACATGTGGCCATTACGACCCGTGAGGAACCTAAACTTCCACTGGCAAAACTACGTGCTAAAGGTAATCTCTGCGAAATTAGAGCTCAGCACCTCAAATTTAGCTATGATGAAATTTCAAGTTTATTTACGAAATTTCATATTCAGCTTTCAAGTGATAGTATTTCTACTTTGGAGCAGAAGACAGACGGTTGGGTTACAGGACTAAAGTTATTGAGTTTGACACTTCAAAACTCTAAAAATGAGAATCATATGATACAGAAAATCAACGGTACACAAAGATATATAGTGGACTATTTGGTTGAAGAAGTTTTAGAAGGGCTTTCTGATGAAGTTAACGTTTTTTTAATGAAAACCTCAATTTTAAGACAACTATCTGCGCCACTTTGTGAATATATATTGGATGAAAATACTACAAACTACAATGATTTATTAGCAGAATTATACCGATCTAACCTTTTTCTCGTTTCATTAGATGATTATGATGAATGGTACCGATATCATCCACTTTTTGCGGATTTACTCAAACTAAAATTGACTCAGTATTATAATAATGACTTAAGCCCAATCAACCAGTTATATGTAAGAGCGAGTAAGTGGTATGAGAAAAATAATAATTTTGTGGAATCAATCTATTATGCAATTCAGGCTAATAATGTTTTAAGGATTTTGGAGCTCCTTGATAAAAGTAGCAGTTCTCGTAATCATGAAATTGCTAGTATCGTTATCCAGTGGATTAACAGTTTAGATCAGAATGTTTTAAATGATTATCCAGAATTGTACGTTTGGAAGTCAAGTTTAATGCTCTTGGTGGGTCAAACGAATGGCATCGGTATATTAGTGAATATAGCAGAGAAATACTTTTTAAAGAAAAACAACAAAGATTATTTAGGCAGAATTGCCACAATTAGAGCAACTTTAGCACTGACAAGATATGATGTAGCAGAGATCATAAAACAAGCTTCAATTGCAATCAAATGGTTAGATGAGAGTAACTTTTCTTACCGCTCATCGGTTACCTGGACACTTGGAATTGCACATCAAACCACGAATGACTATAAAAATGCAATTGAGTGTTATCAACAAACTTTATTATATACTTCATATACTGATGACTATTTTACAAAAGTATTAGCTCTTGTGGGCATGGGAATGGTCGAAGAAAATATTCAAAATCTTGGAAAAGCAGAACGTCTTTATTGTGAAGCCCTTGAGATCACAGGTGAAAAGTCCTTACACTTTGTAAGTGAAGCATATGCTGGCTTATCGAGAATATATCTGAGCCAAAGATCTTTAGATAGAGCTTACACATATGCTAACAAGGCAGTTGAACTTTCGAAGCAATATGATCACCAAATTGACCGTTATATTCTGTGTGAAATACAACTCGCAAAGGTTTTAATGGCACAGGGCAATAATAAGAGGGCTATAGAACTTCTGGAAGATTTACTTCATAAAACAAAAGCAAACGACTTTGAGCAACGACTTACTGAAATTGCAGAGATTTTGGTGAAGGTGTATTCAGAAGTTGGTAATACAGTAAAAGCAGTTCAACTCTCTAGACAATATGATCTAGCTCATGTTTCTGCTGAAGTAATGTTATCATCGCGTGAGCTAGAGATTTTACTGCTAATTGCAGAAGGGATGTCTAATAAAGACATCGGGCAAAAGCTATTTTTAGCAACTGACACAGTAAAAGGGCATAATCGAAAAATATTTGAAAAATTAGAAGTAACAAATCGAACAGAAGCAGTGGCAAAAGCAAGAGCGTATAAACTCATATAGAATCAAAAACAACACTTTCGTGTCTATGTTTTTATGGCCGTATTCGTTAGAATATAATCAGTCATAAGACACAGATGATTTTTGAAAGGATTTTGATATTATGGGTAAAAGACGATTTATTATAATTGGATTCTTATTTATAGTTTGTACAGCATCAGGTGTTGGTAGTGTTTCAATTCTGGGCAATCCACATCAAACGCGTGATGTCATTACTTTGTGCCAAAATGAAATGGCATTTATCACTGGTATCTTATTGGTGCTTCTAATGGCTTTTAGTGCTATTGGTATTTCAGTTTGCATTTATCCATTAATTAAAGAGCAATGCCCTACTTTGGCGCTAGCAGCTGTTACATTTAGGACTGTAGAAGGTGTCTTTGGAGCACTTGGGTCATGTTGTTATTTAGCGCTGTTATTTTTATATCGAGCTGATGGGCTGACAGAATCTATTGGAAATTTCATTTTGACTTTTAAGTATTTGCTCACTACTTATGGTATGGCGATGGCATTTGCTTTAGGCGCAATTATGTATTATACTGCGTTTCTTAAAACTAAAATTGTATTGAGATGGTTGGCAATTTGGGGTGTTGTGGGTGCAACACTACATTTGTTCGCAGTGATTTTGGTAACATTTGGATATGCACCATTTTCGCCACCTTTACTGATTTTAAATCTTCCTATTGCATTACAGGAAATGGTCTTTGCAATCTGGCTTATTCTCTATGGGTTAAATAAAAATGAAAATTTAGAAACCAAAACCATATAACTCATAAAAACCCCTTAAGTCCTCAATTCTATGAATTTGACTAAAGGGGTTTTAAATTATTTTTAAGATTTAAAGATTGTTTTTGATGTTATTTTACTGATCAGTCGATAAGGTAAGTATGTGATTACTCCCCAAATAACACCGTTTAATGCCATACCTAAAGGTATACCGAAACAAATAAATAAGACTGCTTTAATACCCTCTAATTCATTGTTATCAACTTTTACATGGATATGACCCTCTAAAAGTCCACGTGACAAAAGAAAAACAGCAATGACTGTGCCAGTGATCATCCAAACGCGTATGGGACCTTTTAAATATTCACGGAATGTCCGAGTATCGGTTCTAATTTCTGTACCTTCAATATCAATTTCACTTGAACTCATAATAATTTAAACCCCTTCCCTCTTCTACAATTGGATTAAAAGCCCCCATAAATACACTGGGTCTACTTGATCTAAACATGCCGAATCCAGCACCGAGCAATATATACTTTTCATGTGTGAAGCGATGTTCTAAAATAATAGCCATATTTTACATCCAGAATATACTACATGCCAAAGATACTTTTAATCACAATAAACTCAATAAAAACAAATACTCCGCAAAGTAAGATGAAAAAACCAAGTCTCATTTCACTGAAACGATCTTTTAAATATTCTCCTCTAAAAAGTGAAAAGAGATCAGGGGTAAAGTAGTATCTTAAACATTCATAAAAGTCTTCTGATGAATCAAAGAATTGATTAAAAAGTAATTTGTAAATTGGATAATTAATAATTACTAAAACAATTAATAAGAACATGGTCATAAATAAAAACCTCCTGTATGAGCCTAATAAGTGCTATTTGGCTCACATAATTTCTAAATCCATTATATCGTAAGCTATGGCTTTAGAAATTAAAAAAGTATTATGAATATATAAAGATATTGATGAGTATAAAATCTTATTAAACTTACGAGCATACTCACAGGCAAAGTGAGTGATTTGTCTTCCTAAACCTTTACCTTGAAAGTCAGGTAAAAGTGCAATTCGGTATAGATATAAATTTTCTGGATTTATTGCGCTTAGCTCTAAGCCATTCGTTGATTTGATTGAAAATGTACCAATGGGCATTTCGTCTAAGTGTATCAGATAAACATTTTCATTAAACAGAAATGTAAGATTAAATATATAGAAATCTGATCCTATGTTTAATCAGAGTACACGTTTGATAATTCGAGATCCAGAATAAACAGCGGTTGCTTTCCCTTGTGCATCTCGTAAAATAGGCGTATAGCTTGCGAGCATTTTATTATGAACCCATACTGCATTTTCATCTATTATAGTCACTTTTAGGCGTTCTTCTCCAGAAAACCAAGCGATACCAGTATTGTCTTCTTTGATCTCGATGTGTGCGCCTTCATCACTTTCGTAAACGCCAATTGTATTTTCGATGACACTTTGAGGCCATTTGGAACTAATGATATCCATTTGCTGCCATTCAGGTTTCTGATTATTTAAAAGTTTTATTCCAGCAATGCCAATGGCTGATACAGGGATGTTGCTCGTATTACAGAGTACCACAATCCCCTTTTGAGTTGCTTTTGTAAAGGCAAAGTAACTGGAAACACCTGTAAGTCCCCCACTGTGTCCAGCGTATTCAATATTACCGATTTCACCAGAAACAAGGCCATAACCATAACCTTCAAAAGGTTTATAGGCCACTCTAGGGACTGTCATGCTGTTGATGCTATCTTTAGACAATAGTGTTTCTCCATTGCACTTGCCCTCGTTGAGATACAAACGTGTATACGTCATCATATCATTAAGGGTTGATTTAAGTGCCCCACCACCGAGGAGTACAAAGCCCATGTCCTCATAGTCATCAGTGACATTCATATGATCAATTACTTTTTCATAGAGTTTTGTGATGTTTTTTTCCTCATGGGTTCTATTGAATTCAAAAAATGTATTTGCCAGATTCAAAGGTTTTAAAATATGTTTTTCAATGTAATCCGTATAGTGTTTTTCGCCCCCATAACGGTGTACAAGTTCTGTTAAAAGACCAAAACTAAAATTGCTATAGCTGTGGTGCTGGCCGGGTGCACCATTGAAATCTTTCATTTCGTTAATGCGGTCTACAATCATTTTGATGCCCTTGATAGCAAGTTCGTTATTTTTACTGAGTTCCATGCCTTCGGCTAATTCAAGTGATTTTGCCACATCTTTCATTAAAAAACGTTCTTGAGGGTAAAAACCACCTGCATGACTTAAAAGGTGTTTAACTGTCGGAATATGTCCTTCAGGGAGCTTTATAGAGTCAAGATAAGCTGTGATTGGTTTATCAAGGTCAATGATGCCATTTTCCACAAGTTGAAGGATGGCGATGACAGTATAAGATTTTGTAATAGAAGCGATCCCAAATATCGTATTTCTATCTATTGGCAATGCTTTTTCAACATCCCTATACCCTTGATAGTGTTCATATAGAACTGAATTTTGGTCAAATCCGATAATGCCAATGCCTTGCCCTTCATAGGTTTTCATGATTTCGCTTACAAATTGTTCAAATTGATTTATATGTTCTTTTTTCATATGTTTTGTCCTCCAGATAAATTAATTCTATCATAACTGGTTACAGTGTCAAAAGTTAAAAATTGAGCAACCTTCTATAGAATAACTCAAATCTTGAGGTTTGAATATGTGTAAGGCTCTTAAAATAATCCCCCTCTCAAATTCAACTTTAATCTGAGAGGGGGATTTTAAATCAATAAGAGCTTATTTCTTAGTCACACTGACATTATCGATAAGGAGTGTGGTATTCCCAGGGGAATTCACATAGAATCCCACGTCAAGTGTGCCACTGGTTACAGTGATGTTGTCTAAACTAATATACTGCCATTGTCCAGTGGTACTGATGTTGTAATACTGATCACTGCCACCATAATTCGTTACTTCCATTCTGCCAATGTTTGGTGTTGCGTTACTCATTTTAACCCATGCTTCTACCTTATAAGTTCCATTTTCAACTTGATTCGATTGTTTAACACTTTGTTCATAAGCGGTCGGGCTGTGAAAATAGGCTCTCATTGAACCTGCATAAGCAGATTCAATTGGGATAATCGTTGTGCCTGCATCTACGCCAAATGCCAATGCTTGTCCAGTTGGATGCCATTCTGTCCATGCATCGGTGTAGCTTGTACTTCTTTCGAAGTCGCCATTGTCTATAATATTGCGTTCTGATTCTGGTGTGGATACTGACGATTGAGAAATCAAAAGTCTGTCTAAATTGACTTGTCCTGTATTTGTGCTATCGTATTTGATCTCGATGGTATTGACACCGGTTTGAAGATTAATGTCATATGTTTTGTTGAGCCATTTGTTCCAATCCATTGAGGGACTTTCAAGTGATAGATCCCCTAAGTCAATGCCATTTACAATGACGCCTAAAGTTTGAGTTGACCCGGTACCATTTGCATATCTGAGGTTGAGTTTATAGCTACTTGCTGAGGTAACATTGACCTCTGTCATAATGGAAGCCCCAACATTGTTAAAACCTTCTACGAAACCTTCACCTGAGTAATAATAGTGATTTTGATTAACACTAGCGCCGCCAAGTAATAGAGTACTTTCTGCTTCAACTTTAATCACAGATGGCTCAAAAGGCACATCAATTGAGTCTAAATTGACATTGCCTAAGTCACCGCTTTCACCGTAGTATTCATAGCTGACGATATTGCTGCCAGCAGTTAAAGGAATCGTTTCAGTTTTAGTCGTCCAAGAATCCCAGTTTGAAGTTGCTGGTAATTTGGTTTGTTTGATTCTGATGCCATTTACAAAAATACTGAGGCTCTTTTCTGAACCACTACCATTTGCGTAGTGTAAATCGATATCATAGTCACCCGCTTGTTTTGTATTTACATAGAATGTTGCTTTTGCCCCTTGATTTTCAAAGCCGTCAACGAATCCAGTGCCTGAATAGCCAACATGATTTGTAGAAATTTTAGACATTGTAGTTGTTGTGTTCCCAGAAAGTGATGCCTCTTCGGCCTCATACTTCGCTTTAGTGGTTGCAACGATGGCACTTCCCATTGCCATGATTACTTTATCAGAAGATGCACCAGCTTGTAACTTAACGTATGTCACATCACCATAGATATCTTTTCCAGTGGCATAGCCCTCTCCAGTGGATGCATTTAAAACATCATAACTTGAGTAGCTGGCTAAAGGCGCACCATTAATTGTCACTGCAGTTGCAGCTTTCCCGTGAAGTTTGACCATGAATTGATCTACAGTTGAGTTGTAGGTCCCTGATTTAGCGCTTACCTTAAATTCAACCCCATTTGTACCATGATCCTGTGATGCCATTTGCTGTTCTAAATATGTCCCCGATTCATAATCATAGTTGTCCCCATTGTCATCATAATAGGTAAAACTCGATCTGGTTGTACTTGGAAATACATCAACCTCTATTTGGTCTACTGTTGATTGGCCTGTGTAATCCAGTACTTTCTGACTTGGTATGATAGCGCCTTCTTTGATGAATAAGGGGATATCTGTCCAAGTCTCACCATCTAGTGCATAAGTGATGGTTTGGTTCCCTGAGTATTTTGTGCCTCTAAAGTAGTCAATCCAATTGCCAGCAGGTAAAAGTATGTTCATAGAACTGCCTGTTTCCTCCATCATTGGTGCTACCAATAAATGGTCTCCAAACATCCATGATAGAACGTGGTTTTTAACGGCTAGATCATTTGGATAATCATAGATCAGAGGTCTTACAAGCCCCACACCATTTTGATAGGCATTCCACTCATAAGCATAAATATATGGCATTAATTTATATCTGAGTTGAATTGCTTGCTTCGCAACTTCTTCTGCGGTATTGCCATAATACCAAGGTTGTCTTTGATGATTTAAGTTGCCATGTACTCTAAATATAGGTGCAAAAGCACTAAATTGCATCCATTTAGAGTAGAGCTCTGGTGTAGGTTCTAAACTTGATGGGTTAAAACCACCTGTGTCCATCCCCCATTTGTTTTGTCCAAGTGTGATGGTAGAGAGCATTCTTTCTCTTTGTTCTTGCATCCCCACATCTGCATTTGGATTAGAATAGTAGGTGCCGATATCACCTGACCATGTGGTATAGCCATATCTCTGTGCGCCAAGATAGAAATTGCGGTTTGTAGAGAAAACCCTCTTGTCTGTATATTGTCGTTGCCCTTCATAGATCGCTTGTTGCATATGAAGGCCTTGAAAAGGTCCGAACATGAAGTCATAACTGCCGGCTTGAACTCTTCCAATTTCATCGTTCCAAAAACCAGCGATACCTTTGTCAATTGCTGGTTTTAAATGTTCATAGTACCACGTTCTTAAGTCCGGATTATAAAAATCTAAATCCCTTACGGGTATGCCCTTGAAGTAATCATCATATTGACTTCCACTAGGATACCAATAATTACCTGATTCTGCATCAATTGCTTGAGTTGTGTTAGTGCCATCAGTGGTTTCAACTACAATTCTGGGTTTCATAATGCCGATTAAGTGAATGCCTTTTGAATCCATATCAGATTTAAGTGCAGTGGTTGCTGCTGATGGATAATTATCGGTATTCCAATTGAATTCACCATAGTTGCTTTCACCCCATTTTTTCCAGTCGTAATCTATAGAATAACTGTCTATAGGGATATTTTTAGCACGATAAGTGTCTACTACATTTCTGAGTTCTGTTTCATCAATCCCCCATTCTGTATTCATAAAGCCAAGTGCCCATTTCGGTAATAGTGGTGCTTTACCTGATATTGCACTGACACCTCTCATGATTTCTTTAGGTTCGCCCACCATAACGTAGTATTCCACATCTTTTTTCTCATATCGTCTCTTGTCAAAATTGCCATAGTACATTTCCATTTTCTTTGTGCTCGTCTCCGTAACTGGATAGGCACCATCTGCATCTAGTAAGATACCATAACCTGCTGTACTCCAGATCAGTGGCGCACCAGCATCACCTTGATAGCCAGCATCTGCGATTTGAGTGGTATCATTTCTGAGTAGATCACCAGAACCCCCTAAGAAGTCATAGCCGTGTAAACCATAAAGGTCATCAGTGCCACTTCTTACAAATCTAATGCTCTTATTGTTTACACCCCCTGATTGTGGCTCATAAAAGAGGACGGTTCCATCAGGTTTTAAGACTTTTAATCTCACTGGATTTTTCGATATTTGAATTTTCATTTTAGAAGTTGAGATGACCATAGGATCAGATGTTGTATCGAAAGTTGCACCTACAGCATCCCATGATTTATTGGGTTCAAGTACAGGTGTATCTACACTTGGTGCTATCCCATTTGGGCGATAATTGACTTTTAAAATATCATCTGTACAAACTTGAAGTTCTAAGATGTCGTCATAAGTGGCACTGCCGTTATCAATTGTAAGTGTCAGTAAATCATCTGTTAAATCAAATGATTTTAAATCACCAAGCTGTTCCACGGCAGCTGGTTCAGTGCCAACTTTAAGTACGATATGGTCTAAGTTAATACCTTCTACATTCCCTGTATCATATTGAACTTTTATTGTGTTCTTGCCTTTATTGAGACCGATGGATTCAGTTATGGTTTGCCATGTATCCCAATTGGCTGTTTTAGGGAATGTTAAATCTGCTGTTTTAACGCCATTGACATATAGTGATCTCGTACCCTCTGCTGCTCCAGCTGCATATTTAAGATCAAGTGTATAATTGGAAGTGGCATCTGCATTCACATCGAATGTCACTGCATCTCCTACAGTTTCAAATTGATCTACAAATCCTGTTCCTGTATAGCCAGAGTGATTTGTATTAGTGCCTACAGCTGTTTGAGTTGCATATTCGGCCTCATAGTAATTCTTTTGTACACCTTCTAATAAGATAGTCGTATTGCCAGTATGCCCTTGAGTTTTGACATAAGTCATTAGTGCTTCTGTATCGTAGAACCAACCTTCTGTTGCTGTTTTTAAGTCATTAAGTGTTGTGTATTCTGTCAAAGCTGTGCCCTGAAGTTTAACTGTGGCAGGCTTTGTAGTGAAGACTTGAAGCGTGCTCTTTTGGTTAATTTCAGGTAAAGTGATACTGACTGTTTGAGCTGCATAATTTTCTGTGGCTGAGATCGTTTTCATACCACCAATGTCATCCAGCCATTGATAATCCGATGTCCCATGAGGATAGACTCTAAAAGTGAGGTTATTATAAGTGTTTAGATCATTGCCAATGATGCCACCGAGTTCATAGTCGGCATTGAGATTCATTGGTAAGATAGCCCCTTGCTTTACAAACACTGGAATTGTATCCACGTCTGCATGGTATTGGATCGTTTGTCCGCCCGGTCTTTGACTGCCGTAGAAAAAGTCTGTCCATTCCCCTTCAGGTAAGTAGATGGTTTTAGACGTTTCCCCTTCATTCATGATAGGGGCGATCAGTAAATTTTCACCGAACATATATTGTTCATTGAGTTCATGTGTTTGAGGTTCATCAGGTGCTTCAAGTACCATTGCTCTCATCATTGGAACACCTGTGGTACTGGTGTGACTTGCCTCTGAATAGATGTAAGGCATAAGGTTCATACGGATGTTGATGTATTTACTAAATGTGGTTAGGACAGAATTGTCACCTGTTCTTGACGCCACGTTCCAAGGGGATCTTTCTTCAGATACACTTGGATTTGCTTTTTCAGAGTGAAACTGAATAATCGGTGAAAATACAGATAGCTCTGTACTTCTCTTATAGAGTTCTGCCGAAGGGAAATTACCGGTAAAACCTGATAAATCCCAGCCCCAGAAAGGAACACCTGAAATATTAGCAGTTAGTCCTGCATTTAAGGCTTGTTTAAAGCCATAGAAAGTGGATTCCATATCGCCGGACCAGAAGCCAGGGTATTTTTGTGCACCTGCTGTGCCTGATCTTGAGAAGGTCATGGATTCAGGACGTTTTGATGCTGCGAAGTCATAATACGCGCCATAGTAATAGTTCGGATAGACATTGCGCATTTCATCGCCTTTTTTACCGTTTGAAAAAGTGACATTTCTGCCCCAGACCATTTCACCACCATCTGTTTTAAACCCATCAATTTTGATGTCATCAAGTAGGTAAGCCCTCTTTGCAAGCCACCAGTCGACAGCACTTGGATTGGTAAAGTCTAAAAGCAAACTATGTGAAAACCATTTGCCATCAGGCAGTCTGTATTGCCCGCCCAAACCATCTGAAACTGCATAGTTTTGACTGATCATATAACTTTCATCATTATCTTTTTGAGTATGTGCAACATCCATTGATTTTTCAATAGGCACTTGCCATAAGAGTAACTTCATTCCAGCATTATGGATGGCTTCAGTCATGCTCTTTGGATTAGGCCATTTGCCTGTAGCTGGAAATGTATAATCGGTATACCCCAGTGCGGTACTGCCATCATTTGGTGTATACTGAGCATCATTAAAGATATAAAAAGTACTTTCATCGCTCCATTGTTCAAGAACCACCACACTGGCAGGAATGTTGTATTGTGAAGATAGATTAAGTGCATTTAACACTTCGGATTGTCTATCCCATTCGTTTGCTGACATCCAAAGTCCAAACGCCCATTTAGGAGGTAGAACAGGTTTAGATGTCACTTCAGTGTAATTAGCGGCAACATCTGCTAAATCGTCCCCATAGACGAAGTAATAGTCTAGAACTGCATCAGATTTTGAACCTGTGTTTGATCTAATACTGTAGAGGTCGTTTCGATCTGTTGCCAGTCTAAATTGCGAATAATAAGTGGAATTGTTATAAATGCCATATCCTTTTGAGTTAATGAAGAAAGGCACTGATAAATAGGTTTTTTCATTTTGATTTTTATATTGGTTGTAAATGTAAGTATCTACATTTTGACCTCTTTTATTAATCTGGTCGTAGTGTTCACCAAATCCATAAAAGGCTTCATCGGCAGGTGTTGCAAAGTTTTCTTCTACTTTGTCAATTTTGTTGACGCCATCTGTGAGCCATGCGATGTTTCTGTTGACACTTGAATCATACTCGCTTGTGATCAGAGCACCAGTGGCATCATAGACACTTAATTTATAAGGGTCTTTTTGGATGTTTAATTTGAGCTTAGAAGTGGTTACTTCAATGATATTTCCAAGATCTGTTACAGTATAGTTGGCAAGACCAGTATCTGTAAGCGTATTACCCATAGGCGATAATTTCACTCTAAAGATATCATCCGCTTGGAAGGTTATGTTCATTTTAGGTGTAAAATTGCCTGTGTTGGCTTGTCCAATAAGTTCTATTCGAGTATTGGTATCTGTATATGAGCTAATCTTAGAAAGAGTTTCCCAGCCTGTAACTGTAAAGCTAAAAGGACCAACGGTCTTTTCGTTTGCACCGTCTTTATTGGCATGTACAGTGTACTGAATTTGATCTCCTTTTTGGAAACTCCCCATTGGGACTTCCCAGTAAGTATTGTTGCCACTGTTGTATTTCCAGTCGCCACCTATTGGCGTTTGAGCGACGCCATTTTTATCCCATGTAATCCAAGTACTCTGTCCCATCTCTTGTGGCCAAGTGCTTAATTTTACATAGACATTTTCACCAGCTTGTGGGTCTCTAGGTAGTCTTTCTGTTTCTTCAGTAAGATATATACAGTCAATGCCATAAGGATTATGCCATACGCCGTCTATTGCAAATGCCAGCGAATAGCTTGAGATAAGTAACATGACCATTAATAATGCGATGACTTTTTTCATTTTCAATTGCATAATAACCGCCTTTCAATTGTTAGCACAATTGTATAATAAGTATTTGTATTCAGTTAACCTCCACAGTGACACCATGGAGGTTTTACAGCATAGACAACAAGAACCGTTGTCATTAGACATTAGATTTCAATGATATTGATGTGATAAGTTTCAAATGTTAATAACTTAGTTTTTTTTACGACACTATTTATAGAGACATCATCAATGGTTTCATCAAAAATTAAATAAATTCTTTTCAAATTAGATTCAATCTCAATTTCAAGTGTTGTATTCTTTTTGACCTTGATGCTGATTTCAGTATTCAAATCATCTTCGAAATAATAAACGTCTTTAGGTACGCCAAAAATTCTGAAACATAAATGCTTGTACGCATTTAGTTCATTAGAAATTGAGTCGCCCCATTTGAAGTTTGCACCTAAATTAAGTGGTATGATGCTGTCCGCCTTAGCATAAACGGGAATTTCTTCTAGAGATGCTGATACCGAAATATTTTTTTGTCCTCTCACCACCTTTCCTGTAAAGAAATTGATCCATTCACCTTCTGGAAAATAGACATTTCTTTCATTTTCACTCTCATTTATGATGGGGGCAATCATAAGATCATCACCAAACATATATTGATCCCATATTTCATGGGTGTTAGGGTCTGATTCAAAATCAACGATCATAGCACGCATAAGAGGCAGTCCTGTTCTCGATGATTTTAAAGCCTCTGCATAGATATAAGGGAGTAAGTTCATCCTTAAATTCGCATAGTAGCGGTAAACCGTTATAGCCCGCATATCTCCAGATCGGTCATAAATGTTCCAGGGGGTACGATCTTGGTTGTGCTCCCCTTTGCTTTCAGCATGGTATTGCATTATTGGACAGAATGTTGCCATCTGAGTGGCTCTGATAAAGAGTTCAGCAGTGGGAACATCCCCACTAAACCCTGCTAAATCCCAACCCCAAAATGGAAGTCCTGAAATGCCAGAAGATAAACCCGCAAGGATACTTCTTTTAAAAGCATCAAAATTAGAGCGTTCATCACCTGCCCAATGAGCAGGAAATTGATTTGCACCACGATAGCCAGCTCTTGAGAACGTAATGCCGTCATTTTGCTGAGCGAATTTATAGTAAGCACCTATATAATCGTTTGGATATACATTCCTCATATCATGCCCTGTTCTACCATCGTGAAACTTCAGATTTCTACCGAATACGAATTCACCACCATCTGTTTTAAACCCATCCACGCCGAGGTCATCTATAAGGTATTGTCTTTTTTTAAACCACCAGTTCACAGCTTCTTGATTTGAAAAATCCATGAGTAGACTGTCTTTAAACCAGCCTTCAGGAATTCTATAGGGGGTTCCATCAGCATTTAATACCCCAAAATTTCTTTCAATAAAATACTGCTCATCGGCGTCTTTTTGAAGATGATGTAAGCTAGAAATTTGCTTTATGATGGGGATTTGCCATAAGATACATTTTAGATTGTGATCGTGTAAATGTTTCACTAAACCCTTTGGATCAGGCCATCTACCCCAACATGGAAATTCAAAATCCTCATACTGAAAGTGGTTTTCTCCTGATATTTCTTTGTACTTCGCATCATTAAAAAGATAGAAGGTCGCTTCATCACTCCACGCTTCGATGACTAAAACTGTGGCTGGTATATCAAGTGCCATGGTTTTTAAAACTTGTTGGCGAATTTCTGCCTCACTATCCCAATTGTTGCTAGACATCCAAGGCCCAAAAGCCCATTTAGGAAGCATCACCGGGTAACCTGATATTCTCGCATTTTGGTTGATAATACCTTTGATGTCACCCGGAATGACTTTTAAAGATAGGACCTCTGATTCTACTTCTATAGAATATGAAGCCGAATTCTTTTCTGCCATATCAAATGAAGAATATGCTGTGGTGTCGAGAAGCATGCCATAACCGTGGTCACTTGTAAAAAAAGGCATTGGTATATAAGTTCTGAGGCCTTGTTCTTTGTATTGATTATAGACAAAGTTATCAGGTGTATGCCCAGACTGATTTAGGGCGTTGTATCGTTCGCCAAAACCATAGAATTTTTCATCTCGATTTTGAAATGTACATATAATTGTTTTGATATGTTCGCGATCTTGAGTGAATTTTAGCCAGTTGTCATCTGTAGCTTCAATGAGTAAATGATCTGATTGTGTGTATGAAAAAGCATGGGTTGCTAGAGGGTATTTAAGTTTATAATCTCCTTTTTCAAGCGTGAGCACCTGGTTTTCAATTGGCTTTGTCCACTTTATAAGCCTGAATTCTTCTTGGTTAAGGGACTTTACATCCACACTCAAAACACCATGCGTATCGATTTGAAATTGGAGCATTAGTTCATTTGTTTTTAAGATTAAAGTATCTTGTATGACATCATACATTTCTGAAACTAAGTGTTTACCATCTGGCAGAGCCTTAATAGGTGTGTTGGTATAGCTGAACCCTACTACTTTTCCAAGTACTTTTATCTTTGAGACTTCAAATTCAAAGATAGGTGTCTGAATATCAGGGGTATTTTCAAATTGAAAATAGTATTTTATAGTTTCTCCAGCGTTAAAGGGCCCTGCTTCAAATAGCCAATATTTTTGATCCATAATTTGACCTGTAATCGGTTTATCATTGCAGAACATTATGACGGGATCATCTGTTTTTATTGGAAAAGAGATCACCTTAAAAGTGACTATCTCCCCTTCTCTGACGTGTTTAGGAAAGCGTTCATCATCACCGGGCTCATATCGATTATCGTTGCCATAGGGTGCATGTAATATGAATCTTTCATTAACTTTGCCAAGGGCTTCAAGTTTTTTAAAAATAAGTTGATAAAGGTAATCTTGGTTTAGAGTTTCCTTAAGGATATCTCGGGTAATACTATGTGTACCTTGTTCTAAGTAATACCAAGCCAAAAGTAAACAATCTGTTTCACTTAGCGTCTCTTCATACATTTGTTTTTGAATATGCTTTACGGCTTCAACGAAGACTAGATCTTCTGGTTCAAATAGACCAAATGGGATACAGACTAAAAGCATTTCAGGTTTTGTAAGTGTTTTTTCTATATTGCTACAGAGTTGACCTTTTTTAATATAGTTTTTAAAAACATGTGCTTTAATTGTTTTTAAAGTGAGACTGATGGCATCTTGTTTTAAATACAAGTTGATGTTGCGTAATCCGCCATAGATACTGCCAAGGGGTAATAATTCAGCAGAGTCATTTAGCCAATTATCCTGTATAGAGTCAATTAATGTTTGGATTTTCTCATTTTGAAGATAGTCAACGCGATTATTTTTCCTCACAAATTCAGAAAGCATAAATAGAACAATACCTTGATCTAAAAGTGTGCTACTAACTTGTATTTTTGATAAAACTTCTTCAAGGATGGATTCACTATTTTCAGTGTCATGAAGCCATTCGTAATATGAAAATTCAAAGAGTTTATTTAACATGGATAAAGTCACCTAATAGTCCCTTTCTCTAATTCTGTTTAGTATTTAGCGATTTATTATAGAAATATCTTTGTGAATAAAGCTTGCTGATACAAATTCGGCACAGGGCCAGATTAATGGGTTGATAAAACTATAATTTTCATCATCTGCCGAAATGGCTTCAGGCATCAATCCGTATCTGTTGCTATGCTCTGTTATCCAATGATATTTTTTTTCATAAGTTTCTAGGTCACCAGTTAAATAAGCGTATTCAGCACATGCAGCGGTGTTAAAAATCCAAGGGCCGTGGTGATATTCTTGTTCACTGTATCCGATGCCGTTTTCATAGTAAGCTGCATTTTTTAGAAGATATTGATGTGTTTTCTTCATATTCTCCGTATTTTCAAAGCCATAGAGTAAACCAAAATAAACAGGCGTATCGTATTTTTTTACTAAGTCATCATGATAACTTACATAGCCATATTGGTAGCCTTCACTTTCTAAGTATGTGCTTTCAATGCCTTCAAGGATATTTTGATTGAGGGCAACTATTTTTGTTTTGTAAGCCTCATCTTCAAGAAGTGCTATACTTGCCTTTACGCCGCCATAGATAAACATGTTGGATGATGTGATAAAAGCAGGCCCATAGACGCCTTCATTGACGCCACCTTCAGGTCCCACCATCCCTTTTTTCTTTTCACAGTTTAAAAGGGCATCCATTAGACTTTTAATATCCTTTTCAGTGATTAGAAGTTCTCCAGTGATTTTATAGTAGTCATGAATGTTTTTCATGAAATATCCAATGGAATCCAGTTGATGAAAGACGCTGTTGTTCGCACCTTCGGATGGCACTCCTATACCGTTATATCTCTGATAGAATTCACCAGAAGTTTTACGTTTTCGATTTAAGAGATATAGAATGACTTCTTTTGCTTCTTTAAGGTGACCAGAGAGTAGAAAGGCTCTTGCAACCATCATAGAATCCCTAGCATAATAAGAAGGTAACCCTTCTGAAAAATAATGACCTGTCAAATCGGCTGGCACAAAGCCCTTTATCGTTGCTGATTTAATTGCAATTTGGTTTATGTTGACGATGTCTTGATAAGTCTTGTTTTCACAAGTGTAACCGCTGTCTATATAAGATTTCCAGTAGGCTTTCGCCGCTTCTTTTGCAGTTTCAATTGAATAGGATTTAAGCTTCTCTTCCAATAAGTCTTTATGCTTTTCAAAGAGAATTCCCCATTTAAAATCATAAGTCTCATTTGGCTTGATCTGCTTAGGATGACCGATGAGTACGCCAACCATATTTGGAGTTTCAAGGGGGGCCGTCGTTTTTTCATCATAATGGATGGCATTTGTCGTTCTGTATAAAAAGCCTGTGGGACTTTCTTCAATGAGATAGGCTTTGCTGTTACTTTCCACTTTAACGCCCATAAAATTGCCGCCTGTTTTTGAAATAACTTGGTTACCAATAATTTGAGCAGATATAGGCGCTGAATTTCTCAAGATGAGGTACGTGTAAACTTCAATGTCTATAGCTTTATTGCTCTTATTTAAAATGGACGTTTCAAACCCCAATTTTGCATCGGCATATCCATAGGCTTGATTGATTATTTGAAGTTGATGTTTATTTGATTGACTATTTGAATCCATATCAAAAATATCAGTCATGATGAATCCTTCACGAATTTCGGAAACTGTGGGGTTCATGTGAGATTGATGTGCGGATCGTGTCTCCTTGCGATCTCCATAGTAGAGTGTGTCTCCTATTTTAACCAGTGTACATGCACTATGAATCAGATCCAGATCGAAAGTATCATAAAAAAGATGTTGAATTCCGGTGCCTTTTGCATCGACAATCCCTTCATTCATGCCATAGATGCCGGAGAGCATTTCACTCCCTATTATTCCAAGTCCAGGATATCGTTTTGTCATTAGTTGTCCTCCATGATTTGTAGATGGTATAAGCTAAGAAACCAGCACAAGTACCAAAATGTTCACCTGTGGTGGGCATGCCTGTGTGTTCGTCGATACTCTCGCATGCAATATAGTTGTCCATTTTTGTTTTCCTAAGCATTTTGTATGCATTTTCTTTTCTGCCGTTGAGCAAGCTATTACCGATGGCTAAAATCCAAGGATGGTCTGCATGTGAACATCCAAGTTCTTCAAATTCAGTGTCACCGAAATAGTGCGGAAAGGCTTTTGAATAAAGATAATTAAACGTATTTTTAAAAACAGGGTCATCCGCATCCACGAAACCATAGTAAGCAAGTAATGTCAGACTGCCTGGCGGTTCATCATAAAAATCATGATGCCCTTTTAGATCGCCACTCCATGCGAAGCATTTTTTCCCTGACTTAGCCACAATTAGGTGCTCAAAAATTGCTTTTTTTACAGCGAGCATACGTGTTATCGCCTCTTGTGATCGGTCCATCTGGCCATAGTATTTAAAAAGTTTTTCATAGATGCCAAAGACCTTCCAGACTAAGACGTTGTTATACGTTAAATAGCGGTAAGTATGCATATCATCTGTTGGCATGAGAAAAGTCTTGTAGAGCTCAATTTCTGAATGGCGTTCATGCATCAGTTTTTCGTAGATTGAATAAATTCCCTTCTTTACCTGTAGTTCTTCTAAGATTGAATAGTCTTCTGTATGGTCTAAGTATTGTCCAAGTGCTAATATAAAAGCGCAGAGTTCATCGAGTTCAAATCCGGGCTCTAATACAGTGCCATCGATATAGCGACTGTGTATGCCTGCGTTTCGAATTTGTTTCGAGAATGCATATGTCAGTGCATTTCTAGCTACTTTCTTATCCATCATTAGAAAAGCTGGAAAACTCCAAATTAAACTGTCACGATCCCAATAAGCAGCACTTACGTAATATCTAGGACTCCTTGAGGTACATAAAATCATTTCTTCGGCATCTAAGGTTTTACCTGAGGCATAAAAGTAGTTGAAGAACTGATTTAAGTTTAAGAGGGTCATCAAGTGTTCATCTTCAATGGCTTGAGTTCTTGCCTTTAACCATTCACAGAGCTCTGATTTGAGAACAGCTGTTGTTTCCCTTTGAAACTCAATGGCTTGGGTTGCAGCCCCTACTTCTTCAAGGCCTAGTCCACAGTAAATATCCATTGTTTTAGAAATGTTTTTTTCTATAGAAATTGACTTATAGAGTTCAAAATGAATACTGTTATTAAAATTATGATTAAAATTAGATATAGAATCCGAATTAAGATCAGAGTTTGAAGGTTCTTCTGCATAATATATGTGATCAAAACCATCGTCTGTTATAAATCCAAATGAAAATAAAGTGACGCCAGTTCTAAAATCAAACATCAAATTTTGATTCCATAAGCTTCGATAAACATGTTTTTTACCTTCGATGATCTTGGATTCATTAATACTATGAAGGACCTTAGAAAAGTCACCTTTAATACCGATTTGACCCTTAAAAGGTTTATGCTCATCTAGTATAGCTAATCTCAAAATAAAGCCCTTTCGTTCTAGAGGTGTGATATACTCCCCTTTGATTTTAAGCGATCCTATATTGGCAGTGAAAGTAGGTATCCAAAAATGTTCTCTTTCCCATTTTATGTTTTCGAGTTTCTGTTCTTTTTTGTCTATTGTAATAACGGGTTTTAAAAAGGGTTCCCCACAGATTTCGATTAGACCTCGATCCCTCATACTTAAGTAATTGATACTTTCAATTTCACAAGATTCATTAATCATTGGTAACGAAACATATTCATTACCTGTTGGGTAGTATGTTCTATGCATTTATAGGCCTCCATAAAAATGTGATTGCTGAACAACAATCGAGCCATCTCTCAATGCCTAAGAGAAAACTTCTTGGCTCAAATCTTGTTGTTTTAATAAAAAGGCTGTCAAGGACATCAATGTCTTTGACAGCCTTTTAGGTATATCAATAGTCCAAAACCTTATTCTAAGATGCCTTCAATGGCTTTTTTAGCATCTTTAAGCGCTTGTTCTGGTGTTTTTTGACCCAATTTAGCTTGATCTAGTTCTTTACCAACAAGATCTGTAAGTTCATTCCAGTTGCCAATAACAGGTGGTACGACTAAAGTATCTAGTGCTTTGAATACCACTTCTCTATTTTCAGGTGGTGTTTTTTCTAGATAAGACGTCAATAAGCTTTCATCAGTTAAAGCTGGAAGTTCCCAACTTGAATCCACTCTGATTTGAGCAGCTTCTTTGCTTGAAGTGAGGAATTTTGCCCATTTCCATGCAGCTTCAGCATTTTTAGTATCTTTTGAAATCGCCACACCGTTTGCAAAGAAATGATGTGCCTTTTGTGTATTACCTGGTTCAAGGGCAATATCCCATGCAAAATCTGCATCTTTAAAGGAATCAAACATCCATATACCTGTTCTGAGCATTGCGATCTTACCAGCCTTAAACAAATCGCCATCTGATTGACCACTCATTTGAGCATCGCTTGGGGACACATGGTACTTTTCAATTTTATCAATCATCCATTGTAATGTTTCGATATTTTGCTTGCTATCGATAACCACTTGGGTTTTATCATCATTAAAGATTTTACCGCCATTTTGTTCAATCGTTTTATAGAATTCCCAGAATTGAATAGGTGCATAGGTGCCAAAGATACCAGCATCAGCATCTGTTAACTTTTGAGCAGCAGCAAGTTCATCTTTCCAAGTCCATGAATCATTTGGATATTCAAGATTTGCTTTGTCAAATAAATCTTTGTTATAGAAGAAAACCACGTTTGAGAAACTTTCTACTAAGCCGTATTGTTTACTATCGTATTTAAAGGCATTGAGTGCTGTACTGTTAAAGATACTACTGTCGAAATCAGTATCAGCCTTCATTAGATCGTCCATGTTATATAGTGCTTTTTTGGAAGCGTATGTGACAAAGTTTTCGTAGTTGAGTTCAAATGTATCAGGAGCCGTTTTAGATGCAACGACTGTTTGCAATTTGGTAAAATAGTCTGCAAACGAATACGTTTCGTAAGTGACTTTGATATCAGGATTCTGTTTTTCAAATTCAGCGATCATGGCATCTAAATCTTCAAGATGATCTGGTGCAGCTGAAAAAGTCATATACTTAATTTCAACAGGTTCTTTTACTGTAGGTGTACTACTTGATTCTGGTGCAGGTTCATTTGATTCCACTGATTTTTGGGTGCATCCTGATAACATGCCCAGTAACATTGTTAAGATCAAAAATCCGATCAAAAATTTTGGATATTGAGTTCTTTGTCTTGTATCAGACTTTTTGTTAAATAGACCGTTCATAAAAATGCTCTTCATTTGTTTGCCCTCCATTACTTTAACCCAGTGTGAGTCATGCCTTTGATAATGTACTTTTGTGTAAAGATATAGACAAATAAAATTGGGAATATACTGATCATAGTGCCTGCCATTAGTACGTTCCAATCAGTTGTCCATCTGCCTTGAAGTGCGGCTAGTCCCAGTGGTAATGTCATGTGTGCAGTATCACTGGTTATGATTAATGGCCATAGGAAATTATTCCATGATGCCATAAATCCAAAAATCCAAAGTGTTGCAAATACTGGTTTAGCTAGGTGAATAATAATTTTGAAAAATATTGTGATGTATCCGGCACCATCCATAAATGCTGCTTCCTCCAGACTTTTAGGGATACCTTTAAAGAATTGTCTCATTAGAAAAGTGCCAAAGGCACTAAACATGCCAGGTAAAATAAGTGCCTGGTAGGTATTCGTCCAATTAAACAAATTCATAATGATAAAAAGTGGTGTTAAAGTCACTTGTGTAGGTACCATCAGAGTGCCTAGATAAATATAGAAAAGCACTTCTCTGCCTTTGAATTCAATCCTTGCAAAGGCATAACCTGCCATGGCACATATGAAAACTTGAAAAAAGGTGCTTGTTAGTGCCACAAAGATACTGTTTAAGAAGAATCGCCCCATTGGCATAGCACTGGTGACCTCTTTATAGTTATCCAAAGTTATTTCCTTTGGAATCCATTCTGGTGGTAAGATCATCGTTGCATCAGATGATTTTAAAGAGGTCGATAACATCCATAAAAAAGGAAGTAACATTGCGACACTCCCTAAAAGGAGAATCACATAAAAAATGAGTTTTTTTAATCTACTTTTATTCATCATAATTCACCCACTTTTTCTGCAATTTATTTTGAATAATTGTGACGACGAAAATTAATGCAAAGAGTACCCATGAAATTGCCGATGCATAGCCCATCTTATAGTAGCTAAAAGCATTTCTATAGATTTGTTCGACTAAAACACTGGTAGCGCCAGCAGGACCACCTGCTGTCATGATCCAAACTTGATCGAACACTTGGAATGAATTGATCAAAGATATGGTGACGACGAAAAACGTCGTAGGTGATAGCAATGGCCATGTAATATACCAAAATTTTTGCCATCTGTTGACCCCATCAATACTGGCAGCTTCATAATAATGATCGGGAATTTCTTGGAGCCCAGCTAGGTAGATGACCATGATAAAACCGATGTCTTTCCAAATACTAGTCATAATGACACCAGCCATAGCCCATTTTGGATCTTGAAGCCATCCGGGGCCTATGATGCCGATTAACGATAATAAGTAATTGATGATCCCGTATTCTGGATTCAAAAGCCATTTCCAGATCATTGAAACAGCCACCCATGATGAGATAACAGGAATAAAATAGAGTGCTCTAAAGACAACGATCCCCTTTAACTTTTTATTCATAACAAGTGCAAGCCCCAATGAAATACTCAGAACTAGTGGTAAATAGCCTGCAATAAAAACCAGTGTGTGTTTAAAAGCTTCTCTAATCGTTGGGTCGTTGAGAACCTTAATGTAATTAGAGAGTCCTACCCATTTTATATCACCAATCAGATCCCATTTACTAAAGCTTAGTACAAAGGATGCAATTATGGGGATGATGACGAAGATTAACATGCCAATCAAACTAGGTAATAAGAAAAAGGCAATGGTTAGATATTTTTTAATGCCTTTGTTGCCTACCAAAAGATCACCCCCTTAACTTTCATGTTGAATATCTTTTACAGAATGACGTTCTATTATTTCAATGTCTAGAATGACATCTTTATCCATCTTTGAAGTGTTATTTTTCAGCGTATCCATTACGATATTAGCAGCCTTCATACCCTTCTCAAATATTTTTTGATCTACAGTTGTTAGCAAAGGATATGTCATCCTTGAAATGGATAAATTATCAAATCCAATAATACTGATATCATCAGGCACTTTTATATTTGCAGCATGAAAGCTTGCGATGGCACCAGCAGCAATTAAGTCTGCTGTGGCAAAGACTGCTGTGACAGCCTTGCATTCTTCTATTATTTTTTGCCCTGCGGTTATGCCACATTCATAACTCACAGAATCAGCGTAGACATAATTGATGTCAAAAGGAATTCCAGCTTCATCAAGTGCCTTTTTATAGCCTAAAAAGCGTTTCTCAGCAACACCATCTTTTTTAAGATGCCCTGTTATAATGGCGATGTCTCTATGTCCTTTTTTGATTAAATACTGTGTTGCGATGTAACCGCCATAGAAGTCATCAATACCAAGGTTATAAAAATAACCATCATAGATATAACTATCTATGAGTAGTACTGGAATATTGATCTTTTTAAGCTGTTCATAAAACCCTTCCTGATAGATGCCCAATATAATTGCAGCATCCAAATTCCAATTTATAAGAACATCAAGATAGCTTGAATCTTTATCGACACCAGTGAGCATCATATAGTAGTTTTTTTCTCTGAGTTTACTTTCAATACCACTTACAATTTCACTGTAAAAGGGATTTTCAAGTAAAAACTGTTTATGTGCCTCTGTCTGTGGAATGATGACACCAATCATCTTTGATTTTTTGGATACCAAACTCCTTGCAGAGTAATCTGGTATATAGCCAAGTTCTTCAATCGCTTTTTCGATTTTAGTAATTGTTTCAGCAGATACTTTACTGCTTCTCTTGTTGACGACATTTGATACAGTCATTGCAGACACCCCTACATGTTTTGCAATATCTTTAATCGTGACTTTCGTAGTGAACCCCTCCTTAAAATACAGATTATGTTCTTAGTATAGCTTATTTATTGCAGTAGGTTTATCGTTAAACCTATCTGTTAAAAAAAATACCACTTGGTATTGTGCACTTGATAAATCTTAAATTATTTGATATTTACTCTGAAATCAAATTAGAACTCATCATAAAGTTTAACGTTAAACCCGATGGTCTTAAAAAAAACGAACTTAGTCGCCTATGACTTAAATATATAGAATTTGCTCTATTTTGTCAATATGATTTCGTGAGAAAATAAATAAGATAGACCCTAAAAATAATGTTTTGTCTTTTTTAGGAGCCTATCTTTATTTGAATTATTGAAAAAATATATATAAGTCGTTAATCATATTTTGATGCTAGAACTTTTGCAATACCAGTAAATAGCGATGCTCTTTACTCTCAATATACCCTTCACTTTCAATTTGCTTATGCATTTCCATAAGTCTATCGAGACAGCGATCAACACTGAAGCCCTCAAATTCCCACTCGATAATTTTAGCGAAATAAACCAGTGCGCCTATATCAAAAAAACGTAAATAAGGAAAATATTCATCAGACTGAACTATTTTGAATCCCAATGCTTGAGCTTCTTTTATTTCACTTTCAAGATCATGTTCAAATTTAGGCATTTTATCTGTCTCATCTAATAGAACCTTTGAAAATTCAAAATTGTTTAGCATGCCCACTTGTTGTGTGATGAAAAGGCCGCCACTTTTTAATAGCCTATAGACTTCTGATAAGTCAAAGGATTCATGTCTATTGATAATGATATCAAAGGCATTGTCATCAAGTGGTAAATTAGAATCGTCTTCAACATGTTTTACTGTAATACCAAATGGCTCTAGTGTTTCTTCGCAGAGTTTAACATTTGGTAAGTAAGACTCTGTCACTGTGGTAAGGTGATGTGGATGACTAAGTGTTCGTAAAAATTCACCGCCACCTGTTCCCATGTCGAGTAATAAATCGGTAGATTTTAAATGATTTTCTACTATTGCTCTATAATGCCACGGAAGTGTTTCTTCCTCAGTTCGACCATTCAAGTGCGAAAAATTCCAACCGCTAAAAACATAATCTTCTTCTTTTTTCCATATTTTCTGTAATACTTCTCTTTTCATCTGTAACTCCTCATATCGTTTGATAGAGCTCTATAAAAGGCAGTACAGTTGACTGATAACATGAAATTCAAGCTCGATACAATCTGCCATCAGATTAAATCAACTGTACCAAGCGGTTACCGATTTTTTTTAAACTATGTAATCTTAATTTTGTGAAATACATATACCCTCCTGACGTTTAAAACATGATCATATTATATAGGAATCCTTAAATAAAAGAAAGTAGTACTTATAAAAGCACCACTTCTTTTTAATATTTAATGTATCATTTAAATAAATCTCTATTAATTATTGATAAGTACAGAAACGATTGTTGTTAAGTCTAAATTATTTACAGATCCATCGTTGTTGACATCAATTTACTACAATAAATTAAACTTTTACAATCAAATCTCGGACATAGTTAAAAATCTCAAGCCCAATCTCAATATCTGGTGATTCCCAAGTAGCAGTATCTTTTTTTAGTTCACCTTTCCAACTTATATGAGCATCGCTTTTAAATTTATAACCTTCTGTAAGTGTAAGTTCAAAATAAAATGGTGGCTCAAATTTTGGACTTGTCATTTGATCAATATTTGAAATAGCTTCTAAAACACCTTTTTTGATAAGTGGATATGTTTCATTTGAGGATGGTTCCCAGTTATCTTTTTTTGATTTAACACTGATATGTTTTACATTTGGATTCATTTCTCTTGCCTCTTTTTCAGAGGCAGCACACCCAATATTTGCAATATAGGGTGTCCCTAAAAAGTTGAGGACACCTGTACCTATTTCTGCAATATGTACGCCATTTAGCGTGAGCGATCTAATAGGCGGACTTTGAATTGTATGTGGAAAATAGGCATCAGGTTCGCCATATCTTGCATGTTGCCCCACTGTTATAAGTCCAAAAGGTTTTTGTACGGCTTGTCCGCGTATTCGCCTCCAAAAGAAACATCTATCAGGGGTATCTGGTATAATCACGTTCTTTGGGAGCTTGTCTATCCAAACATTGTGTTCAGGACTACCTGCACAGTGACCATCATAATAAAAGATTTCATCAATTCCAAATTCATTAGCAGCCTCACAAACGGCTAAAATATCTGAAGTTAATTGATCTTTCCCATAAATTCGCCATTCTTCCGTACCATGATAGATGCATTTTCCATTCCAATCAAATATACCAGAGGCTCCTTCCATGTCGGATAATAGGATGAGTTGTTTTTTCATTTTGTTGTCCATTCCTTTCATAAAAGTTCTAGATTAGGCGCATCAGTAAGCGTAATAATCGGTTGAATTACGGTCAGCATAGCGATGATCATAGATCAACTATTACGGATTGTCTTTATTCAAAAAAAGCGTTTTCCAATTTAATGATATTGATTAGAGCTTCTTCATAAGGATGCATTCTCACAGCAAGTACATGGTTGTAGACATATTTTACATCGCCTTGTGGTTCAGCCGATCGCTGTATACTGTAAGATGGCTTTCTACTATTTTATAAGTCAAATTGGATGAAACGGTATTTGTACTTGTTCATTTTTAAAGATAATCTTCAGGTTTATTTAATATTTCTTGCAATCTTTCGAAATATTTACCAACATGTACACCATCCATAACGATATGGTTGACTTGTACGGATAAAGGCATTTTTAATGAATCATTTTCATTAAAATATTTCCCATAAGCGATTCTTGGTATTGAATCCACTGATTTTATATTTATAGGATGCGATAGACTAGTAAACGTTACCCAAGGCATACTGGTGATATAAATCTGATCATCTTGATTTTGTTCATTTACGAGGTTTACAGTATTCTGTAAGCTCTCAGTTTTTTCTTTTACGGCTTTTGCAAAAGTATCAAGGTCGTTTGAATAATCAACAGAGCAAAAACTAAAAACTTCTGGTTGTGCCATAATTATAAATGAAGGATGTATAAGATCATATTCTATGACGCCATTTGCGCTGGTTCTATACCTAAACTCTGGAATCTCATTGGCCACTTTTGTGGTTATATAGATCATTGAGGTGTAAAAAGAGAGTGATTTTGATTTTATATATGCATAAAAGTGGGTGATATCCACATTTGCACATATGTTAAAATGTGGATAATCCATTGTTTTGAAAAATTCATAATGGGCTTTTCTTGCCCATTTTTCAATATCTATTTCTCGCTTCATGGTATTAACTCCTTAAATATCTGTAGCATGAATTAAAGATTCATCAATCCAAGTTTCAAATACGCTTAATTGTGATTCTGTATGAAAAAAATGTTCCCCTTCATCGAGCACTTTTACCTTGGCTTTATATCTTGTTGCAAATGAATCAACTTCACGCCATTCTGATATATTATCTTTCGAACCATATAAAATTTCAGTTGGTGTGTTCCAGCCAAAGTTTATCGGATTTTCTTTTACATAGGTGTAGTAATCCCAGTCCAACGTTTCGCCAATAGGCAGTTTTATTTGTTTCTCAGCCTTTAATTGATCTTCACTTATTTGAAAGCTATTCATCATATTTTGTATAAGGCGTTCCATATTTACCACTGGTGAAAGAAATAAACTTTGTTTTATTTCCAAATTATGATATGCAAGCAAACTAAAATAAGCCCCCAAGCTACACGCAAAAAGGCTGATATGTGGAGCTCGGGTTTTAGCATAATTATGAATAGCTCTAAGATCACTTACACAATTTTGAGGATTTAGATCATAATCCTCTTCAAGGCGTTCCCCATGTTTCGGTAAATCAAAACTTAAAACTTGATAGCCCTTTTGGACAGCTTTTTTTGCCATTGCTGAAATAACCGTATCTTCTTTATTTGAAAAATTGCCATGAACTTCTATGAGTAGTTTTGAACTTGGCTCTCCCCACAAAATAGCGGGAATCTGAATGCCATTATTCAAAATTTTTATATAGTTTTGTTTCATTTTTTACGACACTCCTTTAGCGTTTTAATAAAGTTATTAAAGTACAACAAAAACCTATTTATACCTATTACCATAGGCTTCGCGTGCTTTACCTGTAAAATGGTTTATGAATGCTGTCTTCGCTTCAGTATAACCATCACGATCATTTTTATAAGTTGGCAAAAGGTCTAGCTTTAAATGACTGTATGCATTTGCAACTTCCTTATGTTCGATTAAATAATCTCTAAAATAGAGCTCATCCCAATCCCCTTTACCTCTCATGTGTAAATGGTATACTTTTTCTGAAAATCCCTCTGGCGTATAGCCCTTATTAAAAACATAACTTAAAAAAGGCGTCATCTGAGAACTCATTAAAGTCCATCCATTTTCTTTGAGAAGTGTCATGATTTCATTCATGGCTGCATCTGGTTTTATTTCTAATAAAATATCAATGGTTGGCTTTGAGATCAATCCTTTTACAGCACTACTGCCAATGTGGTTGATACGCGAAATTTCGCTTGCAGAAAGATAGCTTTGAATATTTTCAATTTCTTCTTGATACCAATCTGGGTAGTCCTCATTGTGTTCTTTTAAAATGATCGGAAATAATGCCCATAATTCTTCATTTGTCATTTCTGATAGTACTTTACTCATGTGTTTTCCTCCAAATTCATACTGCTTTTCTAAATTTTCTATAATAAAAATTACTGTTACTTTCCATATTAGGTTGCTTGTGATTTATAGGTGTTCTTTTTTCAAATAGTTCAAAACTTGCTTTTTCAGCGACTCTACACGAAGAGATATTTGCGCAATCTATGGTTAAAATAAGATATGGTAATGGCATATCTTTTATTTTCATAGACATCCTTGGATTCTTTTTGTTTTTGATGCCATTCGATGTAGTTAGTAAAACTTTCCGGTGTTGGATTGTATAATGAAAAAAGAATGTAAGTTATATAGCCATATGAGGAAGCGCGTTTTCAAAATCGCTTAAAGTCATGCCAAGCTTTCGATCTAGATGAAAACCCAGTATGCCTAATTCTGTCGCAGCATTTACATTTTCGATTTTATCATCTATAAAAACACATCTTTCACCTTGCTTATTGATTCTATCCAGTGTAATTTCGAATAACTTTAGATCGGGTTTTATACATCTTTCGTAAGAGGATATAACGACTTCACTAAAGTACTTTCTAAGATCCAAGAGATCAAACGACCAGTCTAAAGAAGCCGTTGCGTTGGATAACACCACCAGATTATATTGTTTTTTAAGTCTCTCTAAAACTTCGATGGTTTCATCGTAGAGCTCATACTGAAAAGTATCAAAAGTAAGCAGAAAAAGCTTGTCTCTTAACTCAAAATTACCTGGGTCTACGATTTCAACAATTTTGGAATAGCGTCTAGTGAGCCATTCTTTTTCATCAGACCATGAAGTGATTTTATCAGCTTCACTACAATATAGTCTATCGATTTCTTTTGCTTTTTCAAGGGCTAAATCAATTTTAGTTTGATCATATTTCATCGAAAGAAGGACTCTATTAACAATTGAGTTTCTAAATTCTTTAATTTGAAATAGCACACCACCAGCATCAAAAATGATTGTATCTCTACTTTTTCTTTGTTCCATATTTAAGCCCTTTCATAACTGAATTTTAAAGTTGATATTTAGAAATAATAAGAGGTTCTCTACTGAAGTCCTCTCTAATAATAGCAAACATATCACAATCTTCATAGCCTTGATTGCTTTTGTACTTTGGTCAGATCCCTTTCAATCTTCTATAGGTTTTATTTAAAAGTTCAAACCAAGCGTCTTTACTGATATTCATATGTTCTTCTAATCTTTCGCCATCAATGTCTCGACAATCAAAACCGAGCAATTTTGCCCCCGTTTCATAACTAAAACTATAAGCACCAATTACTTCGTCTTGAAAACTAACGGTAATTATATACGTTTTATTAGGAAATCTTGTTTCAAATCGATGGTGTATACTATTTTTTAATCGATCAAAATCATTGTCCAAAGGGTGATTTGTCACAACAAATTTGTCAAATATCAAAGGCTTAGACATATAATCTTCAATATCAGCGTTCATTAGAAAAAATATTTCAACATCAGACCAATGTAGATTTTGGCGTGTATAAAGGAATTCGTGTTGATCCTGATATTCGATGATTTTATAACCGTGATCTTTTATATAAGCAGTGGCTTTGATAGGACCATCATCAGAAATAACCATAGGCTTATGACAGATGATAAAAACTGCGAACAAGAGAATTACTAAGAATGAAAGCATTATCTTTTTAGTCATTACAATCTCCTTATATACAAAAATCAATTATGGATTTACGGTTTTAATAACAAAGTCACTGATAGAATCAAAGGCTTTTTCATTGACTAAAGTTTTCGCCTTTTTTACGGTACATAGCCCGATGATTTCCATTTCTACAGTACCTTCGACGTGACCTTGTATAGGATTACCTTCTGTGATCTCATTGTCAAGGGTATCGATTTGAGTCGCAAATGTACAGGTATAGTGCATTGAAAACTTTTTATAAAATGGCATAAAGTAGTTGCCATCATAAATATAAGGTTCAATTCTAGCAGTGATCACCTTTTTTTCTTGTTCACTACTTGTAAAAGCGTGCTTTTTGATAATCTCATCGTTGTATTCAAAGTTAATTTGATAGCTCTTTTGTGTATCTGTTTTACTAAATGAGCCTGTTTGAGTTCCATTTGAATTGGCAGTATAAAAGTTAAGTTCTATACTGCCAACAAGCCTTAGAAGAATAAGTAAAAGTGATAAGATCAGTAGCAACTGTAGTAAGCGCTTTTTATTCATCTTCATCTACACCTATATCTTCCATGCCAGCATTTTGTATTTTTTTTAAACTATTGATGATACCTTTTGAACCTAGAGTAATCCAAATACCAAAGATGGATTTAACTAAGGCTGCAATAAATTCACTATGATAAGCAACACTGACCTTATCTAATGAGTTCATCGTGTATTTTTGTAATGCGACAATTTGATAATCGAATGCCAATTTTGCTTAATAACTTATACCGCATAATTTGTCTCCTTTGAAATTATATGACTTAGAGTACTTTGGTGGCTATTGTGGCAATCACATATGCAGATGGTAAAAGTATGATCTGGGCTAAAAGTGTGCCTAAGACCCGACCAAAGACCATAAAAGTAATGGTGCGTCTGAACTCACCTTCTGTTGTTTTCCCTTCAATAACATCATCGGTCATAATAGATAATTGAGGATCGATAAACACGAAGAGAATAATGGTGGATATCCCAGTGATAACCGAACTGAGTGTACTTGCTGTTGTCCGAAATTCAGGGGCTAGAACACCTGCATAAAGTGCTGATAGAACGCCCACTGAAAGTAATGAAACTGCCAGCATGTTTAAAAGTGTAATTCTTATGGGCAAATGACTTGCCATTTTAATCTGTGTAATATTGTTTCTCGAAGGTGCTTTAAGATTTTCTTTGAACTGACGAATACCTGCTTTTGAAAAACCATATAAGAGCAACTTGGGAATAGACTTGCAAATATTGAATGTATTCACCGCTTTTGAGTACATTCTTTGAAAAGTAGGTATGAAGATAGCTGCGAGTACGGTGCCTAATGTGGCTGCAAATAATATGTATCTAAAATATACGATTAAGTCTGCAGTGGCGCCACTTTTTATGCTGGTTTCAATCGTTTTTGCCAACAGTGGCGCCTGAATCGTATTAGATGTTCTTGCTACTAATACGACCAAATTAAACAGTGCAAAGGATATAGCTATTTTGCCTGTTCTGACACCTACTATCCTAACCGAATAGGCCAATGTATTGATAAAATGAATAATGATTGTTAATGCGATAACGATTATTATTTGTGTCATTGGCATGTCACCTTTCTTATATGATAAACCCACCATTTGGAGATAAAACTTGCCCTGTGATATAGTTGCCACCATCGGATGCTAAAAAGAAGATACTTTCAGCAACATCGTGAGCACTTCCGAATTTACCAAGTGGGATTTCACTTTCCATAACTTGAATTTCTTCAGCACTATAGTCTTGCATCATATCAGTGTCAATAATTCCGGGTGCAATACAATTGACGATTATGTTAGAAGGCGCAAGTTCTTTTGCTAAGGCTTTTGTAAACCCTATGATCCCCGCTTTTGATGTCGAATAATGAACCTCACATGATGCGCCTACCATACCCCAAACAGAGGCTATATTGATGATTTTACCCTTTTTATTTGGGAGCATAATCTTAAGCACGCTCTGCGTACAATTAAAAAGACTCTTTAAATTCACACGAATCATATTGTCCCATTCATTCTCACTGATATCTGTGAAAAGCTTGGTTTCTGAGATGCCAGCATTATTCACAAGAACATCAATACTGCCGAATTCCTGTACACAGTATGCTACCATTTGATCTACTTCGCTTCTTTGAGTGACATCAGCTTGATATAGCCGAAATGAAAATCCCTTTTCAGAAAGAAACGTTCCAAGTGCTTTAGCTTTTGTTTCAGATGTGTGGTAATTGATTAGGACATTATAACCCTGTTCTGCAAATTTAATGGCTGTTGCACTTCCGATACCTTTTGCCGCACCAGTGATGATGACTGTTTTATTTTTCATAAGTTTTAATCCTTTGTGTATCTTTATATTTTATTAATATAAAGAGGGTTGAGAGTACATCTATTATAAATATAAATTGAAATATGATTTGAAGAAGCATTTCATGCCATTTCATGAAACCTGATTTATGGTTTAGGATCAAATAGCCAATACTGTATGCTGACGAAAAGAGGAGCGATAAATAGGCTAAACCAATTGGAATGAAGAATATAATCAAAAATGGTGTGAAAAGAATTAAACCTCTCGAAATTGCCATACTTGATAAGAAGAACAGGCCGTGAACGGCAAGATTAATGACATAGTATGGGATTAGGCCTAATTTTAGAAGCTTCATGTGGTTCCTCAAGCCAATAAGATCATTTTTGTGGTATAAATTATAGGCTTCTCTTACATTGAGCACTCCAAATACTAAAATCAAAACACCACTTAGTAAAATTAACCCCATTAGGAGATAACCCCAAAAATTTGAAACATTATTGGAAGCTGAGGAAAATTCAAATTTAATCAGTAAAATCAAAAAGAGTATGTTAGTGTAATAGGTAATTAAAAGAACGTTTGATTTTTTCATAAATTTCCTCTTTCTTTGCTGATACAAAGGCTCTATTTATTTAGTCTATGTAGAGACATTGAAAATATCGGCCTTCTCCCTCTATAAAATCTGGTTTTTCAAAAAAACGATTCTCTACGAGATACTCATTTATGTTTCCAAAGACTTGATGCCAGAGTTCATTTGAGATCTCCTTCGTATTAACGCCATGCTTTACAGCAGATAAATCAGTATAAGTATCCTTTATAGTGTGAAAAAGAGCATTTACTTCATCTTCAATTAAGGACAATAAAAAATCTGAAACATCTTTTAATAGCGCCTTATCTTGGCTATAAAAAACAGGGACCTTAAACTCAATTTTAAATTTATCATCTAGTTCTAGATAGCCCAATGCTTGTAAAAATTCAAATTGAGTTTTTTCTATGGAAGATAAATTACTTAGAGATACCTTGTCTTTTAGCAATCTATTTATGAAGTGAGCACACTCTTCCGCTAATAACTGATTTTGGCGTTCTAATAACTGGATATAACTGAGATTTAACTGCTCGTAATTTGAGAGGTTCTTTAATTTTAAGTGTGCTTGTCTGTAAAATCTATATAAATCTTTTCTATTGCCATCACTGTCTCCAAAGCTGTTGAAAGTTACATTTTTAGCACGATAGTTGTTGCTACTACAAAGGAGCTTATTGCTGAAATTAAAGACTTTTTCACTTACTTCAAATCCAATGAGAATATAATCTCGATCTCCGGGTTGTTCTTTGGAAATTTTAAAGATATCTTTTGTGCCAAAATAATCAATAGCAGTACCATCAAAAATGTAATCACCCACAATATGATATAAAAGCCTATTACTATCAAAATCGCTATAAGCATTTAATTTAGAAACAAATTTATATAGCTTTTTCTTATTATGAATGATTGTGTCCCCTATTTTTCGTGCTGCTTCTTTTGAAAATCTATCTAAAAGCGGTAAATCTCTTTCTAAAAAAATGGGGAAATTTATGGCATAAGCTGTGTCCACTTCTGTGATCATATTTAAACTCTTCAGATTTACTAATAAAGCGTTAATTTCACTTAATTCATATTGTAAGGTTTCTGCAATTTCATTTGATTTTAACGTGTAGGGCTCACAATTGGCGATCAAAAAAAGAATCTCTGGCATATTATTTTTGGAAAATACATAAAATGGATTGAATTCATCTATCGAGCCACAATCTCCGAAGTGATATAACTCTATTCTTCCAAATTCAGTTTTGGGGTTCATAGTTTAATATCCTTTCATAGAATCCTAGAATCAAATTTTTTAAAGGCCCTCGTTACTTCTAATTTCAATGATAGTTCCTTCAGGCGCCATTATTTTAAACAATTTGCCACCTTCAACTTCATAAATGTCTTGACCCTCTTTTTTTTGAAACGCATCAAATCCTTTTGTTTTGATCTGTTGATACTCAAGCTCTATATCATCTGTGGAGAGTGCAAAGTGAACGATACCCTTGCTTTTTTTGTCGTATTCGCTTAATGTCTCGCCAGCCTTATTCGTTTGAAGTTCAATCATAATACCAGATTGTTCTAACCATGTGTTAAAATCTCTCGTATGAAAATTGGGCGTTTCTTGAATCAATTTGAAGCCTAAAATTGCCGTATAAAAGTGTTTTGAAGCTTCATAGCAATCTGTTTGAATACAAATATGGTGCATCTTCATCGCAATGTTCCTTCCTAAAGAAATAGAGTATCAGAGGGGATATACTCATGTCAATATAAATTTGATCTAATTAAATCAATTTGCAGATTTCAACTTACAGATACCATAGTAATGCCTATGAGAACTATCTGTGATCCATTCTTCAACAAGCGTAAATCCCATAGTTTCTATTTCATTTCTCAACGCTTCTTCTGGTAAAATACATCTCTCAATGGCGGAGATTTTAGGTATTTCCGACTTGTCGCTTTCTCTTACAGCAGTACTGATAAATAAATGACCATTATCTTTTAGTACCCTTTTGGCATTTCTATAAAACACTTGTCTGTTTTCTGCAAATAAGCAGTGTAGACAGTTTCCGTCGATAACTAAATCAAATTTTTGATTTTCAAGTATACTTTCGTCACATATATTATCAGATATAAAGTTGATATCCAAATTTTGAGCAGAAGCTTTTTTAATTGCCCATTCAACGGCTGTAGGTGAAATATCCACGCCTGTTACATCAAATCCCATCTTAGCTAACTCTATAGAGACATCTCCTGCGCCACATCCAAATTCGACAACATTTCCGTGGCTCATATGTAAGAATGTGAAAAGTCTTTTTAAATGAATTTGCCAACTTTTAATGCGATTTTCATGATTTTCACCACCCCAACCTTTATAGCCTGACGTCATTAGCTCTCTGTAAATCTGTTCATGCTTTTCCATTATAAATCTCCTCGTTTAATAAATATATAGAATAAGGATTCTTTTTTCAATCAAATATAGTACTGAGTAGCTCGCTATATCCTGTAAATCTATTGATGAGCGCATAGTTGAGGAATAACACGCGGTCTACCTTTTTATCGTTAATGAAGTCAACCAAATTACCTTCCCAAAGTCTAGGATCGATCACATAGATATCTTTAAAATCTGCTGTGAGATAAGGTAAGAATGCATTTGCATAAGAATCTTTAACTACAAGCAGTTTGGCATTAGAAGATGCCTCTTTACTGACGATGTGAATAAGGGCGTGATCACCATTTAAAAAAACGGCATATTCATCTTCTGGTGTAGAATAAAGCTCACTAACCACAGGATTAGGCTCTCCTATTTGTTCACTTCCAAAATAGAAAACAGCAGATTGAGCTGCTTTCGGCACATAAACATTTACAGTATCCGGGATTGACTTGAGGACTTCACTTTGAGTGACCCGGTATAAACTACCTAGATAATCAGGCAGTTCATAATGAATATCAGTCTGATAAAGATCAGGATCACGCTTAACAAGCCCCTCAGTTTTTAAAGACTTTTTATAGACCGTATAGGCATAGTATGCACCTAGTTGAGTCCAATGATGATCAGTTCGAAAGTAGACATACTCTCTGGCATGATCTTTTAAAGTACTTAAAACGTCAATTGCATTTATATCTATAAATTGCTTATAAGCTTCATTAATCGTTTCAAACTGAGAATGGGTTAAGGACATAACCTCTGGGTTATCTATAAATTCTATCTGTGTCGGGACGAGCATAGCATCAACTTTTACAGTTTTAGGGATCTTACTTTTAAAGGTGTTAAGTGTTTGTGCGTAGAGCGATATAGCTTTTGGATCATAAGTATTCAATTCGTAAGCGGTTTTATCCATAATGAGAATAGACCCCATTTCAGTTGTCCCCACTAAGTCATCTTTAATATCAGAGGATTCTGTTTTAGCACCTATAGGCGTATCCGATGTCACATCATCTTTGTCTGTACTGTTTTGCTTCCAATCTGCTGCGACATTTATGCCTTCAGTATCGACAATGGCCATTTTATTTGAAAACCCTTTCAATGAGTCTACCTGAGAGGATAGAGACAAAAACGAGTCTCGCCAAGGGAAATCATCAGAATAAATCGATTCAATATCATTAAATAATGAACGATCTGCAATAGAATCTAAAATAGCGGGTTTGCTACTTATAGTATTTAGTATTAACCCACCGTTGTTAGAAAAACTCAGTAGATTAAAAGCAATAATAAATATTAAGAAAAACAATGTTGGAAAATAAAATCTTTTCATGTCAATTCCTTTCAAATCGCATAAACTTAGAACATAGAAGTTTAGAATCTAAAATAGATAAATGGATTATAAGATTGTCCTAAAATAAGTGCAGTAGAAATGGTTAAAACTGTTAAAACAAAAACACCTTTCAACATGTCATCCAGAAATGATGGCACAAAACTAGAATGACTCAATTTATGCTGAACTTTTTTATACAATTGTTTTAAAAAGGGCATACAAAATATTATTGAAAGCAAAAGAAATACTGCATTCGATTTGATACGGAGGATGTCTGTCGCTTGAAAGAGTTTCGCACCAGTCAACCCAAGCATGGTTTTCATGTATAGAATACCTTGATTTAAATCTGTGTAATAGAAAAGGACCCAACCCAATAGAACAGCGATAACTAAGTATAGATGATTTATAAACTTTGGTAATCTATCGAGTACTTTAAGTAAAAATTGTTTTTCTATGACGATTAAAACCCCGTAATAAAGCCCCCACATCACGAAGTTCCAGCTTGCACCATGCCAAAGCCCTGTTAAAAACCATACGATGCCAAGGTTGAGAAAACGTCTTTTTCGGTTACCACCAAGAGGAATGTAGACATAGTCTCTAAAAAAGGACCCTAATGAAATATGCCAACGCCGCCAAAATTCTGTGGCTGATCTTGAAATATAAGGATAATTAAAGTTCTCTTTATAAGTAAAGCCAAACATGTGCCCCAGTCCAATTGCCATATCAGAATAACCTGAAAAATCAAAGTAAATTTGAAGTGCAAACAGTAATATGCCAGTCCATGACCCCATCACTGTAAGCTTTGAAAAGGATTGATCTAAATATACTCTTGCAAGGTCTCCTGCGGTATTTGCAATGATCACTTTTTTTCCAAGTCCTATAACGAATCTTAAGACCCCTTTATTAAATCGCTCCCATGATAAAACTCTAATTTCGATCTCTTTTGCAATGTCTTTATATCTGACGATGGGACCAGCGACTAATTGATGGAAAAGCGATACAAATAATAAGAAACTCAGAAAGCTTTTTTGTGCTTTAACCTCACCTCTATAAACATCTACTGTATAAGAAAGGGTTTGAAATGTATAGAACGAAATCCCAATAGGTAAACTAAACGTTGGGGCAATAAGATCGAGATTAAAAACTGTATTTAGTGATTGAATGAAAAAAGCACTGTATTTAAATATACTGAGAAGACCTAAATTGATCACTATAGATGAGAGTAGCATCAATCTTTTCTGCCATTGTTTGTCTGTACTTTCAATAATACGACCATGTATGTAATCAACTGTAGCGCTTATAATTAAAAGAGATACCCATATGGGTTCACCCCATGCATAAAAAAATAATGAAAATAATATGAGGACAATGTCTTTTAACTTTTGCTTAGGCATTATGTAATAAAATACGAGACATGTCGGTAAAAATGCAAATAAAAAGAATAAGTTTGAAAATACCACAGTAATCCTCCAGGTGAATTTAATTTTAAGTCATTTATCAAGCTGAATCGCATTGAGGAACTCTCTTTACCATCCCAAATAATCTATGTCATCAATGGTACCTTCGGTGAAACTAATCCTGAGCGTTTTGCCAGAAGTAAGTTTCCAGAGATAAATTGTGCTAATGGCTTTAGAGTTTTCATCATAATAAGTTCTGCCAAATTCTATGGATGATCCCAGTGTATCCATCACCTCTTCAAACGTGGTATAACCATTCATTTTTATGGTAGATTCATTCTCAATAATATTGGTAGATTTCTGTATGGGTAAAACGATCATTTTATAAAAAGTTCTGTCATCTCTTAAGGCAACTTTAATTGTGCCATAAGAAAATTTCCATACTGAAAATAGCCCCAAATCATCTACGATTCCTTTTTTACCTAATTTTGATTCAAGCTCTTGTAGTGTATCTTCTAAATCCAATTCTAAATACTTTTGATAAAGCTTGGAATTAGATATTTCGTATAGTGACATCTCCATGCCTAAATTTGCTTTTATGTACAAACGCGATTCTAAGTTTATGGAAACTGCTATTCCGATAACAAATATTAAAGCAATTGCTGTAATCGTTTTTTTCATTTTATGACCTCAGATTTATGATTGATATTTTAAAAGATCATCAGTTTAATAGCTGCAAGAGCAGTCATCAGCATAACAATATTTTTAAATAAAACTTCATTGATTTTCTTTAAAATAATAATACCGATAATGGCACCTACTGCAATTGGAATTGAAAGAACCAAGGCAAATTTGAAAGTTTGAAATGTTAAATTGTGCCATACGAAAATTTGAAATGGAACCTTAATCAAATTGAGTATTAAAAAGAACCATGCACTTGTTCCCATGAAATCATTCTTTTTATACCCCATGGCAAGCAAGTAGATGCTCATAATTGGACCAGCAGCATTTCCAATCATAGATGTGAAGCCACATGTAACACCAGCGATAAGTGAAACGGATAAATTATTGGGAATTTTTATTTTTTCGCCTTTTACTTCAAAGAATACAAGTATTGCCACACAAGCCATAACGATAATTGAAATAAGTAATGAAAATTGCTGATCGTTGATAAAATTACCTACAAATACACCGGCGAAAACGCCTAATACTGTAAAAGGCATCAATTTTGATATTTTGCCCCAGTCAGCATGTGCATTATAATATTTCACAGCAAATAAATCTCCAATGATGAGCATAGGTAATAAGATACCTGTGGATATTTTGCCCCCAAAAATACTTGCAAGAATTGGGACAACTAAGAGCATAACGCCACTTAAAGCTGTTTTTGAGAATCCTGTCAGCATAGCCGCTACTATTAGAATTCCCCATTGCCAATGAGAAAGTAGTATATCTTGAAACATTTTAAAGCCCCCTAAAAATTAAATTTAAATACAGCATTTCTATTCTTACATATTATGAGCCTGATGTCTACACGCTCATGTTCTGATTTCAAAGATTAATATACCGCCTTGTATAGGGGCAGATATTGATGCATTGACCGCATATATTGGATTCGATATTTTCAAGATTACACTTTTTTCTTGCTTCTTTTTTACATGCTTTTGCGTCATAAAATGATTCTCTGTCCATACCTAAATGCCAGTTAATGCCCTTAACGGCATTACCCTCACATACATTTGTACATAGTGTGCAATTACCGCACTTTGATTCATTAATTGGGATTGCAGTTGATAATTTTAAGTTCGTGAGAACAGACGTTAAACGAACTGCCGAACCATAGTCGTTTGTTACGAGCAATGCACATTTACCGATCCATCCTAAACCTGCTCTTGTTGCCACTGTTTTATGTGGTAAATCGGTACATAGACTTTCACTAGAAGCAACAATTGTCGTTGTTTTTGCTATAGCCTCGTAGCCCATAGCTTTAATTTTTTCTGCTACTTGTGATGCAATTTGATCTAATGCCCTATTTAATCTCTGATATTCTTCATAGTAACTTTGATTTGGACCATCTGCTATATTGCGCACAATTTCAGGATTGATCTTTTTGGCAATGCTTATACCATAGTTTAGATGATGGCGATTTTCTATAGGAATCTCAGATAAATCTGCGAAACCAACCTTATCTGCACCGAGGTCAAGGATATATTTTTCTAAATTCATCAAATTTGCCCCTTTCTTATTGGACATTGATAGGCGCTAAGTAATTAATATTGAAAAACGCAAACTTATTATATCATATATATTTATGTCTTTTCAATTTTCACCATTTAACAGTTGAGCCATTTCAAAGATTTTTTGATTTAAAGTTTTATCCTCTTTTGCAGGTATTTCATTCGTCTGTGTTGTTGCGATAACCCCTATAGATTTAGTGCTGATCTGTCCAAATATGCTCTTAGCAGTCTGTATAGGTCTTTCAAGAGTAGAAAAATCGCCACCTGCACTTAATACGATCAAGCCTTTCTTTTGCTTCATATGAAAATGTGGATCGGCACGGAGAATTTTTTGTGCATAATATCTTTGAAATCGACTTGCATAACTCAACAAAGGACCTGATAACTCTGAAAAGTAAATTGGAGATGATATTATAACGTTATCAACTTCATTCATTAGGTCGTAAGTGATGCTCATATCATCTTTTATGGCACAATCATTTTCTTTCCAGCAATAGCGACAGTCTATACACGGACTTACTTTTTCATCATAAACGTTGATTACTATGGTTTCTCCTTTTAACGCTTGTGATAAATTGTCAATTATAAATTTTGAATCGCCATTTTTTCTTGGAGAACCGTTTAATATAAGTGTTTTTATTAGTAATACCTCCATTTTCAAATTAAATTGTGTCTACTGACATTATAACTTATGAATTATCATTTAAAAATATAGTATAAAATCATGATAAAGAGAACAATGCCTCCAGCTATATTCCATTTTAACGTACTCTCTTTAAAGTAATATTCAGTTTGCCAATCTTTACTATCCCAAGCCCAACGACCGCCATTGATGAGTGCCATGAATGACGCCACCAGACCAATTATGGGGATAAGTGCTATAATTGCAAATAGATATTTTTTATGTACTAATGCCCAAATAGGCGTTAAAATAAATGCGCCGAAATACATTTTTTCAGCTGATTCAGGGTATTGCCCTTTTTGTATTTTCATATTCATATATTGCCTCGCTCTCTCTATCTTTATAGTAATTATGACACCTATAATAATTACAAAGATCATTATTATAGGCATACTTTTTTTAAATAAATGTATGGTTTTAGTATTTAGTCATGAGTTTAAGAATTATCACAGTTATAAAAGGAACACCATAAATCAAAAATAATATTATTCTAATTCTTCTAGTCCGTCTTTTGGTGGCGTGGCTATAATATTCTCTGTATTCATCTGGTTGAATTTCTCCACCAGTGGATTCTTCATACTCAATTTTATTAAGCTTATGCCATTTCATTGTAATGCCTCCAATAAAAATGTAGGTGACTTATCACCCCCGCAAGAAATGCATTTCTCAGGAGCACTTATTTTCTCTAATTTAGTCTTTTTTTGATTTACTAATGCTCATATTTGTTAACACAGTAAAAATGAGTTGAATGCTAAAAAGGACGAATGCCACTACAAATAGATATATAAATTTAGAAGACCAAACATAACCACTTTCCATGGGGATATCAAGCATAACCCCATGAAAAAACATTGCATTTGATAAGCCAATAAGGGCTAAAGTACTGATGATTAAATTGTATTTTCTACCATTATGCCGAGCTGGCTCAGTTTTACTGCTCTTTTCTAATTTGCGGTATGTGTCAATTGATTTTATTAAGCCTAGTATTATGATAAGTGTTAATATAATATACACATTGAATTCAAAATAAAAGTAGGACATTAGTTCGTTGTAAGCATTATAGTTCATAATTTTATCTCCTTGATTTCAGTAACTGGTGTGATTATTTTTATCTTTATAAACTAAGTCATCATAATATTTTCATTTAATCTCAAACCATTGCCATTTTTAAATGCAATTGAGAAGTCTTCAACGCTACCACTTAACCTTGTAACTTCATCTAAATCGATCTTTATACGGACATAATCGCTTAATTTTAGTGTTCTTATTAGCAATTGACCGTTTATCCAGATATCTAGCCAATATACGTTTTTTAGATCTTCGTCCGCTCTAAACTGCCCTCTTCCCCCTGAGACATAATCATTTAATAATTCAACGACATAGTTTTGAGCCTCTTCTCCAATGAGATTAAATTTCGAAAAGGTTTCCCTAAAAGCATTGGGATCATGCCTGTACAAGTCCGATAGTTGATCGTAGAGTTCATGATTGGCTGATAATTTAGATTCTTTTACTCTTTTTTTAAGTGATTCAGTTATAAGTACTCTTTGACCACCTATGCTATATATCATTATGGTCTCCATTTCAAATCTAATAATTTGTTTTCATCAAATCTTTGATTTTTTTCTGTTTTATTCAAGCATAACATCTTTAATCTTGTAATAGATGATTGTAAATAATAGGCAAATTTTAATACAAGTTTAAAACCATTAATAAAGTGTTTATGCGAGCCTGTTAGGATGATAAAGAAGGCAAGCATAAACAGTAAAAAAACAAACTTGGTGTATAGAAAAAAGTGCTTATTACTAAAGGCCCCCTAAGGTAACTACTTGTAAGTAAAATGCGATTAAAAATCAGAGTACTGAAATTACTATTTTTTTCATTGATTTTCTCCTTGCGTTCACAACGTCATAGGGTAAAAGGTTGCTTAACTTTTGGCTTTTGATACTTTAACTATAATAAAATATAAAATTAGAATATCAATTAAAAAAACAAATAGATTAAATTCAAATGATTGTAATGGACTATTAAATCCATTTTCACCAGAATAAGTTAAAAAAGAAAGTGGATATCCATAGATTTTACGATTGGCTTGGTCTAGTCTACCGGGCATTACATAAGTTATTAAAACGATTATCCAAGCACACGCATTAAATATTTTTGAGTTTAAATTGAATACATTTATATTTCTTTTCTCCATAAAAATGGGCCTCCTTGTTACTATAATTATCTTAAGTAATATTGACAAATGTTTTGTCGCATTCAGGACACTTTAGTCGATCTTTTTCAGATGCTAGATAGTATTCAATGCCTTTTTCATTAATTATTTTAAAAGGGTTGATTAGGCTTTCTTTATAACGTGTTCGATAACTTTTATCTAATCTTTTAATTAAAATGCAGTTTGAGAATCACTGCATTCACGCAAATAATGTGATACCCCTGGACGTTCTTTATATTTTTCAACTTGAAACTCAGCGGATGGTAACTTGTCAATGTCATTCATAACGATCTCAAAGGCTTCTTCGTAGAATTTAAATTCGTTCTCTACTTGTTCATCAACATATCTTAACCATGTTTCATCGATACTCAAAGCGGACATTTTTCCAATGGTAGGTTTACCCATAGTCGCGCTTAGCTTCATATAGCGTTTTAGATGATCGTCACATTTGTAATAATCACATCCAAATTCTTGTACCAGTTTTTCAGCTATTGTGCTCTTTCCACTGCATGGTGAACCGCCAATCCAATAGGTGTTTTTATGTAATTTCATAATGACCTTCTTATCTTATGAGTTTGCTTCTTCAAAAGTAGTGAGATTAATTTGTTTTTCTCGAATGAGATCTTTAAATTTCATATTGACACCTGATATTTCTTCATCTAGATATTTTCTATCCATATAGGTCTTTACATGTTTTCCCAAAATACCATCTATCATTTTTATATCACTTAGCCTAAAAAGTGTTGACTGTGAATCTATTTCTACATAGAATCCGTTTTTGAAGACAATTTTATAATTTAAAAAATGATGAGATTTTACATTTCTGATGGAAATCATCATGCGTTGAACTTCTGAGTAAGGTAATCTTTGATTTGGTTTAACTGAAAAACGATATAAAATGACGTCGTTTTTAGTATAACCTTCAAATACGAATAGAGTGTGCAATAAGACCAGTAGCTTTAGATATTTTCTTTTGGAATCTATTTAATCCTTTGTCGAATAAGAAGTCTAGTACAGCCCTTATGATTAGATTTTGTATAGCATTTGGCTCCCTATTTTAAAATTTAGAATAGAATATAGTTTATTTAAGTATTGCTTCTAATTATAAGCAATTTTGATTTTCAGATGTTTTATGACACGGAGTACCGCCTTGGTGATAAGCATTTAAATTAATCTTCTGTATTAAAAGGTTCTACATTTTCTTTTTTGATCTCTATTTCACTGGCACCATTTAACCCTAGAAAATAGGAATCGTCTGTCTCAGAACGGATTTCGCCCCATAAGCCATTAGGAAATTCTTGAGCCCACTCTGGTTCAAATCCTGCTTTTATTAAAACTTCAACACCGATATTGCTTTTTAAGTCTTCATAAAACCCCAAATTGGATTTTTTGACCCATCCTTTATTAAGTTGATTAGCATCTATAGGTCTATTGGCCTCGATATATAACCAATCTTTATAAGCATCACGAACCTTCACAGCTTTTCCAACTTGAAAACGATTGACTGGAATACTGTTAATTTCGGGGGTTAAGAAAACTGTTGTTTCTTTGATTATGTACATTTCAGATAATTCTATAGATTGAGTTGTCGTTTCGTCTAATGATTCTATTGCCCAGGTAGGGATAACCCCTTCAATAGAAACTCGAGTTAAAAAGTCATTTTCTTTATTTAAGATTCGGAGCTGTTCACTATTATTAACGGCGACTCTATTTAATAAACATATGGGGTCATATGCGGGTTTATTTAACATCAAAATACCTTTATCACTAGGCCAAATCTGATAACCTGAAAAAAGCTCTATATCAAAATTCCCTTCTCTTAATCTTAGCAAATTTTCTGAAGGCATCTTTTGTTTTTTTGATGTAACTTGATCCTGTGACTTGACACTATAAATAATAGTTTCATTGTCTTTTCCTATGACGTCATTTCCAATGTACCTTTTGATGCATACAATTTCACCATTATCAACGCTTTTTACATAAAAACGATATTGATCCGTTCCCTTTAAGATAACTTCAGTTTCATCTGTGAATACATTTTGAATAACAATATCAGTGGTATACTGAGGATCGACAATCGCATCTAAAGCAATCTCTTTATTTTCCTTGGGATAGACAATTTGATCTGAACTCATCCAAAATAGCTGGTTGTCGTATTCAAAAGATTTTATAGGAGTTATTGTATCAGTTGTATATAAAGTGCCAATTCTAGTGACAAACGTACCACTATCTAAAATATAATATTGACTGTCTGGAGACCAGTACGTCTCACAGAGGTCACCTCTTGTAACTTTTTCCTCTTTCTGTTTATCAAGATCATATAGGAATGCAGTCCTCTCGCCTGTATTCTTATCCATAAGTAAGACACTTGCAAGTTTAGAATCAGGCGAGATGCTACAGTCAAAGATTGTAAAAGTTGAAACAACCTCGCTGGGTTGTAACTGATCTAGCTGTTCTTGAAGCTCATTGTATTTTATATCAGCTTCAGATAGTTGTTTTTTAAGCGTGGCAATTTCCTGATCATTGCCACAACTAGATAATAAAAAGACCGTAAACATCAGAAATAATAACTTCCTAATTTTCATATAAAGCTCCTTATATAGACGAAGTGCTCAAATTAAAGTGATCAAGCACATTTTTGTACATTCCCTCGATATCGGTTTTGCCATCCGTTACAGAGACTTTATAACCCAAATGAGTTGCTTTTAGATTGACAATTTCAGCAAATCTAATATCGCGTTGCATCCAATTTGAAAATGCGGTTTGAGAATCACTGCATTCACGTAAATAGTGGGATACCCACTCACGTTCTTTATATTTTTCAACTTGAAATTTAGCAGAAGGCACTATGCAAATATAATTTTCTTTTGGTATCTTGATGGATGCCATATTTTCGGGTAATAAAGCAGCGCCTTCCACAACTAAACCGTTAGAAGGTATTAAGTTGCTGATATCATCAATAATGAAGTTAAAGGCCTCTTCATAGAAACTAAATTCATTCTGTACAAGTTCCTCAACAGGTCTTAACCAAGTTTCATCGATATTTAAAGTAGACATTTTTTTAATAGTTGGTTTTCCAATAGCTGCGCCAATCTTCATATAGCGCTCAAGATGATCATCACATTTGTAATAAGCAAATCCAAATTCTTTTACCAATTTTTCTGCTATTGTGCTCTTTCCACTACAGGGTGAACCACCGATCCAATATATTCTTTTATGTTGATTCATGATGACCTCCTATTATCTAAGCGCGGTTTGTCGTGGTCATTCATGATTTGCTCAAATTTCTCTATATCACTACTTTCAATTGAAAGCCTTAGCACCTCAAATGTATTTAGGAAAAAATAAGTCTTAGTGACTGTAACATACACATAGACTGAACTTACATCATAAGACTCGATATCTTCAATTGGGAATTGTCTGCCCTCGTAAAATATATAGGTGTCACTTATCCCGCTTAATGATGTATACGTCATAATACCATTTATAATGCCTAAAAACATCGCTAGTCCAAACGCAGCCAACGCAAGACTTTGTTTTTGGTATGCAAAAAAGAAGACGATTATGGTTAGTATTGCTATTAATAGAGTTAATATTAAGACAGTATTTTCACGTCTAATTGGTACTTCTAGTAGATCTTTTCTACGAGTTTTCAATCTTTTTAGGGTTATAATTAACAAAAATAAATTTAATACAAATAGGATGGTAGCAACTGTATGATCTGATCTTAAAAATTCAATCTGCGCTGGTGACAAAAATCTAAATATAGATGTATAGAAGAAGGTACATAAAAATACGATTATTAGGATTGAAAGTATTTTGAACATTTCCAAGTTGACTTTAGGCATGGCTTACTCCCTTTCTTAATCTCTCTTAAGTTCTGAGGTATAGTTTGCAATAAAAGTTAAATCAATTGGCTGCCCTACTACTTCATATATGCCGTAATAGCCCAGTGCGTTGCGAATTAAACATTATCTAGAATTGATTTTTATACACGATTTTCATGGAATCAGCATCAAAAGTATCATAATCAATCATTATCCATTTTTTTGCAAATAGAATCTGTTTTATATATAAACAAAATCCCTACAATAAACAAAAATATCTGGGCAAATAAACTAAAAAACGACGAATTTGCAAGCCCTCTCATGGACTCTAGCGAAGATAAAGTCATTAGAGAGGTCGCATAAATAAATATTTTGAAGACGCTTTGCCATACGATTAAATAGCCGGTTATTTTAATAGCTAACCACCTGATGCCATCCGATAGATCCCCTTCATCATAAGGCATATTCACAATAAAAATGTGGGATTTAAATATCATAAATAAGCCAAGTATAAAGAATATGATACTTGGTATTAAATTGAATATTAATTTTGTAAAAGAATCATCCTGCTGCGTCATCATAAAGCTGACGGAAACCTGTTGAAGTAGAAGATTAAAGCTTTGAAGGCATAGATATATGCCCAAAATATTGAATGCAGTATTTGATATTTTTCTTAATTTCATATGTCCTCCATTGACTTAACATAATTAATACTTACTGGGTTGTTCCGTATCGTACCACGTACACACAGGAATTTCCAAATATGATTATTATATCATAATTTTTCTGTACCACCCTTTACATCAATATTATCTACTTTATCAAATCGTACATATCATTTCGCACGTTTTTTTGAACCCTATTTTCACCAATAAAAGTAATTCCATAATCAGTATTATAACTTTTAATTCTGAAGAGGCGGTCGCCATTATAACGTTTAAACTTCACAGGAAGATTGATTTCAAGATACTTTACTTCTCCACCTTCAATATAGTAAACGGTTTCGTCACTTTCCATGGACTCGATATAAGCCATTAATTTATGATCTAATTCAATATTGATTTTAAAACCTTCATCCAGTGTTCGGTGTCCTTTTAGGGTCAAATTGACATTAATATAGTCAACATTATCTATTTTCGATAAATGAATACTACTTTTTTTAATCTCTATAGAGCCAACATCATTATGTAAATAATAAATAGGTGTTTTTAATAAATTTGTAGAGACCATAGAAATAGGTACCAAGATGATAAAGAATACAATGAATGTGACCACTTTCCGAGCATTAAACAGTTTGCTATCTACTAATTCTATGTACATCCAAGTGAGTAAGAACGAATTTATGAGAAGATGTAAACTGAAGGTGCTGTCGTATATACGGATCAAAGGAACTATATAGGTCAATGCTGATTTTTGTGTATAAGGCAGTTGCATTGTCAATAAACAATATGACAGGAATATGCCTAGTGCACGTAAATATCTTTTTTTATTCAATTGATATCACTCCTTTATGAGCTATAAGCTGGGGGGAATAAAATAGTTTTTTCCTGAAAAACTTTAATAAATTACAGACATATTGTGATATATTTCATTAAGGCTTTCATCTAACAGAGCTAAATACAAACAACAAGAAAGTTCCAATAGTCAGTAGATATATCCTTCTTACGACTGCATTGTAATACTCTAAAATTATTTGATCTGTATCTTATGGTTTGAAGAACTGACTTTTTAAGAATACGTGATATCTCTGATTGGACATCCCTTTAAAAAAATGTGTACTTTGAAATTTTTTAAAATCATCATCATGAAAATTATTTACATAATTTGGAACAATATTTGCTTTAGAATATAGGATTCCTATCTGTAAAATTGAAAGCAATACAGTCAATATAAGTGTGAATTTAGAGCTTATGAATAATAGCACGATCAACATGGCGCCAAAAACTAATAACTTATTAATATCCGCAATTTCCTTTTGTAAGTTGACAAGTGTTTCTTCTCGCGTAATTTTTTTCATTTGCTTTTCCTTTAGGATGAAAACATAAATTTAATGAGTTTTGAATAGCTCATCATAATTTTAATATCATGTATTGAGTGCCCTCATCACATTGAATATCTGCACTCAATACAAATCCACAACTTAAATAGCTTTTTAATGCAGCAGTATTACTTTTCTCAACGCCAAGTACTAAGAAATCAATGTCTTTATAGGTGCTAATAATCTCAATAATGTACGTCATCAATGCTTTTGAGAGTTTCATGCCTTGAAAATGCTCTTTCACGTACATCTGAATTATTTCACCTGCATTGGGTATTAGATCTGTTTTGAAAGTCACTCCACAAATGCCTACAAGGTCATCCTTTATAAAAGCACCCATCATTACACCTTCTGAGTTTTGCTCTTCGATTACTTTTTCAAAATAGAGCTTCTCCAATTTTACTTGTTCAGCATGGTTTGATCCAAAATATGCTGGATATGCCTTAAGTGCTTCAAGTCGAATATTTCGGTATAATTTTGATTCAGACGGTTTTAGTTTTCGAATCGTATATTTCATAAATGGTTGTCTCCTGGTTTAAATCATTTTTAATAAATTTTCAACTATTTTCGATTGTCTCTTCAAATGCAGTTAAATGTATTCGTTTTTCATACTTATGACATTAAACTGGTAAAACCGAGATTAGATAACCACCAGCGATCAAACTGACTAAGTTAGCAACGATCACATATTTAATTACATGCCATTTCCTTTTTTCACGGATTAACAGACTGAATCCGATTGCTTCAGCAACAAATACAAAGACTTCACCATAGACTAGAGCAAAAATTAAATAGCCATTTAAAACGTTACTTAAATCATTCATCCAAAGATTTAGAACCCCTTGAGTTAATAAATTGATAAAGAGAAATACGATCCAGCTTCTTTTTTCTCTGAATTTAAATAACCAAAATATGATGGCTTCAATTAAAAGTGTGAGTATCACACGGAGTGACACCAGTAAAGCTGAACGAAATGGATATGTGCCATAAGTCAGCGTTTCTTTAGAGAGGTCTAAATATAGGATCTCGTTATAGCGTCTTAATGTCTTGTCAAAGTTGCATTCAAAGGTCTTATCTTGTGTTGTAACTCTAAACGTGTATTTGCCATCCGTTTGTCTATCTTTCGAATAAAAAATATAATAGCCTTCCCATGCCGTTCTTTTAAATTGTGCTTCTGGCTGATGATCGTTTGAAACCATCACAATTGAGATATCGTCTGTCGGATTATTGACTAAAATCAGCAGTGAAGGTGGTTCCATAGAATTCGCAAATGTGACTGAGATGTTCAATCCGATTAAAAGAATAAGCAATATGAGAAAGTTTGAAAATTTATGTAAGTTGGACATATGGCCATCTCCTTTACCATCTTATCTTATGGTATTCATTTAATTCATTTTCAGTATTTTCTAATTGTCTATACTTAAATATATTTACGCCAATCAATATAAAATTAAATCCACCATTCCAGTGGTATAATGTGGAACACAATCTATTCTAATGTCTTCCTCATACTAACCATGCCAGCTGTGTAGCCCAGTTTTTGATTAAGCTCTAACATTTTAGTGTTCGTATAGTGAACTGTCGTTTCAATTGTTTTTATCCCTTCCTCTTTGCACCATGCTTCCAGTAACAATTTAAGCTGTGTAGCAAGGCCTTCTTTTCTATGGGCTTTAGAAGTGTATAAAGACAAAATCATCACACTATCTGTATTTTTTTCTTGCTTGTAAGCCCAAATGAAGCCTTGTAAAGATTGATCTGCATCTACTGCAATCCCTAAAAATAAATCTTCTGGATCTGTCTGTCGGATTCTTTTAATATCTTTTTCAATAGCCTCTCGGCTAGCTTGATAATTGGGTACCCAGAGTTCGGGTGTTTGATTATGCCAAGTGGCAATTTGTTCAAGATAATGCCTTGTGTGGTCTTCGTTTTCTAGTGTGTTTATATCTGTAATCCTTGAATAATTCATGCTATAAAACCTCCTTTAGTATGACTGTTTAACTTCCTTGAATCAGATGCTTCTCTACTTGCGTTTTTTATAGTTTTCATTTAAACTTCACAGTGTTAACATCAGCGTTCTGAGAAAACTTTATTATAAGTTCTCAGCGATGTAATTTATGACCTCAGGTAAAAAGCTACCAATATCCTTATAATGATCTCGCTTAGCCTCATAGTCTGAAAATGATTCATAAATTTCAAGGAGATGATCAAATCCACCAAACTTTATTTCCTTCTCTAAAATACTAGAAAATGTATAAATTTCACCATATATGTGCATGTAAATTCGGCTTTCTATAGCTCTTACTAAATATTCATCAATTTGTCGATTTAAAGGCATGTTTTCATACATAGGACTATTGATGAGTGTTTTTGGAAATGTAACCCCTTCATTTATCATTTTGCTTGTAATTTCTTTGACCGTAGTATTCACATGGACATGCAGTAATTCATGAATAAATGTTTCTAACATCATATCGTAATCAAATTTGTAAGGATTCCGATCAAATGAGTTGGGAGACTGGAACGAAACCGCTTGAATCCGATCCCCTTCTGCATAAGTGAAAAAGCTTGCCATAGAAGGTCTAAAGATGGTAAGAATCATTTGATATTCATAGTTTACACCGATATAGGACGCCATTTCATCAATCAGTTTTACTAATTTTTTATCCTTAGATTTTTTTACGGTATAAGTCTCTACAGAATCCATCATAACACTATTTTTTTCAAAGAATTCATGTGCTGCTGCATCTGTATAAAAAGACTCTAAATCATGGATAAATTTAATAACCGCCTCGTCTTCTTTAAAAACATCTTGTCGATAAATTGTATTGATTCTTTCAAGTCTAGCCTCTTGCTTTACGCTCTCGGTTGCATCTGAACCATAATATCCCAAGATAACACCTATGGCATCACCATTTATATCATCTCCGTGGATATATTGGCTACATTCTTGAATAAATTCATGATCCGAATACGCTGTGAAGTATTTTTTAGCACTGTTATAAATAGGCGTCTTCTCTGTGTTAGGTAATAAATTATGACTATTGAATTCTAATTTAAGCGCAGATGCAATTAAGTATGTATCTATGATTTCACTGGTTTTGATGGATATCTTATTAGAATGAACGTCCTCGTTATGAGTAACGAAAATGGTTTTAAAAAAGTCTTTTGAATCTCCACTAACTTTTGAGCTTACTTGTGCAAATAAGATTGTCCATGTACATAACAGTAGAATTACAATCACTAGAATTGCTATTAACTTTTTTTTCATCTACGGTCTCCTTAATTCTAAGTCAAAATCATGTAAGCCATATTTTTAGTTTAAATTGAACTGCTTTTTAGAGTCTTATAACTTTCATATTTATCCACTAGTTGTTATTTATCTTCAATACTATTATAGAATACTTATCTGTGAATAGGTATTAAGAAATGATTAAATAAAGTTGTAGTGGCGTATTCGTGCTGATATATCAGATTGTCTTTTGAAAATATGATTCTAATAATAAGAGATATTTCGTAGTATTTTTTCTACGAGCACATTATTTTCAGTAATACTTAAGGAGATCCAATTATTCTCTTTATCATACTGATATTCGTAACAGGTATCTAAGTCTATATACTTCCAGTAACTTTTTACTTCTTCAATAACATTGTTGTGTGCATCATAGGTTTTTTCAAGTTTATAGTTCATAAAATTATCTGCATTTTCAGTTCGTTCTAGAATTGAGTTTCCTTTTTCGTCGTATTCAAAATAAGTTATAGAATCTAATTGATCATTTTTATCATATTTTGTTTTAGTTGATAATTGATTATTCATGTCATAATCGTATTGGGCCCTATAATCAAACTTGCCGCAGAAGTAATAGGTTTCACCAGTAATCAATCCATCCGAGTTATATTCAAATATTGTCTTATATATTTCATCTCCATTTTCATTGAGAGAAATCATTGTAGAAGTAGAATGATCACTTGAGTATTCTATGGATGTTGTTACAACGATTTCATTGGTTAGATTCATTAGAAGGTCACTTTCAAGGCGTCCTTTTTTGTCATAAGTACACTCTTTTGTTGAGGTCATTTTCAATTTTGGTCCCCTAGTGCCATCATCGTTGTAGGTTTCATAATAAAATGTATCATTGGTTTCTTTAACTTTTCCATTTATATGTCTCTGTTTTAAGGTGTTTTCAAAGGCATTATTTGATCCAGTACATCCAACTGATAAAATTATAATTAGAGATAATGCCGTATAAAGGTTAAGTTTTTTTTTCATTTTTAGCCTCCAAAGTTGTGATAAATTTATTTGTTATCACTGTATCTTTTTAAGTTCTGAAGTAACATCTTCAAAAACACTCTGAACTTTTGCATTATGTGCATCAATTTCTTTTTTAGAATAATCTCTCATTAAAAACGGTTTGCTGTGTTCGTGTATTAAATCAGCAATTTGCTGACGTAATGAATCGTTGCTCGTTTCTGTACTCAATATTTGAGCTAGAGTTGTTGAGTACAAATTTAAAACATCAGTGGCTGTCTTTTCTTCTGCAATTTTTAGCAGATAGGCATTATATATTTTGATTATAGCTTTAATACCTTCTTTGTGTTCTAAATCATAGGATTTATCATTAACATCTATTTGGAAATTATTTTCTATATACTTTTGATTTCTATCAAATAGCAAGATGTCTTTATTTATAAAAAACTCAATTGCAATAACAGCAATCAACATGATCATAATGATCATAAACAAATTTTTGACTTTCATGAGATCTCCCATCAGTTAATACGAATATATATACTTTGGTCCTCTACCATGTCAGCTTTTAGATTTTTCATATATGCATTTCTATCTTCTTCACTCGGCAAGCTTAAAGTTGATTCTAAGCCTATTGATAGGCGCATTTTATGAAAAGGTTCACTAAATACTATATGTCCAAACTGTGGAAAGTGTTCTAAACTCGAAAGGATATCTGTTCTTATAAAATCGTCATCTGAAATAAGAGCAGTAACTGCCGACTTATATTCAGCTTTATATGCTTTAATGCATAATTTCATCATTTGATCTCCCTATTTTATAATATAAAAGTACAGCAACTTAAGCTTTTTCGAAATGGTGAACCGAGTCAATCGATTGACTTATAAATCTATATACTTTTGCCATTTCCTTTTCATAGTGTGTTTGAATCTCAAAATAATTTATTTTAGATGCTTTACATTTTTCCATCAACTTTGTATGATCTTGAATGAAAACTTCCGGTGGGCGATCTTCCTCGTAGCCTCTTTTTTCTGCAATATGTCTATACTTTATGATACCAGAATTATAATTTGCTCTAATATAATTTTCTGTAAAACATATGTACACAGGCAGTATATGATCTAGATAATTTTGATCCAAATCTTCTAAATACTCAGGAAATATATAGGCTCCTTCCATAACTAAGTCTTGATCGCTTTCTATGGCAGTCATGATAATGCCTTTCAGTATGGGCCAGAGTTTTTCTCCTATGTGCTCATTAGCATCCAATGGCGTAAATCCACAATCGATATCCGCACGGTATAGCCCCATTTTCAAATGATCTATTGAATAATATGGAATATGATGATTCTCTAATATTTTTTGAGACAATAATGTTTTTCCAGTGCAACTGGCACCACTTATTAATATTACCATAACTTTCTCCTATGTCTTATAACTTGGATGAATATATCTTTTACACGGAATTACTGACCGCATGTTCACCTCATAATTATTGCTAAAACCTTCTTTTAACAACGTTAAAGCATAATAAAATACACGCAATTGCAACTGTGTATGAAAGAATGTCTTCCCAGAGAAAACCTTGACCGAGCACCAGTTTCCCAATTGACGTAGATCTTATAGACATGATCCATTTGGCTTTATATAATTGTGAAAATTCAACACAATATGTCGCTAAAAGTGCTATAAATGCAATTTTCATTTCACTCTCTTTTACAAAGATAAAGCGAAATATAAAAAACATCATTACTGCATATAACATATCACCGGTGAAAGCGGGAATCCACTCTATCTGCCTGCTTAGAAGGCCTAATACAATAGTTCCTAATATGTAGAATATGTTCCTAATTCTTTGATTTTCCATTAACGGCCTATCTACTTTCTTTTTTATATTTTGATACCTTGATAAGTAGTAGCGTAATATTTGGAAACAGAACTATTAAACCACTTGTAATTGACATTGGTGTCAGCAATTGAAATAGCACCATAATTAAAGATAAAAAAACGCATGCACAGGATATGTATATGCTCACCTTTGTGTTCATAATAATTCATCCTTTCTATCTCCTAAGAGCCGCTCAAAATGAGCCAATGGCATTGTAACCACTGGCTCTATGAGTATTTAACTATTCGCTGCGCTTTTTCATTTTCATCTTAATAGAAATTAAAAGTATAGCGATAATTGTTAGCGGAATTAGCAAACTGAAGGTTTGCAAGTTTAATCCTTTTTCAATGCCACTTACAACTATGTAAAATATAATACCCATGAGTACATTTTTGTACTTCATTTCGTGTCACCTCCTTCTATTTTTGAGTAGTCAACTATAATTAAAACATAATTTTTTGGATGATACAACCTTATTTAGGGAGTATTTTACTATTCACGCAACTTCACACCCCAGTAAGGACAATTTTTAGAATCAAAAGCATAGCGTGAAAAGAGACAAGGTTTTCACGTGTCTTCACCAACTTCAAAAGATCTTATATATAATCCAAAACGTTTTACTAATGGTCTTAGATTTTCTATACTTTCACGATTCTTGCTGTATATCGACATACTACAGTCAAAAGAACCTCTAATGACAACTTCTAAATCTATAAAATGAAATAACATAAACACTTGCTCTCTGATATTCATTTGAACAAGCATTTTCAATAAATCAAAATCATCTACTAAAAAATAATCTGTTACTTCAGTATTATTTAAGTGTACCATTTGATTTACCCATAAATGTTTTTCATAGCGATCGAGCTGTTCCAGTATATTTAGATGCTCATAATCTTTTAGTGCCTTATAATCCATTTGAACAACTAACTTTGATTTCTGAGTCATATTAAGTAAAGCGTTAAACAAACTAACGTATTTGTGCTCATTTTTTAAATTCAAATCTCTAAAATCAAAATTCTGTCGATTTACCTCTTCTAGAGTCAATACACGTGGAAACAGGTCTATCATGCCAGAGGCAAAACGCCTATAGACATCTTCTTCATCTAAGCGAATGTCTAATAATGTTTTCTTGTATTTTTCAACATCAATTTCATTAATGATTTCTAATAACTTCATTCTTTCCCTACTTACAATGCTTGTTAGCAAACTATTTTTTATTCAAAGTAATGCTTCTGTTAATATGACGTACGGTTAAGTTATACTTGTACGAGAGAGCTTTAATCTATCTGTATCTAAATGTCTTTTTTACAGCGAAAAATGCTCCATTGAAATGCCAGGACTATAAACATTAAGAGGTTTAAGACTAACGATAAGAGATCTAGAAATCCTAATTCATCTGTAATGGATAAAATGGCATTGCAAAGTAAAAATACAAGCGTTAGGTAATAAATAACAGTATTTTTTTTTAAGTATCCAATTAAAGCGATTAAAAAGATGATAGGTTCTATAAATAGCAAAATTTTTACCATCGAATTAGGATTTTCTCTCATGAATGAATAAAATATGGCGACAAATATCCAAAATAATAAATTGATAGAAAATAGTATAATGCTATATACCCTCATTTTTACAAACTGACGTCTTAAAAGAAACTTCATAATGCGTCCTCACTAATCAATAACGTTTAATTTTTGTGCATGCTGGTTGTTTACCGCTCCCTTTTTAGATAGACCATATCAACCAATTGTTTACCCTCTTCAAAAATGGGATGGTCATAGTGGTCAGTAAAGAAGTTTTCTATCCTATGTGATTCTTTAAAACCACAAGTCTTGTAAAAGGAAAGTATGGCATCACAGTCTCCTGTTCCCACGAGCATGGTCTTGCAATCTATGTAATTAGAAAATACATGCTCTATGAGTTGCTTACCATAGCCTTGACGATGACACTCAGGTATCACAGCAATATTTTTTAGTTCATAGATGCCTTCGGCTTCTCTGGTGACCACGCATTCAGCCTTTATGCCATTGTCCTCTAGAACAAACATCTCACCGCGTTCAAGGTATTTATCGATCATGTTCTCTTGCTCATCTGCTAGTAACAATAAGTCAATGTATTCTTTTTTGTTTTCTATGACTTTTCTTATACGCATAGCAACCTCCTCAATGAGTTTTTACTTGTCCTTCAGCTCATTAATCGTGTTTAAATAGAGGAATTGATTTTAAACTGAGATTGGATAAGGGTTGGGTTAAAAAATCATCCACTTTTTTTATTTGCTAAAGGATTACACTCTATGTCTATCTCCAAACACTTTTTATATACTCAATATCCTCAAGATATCTTTCGATGTGTCCTTCTGCTATATGGTTCTCGAAATTTTGATCTCCATCATGTGCTTCTTTCTCCATAAAAGTCACTAGGAACTCCAGTCTTTTAATAACGGATGCCATCACATTATCCATGTTCACAAGATCAGTGCCATATGTTTTAAAGAATATCTTTAATCTCCTCAGTTTGTCGGATTTATCTCCAAAGTCCTCCGGATTGCTATCTGACATTAAGGGTATCCATCGGTACAGCGCATAGGCAATATCCCACAGCCTTGAACCGGGATGGAGTGTGTCAAAATCAATTAGTCCAACAATATGTTTTCCATCGACAGCAGTATTATAGGGTGCTAGATCACCGTGGCACATAGTCTCAACCTTTGTCTGTATGGGGAGCATCCATTTCTCATCTCCGGTTAATGACTGAATATATTTTGCTCCCAAGTCATGAAAAGTTCTTATAAATTTTGCGAACTCAATCAATATCTCGTCTGACTTCATATCATCCGGAAGTAAGCCATTGTGTACCTCTCCAGCGATAAATGAGACTTCTTCTTGTCCTGTTTCATGGATCGCATAGGGAAAAGGGACTCTATTGAATCCCTTTTCATGTAAGTATTTTAAAAATTGATGAACGTCATACGACCACTGGTGAGCAGGCCTGTAAACCCTGTCAGCATCTCTAGTTATGCTCTTGCGACCTCCTTCAAGTTGTTGAATCATAAATCTTCACTCTCCTTTGACGCTAGCCCTACAACAGAGATCATGGTCATACAGACCTCACAAGCGTCTAAGAAATCATTGATGCATTTTCTTATCTCATGTTTATCAAATCTCTGAAGCAAAATGATTATCCATTTCCACTTTACAAATTCTCAACTTATATTCTGAGTACCATAGTTTTTTACCACTTATTTTTGCATTCATATGCCCTTGATGTTGTTTCCAATGCTCAATGCTTTCTAGTGTCTTCCAATACGAAACAGTCATCCCAAATCCGCTATCATCTCGCAAACTTTCAACACCTAAAAACCCATCAATCTTTGATGCACTCTCAACCATTTTATCTGCTACTTCTCCATAGCCAGCATCCCCCTCTGTTCTTTCTGATGTAAAAATCACAGCATAATAGGGTGGCGTTGGCGTCTTAGCTATTTTGCCCATTTGCTTACTCTCCTTTATCAACCAACAAGGTACAACCTATATACACTTTATCATTTGCATGAGTCTTTATCAAATGACTTTTTAATGACATCTCCTGGTCATCTTTGTTGATATCTAACCTTTAGACACATGTAAAATGTCATAACATTTTAGTTTGAGATTTGAATGAGAATTGCTCTTTGAGAAGTAAAATACTGCATATTGCCACTTATCTGGGTTGTAAATCACCACATAGTGTTCAAATTCATCTGTTAATAAGTGCGATTTAATTTCTTTAATGCCACCTACTAAAGCGTCTTGAGGTTCAATTACACCATATGATTCGTAAAGATATGTGTACTGAGTCATATCCTCTGATAAATTCTCGACAAGCGTTATACCAATGTTGATCTGTTGCCAACCAAATGATTTTAATATATTGTCGTAGAAGCCTTCAAATACAAACTGGTTGAAGCCTTCAGTCTGACGCCATAGATATAATGGACAATATTCATTTTCAATCGCGCCATTGATTCCATTTTGAGCTATTAAATAGAATTTGTAGTATAAACCTTCAAAACCATCTGTTTTGTGAGCATTATGGATGATGCGATCCTTTATAACCGTCATGTCAAAGTCTTTTGGTAACTGTATTTTATATTGAGTTGCTAACATGTCTATCACCTTTCTTTCTTGTTATTATATATTTATCATATCCTACGCGGAAAATGTTGTATAATACCAGTATATGATATGGTCATCACTTTCAGTGATATCTAAGAAAGGAAAATGCATGGAACTTAATGATCTAAATATTTTTTTAGTGGTGGCAAATGAGAAATCCATCTCTAAAGCAGCTAAGTCACTAGGATATGCTCAATCTAATATTTCAATGCGGATCAAAGTCCTTGAAGAAGAGCTGGGGACAAAGCTCTTAATTAGGAGTGCCAAAGGATCTGAACTAACTCAACATGGACAGCGGTTATATCAACATGCACTTGGAATCAAGGACATTATGAATCAGATCAACTTTGATTTTTCAATCAATCAAAATCTTTCAAGTGTTACTATTTCAGCACCTCAAACAATCCTATCTGGCTTAATGCCTCAGATGGTTAAAGCATTTCAATCAAGCGATAAGGCAGTTAAGTTTCAATTAAAAATACAGGCTTTTGACCAGCTTTTGATGGGATTAGAAACATACGCAATAGATATAGCGATTTTACAAACTGCCAAAGTGAGGGCCAATATGACGCTATTAGGTGAATTTACAGAGTTGCCTGTTTTAGTAGGGGCACTTGACTATAATAATGAACCCTTACCCCTTATTCTGAACAGTGATGAGACCTGTCCCTACCGTCAATATGGAAAGTCTTTGTCAAGTACTCATCCAACACGATTCAATGACACGCTTTACTTTGATACACTCGACTTGATTACCAATAGCATTATTGAGGGACTAGGGCTATCTTTTCTGCCAAGCAGAATTGTAATGTCCAATGACAAGCTGAAGAGTATACCTGCTGATATAAAGCTAGATGTGATTTCGTATAGTCTCGTTACCAATTCGAAACATCCTCATCTAGATGCGTTGAAAAGGATTTCTAAAGAAATGATCACTTTTATAAAGTAAAGAAGATGAATCTCTTGATTAAAGAAAATGTAACCTTGCTCTATGACTGCAAGGTTACATTTTTGTCTTTATAAGTTGCCGTCAAGCTCGACGGATAGCCTATATCTTTCTAGCTTTAATCACAAAAGCAGTTGGCAACATTAATGCTTTTTTACCAAAATCTTTACCTGAAGATTTTGCTTTTTCTCGGTCAGTTTCTTCTATAAGTTCTTCTATAATAAAACCATTTCTGGCTAAAGAATTAATATATGTACTCAACATACGATTCGAAAGCATAATTTCTTTATCTCCCATTTTAGCACAATACCACTCCTCATTAAAATAGGAATTACTGAAAACAAACTTACCATCTTCAATCGAAACACATTTATGAAGTGGATGCGACCATCCAAAGACAAATAATCCACCCTCTTTCAAATAAGAATACACATTTTTAAAGGTTTTATCTAAGTTTGTTGTCCATCCAACGCCATAAACAGAGTATACAGTATCGAAATGATTAACTGGTATTTCACAATCATCCTCCATAGCCGAACAAATTAGTTTGGCATTCACCCCTTGAGTACGAAGGTAATTTTTTGTTTTAGTAATTTGGTTATCAGATATATCCAACCCCCACAAATCTTTTGCTCCAAGATCTGCAACATACTTTAGGGAATGCCCATTCCCACAGCCTAACTCAAGTACACATTTCCCCGATAAATTCCCAAGCGTTTTCAATTTATCCTCTGTTGGTAGATATCCTCCCCAATTTGGTAAAGCTGTTACACCTATAAACTCGCTCCCAATTGTATTCCAAAACTCAATATTAGTTTTATGAGTTTCATCCACATTCATATCTATGTTGGTCACCTTGCCTAAAATTTTACCACCAACAATATTATTTTTTTTCTTCTCTGCCTCTTCTATAAACTTCATAATATTTTCCTCTGCTTTCTTTTTATAGTCAATATCAGTCAGTCTTTCACCTGAAAATAATTCATTTAAATTAATTTTCAGTTTTTCACAAAGTGGCATCATAAGTGACAACTCTGGCATTCCATTACCACATTCCCATTTGCTAACGGTTTTGTTGCTAATCCCTAAGGAATCAGCGAACTCAATTTGTGTTAAACTCTGCTGTTTTCTCATTTTTGCAATGAACTTTCCAATTTCAATTTGATTCAATGTGACACCACCTTTCTCATCAATTATTATATTTGAATATATTGAAGAAACAAACCCACGAATCGTAGAATTATAGTTATTTAAACTAATTCTTCGTTAAAAAAATCATTTACATTTTTTATCCAGATGTTAGTGTCAGTCATAAAATAGGAAGTTCGCTTATATTAATTTTTCAACACTTTGGAACCAAATGGTGTTGCTAGCCTTGTTTACGAGCATATCGAGCTAAAGTTGAAACCGCTCTCAAGGAACCTTGTTTTATATAAAAAGCCCTAACTTCATTAACCAATGCCATTTTTTGAGTTGCTTTGTCTATTTGCACCAATATTGTTTATATCAATATACTTACTAACACTTTTAATATTCTCTAATGATATCAAAGCTTTTCTTTTACTAATACAAGTTGCCCCAAAGTATTCAATTGACATCGATATAAATCCCATATAGTAGATAGTGTAAGATATTTGAAGTCACTTAATTTAAATTGAGTATCTGGACAAGGTTAATGAGCTATGAGATTTATTTAATAAATGTCAGAAATTACGTTGAATCAGTACAATTCTGCTCACATCATAAAAATTCAAACATACAAGTAACAAGAAGTCAACTAGATCAAACTTCTAATCCATTCTATCTTTTGGATATGAGTACTCCATCAGCCAACAATCTTCCAACTGTCCTTCATGCATTTCATTTTTAGGTAGTATTCGTATCTTTTTAAACCCACTCTTCTCATAGCAAGCAATGGCTCTAACATTTCTACAATGGGGATCAAGCACTATTTTTTGCGCATCTTTTTCATGCATCAAATACGCAATAATTTTCTTCATCACCTCTGTACCAATTCCCTTATTCCAGTACTGCGTTTCTCCAATAAACAGATCTATTCCGTAGAAAATTTTATTTGCTATTTCATATCCGTACTCTACACAATCACCTTCATCTAATGGATAAAACTGTAAATAACCAATTGCTATGTCACAGTACTCTATAATACACCTTGTCTTTCTGAAATTAGGAGCATAGAATTTATCAGTCACCATTTTTTCATCAAATCTATGGTCTCTTCCTTCATAGTATTCAAGGACTTTAGGATCTGATAACCATTTTAACAATAATTCGGCATCTTGCTCCTCCAATTCACGGATTGCTATTTTTTCATTTTTACAAATTATCATTTTCACAAATCCTTCCTTATCTTCCTACCGACAACTAGGTGTATTCGTCAATGAAAATGGTTCTTTCCAAAGTTGGTTGGAACCAGACCTAGCTCTCAAGTCTTAATAACTTTTTCTTTAATAATTCGAAACTATTGCAACCATACATGATTCGTTTAGTTACTTTTAATTTATTTCAGCCACCTTTAACTCAAGTGCTCCTCTTAACCAATGCCTAAATTCGTTAATTTTTTGTCTTTTATAAATGCTTTCAATCATTTCTTCAGTTGATCCAGATGTCCTAGTCAAGCAAAATTGTAACACTATCAGCTAGTTTTATACCGTGCTTCAAAAGGTGTTAGCCCACTATTGTATGAATGAGGTCTGCGATAATTGTACCAATCAAATACATAATCGTTTACAGATTCATCCAAATCTTCATCTGTCTCAAAACTATACTGGTGAATAAGTTCTGAATAAATCGTTCTTTATCGCTCATAATAAATTCACATCTCGATAATAGCATCTTCTTATTTTAACATATAAGGTAATGTATAATTAAAATCCGTGTTCTAAAAAGAGAAATCAGTTTATTCAAGTATACTAACACATCTAACCTCTGGGTAGACGTTTAAATGACTTTCATCATTTCATATTGCTCAATAGAAACTGTAAATCCTAGCTTTTTTAAAAAACCTTCGTAGACCATGTTATTACTTGAAACTGTTCTTAAACTTTCAATACCATGCTTATCTTTTGCATAGTTTAGTAAATGAGCTGCATAACCTTTAAACCTTTCGTCCGTATGGGTCCAAATCCATAGAATGGTTCCAGTTTTGCTTATACTCATCACTGAAATAAGTTTATCGTCTTTATAAACCCCATAATTCAGTATATTCTTAAAGTGTTTTATGGTAAAAATCTCACTTTGCCAGTTAAGATATAGTTCTCCCAAGGCTTGTCTTGATTTAACAATTTCCTCAAATCCAACTTCCTTGATAGATTCTAAGGGTTGACTTTCATAGCTAAATCCTTTATGTTCGTACTGTCTGAAATCATGAACCTGAGCATAGCCAAGACGATCATAAAATCGCTTTGCATTCTCGTTAACTTTTAAAACTTCTAGGTATAATTGTTTGCAATTCTGAGCTTTAGCCAAAGCTATATGGGCTTCAAATAATTTTAAACCAATCTTTCTATTACGATGGGCTGGATCAACTGCAAAAGCACCGCAACGCATGGTTTTTATACCGCCAAACGTGTGAATATTACCTAAGATGAGTCCAAGCGGTTCGCCCCCTTCTAATGCTATAAATGACAGAGTTCTATCTGCTTCATTGTTTAAAAATTGTTCAACAAAAAGATCAAAAGCCATATTAAATTTGAAAAAATAATCTGAATATCCTTTTGCAAAAACATTGTAAATAAGCTTGTCATCGACTTCATTACATTTTTTTATAATCATCATTTATACCTCTACATCATCCGTTACAAGAATTCTATCTGCCGTGATAAATAATTTTTAAACTTTTAGCGGAATATTTTCTAAAAAGTGTCTTTCAACCTGAGCTATTTTGATGCCATATTCAATCATTGAATTCCATGTATCATCTTTTTCTGTTGATATTTTAAAGGACTTTCCACTGAAAATTATGACTAATTCATTTTCATTAAAAGCATGGATATACCAAGTTAATTTAATGTGTTCTGATAGAATGAGCACTAATTCTGCCATTTTATCATTGGGCACGTGATATTCATTAATATGCCAGATAGGAAATTCATCTTCTGGCATTTCTTCTACTCTGCTGGAATGAATATAATTCTTATACGCATTCAATATTTTAGTGTCATCTAAACTTTCTTCAATAATGCCTATGCTATACATTTTTTTACCTCCTGAAATTATTCATAGTCTTTAAATGCTTTGGTATGTGCAGTATCAATCTTCAGCTTAATAAGATATTATAAGCCTTCCACTTACACCTAATCCGTCATAAGATAGGAATTCTTCATATAAATTGCCATCAGCATCCTTCCAGCTAATTACCTCGATGGGAAGTCCTTCTGGCAAGGTAGTTTCAACTATAATTTCAGTATCACTTACATCGCCTATATGCTCTTCCAGTACCCTCTCAGCATTTTGTAAATCTGAATCCAAATAGTTTAAGCTATACAAACTAAATTCATATACATCGCCAAATATGCTAAACTTTACGTGCTCATTCTCACCTAAACCTTTAATTTCAAGTCTTTCTAAATTAGAAACTTCGCCATTAGAAGTGAAATTGTTACCGATTATATTAACAATTTGGGCATCTTCCTCACTTTTATTAACAAAATAAGTCAACGTATTTCGGTCTTGATTGCCATTAACAAAGTTGATTTCATAGTTCCAGCTATCAAACTCTGCATTTTCATTATCTATATTCATGCGTCTCATTTTAGTCAATTCATCGGTTATTTCATTATTATCTTTTGTCAGTGTAGCTATTAATTTAGATTGATCCTCAACTTGTGATTGAAGAGTTCTAATTTCCGTATTTGTACTTTGTAGCTCACCTTCTAGAATACTTTGAGTCTTTCTTATATTCTTTGATATAATCACCAGTGAACATGAAGTCAGTACAATTAAAATAATAATTAAAATATGTTTAGGTTTCATTTAAACGCCTCCTAAATTGTTGTATGCACGTACAGATTGCTTTCTCTAGAAAGACTACTTCCTTGCCAATTTCAAATCTATTAAAGTAAAGCAAGAATCATCCAGCTTACTGTATTCAAGAATATCTTTATATAATTCATCAACATATTATGGCGTTCCCGCAGTTATCGAAGTAGCCGTTCCACTGAGTGGTTTATGACCTTCTTCTCCTAAAAAAATAAGTCGCTTTTGCATGAATGATGACAAGCGATGATTTAGGAAATAGGTGTTTTAAATATTATCATTTAAAAAATTATTATTACTAAAATTAGTGATGTCAGTACGCCAAATCCGATGACTATCCAGTTTTTTTTATCATCTAGTATGTACGACATTGTTGATATAATTGATGCACTTAAAAAAAGATATAGAAAATATCTTGGATTATTTGATTTAGCGACAAAAAAACTAATTAGGATTAAGAGTACATACGTGACTACTATTAGTTTTATAAATTTCTTCTTCATTCAAACCTCTTTCTTATAGTGTTCCCTCAGGCACTGAAATCACTGCTCTCGCATGTGCGTCTTTTTCTTCATTTATTTATAACGCGTTAAGAATGTCATGACATCGATCAATCCATAATATTTTGTATTTGTCATGTTCAATCAATCTTTCATTCAAATCCTTTATAGTTTCTATACTTTCTTCTAAACACCAATTTATACAAGTTGAATATGACTTCCAATCCAAATCATCCTCATCTTCGATTACTCTAATCTCTTTTACGCCAAATTCGTATAATGCAAATGTGCGTGTATGACCATCTGTTATGATCCATTTACCTTTATATTGCTTTACTGGTATTGGTTCATAATCTTCCATGTGATTTTTCAACCATAGTTTTACTTGTTCCAGTTTGTGTTTCGATATATAGAGTTGACTTGGTTGTAACTTTTCTATTTCCATTTTAAAAATCATGTTCTTGACTCCTATAAACTTCTTTAGCATTACGTTATAACATAGCTGCGATTTCTGCTTTTCCCCTCTCTAAAAAGTGGTGGAATTTCTGATTTGCAAGGATTGGTGACATCAGAAGAACTGGAGGAAAATGATGTGCTCGTTGAAGTTCTGTTAACATTGGTGTCTTTTATAGTTAAATGAAAAAGGCTTTTATAGCAATTTTTCCAGTAAAATGATATGTCTGATGTAGTTACGGTCTAATTTCACCGCTTATTATTGCTTCTACAACGGAATCTTTACCTTCTATTAAATCAAAATAGGAATTTTCTATCTCTACATCTGGATATATAGCATCTAAATCTTCATCTATGTACTTGAAGTATTTTGTAGAATACATACCATTGATACCTGAATTTGGTAACTCGAACATCTTAACTTCTCCATAATGATTAGGCTTGCCACCTGTTGGTTTACCAATCATCTTTACATTGGTTGTAGAAGAAAATTCTAAAGTGTTTAAAATTGCTGATGAGTATGTACGATTACCTATTAGAAGAAATAAATTCCCCATTTGGTTAATCTTTTCATTACCACGAATTATATTAATGAGCGGTTCAATGATTCTAGAATCTCCGCCCGAATTATAGCGCAAATCAACTATCAAATAATCCACACTATTATCAGTTAGAAATGCATCCACTTCTGTTGCAAATTCACTCATAGAAATATTGGGATCTTCAACACATGAATTATACTGTAAATAGACTAAATCATTATTTTCTTCATATTCAAACCAGTAGGGTTTATCTCTATTCTTCAAGCTACTTATATCTAGTACTTCAGGATATAAATCTGCAAAAGAAATATACTCTCCTTGATCTAAATATTCTGCATTCAATTCGATTTTTATTATTTTACCATCATTAGATTCAAGCTCAAATAATATAGAATCGCCTAATTTGATTACATTATATAACGCCAATAATTCAGCACATGTTATATTAGATAAAACTTTAGATTTCAAATCAAACTTGTTGTCACTTGAAAAAGAAGGACTTAGTTTATCAATAATATCCTCAATTGTTATACCATTTATGCTTAGTAGTTTAAATCCAATTAATTCTTTATTTTCTTCAGTAGTTGCTGTTACTATGAGTCCTTCCTCAAATTCTGACACACGGATAGGAAACCACTGATATTCGTATTTATCGAATAGTCTTGTATGGCCATCACCAATAGATGCCACAATACTTCTTAATCTTAAATATATTGAGATATCATCCAAATCATCTAATTCCATTTTTAACAAATCTACTTCTTTGTATAAATTATCTTTAGTAATATCATGAAACAAATCGTAATGCTTATCTTCTAATGTATTAAAAAGATAATCGATATCCTCTACCCACATTTCTGTTGTTTGTTCAACCATCATTGTATCTGTTGTTTTTGGGGACTCGTCATGATTTGCTTTTGTACAACCGCTTAAAAGTATTACACTCAAAAAGATTGTAAATGCTAGTTTTATAACAAATTTATTGATTTTTATCCCCTCCATTTCATTAAATAGTAACTCGTCGGGTAAGTCAGAGAGAGTGCCCACGTTCCTTCTCCAGATAGAAGGGCTATACAATTCATAACCAAGACCCCACAGAACTGGGCGTGTATATTCCCACACCCAGCTTTTAAAAATAGGATCTCGCTTCACAGCATCACGTAAGTTTGTATATTCCTTTATGATCTCTTAACTTTTAGTTGCAATAGCAGAAATATTTCGTAGCTTTTTTAAAATAATTTCCACATTATCTTACCTATCCAATTCTGCGTATTTGTACTTTGTAGCTCACTTTCTAGACTATTTTGAGCCTTTCTTATATTTTTTGATATAATCACCAGTGAACATGAAGTCAGTACAATTAATACAATAATTAAAATATGTTTAGGTTTCATTTAAACGCGTCTTAAATTTAGAATAATATTGTACATAGCATTTTCTCATTTATCGAAAATGTTTTTTCACTCACAAAGTGAATTGATATAAGTGTAAAACACATGGGGCAAATTTTCAATGTTATAAGGTTTCTTTTAAAAAATATTCAAGGGCTTCATAGCTTATAACAGATCTTAACGATTGAATGCGTTTAATTTCGTCATCATCAAATCCAGCGACACCATTTTGCAGTAAAAAAGTATTATAACCCCTTTCAATTGCACCGTTATAAGTAAATAGGACACAATGTTCTACTGCAAATCCACTTACAATAATACAATCTACACCTTCATTTTTTAGAAGTGTATCCAGCTCTGTTTTCCAAAAGGCATTGCTATAGATCTTATGTACAAAAAAATCATTTTCTGATACTATTAATTCTTCCACACATTTAAAGCCTTCGGTCCCTTCTCCTCCTGCTTCAACGTCCTGTATGATTACCACAGGATGGTTTCTCTCTCGGAAATATTCACTGATTTCATTAATATATTCCACTGCGTTTTCAAAAGATGCCTTACACGGTGTGTTTTCCTTACAGTTTTTTTGCATATCGATTACTAAAAGTGCTACTTTTGACATTATTATGGCCTCCAATCATTATTGACTGTTTCTTCTCTAAAAATTTTCTTCATTTAAAAACATAAAATTATGATGCAGAAATTAGTCCGAAAGCATAAGATGATTTCATATCACAATGAGCATAAAGTCTGGTAGTATTATAAAAAAATCTAAATGTTAGAATATCAATTGGTGTGCATGAGCCTAATTTTTAATTACAAATCGATTTAACATAACCATAAGAACAATTTTATTTTTTAAGTGCTTTGTACCGCCATAATTCAAATTTATCACTTAATCGGTATCTCTTGTTAGCACTTAGATTTTTTACATTGCTTAAATCTGTAATAGTATCATGAAAATAATTTATGGCATCATTGTTTTTGTATTTTTTACATGAACACAAGGTTATTGAGATCACATAAAGCATGGATTCAATATCGCTTGGAAGTAGATAAGTACTAAAGAATTCTTGTCTCCCTGATACACCAAAAGGTAAAATTTCACGCCATATGTCTGCTAAATCAATCTTTTTGATAATGCCATCTTTATATAATTTTTCAATCCGTCTAAACAACATCATTAATTCATGAATTGCCTTTGTTGAAATATAATCGGTTGAGTTATCTGCATCTATTTGTCTAATTTTTACATATCGCTGCTTATCAACAATTTTAGCTTTATCATTCTCTCTATCAAATTTGATCCAAGGCGTGAAATCATCCAGTATGGTTCTCAAGTATGCAGGTTTTTGAATGCCATCAACATTTTCTTTTAAAGCCAGATCACTTGAAAATAAATTGCTTATTAAATTCTCAATTTCATAAATCATAGCATGTCTTGAAATTCGCGTTTGAAAATCATCAATTATTTTGAATACTATAAATCCACCTAAAAATGCTAAACACCATCCAATTATATCATTTGCTCCAATATTTGGTGAATACGATAAGCCATCGAAAATTTTGTTCATTATAGTCATATTGGTTTCCTCTATTTTTATCAATTTTAATTCGAGTAAGTCACTTTCTCAGACTACTATTAGAACCGTATATGATAATTTTTCATCATATGCTCAAGTAATTTGTGACAAATCTAATCTTATAGTCTGCCAGTCGAATTTTACTCACATTCAAGGTAACTAGATGCCAAAAGAAATATTTCCGACTGGGTCCATATTTTTTGATCACCAGTAATATAAAATCTATATTTTGCCCTCGTTGCTGCAACGTTAAGAATATTTTTACTTACCCAACGGACTGCTCCCATGGCATTTTTATCACAGCCTAAGACAAAGATCACTTCATTTGCTTCTTTGCCTTGAAATTTATGCACTGTACCAAGACTTTCTTCCAACCACTCATCAAATAAAGGATAAGATTTTAATGCCTGATCTGTTTTTAAAATCGATCTAATGCCATTTACGACTGTGGTAAACGGTGAAATAATATATAGGCTTGGTTTTGCATCAGATAAGTCATTAGCGTGTATTTTATAAATTTCAAAGCTCTTCTTAACCATATCTAACACGGTCTTACCTTGCTCAACAACATAATGATTTTTTTGCCCTACTTCATGCCCTTCAATGTTTAACCAACAGGATTTATTCTTGATAAACATTTTTTCTATAGATGCACTTGCTTCTTGTGTTTTATACTTCATGGTTTTGCCATAAGAGAGTTCATTTGATAATCCAAACATAGGATTTGTACATCTACGGTGAACGACCAGTGGACATCCTACCCATACGCCACTTTCATTATTATTAATGGCATCACGATCTTTAATCCATGAACCTATTGGATTAATTGCATCGGCAAACGTTTGAACAGACAAAGTTTTATCTTGATAAGATTTGAGTATATCATTTGAAAAAGCCTTCATAATAATTTCACTATCTGAAGTCACTACTGGTTCAACCTGTTTTGGATCACCAACTATAATGGCTTTTCTCGATCTCCATAGCGCACCTAAAGCTATCTGAGGTGTGGCTTGACCAGCTTCATCCACAATAAGTAGACCAATGCTATTTTTAGCTTTTATATTTTTTAAAAATGTACCAATGGATGCAAATGTAGTTGAGATTACAGGTGTTAATAAAAATAAGGTACTCAATAAAGATGAGTAAGCTTCATCCTTGTGAGCTGCTGAAAAAGCAGGTATGTTTCCCTCATTATTAGTCTTATAACCCCACATCATTCCTAGTAAGTTGAAATTGCAACGACAAGCATTTGATGAGAGAATGAAATATTTATGTAGCTGAAGCGCATAATAAAATAATTTCTCACGTTCTCGATTAAATTCACTTGTAACCCATGGATTTGTCAGTTGTGCTTCTATTGAAAGCTCTTGGTTAGAAGACGATAAATTACGCCAGAATGTATCATCAAGTAATTGTCTTGTGCTTTTTATTACTTCGAGTTCTTTTTGATATTTTTCAATAGCTTCTTTAAGTTCTGTATTTAAAGCCACATCTCTTGTTCTAATATTACTAATCTGATGTTTGTATTCACTCATTTCTTTATTATTTTTTTCAATTTGCATCTCTAATTCGGCCATATTAGAACATAGTTGTTGATAATAAAGCTCTTTTGCACTTAGATTTTTTTCAAGATCTGTCATTTTATCGTGATGTGCGAACAATTCATCTCTAATTTTAAATTGTTTCATACGTTCGGTTTCAATAACTGTATGTTTTCTTGTTTTTTTGAAAATTAAAAATAACAGCTTGTCTATAAGATTGATTTCTTGTTTTAACTCGTCTATTGTAGTCTTAATTAAATCAATTTTTATTGTGCAGTTTTCAATATCAAGTTTTAGCAAAGACTTTTGATTTTGAATCTCAGTTTTTTGGCTTTCATTTTGATTAACCAGCTGGCAAAGGTTCTGCTTTTTACTTTCATGTTCACTGAGAGTCTCCAAAAGATTGTTGATTTTAAGCGTTATATTGTTCTCTTTCTCTTTTAAAATTTTGATTTGACTTTCATATTCTGATTTTTTTTCATCAAAAGTTGCTTCTATATTCATATCACAAACAAGCTGTTTTTTTAGGTTCTGAACAATTAAAAGTTGTTTATTGAACTGATGTCTTGCCTCCGTATACTTACTCTCATATTGAACACAATCAGTGGGGTATTTTAACGCATCATTGATAAAGTGGGATAATACCTTGGAATAATAGTTCCAAATATTGGATTTTTTCCCTAGGGGTGCAGATATCAAGCCCCATGTATTAATAAGATGTGAAGGGGTTTCGTTATCTCCCGTCTCGCGTTTATGTGCTAACCATGAAAAATAGATATCGGACTTTTTTTCTTCTATTTTCTTTTTTTTCGGAGCGCTCTTATCATTTATAGCATCTGGGTTCTCACGACATTCCCAATATGATTCTTTCTGCGGACACTTTGAGATATCAAAAAGTTCTGCAACTTCATTCAATGCCTTAGATTCCATATCAACACAGGCAGTATCCTTTTGAATACCAGCCAGCAAATTTTCTGAATTTGGTAATTCAATCGTAATGTTTTCAACTGCAGCATTATTGTTTGATGCAACCAACATACTGTGATCATTAATGGCGTCATCTTTAAAAAAAAAGTATTTTGTGATAAATTTATCATAATATTTTTTTTGACCCTCAAAGTCATGGAAATAAGAAGCATTAAAAGCCTCATCAGCCTTTTCATAAGCCACTAATTTTATAGCACGTTCAACAACGTTATGGGCTATTATTTCTTTTAAAAGCGTTGTTTTTCCAGTTCCAGGTGGACCATTTACTGAAAAAATATTAGGGCTACCTTCAGCCTTTGACAAGTAGTTTATAGCCACTTGTTGCATTAAAGCGGGATTATATTTTGAAGGCCATTTACCTAGAGAAATATTTTCAACAGACAATACTGAATTAAGATCCTCTTTAGATTCTCTAATATTAATTTTAGTGGAGTGAGCCGTTTGATCTACTTGATTATGCTCAATTTGATATTTGTTTGTAATGTATTGGAGTAATTCTAGTTGCATATTTGAAGACTCTAAACCATTTTTATAATGTTCACTAATCATCATAAGATCGTCAGCATAAAAGCTTCGTGCCAAGTTGCTCACATCATCCAGAAGTTCATCTTCTTTTTCTTTTATTTCTTCGTTTATAAATCGAGAATAGACAAAAAGGCCCTTTTTCGTGGTATCATATTGAAGTTCTAAAGGTAGAATGTATGTCGAATATATTTTGTTATAAAGTGCATCAATAAATGCGTTACAAACCTTTCTATCTTCTGGCAAACTTTTTTCTAAATTTTCTATATCAGTTTTGTAGGATGTATGCGAAATATCTTTATCTTTTAACTGGGCGTTCTTATGGCATTGATGGACACCCCAAATCAGTGGAGATAACTGGAACGAACCCGGTTCATAATCACCATCAGCACTTCTTTTGAATGAGAACAGGCAAATTGTACCGATTTCTCTTTCTTGTCTTCTATCTTCTACTTTTAACAATTTATATAATTTTTGTACGATGCTTTCTCTTAAAACTTTTCCATAACATACATGGCCAATTGAACTAACTTCTTTATGAAATTTGTAATTTTGTTCCCCTTTTCGGATGATATCATCAATTTCAAAAGAGTCGTTCAATGCAGAATATATCGTGAATTTGTTTGACGGTACCCCTTTTGGATCTGTATTATTCTTGTTTATAGAGTAATCGCGTATTTTGTCTGTAATTTTTTTACTGCCTGCATCTTGCTGTGGAAATTTTTCTTGAGTTAATAATTCAATTGTGTACCAAAAATCAATAATTTTACTTGCTGCATCTTTTATGTCAATCATTCTATGCTCCATTTTTATTATAATAACTACAATTACTTAAATTGAAAATGTTAAAGCATTCTATGAACATATATATATGTTCTTTTTACTTTTCAAGGTGTTCAAAATGTCCTTTAGCCCCTTTCAAACTACTTTCAATAAATGCTGCAATGCCTTTTCCCGACGGTTAATCAGCTGAAACTGAATATTGCTTACTTGTTCAAATGATTGTATTTTCATGGGGAGGGGGAATCTATGTCATCGTATCAATTTTTTGATGGATCTACAACTGTATTTTTGGATTTTACAGGCTCTTTTTTCTAAATATATTCTAAAAGAACAAAGAGCAAATCATTGAATACCCAAAGGTAATGGTCACGTGGCTTCGCTAGGCACAATGTTCCTAATTCATAATTTTTGTCTACATGAGGCTTATTTTTTTGTGATTTAGAAATATTTCTTTAATGTTATACGACGATTTTTGACTTCATGATCTTAAAAATCTAACGCGTTTATAAATAAACTTGCAATCACCATAGCTTCATTTTTATATACAGATCTTGCATATGTAAATTCACCTATCGTAATCATTAATACGAAACATACTGAAAATTCATAAATGTAATTTTGTAAAAATGAGTATAGAAACTTGAAATAAATATTATATATCAATTCAATTGGATTTCTAGTTATTATATCAATATCTTGTACATGCTCAAAGAAGCTAGAATACGTAATTAATTGAGTGCTAATATTATAAAATCTGATTCCAGTGATAATAAACACCATTATAATGCATATTAAAATTATTTTATCAGAAGCCGACATTTTTAATTGTCTCTCTTCAACCAATAGTTTAGTCAAATAATACGCTGATATTAAGATTATCACAATTACAATATTTGTTAGTGCATATTTCCTAACTTCAAACCTTGTTTTTTCTATATAATCTTCAAAGGTTAACATATCACCATATTTATCAGATAAATCCCTCAAAATAACAGAAAATGCACCAAATATTTGCTTCTCAGATGTTGAATTACTATTATATAAATTAATTAGTTTTCCTTTACTATATGCAGATACATCAAAATTAGTTCCCTCAATCATTTTATTAAAGTCATTTATCAATTCTTCATTTATTATACTAACATCAATATTATTCTTTAAGAGAAGATTATTCTGTGCTTCTGCATTTTTTTTATAATCATCTAATTGAAAAATGCTCGGATTATGCTTAAAATTGCTATCACTTTCGAAGTTATCAACCAAGTACTCCAATAAATTGTAGTAAATTAACTCTTGCTTTACGTTATCAAAATAAAAATCAATAAGTCTAAATGAAGTTATACAGCTCGTAGTTACCGAAATGATAATAAATGTTATTGCAAAAATTAAGTTCAATATTTTTCTTTTATTCATTCTTGTCTCCAATATTTATATTCTTATCAAAAGTTGTTGCATAACGTCCCCACTATTACCGAAGTCACTCTCTTTTAACGCATTAGCGGAAAAAGTGTCACATGTCCTTGCCTCGCAAGGACTGTGACATTGGAAGGAATGTAGGAAATCAACGTGTTGGACTAAACCTTTATCGCGGTGACTTCTAAAATCTCTTTTCCCTAGACATACAGCTCTCTATTTAGATATTCTTATTTTATCTAAAAGAAAAGGAGCTATTTTTTATGTCTGAATTATTATCTAAAATGCAAATGGATATGGAACTCAGAGGTTTCAGTCCAAAGACTGTCACTGTCTATCTCAAAGGTGTTAAGAAGATTTCGAAATTTCACAACTTACCACCTGAGAATCTCACCTATGATCATGTTCGTGAATTTTTACACGATGCCATCACTTCCCCTAAGCTTAGTCGTTCCTATGTAAATTCAAATTACAGTGCTATCAAATTTTTCTTTGAAACCACTCTTAACCGAGAATGGGATATGACTAACATCCCTAGAGTCAAACAATCATCTAAGCTTCCAATTGCTTTAGCACCTGCACAGATTCACACACTTTTTGACTCTGTCACAAACCTTAAACATAAAACCATGCTTGTAGTCTGTTATTCTGCAGGGTTGCGTGTTGGGGAACTTATGAACCTCAAAGTCTCCGATATTCAGTCTAATGCGATGCGCATTCGTGTCAGAGATGGCAAAGGCCTCAAAGAACGCTATACGCTGCTTTCAAAAAGTGCTCTTGAGCTTTTAAGACTTTATTACAAGCAACACCACCCTAAAGATTATCTCTTTCAAAGCTTTTCAAAAGACAAACCTTTGACAACGCGTACTATTCAAATGGTATTTAGGACCAAGTGTGATCTCTTGGAATTTCCTAAAGAAGCCACGATTCATAGTTTAAGACACAGTTTTGCAACACATTTACTGCTCTCTGGAACCAATATTGTCGTTATTCAAAAACTACTTGGTCATTCTAAACTTTCAACGACCACTGTCTACCTTCATTTAACCACCGCTGACCTGACTAAAGCCATTAGTCTATTTGATAGTTTGGAGGTTTTTAATGCCTAATCTCCAAGATGTTTTTATGCGTTTCTTTGATGACTATTGTCAAACTCACAAGCCCACATATGATCAATATAAAGTCATGAATGCACTTATGGCTTGTCGTACTTCAAAACTTGGTGGACATAATAATACATGCTCAAATTGTGGTGAAACTTCTATTGCTTATAATTCTTGTCGTAATCGCCATTGTCCACTTTGTCAGTCTTTCAAAAGAGAAAAATGGCGTGTTGATCGTAACTCTGAACTTTTAAATGTCCACTACTTCCATGTGGTTTTTACTGTCCCGGAAGAACTCAATCCAATTTTCTTTGCCAATCAAGCTTTGATGTACAACTTGATCATGAAGACCGCTTCTAAGACACTCTTGTCACTTGCTGCCGATAAAAAGCATCTAGGGGCTCAAATTGGTCTAACTGGTGTACTCCACACCTGGGGGCAAACACTTTCTTATCACCCACATGTTCACTTTATTGTGCCTGGGGGTGGACTTTGTACTAAAACCATGCACTTTAAAAAAACCCGAAAAAATTATCTAATTCATGTTAAAATACTCAGTCGTGTTTTCAAAGCTATTTTTATGGAAGCCTTGAAAAAACTTTTTTATGAAGGCCAACTACAAGATTGGAATACAAATGAATCCGCATCTGCTTCGGACTTTCAAAATAGAATGGATGCTGCCTATTCAAAAGCTTTTGTAGTTTACGCCAAAGAAAACTTTGACTCACCTACTCACGTAGTTAACTACTTATGTCAGTATACTCATCGTGTAGCCATTTCTAATCACCGCATCCTCAAAGTCACTGATGATCACGTCCTTTTTAGATATAAAGACAATAAAGACTCCGGAAAGACCAAGCAAATGACACTTACTGGCACAGAATTCATACGCCGGTTTTTAATGCATATACTGCCTCCTGGTTTTATGAAAATCAGACATTATGGTATTCTCGCTGGCAGAAACAGATCTACAAAGCTTGCGCACTGCCAGCGCATTATGAAGATCATACCTTCTAAAAAATCAAGTGATTATACTGCATTTGAGTTTCTAATCAAATTTATGCGCCTTGGTTTCTCTAGATGTTCAAAATGTCCTTTAGAATCTTCTAATACTGTAACGCAAGAGGCTACACCACATATCGGTGCAGGTTAAGCTTTTGAAACTTAATAGATTCTTACACGTCCAAATGATTGAATCCACTTTCATGGGGAGGGGGAATCTATGTCATTTTATCAATTTTCCCATGAGTTCACAATCTCATTTTTACCTTTTATAAGGCGTTTATTCTAAATGTGTTCTTAAAAAACAAAGAGCAGATCATTGGATACCCAAAGGTATTGGTGACGCGGCTTCGCTAGGCACAATGTTCCTAAATCACAATTTTTGCCTACTTGAGGCTTATTTTTTTGTGTGATTTAGAAACATTACTTTATGTTAGCTGATGTTGTCATCTTTTAAATCAAATTTTATTCTTTTGTGATTAGCCTGATAGGTGTCTACTAAAAATACAATTGTAAATGAATATAGTAAATCTGAATCTGCTCTTTGAAATAGGTAGAATCCTAAAGTTATTATTATCATATAACAAAAGGTATAATTATTACGTAATCGTATAGAACTATCTACAGTAATTCCAGGAAACTTCTTTTTATCAAAATAGTAATTTATTTTCTTCAACAAAAACTTATTAACAATTTTATTGTAGAAAAATATGGCTACAACAATAAATAAAATAATATACATAGAAGTAATCATTTTTAGAATAATCAGAGTTAAAAGTATATATATTCCAAATATGGCGATTCCAATAAAATGGCTACATAAGTAAATCCCATTACTTGAAATAAAATCATTAAATGCTGACAACTTATGATATCCCTTGTCAATATATTTAGCTAACTTATTAAAACCTAAATAGTCCATAAGATTTTTCAAGTAAAATACTGCAAAAGGTTGAAAAAAACTAATCAGAAGTGCCATTTGAAAATCAAAGGTTCTTGGAATAAATACAAGTATTGGTGTCATAAAATTTATTAAAATTGCTATAATTGCTATAAAATAAATAATGCCTATGAGAATGTATATTAATATTGAATAAATAGTCTTTATAAATATATCCGAAACTTGCTTAGATCTATCAGTGTCTATACCATTTTCAATCAAATGTTCTATTATTATCCTTCTTACACTTGGTACGCTATGAAATAAAGTATTTGAATTTAACTCATCTAACAATTTTTTTTCTTGTGGATATTCTGTCATTAATTTAGTCATTATTTGAGCAATATAAAGTAATGGAATTAAAGGTACTAATATTGTAAGTATTATCATTATTATCATATGCAAACCTTCCCTATTGTTTTAATTTAGTTATAATTTCAGCTAACGTCCCGGGGATTCTCGAAGTGCCTTGGTCTCGGCGTTCGCTTGGCGACGTTCTTGATCCAAGTTCACAAGAACGGTGACAAGCGATTAGCTGAGAATTGGCGGAGTTCTTGCCTCAGGTTCGCACGAACTCTGCAAATAGAGGCATTTCGAGAATCCTCTGTTAGGCGATGTGCTTTCTCTTCTATCACTGTTTGAAAAATACATATCTAGACTCATAATTTCTGATCTAAGAAAGCCTTAAATCCAATCCATAACAAATCTATGTATCTAGCAAAATCCTAATTTCACTTACCCATAAAAGCATACACTGAATACCTACTACCAAATGCGACTCAGCTTCCGGCTTATATGAAATCACTAAATCAACATTTCTGAGAATAGTCATGCATAATTGGCTTTCTTAGTGCGTTCAATTCATAGCAAGCTCCTATCAATTTTATATCATATCCAGTCAAATAACCACTAAGACTTGATTCATGCTTGCCTCTAGATAACGTCAACATATGTTGAACCAAGCCAACTTCTCGACGGTGTCTTTACTCAAATTTTATTCTGATAGCGTAAACAAAAACTCCGCATTTCGCGCTAACTATAGTATTCCCGAACCATTTCAAATAAAAGGCCCCTATATTTTCATTTCCTAGTACTTTTACCCCAAGAAAACACTGTCCATTTAATTATACACCACACCCAATAACTTGGGTATACATAATTGTTAAATTTTTATCTTAAAACAATTTTCTGCATATTATTGCATAAAAAGATCTCTCACGATCTATAAATTCGACCATGAAAGATCTCTTTTAAATGTCTTTTAACCAATCAATCTTCTGTATTAACTTGTCACTATCTTCTATATTTTATATCTTTTCCTTTTCTTAGTCTTTAGCTTTGGCTTTACTCTCCCCACCTACTCCTCATTCTCCACCACCACAAAGGCTGATAGCTTCTCATGATAATCTGTCACATCGGCGATGATTTCATAGACGCCTTCCACGGATGGGCTCATGTAGACGCCGTTTGCGTCGATTTCGCCACCGTCTTCTTCTTTGATGTGCCATGTGCATGGGACGGGTTCACCGTCTTTGAAGACGTTGTAGCTGATTTTGCTACGGATTTTGACTTTGGACATAGCGGGTTTTATGGTTAATTGGTTCTTGAGGTTGATCATGGGTTCATAATGTCTGTTGATCTTAGTGGCAGACCATTTGACTAAGAGTTCACTTCTTGAGTAGTTCTCCATGAACTGAATCCCCACGATGAAAGTACCTTTGTTCTTATAGCTAATCGTAGCAGATTTTAACATAGGCACCACAGGTTCGTAATTGCTCTTTTCAAAGATTTCATAATCACCGAACACCATTTGGTTTTGATAGCCGAAAGCAGCATCCCCTTCACTGGTCTCAGAATCTATAGCCACTTGTATAAACACATCGCCAGTACCTAAGCCATGCTCGATTTCCTCAGAGAAGAATTTCTCTTTGGCATCTACCTTATCGTTGAACGTGAACGTGATTTTACCAGTAGTCATGTTGGTATCAGATGCGGATACTTTTTTCTCCAATTGTGGTTTGCTTTCTACTGATGGCACAGCTTGTTCTTCAGCACTTGTGCTCTTTTGAAAAGCATCTAGCTTTCTGATCTTGGAAAGCTGTAAATTGCCAAGGAGTTGGTTAAGTGGATCGTTGACGATGGACTCTATCACATAGGTGCGGTCTGTCTTTAGGACTTTGAGCTTCGCAAGGCAAATAGAATCACCTGCTGAGGCTGCCATGAGATCATCCAGTGATAACATTCTGTATTTATGCTCTATTTGTTCAAGCTTTGGCAATGGGCTGATCTGAACAGCATGCTTTAACGCAATATCCAAATGATCGATCTGTAGACTCTCTGATGACAGTGAAAACGCACTGAGTTGAATGAGATCGTCTTGCGGGTTGACGTTACTCACATCGAAATGCCACGATTGCTGATAAACATCGGCACTTTTGACCACGGTTTCATCAAAGGTGAGCACCATGGGTTGACTACAAACAACATTTACCGCATTGCTTCTGTTTTAGTGTCTGACACCATCAAGCTCAGAATTGGACGTATCACTTTTAGATTTTCATTTAACGCCATACAATAGGATGTATTATTATTTTGAAATTACTTACAAAATAGCATTTATGAATATTTCCTACCTATTTACTCAATCTCTCAAGTATATTTTATATTAAGAATTTTTTACTATAGTTTAGATCTATAAAATTTCTCTAGTTATCATAGACATGTCAATGATAATTGCGTCAGTTTTTTGTAATTTATTATATTTAGTTTTATAATATCAATTTCTGACTTTTTACTTACAAACGTCTTATTCGTCAAATTTTTTCAAATACAAACTTCCCACACTTCTAACGATATTTTACCTTCGATTTTTTTACAGAGATATTCTCATCACAATAATATATATATGGAACGATTATTTCTGGATGACTTACTTTGGGTCCCAAAATAACAGACTTATATTTTAAATTTGCTTTGCCATCTATTTCTATGAAAAGTTTTGGTACTGGTTCAACAAAATTATTAAGTTTTATTTGATCTGAAGACATTGGCACGTATTTTATAAGACGTGATTCTTCTTCGTACTTATAATCTTTTGACTTAAATAAAAATCTAATTTGGTCAAGGTTTTCAAGTACGTGATCTATTAGCTTTTCACGAATATAATCTTGCCCTACTGTAAGTGTATCTATTTCTTGAATAAGCTCACTCATTTCATCAAGCATGATTAATATATTTTTCGTACTTTCATCATGATTGTTATTTTCTAAATCAATGTACACTACTCTGTAGGGAATATACATCTCAAAATCAATAGTTGTATCAATCTCAATATCAATATATTTATCGTGATTAATTTCTTTTATGAAAATATCATGGCTCAGAGAATTATCTGTATAATCAAAAAAATTATTGTCAAATACAAGACAACATCCTTCGCCACTTTTCCCATATTGCGACCACATTGGTAAACTGTCCGTTTGAGAAGTCATACTAAATAAGTAGACACAACTACTTTTAAATATGTTTTCATCTTTTGATATAAAATTCTCATAACAACGTTCTAATAACTTAGATTTTGATTTACTCTTAAAGTACTCGACTAGAACCGTGCCTTCTGAGGGGTCGTTCATATAATTTGCATTTGATAATCTCAATTTAGGAATTTCATTTGTTTCTGTTTTATTAGGTTTGATTAAGTGTTTTATAGACTCAAGTTCTGTATAATGTGCAAAAATAGATGAACTATCATCTTTTATAGAAATTTGATTCATAATTTTCTTTGTAACAAAATAAAGTTTAGTAATTAATGGTAATATATTTTTTTCATCCTTATACGTTTCGATAATTTTTTTTAAAAAATAAAATTGAGAATCTACATTGAGTTTTTTATGATTTTTCATAATCTCCATAAGCGCACCATAATCGTCAATTAAAACAAATTCATTTAAGATTTTATCCATATATGTGATTGGTTTAGATTGTAAATTGTTCAAATACTCAATTACGATATTCTTAGCTTCATCTGATAGTTTAAGTTTAAGTTTACATCTGCTTTTCCAAAGTAAAATTTTGTCATTGTAATTATTGATAGATTCTAAATAATCATAAGCCTCTTTATACTTTTCTGTCTCATAATAGCATAGTCCAATTAAATATTTGACATTATCTTGATCAGTATTTAATGGCTTTTTATCGTTAATCATATTAATAACATTTTGAAATTCCCCATAAGCATAATAACTTACACCAAGAGAATAGTGGTATTGGGCATCATCAGGCATAAGTTCAATGGCTTTACGTGTAGCCTCAATGGCAAGTTCATATTGCTTATTTTCATGATAACTTACACCAAGAGAATAGTGGTATTTGGCATCATCGGGCATAAGTTCAATGGCTTTACGTGTAGCCTCAATGGCAAGTTCATATTGCTTATTTTCATGATAACTTACACCAAGAGAATAGTGGTATTTGGCATCATCGGGCATAAGTTCAATGGCTTTACGTTTAGCCTCAATGGCAAGTTCATATTGCTTATTTTCATGATAACTTACACCAAGAGAATAGTGGTATTTGGCATCATCGGGCATAAGTTCAATGGCTTTACGTTTAGCCTCAATGGCAAGTTCATATTGCTTATTTTCATGATAACTTACACCAAGAGAATAGTGGTATTTGGCATCATCGGGCATAAGTTCAATGGCTTTACGTGTAGCCTCAATGGCAAGTTCATATTGCTTATTTTCATGATAACTTACACCAAGAGAATAGTGGTATTGGGCATCATCGGGCATAAGTTCAATGGCTTTACGTTTAGCCTCAATGGCAAGTTCATATTGCTTATTTTCATGATAACTTACACCAAGAGAATAGTGGTATTTGGCATCATCGGGCATAAGTTCAATGGCTTTACGTTTAGCCTCAATGGCAAGTTCATATTGCTTATTTTCATGATAACTTACACCAAGAGAATAGTGGTATTTGGCATCATCGGGCATAAGTTCAATGGCTTTACGTTTAGCCTCAATGGCAAGTTCATATTGCTTATTTGCATTATAATTTACACCAAGAGAATAGTGGTATTTGGCATCATCGGGCATAAGTTCAATGGCTTTAAGTGTAGCCTCAATGGCAAGTTCATATTGCTTATTTTCATGATAACTTACACCAAGAGAATAGTGGTATTTGGCATCATCGGGCATAAGTTCAATGGCTTTACGTTTAGCCTCAATGGCAAGTTCATATTGCTTATTTTCATGATAACTTACACCAAGAGAATAGTGGTATTTGGCATCATCGGGCATAAGTTCAATGGCTTTACGTTTAGCCTCAATGGCAAGTTCATATTGCTTATTTTCATGATAACTTACACCAAGAGAATAGTGGTATTTGGCATCATCGGGCATAAGTTCAATGGCTTTACGTTTAGCCTTAATGGCAAGTTCATATTGCTTATTTGCATGATAACTTACACCAAGAGAATAGTGGTATTGGGCATCATCGGGCATAAGTTCAATGGCTTTAAGTGTAGCCTCAATGGCAAGTTCATATTGCTTATTTGCATGATAACTTACACCAAGAGAATAGTGGTATTGGGCATCATCGGGCATAAGTTCAATGGCTTTACGTGTAGCCTCAATGGCAAGTTCATATTGCTTATTTTCATGATAACTTCTGCCAAGAGAATAGTGGTATTTGGCATCATCGGGCATAAGTTCAATGGCTTTAAGTGTAGCCTCAATGGCAAGTTCATATTGCTTATTTTCATGATAACTTACACCAAGAGAATAGTGGTATTTGGCATCATCGGGCATAAGTTCAATGGCTTTACGTTTAGCCTCAATGGCAAGTTCATATTGCTTATTTTCATGATAACTTACACCAAGAGAATAGTGGTATTTGGCATCATCGGGCATAAGTTCAATGGCTTTACGTTTAGCCTTAATGGCAAGTTCATATTGCTTATTTGCATGATAACTTACACCAAGAGAATAGTGGTATTTAGCATCATCGGGCATAAGTTCAATGGCTTTTTTTAACTCATATATAGCTTTATCATAGTGCTCATTAATATAAAATTCTGTGGCAGATTGATAATATTCCTCTGCCTTACTTATATCATCACTCATACTGTTTCCCCCAATATAAATTAACTGTATTTACTCAATTATACATTATGCCTATATAATTGGATATAAATAATTGGTAATTTACAGCTTTTATAGTTAAAATATAATTGATGTACATTTACAATCAAATCTTATGAATTAACTATTTATCCAAAAGTAACAAAAAAATAAAAACCACCCTACAATTAACCTAAGTTTATTAGGATAATCATAAAGTGATTTCTATAAATACCTCTGTAGGATTGCTCCATAAAATTTCATTTCAAAGTTTTATATAGGTTGTCGTTAAAATACCATTATACTACAATTTATTATCTCCTATCTCCTATCTCCTATCTCTTTTCTTTTTCTTAGTCTTTGGCTTTACTCTCCCCACCTACTCCTCATTCTCCACCACCACAAAGGCTGATAGCTTCTCGTGATAGTCTGTCACATTGGCGATGATCTCGTAGACGCCTTCCACGGATGGGCTCATGTAGACGCCGTTTGCGTCGATTTCGCCGCCGTCTTCTTCTTTGATATGCCATGTGCATGGGACGGGTTCACCGTCTTTGAAGACGTTGTAGCTGATTTTGCTACGGATTTTGACTTTGGACATAGCGGGTTTTATGGTCAATTGGTTCTTGAGATTGATCATGGGTTCATAATGTCTGTTGATCTTAGTGGCAGACCATTTGACTAAGAGTTCACTTCTTGAGTAGTTCTCCATGAACTGAATCCCCACGATGAAAGTACCTTTGTTCTTATAGCTAATCGTAGCAGATTTTAACATAGGCACCACAGGTTCGTAATTGCTCTTTTCAAAGATTTCATAATCACCGAACACCATTTGGTTTTGATAGCCGAAAGCAGCATCCCCTTCACTGGTCTCAGAATCTATAGCCACTTGTATAAACACATCGCCAGTACCCAAGCCATGCTCGATTTCCTCAGAGAAGAATTTCTCTTTGGCATCTACCTTATCGTTGAACGTGAACGTGATTTTACCGGTAGTCATGTTGGTATCAGATGCAGATACTTTTTTCTCTAATTGCGGTTTGCTTTCCACTGATGGCACAGTCTGTTTTTCAGCACTTGTGCTCTTTTGAAAAGCATCTAGCTTTCTGATCTTGGAAAGCTGTAAATTGCCAAGGAGTTGATTAAGTGGATCGTTGACGATGGACTCGATCACATAGGTGCGATCTGTCTTTAGGACTTTGAGCTTTGCAAGGCAAATAGAATCACCTGCTGAGGCTGCCATGAGATCATCCAGTGATAACATTCTGTATTTATGCTCTATTTGTTCAAGCTTTGGCAATGGGCTGATCTGAACAGCATGCTTTAACGCAATATCCAAATGATCGATTTGTAGACTCTCTGATGACAATGAAAACGCACTGAGTTGAATGAGATCGTCTTGCGGGTTGACGTTACTCACATCGAAATGCCACGATTGCTGATAAACATCGGCACTTTTGACCACGGTTTCATCAAAGGTGAGCACCATGGGTTGACCATAGTTGATGTACTGTGAAGTCAAAGTGATATTGATTTTCACAGTATCTGTTTCACTTTTTTTATGGACCTTAAGATAGGCATTGAACCCCTCTTCCACATTGGTGACGTGGTCCAGACTTAAAAAGAGCGTATACTGTTCGTTATCCAGTAGAGTAAATTGCTTAAGCCCAATCAAGTCCAGCAAGGAATGTTCAACACTTGGTGCTTCTGTGGAAAGTGAAAGCTTATAAGATTCAAGAACGCGATTGTATTCATTTTCGCTCTGTGAAATATTATGTACCGCTTCTTTGGGCTCTTCAAAATAGGCGATGTTTAGATAGGCATCACCAAAATCAGGGAGTTGATCAAACCCTTCAATCACAGAAAGTCTGCTGGTAAAAGGGGCATCACTGACGATTTCTCTACCGAGGTAATCCACTGCCACACCGGGTTCGATTAAAAGTGTCTTGTCATCCACAGTCAGCACATTTAGACCTGCTAAGATACCGGGGCCCATGAGAATCCTGTTCATGAGACGGCGCTTGTCATTAAAGTACTTTTGTTCAATTTCAAAATCTCGAACGGTTAATAATTTACCGTAAAAATAGCGATTGCGTTCAAATGGTATTATTTTATGATTATTCACGTCGATCATCCTTTCTCACTTATTCATGGCCTATGACACCCATAGAGAGCATGGAGTTGTCATCCAGTTTAATATCCGTTTGGTGATAAATATAGGAATTGATACCTAAGTAGGCATAGTCATCTAAAATCATATACGTGTTGATCGGTGCGATCTTATACGTGACTTGCGCCGGTATATAGTTCCTGATAATTTGATTAAGCGCATTAAATTTTGCTTTATTGGTAATGAGTTCCGATGGTATTAAAAGTGTAAAACCAAACGGATGATTCATGTACAGCCTTTGATAAAGTGATTTTTGAGTGTTCAAATGCTTATAATCTTTAAACTCAACTACAAAGGGCGTTGATCCTGTGAAAATAGTGACCAGTTGTATGAGCCCATCTTTAGTGCCGCGTTTCTGATTGAGTACATGATAGTTGCTCAGTAAATCGCGCTTTTGTGCTTCTGTAAAATACTGAAAACTATCAATGGGGAGCCATTCATTTAACGTATTTAAAAACGACGCCTTCGTCTTCTGCGGGATATAGACTTCGGGCATAGCGTCCACAATGCCTTCTAGATCATCAAATACGGTTTGAAATATAGCTAAATAGCGTTCTAAAAAGTCCTTGTTTTCAGCGTATATTTGCGGTAAATAATTGATCCATGAATAGGGTTCATAGTGAATCTCAAGCCCTTCTATATAATCCGACTCACCTTCTGAAATCAGTTCGAACCAATAGATGAGATATCTGCCTTTATGATCATTGAGTAAGATGTCATTTAGATTTTCATGTCTTTTAGGATTGAGTACTTTGAGCTTTTCGATTAAGTCAAATGGCTTTATCTGATGCTCTAATATGACCTTTTCAAGATCAAGTAATGTTTTACCATCCTGTATAATCAGTTGTTCCACAGCCACTGTATAGAAAATCAGTTTTGTTTCGACTCTATACCGTCTTTTCACATGCAGTCTTGACCACATGTGTTCATACTCTTCGGTATCGATGATAGCGCCTATATAACAGCCTCTACCTTGGTTTAACGAGACACCATTTGGATCAATGTTTAAATCTTCATAGTAGCCCTTTTGCCATTCTCTTTCTGTATCAACTCTAAGAAATGCGTTCAAAATGATGCCTCCTTTCTTGGATTAATCTTCAAGCCAAACAATTTCTATACGCTTCAAATCCCCGATCCCATAAGGTGGAATTTCAAGATCGCCCAGTTTTGACTTTGAGAGCGGTTGTAAACAGGATAATCGAATATTATTGATTTTTTCGATACCTTGAATGTCCATCAAGAGTTTATAAAATTGACTCTTTGAAATATCCTGTCCAAAATCATTTTGGTAATAAGTTCTGATGGTTTCTATAACGCTTTTAGTCATAAGTTTATGATCATGAGTGGAAGTTAGCTCAAGATAGACTTCAATATCATAATAAACTGGATTGAGGATGTGTACTTCAGTGGTGATCATACGGTATTTTTCAATTTCTTTTTTTAAATTTTGAATATAAGCTTTATTAAGGCGAGTTTGGGCACTTAATCCATAGGGCACCACCAGTACAGAGACTTCATTGTCCACAAGTTTGTTGGGATAATCCTGAAGTCCAGGTCGATATAGCGGTAAACATTTGGTTTTTTCAATCATTAAACCGGGTGTATTCTTAAGAATACGTTCATAATCGGCTTCGGTTACAGCCACTTGAGTGTGGTTCATTTGATTGTAGAGTTCTGATTTCATTTGTTCTAAGGTCTTTATGCCACGCCCACCGATAGCATGGGTTAAACTCTTTAAGACCACATCGCTGGTCTCCGATGCCAGTTCATCCACAGCGATATTGCCTAGATCCAGCAGTGATTTTTCAAGATGGTTAATTCTGATCACGTTGAGCCCTTTTGGTGGGATTCTGCCGTTTTTTTGATCGCCAAATTTCAGACTGTGAATTTCAGGTTCATAGGTATAACACATTTCTTCTTTTCCAGCTTCATAAAGTGCATCGACCGCATGCCATTTTTGCCATTCATCAAGCTCTGCGTCATACACCTCTAGATCAATACTTGGATAGTAAATCTCTTCAAAAGGGAGTTCGATCTCTTGATTTGGAAAGCCTGTGGCATCAAAGTAAAGTATGGGTTCTGTCTCTGTTTGCTTGAGTTTTACGATTCGATTAAACAAATCTATCACACGTGGTGGCACATCATAATCAGCAGCAACAAGCTCTGCTCTGATTTGAAAAGCCTCACTTGAAGGTGTTCCTGAACTCGGAATTTTATACGTCATAAGCCCACTCTTAATGAGCCCAAAGGTTTCATCGGCGATGATTTCAAGGGGTTCCCATTCTCCCGATGCGTCCTTATAAGTATAGTGAATGATCCCAAGAGGCCTAAAGCCCCCTTCCACATGAGCCCTTTCAATTGGATTTCGCTTGATGTCATAGGCTTCATACACTTGAAAGTAGAGTTCATATATTTGATCAGTTACATGGGGGGCGTCGAACTGAATATAGAAACTGCTCCCCACCACTGGTTCTGGTCCAAATGGATAGACCGTCAAGCCATTATCGATGACTTTATAGATAGATTTCATGTGCCCTTCATAATCCAATAAAATATCACTGATATTGGCAGGATCGAGCACATAGGCTCTTTGAGTTTCAAAAGTAAAACGCCCCTTAGAAAATTGTGTCTTATAAGGGAGTGTTTCCACTTCGCTGATGTGCATCACTTTGGCGATGACTTCTGCTGGACTACCAAAATCCCTCTTGATGCCAAAGAGCTTGAGAAATTGATACTCAAGGGGTTCAGTCGTTTGATCCATGTAGTATTGGAGCATCTCTTTTAGCCACGCAAAGAGTTCAATCATGGTGATCCCAGGATCATGCGTGTTTTCATCAGTCCAATATGGCGCATACTTGCGTATGGCTTTTCTGGCGTTTTCGACGATGATATCGAAATTTTGATCATCAAGATTAAGATTTTTAATCATGATGGACCTCCCTTTGACTATTTAAGTGAAATCGCATGATTGCCGTTTTTGATAACAAGATGTGGAAATTGTTTTAATGCCTTTATTGAGATTTCCTTTAACTGATACCCATCTTGTACCTTGGCATTCAGTACTAAGAGGTTTATGTCTTTTAAAGTATCAATAAGTTGAATCTGACTTAATAAATACTGTTCGTCTGGTAAGTCGCCTATATGCCAGCCTTCACCGTTTTTATTGCCCTTATAAGTATCCAGATAGAGATTAATGGTTTTTTCGATGGCGTTATAAGTGGCTAGATAATCCGTGACATCTGCGATTCTACCTTTAAATTGAACATCTATGATGATGTAAAGGGGTTCTATGATGAAGTAATTGTAGTCATATTTAAGGGTGCAAGGCAGTTTGTCACTCAAATGATTTCTAATTTTAGCTTTTAAAGTTCTAAAATAATCTTGCATATAGGTTTCAGACTTTGGCAGTATGATACTGGTGACTTTACCCAGTGCAAACCTTCCAAAAGTGTCTGTATTTGAAAGCGTCAGTACTTCTTTGATATCGTAGTCGGCTGACAGGATCAAAGCATCAAAATCACGTGTGGAACGTGCTCTCCCCTTATGGTGAATGGTCTCAGAAATTCTATTAAGTGCTCGTTTTCTGGATTCTGGTGCATGTCCACCTTGAAACGGCATCGGATTATATACCGTGTTCACGTTGGAAATCGTTTGTGCTAACCTTTTTACTTCATAGGCAGCCACATTGCCATAGTCTCCTAGATTGACTTCATAGTCGATTCTGACATTGTTTTCATTCGTGCCATCTGGTAAGAAGCCATGTACTGAATCGCCGAACTGGATACGACCAGCGAAAGCATTTGCAACATATCCACGAGTGGTTGAATTCATTTCTGAGAAGCTGTCATAGGCATCCCATTTGACCCATAGTGCTTCTAGTGTACCATCTATTGAAAAAATTTCTCTGTAGTCATAAGGAGTCTTTTTGATCTCCTCTACAGCCACATTGAGTTCGTTGACCCAAACTTCTAGGGATTCGAGGTTTTCATGGTTCAGTACCATTTCTTTATGGTATTCATGATGTCTCAGCGAAAAATAGCGGCTTTGTTTAGTTTCCTTTTGTGTGACATTGACACTGTTAAGGTAGATGGCGTTAAGTAAGACTGGAAGAGTCCCTTCCTCTGTTTGAACAATTCTAAGCCAGTACCCTTTATGTCCAAATAACGTTGAAAGTGTATGACTTTCATCGCCGATGAAGGTTACAATACCTGTTTCGTGAAGTGATTTGGTATCGTCAATGATATCAATATCCACCCATTTGGATTTATGAGCGATGCGTTTAAGCATTTGCCATTTAAACTGATTCGCTTTAAGATCTGTAACCGTTCCGACATCAAAAAGCAGTTTAATCGGTGCACCCACTAAAGGGGTATTAAACTGTAAATAAAGGGCCTTAGCATCTAGTGCACCATAATCACTGAAAAGTCTCAGTGGTTTAGCTTTTGGATCAATTTCAGTGTGCGTCATAAATTCATGTCTATTAAGTGAAGTCGGTAACACGCCGTGTTCATCATAAACATAATGTAGTTTAAGCCATCTGAGTTTAGGGGCAATATAATCGCCAAGTGTCGTATAAGCATTTTCAACTTTTATAATGCGCAGTCTAATCCAATAATTTTCGTAGGCACCCACTGTGGTGCTCACGAGATCTTCTGGACATCTAAAGGTGATTTTCTGTGTAACAGGTTCACTGTCATCTGTTGCAAACATTTTTTTGTTAAAGGTTTCTGTCTCAAGTTTAGACCAACCCACGCCGTTCCAGTACTCTAAAACCATATCAGAGATGAGAATCTTTTTAATGACAGGTTCTTTTAAATCTGATTTCTTGAGGACATTTTTCCACTTGATATTCTGCGGTGGCATATCAAAAGGGGTTTTATGTAGTTCCAGTATATATTCAAATGAAATCGTGATGAGACTGCCTTTTTTGGTCAATAATTCTTTGCTTGAAATATAGAGTGAATCGTAGGCAAAGAACTGTGTCCCAAACATCATGAAGTCCTTTTCAGGCAGTTCAATTTCGTTATAATAAAGCGCATCTGGTTTTAAAATATCCGAAATTGGATTAACCCTAATTTCATCACAGATCATTTCGGTTGCTTTTTTCATTTTAAGTTTGATCTCAGGTGTTTCCAGTTGTATATGAGCATTGTTTTTCAATATAATGCCACTTGCCACTTGTTTGTAATGATCGAATGGCACCCAGTCATCGCCCTTTAAATAGAGCCATTCCACTTGTGAGGGATCAGAAAGTTGACTGAGTGTATAGGCCTTGCGCAATTTGTTTTGGTCATCTTCTATGTGAATCTCAACACCATGTGCACGATTTAGAATCAGTGCATCCTCTTGTCTAATAACGAGTTCATGTGTCTGCAAATTGTTAAGGACAGGTGAATCCAGTAGATAAAGTGGTGTCATGGCGTCACTTTTAAGATGATCAAAATGATGTGTGATTTCATCTGTTTTTGAATTCACAACGATGATATTTTCAAGCTTTGAAGGCACGATCATGAGATCATCCGTGGTTTCGAAAATCAAGTTCTCCTCAGCATCACTCTCACCTATGAGTTGTTTGCCAAGGGGGACACTAACTCCAGCGGTTGTCCCTTCGCTTAAAGAAAAAGTTACATAACCCTTCGCACCTTTCGAAGGCTTCTGCACTGGATCTAGCAAGTTTAAAAAGTCTATATAATGTTTATCTGGCATCAAATTGGCTCTTTGAATGGTGTCGGTCATCATATCTGCATAAATCAGCGCAAGTGCAGTGCCAAGATCGGGATTTTCCACGTCAAAATGCCACTCAGGCGTATATGATTTGCTGAGTGTCTTTAGCGTTTCAATCAATTGAGTTCTGGTCATATTTTTAAGATCGAAATAATTCATGATTAACCTCTCTCACGACTGCTATAATAAGAACATTAAATATTACCTTCATTGATGTAAAAAGGATAGACTAAGTTAAAAGGATTATTTGTTGTTCTGACCACATATGAAATATGAAGATCAATCCTTTCAGCTGTTTTGGCGTCAACTATGGCTTCGACCTCAATGTCTGTAATCCGGGGTTCCCAGCTGATAAGCGCATTTTTGACGGTTGCTTCCATTTGCTTGAGTAGTGTATAGTCCACCACGTCGAAGAGGTGATCGAAGATATCACATCCGAAATCGGGTCGCATCACCCGTTCGCCTTTTCGTGTCATAATGATGATCTTTATGGCTTCAACGATATCCGATTCATACTCAGAAGTTAAAACCTTACCAGTTTGTTCATCTACCTCTACTGGAAACTTCCAGCCACGTCCTAAAAATGATTCAAAACGATCGCTCATAGGTGCCCCTCCTTTCTCAAGATTTAATTAATCGCCACAGGATTCCCTTTTATTTGTGAAATTGCACCTGCTTTGATTTCCATGGTTGCACCAGATTCAAGCTTCACAGTGGTATCTCCTTTGACATTGACTTGGAGGCCTTTGACTTCCACTGTGTTTGATTTGATCGTGATCTTATTACCGGTGCCATCTATGATAATACTTGAGCCACCTGATTTGAGCTCAATCTTTTTCTCTGCTTCCACTGTGATCTTGCCATCTTTAGACGACATTTCCATTTTATTTTTGCCTTTGGGATCTTTTAGAGTGAGCTTTTCCTTTTCATCATCCATTTCCATGACATAACCCTTTGAAGATTTTACAGTGATTTTGCCCTTGTCATCTTCATCAAAGAAAGTCAATTCGTGGCCACTCTTTGTTTTGATCATCTTCGTTAAATTCTTACCTTCTTCGTTTGCCATAGGCGGTTTTACAGATTTACTCCATACCCCACCCACGATGACAGGCTTTTCAAGTTGTCCTCCTAAAAAGGCCACAATCACTTCATCGCCAACATCGGGAATAAAGTAAACGCCCATCTCTTTGCCTGCGAAAGGGATAATCACCCGAGCCCATGCAGATTCGTTTTCAGCCTTATCTCTGAGAGGTAGCTTGACTTTTATACGGCCAAGGTTATCTGGATCTTCAGTGTTAGTGACAATCCCAAGGGTTAAGCCATACATGCGGTTGTCATCTCTTTCATTTGTATCAAAGAACAAGTCATACATACTCATAGCATATTCACTCCTGCTTCAAATTCTGTGTTGTATTCGCCATCGTTAAGTTTATGAACGACCTTCGTCACATAATATTTATTGTCCACATCACTGTCAAAGCTTTTGATTTCGACGTACTTCCCGGGAACAAGTTCGGGAATACCAACTGATTTCCCATAACCTGTGATAAAGTTAATACTTCTTTGATTCAGTTCTGCCTCTGCCCTTTCTTTGGCTTCATCCACGGTGTTGATGGCCATATCCACAATCACGGTGGTGGACGATTTGAGTTGTGAAGAAAATTTGTCTGGTTTTTTCGAGCCTGCACCAACCTTAGTTGCGGCACTTGCTGTACTCTCAATGACCTTGTGTTCTGTGTCGTTATAACCTTTCACAGTGACTTTATTTACGTACTTAGAAAGGGTTCGTGTTTGATGAAATGAAACCAGCATTTGCCCCCATTCGTAGAGCAATTGAGGCGTTTGATCCGCATAGGCAGGTTTTCTAAAATACACTTTGCCTTGTAGGACGAAAAATTCGTAATTAATGCTCTTGGCAACTCTGCATAAAAAAGCATAATCGGTTTCTTTGTTTTGCTGTATTTCACGTTCTAATTTTGTACTGGCATCCACTGTTTTGGTCCCTGCCAATGAACCATAGTTGCCTAAGATGTTGTTAACGGCGTCTGTGTAACTGCCAAGGTTCATCGCTGTGGATTTGTTGCCATGCATCATCAAGCCTTTCACATCTAAGCATTCCACACTGATATAGGGAAAACTGCTCTCTGAGAAAATGGCACTGACGGTTTCAATATAGCCTTTAAAAACTAAAGTGGTTTCGATATAGCCCAGTGAAACTTCGACCTCTTTTCCAAGCGAGAAGTAATCTTTCATAAGTTTGGCATCAAAGGCGCGTTCATCTATATCATAGAGTTCGTAGGCTTCAAAAGAACACATGCTGGCTTCAAATCCTGTGCTGATATTCACTTCTATGTTGCTGATGGTGACGTCAGTTTGAGGAATTTCCTTTCCACCGACTTTTATCTTATAGGTGGGTACGTCGAATTCTCTATACTTTTTAGAGAGATCATCATATTTTAAAGTCCCCATATTACCTCCCTAAGGTTTAGAAATCATGAGTATTAGTCAATTGAAGGAATCTTCATGATTTGACCACTTTTTAATAGTCTTGGATTCGCGATCTTATTCTCTTTCGCTATTATTTTCCACATCCTTGGGTCTTTGTATTCCTGACTTGCTAGCATCCACAAGGACTCGTTTTGATTGATACGACGGTGTTTCGTTCGATCAGGTGATTCAAGGGGTGTTTTCTTAAGCTGTTCTTCCATGGTTTCAGTGGCTTTCAGCGTTAAAGATACCGTTGCTCTAACAGGTTTACCAGATTCTAAAAACATGGTAAATTTAGTAACCGCTCTACTGATAACCCCTTTGAAGTCAAGTGAGCCCCAAACGATGCGCACTTCTGGCGGTTCATGCAGACCAGCATCTACTGACATGGCTTTTAAGAGCTTATCCGTATACTTGCGGACATCTTCTTTCTTATTTTCTGCCTTAGGCGTCATGTAGGTATCAAAGAAGAGGTCAATTTCCAGTATAGGCACTGTACTCCCTTTGTATTGCTTAACGGGCTGATCTACACCGATTGGACTCGCCCATGAGTAGGTCTTTTCATTCGTAATCTTATAATCGCTTGGATTAAAGAGACAGTTGAAGTTCTCTTTGATCTTTTCACCCATAATATATATTTTCGCTTTTTTAAGAGCCATGTATTACCTCCTATAAACCTCGTCTTCTGCGTTCGCGTTCAACACGATCTGTGACGCGTTTATAAACTTGATCTGCAATTTTATCGATATTGATTGTTTCAGGCAAAGGTGCCACAGCAGGTTCGATGTTTTGTGCGCTTTCTTGAGCATCCTTTGGTAAAAGAGAAGTCATCTCTGGCGCCGCCATGACTTCGCGAATGATTTCTCTCTCCACTGTTTTATGTGATAGCTGTGAAGACTCAACATCTGAATAGGACATCACTTGATCTGTATGGTGCGTCAAGTTAACAGGTGTTTGCTTTTGAAGTAAATAGGTGCTCATTTGAACCGTATTATTGGCTACAGATGGTGTCTTAATATCGTGAAGTATATTCATTTGTTTCATGTTCTTCTGTAAGGTTTTCGTATAATTTGAGATCGTTTTAACTGTTTTTTCTGAGAACTTTAAAGGACTCTTATTTTCAGCTTTAGACTTCACAAATTGATTTTTATAGTGTAATTGACTTTGAATGATGCTTTCACCATCGAGTTGTTTTTGTGATGCTTTTAAACTTTGATAAACATAGGCTGGCACAAGTTCGGGATATTGCTTATGTGCCAGACGTTGTTGTTCTTGTTGCTTGATTTGTAAATTTAAGCGTTCAATTTCTCGTTCGAGAGCTTTGCGCTTTTCCTCTTTCTTACGTGCTGCTTTCTTCTGCTTTCGACCTTTAACTTTCTCAGATGACTTTTGAGTGTCTGCAAGTTCAGCCATGAGCAATGATATCTCGTGAGTGTAATCTACACTCGGTGCCTTGATTTGATTTATAGGGGTAATGCTCTGTCTCAAGTGAGAAGCATTTAACGTCAGTTTGATACTTTCATCATCATTTTTTAAAATTACAGTATTTTGCCATTTACTTGCATAGTTGTTGGTTTGATCAGAGCCTAACCTTGTTTCATTAACAGATTGGTCTAAAGATTGATTAAACCTTTGATTAAATGTTTTTTTAAATACTTTATGATTAAGATTTAGCGTTATGATCTTTGGATTTACCCTCATTTCGTTATGAAGAGTCGTCATATTGTGCGTATGGTTTAACCTATTTAGGTTGTTTTTATTATCTATATGCTGTTCATGATTTAGATTATAAGTCTGATCTGTACGATTTGTGTCATTCATATACAATATGTTATCCATTTGCTTTAAAAGATTCATTTGACCTACGTTGTGCAAGTTGTTGACTGCGATTATATGATGGACACTGTTATCATGCTCGTTTTGAGTATGTCTTAAACTATGGTCATCCGCGTAATTGCTGATATGGATTTGGAACTTCTTACTGGCATTAATAATCGATGCAAGAGAATTCATATAGTTAAAGTCTATGACTTCATGCACTTGAGAAGCATTCAGCATATCGATCACGGGTAAAGGGGCTTCCACAGTGTCAAATACACTGAGATTATTGCTACTTTGGAAGCGATTTAAAATATTTGAGTTGCTCAAAGGAGTTAAATGATTTATATTCTGAAGTCTTTTATGAGCATTTATGATCAGTTTAGCTTGTGTTCTAATCGGATAGGTCTTCAAAAGAGCTCTAATCTGTTGGAGTGTATAAACGCCCTTATTTTCTAGGTTGTATGAAGTCGTATCACTACTTAAAAATACATCTGTGTGAATCTTTATATCTGGATCAAATAGATTTGCATTTTGATTAAATAAATTCACATTATGATTAAATAAACTTACGTTTTGATTAAATAGATTTTGGTTTTGATTTAAATTTTCACTTCTAGAATTTGACTGAGCTAGTTTAAGCTGCTTATGCTCTAAGTTAACCAAGAAAGTTTTATTTTCGATAATGTTCTTTAAATAATGCGATGTTATGTGATCTAAAGCTGGATTGAATTCAGATTCCGATGAGGTGTTCGTCCTTGTCTTTTTTATCTTTCTAAGTATGCTTTGGTTTATGAAGTGATCAACTTCTGATAAAAACGCATCCTCTTGAATAGAGGTATGGGCTTGCGGATAAAGCATTTCAAAAGTATGTGTAAAACTGCTCTCCTCTGATATCTGATTAATATAAAATGGACTAAAAGTCGACTGATTTATATTTTTATCAGATGTACGATTCAAAATAGATTTAAGCCAAAGGCTGTTTATGGACTCTTCTCCTCTAATTGCAGTCTGTAGAATCAAATTTGTAGCAGCTTCATTTCTAATCCACTTATGATTATAATAAAAACGTTGGAAACGATTTGATTGGTTAACAAGTGATGCCGCAAGTCGAATTAAACTTTGAGGTTCGTTGAATATTTGCTTTTTCGTAACGGAAAAGAGATCACCTTGATTAAAAGAACTGGATTCTAAATGAGGAACACTACTTTGACCCCGGTCATCTCTTAACATTTGGTTTATGGTATCGAGTCTATATGTTAAAAACTGATCTGTAGAAAAAGTCGAATGATTTATTAATGCCTTTTGAATATCACCTTGATATAAATTCAAGGGCTGAATTTGATGCTGATGCATTTCACTTTTTAGATCAAATACATTATTTCTGTTCTCTTGAGTATAGAGATTTAGGTGATCAAAATGGAGTGATTTTACCTGCTCAAGCGTTTGATGTATTTGCTTAATGAATTTAGCATCATGAGTGCTGAAAAAGCGATTCGTTAGATCCAGCGTAAAAGCATTTATATTTTTCAAAGTATTGTATTTCTTATGGATATCTTTTAGATAAGAGTCATTAAAGAGATTTGCACTTTGGACTCTGTTAGTAGCTACATTTGTAAGGTTTTCTATAGTATTATGGGTAAATTTATTAATACCTTCAGTGATATGTTCATTCATGTGAGCATTGATAACTTGTTTCATGGATTCATCAAAAGCATTTATTCTATTATCAAAACTATAGATGGTCTCCATCTGGGTTAATATAATATGTTTTACGGCACTTTGATAATCGTTGTGTAAATCACTATAGCGCATATGATATACCATTAAGGGATTATATTGATATGGATAAATTGCCCACTCGTGTCTGTTCGTTTCGAAAAGAGAAAGATCACTATAATTAAACACTGTCTCAACCTCAAAATTGTTAGGCGTCAACGTGTTGTTATTCACTTCATACAGGTTATTCAGATTTCGTGAAGCTGAGTTAAACTGATGATTAAAGTTGAGATTGCTTCCATAGTTATTATTACTATTAATACTATTATTATTATTCAAATGCGTTGAAATCGCATTATTATAATTATAATTTGAATTTCTGTTGAATACAGTCTCGTTGTACGGCTCGACTTTTACAGTAGGGCCATAAGAAGCTCTATTAAAAGTTTGATGATACATGCTGTTGGAATTCATTTCATTTAAGGGATAACGGTTGTTGTGTCTGTTAAAAACCGATAAATTTTGAAAAGACTCCTGTGAAGGCATATTGTATTGAGTCAAACTATTTGTATTATTATGACGTGCTACTTGAAGGTTAATATTATTAGTATTGGTATTGGTACTGGTATTAATAATTTTATTTCGATTTTCAAATGTATTGCTACTTATGTGAATAGCCTGATTTTCCAGGTGTACATTTTGATAGATAAGGCGTTCATCATTCTGATTTACAAATTGATTTTGATTTACAAACTTACCCTGGTTTACAAATTTACCCTGATTCATAAATTGATTTTGAATTTTAACTTCAGTTTTTGGCTTATCCTGAATGTGATTATTTGTGATCTCATATAATTGACTGTATTGGAACGTATTATCAATGACTGTCTGATGGATTGTAATATCCTTAGATGCAAACGGTTCATTTAAAGGCATTTTTTTATTGATTAGATTTAAACTTCTGTAAAGTGTATTGGTTTCAAATAAATTATGGTTGAGGTCATCACTTGCATAGTGATTCATATCAGTATAACGGCTCATACTATTGTCATTGATTTCTGAATTGATGAATCTATTGCTGTTTAGGTTTAGATTAGAGTCATGGTAATCACTCAAGTGAATATCAGTATTTTTATTTGAAATATTGTACAGAGTCGTGGTGCTGTCACTCTTAACGATCGTATTGATTTTAGAATTACTGTTCATAACAGTATGGTTACTTAAGTTATTATCGTTATTGACATGTTGCTTGATACTATCAATAAAAAGGCTGTTTTTATTACGAACGCTATATTGAAGCATTGCATTCATTCGGTTCTCATGGGCTGTTAACTGTGTTTTCGAAAAAACAGCATGCTTTATAAGAGTATCATTTGGCTTAATGACATCTCTCTTTTTAAGAACTGGATTGGGTATTTCGGTAAATTTTGAAGATTGAATATGTTGATTGACCTCATCATAAAAGCGTTCTAATTTATGTGCGACATAGCTTCTGTAGATAAAGCGATTTGAGGTCTGATTTATATAATGGGCTATGGGCATAGACATCTCAATGGCAGTAAGCAATTGTGTTGCTGACCACTGAGTAAAGGATGCCATAGCTTCTGTATTTCTATTTTGAGTTAAGATGCTATTTTCCAAATCATTTGATTTTTGATTTCGACCTAAAATACGATTGACAAGTTTAGATAAAAAATGGCGTTCAGATGATTTTTCTAACGTTTTAACAGATTCATTTTGAGTTGAAAGTTGCTCTGTTGGGGCCTTAAGTGCATCTCGAATATACAATTTGGCATAATTATTTAACACAGGGGTGTCTCTATAGACATGGTTGTTTTTAGTGATTAAAGTCATGCTATTTTCGTGATTATTTGTATTTCTATTTTCACTATGTTGAATTTTTAAGTTATTTTTTACATAACGTTTTGCATATTCATTTCGAATCTCTATTGAACTGGAAATCTGCTCTTTTGATGATGAGCTGATATTCAAATCAATTAATTTCTGTAGTTCGTGGTAATTTACCACAGGATTCATATGGTCTGTTTTTAAAAGTGTATTGATCAGCAGCAGTTGCCTATTGATTACGTCTATCGGTCTGCTGTAATGCGTATTTTTAACGGTTTCATGATGTTCGTGTACTTGTTGAATTGCATTATAAATCATAGGGTTATTTTCTATGATGGTTTGAATGGTCATGCTCTGTTCCTCATTAAGCTCTTCTTGCATTAATAAGTAGATCAGCTCCATCAAAGGCCATGAGGTCATAGATTGCCCTTTGTTATGTGATAAAATTTCTATGGCAAATTGTGATTTTAAAAGTATTGGAAAGGGTTTAATCATCGGTTTAAATGTTTGATTCACCATATTGCTCACCTTTTTTTAAAAGATAAGGGGCATGGCTAGTATGCCCCTTATCTTTAGACTTAATAGAATATAACGATTGTGTTAAACGATCTTACTTTTCTTTAAGCCCTTGATGCTTGAGTTCAATTTTTTCAACTGCGATTTCTTTGCCCACTGCATCAAGGCTTGGACCTGACCATTTTACAGGCAATGCATTTTCGATTTGCCATGTACGGATGATCTTTCCAGTTTCATTTCCCAACTTAATTGTGCCATTTTTACGAACGAATTTACCAACTTGAATGTCCTGAAACCATTTGATTAGTTTTGAGACTTCACCAGTACCACGTTCTAAAACTAAATGACCACTCTTTTTATTTTTTGGAAATTCCAGCACATAATCGTTGACGCCACCCTCATTGTAAGGCTCAAATTCCAGTTCAATATCAAGTCCTGATACTTTAATGAAACTCATTTTAATGTCGCCAATCTCTACTTTAAAGAGCCAGTTCATGCCATAATCATAAATTTTGTTTGCCATAAGCCTCACCAATTCATGTTGAATAACCTTTATTCAACTTATCTAATATCGAATACATTTTCTGGTGCATCGTTCACTTTTTTATGAATAACGGATATTTCATCACACCATTTCCGACGTTCCCTATGATCCATGTTCATGACATCATCATGAGACCAGTGAAAATAGTATGCAATAAAAGCCACTTCTTCGTATAGTCTTTTAACGGGATAAGGGGCTATCCTTCCTGATGAAAAAAATCAACATGTACTCCAAATTTTTTGCCACAGCTTGGACACACTGCATCATAGCTCGGTACCTCCATCTGATTTACACGTGAATATAAATCTTGAAGATAGGCTAAATCTGCCGTGAAAAGTTTTTCGATTGTTTTTGTATCAATTGCTCTAAGATCCCCAAGCTTAACGATCACTCTCGATAATAAAATGATGGTTAAGTAACCCGGATTTTGTTGAACACGGGCATCTTTCATCGGTAAGATTTCATCCGCTGCAGTAGCCAGTCGCATGACGCCTTCACGATGTAGGTTGCCATCTTGGTCAATAAATCCCTTGGGGAGTACGAAGTTAAATTCCGTTTGGAATGCCATATGATTTACCTCCTCACTCAGTTTTTATAGATATTATGCTGTTCTTGTCAAGCCTTCATGTGCAAGTTCCATAGATTCAAAAGCAACCTCTGATCCACTTGCATTGAAGTCAGGCGCTGTGTATTTTACAGGCCATGCATTGATTAATTGCCATGATGCTGCATCGTCACCGGCTTCATCGATGGAAGTAATCGTCACTGTTTTACGTTCCACAGTACCCTCTGCAATATCATTTAACCATTCATATAGCACCATTGAATCTGAAGTCCCCCATTTAAGAGTGACATTACCATACTTAATAAGGCCTGGTAATTTTCTAGGTGTGATGACATCGTCGCCTTCTCTGTATTCGATGACGTCCATAGTTGCATCAAAACCTGTTACATCACTGAAGCCACCCGCTTCAAGCCCATCTATTTCCAATCTAAATCTAAAATTACGATATGGATGTTTACTTTCAGCCATTGTATTTTCCTCCTTACATTAGCTATTCAAAGATGTTGAGTGTATTTTCTCAATCGGTCTTAAGATGATCATTCACTTGTCTTTTGAGTAATTCTAAAGATAACAAATTCTGCAGGTTTTACAGGTGCTACACCGATAACACAGACTAATCTGCCGTTGTCAATATCATCTTTAGACATTGTTGTTCTACCGATATCCACGAAGAATGCTTCGCCAGGAGTCGTTCCAGCAAGTGCGCCAGTACGCCATACACCCGTTAAGAAAACATCAATCGTACGTTTAACTCTACTCCAAAGTGCCTCATCGTTAGGTTCAAAGACAACCCAATTGGTGTTGGCACGGATAGATTCTTCAAGGAAAATAAAGAGTCTTCTAACGTTGATATATTTCCACATAGAGTTTGAAGACAATGTTCTTGCGCCCCATACTCTAATGCCTTGACCTGTGAAGATTCTGATGAGGTTAACGCCTTTTGGATTAAGGATGTCTTGTTCGCCTTTACCGTAAATCGTGCTAAGACCAACCACACCGCTAAGTGTTTCGTTTGCTGGAGCTTTAAAAACACCTCTTGAATTATCTGTTCTTGCATAAATACCAATCATTGCGCCAGATGGTGGCAAGTAAGTGTTCTTTTTATCAAGTGGATCAAAGACTTCAAGCCATGGATGATAAATTGCTGCATAATCAGAATCATACATATCTCTATGTTTGAGTACATCAGCAACTTTAGCAGCATCTCTCGGAATATCTAAAACAGCAAACCTGCTCTTTGTGTTTTCACAATGTGCAATGAGTGCCATTTGAACGTTCGGGTCAACGTTACCTGGAACTGCCATAATACTGACATTATCGTTTTCTAGGAATGATTGAATCCCTGTTCTTTTACCAGGACCATCATCAGTCCCCATGTACTCAGCAGCTGTTACAGCACTTATATCACCATCTGAGCCATTGTAAAGACCAAAGACAAATGTGCCATCTTCTTTTTGAGAAAGCGCTTTATAAGGTGATTCCTCAGCACTTTCTGCTTTCAACATTTCTACTTCAACAAGAACAGATTTCGCAAGTTTTTTACCAATATAATTGAAACCTGCCACATTTAAAGATACAAATTCATAGCTTTCTAAAACATCTTGGAAGCCGACTTCTAAGTGGAATTCACTTGTAGTAAGTGTTTTCACTGGAAGTAATTCAGTATCCACAACGTCTCCTTCAAACGCATTTTTAAATGTTAAGACACCTTCAACAGAAGTTTCTATAACATTTTCAGTACTTGTTTCACCGTCATTAAATACAACCACATCACCAGCATTAAAGCCATTTGAATTTTTTACTTTGTATTTCGTACTGCCCATATCATCTTCAATAACTTCTAGAATCTGAGTCTTAGCTTTACTTGCAGGCGTCAACTTAACCCTAATGTTATTGCCCCATAAACCAGGGTTTTTAGCTTTGATTTTTAGCCATTCATTGAGATCAATTTCAGCTGCTTTAGCATCCTCAGGTGCCACTCTCATAATATAAGCTCTGCCCCCACCGTTTAAGAAGAATTGCTCTACCGCATAAGCTAAATATCTGTGTTCATGATAAACACTTTCTGGTAAATAGCCACCATATGTTCTTTTAAAATCTGAAATATTTGTTACAAGTTCTGGAGCGCCTATGACAGCACCTCTTTGAGCCATACCAACGAAACCAGCTGTTGAAGTACTAACACCTTCCATAGGACGAGGACCACTTTCGAATTCTTCCACGTAAACACCGGGAGATAAATATTCTGCCATAATTTGTCCTGGTGATGGTTATAACCTCACCAGTTCCTCCTTTCAAAATTGGTTGTCTAAAATTTTGCTTTTAATGTATCTAACGTCATATTGCCTAAAATCACATTTTCTATGGACTCTTGAAATATGTCTAGAATGTCCACATACATAAAGAAAGTTTCGATAGTTTGCATTGCATGGTCAACTGAATCCTTCATATCGACCATGACATAACGAAAATGCACTTTACCGTTTTGAACACCAAAATGACCTATTGGCATTCTTGTATTAATAAATGAGACAAGTGTCTCAACTAAAGGGATTTGGGCTGCATCGAGTTCAATTGGTAATTCTGTAAAAAACTGAAGCAGCATGATGTTGGTTTCTTCTTCTGAAAGCTCTAATAGATATGCTAAGTTGATCAGTTGTTCTCTTCCCTTATAATCCTTTTCTGCTGAAACAAGTAGCGTAGACATATCTAAAAGTTGATTTTTTTCAAGAACTTTAGTTTTGACCTCTATTTCTGCAAATTTTTCGTGCAAATATTGTATTTTACGGAGTGCGAGTTTTTCGTTATCTATTGCCATTATAAAGCCGTCCTTTCTATTCTTGAGAGTTCATAAATCAGCCTTCAAAGAGATTAATAAACATTTTATAGGCAGTTGCTTTGCCTTTTTTCTTATCTGAATCACTGGCTGCTGTTTTGGCCTTAGTGGCTACTTTATCAAGTTTACTTGAATCCACACCTGTTGCATCCACCATATCTTTGGATTCTGAATACTCAGATTTATCTTCAGGTGTATCATAGGTATTAGGCAAACCTCCAATGACTTCCATCAAGTATTGTGTGTATTGTGAGCCTTTATCTCTGCCACCTCGGCCTTGATAAGCACCCAGTGCAGCACCACCGACAGTTGAAGCCACATCTGCCGAATCCAGTGCTAGGTCTATACCACAAGCAATACTCTCTGCTACTAAACTACCGCCAAAGCTAGCCACAAGAGCTGCTATTTTGCCAGTAATGGCAGCTATCTTAGCGACAATTGTACCAGCACCTTTTATTTCTTTATTACGGTTACCTCTTCTTAAACGATCTTGAATTAAAAACTTGGTAATATCTTTTAATTCTTCTTTTTCTGAATCTGTGAGATTTGCTTTTGCCCTGAGTTCGTCCCTTCTTGCTTTCATGGTTTTTTCATCAACGGTAATATCAGTTTTCTTCCAAAGTCGACGTATGTTAAAGCGTCCAACTTTTTTTACCATTGACTTACCTTGTGTTTCACCCTCAGATTCAATGGATCTATTCATATACTTTTCTTTAAAGAGTCGACGACTGTCATTCATTCTAACCCTTGCTCTATCTGCTTTAATAACTTTATAAACGGCGATCGCTGCTTCAATGGCATCTATAACCATGCCCATTCCTGGTATGATTTTGAACCCTTTGAGCACTGTTCCACCAAAGCCTTCGATGACATCTACGATGTTGCCTGCCATATCAAATGCAGCGTTGGCTGTTTCTTTTCCAAGTTCAGCCGCTTTTTCTTTACCAGATGCATCTGACTTCATAATCTCATAAGCACTTTTTATATAGCCAATAAAGGTTAAAGCAGCACCAGCAATACCGTTTCCATTGCTCCAACCATCAAGTGCTTTTTCTGCCATTTCCAGCGAGGATGCAACGACACCTGATGCAGTTGTAGTGGTTTCTGCAACTGTCTGAGCGGTATCTAGTTTTTCAGACTCTTTTGGTTCATCAGCAAGAAAAGCAGCTTCATCACCAATTTTATAGCCATTAAAAACATCATGCATATTTTTAATACCTTTTAAGCTATCCGCTGAAATGGTGCTATGTCTTGCCCTTGTCTGTTCGTTTAAAGACTGCATTTTGGATTTAGGGGCTTCAGCTGTAGTTTCTGTTGTTGACTCTCTAGTCGATTCTTGTAACTGACCACTATTTACGGACATACGACCAACTCCTTCCCTTATTTTTCTCATGAGACATCGGAAACCTCCTCTTCTTTTAAAATATTTAGGAGTTTTTTAAGCCAGATCCATAACCAATAGTCACTTTTTTCGTCATCAGTTAAATTTGCTTGATCTGATTTGGACTCAAACAGATGATCCAATCGCTTAATGAATTGTGCTTTTTTGAATTGATTATCATAAATTTCTTGTCTCAGTTGATTAATTTGGTTGTTGATCCTAGCTGTGGCCTCTCTGATAATTGGGAGAGAGGTATCGCCTAAATTACTTTTAATTTGTTCCCTTTCTAAGGTGAGTGCTTTTAATTTTTGAACAGCATTCATATGGCCTAAAAAAGGAAAAATGGTTTTAATATTTTCCGTTTCTGAGGCATTAGAAGCACGTTCTAAGTACTTCATAAAATTTCCTGTGGGATCTGATTCTGAAATGAAATGACAAAATGCTTCATCGATGTTTTCAGTGAATGTGGTATATTGTCTTCTATAAAGTGTAGATGCTCTTTCCAGAACAATATGGTCACGTTTGTATGTATTATTATGGCCGTTGGTGTCATTTTTTTGTGTAGACAAGATCACTTTTTGATCTTCAGATACTCTCCCTATAAAAAGTCGTGCGTTTGGGGATTCAAACGTTTCTTCATATTCAACGGTATTTCGATTCCCCTCTTGCTCTTGCATGGAAATTTTATCTAAAACTTCACTGGGATTTTTAGGTCCTTCTCTAATATGCCTAAATTGTCCCAATTTATACTCTGTTGGTCCTCTGATAAATTTAGGCATTTCAGGTTCAAGGTTAGGTTCTTTTTCTTTATTTACAGTGCCTATCTGTTTATCTTTTGGACTATCGTATATTTTCATATGTTCACATCCTTTATTTATCACGATCACGGTTAAAAGCTTTAAATTTGGTTATATTATCACTAAACGATATGTCGGAGGTGCATTATGTATTCATCTTATAACCCGTATGAGTCACTGGAACAATACTATAGGGATTTACTCAAATATGTGGATCTTAAACTAGCAGAATATTACGAAGCAACCATTGATGATCACGCTTCCCCTTCACTTGGATGGCAACTTAAGTTCTATACAGATATTGCAAAAGTCAAAAGAACTGAAGCTGATGCACACTTGAAACAAATGGAAGGTCGTATCCTCGAAACACTTCCTACTTCTCTTTTTATACCTCTTGAACATCTATTAGAAACATTTAAGTTGACAAAGTTTGAAACCTTTTGTATTTATTTATCAATAGCCGTTGAACTGGACCCTTCATTCGAAAAGAATATACGTTTTTTTAATGAGACAATAAATTCAGCTTATCCTACTCTGGGGCTTGCTTTAAAGATTTATTGTGAAAATTCAACTGCCTACTTAAAAGAGCGCGTCACCTTAAATCGTCAGGGTAAGCTTTTTAAATATTTTTATATCAATAGTCTTACAATTCATGAACAGTCGCCACTTGTGAGTGTTCCAATGAAACTAGATACGAGCATTGTGGATTTCATCATTAATTTTAATCAATACCAACTATCTGATTCATTCATGTCCATCATCATGCCGAATTCTCAAAATTCGGAACATCAATTTGGAGAAATTGAAGCACATCTACATGAATTTGCTAAAATCAATTTTAAAGAGGCACTTAATAAAAACGTGATGTTTTATCTCTATGGCCCGCACGGGATCGGAAAGCATGAACTCGTCTATTGTTTTTGTAATCAATACGATCAGACCATTTTACTCATAGACTGTAAAAAAATGAATCAAAACAGTGCTGAAGTTCAACAATTCACAAGAGAAGCTATTTTACATCGAGCAACTGTAGTCTTTGAAAATTTCGAAGTCCTTATTGAATCCACAACAGATCAAAAGACTTCCATATTTCTAGAAGTGTTGCTAGAATCTTTGAGTAAATTTGCTAAAATTAGCTTTGCACTGTCCAGTGTCCCTTGGTATAGTCAAATCGAGTTTAACAAGTTTTCTATTATTGAAATTGAGTTAGAAATTCCAAATGCTTTAGAACGACTCGATGTTTGGACTGAAAAAGGACAACTGCTCAAACTTGATAGTCATGTAGACTTAAGTGAGCTTTCCAATAAATTTAAATTCACACCTAAGCAAATCACAAAAGCATATCAAGATGCCACCAATGAAATGCTTTGGAAGCAAGTGGACGTTGTTGATAGTAAGATGCTCCATAAAGCGAGTTACAATCAACTATCACATCATTTAAAAGATAAAGCTCAACTCATCATTTCTCATTATACTTGGCAAGATATTGTACTTCCAAAAGAGCAATTTGAACTGCTTAAAGAAGCTTGTGATCATGTTAGATTTAAACATATTGTCTTCAACAAATGGGGCTTTAATGAAAAGTTAACCTATGGTACTGGCCTAGGTTTACTCTTTACTGGGCCGCCAGGTACAGGTAAAACGCTTGCTGCTCAAGTTATTGCAAATGAACTCAATCTTGAAATATACCGTGTTGATTTATCTCAAGTCATCAGTAAATATATTGGCGAAACGGAAAAAAACCTTAAGACGATTTTCGATGAAGCTTCCCTTTCTGGTGCGATTTTATTATTTGATGAAGGTGACGCCCTCTTTTCAAAGCGAACGGATGTCAGTGATTCACACGATAAATATGCCAATGTTGAAACCAGTTACTTATTGCAGAAAATAGAGGCATATGAAGGTATTTCAATCGTCACTACAAATTTACTCGGCAACATTGATGATGCTTTTATTCGAAGGTTTTCATTTGTCGTTCATTTTCCTTTTCCAACGGCGGAATACAGAAGACAAATTTGGAGAAGTATATTTCCTGTGGAAACGCCTCTTTCAGAAACTCTTGATTTAGAGTACTTGGCAAACAGCTTCGAATTCTCAGGCGGTAATATAAAAAATATAGCTCTGAACGCCTCTTTCAAAGCAGCATCACAAGATAGACCTGTGAGTATGAAAGATTTGCTACTCAGTGTTGCAAGTGAAATTTCTAAAACAGGAAAAGTGGTCCTTGATTCTGATTTTGGTGAGTATGCTTATTTATTGACGCTTTAAGGAACCATTATAGTTGCCTGTCCTGGAGAGGTGATTTGAATGACACCGCCCCATGTACACATGAGTTTAGATGAATTATTGAGTGCTGGCATATTGGCAATTAACACGGTTGGTGACCCTGGTGCCCACGGTGCCGCAGTCATTGGCATACAGGGTTGTGGTGTTAAAACCCCCAGAGCTGCTGCTGTTGCTGCTGCCACTTGTGGATTTGCCATGGACATACACATGCCAAAGGGCATGATATTACTGTTGGGTATATAATCCATGATATTGGCAAGTGGCATACTGGTCATCACCATATTTTTAGGTGTTACCATAAGTGAACTAGGTGCTGCACCAAATGAGCACATTAAAAGTGCACCACCACATACTGCTATTCCCATTTTAAGCCTCCTAAAATTTTCCGACGTCGTTTATGACGTCTTTTTTTATTTTGACTAATGTTGTTTTTTGTTGCAAATTTACATGAATAATCATTTTGAATTCCAAAATAGATTGATCTGTACTTTTAAGGTTTTTGATGGGGATCATAAATTTACCATCAGGGCTTGGAATCCCTTCTATGATTTCATAAATTTCACATGCTTCTGAATAAGGAAATGTAAAACTGGGCTCACCATAGATGCCAATAGAATCCATCTTTAGTGTGACAAATTGATCATGATGTTCTTCTGAAAACAAGAATTTTCTTCCAACCAATTCAGAGTCATATGTTTGAGCAAGATCCACGTATTTGTTTGCGATGACATCAGACTTTAATATAAATCGATTCCTTGAATGTGTATGAATAATTTCAATTAAGTTACTCTCGTTAGCAATGCCCCTGATGGCTGTTATTTCTTTTGGATACGGATAGTTGTGATTTGGAATCGCACGTATGAGCTGTTCTTCCGTGGTTAATTTAAGCGTTATAGGTTCATAATAGGGATGTTTCCAAAGCATTTGATGTTCAGCGCTTTCAGCATTATATTTGCTGTAATGTGGGTTCTTTATAATATCAGTAAAGATCACATATGGAATCATCTTTTTAGTTGGCTTTATTGGCAATTCATTGAGAAAAAAAGTATCATGCGCACGGATCAAAGGTTTATCTGTAAAACTGTCTATGAATTTGATCACCAGATCAACGTGATGGTTTATACTCATGCGCTTCCCCTTTCAGTTCAATAGAAACATCTTTAACACGTTTAACAGTTTTAATTTTAGTAGATTCAAGGCGTACAGGTTGCACTTTATAAACCATTGAAAGTTGATAAGGTGTATTTGGAAACTGCCACAGTTTGATTTTATCTTCATAGGGCATATTCTCTCGTATGATTTCAAAAGTTTCTCCTGATTCTTGAAGGCTTCCGACTAGAGCCTCATTTTCTAATCTTGGATGATCTCCAAGAACTTGCATGACGCGTCCAAGAATTCGTTGCTCATCGACTGCCTTAGATTGTCTGTCTGCACTGGAATAAACTGTGATTAGATAATACAGTGTCAAACTCTGTGGCGGAAATTGCAACTCATTATTGCTCTTTTGGATCATATTTCTTTGAACAAAATCGCTATTTTCTTGGATATCATAAAGATGAATACCCACTTTTACATCTTCTTGCTTACTTGGGCTACACAGATTGATCTGCTCGTATTTTTTTATGAGTTCTGGCGATAATTCATTTCGGAGTAAACCCAATATGGATTGAGAAACCTCAGCTATGACTGTATATTTCCCCATGAAAGATCTCCTTTCTAGTTAAGTGGTATGATGATCAAAGTCAGTTTAGAAATGTTTGGCATAACGAAGTTTGGCATATCAGTCGTGTAATACGCAAGTGGTGCATAACTTACGCCATCTATAATCTTCATAGGATAATCCATAACTGTTGGCATATTATCTTTTTTAACGACATTAGAATTTTCTATGAATATTTCAGTTTGTATCAGCCCTTTAACCTCTACGCTAACATTTTCAGGATGCCAAATGACATCTATATTAAAGAGGTTATAAAAAGTCTTAATCGGTACATATGTGATGCCTTGAATTTCAATTGTAGGGACTCTAACTAAAATATATTGTCCCGAATCATTTTGAGTTACGATCATTGTAGGTGAAGTAACATCTGCATCTCCTGCTGTTCCTGCAGTGCCAGTAGTGCCTGATTCTGTAGTTGCACCAGTTCCTGTACCACTTGTGTCTCCTGCTGTTCCTGCAGTGCCAGTAGTGCCCGATTCTGTAGTTGCACCAGTTCCTGTACCACTTGTATCTCCTGTAGCTTCCGCAGTGCCAGCAGTACTTGATTCTGTAGTTGCATCAGCATCAGTACCTCCTGTGTCTCCTGTAGCTCCTGCAGTACCAGCAGTGCCTGTTTCAGCAGTTGCACCAGCATTAGCACCATCTATACCGGTTGTATTGCCATTTGCTAACGCAACAAGTGCATCAATTTGTTCTGGTGTTAATTTTGCTGTGAGTGCGAGAAGCGCATCGCCTTGATCCTCTAAATTGGCCAAATATGCTTCCTTAGATGCTTTTATTAGAAGACTGGTTAAATCACTGAAATCGCCTTCTGATTTCAATGCATCTGGTAGTATTGTAGACAAGGTCAATAAATCATCTAGCGCATCACTAACTTTAATTGGATCACCTTCTGCAATTGTATCTTCTGTAGTCTTTAGTGCATCTGTATACATGTCAAGAAGTTGTTTGTCCGTTGGATCAAGGAGTAATGCATACTGAGCTAAATCTTCTTTGAGCTTTGCAATTTGAGCCTCTAAATCATCATTTTTTGTGTTCAATTCAGTTATAGTAGGTTCTGTGGCTTTTTCTAAAAGTTTATCATTCTCTGCTACTTTTGCCTCTAATGCGGCAATACCATCATTCGCGTCTTTATACAAACTTGCAAATGAACCATAAAGCGCATCTTGTTGGCTGGCTACCACAGCCATATTGTCTTTGATCTCATCGGCAAGTGGCGTATCATTATTTTCAAGAGCACCTAAAAAGGCCTTATACAAATTATCATTTTTAGCTTTAAGCGCCTCTAAATAGTCGAGTTGTTCCGTCGTTTCGGGATCATTAAGCGCCTTATTTGCATTAAGCTGATCTCCTAAATCCGCTTTTATGCTGGAGAGTAAATCAGCTGGTGACTGGGTGCTCACAAGTGATGCTTCATCTGTATTGACATCTCCTCCGGTAGCGGTTGCATCAGTAGTATCAACATTACTAGCATCTGTACCAGTAGTATCTGTTCCGCTACTTCCAGTCTCTGTAGCTGTAGTTGAGCCATCACTTGATGAATCTGATCCATTAGAAGTATTATCTGCATCAGAGCCACTACCAGTATCAGTACCGGTTTCAGTATCGGTTTCAGTACCTGCTTCTGTACCAGTGCCGGTCTCAGCACCAGTTCCCGAATTCGATTCACCGTTAGTATCAGTATTGTCGGTTGTATTTGCATCTGCACCTGATGCAGCCTCTGCAATTGCATCACTTTCTTTTGGGACTGCTTCAAGCGCTTTTGATATTTCATCAACGGCTTGACTCAATAGTGCTTGTTGATCTTCTGGTTGATCTGAACGCGCAATAATATCAGCAATAATGAGCTGAAATTCAGAAATAGCAGCTTTTAGTTTAGCCGTTTGTGCATCAGCAAGTGTTTTAAGCGTTGCAGCAGGTTCTCCATTTTTTAGTGCTGTATAATAAGGGGCACCTTTACCCTCTGATGCAATTGCCTTTATATTCTTAGCACTTTCTCCAAAGGTAATTGCGAGAATCTGCAATTCAGCCGGCTTATCCAATACGAGCCCTGCTTCAATATGATCCACATGAATCATTGCATCAATACTGGCCTTTGCTGTTTTATAATCTTGATTCGTAACGGCTTGTTGCAACTTTTGTTCTTGCATTGCTCTATGAATCGCTAAAAATGAACTTTTATCCGTATTGAGACTATCTTGAAGTTCAGTTACTTTAGATTCAATTTTGCCGATAGACTCCCATATATCTGCATTAAGTGCATTTAGACCGTTTTTGACAGCTGTATTTGCTGCAGCGTTAAGGCGACTTAGGAGAGCATTGTTTACAGCGATCTCACGATTTGTAAAGGTCGCTTCTTTTTCAGTCGCAACTAGAGCAATAGCTGTATCTGAGGCACCATTTGCCGTTAAATAAGTCGTTAAATCATCCCATGAAGCAAGTAGACTATCGTAGCTTTCGATTGTCGATTGACTTAAAGGCGCTAACACAGGTGCTAGAATATTCTTAGTCATTTCGGAAACCGCATCTTCATCATCTGCATCAAAGAGATTTTTTGCTAAATCATAATTGATAGAAAGCTTTTGTAAGAGCTCGTTTGCTCTAGGATCTAAAAGCGAATGTATATCATTTATGGATTTTACATCTCCTGTGGCAAAGACGATTACACTGGCATCGGCCTTAATCCAGTGCGTTAACGGCAATGCATTGATGACAGCATCAGAAACGATATTAGATGATTTATCTGAGATGTCGCTGATACTTTCGCCATTTGTTATATCCACCCATATTTTCTGACTGGTTAAATCTGATTTATAATAAATTTTCTTTTGTCCTGAACTTTCAACCGTGTCTTGTGCTAAACTAATGGTTTTAGGGTTCAGTGCTTTGTAGTCGATCACATACGAACCAATAATGATAGATCGCGTGGGAAAATCCTTTGCTGCAGGTCTCGCATCAGCAAAGCTTACATTGATAATCAATATGGAGACTAATAATATCAGTTGAAATTTATACTTTTTCATTTGATCACCTTCTATTTTGGGGATGTGATTAAAACACCTTTTTGAATCGGTGTGGCTTCTGGCACAAGCTTTAACTTGATAACGCTTTTTTCACCGAGTAAAAGCTCAACTTGATATTGCTCCACATCAGTAAGCACCAGGGTTAAACCTTCAAGTGCGACACCTTTCTCGATTGGTCCATTTAGAACTGAACCGTCACTTTTAATGATTCTAAAATGATCATATCCAATTTGATCACTTACCTTTAGAGTCAAGCTACTCCTTAGTAAATCCAATTGAGTCAACTGGAAGGTACCCAGTGGCAATTTCAAATCACTAGGATTGATCTTTATAGGTTCAAGTTTTAGAGTGCCTTGATAGCCATCTCCTTCTATTTTAGCGCGATACAGAGGGTTATCTTTAGCATATAAGACAACAGACAACTCAGAAGAACTTTCAAATGTCAGAGGTAAATGTTCGATTGTTTCAGCAATAGGTGTTAGCCCCCCCACTGGTAATCCATTGGTATCAAACAACCTATAATGTGTCGCTTGTAGGTCTGCCGAAACATTTAGGCCAAATATAAATTTGAGATTCGTATATGGTGTTTCGATATACCAAAAGGGTTCATTGCCACCACTGCTATTCTCCACATTGGATACGCCAGAATCATAGTTTCCAGTGGCAAAGTCAGTGTTACTTGTGATATCTGCCACCCCTCCTGAGGTATTAAAATCAAGTGCTGCTATAAACTTAGAGAGTGAAATTCTTGATGAGAATTGTGCAAGCTCTAGTTCTTTAAGAGCATCTTTTGCCTGCTGTACTTCTGCAAAATCAACGATACCTGCCAGATTATCTTTTTTAAGCTGCTCATAGCTTGCTGTGGCAAGTGCAATCGTCTCAACACTTTGCTTGATCACCAAGTCCATTTGCTTCACCGCGTCATAACTGTCTTTAATCTTCTGGGTTGTTAAAGCAATCATTGCGGCCTCAGCCACACGCTTTTTATCCCTCTCCCCTAAGGCAACAATCAAAGGATATTTTTCATTTTCAAAATATCTAAGTGCTGTATATTCACCTTGAAACCATCGCATAGGTATTTTTATCTTGAAAAACAAAAGATTAATCACATAAACCTTTTGCCATTTTGCATCTATGTTTTGAAGCATTTGCTCGTATTTTTGAAAAAGGGCAGCATAGTCAATCTTGGATTTATTTAATTCTGATGAAAGTATGTTTACTTTTGAACCATAGTAATTTTTATAAATATCATAAACCTCATTGACTTCTTTTTCTGAGAGCTTTCTGTCTCGTGTTGCCACATAGACTTGATAATCTTTTGAAAGGCCATATTGGATCAATCCCTCTAGATCATCTCTTGTTAAATTAACCTCAATTAATTCTTTTTTAAAGTTATATCCTCTTGAAACGTCTATACCTATGATTTTTGAAAATTTGTCTTTTGTGGTTTCAAAGTCAAGTGTTGCCTTGGTTAAAGTGTCATCAGATTTATCAAGTGAATCTTTAATCAGATCTAAGTCCTCTTTTTTCGCACTTCCAGCCAAATAGCTTTTATACAATCTTTTATAGGTTGCATTTAAGTCCTTATTTTTATCTGTTTCAAATTTTAGAACAGCTTCTTTTTCTAGAACATCTAAAAAAGCACTCTTCACTTCAAATTCCAGTTTGTGTACTTCAAATTTATATTGTTCATTTAATTTTTTTATGTCATTGTCTATTTTAGGCAGTTTCATAATGAGTTCGATTTCTTTTGGCATGGCATGCTTTTCTGGGAAGGAGATATCGAAGAGTAATGAAAATCTAACGGTGGTTTCCTTTTCTCTTATATCTTGAAGGCCTTCTACAGCTTGTCTTCTTTCAACACCCTTCTTGATTAAGTCAAGTTTCACCAAGTTAATGGCATCACTATTTTGCTGTGCAAGTGAAATAGCCGCTTTCATGTCTATAGATTTTGTAGCATAATCCATAGTGAATTGCGGCATAATAAGTGTCAAGATGAGTAATAGAAGTAGTGTCTTTTTAAGAAGCATATTAACCTCCAATTGGGGTTTCATATTCATAATAAATTAATTCTAGTGTGTTGAAATCAAAGTAGAAGTTCATTTGGGAACTCGCTTGTGGCACATTTAAAACAAAGTAAGCATGACCGTCAACACTTTTAGCTAATGCGGTGTAACTTTCAAATTTAGATTTTACATCATCAAGGCTCATCCCTTTTTGCCATGTATGGGTCAGACTGAAATCTTTAATCACGATTTTATAAAGGACGGGTTCTATGACATCTGTTGGATAGATAAAATAGAAATCACATTGTGCTTTGGGATAAGAAATAACATAATCATTTTCAAATTGGATCACTTCACCAGATTCTAAAAAATGTTGTCTTACATCTGAACTGCTCAGTCCAAGCAAAGATTCAAATGGGACATCACCTGACAGCCAATCACCTGTATAGACTTTCTCATTTTGCATATAGTATGTACCAGCCCCGTTGAACAAACTTTTATCGAATGTGCCATCATAAATTAAATTGTCAGTTGTGGTATCGTATTGCTTACCTTCTCCAGAATAATAACCCAACGCAAAATTACCTTGATAAATCAATTTGCCTTCGTTTGAGTATTGTTGTCCAAAACCATTGTATTGATCACTTGTAAAATTGCCTTCATATGCTTTTTGACCATTGCTAAAAAACAGTTTGCCAGTGCCTTCAAAGACACCATTAGCGAACTGACCGCTATAAAGCTTTAGTCCATCAGCAGTCATTAAAGTGCCTTCACCATGGTACTTGCCATTTAAGAAATTACCTGTATATTGAATCATGCCATTGTCAAAATAAGAAACACCATAGCCATTTTGAAGCCCTTGTGAAAAAGCGCCTGCATATATCAGTTGATCGCTATTGTTATAAAGTTTGCCAGTGCCTGAAAACAGACCATTTTCAAAAGAACCTTCATATAGGATTGACCGATTACTTTGATATAAAATACCGATGCCATTGAAAGTATTGTTTTCAAATTGACCTTTATAAATCACATCTCCATTTTGAGCATACAATACCCCTTCTCCAGAGTAGACATCATCTGCAAAATTGCCTTGATAGACTAAATTGCCAAGATCATCATACTGGACGCCATTTTCCTGACATTTACCGTTTGCCAACCGACCCTCATAGACAGTGACACCACTGCGACTTACAAGCTTGACTTTACCCGTGTATGTTTCCAAAAGAGGATCTGTAAGCATTAGAGTTGGTGTGTAAAGACGTCCTCTCAAAAAAGGTATAATTACAGTCTGACTGATGGCAATAATCAATAAAAAAAAGACAACAGACACAATGAGCAACCTTTTGGCGTAATATTTATTGCCAATAAGGACATAGTCAGATTTTTGTTCAGGAGCACGTTTTAAGACCTCTATGATTTCTTTTACAGAGGTTTTAATAACTTTCCCTACTTTGCTTTTGAGAAATATACTCTTTTTTAATTTTCTCTTGAGCAATTTTATAGGGCGTAGAAACGCTGTCTTTGTAGTTTTGAACATATATTTAATCAAGTTGCCCATCAAACTCACCTCTGTAGGTTAGTATCTTCCAAGTGGTTTATCAAAATTATTAGGATCCATTGCTAACTTTTCACATTTAAAAAGATATTCTTTAGAAACGATATCACGACGATTTGCTTTGATGACGCTAATAAAATCTTTTTTCGCCCTATCGTATTCTGCATCTTCGTAGAATTCTAAAGCAGATTCAAAAATGCTTTTTGATTTTATAAAATCCTTTTGAGTAGAAACTTGTAATGTCTCCAACCACTCAAATAATCTTATGGATTTATCGGATTGTTCATCTTCTAACCGACCTATATATCTAATCATATCTTTAGATTGATTTATTTTAGCTTCCATCGTATCACTTATGAGTACACCTGTATCAAACTTAGTAGCAATCTTATTCATTTCAGCAACTTCATTGACGCATTTGCTAATAACGGATGTGGTCAGTCTGTTCTCATCACCTACAATTCCTAAAAGCACTTCCCCTAAATGAATACTAATGTTGGCCTTAACTGGGAGGTCAAACTCACTAATATGTTGCATAATCATAGAAGCGGTGGCCATAGCTTCTTCTTCCTTAGTAAAAAGTGCCAGCACCCCTGCATTTCTAAATTCGCCTACAAGTCCATTTTGAGCATGTATGCTCCTTGCATATTCTTCAAAGAGTTTGTTTAAAATGTCCAGTTGCTCTTTGGAAGTTTTGCCGCGTACAAGTTCAAAGTAATTGGCAGTGTTGATATAGACAACTGTCATTTCCTGTTTAGAATAATTCCCCAATTCCACTTTAGTGATACTTTTTTTATCAAGGAGTTCAAAGAATTTGAGTGGAATGAATTTAAAGTATATGGCATTCATTTTCGTAAGTTCTGAAATATAGTCTTTTATAAAAAGAGACATTTTATTGAACATGCCTGAGAGATCACCGATTTCATCATGTGTGTGTACAGGCACTGTAACACCCCAATTACCGCCACTAATTTCCTCTACGGAGTCATTTAGATTTCGGAGTGGTAAAATAATGCGATAAATCACAATTGACATAAGTAACAAGATTAAGCTCACAATCACTAGATTTAGAGAAACTAACTTACCGTAATAACCCTGAATATAGTAAGTATAACTTTCCTTACCTGTACCGACTTCAAGCAACCCTATTACTTGTCCTTCTTTATCTCTAATTGGCGTCACAGCGAATACCCACTCACCGGACACATCTGAATTATCTGCTAAGACAGTTCTGTTTTCAGTAACTGCCTTAATATACGCTTGATTGGATCGTTCACCATAGAGGTATTGGGTTGTCGACCAAAATTCAATACCATCACCAGTAACCACATGTATTTTATCGTCTTCATATTTATAAATAACGGAATAATACCAGCGGTCATATGTCTTTAAGTTGAGAGCATTAAACTCATCGGCATTTACAGCTCTTTCCTTCGTTAAAACGGTGTATTCTGGGTTGGCATAGTCCTCGAGTCCATCAATTTCTTTTAGATAATCTACAGTTATCTTAGATGCGCGCTCTTTTGAAAACTCAAATAGCTCAGCAAGCAAATCGTTCTTGGCTAAATTTGTAAAATAACCAAAGCTTACGGATAGTGAAATCACTGGAATCAAAAGCACTAATGGTAATAAAATAGTGCCAAATTTAATAATAAGAGATCCTCTACTCTTTTCGTATGCATACATGACAAAACCTATCATAAGCGCAAATAAGCCAATGATCAGAAAATGCTTTAAAAATGTACGCATATGGTGCATGTTGTTAAACTCAAAATCATTTATTGTGATTACAGAGTCGTCTCTATCAATAAAGACAAACCGTTTGCCCACATTGTTAAGTCTTACATTTCCAGTGATACTTTTAGAATCACGGATGGTTATCAAATTGGCATCTCTGTATTTTAGTTTATCGAGTTTACTGAGATCATTCATGCCAGATCTAATCACTTCATATTTTTTTTGATCTGTATCAACCTTGACGATCTCACTTGTCAACTCATTCATAAAGGCAAAAGAATTATTATCATAGGAGTTAAGACGTGCTACTTGTACACGTTCTGGCATTGAATCATACTTGAGTACCTCGAAGTTTTCTTCGTAGTACTGATAGAGTATCCCCTTGACAGTTGAAAAAATAACTTTGCCATTATTGAGATACAAAATATCTTTAACATATAGCGTCGGCTCAAATTTTAAATCCTTGATGACGTTGATTTCTTCATTGTAAATATTGATCTGAGATATGATCACATGCGTCAAATCATCTGCCTTTTTTTGAATCACAAAAAGATGATGATCAATAAGGTAGGCTTTGTTGATCAATGCATACTCAACTGCGCCTGTGGATTGATAATCAACTTTATAGAGTGTTTTAATTTGTAAATTATCAGGAGAGATTTTAATAATTTCTTCAGAAAAGACATAATAATCATCTGCGTTCTTTAAGGATCTATGAAGGTATAGATTGCCCTCTGAATCCATGCTGAGATTATCATAATCAGAAAAAGTGGACTTAGCATCTTTTGGAAGTGGATACGACTTTAAAATTTGTCCATCTTTTGAAATACGTATAAGATTGTAAGTTGGTCTAAGATAGTTTACAAAAGATTCGATCATACTCTCAGACGTTTCTTTTTGGAGAATAACCATTTGATCATCAGGTGCTGCTGAAACATCTATAACATGCTCTAAATCGAGATTTTCTATTAAATATGTAAATATACCACTCAACATTATAGTCAATAATACTAAAACCAAAATTTTTCTCATTATGTGCGCTCCCCTTCTAAAAATAGATATTTAGAACTTAATCGTTTATTTTCCTAATAAAGTGATATAAGTAACATATAGTTTGGAGGTGATTTGATGCAAAGTTCTCTTATTTCTGATAAATATGTGGTTATGGAAGTTGTTTCTACAAACGTAAATGTGACGATTTATAGATGTTTAGAACCATTGAAAGATCAAGAGGCTCACTTTAGAGTTCACCAAGTTAAAGATCGAGCTCTTATCAAGTATTATTTGAAAGTTTTAGACTGTTTTAGTCTGACATTAGCTTTTGTTGAATATTTTGTCGTTCATGGTGATCTTTATTTAGTCTTTAAAGATTATTCAGAAGAGCCAGCAATTAATCATATTCAATTTAGTGATGCAGACAAGAAAGCCTTTATTTTAAAATTACTTGCAAAACTTTCACTTGATACTACTTTACCCAATTTCATCAAATATACTCTTATTAAATCTGATAATTTAAGAGTTGATCATAATAAGAATGTTCACTTTAATGTTACCCTAAATTTATTAAACCCAGATTCTTTTGATCAATTCAAATCCGTTCAAAAAAAAGTTGCCACTTTAATCGAAACTTTAACTGAAGATCACGATGAACTCAGTGTTTTTATTATGAATTGTGAATCTGGGATTTACAAAGATTATATCGCAATGCTTGCAGACTATAAATACTTTTTAGGGACGATAAACGAACATAAAGAACCTTGGTTTTATGAAAAATTATTATGGATTGTCCTATGGATAAAAAGTCACTTTAGAATATTAGTTTACCTTTCACTTTTATTGATACTCATCGTTTATGGTGCGACACTATTCTCAAGGTCCACCGCTGAGAGCAATAGACCCTATGTTAAGGATATAATCGGTATTGTACACTACAATGACCCCTATAGTGAAATTGTGGAAGAAACTGAAACAGTGTCAGTTTATGTCCCTGAAATGAATACACCACCAAGTGCTGTTGAGCCACAAGAAAAAATGGTCAATAATTATACGATTTATATTGTCCCTCCTGGTGATTATTTGTATAAAATCTCTCTTGAGACTTATGGGAACGAAAAATATGCTTATACCATCGCCAGTTATAATGGTTTAGAAGATCCCAATTATTTACCTGTGAACTATCCACTAAAGTTACCTGCACCGGATCAAATCGAGACCCTCTATGAACTCATTGGTAAACCCTAATTCATCCTAATAATCCTAAAATAATAAAGACTCATCGACAAGATCCTATTCAAAGGATCACATGTCAATGAGTCTTTTATATATCGTGATCATCTAGTCATCGGTATCAGATACAACCACTTTTGTCCCTATCGGTATAAATATCAATCCAAATCCAACAGTGATAACACCTATTATACCAATCCCTAATTGTTCACCAAATCCAATTGCAATACCAAATGCAAGTGCTCCAAGCATTTTTCCGATTTGAGAGAAAAACTCTAAATAGCCAGCAGCAATTGATTTGCCTATCTTTTGAGATTCTTTAATGGCTAAGAAATACGTCGTATAAACGGTATCGCCAAAACTATCAGAGACTGCCAAAATTAAGACTGCCAGTATGGCGCCAGCAAGTGTTCCAGTAACTGCATATACAATTAAAGAAGTTCCCGTTAAAATACTTGCAATGGCAGATGCATTTTTGACACCAAATGTCTTTTCTGTAAAGGTACTCATGGCAGGTCCAAAGTAAACAATAAATAGGCCATAAAGAGAAAATACAATACCAATCATTGAGGTGGTCAACCCTTTTGTTTCTGCAAATAATGGGAAGAAATATTCTAAATACATATAACAAAGTAATGCAGGTACAAGGATAAGGGTTAAAAATGCAAGAATACTCTTTCTTGAGAAATAATGTCGTACGGATATTTTTTCTGTCTGCGTAACGTTATCCTCTTCCTCTTCAATTTGAAATTCCATAGTCTCATAATGTCTTAGGAATAAACGTTCAAAGATGATCGCCAAGACACCTATGCCAGCCATAACATAAAAGACATTAAAGTAACCAATTTTATCGACTAGATTCGCACCAAATACAACGCCCAGATTAACCCCAGCGATAGCACCTGACATCATATTGGCAAAGGTTTCGTTCCTTTGTGCCACTGTTTTACCCGTGTTAACAAAAGCGTGCATAGTCATCTGAATAAAGCCATTTCCAATACCCGCAAGACCTCTGATCATAATAAAGACAAGTAATGATCGTGTCAATGCTGTGGCAATGGCACTTCCAATCAAAATAACAATGCCTAGATAAAAGATCAGCTTCCAGCCTTTCTTTTCAGCGACAAACCCAGCGATGACAATGGTAATCGCTGCAAAGAGCACTTCCGTAAAGATTGGAAGACCAATTGCCATAGACATGGATAGATTGCCAATTGGGCTGTAAATGGCTTTAGCCATTAGTGGAATAAATGCTGTACACATAAAAATGACAATATAAGTTAGTAAAGCCAATGTTCTTATGGCATTTAGATTATTAAACTCAAGATTTGGTGCCAGTGTATTAATAGATTCGGATTGCAAGCGATGAGCTTTTCTCTTTTCTAGCCAGGTGGATAAAAAAGTAACTTCCGATATCAATAATACAATGATGATCACAATTGAAACGATATCTGTAACAATTTTATTAACGATATTTTTATTCCATTCATCGAAGATGTACTTGTTCATCCCGACTTCAATGATTGCAACAATCTCATCTTTTGAATTGTAAACAGGTCCCATTGCAAAGAGCCAATCACCATCAGCATCAGTTTCCGTGCCATGTGTAATTGCACCTTGGTAGGCATCATAAAAGTAATCATAGTAGGCATTATCGGTCCAAGCATTGAACGTATAATATGGCGTTACACTATTATCATTGTACATAAGGGCATAATAACGATCATCTGAAATGGTATACAGTGCCGTGTATAAATTCTCGTCCCAAACTTCTTGATTGTAGTTTATCATGCGCTGTAAATCATCATAAACCACCTGGTAATCCTCATCATAAAAATCATATGGCTTTTTAATGGCATCCACAGCATCACCATGTATGACGAACTTTGAACTCTGAACAAGTAACTTTAAGTTGTTTGTAGCTTGTTCTACCAAAATTTCGTTATAAAAATTAATCGCAAGTGATGATGTTAAAATCGTCGCGATTAAAACAACGCATATAATGGCGGCTGTTTTTTTAAAACTTTTTGGGATACCACTTTTTAAAACATCTTTCAAAAGCCATCTGACTAAAAAGAACGCGCTTACAAGCATTAAAAGAATGGAAAGCCATGCCAAAAGTCGTAGAGTTAAAATATAAGTTGAAGGTCTTAATGCCGAAATACTCATATAATTCCCCGTCATTGATTTCAGTGTAACACTTTCGCCATTAACTGCGATATATTCTGTTTTGGAAATATCAAAGTTATAGTAAACTTCATCATTTCTGGTACTGTAATCACGACTTGCAAATACGGATTCTGTATGGCCTTCAACGACTCTAAAAATACCAAATTGTCCGAGATCATTAAAATATACGGATTGAGTGTATGGATCATATTGTATCCCCCATATGCTGGATGGATGATCTTGATTGGACACTCTCGCATTAAAAAGTGTTTCTTCTTGCATAGTGTTCAGGTCAACCGATCGAATATAGCCCTGCTTCGATGCATAGACCCAATGTGTTTCATCGATCATATCAACATCTTGTATGATTTGATCTGCTTTCTCAAAAGGGAAAAAGCCTATCGAATTTTCAGATTCATCTGAGTAAAGTGTGATGCCATCGCCAACCAGTACGTACCAGTACAAATGTCCTTCAAAATATTTCAGTCCTCGCGTTGTAGGTGTGAGTTTAGATTGTGTTTCATCGGGGAGGTTAAATAACTGCTTTACAAACGCCCCCTTACTATCAAATTGGCTAATGGTCTCTGTTTCAAGATATGATCCTGTATCATCCCATCTGTTGTGAAGCACATACAGATTGCCATTTTCATCTGTATCAATTTCATTTGCAGTGTAAAAGCTATCTGCACTTCTTTTACCACCTTCTATCATGTAAATGAGATGATCTTTATTGGATATTTTACTAATTGCACGGTTGGAGTCACTTACAATGTATATGCTATTATCATCTCCTAAAGCAACACCTGAAGTATTTGTCAAATGAATATTTTCAAAAGGATTTAATTTAAAGCTAGAATAAGTAAAACTAATGCCGACTACAGCGACAAAAAAGATAATGAGAAGTAAAATAATAGTCTTTTTAGAATATTGCTTTTTCATATGATTAAACGCCCCCCTAGTCCATAAATGTGATCGTGCCTTTTGTGATCAAATGATTCGGTCGATAAAGTTCTTTAGCTATGCGGAGCCCTTTAATACCCATATCTTCCTCTAAACTGATGTATTTAAATCTAGATTGATAATATCGTGCTACATTGCGCTTAAGAATATCATAGACACCTTTATAGGATCTTATGCCCTTTTCATAGTGGATCAAGAGTATATCCGCGGTTAGGGGTTCTGCGATTATAAAGCCCACAACCTCTCCAGATACCACGAGTATAAAGCCTTCACAGGCTAATACATCAAAGTGTTTTAAGATCTTAAGAATCCCTTCCTTTTCTGATTTCACAATCAGCCCATCATCGTCTCGATCATGATGCCATTTTTCAATCAAATCTAGTACTAATGGATAATGTTTGTTCTCATATTTAACAAATTCAAAAATGTAGTGGTTTTCAAAATGTTTACAGAGCTCCCGCTTTCGTCTTAGTTTTTTATCACTGTACTCAGCGATTTGCTTGATTTTGTAGATGTACTCAAATTCATTTCGATTAATTGTAAAGTTAAAATGGTGAGTATTCTTTGAGTTGACTTCTGAGACCATTTTAGGTGTCAGAGCCTTGATAATCAATGGTTTATTATGTTGCTCAAATTCATGCTTTACCGCTTCGATAGATGCATGTAAATTACCTATCCCCATAGGCATATAGATATATTGTTCTTTAGAAATGGGGTCTTCACCTCTTACGACCAAGTTGCCATGCACGAATGTATACGATAAGCTAAATGCTGTTTTCCATATATTCATATGTGTAAAATTATAGTCACTCAGTGGATAGGGCTTAAATTTTATCATTTCTTCAAAAATAACCTTGTCTTCAAACGATATTGACTTCCAGTCCACATAATCACATCCCCCTTTTAAACACAATTGCCCCATGAAAGATGTATACCCTTCTAGTGGCATTCAATTCATAAAAAAAGTCCATAGAATAATTATACAAGTGTCATATAGTTTATTTATGGACATTATTTATGATTTAATTGTCAAAAGCATTATAACATTTTTTATTGTATCGCATGAGATATAAATGACACTGAGAGCCCTTTAAAATGTAAAAAAACAAGGTGTAATTTTACATTTAATTCAATTTATAGTGAATAATTTTCAAATATAGATTTAAAGACCAAATGGTTTTCTTTAAAAACTTCCAAGACTTTTGGATCAAAATGATACGGTTCAACACGACCATCGCCATTTGTGATTATATCATAAGCCTTTTCATGTGAAAAACCAGGTTTATAAGATCTAGGACTTCTAAGCGCATCATAAACATCTGCAAGTGAAACAATTCTTGCAGAAAGTGGTATCTCTTCTCCTACTTTATGATTTGGATAACCACTACCATCAAATTTTTCATGATGATTCAGTGCGATTTCAGCAGCCATTTTCAGGTAATCAGAAGCACCGACAATCCGTTCGCCATATACCGTATGCTGTTTCATTTCATAGAATTCAGATTCATCTAGAGGTCCTTTCTTTTGCAAAATTGCGTTATCGACGTATATTTTACCCACATCATGCATCTGTGCACTATTTGCAATTTCTTTAATAAAAGTACTCTCCATCCCTAATTCTGTTGCAATGAACTTTGCGTATTCATTCACTCTTCTAATGTGCTGTCCTGTGGAATCATCACTGGCTTCTGCAGCCCTTGCAAGCGCATCTAACGTATAATTAAATGCGCCTTCTACATCCGCTATCTTTGTCTGAATATTTTCGAGTAGATCAAGTATGACTGTGGCAGACTTTAAAACGGATGCTTCATAAGTACTTACAGATTCAGTATAATTGCAACCTACCACAACAATTTGATCCAGGCCATAACCAGCAAAATTTTCAAGATTTGTCATTTGATCTAACATCTGATTTGGAAAAGTTTTAGATGTGGCATCTATATCGGACAATCGATCTTCTAGCATATTGACTTTAAAGCCATTCTCTGCAAAAACGTCAAATCCAAAAGAATCATCTAATGTAACTTGACCTGAAAAAATATGAGTATATTGGTCATGAAGAGGTTTCTTTAGATACAAAATGGCATTGTAGAGCGTTTCAACTCTCGTAAGAATCCAAATGTACTGAGGCTTATTGTTCAAAAGAGGATTATCCATAAAGATACTGTTGAGAATGTCATTGTAGAGTTTTACAGGATTTAAAGTATCGTGATTTAAATAATTAGCCATAATGCCCTTTGTATCTGTGGTCAACGCATCCATTGTATCATATGCCTGTGATACTTTATCATATTGCATTTTAAACTGTACACCTTGTTTTAATAAATGGTCTGATTGTAATATAAATTCATTAATGGTAAGGATCAACGCATTTTCTAAAGTATGTTCATTTTTTTTATAAGATGACTTCTCTCCAATATATAAGACTGGAATAAAAACCAAATCATTAATTGTATCGATTACTTGTATCATTTGCTCACTAAGATCATTAAGATCAACAAATATATAAAACGGGGACAGCAAAAAACACTGTTGCATAATATCACTAACAGATGATTGCGTTAAATGGTATTCATGCTGATTTATATGTGAATTCAATTGTTCAAAAAGCAGTTGATTTTTTGATATTAATAGCAGATTTTTAATCATTTTAAATAATTCTCCTCTTTTAAATCGACAAAGCGTCTAAAATCTGGGTCTTCAGCAATGGATTCATAGTCTCCGCCAAGATCAATCACTTCTTTGGCGTATAAGATGAGTTGGTTTAAAAATGCTGAATCCAAACTCTCCAAATTACCAAAGTCCAAACGCACTCTCAATGGTTTAATATACTTGATCCCTTGAAGTGCTAGATTGAGCTTTTCCATATCTTCAGTTGAAAAATCTTCCATAATTCTAATAAAGAAAGTGCCATTTATATTTTCTACTGCAAATGACTCTTTGGGTTTGCGTTTTAAAGCCTCATTTTGAATATCCTCAATTGTCTCCATAGGTGTATCTCCTTCAGTTAAAAGGACTTCACTAAGAACGCTGATGACTTTGTCCTGATCAATTGGCTTTATGATATAATGTCTTGCACCATTTTTAAGAGCATCATAAACCATTTTCTTTTGATTGAGTGCACTGATCATGACAATATTAGCATCCGGAAATCGTGTGACAATGGCTTTTGTCGCATCCACACCAGACATAACAGGCATAGAAATATCCATAGTCACTAAATCTGGTTTAAATTTTTCATAAAGAGAACAGGCTTCCTTGCCATTCTGTGCCTCTGCCACAATCTCGTGTCCTACAGCGGTAAGTATTCTCTTAAGATTTAATCTCATTACTGTTGAATCGTCTACAATCATTATTCTTGCCATAAGGACGCCTCCTCTATTTGGTTATTTTCAAGTTGAATCATATGAACACTCCATTCGTATTGTTCATAATGGAGATTAAAGGTCAACATATCTGCATTTGTGTATTTGACATAGGCCCCTTGATTTGTGATAATGGCCGGAATTCCCATATGAAGAAAATCACTTGTATCATCCAACTGGCCTAAACTGTTTCCAATGACCGTATTGGCAATTTCAGCAAGGACATCTTCAACATATTGTTCAATATCTTCATTGTCATTTATTTCAATTAAAAAGCTACTCGCAAGCTTTTTAGCTAAGGGTTGATTGACACTAATCATAATTAAAGCATTTATAATACCCTTGAGACTTACAAGCGCAGTTAACTGTTTTAATTCAATTCTTTTAGAGTGATTTATATCTGTAAAAGTAGTGATGGTATGATCTTCAACTTGGTTTCTAAGATAATTAGCAGAGGTTTTAGCTAAGGTTTCCATGAGCTGCATTGGCATGATATCTTTCACTTCCATTTTGCTTCTCATCGGTAACGTAAAGGTGAACGTAGTACCTTCACCCAATTTGGATACCACTGAAATTGTGCCATCTAGCGCATCTGTTTCTTTCTTAACCGCAGTGAGACCAACGCCGCGACCAGAAATCATTGTGGTTTCATCTTTCGTAGAAAAACTATCATCGAATATTTTAAAAAGTAAATCAGATGCGTTCATGGTATCTATTTGCTTTGGATCATAACCATTAGAAATCATTTTTGATTTGATGAGGTCTAAATCAATCCCTCTTCCATCGTCTGAGATCACAATTTCCATTGTATCATTGACTTCTCTAATCGCACATTTAATAGTGCCCATCATTTCTTTACCAGCATCAAGTCGCTCATCAGGTGTCTCTATACCGTGATCCACAGCATTCCTAAAAACATGGACCAAACTCTTGATAAAGTTTTGGAATCTCACTTCATCAACGAGTAAGTTCTCAGCTTCAATTTCAAAATTGAAAATAGCTTTATCTAAGCGTTCAGCAAGTTTCAAAGCATATTCTGGATATAGTTTAAAAAGATCCTTAACAGGCCTGTAGCATAGACTCCTTATCTCAGGTAATAAAACTCTGCAGTCCTGCTCAGATAAAAGAGATTGCATTTTATGTTCTATTTCTAAAATTCTATTTTTTTCAATAATAAAATAATCATCACCGAGCATATAGTCTTCACCAACATAGGTTTTAATGATGTTGAGATCATGGTGATAAGCTTCTAAAACAGATTTAGTGTCAAAGCAGGAATCAATATCACAAATCCCCTCATGCTGAATAATTTCCGTGAGTTTACTTTCTGCCTGATGTAATGCCTCTGTTAGTTCTACCACATCAAACTGACTGAAATTTCCCTTAAATGTATGAAGCTGACGCATTATATATTGTAAGTTCTCATCAGAATTTTCAGTAAAACGCCAGTTGTTCTCAACGCCTTCATCCATAAATTGTTCAAAACTTTCTGCGATTTCAACGAACATATTGCGGTTTACTAAAGCTTTTACAACCATTTTAAGGATATGCTGTTCTGTATCCATTTTTGATTCTAGAATCCGCTTCTCCGTTATATCCGTTAATATAACAATCATAGACTTTTTATCTTTAATTTGTTTTGAGAGTCTATAATCAATATTGATAATACGATCATCTATACAAACTTCATCTGGAAGTAGCGGCAAGTAAATGTGAGCTGATTTTGGGTTCTCTTTTAATATTTGAACAAGAAGTTCATCCACAAAACTTGCTTGGTCTGGGTCATCCGGGAAGAGCAACTTTGAAAAAATACGATTTTCAATATGCTGTGAAAAAATGTCTAAGCACTCTTGAGAATACTCACTATGAATAATTAAATCTGAATCAAATCTTAAGAATCCTTGCCCTACATTATCTAAAATATCTTTCATTTGAGCATTTACAGATTCAAGTTGATTATTAATTTGAATCAAATGAATACCTTTTTCTTCAAGTTCCTCATTTTGAGCTGTTAATTCTGCACGATGTTCTTCTAAGTTTTCAGCATATTCTCTCATTTTTTCAATAATCAAATTGGTAGAGCTAGCAAGCTGTTGAATTTCATACATTGGTTTTTTCACTTCAACCTCTGATATCAAGGCACATTCAATCTCTCCTTCAGCCAAATTGTTCAATTTGTTTTGGAGCTCGTTAAGCGGGTTTGTCACCGATTTTGCCATAATTTTGCTCATAATAAGTGAAAATATACAGGATAAAAAAGTAGCCAATACAAATATACAGATTAAGAGTATTGTAATCGTCACAAGGATAAAGGGATTAAACATGACTTTAACTGTGCCGACTTCTTTTTCAAGGGTATTTCTAAAGTTCTGTGTAGAGACATAATGAAAATGAGCACCTAACGGATTGCGACCTGGAGCATCCATATTCATGTTATCTGGAAGTGTTGAAAATACCGTTGATCCATTCATAGAAATCTCAACAAAGACAAATTGGAACTCAACGGGATCATTCTGATTTAACTTTTGAAATTGACCTTTAGATACCTCAGGCATTTTCATGAGATCGGCTTCACTATGCACCACAAATCCCGAACTTAAATTGAAATAGAATTTGTTTCCAATCGCATTTAACCATCTCAAAAACATTTCATCATCTGTATTAATAGATTCAATAGAAGTGGTCCCAAATTTATTGATAGACATTGGATTTTCAAGTTCTCCCACAAGATCACTGGCGATTAAGTTAGAAGCAACCATCCCAAAAGAGTCCACAGCACCAACGATCATTATAATTACAAGTACACTCAATATTAAATTAGACACGCTGCTGTTCAAGAGCATAAACTTAGTAATTTTTCTTCTCATGCTGTGCTTTTTTCTCTTTTTATTTTTAAGTTTATTTTTTGAATCATTACTATTGTTCTTTTGCATTATATTTGCTACCCCCTTTTGAAGTCATCCTACTGTATCATAATACCCAAAATACTACCTGACAATAAGGTAAATCTAAAGAACAGTGAAATAGATCACTATACTTTAAAATAGTCAATTTTAAGTGCATCACATTTTGATTTTACAGAAGCAAGTAAGGCCTCGTAATTTATAAATTTTAAAACAGGAATACTGTTTGACTGTAATTTTTCGCCATCAAGTGTGTAAAGAATTTTCATTCTATAAAATGAGAATCGACTTCCCTGATCATGCATATACCCCACATGAATTGCATGAATAGATTTCCAAGAGATCATGATCTTATCAAAACTTGGGTAGAGTACAATATAATCATCATCAATGTCTAGTTTACGGTGTTCCACCAGAATATTATTTAAGAAAAAAGCATACACAGCCAGTGTAATCACAATCATAAATACATTCATACCAACTTCATGCTTAGATGAATTGAGAACAATATTATATGTTCCATTAAGTGTTCTCACTCCAATCGAGTTATCTCCAGCATACTTGTTCATATTGCTAATGATGCTATAGATAAAGTTTCCGACAAGCAGGACTGCAATTATGGTTGTAATTAGAACATAAAGAACTTGTTTTTTCCGATCGGCTTGATAATTTTCCATATTAAAACCAAGGTCCTTTCTAAATGAATTTAAATTGTGGTATTTCTGTTTCAGTCACCTTTGTAAAAACATCATAGTTTTTGAACAGAATAGCCTCATCTAAAAGCAATTTTAAATTTTCTAAAAAGACGGCTTCACTTTCATAATGTCCAACATCAATCAGTGTCATGGCAGTCCCGTTGACCTCTTGACTTTCATGATGCGAGACATCGGCTGTGATATAGAGATCAGCATGTGCCTTTAGCGCTTGATCTATAAAGTCAGCACCAGAGCCACTACAAAAAGCAATTCTTTTTATGGCTTTATCTAAAGTACCATTTGTAATTTTAATCGTCTCTTGACTAAAAATAGCTTTAGTCGTTTGGATCACTTCGCTTAGAGATTCTCCTGTACTCAAGTTGCCAACGACACCATAACCAACATTCTCTTGATCGCTCACAAGAACAGTCATGTCTTTAAGCTCTAATTTTTCACCTACGAATCGGTTGATACCTCTTTCAAATGATCTATCTAAATTGGTATGTGTGGCAATTAAACTGATTTTATTTTCAATGAGCTTTATGATCAAATTGCCAATACGCGTATCTGTTGTGATTTGTTTAATAGCGTTAAAAATCAGAGGATGATGTGTGATGATTAAATCGAAGCCTTCTTCTAATGCCTCTTCTAAAACTTCTTCAGTCAGATCCAGTGCGATTAAAATTCGATCTACTTCTCGATCGGAGCTTCCAATCAACAGGCCTGAATTGTCCCAAGTATCTGCTGTATTTAAAGGTGCAATTTGATCTATTAACTTTAGTATTTTACCTACTGATGTGACCATAAAAACCTCCTCAAAGCCTAATTTTTATCTTTCAAAGCCTTTAAAAGCATATCAATTTGTTTAATTTTTCTTTGACATGCTAAATACTTTGGATTGTCTAATGCTTGAATTTTAGATTGAATAGAAGCATACTTGCTGCGTTTATATTCTAAATAAGATTCATACACTTTTAAACTATCTTGATGAACATGATAACCAAATTCTAAATCCTCTACAATTTCGAATACTTTAAAATTGCTGTCATTTTTTAAATAGGGATGACCTTCTTCTTTATTTGCTCCCAGCGGAACAGCATAAAATGCTTCATAGTATTTTCGATCTTCAAAAGCGTAAAAATCATTTATGATTTGAAATTGATTTTCTAAAAGCCAATGTCTTAAAATATCTTGTTCAGTTTGTGGTTGAAGAAAAAAGCCCTTAAAAGAGTTTGTTTTTTCTATATTTTTAGACATAATTTCTTTGATCAATGCCCCACCCATTCCTGCAATGATCACATAATCAACTTCGCTATTTTCAATGGGCTCTATTCCTGATCCCAATCTAAATTCAGCATGGGGACTAAACTCTGAGCCTCTAAAAGTACTTTTCGCATTTTCAAGTGGTCCTTGATTGATATCGCATAAAATAGCATTGTGAATTTTACCTTGTTGAAATAGATAATACGGAAGATAGCCATGATCTGTGCCTATATCTGCTATACTAGCATCATGATCAATCCATCTTGCCATTTGGTTTAATCGCTTAGATAATTTATGTTTTTTCATTTAGTGCTCCTCAGTCCATTTTCTTTTTATAATGACTTCTCTATTATACAACATTTGAGCCATCTTTCGATGCTTCAAACCGATTTTCACTGACACTGTTTGAGGTTGAACACCCCTCATCACAGCTTTCGGCTCAAATCTTGTTGTTTTAATCAAAAAAGAATCCGCTTAAGCGAATTCTTTATGAGACTCATTTTGTGTGCTTATTCTAAATAATCCTTAAGCTTTTTACTTCTACTTGGATGTTTTAACTTTCTAAGTGCTTTTGCTTCAATCTGTCTGATTCTTTCACGTGTTACATCGAACTCTTTACCGACTTCTTCAAGTGTTCTAGCACGTCCATCTTCAAGTCCAAATCTAAGCTTAAGTACTTTTTGTTCTCTTGGCGTTAACGTCTCTAAAACTTCCATAAGTTGTTCTTTTAACATTGAGAAAGCAGCTGCATCAGCAGGTGCAGGCGCATCGTTATCCGGAATAAAGTCTCCAAGATGTGAATCTTCTTCTTCACCTATTGGCGTTTCAAGTGATACAGGTTCTTGAGCGATTTTTAAAATCTCTCTAACTTTTTCGACAGGCATATCCATTTCTTTTGCAATTTCTTCTGGAATAGGTTCTCTTCCAAGTTCTTGAAGTAATTGTCTTTGAACACGAATCAGCTTGTTAATCGTTTCAACCATATGCACTGGAATACGAATTGTTCTCGCTTGATCGGCAATAGCACGTGTTATTGCTTGTCTAATCCACCAAGTTGCATAAGTAGAGAATTTAAAGCCCTTTGTCCAGTCAAACTTTTCAACAGCTTTAATAAGACCTAAATTACCTTCTTGAATAAGATCAAGGAATAACATGCCTCTTCCAACGTACTTCTTAGCAATACTCACAACAAGACGTAAATTGGCTTCACAAAGTTTCTTTTTAGCATCTTCATCGCCTTTTTCCATACGCTTTGCAAGGTCTACTTCCTCTTCGCTTGAAAGTAAAGCAACTTCACCAATTTCTTTGAGGTACATTCGAACTGGGTCATCAATATTGATGCCTTTAGGTAAAGATAAGTCGATTTTGATTTCTTCTTCCTCTTCCTCTTCATCATCATCTTTGATTTTATCAAGATCTTCAAGGTCTTCTAAGTCATCAAGTGTTTCAATTTCTTCAAGGTCTTCTAGATCGATTTCATCAAGATCAATATCTTCATCATCGTCATCATCATCTTCATCGTCAGAATCTGTAATAACAGAGATATTCATATCGTTAAATGCTTCAAAGACCTCTTCAATTTGATCTTTATCCAGTTCAAACTGAGCGAGCTTATCTTGAATTTCCTTGTAAGTGAGTGTCCCTTGTTTTTTTCCTTTTTTGATTAACCCTTTTATGGTTTCTTTGTGCTTGGCATTCAATTTACTGTTCAATTGAAGTGCCTCCTTTCACTATTTTTCTTATTCTTTAACTTTAAAATTCGTCTTTTTTTCTACCTTTTGTAAGATGGTGTTTTTTAGATCGATTAGTCTTTTCCATTCGTCCCGTACTTCTTGACTAAATTGTGTCTTTAACTTTAATTGAATGAGGTTTAATTCTTCATCAATATTTTTTATGAGTATGTTGTTAAGCACATTATCTATGTTAATTTCTTCTACTTCATCAATATAACTGTCCAATATTTCAATAAGTGCTGTTGAGATGGTGATATCAGCATTTTCAATGATTTCCTGTTTTGAAAAAGTATCATGTATCGAAAAATAATAAATAATGTAATCAATGATATCTTGAGTACCTTCTGAAAACTGAAATTGCTGAATCAATTTTTTTTGGTCATCATTCAAAAGGACAAACTTATGAATGTAAAATGCAATCAATTGATTTTCTAAATGTTTGTTCCGATCCGTTGTGAGTTTTACAGCCTCTTTTTTCTTTTGATCACCTGAGAAGCCATAATGACTCCTGTCATTGTAATTCTCCTTATACACTTCTTTAGCAACAAGATCATAATTGACGTTGAGTTCATCACTCAGCCGTTCAATATGGAGATTCTTCTCAAATTCATTGCTAAGTTCACCGATGACAACAACTGCTTTTGACAGGAACTCAATTTTTTCTTGCTCATTATTGAGATTAAACCCTTGCTTTAAATGATTGAGCCTATACTCAGTCGCAGTCATTGCTTGATCAAGTTTGGCTTGAAAACGCTCTATACCGTATTTTTTAAGGTAATCATCAGGATCAAGATTTTCACCTAATACGACGATACGGACCTTTTCGATGACACCGTGTAAAACTTCTAGACTTCTTAAACTCGCCTTTTGTCCAGCGATATCTGAATCGTAACAGATGATAACTTCATCTGCATAGCGACGCATCAATCGGCCATGTTCTTTTGTGAGTGCAGTCCCAAGTGTTGCCACAGCGTTCGTAAAGCCGTTAACATGAAGTGCGATGACGTCCATATAACCTTCTGCAATAATCAGTTGCTTTTTATCTTGTAAAGCGTTCTTTGCAAGATTAAGGCCATACAATGTCTTACTCTTATTAAAAATCTCCGTTTCTGGAGAATTTAAATACTTTGGTAACGAATCGTCCATAACTCGACCACCAAATCCAATGACTTTTCCTTTTGGATTGATGATTGGGAACATGATTCGGTTTCTAAAACGATCGTAATAGCGTTTTCCATCTTTGCCTTGGATGACCAATCCAACCTTTTCAAGGCTTTTAATGTCATACTTTTTTGAAAGCTGACCGATTGTATCTTGCCATGCATCATTTGAAAACCCTATTCCAAATTGTTTTATGACTTCAAAATCAATGTTACGTTTTTGAAGGTATTGCATTGCTTCATCACTTGTGCGTAAATTCTTATAATAATAAATTGCCGCATCTCTTAATATATCATAAAACTGTGTATAATAGCTAGAACTTTTTTGATCATTGCCTTTTCGGAACTTTGAAATATCAATATTATATTTATCGGCAAGTTGTTCAACTGCATCAATATAATCTAAGTTTTCATAGTTCATGACAAAATTGATCGCATTCCCTGCTGCACCACAACCAAAGCAATGATAAAGTTGCTTATCTTCAGATATAATAAAAGAAGCTGTTTTCTCATGATGAAATGGACACAATGCTTTATGGTTTTTACCAGATCTCTCAACTGTTATATAGCTAGAGATGACATCTATGATGTTGATATTTTCAAGGATCACATCAAAGATATTGTTTTCATATCTGCCGCTCATCCATTTCCCTTTCTTTATAGTAAATCATTCTCTTTTTAACTATTCGACATCAAATGATTAAATCCTTTTAATATTAATAAACTTTAACAAGAAATTTTTTCTTTATGTGAAATTTTAGAAGCCCTATCTAATAGAGCCAAAATTTAGGAATGAAAATTTCCTTATAGATGTTTACCGCATAGCGATCCGACATACTAGCCACATAATCCTTAATCGCTTCAAGCCCTTCACTTCTATGATAATCCTCAACGCGTTCTTCGGGCATTCGATCTGGATTTTGAATATAATAATTATAAAGGGACTCCACTATCGATTCCGCACGAGCCTCTTCTTTTTTAGCTTCTTTATTAAGATAAACGTGTTCAAACATAAATTTGCGAAGTCTATTAAAGGCCTCTTGCTTTTCCGCACTCATTGCGATGATATCTTTCTCATAGCTGTTTTCAATAAGATCCATTATCAGTGTGTTGATTCGTTTACCATGAGTCTCCCCTAGAGATAATAAAAATTCCTTTGGAATTTCGGATTCTTTAAGGACACCAGCTCTAATGGCGTCATCGATGTCGTGGTTAAGGTATGCGATTCGATCACATATTTTTACGATTTGTCCTTCAAGTGTCGCAGGCAAATTCGGACCATTGTGATTTAAAATACCATCTCTCACCTCAGATGTCAAATTGAGTCCAAAGGTACTGTTATTTCTGCGTTCTAAAAAATCAACAACCCGAAGGCTTTGTTCGTTGTGTTTAAAGCCAGTGGGATGTATTTTATTTAGCCTTTCCTCACCACAATGACCAAATGGAGTATGTCCAAGATCATGTCCAAGCGCTATTGCTTCAGTGAGAACAATATTATAATTAAGGGCAGCTGCAATGGTTCTTGAAATTTGTGAAACTTCAAGTGTATGTGTCAAGCGCGTTCTATAATGATCTCCCTCAGGTGATAAGAAAACTTGAGTTTTATGCTTTAATCGTCTAAAAGCTTTAGAATGTGTAATGCGATCACGGTCTCTTTGGTAGTCTGTTCTTATAGGACACTGTTCTTCATCTAACCGTCTTCCTTTTGAATCAGAAACTTTCATTGCTCTAGAATCCAGTTGAATATGTTCAAGTTTTTCATGCTCTTCTCTTAATTTGATCATGTTGTCACCACCTTCTAAAATGAAATATTAAAATCAATATTATGATTAATTCGATATTCTATAAGTATGTATTATACATTTATACCCTTAAATCCTCTATTTTTTGTTTAAAAGATTGTTAAGTTTTGATGACGTATCAAAAAATTGTACTATTATATATTAAAAGCGGTCTCTTATACATATAGTGGATTAAGATCATTAAAGATCATAGTCCTGATGTAAAGAAACCGCTATGGAGATCGTAAAAGCATATCAGAATAGTCTTATAATTAAAAAAATGTTCTTATTGTTAGGGCTTTAACCGAACATTGCAATAGGGGCAATTGTGTGGCATTTTGATGAACTTGCTTAGTGATCTGTTGCAGTAGGGACATACTTTTATAAAGGCGTTAAATATCACATCCACAATTAACAAGGCTAACCAAATGAACTCTGCGATTTTAGACGTCAACGAGCCTTCTTTTAGAAAGAGTAAGATCATGACAAGCATTGGAATTAATAGAACAGTCAGTATATTTGCTATGGGAATTTGTTCTTCTAGCCTTGAAATCTTTCTGTAGATCGATTTTTGAAATTCTTTATCATCAAGCATCATGGCTTGATCTCCGTACTTTCAGTTTTATTGGATGGTTCATCAATAGGTTCCCATAGCTCAATTTTGTTGCCCTCAATGTCAAGAATATGAAGAAATTTGCCATAATCATAGGTCTCAATCTCATCTAGTATGACGACGCCTTCGTTCTTCAACATTTCGGCTAAGGCCTCTAAATTTTCAACGCGGTAGTTAATCATGAAATCCTTTGAGGAAGGATTAAAATAGTCTGTGCTATCGTCAAAAGTGGCCCACTGTGTCATGCCAGTTTTGTTCACGTCAGACCTTTCAATCCACTCGAAGCTTGTGCCATACTCACTGGTGTCCATGCCAAGGTGACGCTTGTACCAATCATTCATTTTTTGGGGATCATCACTTTTAAAGAAGATACCGCCAATGCCTGTTACTCGTTTCATTTCTCTATACTCCTTTTGTTTAATGGTCTGTGGCCGATATCACATTACAGAATTTTATGGTATCAACCCATGAAATATTCACTTTAGGGTACTTCGCATAGGCATTGTTTGCATCAGATGATTGCATAATCGAATCATAGAGTTCGTTAGTAACAGGGTATTTAGACATATAAAATGCAGTAATATCACATTTTTCTATGGTTTCCGACTGGTTTTTACCACTACTTAGAATGCTCATGCCATAGTTTGAACTTATCCATTTGGTTTCATCACGGTATTTTCGTATAGTTTCTTCTCCTTGAGGCAAGAGCACCATTTTATGGTGCATGAAATCTCTTAACGCGTTACTCATAATGCTCCTATCTATTTTTTAAATCATTTCAGACTATTTTCTAATGCTATTTGAAGTGCTTTTGGTATAAAGAACACCCCAGTGTTTGAGGTGTATAATTGAAAGAAAAAATCTCAAAATTCTTTTTAAATTTGCATTTGTCATTAGGATCATTATACCATATAATCACTTGAAATTTGAGACAGAGAGTTGCATTTTGTTTAGATTATGATTTTTATATTGTTTGTAAAAGTTTAGGCGATATCTTGTTCTCTATTTTCAATTTAATTTAGTTCTTCATTAAACTCTCTTTTTCCAAATGCAAGCCACAGTATAAAATAGTTACAGTACAAAATTAATAAATCAAATAACCAAATATATGCCAAAGATGTTAAAAATAAAGCAGATAATCTCAATAGTCTCCTTGACCATTTAGGACGATATGTAATTTTATCTTCAATTACAATGAATGGCAACAAAACCATGAGAAATTTAATAACCATACCAACTGAAAATAATATAAATACTCCAAGAAATTCAGTTTTAGAAAATTTGTTAAAAAATAGACCATAAATTAATGCTGATACTATAATATATGCAATGATAATCCACAGTTTCTTTTTCTCTTTTATAATATGTTGAATCATATTTTCCCCTGTCTTTTGTTATTTAAAACAAGATTTTGCCCAATGTTCTCGTGATTACCGAAGTTCTTCCTTTTGACCTTTAGGGTAAAAGTGGCGTAGGATATGCGTCTACCCTATATTTAATTCGACACTTATTTGTTATCTCCTTCCACACTACTCATAAAAAAATCCATCTGCATCTTCCGTGATATCAGATGAATTTCGAATAATTGGCGTATTATGAGATGGAATCTATTATTTCCATAAACTCCAATTATTTATTATAAAATCATATTCGGATTTTACATCTACCAGCTCTTCAACTTCTACTTGTGGAGCTGAAGAACTACTTAGGTAGCTTACAGGTAACCAATCTTCCGAGCCAATAATTTCGTTTTTAAATGAATAAAAGCACTCACCTATAAACGCTAGATAAAAGATATCTGGATTAGTACTTATTCCTTTTGTAATTATCTTATTATTTTTACAATATAATATAATAGATTTTGCCAAAATTCGAAGTTTTTTATCGTGCCAACTGTATCTAGTCGAAATCGGTTCATAAATCCATATTGTTCTATCAGAATATTTTGCAACTGGATATCTAAAGAAAAAGAACAATTCATTATCACTTCTAAAATCGCTCGCCCTTGAATTCAAAAGATTTTCATTACTTTTTAGACAAAACATCTCTACATTTCCATACTGATTTTTCACACTTTCTATTCGGTTGAATATGCTTCCTAGATTATCACCATCATAATATTTTGAATATATCCTATTACTTATCCCACATAGCCAATCATAGTTCACACCAAATTTGCTCGCCAAATATTCTATCAGGTTTTTATCAACAACATCTATTAACCGTTCATTATTGCTAAAAACGCCCAAAGTTAAGTTAAATTTTCCTTCTGTAAAATCATTTACTTCAACATCGGAAATATCATGTAATCTGAATATAAATTTTATTCTATCTATGACATCATGTGACAGTTTGCCATTTTCTTTGCTTTTAAATTCTATCAAATTGTAATTAATAGTGATATTGTAAATATTATTATCATGCTTTTTTTTAAAAAATTCGTACATTGTAATATAAGATGCTATATCTGATAGAATCGTGTTCATGTATTTCCTCCTAAAATAAATTTTTTCTCAGTCACCATAGAGCCGACGGTTACCCGTCGCCCCTGGCAAAGATCCTGGCGTGCGGAACTACCGCACCGGGCTCTTCAGTTGTATATCTCTACTCCACATTCTTGCTCATATTTGAATTTGGATTTGTCCATTATCTTTTTCTATGAACGGTTTTTGGATTTTATATTTGTCACGTATGAGTTTATTGAAGCTTGTCCAGTTAAAGCTTTTCCTTTGACTTCTTCGGTTCATCCATTTAAACAGTAACCGCTTTACGATCAAATCCATTTTCTCAAGCATTTTGTAATTTCCTATTATTCCATAATAATTATAATAGCCTTTTAACTTAATGTTTAAGGATTTTATGATATTGAGAAGTCGATTATTTCTATTTTCTTTGATCCATAACTTGATCTTTTGTACGGATGATTTGAATTTACTTTTACTAGTTGTGTATCTTATGATGTCTTTTCCTTTTTTCGATACAACCCAACTGTATGTGAATCCTAAAAAGTCAAATTTTTCATTCTCTGCCTTACTGAATCTGCTGAATCTTAATAACTTTGTCTTTTCTTTCGATAGCTTCAGTCCAAATTTCTCTAACCTTTGCTCTAAACCTTTCATAAATCGCTCTGCATCTTTCCTGTATCTAAATGCACATACAAAATCATCGGCATAAGCTATTAGTGTACTTTCTCCCTCTAGCTGTCTTTTTACTGCTTTTTCAAACCATAGGTCCAATATATAATGAAGATATATATTCGCTAGTATTGGACTAATCACGCCACCTTGCGGAGTCCCTTTGTATGGCTTTTCTATTATGCCATCTTCTTTCATTATCCCTGCTTTTAGCCATTTCTTTATGAGATGGATGAACGCTTTGTCTGCTATGTCGTGGGAAAGCATTTCTACAAGTTTTTCATGGTCTATATTTTCAAAATATCCCTTGATATCTGCTTCTACTACGTAGCTGTATTTCCCAAAGTTTAGCGCTTTACCAAGACGCTTTACTGCATCTTTGGCGCCTCTGCCTTTCCTATATCCATATCTGAAATCATGGAATTTTGGTTCATATATCGCTTCCAGTATTTTGCTACAGGTTGTTTGAAGAAGTTTATCTCTTACTGTTGGTATTCCCAGTGGTCTTTGACCGCCATTTGGCTTTTGAATGTGTGTTTGTTTGATTAAATTTGCCTTATAGCTTCCACGTTTCAGATCTGATTCTAATGCTTTTACCTCTTTTGTCATGTTTCTCTCAAAAGTTTTTGCACTGACCTTGTCTATTCCTTGGGACGCTCTTTTATTGACGTACTCCCAGCTCTGTGCTAGATTCCATTCATTCAGCATGCCATATAAATTTCCAAATTTATGCGCTTTCTCATATGTTGCTTTCCTTTCGATACCGCTCAGTGAGGTTTGCAAATGTTTTCCCAGTCCTACTTGTCTGGTGGTCAGAATTTTTCATTCTGAAAAATGGCTACGCCACCCTGTTACTTCGGGTTCCCTATTGTTTCCTTTGAACGATCCATACTCCTGTTTCTCCCTTCCCCTTGTAAATGGCTCTCCCACTCTCTGAGTACTATGGAGAAATCCGACTTCTTCTCGCCTATACATATTCTTCTTTTCGGTTGATTTATGCTTCTCTTTGAGGAGCGACAAGATCTCCCAAGTTCCTATCTTCACTCTTTATACATACCATGTTCTTTGACCACGACAGACCCTCCAGAATCTCGCCTTTTACGATTCCTTTGTTTTGACTTCCATAACGTTAAATATGTCGTCATCTGCATTTTCCTATCTTTATAATAGGCACGGTTTACGTGGCTGAATTTGCTTTAGAGATGTGGTTCCCTTATGGTCTATATAATGCTCTGTGTACGCTTTACTTTTATCGTCGCCGATAAATGCACAACACTCGATAATGATGGCTGGCTAGGCCTTTTCATATAAGGACTTTCACCTTACCAGTTAAAATAAGCTTGCTTGGCGCACTAACGTTCCCACGATTACCGAAGTTCGCCTACTATTAAAAAAATAGACTATTTCATAAATATTTGCCTTGACAAGTCCCTAACTCCATATCCTAATGGCGAATTTTAGGAATTACTGTGTTGGACTAAACCTCTATCGCGGTGACTTCTAAAATCTCTTTTCCCTAGACATACAGCTCTCTATTTAGATATTCTTATTTTATCTAAAAGAAAAGGAGCTATTTTTTATGTCTGAATTATTATCTAAAATGCAAATGGATATGGAACTCAGAGGTTTCAGTCCAAAGACTGTCACTGTCTATCTCAAAGGTGTTAAGAAGATTTCGAAATTTCACAACTTACCACCTGAGAATCTCACCTATGATCATGTTCGTGAATTTTTACACGATGCCATCACTTCCCGTAAGCTTAGTCGTTCCTATGTAAATTCAAATTACAGTGCTATCAAATTTTTCTTTGAAACCACTCTTAACCGAGAATGGGATATGACTAACATCCCTAGAGTCAAACAACCATCTAAGCTTCCAATTGCTTTAACACCTGCACAGATTCACACACTGTTTGACTCTGTCACAAACCTTAAACATAAAACCATGCTTGTAATCTGTTATTCTGCTGGGTTGCGTGTTGGGGAACTTATGAACCTCAAAGTCTCCGATATTCAGTCTAATGCGATGCGCATTCGTGTCAGAGATGGCAAAGGCCTCAAAGAACGCTATACGCTGCTTTCAAAAAGTGCTCTTGAGCTTTTAAGACTTTATGACAAGCAATACCACCCTAAAGATTATCTCTTTCAAAGCTTTTCAAAAGACAAACCTTTGACAACGCGTACTATTCAAATGGTATTTAGGACCAAGTGTGATCTCTTGGAATTTCCTAAAGAAGCCACGATTCATAGTTTAAGACACAGTTTTGCAACACACTTACTGCTCTCTGGAACCAATATTGTTGTTATTCAAAAACTACTTGGTCATTCTAAACTTTCTACGACCACTGTCTACCTTCATTTAACCACCGCTGACCTGACTAAAGCCATTAGTCCATTTGATAGTTTGGAGGTTTTTAATGCCTAATCTCCAAGATGTTTTTATGCGTTTCTTTGATGACTATTGTCAAACTCACAAGCCCACATATGATCAATATAAAGTCATGAATGCACTTATGGCTTGTCGTACTTCAAAACTTGGTGGACATAATAATACATGCTCAAATTGTGGTGAAACTTCTATTGCTTATAATTCTTGTCGTAATCGCCATTGTCCACTTTGTCAGTCTTTCAAAAGAGAAAAATGGCGTGTTAATCGTAACTCTGAACTTTTAAATGTCCACTACTTCCATGTGGTTTTTACTGTCCCGGAAGAACTCAATCCAATTTTCTTTGCCAATCAAGCTTTGATGTACAACTTGATCATGAAGACCGCTTCTAAGACACTCTTGTCACTTGCTGCCGATAAAAAGCATCTAGGGGCTCAAATTGGTCTAACTGGTATACTCCACACCTGGGGGCAAACACTTTCTTATCACCCACATGTTCACTTTATTGTGCCTGGGGGTGGACTTTGTACTAAAACCATGCACTTTAAAAAAACCCGAAAAAATTATCTAATTCATGTTAAAATACTCAGTCGTGTTTTCAAAGCTATTTTTATGGAAGCCTTGAAAAAACTTTTTTATGAAGGCCAACTACAAGATTGGAATACAAATGAATCTGCATCCGATTCGGACTTTCAAAATAGAATGGATGCTGCCTATTCAAAAGCTTTTGTAGTTTACGCCAAAGAAAACTTTGACTCACCTACTCACGTAGTTAACTACTTATGTCAGTATACTCATCGTGTAGCCATTTCTAATCACCGCATCCTCAAAGTCACTGATGATCACGTCCTTTTTAGATATAAAGACAATAAAGACTCCGGAAAGACCAAGCAAATGACACTTACTGGCACAGAATTCATACGCCGGTTTTTAATGCATATACTGCCTCCGGGTTTTGTGAAAATCAGACATTATGGTATTCTCGCTGGCAGAAACAGACCTACAAAGCTTGCGCACTGCCAGCGCATTATGAAGATCATACCTTCTAAAAAATCAAGTGATTATACTGCATTTGAGTTTCTAATCAAATTTATGCGCCTTGGTTTCTCTAGATGTTCAAAATGTCCTTTAGAATCTTCTAATACTGTAACGCAAGAGGCTACACCACATATCGGTGCAGGTTATTTTGAAACTTAATAGATTCTTACACGTCCAAATGATTGAATCCACTTTCATGGGGAGGGGGAATCTATGTCATTTTATCAATTTTCCCATGAGTTCACAATCTCATTTTTACCTTTTATAAGGCGTTTATTCTAAATGTGTTCTTAAAAAACAAAGAGCAGATCATTGGATACCCAAAGGTATTGGTGACGCGGCTTCGCTAGGCACAATGTTCCTAAATCACAATTTTTGCCTACTTGAGGCTTATTTTTTTGTGTGATTTAGAAACATTACTTTATGTTATGGGATGCTTTTGCCGTTTACCATTCAATAAGATAAGAAAAGGCAACGTTATGAATTATTTACTTTAATAAAATCTAATATTCTTTCACATAAATTTACTGCATCCTCATGCAGATCATCAATTCCTTTTAGCTCACCAAGTACAGTTTTTGCAAATTTTAGTTTGTTCTTAACACTTCCAGATTGACTAGAATAATTCTTTTCAATTCCTTTAACATTATTATCAATAAACTTACCTAATTTTGACATTGCGTATGTGTTCACGCTTGGAATCTGTATCTCTTTCTGTTTATTATTCTCTAGCTTTGCTAATACTCTAGAAAGCACAGCTGGAATTACTAAGTTTTCAATTTCAAGTACATTTAACTTATAAAAATTGCTACTGCCTAAATGCGTATTTAACTGTTCATGTCGTATTTTTTTTGCTCCATAAGCATCATCATTATCAACGATCAAAAATATATTTTTTGTGATATACTCATAATTCATTTGATCATCGCCATCAAGAAAGCTCCAATGAGTAATATTATTACCACTATATTCGATGAATGAATAATGTATGCCTTCTTTATACATGACCTTTCCAAACTTTTGTAATTGAAAAATCTCTAGATACTTTTTGATATAATACCTGTCAGTTATTCCTTCAACCCATATTGTGCAATTTGAAAGTAAAAGTGAGGAGTTACGAACTCCTAATAGTTCCATCGGCTGCACACTCTCATTACTAACATTTCTTATTTTGAAAAACATTTCATTTTTAATATATTCAAATGTGTAAATGGAAATATCATTATAATCAAATGTTAAATCTAAAAAGTTATTAGAGTGTGTAGTTATAAAAAATTGATGCTTGTCAAATATACTCAAATTAATGAATTCGAAGAATTTTCTTTGGAAACCTGGATGCAAAAAGATTTCTGGTTCCTCAATAAAATAGATATATGGCTTTTCCTTGTTCCTAAAAAGCTCATACGTCATTATAATAATAGATTGAATACCATCACCCATGTTATGCAATGCAGTTTCTTGCTTATCGCCTATCTTAATATGAATTGTGTTTTCTTTTTCCTTAGGAATAATAAGAATTTTTTCATTATCGAAAAATACTTCTGATATTAGGTTCTCATATTCTTCAATTACTCTATTATCATATGAATTATTCCACTCAAAAATACCATTTTTAAGCAACATATATATTTCTTGACCAGTAATAACTTTGTTTTCAAAAGTATTTTTCCTAACTTCAAAATACTCATCCAATATTCTGTTTTTTATGTCATTTGTATGTTGCCATGTATTTTGAATCTTTTTCATCGGTTTTGCATTTCTAATTGTGGGGATATAAGTTGCGTCAAATCTATACATCGCACTAAACTCTCTTAAGAGTTCTTTCAAAGTATTTAGAGCGTTTCTCGCTTGTTTGTAGCTCTGAATACTAACTCTTTTGATTCTTGCTAAATCTTTAATATGTTTAACGTCGTTTCGAACATTTTTATACAACTTTAGTAAGTCACAGCTTAAAATATACTGAGCACTATCATGGTCTCTTTCCGGATCATAACAACTGTATCCATTCTGTATATTTAAAAGTGCTTCAATCTCATAACCATCATAGTAATACTGAATCTTTGCCAATTTTGAATGCAGTTCTACTAAGGAATCAAAATTTTGGGTATGCCACATTTCAAAATCAATGCTGAGCATAATGCTTCTTAAAAATCTGCTTTTGCCTGAGCTATTTTTTCCAATAAAAAAATTGATTTTTGAGATTGAATCTATTTTTTCTTTTTTTGACTCCTTGATGTCAAAGTATCTATACATTTCGTAGTCTGGGCTATCTAATCTTATATCTTTCAGAAAGTGTTCCATTTTATTCTCCATTCGTTAGCAACAAAATTCACTGAATCAAAAGTTTTCCATAACGTTCCTGCAATTACCGATATTCATCCTTTTTACTCTTAGGGCAAAAGTGGTGCAGTCCCTGCCTCGCAAGAGATGTGACATCGGAAGGAATGTAGGAAAATGACGTGTTGGGCCAAGATCCTGTCGCATAAACTGTTCATGCTGGCATCTTGTTCGCTTATCTCGATTAAGCTGGTTAGGCCTTGAGCCTGCATCACCGCACGAACCTGAGAATCGACCACTTGCTAGTCCTAGTATTTTTAAGGAGGTATTATGAACCCAATCGTAGCCATGGATGTTTCCAAAGGCAAAAGTGTAGCTGCTGTTTTCTCTGATCATCACCTTGTCATTAAAGAACCTTTTGAGTTTGGACACGAGTTTGATGATCTTGTTGCTCTTAATGAGACCATCAAATTTTTATGTATTCCCTTTTCCACCAAGCCTAAAATTGTCATGGAAGCCACTGGTGTTTATTCCAAACCACTTGCTGAGTTTTTCTTTGAACGAGGTTATGAGGTCTATGTTCTGAACCCACTCACCACAAGTCATATCAAGTCTAAATCAATGCGAAAAGTTAAAACTGACCCTATTGATACTATGAGAATTGCTCATGCCTTCTACACTCTTAAACTAATGCCTTTTAAGCCTCCAAGTGCAATTTACCAAGATCTTAGATTTCTCTCAAGACAATATGCAGGTATTAGCAAGACTTATCAAGAACTTGTCGTAAGACTCCATACCATTGTTGACCTTGTCTTTCCTAACTTTAATCGTGTCTTCTATAGTGTTAGGCCTAAAAGTGCTTTGCGCTTGTTTCTTGTCTTTCCAACATCGAAAAGCATTCTAAATGCTTCGCCTCAAGAAATTGCACAATCTTTCTATTCAGATAAACGGAATGACGCTTGGCATCTAGATAAAGCCAACAAACTCATTGAAGCTGTCAAAGACTCTACCGTACCTTATTCGGCACAAGTTCCTGTGATTTCTTACTATGCTCAGATTCTCCTCAACATGCAACACACTCTAAACGATATTCATACTCAAATGAATAATGTGGCTCGGCAGTCTCCTCATTATGAGCTTTTGATGTCTATTCCTGGCGTCGGAGAAGTGACAGCTTCTGTGATTTTATCTGGCAAATTTCAAGCACGTAGTGGTAAGATTTCAAAGCGTGGTATCCCTTATCTCAGAAAGGCTCTCTATATGGTTGCTTCTATTGGGATTAGCAAATCGTGCCAGCGGTTGCATCAATCCTGTCCTGTTTTAAGGGCTTATTATGACCACTTAATTGATGAGGGGAAACCCAAAAAAATTGCTTTGACAGCTGCATCATGTAAACTTTACGTATTATCTTCGGAATGATGAAGGATAATACTTACTTTATAATTCAATAATATTATTTTTTGTTCCTACTGCGATAGGCTTATTAAGTGTGCCCTAAATTCTTGGGGCAAATCTTTTTTACTGATTTACTTGACAAGAATTAGCTGGTTTAAGTGATGTTTTAACATTTTACTAGAAATTTCTTAATATCTCGTACCTAAAGAAGTCGTCCACGCTTGATGTAAACGATTTGAATGCTTCATTTGAAATTAAATTATTATGTGCATCTAAACTAATATTGCTAAGTTGACCATGTGACTCTAATCTATTAATTAAGCTCATAGATAAACCATACCTTGCAAGGTGAATTTTGTTAATATCTGTTGTGCCATAAACATAAGAATTGTATACATCATTATTGATTAACTCAAAGTCATGTAACATCTCAATAAACTTATTAAGTTTATAATGAATGAACTGATTTTCCAATTCAAGTTTTATAATAGCAAGGTTTACGAGCTGTTTCGGCGATTTTTGACTTAAGTTTACATATACCTTTTGTTTACTATGCTTATAGTCTTCTGTTTGCTTTTCAACTTCACCAAACGATTGACCAATGTAAAACAAAGCATTATCATCCTCAATACGTTTTTCAAAGTAACGATAGAATGATAATATATTCTCCTTCAATGTGTTCATGTGTGTGATTCGTATATGATTCTCATAAAAGATTCTTGATTCCTTATTTTGGAGACGTTTAACTTCAAAATCGGTAATTGTATTTATTTTGTAAATAAAGTAGATAAATATTTTATCAAGTAAACTTGTTGATTCTATTTTGGAGCTAGTAATCGAATTGATTCTTTTGTGGATATTCTGAGCTGCAATTTCTATATCCTCATAGATATAAGTAAAACCTTCTTTCACTAAGTACTTTTTGATTTGCTCAACTTCATTTTCAGGGTCGGATAAAATATACTCCTCAAAGTCAATAATTTCTTGTATCTTCTTCCTTGCACCTTCATTCTTTACTTTATCAATATCAAAGTTTTTTAAAACGGGATTTTCAAGTTCATCAGTAAAAGTTCTCTTTCTTAGCAACTCAATCTTATTTTTCATATTTCCGTCTTTACGGTTATACTTTGAGCTATTAATAAAATGAACTTGAGGAAGTAACTTGTCAAGATTATTCTCAGAGGTACTAAATATATTGTTTAGTCTATTAACTCGTCCAATTAGATTTGTTAGTTCCTTCCCATGCAAAGAATCTGTACTTAGAACAAATAGTGTATCAATAGGAAGATTCATACCTTCCAGTATAACAGTGTTTGCAACAACATAATTCAACTCAGGGATTTCCTTGAATTTGCTTTCTAAATATTCCTTAATTAGATCTGGTAATTTACCATGTAAATATACAATTCCTTTTTTCAATAAACTAATTGCATAAAAATCCTCATGAACATTCTCTTCTAATAGTGATACAATTTCCGAAATTTTATCAACCCCGGATTTTTCTGCAATACTTGTTCCTAATTCATTTGCGAACATTTCTATTTTTCTTGGTGTATTTAAGTACATAAAATTCTTCAATTTTGAATGTTTATGTACATAATCGATCATTGCTACTCCTGTGTCAATTTCATAGAATTCATTTAAGAATCTATTGTATTGACTAACCACACCATTTTTTGATAACTCAAATATCTCAGGTTCCTTGATGTTGAATGAAATTCTTTGAGTATCGATAGTTTGGTCATCTCTGAGTTTCAAGTTGTGTGTTTCGCTAATCAAAGGTGATAAGTATATTATCTTAGCATCACTATTTTTTAGTTTTGCAAGTTTAATGGCTCTTGCTAAAAGAATAGATCGGTTATCTTTTTTGAAGATATTATGTGCCTCGTCAATAAATAGCAAGTCAAACTCAACACCATGTCTCTCAATCATTCGCAAAGTTCTTTCTTGTGTGAAAATTGATATGAACTTGTCTTCTCCAGAGTACATTTCATCATGTATTATAATTTTCCTATCAATATCAGCTTCTTTAATCATTCTATATGTCTGCATCAGTAATGAACGAGAAGGAACAATTATACAGATTTTATCCTTAGTCCTTTCATACATCTTGATGTAATCTAACATGATTGAGCTTTTTCCAAATGATGTCGGTGCTATATAACAAGCTTCTGATCTTTCATCATTTATTATCTTTTCACGACTATTCTTTTGTTCAATTGTTTCAATATAGCCATTATGTTTATAGGTGTTTAGCTCAATAGAATTTAATACACTTTGGATTCCCATATTCTCAATTAAACTCAACTCATATATGTTCTTTGCAACAGGATAGTAACCAAAATTTATTGAAAAATCGTATAAAGGTTCATAATCCTCATGTAAAACTGAGTACTTTAAGATTATATAATAAGCAATTTCTATATAACTTGTATATCTTCTATCATTTTGGTAGTACTGTGAGAATAGAATCGCACAAGCAAGTATATAACCTTTCTCTTCATTATTTAGTTTCTCACCAATAGTCAATTTAGCTAATATATCGTGGAATTTTGTCAGCTTCGATAAATCACTAAACGCTCTCATCTCTTTACGATCCAAATTATCACCTTATCCTCACTTTGCTCTAAGAATATCTTGTAAGATTTCCACTGATTTTTTTGTTATACAGACGATATTCAATTTAGTATATTTGAAACCTTTAATATGTGTTTTAATTTCATCTTTTAATTCGTTTAAGTCAACCTCATCCCAGTGATTGTCTAGAAATATTGTTGATGCAGGAATAATATTAAAGTCTTTTATATTAGCATAAACATTTTCAAAATATGAATCAGACATTTTTTTAATATGATGTCTAATTGTTTCTTCTGTTCCAACATCTATATGACTTGCATGATTGTAAGCGTTTTTCCATGGATTATTGGACGAATTACCAGCCAATTTACCATCTAAATCATCATATGCCTCTTTAATTTTCATTGGGTGGCTAATTCCAGAAGTAGTTATCATTCCAGACTTACTTTCCATAATCCACTCCTCTGAATCATGCGAATAATAACCATCAAACCCTTTTTTAATTGAGTTTTCCTCTAGATTAAGAAACAAGCAATCTTGCTTAAAATCCTGAGTTTTCAAAACCAAATGCACAAAAAACTCAGCAACTGCACCCATTCTAGTTCCAGTTTTCTTCTTTCTATCCAAGAAGACTAACAACTCCTCTTTAACAGTAGTGAGTCTACTACCACTATTACCTTCACAAATTTCAACCAAATGTTTATTAACATAATTTGTTAGCTCTTGGTTGTTTTCCTTAATATTTAACACCAATAATTTGACATTGTTATCAATCTTAAAAATTTTTAATTCATTGCCTTCAACCATTGCAATTCCTCGATTCATTAATTTATGTACGACAAAAAACATACTCATTTCATAGCTATACTCTTCACCCCATATGCTTACTCCCACATAAGCATAATTACTGTTGTTCTATTTACGTACTATTTTACCATACATACTTCCCCTTAGTATAATTTTCGTTGTAAAAATTACTATGTTCATTATTACATTCTTTAAAAAGAGTCGGGTAAGTCAGAGGGATTGCTTCCTCCTTCTCCGGGCAGAAAGGCTACGCAATTCATAGCCCAGACCCCCAGTCAAGTAAGTAAGGGGAGTTTCACCCCAAACTTCTCACGGAACCGGACGTGAATGTCTCCATTCATTTGGCTCTTATCATTTAACTCACTACGCGATTCCTATTTCTGTACTTCCAGTGTTCAAATAAATTTGGTTCTCTCTTTCTGATTTCTTCTAGCCAGTTTTGCGCCCTATGTTTATGCCCTCGAAACCTCTTAAATTTACTCATTGCCCATACTACAAGTCTTCTGTCAACACATTCTAAGGAGTATTTGATTCCTGCAGGATTAAATTCACTAAAATAGTTTATCCAACCCCTCACGATAGGATTTATCATGTCTGCAATCATATCGATCTTGCACCCAGTTCTTTTGTGAATCTCCATTGCCTTTATCTTAGCACTAAATTGCTTATTTGCATTCTTACTGGCAGTGGCTATAAAGTTGATTCCCATTTTTCCTGTTCTGAATTTTATAAATACACCTTTAAAGGTATATCCAAGGAAATCGAACGCCACATTGGCATGTTCTCCATTCCTGTCCTTGTCTTTGCAATATACTATCTTCGTCTTTTGAGGATGCAGTTCTAGGTTGCATGATTTCAAGCGATTATCTAGTGATTCTAGAATCCTTTTCGCTTCCTCTTCCGTTTTACAATGAATAACTGCATCATCTGCGTAACGCTCAAATGGAGCATTTGGAAAGCTTCTATTCATCCAAATATCAAAGGCATAGTGCATAAACATGTTTGCAAGAAGTGGACTAATAACGCCATCTTGCGGGGTTCCAGCTACTCTTTCAATGAGAGTTCCATCTTTTAAAGCAAACGGTGTTATTAACCATCTTTTGATATACAACCGAATCCAATTTTCATTTACATGTTTCTCCACCACTTTCATCAACAGCTCGTGATCAATATTATCAAACAGCCCCTTGATGTCGAATTCTACAACATAATCATATTTCCAACATCTTGTCCTTGCTTGATAGCGTCTATTGCTGATTTCTGTGGTCGATAACCATATGAATCTTCATGGAATATTAGTTCCACTGATGGCTCAATGTACATTTTCGCCACCATTTGTGCAATTCTGTCAGTTATCGTTGGAATTCCTAGTCTTCTTGTCCTCTCAGCTTTCTTTGGTATTTCTACCACCATCACTGGAGAGGGAATATAACTCCCCGAACTCATTCTGTTCCATAGTTTATACAGATTATTCTTTAAATTCTTATCGAATTCAACAAAATCAACACTATCAATTCCGGCATTTCCTCGATTTGCTTTAACTCGTTTATAAGCATCCAGTATAGCCATTTTTGGAATCTCATACGGTTTGCTCTCGATCATCTAATCTTCCTGTTTCCAGTTGTTTTCGGCCTCAAGCTAAATGATGACACCCCTTTGCTCCATTGCCATTACAGCAACTTCATCACTACTACGAATGTCTCCGCCCCTGTACTATTCATCTCTACTTTCGGCCTCGTCGTTCTGTGACTTGTGCCTTTTCGATTTACATTATAATACAGGTTCCCACGTTTCACATAAGCGCCTGAAATATGCTCACGCAACCTTAATACCGTCTGCCGAATAGCCAGTAAAGAGGAGCGACAAGATCTCCCAAGTTCCTATCTTCACTCTTTATACATACCATGTTCTTTGACCACGACAGACCCTCCAGAATCTCGCCTTTTACGATTCCTTTGTTTTGACTTCCATAACGTTAAATATGTCGTCATCTGCATTTTCCTATCTTTATAATAGGCACGGTTTACGTGGTTGAATTTGCTTTAGAGATGTGGTTCCCTTATGGTCTATATAATGCTCTGTGTACGCTTTACTTTTATCGTCGCCGATAAATGCACAACACTCGATAATGATGGCTGGCTAGGCCTTTTCATATAAGGACTTTCACCTTACCAGTTAAAATAAGCTTGCTTGGCGCACTAACGTCCCCGTGATTACCGAAGTCGCATCTTTTCCCTTAGGAAAAGTGGCGCTGCACTTGCTTCGCAAGGGCGGTGACATCGGAAGGAATGTAGGAAAATGACGTGTTATATGAAGTTTTAAGACTATTTTCTTTTATGCTTTAGAACCCTAGTAATTAGAGATGTTATTAGGGATGTTATTAATGTTACCAAAACGCTTATAGCAAATAACGTCATATCTGGATATGTGTTACTGTTAGATATTCGATTGAAAAATTCGTTTATTATACCTTCATTTAGTATTCCTAATATAAGGGATATAACCGATGTCACCGCTCCTAATGCTATCATTACTATAGCAAATAATGCAGATGTTGAAAGTTGAGAACGATTATTTACTTTTGCAACTAATTGCTCATTATATTCTTTACTATCAGATTCTATATTCTTTATTACCTCTGTTAACTTATTATTAATATCATTTTCAATGTTTCTTTTCTTATCAGCATTCTTCTCTTCAATAAGCCTATCAATTGAGTTTGCTCGAATATCATCAATGAAAGCATCAAAAGCTCCTTGAAAATATAATGATTTTAGGTTACTAATTATTTGTTTTTTTCTATCCCCTTCAATTAATGGATTAGAGATTGTTTCAGAAACTAAATCTTCTATAATCTCATTCATTTCAATTGTAAGCGTAAATTCCAAAGCACCTACTAAACCATATAAAAATTAACTATAATAAAAAGGCCGTCTCCAGGTTAATGGAAATGGTCTGATCAATTAGACATCCTTATCTGTTTTACGCCTAATTTCATCAGGTAAAGTACTTGACCATGGCAAACAAGCGTCCAGAGCATCTATATCGTTAAGATCAATGTTAGGAAGCATCTCAAAAACATAATTGAGGTAATAGTAAGGTTTAAGCCCATTGACTTTTGCTGTCTCAATAATACTAAAAGCAATTCCACTTGCTGTTGCTCCTTTTGGAGATTTTGCAAACAAGAAGTTTTTTCTGCCTAAAACAAAGGGCTTGATTGCACGTTCAGCTAAGTTATTATCGCAGTTCAGACGACCATCTTCTAAAAAGGCAGTGAGTTTATCCCATTGCTTAAGTGAATATTTGATGGCTTCACCCAGTTTACTTTTGGGCAAAGTCCGCTGACTTTCTGATTTTAGCCACACATGAAGTGAGGCCATGATAGGTTTTACTTTTTCGCTTCGCTGTTTGAAACGCTCATCAGCTGAGAGTCCCTTAAATTCAGATTCAAATTTATAAATCCTAGAAAAGAATTGGATACCCTCTTTGGTTTTAGTCATTGCGATCTCAGCATCATTTGGCAATGCCTTTAAAGCATCTGTAAAATATCTTCTAGCATGAGCAAGGCATCCAAGCTGTTTGACATGAGGTACTTTATTATAACCAGCATATCCATCTGTCTGAAGATACCCACTAAAGCCATTTAAAAATGTAATTGGATGCTTTTGTGATCTAGACTTTTGATAGTCATAAAGATAGATTCTGTGTTGACTGCGTTCACCTGTTGCATAGAGCCACATGTAATTGTTCTTGTTATCTTTCTCATCTAAACATTTTAAAACCGTTTCATCTGCATGAACAATATCTTCTTTGATGAGATAGGTCTGCATACGAAGAAATAGTGGCTCAAGCCATAACTCAGAGCCCTTAATGACCCAAGAAGCCATGTTTTGTCTTGAAATGTCTATACCAAAATCTACAAAGGATTGCTCTTGTCTATAAAGCGGCATCATTTTGTTATATTTCATATCTACTATAGTGGCAAGTAGCGAGGGACTGAGCATTGATCCAGGTAGAACAGGCTTTGGCATCTTAGCATTAATAATAGTCCCTTCAGTACCATTTGTATCACAATGTCTACAGGCATATACTTGTCTTTTGTGATGAACGACTTTAACGGTAGCTGGAATGACTTTAAGTTCCTTACGAATGATTACTTTCATTTCATGAAGTTCATTTTGACATTTTGGACAAGTTTTCTCTTCGTCAGAAAGTTCATAATAGATTTCTTCAGTCTCTAAATCATTATAGGATTTTCGACTCTTAGTGGCCGATTTCTTTCTCTTATAAGTAATCTCTTCAATATCGGGTTCTTCACATTCTTTTAACGACTCCTTTTCTACTTCGTTGAAAAGGCTTATTTGACCATTTGATATTGTGTCACTTGATGATCCAAATTTCTTTGATTGAGAGAGTTTGAATTGTTCTTCGTAAAACTTTACTTTAGCTTCAAGTTCCTCAATCTTTTGTTCTTTTTGAACAAGTTGATTTTCTAAGTTTTGTACGAGATCTTCAGTTTTATTTTCCGCTATAAGCGTTGATTTTTCAGTATTTTTCATAAAACTATTATACCATTTTTGTAAAGTCAAAAAAGCCCTAAATTGATGAATTCTTCATCTTTTTTAAGACTTTTTTAAATAATTTGACGTTCTTCAACGGATTTGTGAGCAGAACGTTCTTTAATCGTGAGACCATCAAGTAGCCACCGAAATGAACGTTCGTCTACAGCAACATGTGTACCTCTGATTTCATCTGGCCATCTGAATTTATCTTTTTCAAGCCGTTTATAGTGAAGCCAAAAGCCACTTGTATCCCATTCAAGAATCTTAATTTTATCTCTTTTTCTATTGCAGAAGACGTAAAGATTTCTTGAAAAAGGATCTAGTTTAAAACTTTCACTTACGATAAGGGACAGGCCATCGATTGATTTTCTAAGGTCTGTGATGCCAAGTGCCAGATAAACCTTATCAATTCTGCCTGTACTAAACATGCTCTAAGAGTACCTTAATGACATCTGATAGAAAAACCTGATCAACTTGATTTTTAAGGATCATTTTGATTTTTCCAATCTGAATATCAATTTCTCCTGTATGAGCTCTTTCTGATTTTTTATTTAAATGATCATGTGATGATGTGATCAGTGTCCATTTAGGATCATCTGTATTTTGATTATGTTCAGCATTGTGACTCGCTTTATTCTTCCAGTAGCGAAAGTTGTGGATGTTTACATTGTTTTGTTCACACCACTTTGCTTGTGAAAGTTTACTTGCCTTTTGTTCTTGTAGGGCATTTTTCCAATAGCTTGGATTTGATTTTCTGGACATAGTAATTCACCTCTTTTTATTCTTGAGATGAGTTTATCATGAATGAGGCTTGGGGTTAAGGTGCCTTAAGATTTACGCTTACTTTCAATTTTGTTTTCCTTAAAATTTTCTGCTCTAAGTTTCGATTTAATAACTGAACTTATTTCAAACTCTTCAAGTTTCCGCCCTTCACCAATCTGATACAAAATTGTTTTGATTATTTCAGATCTGATCTTGTCAAATTTATTATCTTTAGCTCTTAAATATAAATATATTGCTAATGGTATTCCAAATATTGATGCAATTGATGATACTACTTGAAATAATTGATTCATTTTTTTCTCCTATTTTAGAAGTCGGGTAAGTCAGAGGGATTGCTCCCTCTTCCTCCCCTAAGAACCGTACGAGACACTTTCACGTCATACGGCTCAAGCCATTTGTGACAGATCTATCTACAAGGTCTGCAAGCTACTCGTTTAGCGTAATAATCACTATATTTGTCCCAGTACGGATTTGCTGACATTTTGATGAGCACATGCCGTTTTATCCGCATAGAACTTGCTAAATATATTTTTATATTTCCACTTTTAAATATCCAATCTCTTGAACCGATTCTTTCAAAATATCTTGCTTTTATCCATCCGTTGGATTTATTGCTATGCCGGCGTTTTGCCCATCTCCATATTTGATAAAAGATGTATCTGTCCACCTTTTGAAATGTTTCTTTTGAGCATACCTTATTGTGATAGTTACACCATCCTCTTATTACTGGATTTAAGCGTTCTATCAACACGCCTTCTGCCATTCCCATGCTTGTTTTGACGATTTCATGAATCTTGATTTTAAGCCTTTTAACGCTCTCTTTCGAAGGTTTTATGATCAGTTTTCCTTGATATTTTCTAAAGTGCCAGCCTAAAAAATTGAATCCTTGGTCAATATTTGTGATTACGGTTTTCTCTTGTGACAGTTCAAGACCTCGCGCATTAAGAAATGCTGTTATGATTATCTTGACTTCCTCTAGTACTTGTCTATTATTTGCTGTAATAACAAAGTCATCTGCGTAAATAGTAATGTTAAGCCTGTGCTTATTGAACTTTTGATGTATTCTTCCTGTATGTCCACGCCAGTATTTTTCTCGTATACACTGCGCCATACCATTTAGGGTTAGGTTCGCTAATGTTGGCGATATAATACCACCTTGTGGCGTGCCTGCCTCACTCTGATATAGGCGTTTGTTATAAACGTATCCACTTTTCAAGAATTGCTTAAGTGTTCGTTTATACATTGGAATATTATTCAAAAGCCATTCATGGTTGATATTATCAAAACAGCCTCTTATATCACCTTCGAGAACCCATTTTGCTGAGTCCTTTCGGCCTAGACATTTAAATAAATATTCACATGCATCTTGGGTACTCCTATACTTCCTAAAACCAAAACTGTTCTTGTCAAGCACAACCTCTGCTACTGGATCTAGACTAAGCATATGCAGTGCTTGCATTGCTCTATCATACATCGTTGGTATTCCAAGCGGACGATCTTTGCCGTTTTTCTTCTTGATATAGGTCCGCTTTAGTGGCTTTGAGTGATACGATTGTTTTCCAAGCCTTATTACTGCTTTGTAGCGCGAGGAGGATGTTGACCAAATTTCGCCATCTACACCTGCTGTTTTTCTCCCTTTATTACTGATTACCCTCTTTACAGCGAGTAGTCTTCCGTAGTATGATTTACTTAATAAGTACTGAAGTTTCTTCACTAGATAGTTCTTGCCACTTTGAGTTGCTTTAGCGATTCTGGACTGAAGTTTACTCACTTTATCTTCGATCAGGGACCAGTTGACCGTATCCCATTTGAAGGCGCAATTTGCTGACGCCTGCTTTTTTGTGCTCGTTGGCTCTCCAGCTTTCATAAATTTTCCTTCCATTCACGCTTCAAATGACCCACTAGAAGTCTGCATGCTTTCGCATTAGAGCAAATTTTGAACTCCTATCCAGTACATTACATAAAGGCTTTCGCTTTCTCTAGTCTCCTATAACCGCTTACTTTGTATTTCTCTTGCGAGAAACCTACCTCATGAGAGGAGTAGACGGTCTTACCCAGTTCTACACCACAACCAATTCATGCTACCTTAGATTCCACCTTTACTCCGGAGTTCTTGTCCATTTGATGTACAATACAAAAAGTTATACATCCTCACTCACACCTTTTGGTTACAGGGTTTCAGCCTTATTTCCCTATTCACGTTTAACGAAGCTTACAGTGGTTCATTTAGTTTAATCATAGTAACACATTTACCCTAGCAATCCATCTATTTTAGGCTAACAGATTTCTCACATTGTCATCATGGCTTAATACCAAACTGTTGCCAGCAACGCATCCATGAATAGGGTTACTCCAAATGGAAAGAGTAGTCCAAAAGTCAAACGACTTAGACAGCTCGTGATGTAGCTTATCACTTTTATTTCAAGTGCTGGTCGCACTTTCCTATAACGTTCCCGCGGTTACCGAAGTCACTCTCTTTTAACGCCTTAGCGGAAAAAGTGGCACTGGGCTTGCTTCGCAAGGGCTGTGACATCAGAGTGATTTAGGTAACCGACGTGTTAGCCGATGGAAAATGCTTTTATATATCATAAGGTTTTATAAAGTATCTCTTTATGTGAACTTGAAATTTTGTTTCCCAGTACAAATCTAGCTCAATAAAGAATTGTCTAGACTTATCAAGTTGATTTCTTACTGTTATATCAAATGTAGCTCGACTCTCTCTGCTCTCCCTTGAACTTTCAATGTATAGTTGAATATCTCTGCCAGCCTCTTGAAATTCAATATCACTACTTCTCATATCAGGATAAATCAAACATAAAGTGCATAAATTCAACTCACCATCATAGGGCAATTTGCAAAATACGTCATCAGTTATATTCATAAATTCATATGTTTTGTCATTTATTTTCCACTTAAAGTCACTAATTTTAAAATCAATTAACGGTATATCAGAAGTTGAAATAATTGGGAGTTGAAATCTTAGAAACCAGCATACATCATTTTCATAATTATTCCTAAATTTCTTAAATACGACAGGATACATCGTATCAATATTATCTTCAAAGTAACTTCCAACATCCCTTTTTTTTTCATATTTAAAATGTGATACTTTACCAATCTTAATGACCGGACGTGTTATTGAATCAAAATACACTTTCTGAATGTTGTCAAGTTCCTTATTAGCTTCAGCTAGTGTAATGTTTTGTTTATATGCAATATATCCTAATATAATTGTGCCTATTGCACCTAAATATGAGCCCCAAAAGGTAAACCAATCAACTATTTTAAAATCAGTATCTATATCTATAAAGAAGAAACTATCCCATTTTAGAATGCCTTCCAATAATGTTGGAAATATTATCAGTAATATGATGATTAGTAGCAATTTTATTATTTTCATGCTAAGCTCCCTTTAAGCATTTTCTTTTGGCTAACTTCTATATTCCCGCATTCTCCCTCTCGCATCTTCTCCAAAACCTTACGTGCAAATTCTCTGGCATTGTTGAGATCTTCTAAATTTGGGCAACCTTTGCCCATACCACCGAAGTATTTGAGAAACTTGTTGGTATTAAATCCTCTACAGCCGAACTCGTCCAAGACATCGAAATGCTTTACAATGAGTTTGTCTCTGAGTGCTGCATGATCTTTGTATATTTTCTTGGCATTGACGATGGCACTCGTAGAAAAGATAAAGCACTTCTTCGATGAGGCATGTGAGGATTCAAGTGTCTCATCCAACCGATCGACGAAATCAAGCATAGGTTTATAATGCCTGCCAGCAGCAATACCAGCTCCGAAACCGATGAGATCATATTGAGTGATCTGATCTGGTGTCTTAATCTTTGCAGATAAAACCTCAGACATAACCTGTGCGATTTTGGCAGTGTTGTTAAGGTGGTAAGAATAAACGACAATCAAGCATTTAAGTGATGTCGATGAGATAGATACTGAACCTTCCTCTTGCATTTTAAGTGGATCTGATAATTGACTCATTATATCTACCACCATATTTTATCAGTTCATTTCTATGTATTCTTTCATTTAAATAATTGCACCTATAAATGTTTTAATAAGACCATATATGCCACCACTATCATTGTACCATCTAGAGCAGTTGAATAAAACTATATAAAATACTTAACTAGGTGAAAAATTATAAATATTTAAAAATATTCCAATACAATGATTACCATAATCACCTTTAAAGATGTATGGTTAAAAAAATGGCATTATCTTAATTTTTATTTAAGATAATGCCATTTTACACGTTTCTATTGCTCATATACCTATTCAATTTCGTGTTTTATTCTATTTCTTTTCAATCGGAATCCAGAGCTCACAAAAACAATCAGGGCTTGATTCATCAGCATATAACTCAAAGTCGGTGTCGTCAAGCATGTTATAATCTGAGCTTGGAAGAAATTCTGAGAAAAAGCGTTGCCATGTCTCCTCAATGCAGTCGCCATTGTCACCGATGCACTTGAAGACTGCCCAAAGTGTCGGTTTCACTTCCCAGAGTGTATATCCTTCTGGAACACTTTCTCCATTGTAAACCATACCGATGCCATAGTCGAAATGAGTACTTTCCTTCGAAACAGGAGCACAAAGACCATATACATCGTGTTGAGTTGCCTTTTGTTCCAGTACTTTAAAGGTACCATCAGCTTTGCATGTGTCCCAAAATGCTGGGATTTCGTTATTCCCTTTTTCTCCAATTGCTAGGTTCTTAAATTTAGCGACCTTTGCAATCAACTTAAATGGTTCTCTTTTTTCAATTCTGTAATCCATAACTGTACCGCCTTCCAAATTAAATTTTATAAGAAGTCGATTAAAGGATTTCAGTTCAACACCTGCACGTTTTGCGGCACTGGGGGCGACCTTATGAAATCTAGTAAATGCCTTTGTAAAGCTCTCCGGTGACTCATAGCCGTACTTTAATGCTATGTTTATTACTTTTGAAGCTGTAGCAGAAAGCTCTTGTCCCGCCATGGACAATCGCCTGTTCTTGATGTATTCATTGGCTGTAATGCCCGTTAAAATGCTGAAAATTCTATGAAAGTAATAACTGGACACATAGAGTTGCTTTGCCACATCTTCATAAGTAATTGGCTCTAAGATATGGTCTTCCATATAGTCTATTGCCTTTTGCAAGTTTTGAATAAAATCCATTTCCTCACCTCTTGATTAAATTGTAACAAAGGACAGCTCTTATTTTCTGACTTAGCTTGTCATGATTTGTCCTATTGGAAGTCTCATCAATTTCTATCTACCATTATAATTTGTTATACTCGCCCTAAATAAGACAATATAGAATAAATTAATTACTTAAATTAAAATGCCATGTCTCAATTGGTGTTTGTTTTGTGTTGCCAGGATAATATTGATAAACGAGTTCCTTATTTATTGTGTTTAAATCTGCTTCATATGCGTCTACAATACCTGTGAAGTAACTACCTGTGATTCCCGATGTTTCAATTTTACACTATTCAACACTTATTACCTATTTCTCTGTATAATTCTGGTCTCCTATGATTCATATAATATCTAAATTTCATACTATTATTATCTTGATTTCTGATATTATTGATTAACTCTGGATCTAGTTCTACAAATAAAATACTCTCTTTCTCATTGAAATCTTCTTCAATTAAGTTTCCCCTAGGATCTAAGGCTAATGCTCCACCACCAAATGTAGTTCCCTTCCCGTTATTCCCTATTAAATTACAGGCTGCTATAAATACCGTATTATCATATGCTCTTGCAACTAAATATTTTAACCAAATATCCCTTCTATCTCCTGATCTTACAGGGGAAGCAAAGGGTGTAAATATTATATCTACACCTTTTAACGCCATAACTCTGGATATTTCTGGGAAGTGAGTCTCCCAGCATATTTGAATTCCAATAGTGGCTGTAGGTGTTTTGAAAACTGGTAATTCATTACCACTTGAAAAATGTTCTATTTCACTTTTTCCTAAGTGACTTTTCCTATAAAAGTCTATTTTCCCGTCAGGTGTCGCTATGAGATAAGTGATATACGGCTTATCTGTAGAGTTTCCTTCTATAAACCCAACCAATATAGTAATAGAATACTCCATTGCCCATGTATTAAATATCTTCTGCAATTCAGATACTTCCTTATCTTTTGTAGAAGAAACCTCTTTACTATAACCATCTATGGCAGCTTCTGGAAAACAAATTATATCTACTTTGTTTCTATATGATTCTTTTATGTAATGCTCTATTTTCCTTAAATTTTGCTGTCTCTCTCCTATTAAAGATTCCATTTGTACCAATGCTATTTTTGTTTTTTTCATTATTTAACCTACCTTCTTGTGATATTAGATCTACTGTCACATCTAATAAAAAGATTGCTTATACCTCTAAATACAGATTAGGATCATTATTGTTCAAGAAACCACTGATGCCTACGAAGAAAACAAGCGATTAGCGCAGTACCAATTTATCCAGAACAATCATAAGCAATTTGGATTAATTTGGCTTTTGCGAAAATTCAATGCTTTTCCATATGGCTCTATTTACTGCGGATCAACGACTGTAAGTCACCACTGTTGATTTCATGAAATGTATTTAGATAATTTAGTTGAGTTTTATAAACTCAACTATTTAAAACGCCTCTCGGATATATCCTATTTTCAAATTGAACACCTCCAATTATATCAAAAGTGTTCCATAATATATATTTTACTTTCTTATATGCCACATATTCATACTAATAATAATAAAAGGAGCTATCTTATAATTTATATAAAATAACTCCTTCTGTTTATTATTAATATTTTTCAAAACCTTGTATTTTAAATGGTTCTAAAGTTTCTAACTGAAAAATATGCTACTTATTTTTTTGGTCCTTATTGATAATCGCCGCTTGTGCTGCCGCTAACAAAATAGACCAATTAATTTTTAACACATTATGGAACACATTAAATTTCTTAAATAGTCATTATTCATTTTTTAAACTAAAATGCCAAGTTTGAATTGGTGTATTATCTATACTACCAGCATAAAACTTATAAATGATTTCATCAGAAACTGATTTTAAATCAACTTCATACACATCTATAATACCTTTGAAGTAACTTCCAGTTATTTCTTCATTTTCATGCAAACTTGTATCTGTATAAATTTGGAATTGATTAATATTTGTTTTAGTGCTAGAACCTTCAATTTTTCCAACAAAATGGTCAATGTGTTCGCTACAGATATACACTTCCGAAACGTTTGTAATGTCAAAGTCATAATTAACACTGTCCTCTCCAACAGGCAATGTAAAATGATGAAGTTCGTAGATATCATTTTTTTTGATGAGTATGCCTAGCCAAAGTTCATCCATATTAGAATTGATTTTAAATTGATCAATAAAATCGTCTGAATAAAGCTGAGTATTTTCATCAAATATAGTAATTAAATTCGTTGATTCATCCATTTTGATTTTCTGATTATCATCACTTTTTTGATTAAAATAATACCTAATAAGTAAACTTGTAAAAACGATGATTATTATTATCTTTATAAATTTAGTAGACAATTGATATATAACCTCCTTTCTAGTAAATTATAAAATATGAGAGAAGCACAGCCAATAGTAAGAATTTACTATTTATGAGATACAATGGTATTTAGTGTTTGTAAATTGACTAACTCATTTTAAACGATTTGCAATGTATTTTGCTCATGTATTTAAAATACGCATCACCAAGTAAAAAAGAATACAATCCTATGTTTAATAAGATTGTATTCCAAATTTCAGATTGTAAATTATTCAAATGTTAAAGAATTCAACCTATTTTTTTAGGTCTGAATTGTTAATCGCCGCCTGTGCCGCTGAAAGTCTTGCAACTGGTACTCTAAATGGTGAACATGAAACGTAGTTAAGTCCAGTCTTATGACAGAACTCGATGGACTTAGGTTCTCCACCATGCTCACCACAAATGCCTAACTTAATCGTAGGATTTGTCTTTCTACCGAGTTCACACGCCATGTTAACGAGTTTGCCCACACCATTTTGATCAATAGATTCAAATGGATCTTTCTCAAAGACTTCTTTCTTCACGTATTCATCAAGGAATTTTCCTGAGTCATCACGAGAGAAACCAAGTGTCATTTGAGTTAAATCGTTGGTTCCAAATGAGAAGAACTCAGCTTCTTCAGCAATTTCGTCAGCAATTAAAGCCGCTCTTGGCACTTCAATCATAGTACCTACTTTATAGACCACTTCTGCATTTAATGATTTAAGTGTTTCAGTGGCTGTGTCTACAACGAGCTTCTTAAGGATCGTAAATTCTTTAAGATGTCCAACCAGTGGGATCATAATTTCTGGATGTACTTCTATCTTAAGTTCATCTTTACAGTATACTGCTGCTTCTATGATCGCTTTCACTTGCATTTCATAGATTTCAGGATAAGTGATTGCCAGACGACAACCTCTATGACCAAGCATTGGGTTAAATTCACTCAAGCTTTCAACTTTAGACTTAAGCACTTCAAAATCTACCCCTAAATCCTTAGCTAAAGCACTGATTTCTTCATCTTTATGCGGTAAAAATTCGTGTAATGGTGGATCTAATAGTCTGATATTGACAGGTCTTGAACCCATTGCTTTAAAAATACCAATAAAATCCTCTTTTTGATATGGTAGGAGTTTATCAAGCGCTTTTACACGATCTGCTTTGTTCGAAGCCACAATCATCTCTCTTACATTGAGAATTCGATCATCACTAAAGAACATATGCTCTGTACGGCATAGACCAATACCCTCAGCACCAAATTTAACTGCTGTTTCAGAGTCATTAGGGTTATCTGCATTGGTTCTAACTCCTAAAGTTCTGAACTCATCTGCCCATTCCAATACTTTAGCAAAATCACCCGTTAAGCCAACTTCAATCGTTTTTATTTCGCCTGAGTAGACTTTACCAGTATTACCATCAAGTGAAATGTAATCGCCTTCTTTGAAGATTTGATCTCCAATTCTAAAAATACGATTCTCTTCATCTACTTTAATTTCACCACAACCTGCAACACAGCATTTCCCCATGCCTCTAGCAACAACTGCAGCATGAGATGTCATACCACCTCTTGAAGTTAAAATACCTTCTGCTTTTACCATACCTTCGATATCTTCAGGTGATGTTTCTGTTCTTACTAAAATTGTGTTAATTTTTTGTTCTCTTGCTTTAACCACATCAGATGAATGGAAGTATACTTTTCCACTTGCAGCACCTGGTGAAGCTGGTAATCCTTTTGCTAAAAGATTGGCTGATTCAAGTGCAGATGGTTCAAAAGTTGGATGCAATAATTGATCTAATTGTGATGGTGCAATCCTCATAAGAGCTTCTGCCTTATCAATAACACCCTCATCAACCATATCTACAGCTACTTTAATCGCTGCGTATGCTGTTCTCTTTCCTGTTCTTGTCTGAAGCATGTATAAAATACCGCGTTCAACTGTGAATTCAATATCTTGCATGTCTCTATAATGTGCTTCAAGCTTTGTAGAGACATCAACGAATTGTTGATACACCTCAGGCATGACATCTTTTAATTCATTAATTTTCTGTGGTGTTCTAATCCCTGCAACGACGTCTTCACCTTGTGCATTGATTAAGAATTCTCCAAAGAGTTTATTTTCACCAGTCGATGGATTACGTGTAAAAGCAACACCTGTACCAGATGTCATCCCCATGTTTCCAAAGACCATGGATTGAATGTTGACAGCAGTTCCAAGATTATGTGGAATTTCATTGTAATTTCTATATACAATTGCGCGGTCATTATTCCATGAACCAAATACGGCTTCAATCGCCATCATCATTTGTTCTTTAGGTTCTTGTGGGAAATCAAATCCCTTTTCAGATTTAACGATTTTCTTATAACCCTCGATAATTTCTTCGAGATCAGTAGCAGTGAGCTGTGTATCTGTCTCATAGCCACAGATTTCCTTCTTACCATCTAAAACTTTGTCAAATTTGTACTTAGGAATTTCTAAAACGACATCTCCAAACATTTGGATAAAACGTCTGTAACAGTCCATTGCAAATCTACGATTCTCCGTTAATTTGGCAAGCCCTTCTACAGATAGATCATTTAACCCTAAGTTTAGGACTGTATCCATCATCCCTGGCATAGAGATCACTGCACCAGATCTAACCGATACCAATAGCGGATCATTAGAATCCCCAAGTTTCTTTTGTGTCTTTTCTTCCAATAAAACTAAATTAGCCTCAATTTGAGTGACAATTTCATCAGAAATCTTTTTACCATCGACGTAATACTGATTACAGGCCTCAGTTGTAATCGTAAACCCCTCAGGTACTGGCAAATCAATTTTTTTCATTTCTGCTAAGTTGGCACCTTTACCACCTAACAGAGATTTGAGCTCTTTACAGCCCTCTTCAAAAGCATAAACAAATTTTTTCATTTTTTAACCTTCCCTCACAAAGATAAAATTTATAAAAAACCCATAGAACACTATGGGTCAATTATCTGCCTTTACTTAAGTTTCATATTAAGACCTGTTATTTCGAGGATAATACTTGCGGTTTCCTCTATGGCCTTATTTGCAACATTGATAATTGGACACCCTAATTGCTTATAAACTTTTTCAGCATAATCAAGCTCTTGCAGAATACGGTCCATATTGGCATATTCCACATCAGAAGATAAACCAAGTGCCTTTAAGCGTTCCATCCTGATCTCATTTAATTTATCAGGTGAATTTGTCAATCCAATCAGTTTGTTTTTAGGTACTTGAAAAATTTCCTTAGCTACTGGAATTTCAGGTACAAGTGGCACATTTGCCACTTTGACATTTTTATGCGATAAATACATGCTTAGCGGTGTTTTAGAAGTTCTCGATATGCCAAGTAATACAACGTCAGCATATTTTAAACCGCGCAAATCTTTACCATCATCATATTTTACAGCAAACTCAATAGCTGCCACTCTTTCAAAATAGTCATCATCCAGTTTGTACATAGTGCCTGGCTTTCCTACAGGTTTATCTGCAAAAAATTCAGAAAACTGATTCAATACTGGTGAAAGAATATCGTGATAAGTGACATTATGCTGTTCACAAGAAGAAATGAGTTTAATTCTCATTTCATCAAGCACAGTCGTAAAGAGCACCACAGATTTATGTCTTGATGCCTCTAGTACAATTTCTTCTACAGCGTCTTCGTCACGAACATAGTTGTATTTCTTGACGATATAATCCTTGTTTAAAAATTGATTCATGGCTGCTTTAGCAACATGTGTTGCAGTTTCACCCAGTGAATCTGATACGATAAAGATATGATATCTATTGTCCATAGGCACCTCCATTTGCTTAATATATATCCATTTATTTAAGTTTTATTGATATTTTTTCAAAGCCACAACACTTTTGAATCAGTATCATAGTCTAAATGGATTGCTTAGAACTTAAGCCCCTTAGCAATATAAGCAACTAAATCTTCAATTTTTACACGCTCTTGTTGCATTGTATCTCTATGACGAATAGTCACGCATTGGTCTTCAACAGATTCAAAATCATAAGTGATACAATATGGCGTTCCAATTTCATCATGTCGTCTATAGCGTTTTCCTATACTACCAGAATCGTCAAAATCAACGCTAAAGTGTTCTGCCAATTCGTTAAAAACTTCTAGAGCATTTTCGTTTAATTTTTTAGATAATGGAAAAATAGCTGCCTTAAATGGTGCTAAAGCAGGATGAAACTTCATGACAATTCGACTTGTACCATCTTCAAGTACTTCTTCGTTATAAGCATCCACTAAAAATGCAAGTGTCACACGGTCTGCACCAAGAGATGGCTCTATACAGTATGGCACGTATTTTTCGTTTGTCACAGGATCTTGATAAGATAAATCAGCTTTAGATTGATTCATGTGCGCTTTTAAGTCAAAATCAGTACGATCAGCAATCCCCCATAATTCACCCCATCCAAATGGGAATTTAAATTCGATATCTGTTGTTGCATTTGAGTAATGTGATAATTCTTCAGCTTCATGATCTCTGAACTTTACATTTTCTTCGTTTAAACCTAGTCTCAACAACCAGTTCATACAAAATTCTTTCCAATATGCGAACCACTCTAAATCTTTGCCCGGTTCACAGAAGAATTCAAGTTCCATTTGTTCAAATTCTCTTATTCTAAAGATGAAGTTACCTGGTGTGATTTCATTTCTAAACGATTTACCAATTTGACCAATACCAAATGGGATTTTCTTCCTTGAAGCTCTTTGAATCGATTTAAAGTTTACAAAAATACCTTGAGCTGTTTCTGGTCTTAGGTAAATTTCAGTTGAAGAATCTTCTACTGCACCCTGAAATGTTTTGAACATTAAATTGAACTGTCTAATACTTGTAAAGTTAATCTCACCACAGTTAGAACACTTAATGCCTTCATCAGCAATGTATTTTTCCATTTTTTCGTTGCCCCATGCATCTATTGCATCAGCATGCTCGCCTTTTTTTGCCATATGGTCTTCAATAATTTGGTCAGCTCTAAATCTCGTTTTACAAGATTTACAATCCATTAAAGGATCATTAAAGCCACCAACATGCCCAGATGCCACCCATACTTCAGGGTTCATTAGGATTGCGCTGTCAATACCAACGTTAAGCGGATTCCCTTGAACGAATTTCTTCCACCAAGCTTGTTTGACATTATTTTTAAGTTCAACACCTAAAGGACCGTAATCCCAAGAGTTTGCTAAACCACCATATATATCAGAGCCCGGGAATATAAAGCCTCTAGACTTTGACAAAGATACAATTTTTTCCATCGTTACTTGATTCATAACTTACCTCCATTATCCAATTTTTATTGAGTTTGTTCAATAAATATATTCCAATTTATCAAAAAAAAAATCTTCCATCCCTATAGAAAGGGACGAAAGAATATTCCGCGGTTCCACCCTAGTTGGCCTCAGCCCACTTAAGTATGCATAGCTCTAAAGCGCCTTTCTTTTAACCATGTAGTTGATTTTCACCGACCATCAACTCTCTTTATACATCGCTAAAATACTCATCTTCGTCATAGCTGCAATATTTTTATTGATAATAACATATATTAAATATGCTGTAAACACTTTTGTAAAAAATACTCTTATAATTTTTTCTCTTCGTCTTCAAAAATATCTTCTTCGAAAATATCAGCTTCATCCGCTTCTGCTTCTTCAGAATGATCAGCATCTTCTTCTTTTTCTGAATCAGTCCCTTTTTTCTCTTGGAAAACAGATTTTAAATCATCAAATTTATCTTGAGTCATTTCATTGATATTGATAGTTTCGCCGTCTGATTTAACAATCTTAATTTCGCATCCAGTGGCAACGGCTGCAATGATAGCTGCAACAGTTGGTATTGTAAAGATAACTGCACCAATAGCACCAGCCATAATTGGAATATCAACAACTATTTTACCCGCTTTAACGATCGTAATTTGATTGATGAAACCTTCATTGACCCAGCTTTTCAATTTATCGACAATTTCTTGTCCAGACATATTTTTATGCTCTGATTTAGGGGGATCGTTCTGAAGTTCTTCTAAATAAACGATTGCTTTTAAGAGATCACCTTCGTTATTTTCAAGTGCATTTTTTGCCTCTTTGTATGTGACACCTGTTCTGTTAATAACTTCATCTACCATTTCCAACGTAATTCTCATTCAAATCACTCCAATCTTATATAGTTCAGTATTCATACACCTATTATACCATTGCCAACGCTTTATTACACATATATCTCTAATTTTTATCCGTTTTCTAACTGAATTCAAATGATTTTATTTAGAAAGCGTTTCAATAAACGTTTTTGAATTAATGTGATGGATGTCTAAGTGTGTAAGAATATAAAGTTCAAACATTGGTAGAAGATGATCTATATAGCGTTGATGAAACTTAGTCGTGACGATTATTCTGATATCTTTCACAGCTAAGTACTGGATGATCTGTATAAATTGTTGGTTGATCTTAAAGATTTTATCTTCTTCTTGGATACATTGCCTGTGAATAAGCCCACCTGCATTAATGGCAAAAATAAACTCATCTAAGGATTTGCCACAGTGTGCACAACTGGGTGCAAGATTAGGCATATGCCCAGAAAATTTTGAGAGCTTAATCAAATATGCAAGTTGAAGTAATCTTAAATCAAAATCTTTTTTTGCAAGTAAATCCACCATTTCAATCATAAGTGAATAGTGATCAAGATCAATTAAGTTCTTATGCGTTGAAAGATGACATAACTCTAAGATATAACTCCCATAGGCAAGTTTTTCAAGAGATTCTGTTATTCTAAAGTTTGAATTGTGTATGGTACAGTTATTAAGCCTCATCATTTTACTAGAAGTATTGATCATAAAGAGACCAAAAACAAAGGGTTTCGAACACGCAGCAAGTGGTGACTTACTACTTTTTGCACCATTTGCAACCACTTCAATTTTGCCTGCTTTACGCGTAAATATGGTTAGAAAAACATCGTTATTTGTTGATTTAGTAGCTTTGAGAACAATTCCATCAGTTTCTAAAAACATGGCATATGACCCTTCTATTCTATTTAGGAAGATTCGCCATCATGACAGTTGCAAGTGAAAAATAAATGGTCAAACCCGTTAAGTCAATCGTAGTTGTGATAAAAGGTGCTGAAGCAACGGCAGGATCTACACCGATCTTTTTAAACACAAGTGGCACGATGGTGCCAATGGCAGAGGCTGTAGTCATGTTAGCCCACATGGCAATCCCCACAATAATAGCAATATGATATTCTGAATGCATGAAATAAGCCGCTACAGCAACTAGTAGTGAACAGACAACCCCGACAAATATACCTACAGATATTTCGTGAATTAATGTCTTAAATATTCCAATACCTTCGATAGCATGCGTTGCAATATTCCGAACGGTTATTGTGGAAGATTGAGTCCCTACATTTCCCCCCATGCCTGCAAGTAAAGGCATGAACAAAGCAAGTGTCGCATTGGCACTGATTGTCGCTTGAAAAGAGGTTAAGACAGTGGCTGAAAGCAATCCACCAAATATGGTGATAATAAGCCATGGTAAACGTGAAGTAACTGAATTTTTAACACGCTCAAATAGCGTATCATCGTTTTCATAAATCTCATCTTCATTTGTACCAGCAAATCTAAAGATATCTTCTGTTGCTTCTTCTTCAATGACATCTAAAATATCATCGACTGTTATAATACCGAGCATCACATTGTTATCGTCTACGACTGGAACTGCTAAAAGACCATACTTTGTCACAATTTTTGCAACTTCTTCTTGGTCATCATTCACATTTACAGTAATTAAATTTTCATTCATAACCGTATCAACAGCACGATTGGGCGGTGAAATGATCAATTGTCTCAGCGAAATAACACCCACAAGACGATCTAAGTCATCAGTCACATAGATATAGTAGATGGTTTCAGCATCAGGTGCAATCGCCCTAAGTGTCTCTATGGCATAATAAATGGAATAGTCTTTTTTAATGGACACAAAGTCCGTGGTCATGATACCACCGGCGGTATCTTCTTCGTAGATTAAAAGTTGTTTTACATCTTCTGCATCTTCATAATCAAGGAAAGCTATGATTTCCTTTTGTCTACTTTCTGGAAGTTCTATAAGTTTATCAACGATATCATCCTGACTCATAAGATCCAGTAAAGTGACCTTTTTTTCATAAGATAAAGCTTTGATCAAACTGCTAAAGTCTTCTGAATTTATCTGTTCTAGAACATCTGTTGCTTTTTCATCAGAAAGCAAGCCAAAAACCTGCATCTGATCGTCAACTTCTAAGTTTTCAAGAACTTCTGCAATATCGGCGGCGTGCATATTCTCCAGGTAGTTGTGTAATTCTATATCCTTTTTTTGCTCTAAAAGTTGTTCAATTCTGTCTAGATATTCGTAAAACCTTAAAAGTCCCATATGCACCTCCTAATTTATCGCATTATACTATGAACGCAAGATAAGGTAAGTTTATTCAACTTACCTTAAATCCATATAAATATAGTCCATTTACTATTCTTTATAACCTAAGTTTTTCAAGATACCTTGATTATCTCTCCAACCTTCTCTAACTTTAACCCAAAGTTGTAAATTAACTTTCATATCCAGTAACACCTCAATATCCTGACGTGCACTTTTGCCAATACCTTTGAGTTTACGACCTTCTTTTCCTATAATGATTCCTTTATGTGATTTTTTTTCGCATATAATATCAGCTTCTATATCACATATCGGTTTATCTTGTCTAAACTTCATACTCTGAACTTCAACTGCAACACCATGTGGAATTTCATCATTAATATACTTCAAGACCTTTTCTCTGATAATTTCTGAAACAATTGTACGTTCAGATTGATCTGTCAAAAAGTCTTTGGGATATAATGGCGGTCCCTCTGGGAGTTCAGCTTTAATGGCTTCAACGAGTTCTTTAACGCCTTTGGCATTTATAGCGGATAACCCAATAATGTTTTTTATAAAATCAAACTTCGAATAAGTCTCATATATTTCTTTGAATTCTTCTGGTTTAAGCAAGTCCACTTTGTTGATCACTAAAATAACTTCTGCCTTTGCTTCGGTTATAAAATCCAATAAATACTGATCTCCGGGACCTATTTTTAAAGAATTATCAACCATGAGTATGACTACATCCACATTTGCAATAGCCCCTTTGGCGCTATTCACCATGAAATCTCCTAATTTGCTCTTAGGTCGATGAATACCTGGGGTATCCACAAAGATGATTTGAACTTCTTCATCTGTGTACATTGCTGTTATTTTATGACGCGTCGTCTGAGGCTTATCAGACATAATAGCGATCTTTTCACCAATGACATTATTGAGCAATGTTGATTTTCCAACATTTGGTCTTCCGATAATGGTGACAAAACCAGATTTAAAGGACATGCATACCTCCGTTTTTTATAGCTGATTACTTGATGTCAATGCTGGTAAAAGACCTAGGCAACAGATCATCAATTTTATAGACTTCATAATCATAATCTTTTGCAACTATGATGTCAATATCTTTTCCAAATTCAACGATAACTTGCCTACAAATGCCACATGGATACGTAAAATCTTTACTTGAAGATACCACTGCAATTGCTTCAAACTCTCTAACACCTTCTGAGACCGCTTTAAAAATAGCCGTCCGTTCAGCGCAATTTGTAGCACCTAGAGATGCAGATTCCACATTGCATCCAGTGAAAATTTCACCGTTTTTAGCAAGTAATGCTGCCCCCACTTTAAATTTTGAATATGGCACATACGCATATTCCATTGCTTCATATGCTTTTTCGATTAACATTTTGTAATCCATATAAACACCTCTACTCTTTTTCTTTTTCTACCATTGCACGACTACCCGTTTCCATAATCTGAAACCACGTAACACCAGGATTTAACTTTATAGGCTGGTCATCAAGTGTATAAAACTTCGTAAGAGCATTACGATCTGCCTTTTCCCATTTGATTGGAATGGTTTTACCTGCTGTGAAGAAATCACCTGTACCTGAACCTACTAAATCAACCTTTAAACGTCCTTCTGAATCAATAACCTTTGTTTTAGCGTATTGTACAATAACATTGCTACAAGTCAGCTGAACTTTTGAATTTTCATCAACATGGGGTCCATTATTAGTATATCTGTAATAGAGGTGCGCTTCATTGTTATATATATACGAAGTCGTATACCCTACTTTATCCGTTTTAGTTGGTTCTTTGTAAACACACTTAAACTTAGTGGCATCTGTGCCTTCAATCACTGTAAATTTGTCATAGAAGTCTAAAAAATCAAATTCAGGGACTTCTCTGTATTTTTTACGATTAGCATCTTTAAGTAATACTTCAGAAGATGTGTACATATTATGCGGAATTTTTTTATGCTTTTCTCTCCAGAAAGCACCACTTGATAGGCCATCTATATCAGCCATTTTATATGATTTTATCTTTGCCAGTGCATCCATAGAACCACCCACATGAACATAGAAAGGATCATACTCAAGTGCCTTTAATAGAAAGTAGGGTCTAGCACTTCTGACAGGTCCTATATGTTCTGGTCTCTGACTATAAAAGACTGCCATATATCTGGTAATGCGCCCTTCTGCTAAAAACTCATACATCACATCAGCTTGTTCAATAGCGGCTTGTGGCCTTGCTGAAAATTGATTATCCAACATAACCACTATGGGTCTATTGTTAACGAGCGCTTCATCTACATAAAGTCCTGTAAGTTTATTAATTGCTTTTCCTTCTAAATCAACTGCTTTAACCTCATCTGTTTTATCTGTTTTATCAGTTTCATCAGCCTCTTTTTCTTTATCTATATCGTCTGATTTATCAGGAACCACTATCGTAACAGCATCTTTGGTCACTTCTTCAGCGCTTGGAACACTTACTTCTTGTTTTTGACACCCGATCACTAAAAATAATAATGATATGATAAGTAATGACACTTTTGCCTTCGCATTTCTATTCATTCTTGCCTCCACGGATAAATTTTATGCTTTCATTATTTATGCTTTAAAAACAGCTATTTTTTTAAATATTTCTTTTTCTTTTAGTCTCATCTCACTTTTTTCTTCATCAACCATATGGTCATAACCTAGCAAGTGTAAAACACTGTGTACCACAAGGTACAAAATTTCCCGCTCATACGTATGTCCAAAACCACTGGCTTGCTCTTTTGCTTTCTCTAGTGAAATAACAATATCTCCTAAATAAAGATAAGTGTCATCAAAGCCATCATCCTTAATCGAATCGTATTGAGGAAATGACAAAACATCCGTTTCAACATCTTTATCTCTGTACTCATGATTAAGTGCTCTAATTCGATCATTATCAACTAAAAGAATACTGACTTCGCCATCTACATCTATGTTTTCTGAATCAAGGACTAGAGCGATCACTTTTTCTATTTGATCACTTAAAAAGGGTTCCAGTATTTCATTTGTTTCATTTGTCATCTCGACTGTTATCTTCTTTTGATTTTTCATTTTCATCTGCCTCACTGGGGTCATCTGTATTTTCATTAAAAGATTCTTTTGAAATCAAAGACATATCAATCTCAGGGTATACAATACGTTCATGAAATAGACCGCCCAAAACTTTCACAAAAGACTTTTTAATTTGTTCAATTTCTTTAAGGGTTATGTTAGAGTTACTAAGTTGGTCTTCACTTATCTTTTGTGCAATAATTTTATCGACTAAATCCCCGATCGCTTCTTTAGTTGGATTCTCAATAGTCCTTACAGCCGCTTCAACTGAATCGGCAAGCATAACGATTACGGCTTCCTTACTAACTGGCTTTGGACCTGGGTATATGAATTTGGATATATCCACATCAGGATTTTTAGTCTTTTCTTGATGATAAAAATACTTAATAAGCGACGTGCCATGATGCTCACGTATAATTTGAAGTATTTCATCAGGCAATTTATTTTTTTCAGCCAATTCCACACCGAATACAGCATGGTTTCGAATAATATTTGCACTGACTTGCGGAGGTAATTTATCGTGTGGATTTTCAGGCCCCACTTGATTTTCTTTAAAATAGTAAGGTCTTTCGAGCTTCCCAATATCGTGATAGAAAGAACCAACCCTTGCGAGCATACTATTTGCCGAAATATCATGGGCCGCTGTTTCAGCCAAATTTCCCACGATTATACTGTGATGATACGTTCCTGGTGCCTCAACAAGTAATCTTTTTAGAAGTTCTCTATTCGGATTCGAAAGTTCAAGCAATTTAAAAGGCGTTAGTATTTGAAAAATAGTTTCAAAAAATGGCAATGTCCCCAGTGTAATAACAGAAGATATGACACCACTTGCAAAAATAATCATTAATTTTGAAAGTAAATTATCATTATATGTTCTGAAAATTAAAGCCTGCATAAGTGTAAAAGTCATCATGATTAACGAGGCATATACCCCCATCATCATAATCTGCGAACGCAACTTGACGTTCCTTAAAAACAAACTGACCATCAACAAACTTAACAAGTACATGATCGTCACATGTGATGGTAGACTCAGCCAAATACTTATTAACAGAACTAAAGTTGTTCCATAAAATTTAACCAGATTTGGCGTCAGTAAAATGCCTATAAGCATTGCAAAAACAGGAATTGGAATCATATATATCGAATAGGATGCAAATAATTTTGAGCTTGCAAAGATCATGACAAACGTTACCATCAATATGATGTATTCTCTTGACCTTTCGATAACATGCCTTTCAAAATAAATAAGGTAAAGATGATTAATAACCCAAACCATTATTAGCAAACCAAAAAGGCCTAAAATATTTAAAACATGATCTTTACTGGATTCGATCATCATATTACCATCTCTGAGTATGGTAAGTTCTCTGGTTGTAATTTTAGAACCTTTTGAAATCAATAAAGTCCCTGCAGGATATACAATATCATCAATTTTATTAACTTCATTTTGAATTTTCTTGTCTGTCTTCTCTTGATCCACAAATTTATTGGCCTTAATTGAACCTGTAATAAACTTCATGAGTATGACTTTATCGCTCTCATTTATATCCGAAAGATTTTGAACAAAAGCATCTATGTCATTGGTGACTTCAAGAAGTTCGCTGACCTCAATGCCATTAGACATATTTTCTTGAGTGACATCCATCGCATAGTTTTTTATAAGTGTAATGCGTTCTAGAGACATCATAGAAATTGTTTGAAGCATTTTATCATCAAATCCATATGGATTCTTGCTCTCAATGCCTGCGTACACTCTTTTTAAAAGTTCAGAATCATTTATATAAGTTTCTTTTAACTCCAGTAATCTTCCAAAGAACTCGTTAAGCTGCTTTTTAGTCTCAACCTGTTTTGAAAAATCGATTGTCATAATGGGTTCAACTTCTTGTGCTATTTTATCTTTTAAATTCTGAGTAGCTTGCTGATCGATTACATCTTTGGTCAGATAAACATCAGATTTAACAATATCCCCCACTTCATAATTATAAATGCCATTGAATACGGATTGATTAAACAAGAAAAACACAATTAGAAAACTGATGATCATAACGATCGTGTTCGTCAAGATATTTCTATTTTTAAAGCGCTGTTTGGTCTTTTTTTTTATTTTATCCACGTTTGCCTCCATTTGATTTTGTCAAACGACTTTTATTCAATCAATTATTAGGCTTATTGTTTCGATGAGCGTTTTTCTTTTGTTCTTGCTTTTTTTCAACAATATGCTTTTCCTTTTTTTCATATTGATCATAACTCTTGATGATTTTTTTTACAAGTTCATGTCTAACCACATCACGTTCTGTTAGGTACATAAAACGGATACCTTCAACATTTTTTAAAACATCAACAGCATTAACAAGACCCGATTTTTTACCTGCTGGTAAATCAATTTGGGTGACATCGCCGTTAACAACCACTTTTGAGCCAAAACCAAAACGTGTCAAGAACATCTTCATCTGCTGTTTTGTCGTATTCTGAGCTTCGTCTAAGATAATAAAGGAATTATCAAGTGTTCGACCTCTCATGTATGCAAGTGGTGCCACTTCGATCAAACCACGTTCTTTATAACTGTTGTATGTCTCTGCCCCTAAAATATCATACAAAGCGTCGTATAGAGGGCGTAGGTATGGGTCTACTTTCATTTGTAAATCTCCAGGTAGAAAACCAAGGCTTTCACCTGCTTCCACAGCTGGACGTGTTATAATGATGCGATTCACCTCATTGTTCTTAAATGCACGTACTGCCATAGCCACTGCAAGATATGTTTTCCCAGTTCCAGCAGGACCGATACCAAAAGTAACTGCATTGGTCTGAATTGCTTTAATATAGTGTCCTTGACCAATTGTTTTCGGTTTGATAGCTTTACCTTTCGCTGTAACACAGACAAAAGATTTGTTAAGCGATTCTAATTGTTCACTATCGCCGACTTTTACAGATTGAATAACATAATGAATACGCTGTCTGTCTAACGTTTCACCCGATTGAATAGACTTAATCAAATTTTGAATAATTTCATCAACTTGATCAATTTGATGCGCATCCCCTCTGATTAGGATTTCGCCATCTCTTGATGTGATATTTACATTGTAATGCTTTTCAATTATTTTTATATTTTCATCCAAATTACCAAATAGTAAATGTAAAGCACTAAAATCATTTAACACAATTCTTTTCATTGCGATTTCTGACATTTTTCCTCCTAAATGAATAAATGACTTTCTATTATTTTATCATAAATATGAATGGTTTTAAAAATAATTTGAATCTATTGAGATCGGTATTTTAATATGTATCCCTAAATATGTAAACTTTCATGATCAATACACGAAAACGGTCAAGATGAGCAAGTGATAAAACTCATTTTGACCGTTTCTATTTTAGTTATTCATTACAAATTAATAGCACTTTCCGTATGGAAAGTGCTATTTAATCAACTGTTAAAAATAACAGATCTTATTTTGATAAAGATTTCTTGACAAGATCAGCAATATGCTTACCGTCCGCTTTACCTTTTGTAGCTTCTGATACGATTCCCATAACCTTACCCATATCTTTCATGGTTTCAGCACCTGTTGTTTTTATAGCGTTAGCGATAATTTCAACAATTGCTTCCTCAGAAAGTTGTTCAGGCATGTAAGCCATGAGTATATCAATCTCAGTCTTAGTCAAATCAACTAAGTCTTCGCGACCACCATTTGTAAAATCTTCGATGGCACCTTTTTTCTGCTTGATTTGTTTCGCTATAATATCAATGACATCGTCCTCAGAAACTTCTCTTCTCTCGTCAATTTCGATTTGCTTAATAGCAGCACGAAGCATTGTGATTACAGATTTTCTCACTTTGTCTTTTGATCTCATTGCGTCTTTCAAATCATCAGTCAGCTTATTCATTAGTGACATATTTTCACCCTTTCTCTAAGCTTGACGTCTTTTTTTCTTTCTAGCTGCTTCAGATTTTTTCTTACGCTTTACACTAGGCTTTTCGTAATGTCTTCTCTTCTTGATTTCAGCCATTACGCCAGCTTTTGAAGTTTCTCTTTTAAATCTTTTTAAAGCACTATCAATACTTTCATTTTCTCCTACTTTGATGCCAGACATACACATTCCCTCCCTCCGTTAATAGATTCTTTAATAGTACAGAGGAATGTACCTAGAACATACTTCGTTATTATACACTAAAAATACTATTTTTGCAATACATTTTTAGTGACATTTAACCCGGTGGCCACTGTAAATTTCTGCCGCCAAGCAAATGATAATGAAGATGAAAAACACTTTGACCTCCGTCTTTACCAACATTTGTAAGCAAACGGTAACCGCTCTCATCGATATTTCTCTCCTTGGCAATCTTAGATGCCACAAGATGTAAATGTCCAATGAGACTGGTGTGCCTTTCATCCACTTCTTCAAGCGAAGCTATGTGTTCCTTTGGGACAATGAGAACATGGACAGGCGCACTCGGATTGATGTCTTCAAATGCATAGACTAACTCATCTTCATAAACTTTTGACGATGGAATTTCGCCGTTTATAATCTTACAAAATATACAATCCACTATAACACCTCCTCTCATATGTCTGAATTCAATAAACTATTACAAAACAACAAATCCTAAATTGCATTAGGACTATCGCTTATTCTAATTATACCAAATTTTATTGAGAGTCACAAAATATTTTTAGTGTTTTACGAAATTATTTTACCTAAAAGTTCATGACCCTCTAGAGCTTCAATTCTAATTTCACATATTTTCTTAACCAGATTCTGTTTTGCTTCACCTGGGACCACCACTTTAATATAATTGGTTGTATGGCCAATCCAATTGCCCTTTTTATATTCTTCAAACAGTACGGATAAAGTTGAACCAATATATTGCGCTCTGTATTCATCTTCTAAAATTTTACCTAGGGCAATCAGTGCTTCACTGCGTTTCTTCTTAACATCACCATGTATTTGATCAGTCATTTTGGCAGCTGGCGTTCCTTCTCGCTTTGAAAACTTAAATACATGAATTTCACTAAAGCGAATCTTTTTTACAAAGTTGAGTGTCTCTTCAAATTCCTGATCGGTTTCACCAGGGAATCCAACAATGATATCTGTTGTAATGGACGGATTTTTATAAATTTGACGCAGTGCAGTAACCGCTTGTTCGTATTCATCCGTATTATACTTTCGATTCATTCTTTTAAGAACGGTATCAGATCCACTTTGCATGGATAGATGAAAATGGTCACAAACCTTATTTAAACCTTTTAACCGCTCAATAAAGGCCTCTGTAATGAGTCGCGGTTCGATCGATCCCAAGCGTATACGCTCTACCCCTTCAATCTTATGGATCGCTTCAAGGAGATCAATCAGAGCTATATTTTCAAAATCAAGACCATACGAACCAATGTGAATCCCAGTCAATACATATTCTTTATAGCCTTGCAGTGAAAGGTCTGTAATTTCACTTACAATATGTTCAAGTGATCGACTTCTGACTTGACCTCTAGCATACGGTATGATGCAATATGAACAAAACTGATTACAGCCTTCTTGAATTTTTATAAAAGCACGCGTATGCTCTTTAATATGCTTTAATGTCAATTCTTCAAATTGTTTAATTTTCATGATATCTTTGACGATCACATAGGGTTTCTCAGTTTTGCCATTTTGATAGTCTTCTATATACTTAATAATACCACCACGTGCATCAGTCCCAATGACAATATCTACATCCGCAATCTCTGATACTTCATTGGGTGAAATTTGTGCATAGCATCCTACGACAACTACAATTGCCTCAGGATTATTTTTTTTAGCTCTTCTAATCATTTGCCTAGATTTCTGATCACCAACATTCGTCACGGTACAAGTATTAATGATATAGACGTCTGCATATTCATCAAAGTCTACAATTTCGAATCTATGATTGTAAAACAGATCCATTAGGGCATCTGTTTCATATTGATTGGTTTTGCAACCTAAGGTCACAAATGCTACTTTATGCATTTAAAAACTCCTACTCTATTTCTTTTCTGATGATAAATCACCAATAGCATATTGAAGACATGTCACACAAGCAAAACCTGCTGTTTCTGTTCTCAATATGCGTTTGCCAAGTGATACAATTTGTGCACCATTTTCTTTTAACAATTCTATTTCACTCGGCTCAAATCCACCTTCCGGTCCAACAACCACTGCAATTGTCTCAGGACTAATGCCTTTGATCACATCGTTAATAAACAATTCATCCTCAGATTCATATAAAACAAGAACAAGATCGTATGCCGAGAGAGCTGCATTGAGCTTTTGAATGGGTAATACAGCTTTTACGGTGGAAATATAATCCCGCTTGGATTGTTTAGCCGCTTCCAGTGCAATCTTATCAAGTCGATCTAATTTTTTTTGCACATCTTTCCCTTTATATTCGACAATACATCTCTTAGACTCCACAAGATAAAAATCTCTTACGCCAAGTTCAACATTCTTTTGTATGATAAGGTCCATTTTTTGTCCTTTAGGTAAGCATTGATAGAGATCTATCTTGAGAGGCGATTCATTTTGAGGCTCATGTGTCTCGACTATTTTTAGCTTTATCATTTGAGGTGTCATTTCAATGACTTCTCCAATATAACTGATTTCACTCGTGCTAAAAGTAATCATTTCACCTAGTTTAATTCTCAATGATTTTTCAAGGTGTCTAACAGAATCTGCATGATTAATAATAAGATGTTCTTCTTCGATTTTATCTTCTTTATTTATAAAGAATTTATACATTTAAATGTCTCAGCCCCTTACTTTTGTGAAACAACAACTGCCCATTCGCCCTTTTCTATAACTTCAAGTACTTTAAATCCTGACGCTTCCAACTTATCTGTAACCATTTTAATTCTACTTAAAATAATCCCTGAGGCAACAAAATAAGCACTGTCTTTCAGTACCTTATCGATGTCATCAACAAGCATGACGATTATTTCTGCAATAATGTTGGCAACGACTAGATCTCCTTTTTCGGAAATAACAGAAACCAAATCCCCCTGTCTTACGTCAGATATATGACTCAAGCCGTTATGCGCTAAGTTTTCTCTTGCAGTTCTTACTGCATTTTCATCAATATCAACAGCAACAACACTTTGAGCCCCTAAAAGACCTGCTGCGATGGATAAAATACCGCTTCCACAACCTACATCAATTACAGTGTCTGTACTTTTCATATACTTTTCAATCATTTCAATACACATCGAAGTGGTTTCATGCGTTCCAGAACCAAAAGCATTACCAGGATCAATTTCAATTATAATATCGTCCTCATTTGCATCAAAAGTTTCCCATGTGGGTTTAACCACCATGCGATTGCCAAGGCGAATGGGTTTAAAATATTTCTTCCATTCGTTCTCCCAGTCCTTGGGATCAACAACTTCATATGAAAGTTCACCTAATCCTGGATCTAAACCAAATTCTTTTAAATGTGAAATACGTTCTTTAATAATCTCAATTGATTCTTCAACGGATTCTTTTTCTAAATAACCCGTTACTAAAACACCATCAAAATCAAGTTTTATGTTTTGAGGGTCATAATAATCCCATTTACCTTGAGATTGATTGTGAAAGTCAGGATCGTTAGGATTCAAAATCATAACACCGCCTGCTCCTACGTCACAAAGTATATTAGAAACAGCTTCTATTGCAATTTCACTTGTTTTTATTTTTATTTCAAACCAGCTCATATTTTGCTCCTTATTTCTATTCTATTATTCAGATTTCATATTTAGAGTTGCATATTGATTATATCTGATAATCTTCTTTTTTTCTAGGGTGAAGTTGCAATATCAGGATCAACTCAATATCTACAAAAAAGAAATCTCTTGATATACAAGAGATTTCTTAAATTAACTCAAAGCATCCTTCATTTTACCTAAGAACCCTTTTTCATTTTTTTTTTTGCTCTTTGAGTTCTCCTCAGTGCTTGAACTGCTGGTTTTTTTACCAGTCATTTCAGCCTCAAAAGCTTCAAGGAGTTCCTTTTGTTTCTTATTAAGTCCTTTAGGGATTTCTACGATTACCCTAACATATTGGTCGCCCCTTCCATATCCATTGAGAACTGGAACGCCTTTTCCTTTAAGCTTAAATTGCTTGCCACTCGGGGTACCTTCTGGGATTACAAATTTTGCTTTGCCATCTAAAGTCGGTACTAAAACCTCAGCCCCTAATACAGCTTGAGCATATGTGATATTTAAGTCATAGTAAATATCATTGCCATCACGTGTAAAGTGTTTATGCGGTGTGACTCTGAGAACCACTATAACGTCTCCGCGTGGTCCACCATTTTGACCTAAATCACCTTCACCTCTAAGTTGCATATTGGCACCATGAAATACGCCTGCTGGAATATCGACTTCTTTCGAATTTCTTTTTTTAATTTTGCCATGACCTTTACATTGATGACATGGTTTATCAAATATCTCGCCCTTGCCCTTACATGCAGTACATGGTTTTACACTAATAGACTCTCCAAAGAGAGATCTTTGAGAATATCTAACTTCACCTTTACCATTACATGCGGTACATGTATGCGATGATGTGCCTGGTTCATTTCCGGCTCCATTACAGACATCACATTCTTCTGTTCTCAAGAATTCAATTTTCTTTTTAACGCCAAAAGCGGCTTCTTCAAATGTTAAAGTGATATCAACTCTGATATCAGCCCCTTTTCTAGGACCATTTCGTCTCGATGAAGAGGATGAAAAACCACCAAAACCACCAAACATTTCATTAATAATATCTTCAAAGCCGCCAAAACCATCAAAACCACTGAAGCCACCACCAGCGCCACCATTTTGGTTGACACCTGCATGGCCAAATTGGTCGTATAAACGCCTTTTTTCAGTATCGCTTAGAACTTCATAAGCTTCATTTATTTCTTTAAACTTAGCTTCTGCTTCTGCATCGTCTGGATTTCTATCTGGATGATATTTCATCGCAAGTTTTCTGTAAGCTTTTTTGAGTTCGTTTTCATCTGCATTGCGTTCGACACCCAACAACTCATAATAATCGCTTTTACTCACTAAAATTCCGCCTTTCTTGTTGAAACCGTTTTATAAGTGTAAGGCACCCGAAGGTGCCCTATCTATTAGTCTACCACTTCATAATCCGCTTCGTCAACATTATCATCCGGACCTTGACCCATATCTTGTGGTCCTTGCTCAGCTTGACCTTTTGAGTAAAGTTTTTGTGCTAACGGTTGAAAAGCATTTGTAAGTGCTTCAAAATCAGCTTTTATAGTTTCTACGTCGTCGGTAGTCATTGATGCTTTTAGTTTTTCTATTTTAGCATTAATATCTGCTTTTTCATCTTCAGTCACTTCATCACCAAGATCTGTCATTGATTTTTCAATTTCATAGATCATGTTATCTGCTTTATTTCTTTCTTCAATTAATTCTTTTTTCTTACGATCTTCTTCAGCATGTAATTCTGCTTCTTTTACTTTTTTCTCAATTTCTTCTTCAGATAAGTGAGTTGAAGCTGTAATCGTAATATGTTGAACTTTACCAGTGCCTAAGTCTTTTGCACTTACGTTGACGATACCATTTGCATCAATATCAAATGTTACTTCAATTTGAGGAACACCTCTTCTTGCTGGTGGGATACCATCTAATTGGAATCTACCCATTGTAACATTATCACTTGCCATTTGTCTTTCACCTTGTAATACGTGAATATCAACAGCAGTTTGGTTATCAGCAGCAGTCGAGAATACTTGGCTTTTTTTAGTAGGAATAGTAGTGTTTCTTTCGATTAATTTAGTGAATACGCTACCCAATGTTTCAATACCAAGTGATAGAGGTGTAACATCAAGTAATAATACATCTTTAACATCTCCTGAAAGAACACCACCTTGAATTGCTGCACCAAGAGCAACACACTCATCTGGATTTACGCCTTTATGAGGTTCTTTATTTGTAAATTTCTTAACGGCATCTTGTACAGCAGGGATTCTAGTAGAACCACCAACTAAGATTACTTGCTCAATATCACTTGGATTTAAACCAGCATCTTTAAGTGCTTTTTTAGTAGGTTCCATCGTTTTGTCCACTAAGCCTTTTGTTAATTGTTCAAATTTAGAACGAGATAAGTCGATGTTTAAATGTAATGGACCTTCTGCTGTAGCCGTAATAAAAGGTAAATTGATGTTAGTAGATTGAGTTGTAGATAATTCTTTTTTAGCTTTTTCAGCAGCTTCTTTTAATCTTTGAAGTGCCATTTTGTCATTTCTTAAATCAACACCATGCTCTGATTTGAAAGTTTCAGCTAAATGGTCCATAACAATTTTATCAAAGTCATCGCCACCTAAATGGTTATTACCATTAGTCGCCAATACTTCGAATACACCATCACCGATTTCAAGGATAGAAATATCAAATGTACCACCACCAAGGTCAAATACCATGATTTTATGTTGTTTATCAGTTTTGTCTAAACCATAAGATAATGATGCAGCAGTTGGTTCATTGATAATTCTTTTTACATCTAAACCAGCAATTTTACCAGCGTCTTTTGTCGCTTGTCTTTGAGAATCTGTAAAATATGCAGGTACTGTTATAACCGCTTCAGTTACAGTTTCGCCTAAATAACTTTCTGCATCTGCTTTTAATTTTTGAAGAATCATTGCAGAAATTTCTTGTGGTGAGTACACTTTATCATCAATTTTTACCTTGTGATCTATACCCATTTCTCTTTTGATCGAAATAATAGTTCTATCTGGATTTGTAATTGCTTGTCTCTTAGCTGTTTCTCCAACTAATCTTTCACCTGTTTTTGTAAAAGCTACGATAGAAGGTGTTGTTCTATTCCCTTCTGCATTAGGAATAACCACCGCTTCGCCAGCTTCTAATACGGACACACATGAGTTTGTTGTTCCTAAGTCAATACCAATAATTTTAGCCATTATAATTGCCTCCTTATAATTTAACCTTACTTAAGTTTTATTTTTTTATTTAAACGGACCTTTGATTCTTTGTCCTTTTTTAATAATCTCGTACTTGAATTTTTTGCTTAATTGGATACTTTCACCATACTTGGTCTAATAACTTTATCCCCGAGTGTATAACCCTCTTGGAATACCGCCACTACCGTTTCACCTTCTACACCTTCAACTTCTTCAGTCATTACAGCGTGATGTTTATCTGGATCAAAAGGTGTATTAACTGCTTCAATCTTCTTTACATCATGTTTATCAAAGAAATCATCTAATGATTTTTTTATCATTTTGACACCACTTAACACTTTATCTTCTGCATGATCCTCTTCAAAAGAAGATAATGCTCTTTCAAAGTTATCCATGATAGGTAACATTTCGATAATAAGTTTTTCGTTGCCGTATTTAAAGATATCTGTTTTTTCTTTTTCAACGCGTTTTCTATAATTCTGAAATTCAGCATTTAATCTAAGATAACGGTCATTTAAGTTTTGTATTTCAGCTTTCAAATCCTGTTCTCCACCTTCTTCTACCTTTTCGCCTTCAACAGTATCATTTTCTTCTATTGGAGGTTCTGCATCCACGGTTGTATTGGAAACAGTTTCTTCTTGATCTAGTACAGCCTCGTCAGCATCTACTTTTTCTTTTTTCTTTTTACTCATCTGCCTCATCCTTTTTTACATTTTTACTTACTTGTGTCTCTTATAAATATATACCAGAAAATAAATCTGATAATGTATTGCTAATATAATTTACGATTGATATCACAGCACCATAGTCTATTCGTTTAGGCCCAAGTACTAGAATTTTCCCCTCATTTTTACCGTCTACTTTGTAAACTGATGAGATTACACTACAATCTTCTAGTTCTTTTATGCCGATCTCTGTCCCTATCCTAATGGCAAGTTTATTTGTATCCACCGTATGAATTAATCTTATTAAATTTTCACTCGACTTCATAAATTTAAAGATCTGTTTTGCTTTTTCCGATTCAGAAAATTCTAATATAGACAGAATATTTTGCTCTCCCGCTATATGAATTTCATTGTCGTCTAAATTTTTTAACGCATCTTTTAATATTGGAATCAAATAATCTACGATATCACCAAACGAATTCAATTTTTCTTTTAATTTAAAAATTGAACGTACATCAATATTTTCAATGGTTTCACCGTGCAAAAATTGGAGCATTGTATCCGATATCTTATCCAGAATATATTGATCTGTATTTGATAAAGCAAGTTGAATATTTTTAACGATTCCATTATCTGTTACTAGAATTAAAAGCACCTTAGTATCCGTAACCCTTACCATTTTCAAGTTTGCTAAGCGACACTTGTTAAATTGAGGAATTGTCACCACAGATACCAGCCCGGTGAAATCAGCTAATAGCTTTGCAGATTGGTCTGCTATATCATTCGCTTCTATAATCCTTTTTAAGAGAAGGGATTGAATCAATTCCTTCTGCTCTATTCCGATTGTATGAAGATTTGTCATTGAATCCACATAAAGTCGATAACCAAGTTCTGAGGGCACTCTTCCAGCAGAAGTATGCGGTTGTTCTAAATAACCAAGTTCTTCAAGGTCAGCCATTTCATTTCTAATAGTCGCTGAGCTTATGCCCAGAGGATATTTTTTTGAAATGGTTCTTGAACCCACTGGTTGAGCTGTATCTATAAAGTCTACGATGATTGCTTCTAAGATGCGGAGTTGCCTATCTGATAACATCTTGTCACCACCTTTTTGTTAGCACTCATCTTTAAGGAGTGCTAATCTATATATAATATACCGCCAACCAGTTGAGTTGTCAACCTTCTTTTTAAATATTTATACTCTATTTACATTTCGTTAAAATTTTAGGTTTGAAACAGTAAAGCCCAAATAGCTTTCTCCGGTTCTAGTCCTCGCTCACTGCGGAGGAACCTATGAAAGCTATTTGGGCTTCACCTGTGTTATTAAGCATTGCATTTTAACTCCATTCGGATGAAAACAATATGGTAAATCACCATATCTCTAGTCCTCGTTCCTGCGGAAGGAACCTACACAAGCTATTTAATTGCTGGTTCATTTGTGTGACTACATTTAAACTCCATTTGGATGGAAAGATATCATATCTCGTCACTTTCTAGTCCTCGTTCCTGCGGAAGGAACCTACGCAAGCTATTTAGTTGCTGGTTCATTTGTGTAACTACATTTTTACGCCATTTGGATGGAAAGACATCATATCTTGTCATTGTTCTAGTCCGCCATGAATTCAAGGAAGACTTGGTTGGATAGGTCTCTGCCTCGGGCGGTGAGGCGAATGATTTTTGCTTTGGTATCGTGTAGGATTAATGATTGTGATTTTAGTTTTTTGATTTCGTTTTGATATTTTTCTAGGAAGTCAATTGCGTATTTTGCATTAATTGCTTCTATAGAAATGCCTTTATTGAGTCTAAGTCCCAGCATAATGGTTTCGAATAGGTCTTCAGCTTGCTCAATTGGCATTTCTGCCTCTACTGGTTTTATATTTTGATTTAATGCCTCTAGGTAATTCGGAAAATTTGAGTAGTTATTAAATCTTGTTAGTTCAATTTTACTATGTGATGCAATACCAAGCCCGAGATAGGCCTTATTTTCCCAGTATACGAGATTATGTTTAGATGCCATATTGGGTTTAGCAAAATTGGATATTTCATATTGATTGTAACCATGTTCTTTTAACACATTCTCAATGAGGTGATACATTTCTCTCTCAGTCTCTTCATCAGGTAAACTAATTTCTCCTCGTTCGTGAGCACGATACATTGGCGTCCCTTCTTCAAGTTTTAAAGCATACGCAGAAATATGATCTGGGCTCAGTTCTGTTATGACCTTAAGGGTGTACGCCACATCTTCTATGGATTGATTAGGCAAGCCGAACATGAGATCGAGATTAATGTTATCAAAGCCTCTTTCTCTAACCCCTTTATAAGTGGTTAAAAACTCGTTGAAGGTGTGAATTCTACCGATGGATTTCAAAAGCGTATCTTGAGCAGATTGAACGCCCATGCTGATTCGGTTGACGCCTGCAGATAAATAGGCATTAATTTTTTCATCCGTTAAAGTTCCAGGATTAACTTCAATTGTAAATTCCGTTAAATCTGCCAGTGTGTTGTAAAGCTTTATTTGATTTACGATTTCTAAAATATAACGCCCTTCGATACTTGATGGTGTACCACCTCCTATGAAGATGGTTTTAATTGTTGCGTTTTTCAAAAGCGTCTCATACAAAGTTATTTCATGTTTTAATGCTTGAATATAAATTTCTACTGAATTATGCTTTTCTGTATCGGTTATTTTATAGGATACAAAATCACAGTAAAGGCATTTTTCAATACAAAATGGAATATGGATATACAAGCTGATTTCATTTGATTGTAGTTGATTAATCATTAAACTCATTAGGGCCTCCTTTATAACGTTTCCTAAGCATCCATGATCACGTTATTAAACACCATTATTTAGGGATAAAAAAGCAACCGGAGAACCCCGATTGCCTAAGTCTTAATTATCATCAAATTTGAGAACAGATAAAAAGGCTTGTTGTGGAACTTCCACTGAGCCAAGTTGTCTCATTTTCTTTTTACCCTCTTTTTGCTTTTCTAAAAGTTTTTTCTTACGTGAGATGTCACCACCATAACATTTAGCAAGGACGTCTTTACGCATGGCACTGATCGTTTCACGTGCAATTACTTTAGAACCAACCGCCGCTTGGATTGGAATGACAAACATTTGACGCGGGATTACTTCTTTTAATCGCTCACAAATAACGCGACCTCTACTCTCTGCCTTTGTTTTATGAACAATCATTGAAAAAGCATCTATATTTTCTTTATTAAGTAATATATCCAATTTAACCAGTTCAGATTCTCTGTATTCAGAAAACTCATAATCAAGTGATCCATAGCCCCTAGTTTTAGATTTAAGTGCATCAAAGAAGTCATAAATCACTTCATTCAGTGGCAATTCATAATGTAAAATAACACGTTTTGGATCTAAGTAGTCCATATGAAGCATGACGCCACGTCTATTTTGACAAAGTTCCATGATGTTTCCTACGTACTCATTTGGAACAATGATTTTAGCTTCTACTATAGGCTCTTCCATCATTTTAATTTCGGTTATAGGCGGTAAATTTGATGGATTCTGAATCATTAAAACTTCATCACTATTCGTTGTAATTCTGTAAATTACACTAGGTGCCGTTGCAATAATATCAAGGTCAAATTCTCGATCAATTCTCTGTTCAATAATTTCAAGATGAAGTAGTCCTAAGAAACCACATCTAAAACCAAAACCAAGTGCAACTGAAGTTTCTGGTTCAAATGATAATGCTGCATCATTAAGTTGTAACTTTTCCAGTGCATCTCTGACTTCATCATAGCTTTCACCTTCTGCTGGATAAATCCCACAGAAAACCATGGAAGTTGCTTTTTTATAGCCTGGTAATGCTTCAGCAGTAGGCGTAACCGCACTGGTAATTGTATCACCAACCCTACAGTCAATAACGTTTTTTATACTTGCTGTTACGTACCCAACATCACCTGCTCGAAGTTCTGGAACTGCAAGAGAACTCGGTACAGAGATGCCCACTTCTACGACATCAAACTTTTTACCTGCTGCCATCATCATGATTTGGTCACCCTTTTTAATAGTGCCTTCCATCACTCTGATATAAGCCACAGCGCCTTTATAAGTGTCATAGTATGAATCGAAAATCAATGCCTTAAGCGGTGCGTTTTCATCCCCATCTGGTGGTGGAACAGCTTCAACAATACGCTCTAAAACATCTTCAATGTTTATACCATTTTTAGCTGAAATTTGAGGTGCATCCTCAGCAATAACGCCAATAATTTCTTCAATCTCTGCAATAATTTCATCAGGTCTTGCACTTGGTAAATCAATTTTGTTTAGCACAGGGACAATCTCAAGACCCTGCTCATCTGCAAGATGCACGTTTGCAAGTGTCTGCGCTTCTACCCCCTGAGTCGCATCTACTACCAAAAGAGCCCCTTCACATGCCGCAAGTGATCTTGAAACTTCGTATGTGAAATCCACATGGCCCGGTGTGTCTATTAGGTTTAAGAGGTATTCATGACCATCTTTAGCTTTATAAACAAGACGTGTCGTTTGCAGTTTGATCGTAATCCCACGTTCTCTTTCAAGATCCATACTATCGAGTATTTGCGCTTTCATCTCACGTTGAGTCAACAAACCTGTCTTTTCGATAAGACGGTCAGCAAGTGTCGACTTCCCATGATCAATATGAGCAATAATCGAAAAATTTCTAATATATTTTTGCCTTTCACTAGACATTTATATGCCTCCTTAACAGTGACTGTATATTCTAAACGTAAACCGTTTGAATCGCCTTCTAAAAATGTACCTAACAATTATAACATACGACGATAGCCTTCTCAAATACATTTAAAAAAAACTTGATTTCTTAAAGCCTGCATGTTAGAATAAGAATGTTGAAAAACTGCGGGGAGGTGAACAAAAATGGCTAATATTAAATCAGCTAAGAAAAGAATCAATGTTATCAGCAAAAAAACAGCTGTGAACAAAGCAAGAAAATCAGCTCTTAAAACTGCTGAAAAAAGATTCTTAGAAGCATTAGAAGCTGGCGATAAAAATCTTGCAGAAGAAAAATTAAGATTCTTCGAAAAGAAAATGACTCAAGCTGGCGCTAAAGGAACATTCCATAAGAATGCTGCTTCAAGAAAAGTTTCAAGATTAAGAAAAAGATTAAACGCTGCGGCTGAATAGAGTTTATCTTATATTAATTTTGGAATCCCCGAAAGAAGAGACCGTGTCAATTTAATATTTGATCAAATATTAAAAAGCGTACATTATATGTACGCTTTCGTCTTTTTTGGGGATTAATTCCCCATTAGTCTCGGATTAGCCCCTCTAAACCCTTCTTATGCACTTTAACCAATTGTGTGAATCTCAAACAACGCCTTCTCTATCAACAAATGTGGTGATAAACCTGTTGACTTCATTTCGATATCTACGGTTTCAATAATATCGACAATCTTATGAAGCGACTCAAAAGAATACTGATTCGCAAAATAGGCCGCTTTCTTTGCCACAAAAGGATGAATCCCTAATTTGGTCGCAATGATATTACTGGAATACCCACTTCTAACCAGATATTTAGTCTTTAAAATATTTCTAAATTGCTGATTGATCAGATAAAATACTTTAATTTCTGGTTCACCACTCCCCACCAACTCATTTAAAATTAACAAGCTTGTTTGTATTTTCTTTTCGCTTATGGCATCAATCATCTTAAATATATTGTGCTCGATGGGAATTTCAAGATATTGATTAATTACTTTTTCAGTTATTTCACTTTCATTACTTACAAGCGATTTTATAGCATTATCGACATCGTACAGATTCTTGTTAGAGTCTTTATCTAGATAATTGCTCATCTCTATAAAATAATTAAGTGCATGGATTGAGATAGGCTTTTTATACTCTTTAAATTTCTTGTTAACCCATTTGACGAATTCAGAATGTGTCATTTTGTCAATACTGACGAAAGTCCCCTCTTTAGCCATGAGTTTGTAAAGCTTCTTACGCTTGTCTAAATCCTTCTCCACAAAGATGAGTATCGTTTGCTCTGGGATGGATTTGAAAAAGGCGATTAACTTAGCCTCTGCATCCTCTTTGACATTTTTAAAGAGGTTTACATTATTGACAAATATAATTCTTCTCTCATCAAAGAAAGGGAGCGTTTCAGAAATGCTTAAAAATTGATCTACATCAAATGTACCCTCAATTGTTGTAAAATTAAGGTCCTTATATGCTTCTATTAGAAAATTGTTCTCAATCATCTTAATGATATTATCAATTAAATACTGTTCTCTTCCTGTTATTAAATTTAAAGCTGCAATCTCATTTTTTCTTAATTGCTTGTAGTAGGTCATAAAATCCATGTATAAGACTCCTTCTCAAATGTTCTTATAAAATAGTAACAGCAATTTCAACAAAATGAAAGCCTATTTCGTAAATCCATTGTAATTACGCTTAATTTCACGCTTTAAATAAGGTAAAATACCTCTTTTATTCAAAACGAGTTCACCACAATTATAAGTTTCATATATTTTAATCCCATACGCTTCTAGCTGGGTTATGACATCCTTATTTGGCATCAGATATTTTTCATTGTGTGATATAATGGCATACTTAGCTCTATGTGCATCTAAAAAAGCATGACTTAACCCAGTTTTAGAACCATGATGTGACACTTTAATAAAATCAAGATATCCCAGTATAGAGGGTAATTTTTCATATACATCACCACTTATATCCCCTAAAAATAGCCCTTTAATAGCCTTTGAATCATACCAAACCGCTATGGCATTATCATTGGTATCCGCTGATACTGTTGGTATTAATGTCATTTTAGAATGTGCCAGTGCTATTTCCAGGGGAGATGTCACTAAGATGACCTCTGAAGAATCAGGTATATCCCCTTTAATCACTTCATAGGTTTCTTCATTGCAGTAGATCTGGTTAATTTTCAAAGAATGTACTAAGTTTAATAAACCGCCTATGTGATCGCTATGCGCATGTGAAAAAACAAGTGCATCAATCTTATAGATATCACGCTTAAATAGCATTTGACTTAAATCTGTGTATTGATCCCCAGCGTCAATTAAAATATGATAACGCCCATCCGTAATCAGAGCAGAATCGCCGTGGCCGACATCGAAAAAATGAATCTCAGACCTCGAAAAATTAAAACCACTAACGATCATCACTGACATCAATAAAAACCAAAGAGTCATTTTTACTCTTTTGAAGGCAATGACTTCTAAAGATTTTTCGCTGTCTTGGTATATTTTTAAGGCTTTATAGAACAAATAGCTCAAAACGCCTACTAATATAACTCTAAATTGATTTGGTGTAAAAACTTGCCCTCGAATGAGTAGTACTGGCATATGATTGGCTAAAAATTCTACACCATAAAGACATTTTTCCATAATGCCATTTATGAAACTACCCAATACTGGTGTGAGAAAGAAAAAGGGAAATAAAAAACTAATCAGAGGCACCAGTATTAAGTTCGGCAGAAATGCCCATAGGTTGACTTCATTAAAATAATAGAGTTGGATAGGGATAAACATGATCTGTATAAAGAAAACAAAATACAAACTTCCCCATAATTTGTTGAGTTTTCGATGTTGTTGAATGCGCTGATAGACATAAGCAATCAGTAAATAGGCGATAAAAGAAAGCTGGTAAGATACTGCAAGAACCGCACTTGGAAAAAGCAATAATAAGATCAAATTCGTAAACGCCACAGCACTAAGAACATCTATCTTTCTAGAAAGCAATCTTGAGATTTCGATATAAATCACTAGAAACACCGCTCTTCCAGCAGAATATGAAAATCCAATAAGCCCCCAATAGCAAAGTAATAAACCTGTTATAACAATGCTTTTGATGCCTCTAGGTCCTTTGATGAATTTATATAAAAAAGCATATACAAGTCCAAAATGCATACCGGATATGGCGAATACATGTGCTATGCCTAATTTACGAAAGGACTCTTTTGCCTCAAGGCTGTTGCTATCGCCCAAAACAAGCGCATCAAAATACTCAGAAACCTTAGGGGGTAAGCGCTTTTCTATATGATATGTGATCTTCATTCGAGTAGAATTGAAAAAAGCAAAGATGGATTTTGGACCTTCATCAATCACTTCATAACTTTTTAAATGATACTGCCCTATAATATTATTGGCATAAAGGTATTTTTGATAGTCAAACTCATAAGCATTATGCGTCTCTCTAAACTGTCGTTCATTCATATTCAGCTCAATTTCTAAGAAAGATTGGTCATTTAAAATGGCCTCCTCAATCAAGCTTGTGTCCCGCTCTTTATCATCATAGTAAACGAGTATTTTGTGTATCAAATGTTTCGCTTTAAAGATAAAAGTGCACTTTTCAGTATTTAGAGAGACCACATGACCTTCTAATTTTTTTAGAACGACGTCTTGCTTTAAGTTAGAAGGCGTTGTACTTCGATAATCTGAAATCATATTGAAGTAATTGGTCTCTACTATATGATATACAGCCAGTGTGCACAAAAGGCTTAAAATAACCATACAGCGTATGAAGATAATCGTCACATGATATTGTCTATTTAATCGATTCAACATAAAAAATCTCCTATATTATTCCATAAAGTGTATCATACATCACTTTAAATGGCAATATATAGGAGATTTTGATTTGTTTTATTATTATGGTTTATAGTTAAGATAAATTCTATCTATTAAAACGATCACATGCACTTTAATAATCAATTCCCAGTTTAAAGGTAATCACACAATTCAGTCCTTTATCATCTTCACTGATTATAAGCATTTTATCCGCTTCAGGAGATATGGATGACGTCACATAAGTGCCTTCATATTGGTAAATCTTTGATTTTCCTTTTTGGTCGACCCGATAAATGGTATTACCATATCCAAGTAAAAAACCTTCATGATTTTTTATATAGAGAGCGTCTTTAGACAATCTCGTTAAGTCATAAAAATTCTGAACTGCTTGTGTTTCTAAGTTAAGCAGTGTCAATTGCGTCTCTGTTTCAGGTAATACTAACATTTGACCATTGACCTCAAAGTTAGTATTTTCATCAATTTGCATGCCTTTAAGAGCACTAATACTTTTCTTCTCATTTGTTTCAGGAGAATAGATCACAACTTGATCTATTATGAAATGGTTATCTTCATTAATGCCAACTAAATAAAGCAACTGACTGTTTTCAATAGGCATCATTTTATTGAAGTATACTTCTTCAGAATCCGAAGTCAAATAGTTAATGTTTCTTTTACTTAGAGTAACTACGCCTAATCTTTTGCCTGTGAAGTTAGAAGTCATATCAGCAGTATAAAGATAATAGAGTCGATCGCTTTCCCTTGAAAACGTTGGATTGATCCCTTCGACATTGTCTACATAGAGCTTACCACTATCTGAACCATAGCATGAAAACGATACGGTTTCTCCCTCTTCTAAAAGAAGAACATATCCCCCATCAGGTGATAAAAAACTATTCTCATAAAATGTTTTCTCTGTAACCACGGGTTTCAAAATCTTTTTTTTATGAGTATCAAAGTCATATGTGACTAATCTGTCTGTTGCTGCTTCAACATAGAGCATCTTTTTTCCATTTTCAGAGAGTTTAAGAAGCGGTAATGCATTGTTGCCGACTTTCATTTTATTGGTAATAAAAAGATAATTGCCTTCCACATCATAGGCATAAATACCATAAAAATCATCTTGATTTAGATAGTAAAGAATTCTGTCAAAACGCTTATCTAAAATATCATATTTATCAATGACCTGATCTTTAATCGTAATGGAAGGTATTTCCACTTCATCAAGACTAACCTTATTCACACTGAGTTCATCCAAATTCACTTCAAATTCAGTGTCCTTTTGTGCGTCTTTATTGCTTTTTAAAACCAAGATTTGATTATCAATCCATCTGACATTTTCAACATAGGATTCAAATCCTTTTATAAAGACTTCAGATTTTACACGTACAACATCCTCAGAAACAGGCGGAACAGTTACTATATTACGCTCAACGACTTCAACTTTTGGTTTCATAACAAAATAAAATATAATGGCGAGTACAATGACCACCGCGAGCTTGAGCCATTTTTCATATGATTTCTTTTGTTTTTTTATGATAATCTTCATAAAAACTTCCTTCCAAAATTATTTAGCCACTCGCATTCCTCTTCACTTAAATCAAGCGTTTTATAGAGTACATTGTTCACTGCTTCAATCTTTTCTATAACGGGCAACTTCATCTCATAGAGCTTAGATAAAGTTTGAAAAAGCGATGGCTCATATGGAATCAATTTTAAAGGTGTCGCATAGAGTTCTAATGCTTCCCCTTTTCGCTTTCCTCTATAATATAAATACAATAACACAATATATGAATTTAGAAATGCTGTCAATCCTTTAAGAGATTGATTTTCAGTTATCTCATCCATATCCTCTGCGGCTTTCTTCAAGATATAGTAAACGTCAGCTGAAGCATGGAAAGAACCTTCTGAATAAGCAAAATAGTTGCTTTTAGCACGTTGAGGGACAACAATTTTCGGTTTAGCAAATATTGAAGCGTCTCTTGGCCATGTTAACTCATACCATTGTCGTACGCCTTTCAACACTTCACGTCTTGTTTTAAGTTTGTTTCTATAAGATTCTAACAAAGTTGAGATTGCTTCCACTTGTTTAAAATTTTTATCAATGTACAAAATATAAAAAGGTGTATCTGGTTCGTGTTCGAAGTGTTTAATTGAACTATTCTTGTAAAATGGCTTTACATAATCTAAAAGACACTTGGGGATCTCCGCTAGCTCAGTTTCTTTATAAACAAATACAGGGGAGCCATTGAATCTATCGGCACCACTTACAATACCTTGCTTAATTTCATAATGATCCCCTAAATGCATCTTAAATCGTTCTCTTATTTTTATGAGTATTTGAGTTGCTACGGCATCTGAAATAAAGTGGAACGTCTCTGAACTTAAATAAACATCATCAGAGTTCAATTTCTTTTTTAGATTAAGATCTGCATCTAAAAAAGCGATTTCAGATTGAGGTCTTAAAGATAAAGTATAAATACATGCGTGTAGATTTTTGTTTTTAAATATTTTTTCACCGTTAAAATCAAGCATCTGAGAAATATTGAATTCATTTTTAATAAATTTTCTAAGCTTTACGGCACCATCAGCAGTGAAAAAATAGTTACTGGTTAGGTAGCAAAGGCTACCACCAGGTTTCAAATGCTGATGTGCTTTATAAATGAAAAAGTAAAAATAGTCCATTTTCCCTTCGTAATATTTTTTTCCAAACGGAGAATCTTTTATGACTTCAAATACATCTAAATTCCCCTTTTCACCAATATAAGGTGGATTGCCAATGATCAAATCTACCTTAACTTTGACTTCTGTAAGTAAGCTGTTGACGTTTTGGAAATGGTCTCTATCGAGCTCACAAGATGCGTCTAAACATGCCATCAAAGCTTGAAGAGTTTCTTTGAAATGGCTTATGGCCTCTGCGTTTATATCATAAGCGTATACCTGATTTTCTATAAGAAAACCTAAATGTTCAGAGAGCTCTTCTTTCGTCATGCCTAAAGATAGCATCAGTTGAATGTGAAGTTCTAGGTATGCCAATAATAACAAACCCGTTCCACAAGCTAAATCCATAATTTGAAGTGGCCTTAAAATATCTAAAATAGCTCTAATTTCATTATAATTTGAATGATGGATTTGACTACTTTCAATCGTATGCTCTAGGTAGAGTGTTTTCAGTATGTGATCTTGCAGATCTGTAAGATTATCGTGTTGATGCATATAATCACGAACTAATAAGTAAACCATATATTTACTCATTTTTTCTGGTGTATAAACGGTACCTCTCGAATTGCTTTTATTAATCCCAAGAACTACATTCTCATGTAGTATGCCAGACTTAGCTCTAATATAATTTGCAAACATATAATCCCCATCGTGAAAAGGTCATTGATATTTAAATATCAATGACCTCTAATTTAGTATTTTCTTCTTGTTTAGTATTTTCTTCTTCTATATTTACCATAACCAATTTTTTCGACACCCTCTATAGACATGATAATTTCATCCACGAGCAAATCAAAATCTCTTACGGTAATGTCAACTCCTTTTTTCTTTAGAAATTTCATAATCGTGATCAATCTAATGTGATACGATGATGGATTCTTAAAATAAGGATGTTTTTCAATTACGCTTTTAACATTTTCTTTGTCAACACTATCAAGCTCTCTCTTATTTTCAAAATCTATTTTTGTTTCAACCTCTGACAGATACTTTTGAAGTTCAAGAGCAGGATTATCGTGCTTTTCCAGCAGCTCCTTAATATCCTTTAATACATCATTCATCTCTAACTTTTTACTGGCGGGATATTCCTCGGCGGGAAGATCTGATAAAGCATTTAACATAGTTTTTCAACTACTCCTTTCAATTATTCACAAAGAATATTTAATAGATTGTATAACCAACAATTAGGTATCATCTAAATTTTACTATTTATTGATGGCTTTTGTCAAATAAAACTAGAGTAATTCATCTAATGTTAACATATGCGACTTCATAAATATAATGTTTTCATTATTTAAAAGGTTGATATTCTCTATTATTTTCTGAAGAACATGCTCAGTTAAACACAGAATTGTGAAGGTTTGCTTTACGATTTCGATCTCCCCTACAACGTCTTCATCCAATATAAGACTGTATACAAATTCATCACCCTCATCTGCCTGTAGTGAATATGGCAGTTTCAGAAAAAACTCCACAAGCTCGTCATAAGAACATTTATAGGCAAATAAAGCTTCATGCACAGTGTAATCATCGTCTATCGTATTCTCTTCAATTGTCTCATGGATAATCGCAGCAATGTTATAGAGCATTCTATTTTCTTTGTTGATAAATTCCTCAATTTTGATGAGATCATTATCTATACAAAATTTGTTATAGGCTTCAAATATCGCCTTTTTAACGGCATCTTCAAAAGAAGCATCAATTTCAAATAAATCACCTATGATGTAGGCTTCATGATCCAAAATCATAATTCTAGCATTGAGCAAACCACTTTCAACAAAGAGTTCATGTCCTAATAAAAGAGCTTCATTTGTAAAAATATCTTTTAAATATACTTTTTCATTTTCTTTATAAATTTTAAAAATGCTTCTATGGGATTGACTCATCTTTGTTCTAACGTCTATTGGTTCTTCAGTCGCAAAGATCTCTGAAATTGTTTTGGCTTGATCTATAATTTCATAATTAAACATAAACCATTCTGCAAATCCAAGAAGGTCGTCACTCGGGCGTTCACTTGTGAAAATATCCTCCGCGTATTCATAAGCCTTTCTAAATTGCGGTGAAACAGCAAACTCAAAGAGTAATTCGTATTGCGCTTCTATTAATTGATAGTCCATTTTTAGACCTCCTCTTTCTTCATATCAAATTATATTATATACTATAAAGGACTTTATAAACCATAACTTTTGAAAATTAAGCATTAAATTTATTAGGAGGCACTATTGATGAAAAAATATTTAGAAGATGCATACTGTCACGAATTTAAATCAACCCTCGTTGAGGTTGTTCCATATGGCAAAAATCAAACCGCTCTTATTTTAAGTGAAACTTATTTTTATCCTGAAGGTGGTGGACAACCGTCTGATATAGGTGAAATTCAAGGCATAAATATCGTTGATGTACAAATAGAAAATGAAATCATCTACCATGTTGTATCTCCTGATGATGTGGCAAATGCTAAAAACATTTCTGGAGAAGTGTACTGTAAAATAGACTGGCAAAATCGTTTTGCACTGATGCAACAACATGCAGGACAACATATCTTTTCTGCATCTGCCGAAAAACTTTTTGGTGCCAATACTGTTGGCTTTCACATAGGGAAAGATTACATCACAATAGATCTTGATCAAAAACTCAGCGCTCAAGATGTGTCTGATATGGAAACTCTCGCAAATCAAATTTTAAATCAAAACGTGGAAATCATTGCACATTATCCTGATGCAGAGGCATTATCGAAAATGCCACTTCGCAAACAACCTAAAGTCACTGAAAATATACGTGTTATTGAAGTAGCTGGTTTTGATTTTTCCCCTTGTGGCGGATTACATGTTAAAAGAACCGGTGAAGTCGGTATCATTAAAGTGAAAAAGATGGAGAACTATAAACAGGGCATTCGAATTGAATTTGTTTGTGGTCTCTTTGCTTTAGCAGTTTTTAATACAAGAAACAATATGATCAATGATTTGTCTACTCTATTATCGGTTAAAGACAGTGAAATCGTCGATTTTGTTAAACAATTGATTGAAAACAGTAAACAAGATAAAAAACAAATCGATGACCTCAAAACTCAACTCATGACACTTGAAGTTTCTGACCTTGTGGCAATGTTTGAAGAAGTTGAAGGGATTAAAGTCATAAGGCTTGAAGAAGAAAATTTGAGCATGAATGACTTGAGAACAAAAGTTCAGATGCTTTGCCAAAATCCTAATTTTATCGTTTTGGCAATGTCTGTTGAGGGTGAGAAATGTCATATCGTTTTATCCAAATCAAAAGAAGACTCATCAAATCTGGCGAACTTAGAAATGAATGCATTCTTTAAAACTTATGGTAAGACGATCAATTTAAAAGGTGGCGGTAACCCCAATATGGCACAAGGGGGCACAACTTCTGACCAAGATGTAAACGCTTTTTTTGAAAGCATTGAAGAAGATATTCAAAAACACATGTCTTAAAATATAAGCCTATAAAAAAGCGCCTACGAGTTTTACCGGCTCGTCTGGCGCTTTCTTTCTTATCATTTTTGTAACGGATTATTTATTTTTTCCAAGCGACTGTAACCATATTAAAATATCGTTGTAAACAACTTCTTTATTGATCTCGTTTAACATCTCATGGCGACCTTCTGGATATAATTTCAACGTCGTTACAAAACCATTTGCTCTGTAATAGGCATTCGTTTTCCGTACACCTTTCCCATACTCACCCACAGGGTCAGCCTCTCCAGAAAAAATCAACATCGGCAAATGATTTTTCTGATTTTTAAAGATATCTGTATAGAGCACTCTTTGCATGTTGGTTAAAAATTCTATAAAAAAACTTGCTGGGTGAATTGCACCACAATATGGATTGTCAATATACTTGCGCACCTGTATTTCATCTCGTGTTAACCAATCAAATTCAGTTTTATGATCTTTAATCTTTTTATTATATGTACCAAATGACATGTGATTTAAAAATGTTGATTTTTGATCGACACCGATTTTTAAACCTTCACGTTTTGCTAAAAACTGTGCTAATTTTAACTTGATTTGATTCATATAGCCAGTTCCTGATAGAATAACCCCATCAAGTAAGTAACTATAATCCAGTATAAAATCTCTTACCAAGAAAGAACCCATGCTATGACCTAGTAAAATGATGGCAGTATCAGGATAATCTGTTTTAGCCATTTCAACAACACGCCTTAAATCTTCTTTCATTTTAAACCAGCCATTATCTCCCAAATGTCCCAATTGATCGACTGAACTCGCTGTTTTACCATGACCTCTGTGTGCATGACCATAAACAAATATATCATTACGTAATAAAAAATTGGCAAAAGCATCATACCTTTCTATGGTCTCTGCCATACCGTGAGATAAAACAACGATCTGAAGTGGTGTCTTATCATTAATCCATTTGTAACCTTTGATAGTAGCATCTTCAAATGAACTAAATTCAAATTCATATCTCAATTTAGTTACCCCCTCTGTCATAAAATCTATGTAAAGATTTATATTATTATTATAACACTTCTAAATTCTTATTTGAACCGAAAAGGTTCTATGTTAAAATGATAATGGTTGTATTTAAATTTAATGTCTACGGAGGCCATTTCATGCAATTTTTCATTGCTATCATAAGTTATTTTGTTGGGAGTATTCCCTTTTCCTATTTAATTCCAAAGTACATGAGTAAAATTGATATTAGACATGTAGGCAGTGGTAATACTGGTACGACAAATGTCGTCAGAACATTAGGGCTAAAAGTGGGGGTTCTTGCGTTCGTTGGTGACTTTTTTAAAGGTTTGCTGCCTACATTGATTGGTTACTTGCTTCTAGGCAACATAGGAGCCATTCTAGGCGGTGGATTTGCAGTTGCTGGACATTGTTACCCCCTTTGGTTAAAATTCAAGGGTGGCAAAGGTATCGCCACTTCAGCCGGGGTTCTTTTAATACTAACGCCACATATATTATTAATTCTATTAGCCATTCAGTTTTTTATTATTTTTGTCACAAGATATATGTCGCTCGCCTCGATTACCAGTGCGGTGTTATTGCCTGTGCTCTGCATGTTATTTTCTGTTCCAACTGAAATTATTATTTTTTCTGCTGGTTTAGGTGCATTTGTTATTTATCGTCATCGCAGCAATTTAATGCGCTTAATTCGTGGAGAAGAAAAGAAACTCACCATTGGGTCCAAAAAATAAATAAAGCCTCTGTAATCATTGTCTTTAGACATACTATGATCACAGAGGCTTTTATTAAATTTACAACATGCTTTTTAAATCTTTAAAATGCACTCATATTGATCTGAAGTAAAATCATCATTTTTTATAAAGCTACATTTAAAATCACATGCTCTAAAAAAGTCCACTAAATGATGATCGCATTCAACTTCTAAAGTCATAAAGTCACCTAAATGGGTTAACTCTTTTATAAGTCTTTTAGCATACCCTTGTCCTCTATGCTCTTCCTTTACAGCAATATGTTTTATGATGAGTAGATCGTTGTCAATTACAGATCCACCTATGATGCCACATATCTCATCATTTACTTCTAATGTATAAAAGCGACCTTGCGTCTTTGCATAGACTGACTGTGCAACATTTTGTACTTTCCCATCTGTTGGATTGAAAATACACGTCTTAATTAATGCTTTTATTTCTTGATTTTCTAGTAGTTGTTTATAATGCTCAATCCTCTTAAATTTCATTTATAAACCTTCCTTCCTTTCTTTCTCCGAATCCATTACCTTACAAATTGAAGTACGATATCGTATTCACAATTAATTGGTCAAAATCTGATTCAGCTTTATGCCACCAGAACTCTTCATTAGGGCAATAAATACTGATAAATTTTTTAAAAATTTTTTCTTTTATCTTCTGCTGATCTACTTTTCCTTGCCAAATAGCATTCTCTAGAATAGTCACTCTAAGAGTCTCCATTTTGTGATAAATAGAGTGTCCTAATGTTCCGAATTCAACACAAGTATGAAAAATATCTCGATGATTATCTTTTCCATTGAAATATAAATAATCGATCATATCCCCTTGGACATCCCTAATTTCTACATGGTCTAATTTCAAATTTCTTTTCCAAAGAAACGGATTTAATGCATCGTAAGACGAATTGATAAGCGATAATTCATTTTTAGGACCATACCCTGTATGAAGATCAAAATGAATCACCTGTTTTATGGAATCCGCTGTATAACGATTGATCAAGTTGATGACATTTTGATGCTCTAAAGTTGATTTAAAGCCACCAAAATAGATTTGATCAGACATTTCATATTGCCCGCTAAAGATCGCTTGATTTGTATTTGAAATACCAATATCTATTATACACTTAAACAGGGTAAAATAGTATCGAATAAGACTTAACAGCCGTATTTTTCCTTGCCAACTTGCATCAACAAGGGGTTCAATTTTGCTGAAATGAGGATTTAAAGGCTTTTTTCCATAAATGAAATTCCGGTTCAAATCTATATTGTCTTGATTTACTCTTCTAAAATACTTCATGCCCCATGGATTGATAAAGTTAACTACTAGTAACGCTGTTTTAGAAATATTCATATTCTTGTAATGCTTTGTAATCACACGATTGATCATTTCAGAACCCACAAACCCTTCAACACCGTGCATGCCTGATGTTATAATTAAAAGCTTTTCAGGCTTTTCCGAATCACAAATATAAGCCGTCTCAGTGGTCAATATTGCATTATCATCATAAAAGTCAGAATGATGCTCACAAATTTTATAATGCTCTCTCGCAACACCGATAGCACATCGAAAGGTCTCTTTTGCCGCTTCATAGCTTTTTAATGCATGATATTGGATCATAAAGCCTCCACACGTTTATTTAAAAAAGTACGATTGCATTAACAATCGTACTTTATCGTTTAAAGTCTATAAGTTGGAGTGTTGTTCAACTTTTGAATTTTGACGCTCTAACGGTCTATTCATTCTGTAAAAATTGATCCCAAAGATTTAAATACTGAGGAGATTCATTAGGTCTATCATAAATATCTGATATGGTGCCTAATCTCCATATGGATGTTTTAGAGATCCCAAAATATTTCATTAAGTCTATTTTAGCCTGTAAACTCCGCTGATCTTCATACCATACGATATTGCGTGTCTTATCGCCACTATCTTCAAATATAATATACGGGCTTTTCATACCATCAATATACGTAACAGCAACACCCGTTCTAATTCGATTTGAAATTGCAGTATACGATGGATGAAGAGGTGTTTCGTTAATGATAGCGCCCTCTTTCAATTTCCATTGAACTGAATCCATAGAAAACTGCAATATGATCTTACTCTTATCTACAATGCCCGTTTCTTTATTCGTTATGCCTTTAAGTGCATAATATAACTCATTTATCGCCACCAATGGTGTTATCGTATAACCAGACCGCATTTCTAATTTCGTTAATTTTTTAGGATAAAAATCATGCGCCATTAAAATGACATAGTCTGCTAACCTACCAATAGATTTATAATCATAACCATCATAATATGCAATCCCAGCTTTTCTAACAGGATGTACAGCAACTATCATGGATTTATCCATCTCTTCAAGTGCTACTTTTAAATTTGACAGAAAAAGATTGAATTTTACAGCGGTGTCTTCACCCTTAAGCGCTTCAAAATCAATTAGAACACCTTTATAATTGATTCTCTGGCTATTTTTCACGAGCATCGTTGTAATCAAAGAAATCGCTTTAGAACTCGCTTCCGAGTTGTTGAGAATATATTCACGCAATGGTAACTCTTTTTTTAAAGTCTCATCATAGACAAGTTCATCTTTAACTGCCACCATCAAATATTTGTCAACATCAGCACTATCCGCTACTTTGATAGCTTCTGTGTAGCCACTTGGTACTTTGTATTCGTTATCATTTTGAGAACTAGAATTTAAAATGATATCATCCGTCACTTTAGAAATCTCTAATCGACTCCAACCATAACTTAAAGCATCTAAATGTTTTACCTTGTCCAGTTGACTATAAGAATTGATCGCATAGTAGGAATGAAGCATATCAATCTTCGTTTTCTTAAGTCTGTTGAGATGATAAATAAATGCAATCTCCTCTTCCGAAGTAAGCATATCGTCAGGTCTAAACACCGTACTTCCTGAAGAAATCAACCCAAAATCTAACGCGAGCTGTACATAACCTTTATCAGAAGAAACATCTGTAAAAGTTAATATTGAAGTCTTAAGTTGCTGCGCTAACCAATCAAATCCCAGATATTGAATGCTTATTTTAACAGCATCCATTCGAGTTATATTAGCATTTGCATTTTTGATATATTCAATTCTACTTTTAGTCTTTATCTTTGTCTGCTTCTCAACATTATCTATCAATTCGATAAAATGCTTATATTTTACTTTTGCACCTAAAACAATCTGGTTATTCCCTGTCAGAATATCATCGTTTTTCAGTGTATCTATTAAATTATTTACCCAATGACTTTCAGGAATGTCACCATTATCGGCAATCGCTATTTGAGAAATAAGCATCACAAAAATAAGAACTATTAATAAAATTTTTTTCATCATAAAAAAAGAACCTCCACTTATATCTATTATAGACGTTTTTAGTGGAAATTCTTATGACAATTGTATTAAATTTAATTTCTCAGTAAGTCAATTTTATATTTTCCATCCACAAAGATGACCGTCCACTTTTTGTAGAAGTGAATCTGGAAATCACTAGAATTTGAATTCTTAATAAATTTAACGTATATCACCCAGCGGTCTTTATATGTTTTTGTAAAATACATATCTCTTGTGTAACCATTAATCTCGTTATTGAGTTTATTAGAATATTTTGTAAAATCCATGTAATCATAGATTTGTTTTGTATTTTCTGTCAATAGATCAAAAGCAAGATCTAAACGAGAAGAATTGATAAAATCAACAAAATCTGTGACTGAATCGGATGCAGTATGTTCTTTTAAATAATTAAGACTCTCCATCTTAGGCAAGGGATCTAAAAAAGAATATCCAAGAATTTTTTTATCCACACGTTCCCCATCCACTAGAAGTTGTACATTGAAAACGCGTTTTATCTCTGTAAGACTATTAACGATGGACCAAATGTAAAGATCTAGTTCGTCACTTTCCCAAAGATCTGAATGCATTATATTATTAGAAAGATTCAAGTAACAGGTGTTATTAGCATATTCCACAGATAACACATCCACATCATAATCGAAAATACTCTTATATTTAACATTTTTAGGACCATCTTTGATGGCTTTAATAACCGCATTTTCAAAATCATTACTATATATTGCAACTTTTCGGTTCTCACTTCTAAGGGCATGATCATAGACAAAATAAATCTTTGTCGTAAAAGCAATTGCTTCTTTATCAGGTGATATATAATTTGAATCCGATACAACTGGATACGTATTATTGATATTAAGTCCGAATACCAAACTCGCTACGATCAGAATAAGGATTACAACACTTCTTATTGGAAATTTCATAAAGGCCTCCTAATTCTTTGGCAGTATAATCGTTACATTTGTGCCTTGATTCATGTGGCTCGTAACTTCTATACTACCTTGATGTAACAAAACGATCTGTTGAGCAATCGAAAGCCCGAGACCCGTACCACCTGTTTTACGTGCACGTGCCTCATCTACTCTGTAGAAACGATCAAAAATATATGGAATATCTTTTTCAGGTATCCCGATGCCATTGTCAACGATTGAAATGGCAATTGTATCACGTCGATCTGTTAAAGAAACATTGACCATCCCGTTTTCAGGCGTATATTTAACCGCATTTCCAATAATATTTAAAAGACATTGCTGCATCTTCTCTTGATCTAAATTAATCTGAATTTTATTATTAGAAATGAAAGTTGTTTCAATATTTTTCATATGTGCAATGGGTTTTATCGTCTTTATGACTTTTTCAATAAGATAATTTACATAAGTTACACTATAATCGAGTTCAATCTCATCTTTTTCAATACGCACCAAATAGAGTAAACTATCGATGATATTATTAAGTCTATCCACTTCACTGTTGATATCTTGCATAAATTCTCTATAGATTGCCTCATCCCAATGCTCTTGAGATAATAGCGTATCCGAAACAATTTTCATGGAAGTCATGGGTGTCCTAAGTTCATGTGACACATTTGAAACAAATTTCTTGCGTCTATCATCCACTTGGTATAATTTTACGGACATAGAATTAAAAGCATTGCCTAGTTCGCTGATTTCATCATTCCCTTTAACTTCAACTCTAGTATGGTAATTACCAAGGGTGATTTTTTTTACCGATTCTGTTAAGTATTCAATTGGCGTTGAAATGATCTCAGCGAAAAAAACACTTATGAAAAAAGATACAAATAGTGCAATCAAAAATATGATGATTAACTTATCCAATATAGTTTGAACGTTTTCAAAGATAAAGTCTGCATTTACAGACATGAAAATAACCCCTATAATTTCATTTTGAAAGATAATCGGTACAGCCGTATACATGACATGATTTGTTTTATGCTTGTATATGTTGGCGGAATTAACACCCAATAGAGCATTGTGCGCTTCAATTAGGTCTAGGTTCTGACTTTCAAAATCATCATAAGAATCCAAAATAACATTCATCTCTTGATCGATTACTAAAACTCTTGAAGACGAATCCAAACTATGTTGTTTAATAATATCTTCAACATAACTGCGTGTATATTGATTGTTGATATTATTCATAAAAGGTGCTATCTGGCTAGAAATAATATTACTCTGAGCCAATTGATTCATCTGAGTCTCTGAAACATTCGATTTGATCAAATAATCTCTTATAAAAAAAGTTGTTAACAAGAGTATAAATGCGATTAATATTAAATAGGTGGAAACAAGTTTCCACCTAATACTTTTAAAGAACTCTTTTCTTCTTATTCTTAAAATAGTACCCAACTCCCCATTTGGTTAAAATGTAATCTGGTTGAGAAGAATTTTCCTCAATTTTTTCTCGTAACCGTCTAATATGAACATCTACTGTTCTAACATCTCCGAAATACTCATATCCCCAGATTGTCTCTAGAAGTTCTTCTCTAGAATATACTTTTTCTTCATTCATCATTAAGAGCAAGAGTAAATCAAACTCTTTTGCTGTCAGATTGACATTGTGACCATTAACAGCAACTTTTCTACCCAGTGTGTTGATGTTAAAATCACCAACATTAATCAAATTGGATGCAATATGTTGATCAGAAACTTGTACACGTCTCAAAATGGCTTTGATTCTCGCTTTTAATTCTAGCATGTTAAAAGGCTTCGTAATATAATCGTCCGCACCATACTCAAGCCCTAATACTTTACTTGAGTCATCGTCTTTTGCTGTTAACATCAAGATTGGCACCATTGATTTCTCTCTTACTTTTTTACAAACTTCAAGACCGTCCATTCCTGGTAACATTAAATCTAATATAACAGCATCATATGAATTTTCAAGAATTTTGTCATAGGCTTCTTTTCCATCTACAGCTGTCTCTACTTCATAACCTTCTTGTTCTAAACTAAACCGTAAGCCCTTTAATAGAATCGGTTCATCGTCAACTACCAAAATTTTTTCTGCCATAATTCCACTCCAATCATAATTTTATTAAAATAATAACAGCATTAAGATTACTACGTTTTGTTTCAAATATGTTTTAAGCTTTTTAGCGACCATATCATAATTGTAACAATACATTACTGTATCTTCATTTATTTTAACAAGAATACGACTATTAATCAAACTAATAAAGATATCGTAATGATTTTATTTAACATTTAAGTACTTTTCAGTTTTTTCGAGTACTTTGCCAACGACGTAATAAGAAGTTTTAACATGTTTTTCAAGTGAAGCCAAGACAGCTCTCATTTCTGCTTCTGGAATAGAAAATAATAAACCACCGGAGGTTTGTGGATCACAGATTAGGTCTATAATCACCTCTTCAATGTTTTTATCAATTATGGCATCGTTCTGAATAAAATATTTATTTTTATAAGCACCCGCAGGAATAATGCCCATAGATGCCATCTCTCTGGATTCATCAATAAATTGAAGTGAAGCCGTATCTATCTCTATGGTTACCTTACTTCCCTTTGCCATCTCAAGGGCATGACCTAGTAAACCAAAACCTGTAATATCTGTACACGCATGAACCGTAAACGTTTCAATGGCTTCTTTAGCGTATTTATTGAGTTCACTCATATTAAAGATTGCTTTTTCTACGGTTTCAGCTTTCAACAAATCTTCTTTAAGAGCAGTTGAGATCACACCAATGCCAAGTGGCTTAGTAAGTATCAACACATCTCCTGGCATTGCTCCAAAGTTGCGCCAAATCGCATTTGGATGCACCATACCTGTGCAAGAGAGTCCATATTTAGGTTCATTATCCTCAATAGAGTGACCACCAACAAGTATTGCGCCTGCTTCTTTAACCTTATCTGCACCACCTCTCAGAATTTCTTTCAAGATTTCAGGTGCTAAGCAGTTGGGAAATCCGACAATATTCATAGCAAGTGTTGGTTTCCCACCCATGGCATATACGTCACTCAGCGCATTTGCAGCTGCTATTTGACCAAAGTCGTAAGGCACATTCACAATTGGCGTAAAAAAATCTAAAGTTTGTATCATAGCAAGTTCATCATTTATTTTATAAACAGCAGCATCATCTGAAGTATCAAAGCCAACTAATAAAGCTTCATCAGAAAATTTAGGTAAATCGCACAAAACTTGTGCTAAGGTCTCAGGACCAATCTTGGCACCTCAACCTGCGCTGGTTGTATAGGCAGTTAATTTGACATTTTCCATAAGAGCCACTCCTTTCTGTGCACATAATCATGTACTAATAGTATTATATCAAAAACGATTTCATAAAAATATCATTATTTCCCATTTATCATTTGTTGTAACTTTTTTTCACCGATTCCTTTGACGGATAAAAGTGTTTTAAAATCTGTAAACGCACCATTTTGCGTTCGATATTCTATAATTGCTTGTGCTGTTTTTTCACCTATACCCTTAAAGTGCTTCAATTCATCTAAATCATATAAATTAAATGCCTCTATATCTATATCCAGTTTGAGGACAGGATCATAGAGCATATCGGTATTAACATCAGAACTGATTTCTGTTACTTTTACAGGTGTGCTAAGAGCCTCATCTGAAATGTCATTTTCTGATTTTTCAGATGTTTCTGCCTTAGTTTTGCTTAAATTAGAACTTATTTCATTTGCTAGATTAGGTTGAATCTCTATGGATCTATATGATAGAATAGAGGTCTGTAACGGTGTATAAATATTGTAAAGTCTAATTAATATAATAATTAAAATTGTAATAGTGGCTTTTCTCTTTGTACTCAAGATCGTTACCCCCTTTTTATAATAAAGTATATCACACAATTACAGGAATTACCATATTATACCAACTGGAGGATTTATGACTCATATTCATTTTAGCAGAAAATTTAAAACCATGACCATACTGCCTTTTATAGTGCTTTATATAGTTCTATCAACGCTTACTTTTGCAGAAGGTGAAGACGATTATACACTTACTGCCAGTGATTTAGTGGCTGAAAGTGCCATCTTAATTGATCAAGATACTGGGCAAATACTTTTTACTAAAAACGAGAATACACCTATGTATCCAGCGAGTACGACTAAAATATTAACGGCTATTATTTGCTTAGAGGATTTAGACCTCAATCAAGAAGTTACCATTACGAAAGACATGGAAGGCGTTGATGGCAGTAGCATTGCCCTTGAAGCTGGAGAAGTTTTAACCGTTAATCAACTTTTACATGCCATGCTCATGGTAAGTGCAAATGATGCTGCAGAAGCACTTGCAAAAACACATTCTGGTACGATTGAGGCATTTGCCAAGGTTATGAATGAACGTGCGGCTTCAATGGGTGCACTTAACTCTAATTTTCAAAATCCCCATGGACTCCCTGATCCTGATCATTTAACAACTGCCTATGATCTTGCCATGATTGCAAAATATGCAATGAAAAATGAGACTTTTAGATCCATTATCATGACACCTCGATTTGAGATTCCTGCTAATGCCGTTAAAACAGAAACACGCTATTTAAATCATTCAAACAAATTCATCCCTGGCGTACCGGGTTCAAGTGATAAAATCCCCTATAGAGGCTCCAATGTTACCAAGGGATACGAACTTATGACAGGTATTAAAAGTGGCTATACTACAAAAGCTCTGCACTGTTTTGTAGGTGCAGCCACGTTAGAAGGCAGAAGTTTTATCTCTGTTATCATAAAATCACAAGGAACTAATATGTATATCGATACACGAAAGTTAATTGATTACGGCCTCTATGGCACTAAAACTTTTCAGCTTTATGATGCGGGTGAAGAAGTGAACACGAGAAAGCTCGATGACAAAAGAGAGACCACAATACATCTGGTTACTGAAAGTCCTCTCTCAGTCGATTTGCCCCTAAATTTATCAGTTTCAGATCTAAGTCGTCAAGAAACTATCCAAGATCAAATTAAACTTCCAGTTGAAAAAGGGGAAGTTTTGGGGCGTGTCTCTTATTATTTAAACGACACTCTCGTCTGTGAGACCAATCTCATCTCTGGTGATACTTACCTCGGAGAAGATTTAATCACCGCTGAAACCAAAACATTTGATTCGCCTAAAAATGCCTTTTTTAACCTTAAAAATATATTATTTTTAGCATTCAAGCTCTTTATAGCGCTTGTTTTATGGCGTACCTTTGTAACGTTTAACCGTTTAAGGCAAAAAAGACAAAAGCAATTAATCCAAAAAAGGGAAAAAATGAAATCCAAATAAAGATTATAAACGTGAAAAAAAGAGATATCTTTGCCTAATTGCCTAATGAGCACAAAGGTATCTCTTTTTTATGCGTTAAAAAGCTTAAATCTATCCGATGTAAGCAATCATTTCAATTTCAACGTCAGCACCTAATGGTAAATTTGCCACTTCAAAAGCTGCTCTAGCTGGTTTATGATCTGAGAAGTATTCAGCATAAACTGCATTCATGTCACCAAACTGGTTGATATCATTCAAGAGTACAGTTACTTTGACAACATCTTTTAAAGATGCACCTGCTTCTTCTAAAATCGCTTTTGCATTTTCTAAAGATTGCTTTGTAGCAAGTTTGATATCACCCTTAACGAGTTCACCTTTTCCCGGGATAAGCGGTACTTGACCTGATACATAAATAAATCCACCTGCTTCTACAGCTTGAGAATATGGACCTACAGCTGCTGGCGCTTTTTCTGTTGCGATAATTTTTAACATTTTTTTCCTCCTATTTACCATCTCGAATACCATCGAGATAGTTGTAAATTGTATATCTTGAAACTTGCAAAGCATTTGCAACATAGTCAACTGCACCTTTGATTAAAAAGACGCCTTTTTCTTCTAAATCTTTTACAATACTGACTTTTTCATCTTTAGTAAGGTAAATTACTGGTCTTCCAAATTTATGAATTGTATTTTCCACGATATCGTATAGGACATCATTTACTTTGTTAACTTCACCTATGACTTCAAGTTCATTTTCATCTACTTTACAAAGTTCATTCATGACATTTCTTGCACTGAGCATATCCGTAATATCAAAATTAATGCACATACAACCAATAATTTCTTGATCTAAATCTCTGATAAAATTCGTTGTAGATTTAAGTTCTCTGCCCAGAGTACTCTTTCCAGTATAATTGTAAACATCGTGACCTTCTTGATGTTTATTTATTTTTTCTAAAATCGAATCTGTCATCTGTGTCTCAACAGTTCTTCCAGTTACATGGCCATTAAAAATCGCAACAATTGAAGTTTCAAGATTGCTAAAATCATGAATAACAACTTCACAATTTGATCCAAATGTCTCTGCAACACCTTTTGCTACCGGTATAAATTTTTCAAGAATTGGATGAATCATATTTGCCCCCCTTAAAATTCAATGCGCTTTGCATCATTCCAAATCCGTTCGAGATCATAATATTCTCTCAACTCTTTATTAAAGATATGGATGACAATATCTGAATAATCCATAAGAACCCATTCGCCTTTACGCTTCCCTTCTTTATGTTTAGGAAAAATACGTTCTTTGGCAAGTTCTTGTTCTATATATTCACTAAGTGCATTAATATGAGTTGATGAAGTCCCTGTTGCTAAAATAAAATAGTCTGCAATCGTAGTCACTTCCACAAGAGATAAAGTAACAATATCTTGCGCTTTCTTATCTAATAATAATTCATGTATTTTTGTTATCATTTTTTCCATTCCACACTCCTAAGATATGACTATCCTAAACGAAAAATTAAATTTATGCAATAGTAATTAATATAAAAATATATAAAATGTACACCAAAATCATGATCATCCTCTGTTTTTTGACAATCTACCTGTAAAAAAGACAGGAATAACCATTAATAACATTAAAATGATTGAAACAGGCATATCTAAACAGAATGTCCTTCTTTTATAGTCTTAATCATTTCATAAGTATTATGATGCATCAATTGATTCTCTTTTTTTAAATAATCTTGTGTCAATTCATAAAATCTTATAATGGCCTCATCTATATCCACTCTTGCAAGTCGCCTTAGTTCTTCGACGCCTTCAAAAGTTCTTGATTCCTCAATCACATCTGATATATAAATAATCTTAGATAAAAGCGTCATATTTTTATGACCATAAGTGTGCCATCTTACAGCTTCTAATATGGCATGATCTTCACAGCCCAATTTCTTTTCTAGTATAATCGCACCGATTTCCCCATGAGCCAAATTTGGATTTTGAAGAATCGATGGATCTAGTTCGATATCATACTGAGCAATATATGCCTTTGCTTCTGAAGCGCTGATTTCCTTGGCAATATCATGTCCTAATGAAGCATACTCCGCTTTAAATGAATCAATATCATAAATCAACGCCAACTCCTTGGCGATTTTTGCGACTCTTAACGTATGCTTATATCTTTTTTTAGACAAATGTGACTTCAAATATTGTTTCAATTCATAAGTGTTCATCATAAATACATCTTTTCTTTGAAAATATAATTTTCAACTGCTTCTGGTAAAAGATATTTAATGCTCTTGCCCTCTCGCACTCTGTTTCGAATATCAGTTGAGCTGATTGCCAGTGCAGGCACTGTACAGAGTTCAATATGAGCTCCTAATTCTAAAGAAAGTTCTTCAATTTTTTCTTTTAATACGATCTCATCTACCCCTGGTCTTGATGCACCGATAAATTTCACGTATTTGACAAGTTCTTTATAACTTTTCCATGTATCCAGTAAAATAATAGCATCCGCACCTGTGATGAAATAAAGCTCTACAGGTGTTTCAAAGTCAACTCTAAGCTCTTTTATCGTGTCAATTGCATATGTGATTACTTCTTTTTTTATTTCTATATCTGAAACTGTAAAATTAGGATTAGATGCAGTGGCGAGCATTGTCATCATATACCTGTGTATTTTATCTGTCGGCCTATGTTTTTGTTTATGGGGTGCATTTCCCACTGGAATAAAAATAATTTGATCAAGATCATAACTTGCTCTGATTTGCTCAGCGAGCATTAAATGTCCATAATGTATCGGATCAAAGGTTCCCCCCATAATGCCAATCTTTTTTTTCTGCATCATATCCTACCTCTTAATTTTATAGATTCAAACTTTCCCCATATTAGCATGATGACTGTTACTTTAAAGCACTAAAAAGTAGCTTAAAATAACAGTCATTAAATTTTAAATATAAAATTACACTTACTTATTTTAGCTTCTTAGGTCGAGATTTTTTCCCTTTAAGCGGTTTAGAAATTCGACCACCCTTTTTACTAACACGTTCTTTATCAGAAGGTTTTTGATTTTTTTTCATCATGTTGATCTGTACTCTTTTATTGTCTCCACCAGGGATTTCCAACATTGGATTTTCTCTTGATTGTCTATATATTGTGAATTTGTTACCAATTGCTTGGACAAATTCCGCATCAAGTGCCTTTGCAACATCACTAGCCGCTGCAGTAGCATTTTCTAAACTATTGTCTAGAACATTGACCTTAACAAGTTCATGATGTTCTAATAGATCATTCATTTGAGTTAAAAAACTCTCTGAGATGCCTTCTTTTCCAAGTTGAGCCAACGGCTTCAATTTATTTGCAAGGCCTTTTAAAAAACTTCTTTGCTTTCCAGTTAACATTTAACCTCTCCTAACCATAGAATTCAAATTCTAAATCAAATATTCTCACAGTGTCGCCATCTTCTATACCTAATGTTCTAAGATGATCAAATACACCTTTGTTTTTAAGGACATTTTGGAATCTTCTCAAGGATTCAATATCGCTAAGATTAGTAGAAAACATCAACCTTTCAAGATAATCTCCCTCAATACAATAAACATCATTATCCTTGAAGTATTTTATTTCTTTATCATCAGACAAATCTAATTCTTCAACGAAATAATCATCTTCATCTATTAAAGGCGTATCTGGAGTTGTATCTAAAAGTTCAGTCACATAGTTCAAAAGTGCATCTACACCTTGTCCAGTTGCTGCAGAAATAGGGAACACTTTATAACCATCTGCTTCTATTTTTTCTGTAAAAGTTTTAAGTATTTCATCATCGAATAACAAATCCATTTTATTGGCAGCAACCACCTGAGTTCTATCCGATAGTCTTGTGTTATAACCAAAAACTTCTCTGTTGATTGCACAGAAATCCTCATAAGGTTCTCTACCTTCAATGCCTGAAATATCAACTACATGGATTAATACTTTCGTTCTTTCAACATGTCTTAAAAATTCAAGACCTAATCCGATCCCTTCTTTAGCACCTTCAATAAGGCCAGGAATATCTGCAATTACAAAACTCTTTCCTTTAACAGCTTCCACAACCCCTAAATTAGGTTGAAGTGTTGTAAAGTGATAGTTCGCAATTTTAGGTCTAGCTTTAGTTGTTGCGGCTAAAAAAGTGGATTTTCCAACATTAGGATACCCCAACAAACCTACATCTGCAAGCATTTTTAACTCTAAAACGATACTGCGCTCTTGTCCTTTTCCACCTTTTTCAGCGAATGTTGGCGCTTGACGCGTCGAAGTCGTAAAATGTGTATTGCCTTTTCCGCCACGTCCACCTCTTACTAAGATTGCACTTTGGCCTTTATCTTTTAAATCTACGAGCACTTTCCCAGTTTCTGCATCTCTGATGATTGTACCCTGTGGCACCTTTATAATCAAATCTTCTGCATATTTGCCAGACATTTTCTTTTTGCCGCCGTCTTCTCCGTCTTCACAGATATATTTTCTCTTGTATCTGAAGTCCATGAGCGTTCTCATACCATCATCTACAACTGCGACGACATTACCACCACGACCACCATCGCCACCATCAGGACCACCGTCTGGTACATATTTTTCTCGTCTAAAACTGACTTTGCCGTTACCACCATCGCCTGCTTTAATATATATTTTTGCTACATCAACAAACATTTTACACCTCTTCTACACAAGGTATCGCTTTACGTTATCAAAAAAAACAAATGTTTCTTTTAAAATCATGAACCATACTCTTATTCTAACAAATATTTATCATTTATCAAACCAATTTATCAAGTTGACAATCAAATCAATTATCAAGCCGATTATTAAATTATTTATTAAATCCATTGATCAAATTGATTGATCAAATCCATTTGTCAACTCCATTTATCAGGTTAGTCAAAACATATACTCAGTCCGCTTCGCTACCTTCGTAACCCTTTACAATCCTGTTGGATTGAATTCAGCGGAAACGCTGAATTGGAAAGATGAACCCTCACGTTAAGAAGTGAGGGATTATCTTCCCAAAGGGTTATATTAAAAATGTCCATCATGGCTGATGGACATTTTAGACTAAGCTTCGTATACGCTTATTTGTTTTTTATCTCTACCTTTTCTTTCAAACTTAACAACGCCTTCTACTTTAGCGAATAATGTATCATCGCCGCCGATACCTACGTTTGTTCCAGGATGAAATTTAGTACCTCTTTGTCTAACTAAGATGCTTCCAGCACTTACTGTTTGTCCATCAGCTCTTTTTACGCCAAGTCTCTTCGAGTGAGATTCACGACCATTTTTAGAAGAACCAACACCTTTTTTACTTGCGAATAACTGTAAGTTAAAAGTTTTTAACATTTCCTTACACCTCCTCTATTCTAAGTCTCACGTACTCTGGGTACGTTCCTTCTATACCTTCTATACCGACAATGAAAGTTTCAAATATAACATCTGTTGTTTCAGATCGATATGCCTGTTCAATACTAAGTGACAAATAACCCTCTTTGATTTTAAGACCTAACGACTTCTCAGGAACTTTCCCGATCTGCTCGATCGCATTCGCTACGGTTTGTGCTAAAGTCGAAACTGCTGCACAAACTAGATCTCTACCTGGCTCATCTGAATAAGCATGTCCAGATAACTTCAATTTATAATAGTGTTTATCTGCCTTTGTAACATCTACTTTAATCATTTTAACTATAAAGCAATGCTATCAATTTTAACTTTTGTATATGGTTGTCTATGACCTTGTTTTTTTCTGTAATCTTTCTTGCTTTTGTATTTAAAGATGATTACTTTAGGACCTTTACCATTTTTAACAACAGTTCCAGTAACTTTTGCAGAAGAAACAGCTTCGCCAACTTCAAGGCCAGCATCTCCAGAAACTGCTAAAACTTGTTCGAACACGTAAGAATCCCCTTCGTTTACATCTAACTTTTCTACGAAGATTTCATCGCCTTGTTGAACCTTGTATTGCTTACCACCAGTTTGAATAATTGCGTACATATCGCACCTCCTCTATCCTTTCTCGCCAAAACTAGGTACACTAAAGTGTTTCTGTTAACCCGTTTCATGCGGCTACCCGAATAATGTTATCATACAGACATTGAAATGTCAACCGTTATTGCTCTGATACAGTTGAAATTTTATAATATTTATTTCTTTGATTATTTTTTTCAACTTTTATTTTAATAGGAATATCATTAAAGGGTGACTTTTGAACTAAAAATAGATACAGTTCTGGGATCACCTCTAAAACAACTTGCTTGGTATTGGTATGCTCCGACAACCTTAAAAGTTCATAATACAGCTCATTTGCAGTCCAATAGAGCAGATCTTTCTCTCTAAAATCAAGGCTTAAGGCATCCAGTAAAGAAGGTTTAACGCGTTTCCTTGTCATTTCAAGCAATCCTAATCTCGTCATGCCCAAGATATGAAAATCATCATCCTTTGTGAAGATAGTCTCACTCACCTCTTTGATAAAGAGCGTTTCGTCTTTAGGCATCATATCTATAAAGTCAACAAGTATGACACCACTTATATTGCGTGCTAAGAGCTTGTCCTTAATCGCACGTGCCGATAAACGATTAACTTCTCGTATCATTTCAACCTTCGAGGTGGCTCTATACTGGCCAGAGTTCACATCGATTATCGTAAACGCTTCAAGCTCATCAAGTGTAAAGCTATACCCTTCCTTCGACTTGAAAAGATTTTCAAAGAGAAAGGCCTTAACATTGAGTCCATTCTCTTTATAAAGTGCATTTTTGGATTTTATAAATTTGAGTACTTTTTTCTCAAATCCAATTTCCAACAATGCTGTTTTAATAGCTTCATTTGTGTACTGAACCGTTTCCACTTCTGCACTGTAAAACTGTCTGTATAGACTTTCAAAGAATCCATTGGCTTCATACAATTGAATCACTTTACTGGACAAGTTTCCAATCCTTTCAATCCTCTGCCAAAGTGCATACATCCTTTTAACATCATTTTGGATCAATGTCATATCAGAAATCTCGTTGACAATACTGCGTACAATCCACCCACACGTTGAATTGTCAATCTCTTGAATTTGCGTTTCAATTAAAGTCTTGGGAATATTTTCAGTAATTTTTTTGGAATACTTCACGCCTCTTGAAAAGGGCAATAACACAATATATTTGCCCGCTAAAGAAATATCCGTTGTCAATTGTGGCCCTTTAGTCTGATAACTTTCTTTGCTTACTTGAACGGGGATAAGCTGATTTTTAGACAACAACTTGTTCAGTGGTAAACTTTTTTGCTCCTTAGGAACACGCCTTAGAATTTCTTTTTTAGGCAGAAACCCATTCATAGGTGTCCCAATATCTACAAACGCACCTTCGATCTCATCTGAAAATTGAATGACTTTACCGTAGTATATATTCCCTAAAATATTTTGTCGATCGTGATTTTCGATGATAACATTCTCCAGATTTTTCGTTGCATTGTCATATAGAACTGCAACATCTAAAATTGAATTTTGATCTATGGTAATGGCTTTCATTTAGCACCTACAATTCATAAAGTGAAATGAGATTTTTATCAGATTTCATAAACATATTAATGCGTTCTACTTCAATTTGTTCGATCTGTTTTTCATTTTTACAAAACTCCAAGAAAAGATTTGCAAGTAATTCTGGATTTAAACTGCCTGCACTACTACTTGACGCTAAAGTAGCTCTTAAGATCAATTCATTCTCTTCTTTGAAGACTACACTAAAGCGTTCTACTAATGACAGGGCATTAACCGTTTTCATAGTGCCTTTTTTCGTCTTTTTCTCGTAATTTACTGCCTCTTGATTTATAAAGCTCTCAGCTCTTTCTTCAAAAGGGTATTCTTGAATGGAAGCATTAAAATCAATTCTAATCATATATTCTGAAAAATCTATACTTGCCATTAAAGATTTTTTTGCTTCTACATATTTGGCTTTAATAATCTCTATGCCGTCTGGAAACTTCATTTGAATAACGTGATCCAAGTTTACTTTTTCATTTAGTTGTACTTCCATAATCTCAGATTGACTGGAAAAACCAACAGATAAAGGTGCCGCAAAGGTCATCTTTGGATGTGGGTTGAAACCTTCTGAGAACTTAAGCGGTAATTTTTGAAATCTAAAAACACGTTCAAAGAGTTTCATAAGTTCAAGATGTGAAAGATACTTCATGTACTTTTGTTTTGTATATACGATTCTTAAAGTCTCCATTAACAAGCACCACCTATAATATTTACATTTACACCACAAGCTGTACAGCCTTCTCTACAGTCAATGGTTGTAACACCTTTCAATGCGTTTTCATTTTCCGATATCAAATATTCTTTAGAAACACCTGGATCAATTATATCCCAAGGGAATAGTTCGTCGTAAGCACGCTCTCTAATGGTATAAAAATCCGGATCAACACCACAAGCTTCAAAAGCTTGCATCCAAATATCATAGTCAAAATACTCTTGCCATCCATCGAACTTAGCTCCTAGCTCAAAAGCTTTAAGAATCACTTTTGATAACTTTCTGTCTCCTCTTGCAAAGACACCTTCTAAAACACTTGTCTTTGGATCGTGATAATTGTAAACCACTTTTCTATTGATCAATTTTGTCTTTAAATAACTTATCTTTTCATAGAATTCGTCCACAGTACTTTGAGCCATCCATTGAAATGGCGTAAATGGTTTAGGCACAAAACATGACGTACTCACAGTAACTTGAACCGATTTTTTCATGTTTTCTGGTTTAACTTGTTTAAAAGTATAAGTGCCTAGATTGGCAATATCACTGATGCCTTCAAGGTCTTCAAGGGTTTCAGTAGGTAAACCAATCATAAAGTAAAGTTTTACACGTGACCACCCCAGCGCAAAAATACTCTTAAAAGTACTCTCGATATTCTCTGAGGAAACACCTTTATTGATCACGTCTCTGAGTCGTTGTGTACCAGCTTCAGGCGCAAAAGTTAAACCTGTTTTTCTGATTTTTTGAATCTCTTTGACCACGTCCACGGAAAAACTATCCAATCTAAGTGACGGCAATGAGACACCGATACTCTCTTTTTCGTATTGGCTCACCAAATCAGAAACCAATGTCTCTATAGAAGAGTAATCCATTGTACTTAAAGAAGTCAAAGAAAACTCTTCAAACCCAGTTGTTGAAAGAATCTTTTCCACATTAGATTTTATAGTTTCAGGGGATTTTTCTCTAACAGGTCTATAGAGCATACCAGCCTGACAAAAACGACATCCTTTTGTACAGCCTCTGAAAACTTCAATAGCTGCACGATCATGTACAACATCTGCCAGTGGCACAATCATCGTCTCAAGTTGAAACCCTTTGTCAAAATCTCTGACAATTCTCTTTTTAATTTTTTCTGGAACATCTGCTTTGCGGTTAACATCTACTAAAATACCTTTCTCGTTGTAAACAGGTTCATAAAATTTAGGCACATAAACGCCACCGATTTTTGTTGCTGCAAGTAGCATTTCATCTTTAGTGATTTTCCCTGCTTTATATGGTCTGTAGACTTCGATAAACTCCACCAGTTGTTCCTCACCCTCACCAATGAAAAACAGGTCTACAAACTCTGCTATGGGCTCTGGATTGTATGCACAAGGTCCACCAGCCACAATTAAAGGATGTTCTTCTGTCCTATCCTCTGCACAAAAAGGGATATGTGATAAATCAAGCATATTGATAATATTGGTATAACTGAGTTCATATTGTAGTGTGAAAGCCAGAATGTCCATATCTAGTAATTTTGATTTGGTCTCTAATGTCACAGTGGTCTGATTGTTCTCACGAATCAGCTCTTCCATATCTTTCCACGGCGAAAAAACGCGTTCGCAAAAGACATCTTCTTCCTTATTCAACAAGCTATAAATGATTTGAAGGCCTAAATAGCTCATACCAACCTCATAGACATCTGGAAAGCAAAAGGCAAACCGAATCATTTCAGGTGTAATTTCTTTGTCAAAAGTATTGATTTCTCCACCAATATAACGAGATGGTTTCTCTACTTTTTGAAGCATAGCTTCTAATTTCATTTTTTCCTCCTACTAAATAAATTGTACAAAGCCATAATGTAAACGCTTTGTACAATAAAAAATTTAAGTTATATAACTAATTCTATATTTGAATTTGGGCATTATGAACTAATACATAAATGTCCCTTTTTTACGTCTCACATAAATTGTTTGTACCAACCCTATGGCGATCATACTGGTTACAATGGACGAAGCACCATAACTGAAGAATGGCAATGTAATCCCAGTAACAGGCATCACACCCATTGTCATTCCTATATTTTCAATAATCTGAAATGCAAACATAAAAATGATGCCCACAATTATATTGGACCCAAATTCATCCTTTGCTTTATAACTTAAAATTAAAAGTCTCAATAAAAACATAAAGTATAATATGATCAGGGCAATACCACCGACAAATCCAGTTTCTTCAGCATAAACAGCGAATATGAAATCACTTTCCTGAACTGGCAAATAATCTAATCTATGATAAACGCCTTGAAAAATCCCCTTACCATACATTTGACCAGAACCAATCGTTATTTTAGATTGCATGACGTGATAATTGCCGGGTAAAGACAAGTCTTCTGGATTTAAAAAGGCATCAATCCGCTCCTTTTGATGTGACTCCATCAGTTTGTACACAAGTGGTAAAGCGATTGCAGAAACTGCACCACCAAGTGCAATATACCTATATTTTAGCCCATTGACAAACATCATACCAAAAGTAATTAACACAAAAACCAATCCCGATCCAAGATCAGGCTGTTTAAGAATTAATGCAAGAAAAGGCATAAGAATTAAGACACATTTTAATATATCTACAAAAGATTTTACCCCATGATTCCTTTCAAGAAACTTTGAAAAGAAGATAATGTAACCGATCTTTGCAAGTTCACTCGTTTGAATATCAATAGGTCCAAGTTGAATCCAACTTCTTGCACCACCACGAATGATCCCTAACCCTGGGATATAAACAAGGAGTAACATTCCAATAGATATGAAAAAAATACTCAAATAGAATTCTCCAAAGATTTCATAATCAATAAGTTGCATTAATATGACAATTACAATTCCGATTACAAATGATATAATTTGCATTTTGAATTGTCTTGTTACGCCATCTATTTGAACATTGGTGGCACTTGCAATTGCAACGACACCAATCGAAAAAATAATCAAAATAATGGCCATTAGTAAATAATCGAAGTTTGCAATGGCTTTTTTAAAATTCACTTTACACCTCTGATATCTATAAAAAAACGTTAATTTTCAACTGAAAAAAAGGCCCCTAAAAAGGACCTAAAAGCTTATCTTTTCATATTTTTGATTGGAATACTTGCAACGAGAACAGGTCGCCCAGATGAATCGTCTCTGGTTCTCGTAATTTTGATATCCATTGTAGAAGTATCATAATCCACATGTTCAGATATAGAAGAAAGTATGTCTGCTTTTAAAAGTTCTAATAGCTCGGGTGTGCAATTTGTTCTGTCATGCACTAAAACAAGCTTTAGTCTTTCTTTTGCTACATCCTTACTCGTTGCTTTTGTATTTAGAAAACCAAATAAGTCAAACATTTCTTCCCCTCCTTACTTTCCAAATGAGAATGCCCTTTTTAATTTTTCAAAAAAGTTTTCTTGAACATCAAATTGTAAAAATGGTACTTCTTCACCAATAATTCTTTTAGCAACATTTTTAAAAGCCGTACCCGAAATGGATTGATCTTTAAAGACGGTTGGTTCTCCTCTGTTAGTGCTCATGACAACATCTTCATCATCAGGCACAACACCGATTAAATCAATCGCAAGTATATCTTCAATATCTTCCACTGTCATCATTTCACCACGCTTAACCATATCCACTCTTAATCGGTTTACAACTAACCTTGGATCATGAACTTCAGCAGCTTCCAAAAGGCCAATAATTCTATCTGCATCTCTAACAGCAGACACCTCAGGTGTCGTCACAACAATTGCACGATCCGCACCTGCAATTGCATTTTTAAAACCTTGCTCAATACCTGCAGGACAATCCACAATTACAAAATCAAACGTTTTCTTTAAATCATCGATAAGTTCTTTCATTTGCTCTGGTGATACAGAATTCTTATCTTTGGTTTGTGCCGCTGGTAGAAGACATAAATTATCAAATCTTTTATCTTTAATCAAAGCTTGCTTAGAACGACAAACACCCGTTACAACGTCTACTATATCATAAACAATTCTATTTTCTAAACCTAAAACAATGTCTAAATTTCGAAGGCCAATATCTGCATCGATAACACAGACTTTTTTACCTTCTAGCGCAAGTGCTGCACCAATATTTGCGGTAGTTGTTGTTTTCCCAACTCCACCCTTGCCGGAAGTGATAACGATTGCTTCACCCATATATAACCCCTCCAAATCTTGTTTAAGATCATAAACATTAATGACATTTCTCTATTTTAATAAGTCCTTCACTGACATAAGCCTTTTCAGGAATCATGCTGTAGGTCGCTTCATCATCATTCGGTGGTACCGAAATGAATTTTGAAATTCTAATTTGTGTGGGTTTGAGTATATTTGAAATGACTATTGCCTCATTATTGCCAGCTGAGCCAGCATGTACAAAGCCAAGTAGTTTTCCCATAACCACCACATTTCCTTCTGCAACTATTTCTGCGCCTGGATTTACATCTCCTATAACAATGACATTACCAGGAAATTCGACACTACTACCCGATCTCAGTGTGCCATATACGAACTTGGTATCACATCTTGAACTGTGAGTCAGATTTTTTACATCCTCAGTTTCTATAATTTCCTCAAAACTGGTTGTAGGCATATCAAAAACTTTTTCACCCTGCTCTTGCGCTTCAACTTCAGGCACATCCGCTTTTTCGGGTACGACTTCACTGACGAGAATCGATGGTTTTTGATGTGTCTTTTGACCATCATAAGGTTCTAAACTTTCAACATAAAGACCTGCTTCAAGAATAACATCTTCAACAGCAGACTTTTGCTTATAACTATAATTTACACCATTTAGGCCAATAATTCTTGTTCCTTTATAAAAATCACCTTTTTTGACGAGAAGTTGTTTTAAGTAAATCAACACTTTATCAAAATCTGCGTTTTCATCAACGACCATAAATAGACCATTTAATTTGCCTTTAAATTCGACAGGGCCTTTCATAGATATTTATCACCACCAAACTATAACACCTTATATTTTATAGCATTTTAGCGTTTACTTCAATATTTTAAACAAAATATATATCATTTCCCTTATTTTTCTGGTACCTCTGGCACTGTTAACTTAAAATAATCCGCATAAACATCTCTAGCAACAGGCGCACCATATGCACCATGTCCACCTTGAGGAATGACAACTACAACGGCAATTTCTGGATTATCATAAGGCGCAAAAGTAACAAACCATGAATAATTATCATAAGGTAATCTATATTGATTAATATCTTCATCTGTTAGAGTGTCTCCCGAGAGTTCTTTAATTGCTGCTCTCATGGCATCCCCTTTGTTGAGATAATCTCTTGCAACAAGCAAATTCAGTTTTTCTTCTTTTTCAAGCTTTTTCGCTTCATCCACTTCTTCATCTTTTGATTTTTCAAGTTCAGAAAGTTCTTCACTTCTCTCTTTAATGATTTCAACAGTGCGATTTTCAACATCTTTTAAATCAATTCCTGGTGCAAATGCTGAAAGATACTCTGTTAGATATTGAATCTCATCAAGCGGCGGAATCAGGCCTTCTTTTTCTGCAGTACCCGTTTTTGCTCCAACGTCAATTGGAAATTTGCCAAATATTTTACGAGCAGTTCCCTCAGAACCTTTCGCAGCTTTGAACATACCTTCTTTTAAAACATCAAGATAACCATTTGTATCAAAAGAAACTTGACTTCTGTCTGTAATCGGTTCATCATTATTTTCTAAAACTTCTAATTCTTTTAAATACGGATTTGGATCAAAACCATTTTCCTCTTGTGATTTTAGAGTAAGACCTTGATTTTTAACGATACTTTGATTACCGACTTTCTTAACAACGGATAGCTCTTTTAAATAGCCACCATTCGCAAGTGTTGCAATATATCTCGCCATTTGTACTGGCGTATAAGTATGATCACCTTGTCCGATGGAAAGATTGAGTGTATCACCTTCATACCATTTCATCAAGTTAAAATAATCATATTTAATAATATCGGCTAATTTTTCTGTCACATAATAATCTGAATTCGATCCTAAGTTGATTAGATTTTTAATAAGAGTCCCTCTTGAAGGATTTTCATCTGCCCAAGATACAATCTCATCCACCACCGCTTTTAACTTCTCAGGGTCTTGTACAATTGCCTCAGGAAAATAGTTTTTAGCGATATTTTTAAGATGGCGACCTAGTAAAATCTTAATCGTTCTCTTTTTCTTATCTGGATCTGGAATACCAAAAGATGATTCTGCAATTTCTATACCGGTTGGTTCATCTAATCCAAATTTCTTAGATTCATCCACAATAATTTGTGGCGTGATTGTATAATTTAAAGGTTTATTTTTATAAAAATCTTTGCCGGTTGCAACATCAAAGAAATAATAGTTACAAGATACTTCCAGTGCCCTTATCATATCAATCAAACCATGCTTTGCCCTGTAATCATTCCACATCCAGCAAGCGTATCTTTGATTTCCCACTTCAACATAACCATTATCGTACAGTTTTTGATATGGATTTAACCCCTGCTCCATAGCAGCAAATCCAGTAATCATTTTATAGATAGAGCCTGGCTGTATTGCCATCATGGTTGCTGAATTAAAAAGAGGCCGTGCCGCAAGTGGATTTCTTGTATTTACTGGATTTAATGAATTCCAATCATTTTGACTGATGCCAGTTGAAAACAGATTGATATCATACGAAGGATAACTTGCCATGGCAAGTACTTCTCCTGTATTCACGTTAACAACAACTGCTGCACCTGTTTCTGCTTGTGGAAAAGCTTCACCATAATTATAATCGCCCCATGGACTTTCAAATTTGCCACCCTTTTGAATTTCCTTTAAAGCCTTCTCAAGACTTGCCTCCAATGTCTTTTGCAAATGAAGATCAATCGTTAAATAGATATCATCACCTGAGGTGGCTTTTTTAGATTCTAATCCATAAGATTCCTCATCTACATCTTCAACATACTTACCATAAACATCAACCTCAATATATTTATAACCATTTTCGCCGTGTAAATTGAGTTCATAGTTACCTTCTATACCGACTTTACCGATCACTTGATTTGGATTGTATTTATTTTGATTCACAAATTTCTCAGTTTCTGCCTCTGAGGATATCTTGCCCATATACCCTAAGATATGAGCTGCAGTGGATTTATTAGGATACGTTCTTATAGATTCATAAGAAATAGAAGTTCCAGGAAATTCAAAGCCTCTTTCTTGAATTTCCACAGCAGTTTCGTGTTTAACAGATGGGGCAATAACAATAGGTTCATATTTGTAATAGCCCTTTTCTTTTATAGCATGCCTAAACACTAAGACCTTGTAGGCATCTTCATCTGATAGATCATCTGGAATTTTAAAATCATTCCGTTTTCGAATGATATCAAAAGCTTCTTTTGCAGGCGTGCCCTCATCAATACCATACATTTTTAAAAAAGTACTTTTATAAATTTCATCTAAAAATTTCATTTTAGATGTAGAAATAGGCATGTACTTACCTTGATTGTATAAAATTTTAAAAGCTTCATAATCGCTTAAATTTGTATCTAAATAGTTCCGACTTCTGACTTCCTTAAAAATATCTGCTGCAGTCATACTTTCATCGTAACCGTTGGCCGCCTTCCATTTCTTGATATTTTCATCGTAAATATAGCGATATTCACCATGATCCATTATAATTGGAAACTCAATATGACTTTCATCAGCCTTTTCTAAAAAATCATATAAACCTATTGCTAAATTCGTAAAATCTTCCGCTGGAATAACGCCACTGTTAAGTTTTAAGACAAAGCCAACATTACTCGTCGCTAAAATTTCACCGTTTCGATCGTATATATCCCCTCTTTTAGCATAAGTTTCAATCTTCTTGATGCGATTATTAATCGATTTGCTATAGTACATAGCCCCTTCAACAATTGTGAGGTCATAAAGTCTATACCCAAGCAATAAAAAGACAATGACGAATAAAATTGCAATTTGATTTTTTCGATTGAAAATAAGTTTAAGCATTAAAATCACCTAGTTTATACCCATTCAACTTCTTAAAGATTATCATATAGAGCAACAATCCTAAAATACTATTATAGACAATTTCAGTCACTATTTTTACAATTAAAAGTGAAAGCGGTATCGTTGATTGTAAGAAAAACATCATCACATAAAAGACAACATGATAGAATACCGTCCCAAAAGCAATTAAAAAAACTGGGGTTAAAAAATTGCCTTTAAACATCCCACGTTCCAACCTAATAATAACAAAGACAATCAAAACATAAACCATTAAATTAACGCCTAAAATTTTGCCAAGAAATATGTCCTGTAAAGCACCACAAGTTACAGCATACACATAGGCATGCTTATCTGAAAAAAGTGATACAAAGATAATAGATAAAATGATGCATAAGTTTGGCAATGCATCATTTATTCTAAAAATTTGAAGTATTGTACTCATCAATATAAAGTTTATTAACCCAATTAATATTACATACCGGTATTTCATCTATTTGTTCACTCCATCAATTTCAGTTGATTGATCATTTTCTGTCGTTTGACCATTCTTTATTGTTTTATCGTTTTCTGTCGTTTCGCCAAGCTCATGATAAGGAATGACCATTACCTTGTTGATTTTTTTAAAATTAACAGCTGGTACTACTTTTATTTTTTTTAAGAATAAATCTTTGTCGTCAATGACTTCGTAAATCCGACCGATCAAAATACCTTTTGGATACATGCCAAGTCCAGAAGTGACTATATAGTCATTTATGTGAACAACTGCTTTTGGATCGTAGAGTTCACCAACGAGTTCATAATTTGAAGTCCCGTTCAATATGCCATCATAATCGTCTGTAACTCTGAGCATTTCAAAACCAACTGCAGATTTATGATCGATGATAGAGATAACCTTAGACCAGTTGTCTCCGACTTCATAAACTAGTCCCACAAGCCCACTACCGTTGATAACCGTACTATTTTTTATTACCCCTTGATTTGCACCCGCATCAATGGTAAAAAGGTTAAACCAGTTACCAATGTCCTTTGATATAACATTACAAGCTACATAATCCTTTATACTAAAACGATTGATGTAATTCATAGACTGACTGAGGTCTTCTAGTTCCTTTAATTCTTTCTGTTGAAGTGTCAAAGCAACAATTTGTTCTTTTAAATTTTCATTTTCAAGCGTTAAATCTTCATTTAAAGTCTTATAATTTAAGACATTAATAATAGGCTCTGTCTTCTCATCTATAAAATTTCCAATGCCACTCAAGAATCTTTGTATAGGAGATAGAACCGTGCCTATTTGACTTTCTATAAAAGTGATGCGTTCTCTTCCGCCAAATGAAATTGCCATTAGAACAATCAAAATAATGCCCATTAAGACAACAATCCATTTTTTATATCGCTCATTCATGAAATCACCAACACAGATTAAAGAGATCTAGAGGAAATAAACACTTCTTTTAATTCGTTGAAGCTTTCTACTGCCTTACTGGTTCCGATTGCAACACAGTCTAGTGGATTTTCAGCAATTCGAACAGGCATCCCTGTTTCTTTCTTTATGAGTTTATCTAAATCAGTAAGAAGTGCGCCACCGCCTGCTAATACGATGCCAGATTGATAAATATCTGAAGCGAGTTCAGGTGGTGTTTTTTCAAGTGTGGATTTAACGCCTTCTACAATTGCTTGAATTGGCTCTTTAATCGCTTCATAGATTTCACTTGAATGTAGGATCAACGTATTTGGAAGCCCAGTTACTAAATTTCTCCCTGTTACTTCTATCGTGCGTTCAATCGAAGGGATCAATGCACATGCAATGCTCATTTTAATATTCTCAGCCGTTCTTTCACCAATCATTAAGCTGTACTTCTTACGCACGTAATTAATAATAGAATCATCTAATTCATCACCCGCAATTCGAATCGATCGACTTGTAACAATACCGCCCAAAGAAATAACCGCTATTTCAGTCGTACCACCACCGATATCCACGATCATACTGCCCGTAGGTTCAGTAATCGGAAGATCAGCACCTATTGCAGCTGCCATAGGCTCTTCAATCAAGAACGCATCTTTTGCACCAGCGGATAGCGAAGCTTCATAAACAGCTCTCTTCTCAACTTCAGTTACTTGTGAAGGAATACCCACAACCACTTTAGCACCCGTAAGAAAATTCATATTTGGTACAGCTTTATTTATGAAATATCTAATCATTTTTTGTGTAATATCAAAATCCGCTATAACACCATCCTTAAGGGGGCGAATCGCTCTGATCTGTCCTGGTGTTTTACCAATCATATCTTTTGCTTCTTTACCAACTGCTAAAACATGACCTTTATCATTAATTGCAACTACAGAGGACTCTCTAACGACGATACCTTTGCCTTTAACACATACTAAGGTATTTGCAGTACCCAAATCAATACCTAACTGTTTATAAAATAATCCAAATCTCATTTTTAAAATTTCCTTTCACATTTCATAATTTCAGCGAAATTACAATTGATCATTTTCCTTAAAGCTATAATACCTTTCACGCCCGATAATAATATGATCAATTAAATTTATTCCTACTATTTTGCCAGCTTCCTTAAGTCTCATTGTAACATTCATATCCTCTTGACTCGGCGAAACATGTCCCGAGGGATGATTATGAACGGCAATAATCGCAGCTGCATTTTTTTTAATCGCTTTATTGAAAACTTCTCTTGGATGTACTATTGAAGCATTTAAACTTCCAACAGAAATAATTTCCCATTTGATGATTTCATTTTTAGTATTTAAAAGCACAATAATAAACTTTTCTACCTTTTCATGCCCAATTTCACTTTTAAAAAATTCGAAAATTTTATCAGGTGAAGTTACTTTTGTCTTTGATTTAAAATTTGACCTTTGAATTCGACGTCCTAATTCTAAACTGGATAAAATCTGACAAGCCTTAGAGGGGCCAATCCCTTCAATCTCGCAGAGTTCCTCTAGGGAAAATTGATTTAAATCTGAAAAATCAGCAGAGCACTTTTCGATAAGATTGTGTGCAATATCAATCGCAGATTTTTTTGCAGTACCCGTTCTGAGTATAATGGCGAGTAACTCTGCATTCGACAGTGCTTGTTCACCGTAAATCATCATTTTTTCTCTAGGTCTTTCTTCCAAAGGCAATTCTCTAATCATATGCTATAGTCCCTCTTTCGTCAATAGATTTATTCGAAATTCATCGATCATGATCTTATTTAACTTTGAGAGCGGTAAACCCATCACACTGAAATAATCACCTTGAATCTGATTCACCAGTAAAGCGCCTTGCCCCTGAATGCCGTAAGCACCGGCTTTATCAAGTGGTTCACCAGTTTCAACATACGCATGAATCTCAGTTTCAGTTAAGTCGTTGAAAACAACTTCTGTCTTAACATAGTCCACACGCTTTATTTTTCTGGATTCACAAACAACTGCAATCCCAGTATATACATCATGTGTCTTGCCACTGAGTTTTCTTAACATGTTATAAGCATCTGATTTATTTTCAGGTTTTCCCAAAACTTCATCTAAATAGACAATTGTATCGCTTCCTATCACAATTGCATCAGGTTCTAGCTGAGCAATTTGAAACGCCTTTTCAAAGGACAATCCCATAACGATTTGTTCTGGTTTTTCGTGAAATGTGGTTTTTTCATCAATACTGCTGGGCATTTTTTCAAAAGAGACTTTTAACATCTCTAATAGTTCAGAACGCCTAGGTGATGAAGACGCTAAAATCAGCCTCATAGTTTTCTATAAAGTACAAAGGCAAGTACAATACCAATTATACCAGATACATTTAAGATTAATTTAAACCCAAATGTAAGCGTCACAACGCTTAAATCTAATAAAAATGGATCCACGCCAATGGACTTCCCATAATTCAAAATCGGAAACACATCACCTAATGCTGATCCGATAATACTTCCAATTATTGCACCTGTCAATATTAAAAGAAGTAGAATTAAACCATCATTACTTTTAACTCTCATAGTCACCTCTATAATACCATATTTTTACATTTGATACCAACACATTTCTATTTAGTTTAGCATTATGTGAAAATAAATACAAGATAAATGCCAGCTTATAAAAATGAATTTTATTAAATATTCAATGTTTTAAGATGCTATTTGTTAACCCTTAAAAGGTTTGTTTTAGGTTCTATTCTGCAATTGTAAGGACTTTTACTTTTATTCCCACATACAATTTTCCATGTACTCGCCTAAATTTAATAAAACTCACGGTTAATTCATTAACAACATTTGAGCCCTCTTTAACATTTGAGTCACCTTTCGATGCCTCAAACCGATTTTCACTGACGCTGTTTGAGTTTGAATATTTGAGTTTGAATACCCCTCATCACAGATTTCGGTTCAAATCTTGTTGTTTTAAAAAAAATAAGCTGACTCATATGCGAGCCAGCTTATACTTAATTCTATTCATTAAATTGATAGGTCTATTTCATTTCAATAGCATCCTTCGGACATTTAGCTTCACAAACACCACAGCCGATACATTTAGACTGATCAATTTCGTGTACTTTTTTAAGTTCACCTGTGATCGCATCTACTGGACAATTTTTAGCACAAATTGTACAGCCAATACATTTATCATCAATGATATGTGCCTTTTTACGCTTTGATAAATCCCCTTCAATTGCTTTAGTTGGACATTTTTCAACACACACCATACAGTTTGTACATTTATCATAATCAATAACGGCAACGTTATTAACCACGTGAATCGCATCAAAAGGACAATTCTTTTCACAAATACCACACGCAATACAAGCCACACTACAATTTTTCTTAACCATAGGGCCCTTATCTTTATTATTACAGTCCACAACCGTAAGTTGACTGTATGGTACAAGTGTAATGACGTCTTTAGGGCAAGCATCAATACATTTATTACATGCTGTACATTTTTCAGGATCAACCTCGGCAATGCCTTTACTGTTTATATGAATCGCATCAAAAGGACACACCTGAACACACGTTCCAAATCCCATACAACCGTATAAGCAGCTTTTAGGGCCACCATTTAACATGTTTGCAGCGACGCAACTGTCAAAGCCTTCGTAATCAAATCGGTTAGAGCAGTTTTCCTCATCCCCTTTACAAAGCACTTTTGCAACTTGTTTTATCGACTCGCCTGCATCAAGTCCCATGATGCTTGCAATGCTTTTAGCACATTCTGCCCCGCCAACTGGACATCCATTTACAGGTGCAGCCCCTTTGACTACTGCATTGGAAAATCCATCACAGCCAGGAAATCCACAGGCACCACAGTTTGCACCTGGTACTACTTCTCTTACAGCAACTACTCTTGGATCAATCTCAACAGCAAACTTTTGAGATGCAAGCGCAAGCCCCGCACCAAATAAAAGTCCCATGACGCCCAAGATACCTGCTGCTTGTAATATACTTACTATATCCATTGTCATTCACCCCTTCTTAAACCAGACCAGTAAACCCTAAAAAGGCAATTGACATTAAACTAGCTGTGATTAATGCAACTGGAAACCCTTTAAACGGCAACGGTACATCTGAAATTTCGATTTTTTCTCTGATCCCTGCAAATAACACAATGGCCAAAGAAAAACCGATAGCGGCAAAAAATGAATGCACAACAGTTTGAAGTAAATTAAATTCATATTGAATATTTAGAAGTGCAAGTCCTAGAACCGCACAATTTGTTGTAATCAGTGGTAAGAAAACACCAAGTGCTTGATAAAGTGTAGGGCTCATCTTCTGTAAAACGATCTCAACAAATTGCACAAGTGATGCAATTACCAAAATAAATGCCACTGTCTGCAAATACTCAAGATGTCTTGGTACTAAAATAAAATATTGTACAAAATAGGTCAATATCCCAGCTAAGGTCATAACGAAAGTTACCGCCATACCCATTCCAAAAGCCGTTTCAACTTGTTTAGAAACCCCTAAAAAAGGACAAATTCCTAAAAATCTTGAAAGGACAAAGTTGTTCACTAAGATTGCACTGACCATTATAACAAATAAACTTGCATGTTGCATGACAACTCCTCCTTATCTCGCTTTTTTGATTTGTATTTGACTATAAATTGCAAGTATAATACCAAGAGCTAAGAACGCACCTGGAGGCAAAATCATAATCAAAGCTGGTTTATAAGCTGCACCTAAAAGTGAAAATCCGAAAATGCTACCATTTCCAAACAATTCTCTAACGCCACCTAATATCATCAAAGCAAGTGTAAACCCAAGTCCCATACCTAATCCATCAAGCATAGAATCGACAATACCATTTTTAGATGCAAAAGATTCTGCTCTTGCTAAAATAATACAGTTAACAACGATCAAAGGAATAAATAGACCAAGCGAATTGAATAATGCCGGTACAAATCCTTCCATAACCATACCTACTATTGTTACAAATGTTGCAATGACAACGATAAACGCTGGTATTCTAACCTTAGCTGGAATCACTTTTCTAAGCGCCGAAATCGCCATATTAGAACAGACAAGAACCGAAGTTGTTGCAAGTCCCATACCCACACCATTCATAGCTGATGTTGTAACAGCAAGTGTTGGACACATCCCTAGCATTTGAACAAAGATTGGGTTATCTTTTAATAAGCCATTCGTAAAATTTTTAATATTCATCTAAATCCCCCCTAGTTTCCCATTATAAAGTGGTATGCGTCAATAGATGCATTAACGCCACTAGTGATTGCAGCTGAAGAGATCGTTGCGCCAGTAATCGCTTGAATATCTGTTTCAGTTGGATTTGACTTTGCCACGCCTATATGACCCGATGCAGACATGCCATTATATTGCTCATAAAATGCGGGTTCCTTAGCACGAGCACCTAACCCCGGTGTCTCTTGATGATTACCCATTCTCATACCAGTAATCGTACCTTCAACATTAATTCCTGTTACAACTTCAATAGCACCACCAAAACCAGTTGGAAGTGATTTGAACACATAACCTATAATGTTATGATCTGCATCATAGCCGATATAGCCTTCTGAAACTGGTGCAAACTTTTCGGCAATTTCTGCAATTTGTGATTTATCTATGTCTTCAAATGTAGCCGCATCTGGTAATACAGCTACTTTAGCCGCATTGTTTGCAAGTTCTCTTTGCATTGCTATAGGCCCTTTTGTCACTTCATTTGTCAAAGCAAGTGCAAACGCTGCCACCACACATATAACAAAAAGTATAATACCTGTTTTTAATATATCTCTCATTATTTTGCACCTCCAAATACTCGAGGTTGAGTGTATTTATCAATCAATGGCGCCGCAACGTTCATCAGTAGAATCGAATAAGACACCCCTTCAGGATAACCACCATACAAACGAATAACGGTTGTCAATAAACCACATCCAACGGCATAAATAATCTGACCTTTAGCCGTAATTGGTGATGAAGCATAGTCTGTTGCCATGAAAACAGCTCCTAAAACCAAACCACCTGCAAATACACTGAAAATTGTGTATTGAATATCAAATCCACCTAGTAAAAATGTAAGTACAGCAACAGTTCCCATGAAAACAAGCGGGATTCTAACACTGATTACTTTTCGATAAACTAAGTAAGCACCGCCAATAAGAAGTAAAAGTGCTGAAGTTTCACCAACACAACCCCCTACACTACCTACAAGTGCATCTGTTAAACTTGGTAATTGAACATCTAAGCCTTCTTTGATAATCCCAAGTGGCGTTGCAGTCGATACAGCGTCGGCTTTAACAGCAACCCAAGTTGTCATTTGAACTGGCCAAGATGCAACGAGCATTGCTCTAGCCGCAAGTGCTGGATTCATCCAGTTATGTCCTAATCCACCAAAAGCTTGTTTTACAACACCAATTGCAAAGACACTCCCTACAACAGGAATCCAAAAGGGCACTGTAGAAGGTAAATTCATCCCTAATAATAATCCTGTTACAACTGCACTGAAATCCGTTACAGTTACAGGTACTTTTCTAATTTTTTGAATGATATATTCTGTAAGCATCGCTGACACCACAGAAACAATCAATATCATTAATGCGCTTACACCGAAGTTATATACACCATATGCCGCTGCAGGCAAAAGTGCAATTGCTACATCCCTCATTATTTTTTGAGTCGTATCATTTGAACGAATATGAGGTGATGAAGAGACTTTTAATCTTGCTTCCATATCTAATCCTCCCCTATTTTTTCTTTCTTGCGATAATCTCTCGCTTTGCCACTCTAATAGACGCCAAAAGCGGTCTCTTAGATGGGCAAACAAATGAACACGATCCACATTCTATACAATCAAGTGCTTTAAAAGAAGCCGCTTTATCATAGTTGTGTAAAAGTGCGTATGCACTAATTTGAATGGGTTCTAAAAATGCTGGACAAACGCTGACACATTTACCACATTTAATACATGATGTTGGTTCTGGTATTTTTGCCTCTTCAGGCGTAAAACATAAAATACCAGACGTATTTTTCATTGCAGGTAGATCATCAGTCATCTGAGCAACGCCCATCATTGGACCACCTAATAAAATTTTCTCTGGCGTTCCATTAAAACCATCACAAAACTGAATAAGCTCTCTTAAAGTTGTACCCACTTTGAAACGAATATTTTTAGGCGTCTTAATAGCACCGCCTGTTACCGTACAGATTCTTTCAATTAAAGGCATTCCAGTCGTAAAAACATTTGCTATCGTTGCAGCAGTAGCCACATTGTTTACAACGACACCTGCATCCATCGGCAATCCACCTGATGGCACTTCTTTACCTGTACATGCAAATATAAGCTGTTTTTCAGCACCTTGAGGATATTTTGTTTTCAATCCCACAACTTTAACATTAGTGCCTTTTGCTGCCGCAGTCATTGATTCAATTGCATCTGGCTTATTGCTTTCGATCCCAATAAAACCATTTGATACATTTAGTGATTTCATCAATATTTGAAGCCCTAAAACTACTTTTTTAGGTTCTTCAAGCATCAACCTGTGATCACAAGTTAAATACGGTTCACATTCAGCACCATTTAAGATAACGGTATCAATTGTCTTTTCTGGTGGTGGTGAAAGTTTAACATGTGTTGGGAAGCCCGCGCCACCCATACCAACGAGACCTGCCTCTTTTATAATCTCGATGATCTCTTTACTTGATAATGTCTTGTAATCTGCATTTGGTTTTACAGATTCATGATATTCATTTTTCATATCATTTTCAATAATGATACAAACATCGAAACCATATGCTGTAAACCTCTTCTTGACGTCAAGTACCTTTCCAGATACTGAACTGTGAATGTTAGCAGATACAAATGATCCTGCTTTTCCAATTAATTGACCAACTTTGACCAGTTCACCTTTTTCAACTACAGGTTCACATGGTGCTCCAATGTGTTGTCTTAATGGAATTTCTACTATCTTAGGTTCTAAATAATCAACGATTGGTAGGTGCTCCGTTAACTTTTTAGAATGCGGTGGGTGTATGCCACCTTTGAAGGATAGAAGACCCATATAATCTCACCCCTTAACAAAGATTTGTGTTACTTATTATTAATAATGTTACATTTTATTAATAAAGAAATTATACTGTATACAATTTCTTTCATAACCAATAACAATTTTACTATAAATCAGTATGAAGGTCAATGCTTCAACTATTGAAATTACTTATATCAGAAATACACATGTTAATTTTTTAGCAATTATTATCCCGCTTAAGTCGCGCTTTGGAATCGTTATGTCACCTATCAAAGCGTGCTAAACTATTGAAAATCATAATAGTTGAAATATTTTCTATCAGTATATCTTATTCTTTTTAAAAAAACTGCACTTATATTATAAAAAATATAACAAAATGAAATTTCGTCCTTTTTAATTGTTATTATATTATCAAACAATTAAAAGAGATCTTTTTTCTCATGATCTCCTCTCGTCTCATTTCATTGCCTATAGTTCAAAAAAATAGGTTATTAATCTAAAAGATTAATAACCTATTTTGGATGATATACTTTTCAAATTACCCAATTAATTTTTGAACCTCAGCAATTACTTTTTCAGCTACAAATGGTTTTACAATAAAACCTTTTGCACCTGCTTTAACCGAATCTATTACCATCCCTTCTTGTCCCATAGCACTACACATCAATACCTTTGCCTCAGGAAATTCTTTTGTGATCATTTTTACGCCTTCAATGCCATTGACATCTGGCATTGTAATATCCATAGTGACAAGATCCGGTACAAATTCTTTGTATTTATTAAAAGCTTCCTCGCCATTACCGGCTTCAGCTACCACTTCATACCCAGCTTTTTTCAAAATATCACTCATCAGTTTTCTCATAAACATCGCATCATCAACGATTAAAATTTTCTTTCCCATAATTATACCCCTCCTTGATCTATTGACAAATCAATAACCTTTTAGTTTATAGTACTTTATACCCATATTGTTAAAACAAATTAATTATACCCATAATCACCAGTAAATACAATACAATTTGCTTAAATATCTCCTCGTCAATTTTATTCCCAATTTTCACTCCAATAAACGTCCCTACAAATAAAAAAGGCATAATAGGCAAGTATGACCCAATAGTTGCCATCGATAAAAGCCCTTTATTAAGATATAACATTACAGTAAAAATATTGAACAAAATAAAAAGAGAAGTTAAACTTATTCTAAATTCATCCCGATTCTTTTGAATGTTAGAGAGTAAAAAAACAATGGGTGGACCGCTAAGTGAAACAGATCCATTTAAAAGACCACTTAGAGTCCCTGTAATAATCAATGCTGCATTCTTATTTTTGATATTGATCCTAAAGCCTCTTACCATTAAAATCGCAACCACAATGATAAAAACACTCACAGCTCTTTTAAGGACTATTTCATCCACTATAATTAAGAGTTTTACACCAATTGGAATTGTAAGCAAGCCAAATAAAGACAGTAAAAATATTTCTTTAAAATTAGGTCTTTTCTTAAGTTGAATTGCGATTAGAATGTTAAGTAGTAAACTCAGAACCACCAGTAATGGCACAATCTCTTTTAAGTTCAATATAAACCCCATTAAAGGGAGTGCCACTAAAGAAAAACCAAAACTTGTAGCACCTTGTATTAACGATGCCATTAAAACGATCATTGACAATAAAAGTGTTTTCATGAAGCCTCCTAAAAAAAACAATTACTTCTATTGTATCAGTATGCCTCTAATTTTAGAAGTGTTCTTTGCATGCAATAAACCCTTTTATAAAAAAAGCTCAAATATTGTATTTGAGCTTTTAGTCCGTTTTTCAATAGATTCTGTAACTTTAACTTTGCATGAAAAAAGATTCTATAGTTGAAGCAACCGCCTCTTCATCAGCACCTGATATCTCTATCGTTAAAGTATCGTTAAAACTGATTCCTAAAGACATTAAACTCAGAATACTTTTTGGATTGCCTTCAGATGAATCTTTTTTAATAACGATATCTGATTGAACAGGTTGACACAATTTCACAAGTTCCGATGCTGGTCTCGCATGTATGCCTTCTTTAAAAAGACAAGTTGCTGTAATTTTTTTCATAATTTCCTCCATAATTGCTTATCTAATTTAATATATTCTTTTATTTTAAGTCTTTACAGGTTAGTACCGTTTGACTCAATAACATTTTTATACCACTCAAAACTTTTTTTCTTGGTTCTTTTGAGCGTGCCATTACCTTCGTTATCTTTATCCACATAGATAAAACCATATCTCTTTTTCATTTCACCGGTTGAAGCGCTTACTAGATCGATACAGCCCCAAGAAGTATAACCAATGAGATCAACACCATCTAAATTAATTGCGTCTCTCATTGCCAACATATGCTCTCTTAAATAGTCAATTCGATAATCATCTTCCACATAGCCATTTGTATCAGGTTTATCCACTGCACCTAAACCATTTTCAACAATAAAAAGTGGTTTTTGATAGCGATCATAAAGCATATTCAAGGTTGTTCTCAACCCCAGTGGATCAATTTGCCAACCCCATTCACTCGCCTTTAAGTAAGGATTTTTAAGACTTGCAAAGACGTTGCCTTCTGTAGTTGCAGATACCTTTGGATCCGCACTTGTCAATCTAGACGAATAGTAACTAAAAGAGATAAAATCCACTGTGTTCTCTTTTAATATTTGAGCATCTTCTGGTTCCATATGAATGTGTATACCTTCATTTTCCATCATTTTGAGCGCATAGTTTGGATATTCACCTCTTGATTGAACATCAATAAAGAAGTAATTTTCACGCTCTTTAGTCAAAGCCTTGAAAGCATCCTCAGGTGCACATGTATTTGCATAAGTAACACCTGCCGCTAACATACAGCCTATTTTAAAATTTGGATTTATACGCTTTGCAATTTTAGTGGCTAATGCACTTGCCATTAATTGATGATGAGCCGCTTGATATTTGATGCTCAAAACATCATCCCCCTCTTCAAAGAGCAAACCAGCTCCCATGAATGGTAAATGTAAGAGCATATTGATTTCATTAAAAGTTAACCAATACGTCACCTTATCTTTATAACGTTCAAAGAGCACTTCACAAAGTCTCTCATAATGTTTAACCATTTCACGACTTCTCCAAGAACCGATTGTCTCAACTAAGTGAATCGGTACATCAAAATGTGTAATGGTTACAAGTGGTTCTATATTATGTTTCAAGCACTCGTCAAAAACGTCTTCATAAAATTTTAAGCCGGCTTCATTAGGGGTTAAATCATCTCCATTTGGAAATATTCTCGTCCAGGAGATGGATAATCTAAATGTTTTAAACCCCATTTCAGCAAATAGGGCAATATCTTCCTTATAATTGTGATAAAAATCAATCGCTTCATGACTTGGATACTGATGCGCATCGTCACAAGATAACATCTTTAATTTACCCAGCATCACTGGAAAACGGTCCTCACCTGCAGGGATTACATCCACAGTAGATAAGCCTTTTCCACCTTCAAGGTATGCCCCTTCACATTGATTTGCAGCTGTTGCACCCCCCCATAAAAAATCTTTTGGAAATTGTTTATTTTCAGTTTTCATCATTTCTCTCCTATCTCAGTACATCTATCTCTTTTTATGTCTACACCAATATGCCTTTATCAGCAAATCTCTGGTTATGCAAACTCTCCATTTTCAAGCATTTCTTTAAGCACAATACCGATACCTTCATTGTCATTTGATGCTGTAACGCGATCTGAAATGGATTTGATGTGTGAGGTTGCATTTTCCATGGCAACACCACAACCAACATATTTTATCATTTCAAGGTCATTTTCGCTATCTCCAAATGCGATAATTTCTGATTTATCTATTTTTAAATATTCTGAGAGCTTTTTAATACCATAGCTCTTATTGACGCCTTCTTCTGTCAGTTCAAAACAACCATTTCCAGTTAAAGCCATCTCAATATTTTTATAATGCCGTAAAATAGACTCCATTTGAGTCATCATCTTAGATCGAACTGCAAAAAAAATAATTTTATGAATATTGACATTGGACCGAGTCCATATGGGGATTTCATTCTTTCTGTTGGATTCAAAACACAAATGTTTACTTGCATTTAATTTCATCCGCTTTGCATAATATAAATGCATTAGATACTCTTTGTAACCTGTTATAAAAATTTTATTATTTGCATATAATACTGGTTTGATCTTCATTTGTTCAGCCCAGCTTAAAGTTTCATTTAATAATTTCTCTGAGAAAGGGCTTTCATACATCAAATTTTCTTCAAAGACGCTACCAATAACAGCCCCATTGGACCCAATGAAATATGCATCTTCACTGATCATTTTGGCATGTCGCTTTGCATCAAATCCTGCACGACCTGTAACAACCACAATTTTAACGCCCCTTGTTTCCAAATCTCTTAATACTTTCAATGTTTCTTCACTGATTCTATGTTTTGAAGTTAGTAATGTTCCATCTAAATCTAAGCATACCATTTTATATCTTGGGGTCTTCAATTAAATCACCTTAATTTTCTTCAAGCTATTTTCGACTACTTTGAATTACCTTTTCAATATGAACAATTAGATAAGTCAATTCCGCTTTGCTCACTTCGAAATTATGTTTTTCAAGAGCATATTTTTTTATTTTAAGTGCACAATCGTAAGCATTGGGATATTGTTTAGAAACCATACTAAAAAGTTGTTCCTCTTCTACTGAATCCACCACACTGTTGAGTATTCTTTGTGCAAAAAACTTAAGATGTGTTACTAATCGTTGATAATATAAAGAATCTTCATCTAGTTCAATACCGTAATGATACTTTATGATATTGAGTTCATCTTGCAATATCTTGATCAGAGCCACTGCATTTGGCATTTCCTGATCTAATTCTGCATTGACTATATGCATAGCAATTGAGGCAGCTTCATCTAAAGGGAATTCAACCCTTAATCTTGAATTTATGATATCAAGTGCTTTCAAACCCGCTTTATATTCCTCTTTATAAAAGCGCCTAATCTCCCAAACCATTGGATTGCTAATCTTAAAACCTTTTTCTAGCCTTTCCATGGCAAAATGAATATGATCTGTAAGTGTTAAATAGATATTCTCATTCAATTTTTTATCTAACATCTTTTGAGTTGCAACAACTATTTCTTCAGAAAGTTCAACATATTCAACTGGAATCTCACTGATTAAATCTTTAAGTTTCCTAGAAATTTCTTTGCTTTCCATTCTGAAAATACGTTCTACTTTTTCTTGATCAAGAATATCCCCAACTCTTTTCTTAAAAGCTAGCCCCAAGCCTGTTATAACAATTTCTTCTGAATCATTGCCCACCGCAATCACTGCATTATTATTCAGTATTTTCTTGATTTTCATGCAACCACCTTTTCATCTCTTCGTTTAACTCGTAAGAAACGACTTACCCCCACTCACAGAAGCCTTTTCTATAGATGATTTTTCTCATCATGAGTGAAGACACCTAACTCATGATAGGCCCTCCTAGACGAAGGGCCACAATCATTTTGCTAATCAGATTAAATTAATACCATTAAGGCCTCATCCACTGTGATGTCTTTACCAACCTCAAAGACGAGATCCGAATAATTAGAAGAATTCGTAATCACAACTGGCGTCAACATAGAATAGCCTTCTGCTTTAATGGCTTCAATATCAAATTCCAAAAGAACATCGCCTTTTTTCACATGATCTCCTTGTTTCACAAGCGCATTAAAATACTTGCCTTCCAATTTAACCGTATCCATCCCAACATGAATTAATATTTCAATACCTGAATCTGATTTAATACCTACAGCATGTTTCGTTTTAAAAAGTGTCACAATTTCACCATCCACAGGAGAAACGAGTTTGCCTTCACTTGGCAATATTGCCAAACCATTACCCAATGCACCTGTTGAAAAAGCAGCATCTTCTATATCTGAAAGTGCCATTACTGAACCATTTAAAGGACTTAATAGTACATTTTCATTCATTATATCATTTGAAGTAGAAGATTTCGACTCTGATTTTACATCTTCTTTGAAAGTAATTATTGTTGCAACAAATCCTAATACCATAGAGACTAAAACAGCAATTAATGCCCAAATCATACCTGAAATATCATTTGTCGCTGGATTAATATATGATGGAAAACCAAATACACCAAGTCCACCTAGCATATAACCATTAACACCTGCCATACCAATAATAGCACCACCTATAGCTGCCGCTATACAAGAAATCCAAAACGGTTTTTTACGTGGTAGTGTAATCCCGTAAATTGCAGGTTCAGTAACACCAAAGAAACCTGAGATAATAGCTGGAATACTAAGAGAACGTAATTTTTGATCTTTTGTTTTGATAGCAATCGCCATAACAACTGCAGTCTGAGCAAATGAAGCTGCAAATGTTAAAGATAAAATATAATCATAGCCTAGATTTCCAATGTTGACAAATGCCAAAGGTACAACGCCCCAATGCAATCCAAAGATAACAAGGACTTGCCAGAATGCACCCAAGAAAAGACCCGCAACAATTGGGCTAAGTGAATATGCAGCACCTGTTAGAATACTAATAAGTGAAGTTAAAATCGATGCAATCGGTCCTACTAATATAAACGTAAGTGGTGCACAAACCATTAAAGTAAACATTGGTACGAGAAACACTTTTACCACATCTGGAATAATTTTTTTGAAGAATTTCTCAATTTTTGAAGCTACATACACAGCCAATACAATCGGCACTACTGATGAAGCATATCCTGCCATTGGAATTGTAATCGGTAGTCCAAAGAAAGTTGCATAAACATTAGTAGCGAAATCAGTTCCTGCAAACATTGTCGATATCGGTGTCCCCGATGCCATTACCGTCACATCGTTGATGTACATAAGGGAAGCCCCTAAAGTCATACCCGTAAACTGATTCACTTTAAACTTCTTAGCTGCTGTAAATCCTAAGAAAATTGGCAAGTAGTGGAAAAATCCATCCCCTACAGAATACAACAGTTGATATACGCCACTCTCTGGCGACAACCAATTAAGGAAAACAAATAATGCCAAAATCCCTTTAATCATACCGGTTGCAGCGAGAACCCCCAAAGCAGGTTGAAATATCCCAGAAATCATATCAATAAAAGTTGCTCCAGCACTCATTTTTGGGCCTTCTCCATCACTTTCAGAAGCAGCTGCAAATCCACCAATCTTTGCGACAACTTCATACACATCAGGCACATGATTGCCGATGACTACTTGATATTGACCACCACTTTGTACCACGGTAACAATACCATCTGTATTCTTTAAGAGTTCAGTATTAGCCTTTGTTTCATCTTTAAGCTTAAATCTCAAGCGTGTAATGCAATGTGTCAAACTGATCACATTTGATTTTCCACCTACATTGTTAATAATAATCTTCGCGAGACCATCGTATTTAGATGCCATATTAAACCTCCAATTGTAAAATTATTTTAAATTTCCCCCATGGGATGCAATAACCTCTTTATACCAATTAAATGATTTTTTCTTATATCGTTCTAAAGTACCTGAACCATCATCATGACGATCCACGTAGATGAAACCATATCTCTTCTTAAGTTCAGCAGTTGAAGCACTTACAAGATCTATACAGCCCCATGTCGTATATCCCATAATCTCAACACCATCTTGAAGTGCTTCGCCAACTTGAACCAAGTGATCGTTGAGATATTTAATGCGATAATCATCATTCACCGTCTTATTGCCTTGTTCATCTTCAATAAGCTCATCTACTGCACCTAATCCGTTTTCGACAATAAACAACGGCTTTTGATAACGATCGTATAAGGTGTTAAGGACATATCTTAGACCAATTGGATCAATTTGCCAGCCCCATTCGCTCTCCTTCAAATATGGATTTTTAACGCCTGGTAAAATATTAGCTACACCCTTTTCGTCCGCTTCTTCACTGCTTTCACAAACACTCATATAGTAGCTGAATGAGACAAAGTCAACTGTATTTTTAAGTATTTCTTCATCGCCATCTTGCATTTGAATTGTAATCCCGTTTTCTCTAAATAGGCGTTTTGCATATGAAGGATAGTAGCCTCTCACATGGACATCGCTGAACAAAAGATTACTTCTATCTAATTCAAGTGTTTTCATCATGTCTTCTGGCTTAGGTGTCATTGGATATACTGGCATTGCCAAAACCATACAACCTACTTTCATCTCAGGATTAATCTCATGTGCAATTTTAGTAGCTAAAGCACTGGCAACCAATTCATGGTGAATTGCCTGATATAAATCTTGTTTTGTCAATTGTGCTTTATCAGTGGCAATACCACCACTCATAAAAGGCGCATGTAAAATCGAGTTGATTTCGTTGAAAGTCAGCCAATACTTCACCTTATCTTTATACCTATTAAAAATAGTGGTCACATAACGCTCATAGAAGTCGATCATCTTCCTGTTTTTCCAACCATCATATACTTTAGCTAAGTGAAGCGGTGTTTCATAATGTGATATAGTGACCAGTGGTTCAATACCATATTTTAGACATTCATCAAATACATTATCATAAAACTGTAATCCTTTTTCATTAGGTTCTAACTCATCTCCTAGTGGAAAAATTCGAGTCCATGCGATAGAGACTCTAAATACTTTAAAGCCCATCTCTGCAAGTAATTTAATATCCGATTTATAACGATGGTAAAAATCAATGCCAACTAGCTTCATATTGTCTTCAGTGGGACCATCCAAGATAGGACCAAAGCCACCTTGGGGTGTCACATCTTGGACACTAAGGCCTTTACCATCCTCGTTATAAGCACCTTCCATTTGATTGGCTGCAGTTGCACCACCCCATAAAAAGTTCTCTGGAAAATAAAATTTCATGCTACCTCCTATTGTTCTAAAATCTGTGAATTGTTAATACGGATCATTGTTTGGCCAAACAATTTATATTGAGATCGAATTAGTGATAAAAAAAAGACCAAAAAAGTCGCACTATGGGGGTTAGCCATACAACAACTATTTTGGTCTTGCCTGAGTTATCAGTCACAATCCGTCAACTATAATAAGATCTTTGTATCAATATGGTAACATAAGACTAAATCTTCGTCAAATGTTTTTGTATTTTTTTTAGTGCAATTTTAGCGTTACTGCTCTATCGTATAAAAAAAAGCCTATTTTCCCCTATAGCGCCCCCCTACATCTCATTTCATCATTCACTTTATAAAATGTTATTATATTCAGACAATTTCTATAGCCATTGAAATGCTTAGCTTTCATTTTTGATTTTCCTTAACACGTTGAAAACGCAAACTTTTTTCACTTTTACTATTGACTTATATAGGTAATGTCACTATAATAAATTAAGTAACATGCGGATGTGGTGGAACGGCAGACACGCTATCTTGAGGGGGTAGTGAGCAACGCTCGTGCGGGTTCAAATCCCGCCATCCGCACCAATTAAAATAGGAATCTTGCGATTGCAAGGTTTTTATTTTTTTTTGATCTAATTTAGCCTTTTTTTAGCCACTTAGTTTTTAGTAAAGAACTCTGTTTTGCCAGACACGTCTTCATGTAACCACTTAAAGTGGGTTGAAAAAAGGCTGACTCATTTTGAGTCAGCCTTACAATTAGCTCTTATCTACAGGATTACTTATTCATAAGAACACTTATTCATAAAATCCTATTTAAAACTTCTAATGCGTTTCAATTTCGGATTTTCAACCATACCTGGAATTCGACCGCGTTTGGCAACAGCTTTACCATTGACCATTTTTATATCCATTGTCATATCAATTGGAGATGCAGCTGATATATAACTACCAACACCAAAAGAATCTGCCCCTGCCTCACTTAACAATCTAATTTTTTCAGGGTATAGGCCACCTGATACAAATATCTTAACGTCATTAAACCCTTCAAGATCAAGTTTAGCTCTCATCTCTTTAACCAAACCTGCTGTGACACCACCTCTTTCACTCGGTGTATCCAGTCTAACGCCATAAAGCTTTCCGTTAAGTTCTTTAGCAATTCGTATTGCCTCTTCAACTTCATCTTTAAAAGTATCTACTAAAACGATTCTGTTATGATCAGGAGACGCGATTTCGTCATATTTTTTGGAAACCGTTAACGTATCGCCAGCGATGAGCATTGCACTATGAGGTACTGTGCCAGATGGTTTAATACCACTCAATAATGCTGCTAGAATACAACTTGCACCACCTGCACCACCAATAACCGCTGCTCTCTCCATCACAGGCGCCACTGCTGGATGAACATGTCTTGCACCAAAGCATAAGAAAAACTTATCACCACAAGCTTCCTTAACTTCTCTTGAAGCAGTTGCCCAACCTGAGCTACTTGCTAGCATCCCTAAAATGGTCGTTTCAAATATCGCGAAATCGCTGTATTTACCTTTAATCCTAATAACCGTATCTTTCTCAACAAAAGATTCCCCTTCAGAAATAGCATCTATCTCTAAATTTTTACCTTCCAGCAAAGATAAGACTTCCTCTAATCCAACAAAAACACCCGGTTTTCTAGGAAATATTTCCGCGATTACTTCTGCATCCGCAAGTCCAAGTTCCTCTAAAATATCCAAAGTCCTCAAAAAATAGACATCCGTTGTTAAGCCGTTAACAATTTCATCATGCGTTGCTGAAAATAATTTCCGATCATCTGCGATTTGGATACTATCTATATCAGCTAAACTTTTCATCTCTTTCATTCTATGATTACCTTCCTAAAAATTAGTCAACTTCATTATAAACAATTAAACTCTTTAAGGCAACTTTCGTTATTTTTTTATCGAATTCAGCATAGCCTTAACTCTTTTCTCCAAAGACTCTAAGGAGCCATCGTTTTGAATCACATGTGTAGCAAGTTTTACTTTTGCCTCTAGTGGCATCTGAGCATTGATCTTCACAAGCGCATATGCTGCTTCAACATGATCTCTTTTGGAAATACGCTCGATTCTCACTGTATCACTGGCATTTACAACCCAAACTTCATCATAATCATCAGCCCTGTCGTTTTCAAAGAGCAAAGGCACATCCACAAAGACTAAATCATGTGTCCTTAAAAGTCTACTCACTTCACTATTAATTGCTGCATAAACAGCAGGGTGTACAATTGCATTGAGCTTTTCACGCTCTGAGGCATCATTAAAGATTATCTCACCCAAATAAGTTCTATTGATCTGATGGTCCTCTAACAAAATTTGAGTACCAAATGTCTCAACAGTTTTGTCATATGCAGCCGTTCCCCTATTTAAAACATTTCTAGCGATGACATCTGCATCTACCACAGGATATCCCAGTTTTAATAATATACTTGAAACTGCACTTTTACCACTTCCGATCCCTCCTGTGATGCCAATAATCATTTGTTTATTTTGCATCGTACCAGCTCTCTCCTGTATTCATATCTACGTTTAAAGGCACAAGAAGGTCATATGCGGACTCCATACTCTCTTTAAGAAGTACCTTCACCTGCTCAAGTTCATCAAAAGGTACATTGAGGATCAATTCATCATGTACCTGTAAGATCAATTTAGACTTTAACTGCTCTGCTTCAAGACGCTCAAACACTTTAATCATAGCAATCTTGATGATATCCGCCGCAGAACCTTGAATAGGTGTATTTCTCGCAGTTCTTTCAGCTGCAGATCTCAACATAAAGTTGCTATTAGATATGTCTGCAATATCTCTTCTTCTGCCTAAAAGCGTTTCAACATAGCCTTTTTCCTTACAAGTTTCTATAATGCCATCCATAAAACCTTGAACGTTTGGATAACTTTTAAAATAATTTTCAATATAAGTCTTTGCTTCTTTTCTTGTGATGCCGAGACTCTCACCTAATCCAAAATCACCCATACCATATACGATACCAAAATTGACTTCTTTTGCATGGCTTCTCTGTAATGAAGTCACCTCAGACTCTTCTACCCCAAAAACTTGAGATGCCGTTTTGGTATGAATATCTATATTTTGTGTAAAAGCTTCTAGTAAAGTAGGATCTTTAGATAAATGCGCCAATACTCTGAGTTCTATCTGAGAATAATCCGCACCAAGTAATATACAGCCTTCATCTGGAATAAAAAATTTCCTAATTTTACGTCCTATTGGCAATCTAATCGGTATATTTTGAAGATTAGGTTCAGTTGAGCTCAATCTGCCAGTCACAGCAATCGTTTGATTTAAAGATGTATGAACTCTACCCGTCACAGGGTTTATGGCTGCTCTTAGACCATCAATATAAGTTGATTTTAATTTTGTATAAGTCCTGTATTCAATGATTACAGCTACAATGGCATGCTTTGATGCCAATTTTTCTAGTATATCATGTGATGTGGAATAACCTGTTTTGGTTTTCTTGAGCGGTGGCAATCCTAATTTTTCAAAGAGGATCACTGCCAATTGTTTAGGTGAATTAATATTAAATTTTTCACCCGACTGCTCATATATTTCTTTTTCAATTTCTGAGATTTGCCCTGTGAGCAGCTCATCAATATGATCAATCTCGCTGACATCTATATTAAAGCCTGTGAACTCAATATCAGATAGTATTTTTACAAGTGGCACTTCTACTGTCTCAAACAGGTTTTTAAATTCATTAGCTTCAAGCTTTGCATCCAGCTTATCTGCGAGAACATCTATCCCCACCACTAAACCTTGAGCATACTGATGAAGTACTTCTTTATCTAGCTGATCTGGCGTCTTTTTCTTAGCACCTTTACCTAAAACTTCTTCCTCAGAAGCGATTTTCATCGTCGCCTGCTCGAAAACGAGTTCACTTAAATCATAACTGCGTCTGCTTGGCTCTATCAAATAAGCGGCAATATAACCATCAAACTTAACCCCTTTTAAATCAATGCCCTTTTGCATCAAAAAGAGATATTCATTTTTTAAATCAAACCCTATCTTATGAATGGTTTCACTTTCAAACAGTGGTGTTAACTGCTCAAATTCAGTCTCATTATCTATGATACAAATCTGATCTTTAACCTTAAAAGCCGCACAAATTAAAGGATCATTTCTCAAATCCACCTTGTTGTAGATCACTTTGAATGCAAAGGACTTTTCAGCTTCGATTAGCTTTATAAGTGCATCTACATTAATCATTTCAACTTCTGTTCTTTGTTCAACGACTTCAGTATTTACTTTTAAACGATTTAGAAGGCCGTTCATCTCATACTGCCTAAAGAGATTTACGGATGTCTCCATGTCTGGTTCTGTCAACTTGAACATTTCAGTCTCAAGTTCTACTGGGACATTGATCATAATCGTCGCTAAACGCTTCGAAAGCATAGCTTGATCACCAAAGTCAACCACTAGGTTTTTCCAGCGCTTATTGCTCACTTGTTCCACATTCATAATCAAGTTTTCCACAGTGCCAAATTCTGCTAATAGTTTAGCTGCTGTTTTGGGCCCTACGCTTGGAATCCCAGGGATGTTATCAGATGAATCACCACTGAGTCCTTTAAAGTCAATTACATGGTAGGCATCTACACCGAGCTCCTCTATGATGTCTTCATTTTTGTATTCTTTTAATTGTGTGATGCCCTTTTTAGTAATATGCACATGTATGTTCTCCCTGACAAGCTGTAACGCATCTTTATCGCCTGTTATAACATGTGCTTCTATATCTTGTTCTGCAAAATAATGTGCAATTGTGCCGATTAAATCATCAGCTTCATAACCTTGAAGTTCCACACGAGGAATTTTAAGGGCATCTAAAATCTCTTTTACAATTGGCATTTGCATGGCAAGTTCATTCGGCATACCTTTTCGAGTTCCTTTATACTGCTCATAAGTTTTATGCCTAAAAGTAGGTCCTTTCATATCAAAAGCCACACAAAAATAATCTGGCTCAAATTCATCTATAAGGCCAAATATCATGGTCGTAAGCCCAAGTGCACCGCCAGTATAGACCCCTTTACTCGTTTTAAGTTCTGACATTGCAAAAAAAGCTCTATTAATTAAGCTATTCCCATCTACAATTACAATCCGGTTCATAGTCATCTCCTTGATTTTAGTCATATAGAACATTATAACATGTTTTACATGCTAAAAGGACGCTATATCTTCATATAACGTCCCTTGAAATGTTTAAATCATTTAATAGTATCTTTTTTAATAATCATAGCCTACATTAACAGTTGCTTTAATTGTAATTTCACCTGAATTGATTGGTGTAGAACCTGCAGCAGAATCCATCATCATTCTAACGTTGCTTTCTTCATAGACTATACCACCACCATAGCTCGCTTCTGAAACACTTACTGGTAAGCCCGGTTTTTTATTAAATGTGCTCATAATTGAAGTCGCTTTTGAATTGGCATTAGCCATGGCCAGTTTTAATGCCTCTGCATAGTATTTTGAGTCGTCAGATACTGTGAACTGAATACGATTGACCTTATTTGCACCTGCAGCAGTTGCAACATCAATGATTTTACCAACTACATCAATATCTTCAATTTTTAAATTAACCGTATTGTTCACTTGATAATACTCTTTTTTCACTTCACCATTTGGTGTGTAATCAGAAGTTTGATAAATGCTGTACCCAGTTGTTTTAATATTTTCGGCTTTAATACCTGCTTTTTTAATAGCGTTTATCACAGCATTCATCTTAGTCGTGTTCTCTTGTTGTGCCTTTTGAGCATCTTCATTTTTAGTTTGAACACCTAGATCAATATACGCTAAATCTGGAGATACCACAATTTCACCTTCGCCTGAAACGTTTACAATTCTTTGATTTGAATCTGCTTGTACATCTGCCACTGAAACTGGTGCTGAATTCACTGCACCCATGGCCAAAAATGCCACCATTACAAGTGCTACCATTGTCATTATTTTGTTTTTCATAAAAATACTCCTTTCAATCTATACCGCTTAAAATGCGTGTATATTCTCATATATTGCTGTGTCGTTTAATCTATATTATATATATTAAAATATATAATACTATAATTTTGTTTGCTTGTTTTTATGCCTTCTTCTAAGTGACCATACAAGGGCACCAATGCCGATCAAGATGAGTATTGGCGAGTTAGCCACTAGCCATATAAAAGCCTTTTCAAGCATTCTTCTGATACCATTGATAGTTTTGATCAATTCTTGTTTTGCTTTGCCAAAGAGTGTATCGTCAATCGGCTCAACAACAGGTTCTAAGCTCTTTACTTCGTTTAGTTCAACACTGATACTCGAAAGATCCACGAGAACTTCCCAATCTTTTAATCTGCGTTCGTATTGATTAATTTGACTCCTTATCCTAGTCAATTCATTTTCGATCGCAAGTACATCCTTCATATCAGTTGCTGTCCCTAAAAGTTCTCTAAATCGATTCTCTGTCAGTTTTAAATTTTCAACTTCCTGCGCTGTATCTCTATACTCTTTTGTAACATCTTTTGCATAGACATTATCATAGGTGACATTGCCATAGTTCTTTAAAAGAGACATCATTTCTTCAAATTTATCATTTGGAATGCGTACAATGACCGAACCATATTTTAAGTCGTCTTCCGGATTCCGAACATTATAGCCTCTCTTAGAAGTGCTCTCATTTTCAATATAGCCTCCCCATGCCACGACTTTTTGTTTGATATCATCAAGGACTGTATCATAGTCTACAATTTCAAGATTGATGTTGCCTGATTTAATAATCATACGATCTGTTCTATACTGATTCGTGTTGATTTCTTGATTCGTTGCCGTCTCTACTGAAAAACGAGCTGCAGAATTTTCAACATTACCATCAAATGCTATACCGTTAGCATCTGCCTTTGACATTTCGGGCATTGGTTCTACTGCAGGTTCTGATGCTGTCATTTCATAAGATTCATCACTCTTTTGCATGCCATACATAGCCGATTGTTCCGCTGTACTACCGGTCGCTTCATAACCTCCTAATTGAATCGGATTATTCGTAACGAGTACGATTAATGCAATAGCAGCAGCCGCAATTACATACTGACCATGGCTCGTAACCCAACCTTTTGCCCTACTGAAAACCGACTTATTTTTCTCTTGTATCTCATCACTACGGTTTAATAATTTTTCTTCTAATAATCTAACATGTAATTCTTTTTCAAAATCATGTGGGAGTTCTTTCATCTCCATTTCACCCATCAACTCTTTTAGATATTTAAGCTCTTCATACTCTATAGTACATTGCTCACAGCGCTCTAAATGATCGTTGAGTTGAGAAAGTTCTTCATGATTCAGTTCTTTATCTATTGCCAAGTTCATCAGCGAACGTGCATCATCACATTTCATTTAACTCACTCCTTTCTAGCTTTCTGCAATTTGTACCCTCAGTATTTCCTTAAGAGCTAACCGACTACGATTTAACCTTGACCTCACTGTTCCAATAGGGATTTGTAAGATTTCACCAATTTCATCGTAAGAATATCCTAAGATATCTTTTAGGACTACCACCGATTTCCCATCATCTGATAATCGATTCAACGCATTTTCAATATTTGCTTTGAGTTCAATCTTTTCATAAATAAGTATTGGATCTGATTTATCATCTCTGATTTCATGTTTTAAACGATTATCTTCACCAAAGGTTTCATCAAGAGAATACGTTGCTTCCTTCCTCTTTCTAAGTTCATCCTTGCAGGTATTAATTACAATTCTGTAAAGCCATGTGGAAAAACTGGATTCCATTTTAAACTTTTTAATACTCTTATAGGCTTTTATTAAAGCTTCTTGGGACATATCTTTTGCATCTTCTTCATTGCCCATCATTCTATATGCTATGTTGTAAGCATACCGATTATAATTTTTAATCAGTTGTTCAAAGCTTTCTACATCTCCTTGAATCGCGCGTTCAAGTAGCTTCGTTTCCATGGTCTCACTCCCTTCTTAAGAGGTTATATGTTTATGACGTCATTCTCATTCAAAAAGTTCCATTGGTTCATAAATTTTTCCTGACATTTTTATTCTTACCCTATTCTTTTATATGTAAAAGGATCAAGATAACTTGACCCCGTTTACTGTATTATAATATTTTATCTTAGTCATATTATAACATATTAGGCGAGTGTATGATTTCATTGTCACACAGTTCATCATATACACGGATACACGCCAAGTTAATCCTGCTCAAAATGCTACAAAAACAAACAAGGAGCGGGAATTCTAAATCCCCACCCCAACTATTGACAAAGAACCAAAACTAAAAGCTCTACAAGCCTTGATTTTTCTGTTCTTTTATCGTATCAACCAAATGTCTACAAATCTCACTGATAAAATTAATAGAGGTTTTTATTTCATCCTCAGTGAGTTTTGTTGTCACACTATCGCAAAACATTCTATAAGTCTTACAGTCATATTCATAATGTTTTTTGCTCACTTCAGCACCCTTTGCCGTCAGATAAATTAACTTTTTCTTACCATCTGCCTTATCCTCTTCATAATAAATCAAATCTTCAAGATATAGTTTTTTAAGAATTTGTGAAATAGCCCCTTTTGTCTTGACCCAATTATTTGCAATTTCCTTAGCAGTGGTCCCAGGATGATGTTCAATATAAGTTAGAGTATGCGACTCTGTAGATGTATACGGTATAGTATCTGGTTTGATATGCCCTATTAAACGCCCTAAATGTTCTATGGAATCTGACAGTTCATAGAATAGCTTATCCTCAATCATAAATGCCTTCTCTCTATCGGCAACCGTTTAGTTGTAAAAAATCATTCAAATGCCTTTGCTATTCTTTCAAAAGCTTCTTTTATCAAGAGTCTCGGAGATGGCAGACAAACTCTTTCAAAAAATTCAGAGCCATCTGGATCAAACATGGTTCCCGACTCTAAAATAACATTTGCCTCATCATAAATTTTATGTTTTATAGTTTCACGAGACATCCCATAAGCCGAGAAATCCATCCATAACACATAAGTACCTTCCGGTTTAACCACTTTTACCTTTGGCATGTTCACTTTTAAGAAATCCAACACCCAATCATAAGTTTCATCAATATAAGTCAGCACTTCTTCATACCATTCATCACTTTGTGTATATGCCGCAATGCATGCAGATACTGCAAAAGGCGATGGCATTCTCATCCCCAGTGCATCACTGTATTTTTGCTTAAGATCTTCATCTTTAATAATCGCGTGAGAACAATGAAGCCCTGCAAGATTAAACGTTTTGTTGATTGCATTTAATACAACTGTATTCTTCGGATCACCAATCTGAGCATAGGGCACAAATTTTACGCCTTTCCTTAGAATATCACAATGCACCTCATCAGAGATGACGATGACATTATTCGCTTCACATATCTGAGCTATCTTTTTAAGTTCCTCTTCTTTCCAAACTCTCCCTGTTGGATTATGTGGATTACAAAGAATAAACAATTTAACATGATCTTGCTTACAATGCTTCTCAAAATCATCATAGTCAATGGTGTAATAGCCTTCAGTACACTGGAGTTGACTGTTAATAACCTGTCTTGAAGTTTCTTCTATGGTCCAAGTAAAAGGGCCGTAGATCGGTCTGTTGATGAGTATGCCATCGCCTTCATTCGTATATGCCATAATTGCTGTCTTTACAGCTTCCACAGTACCATTGACATATAGAATATCTTCTTTAGCAATTTCCCACTTATGTTTATCTCTGAACCATCTCTGAATAGCTTCAAAGTACTCTGGTGTTCCCTGATGAGAGGTATAACCAAAGATTCGTTGATCCACAGTTTTATGAAGTGCGCTCACGATCTCATTCGATGTTGGCAAATCCATATCTGCTGTAAAAATAGGAATCGAATTATCGTCAAATTTTTGAATTCCTAAAAAAGTCTTAAGCATTTCACCATTGTCCCATTTTAAACTTGAAGTGCCTCTTCTTTCAATAATTTCATCAAAATTATATTTCATACTCTATCACTCTCTTCATCTATTTAATTATGAAACATTTTCTTTTTTTATTTTCTAAGATCCGCAATGATTCCACGCACATTTGCATCTAAAAGCTTTTGTATACTTGGCATAGAAAAGTCACCCTTTTCAATTTTTTCTCTAAAAATAACTTCTCGCTTGATCGCTTCTTCTGCTTTTATGAGCAAAGGTTCAAAGTTATCTTTTGGTAACACAACGACACCATCTGCATCACCAAAGACAATATCACCTGGGTTTACAATTGCACCTGCACAATTTATAGTGATATTTTCTTCACCAAAAATACCCAACACATTTGTAGTAACCACGCTGACACCAGTACAAAATGCTGGGAAATCCATTGCCTCTATTGCCACAGAATCCGTAACAGGACCATCCACTATAAAACCAGCAAGCCCCTTCTTCTTCATAACAAGTGCCATTATTTCACCAATGCAAGCATATGCCTTGCTGTCTGAACATTCGATTACAATCACTGATCCCTCAGGCGCCTTTGAGAGTGCAAGATGGAATGCAGCAGAATCTCTGCCTTCTAACCTTACTGTGTAAGCTGGTCCCACTATTTTCATAGTCTTACTTAACGGCTTCATACTGGTATCCATAAATGCATTACTCTTAACGTGATGTCCAATAGTTGCAGGATCCACAGCCATGAAGCGCTCCGCATGTTCTTTTGTAAAGGTCATATTCTACTCCTTAATTTTAAGATCATAGACATCTGCTCTTCTATTTTCCAAACAAGGTAAACTTGCTCTTACTTTATCAAGATAGTCTAAATCAATTTCTGCAAGTGTAACGCCTGGTTGCTCATTTGCTCTTGCAATAACAGTTCCCCATGGGTCTACCACAAGACTACTTCCAAATGAATCCATCGACATTTTACCATAATTCTTTTTACCAATTTGACCTGGGGCAATGATATAGCAACCATTTTCAATTGCTCGGGTTCTCAAGATAGTTTCCCAGTGATCCTTTCCTGTTTTAGTTGCAAAGTTGGCGGGTGTGAAAATTACTTGTGCACCTCTTAAGGTTAATAACCTATAAAGCTCAGGAAAACGAATATCATAGCAGACAGTTAAACCAAAGTTACCAAGCTCTGTATCCACATTTACAATTTCTTTTCCAGGTCTATTTCTTGAGGATTCAAGGGTTGCTACATCACCAAGTATGACATCAAACAAGTGTAGCTTTCTGTATTTAGAAATGATTTCACCTTTATCATTAATCAACACTGAAGTATTATAAGGTTTGTCACCATCTTCCGCGCCTTCCTCAGCAACTTCTTTGATGGTACCACAGTTAATAAAAATACCATGTTCCTTTGCTTTTGCCATTAAAATTTCTGTTGAATAGCCTGGAACTGTTTCAGGAATAACGACGCCTTCAGCAGGATCGCCCATGATGTTAAGGTTTTCGGGAAATGCCACCAACTTTGCCCCTTTAGAGGCAGCTTCATCTATATACTCGCAAGCTTGCTTCATATTGGCACTTTTATCATTTTGAGAATCCATTTGAACAATTGCTACTAGATATTTTCTCATATTATTCGGCCTTCTTTCTCTTCTATAATTTTTCAAGTCCATTGATTTCATGGACAAAATGACAACTTACAAAATGATTTTTCTTTGCTTCAACCATTTCTGGAGACTTGCTAAAACAAATTTCTCTGGCATAATCACAACGGCCTGCAAAACGACAGCCTGGTTTGGGTTCTATTGGTGACGAAATTTCACCCTTAAGTAGCTTACGCTCTTTCTTAGCCCCAATTACGGGAATTGGAACAGCTGCAAGTAGTGCCTTTGTATATGGGTGAAGTCTGTCCTGAAACATATCCGTATGACTTGCATATTCAACCATATTACCAAGATACATAACCAAAATATAATCGGATATATGCTCTACCACAGACATATTATGTGTGATAAAAAGATACGTAAGATCTCTTTCTTCTTGTAGATCTTGCATCAGATTAAGAATTTGTGCTTGTATTGAAACGTCCAGTGCAGATACAGGTTCATCACAGACTATAAATTTCGGATTAAGAGAAAGCGCCCTAGCCACACCAATCCGTTGCCTTCTGCCACCATCAAGTTCATGTGGATACGACGTTGCCAGCCTTCTTGCCAGTCCAACTGTATCCATTAAATTAGCCACTTTTTTTGAAAGGTCAGCTTGGCTCTTATATTTTTTATAAATCACCAGTGGTTCTGCGATAATTTGACTTAATGACATCCTTGGATTCAAAGAAGAATAAGGATCTTGAAATATCATTTGCATATCAAGACGTAAAGTGTTCAATTGCTTATGAGAAACTTTACTGATGTCCTTGTTGTCAAAAATAATTTGTCCAGCAGTGGGTTTTAAGAGATGAATGATCGATCTACCCAAAGTAGATTTACCACATCCAGACTCACCAACAACGCCTAAAGTTTTACCTTTTTCAATTTTAAATGAAACATCATCCACTGCATGAAGCATCCCACGAGGCGTTTTAAAATATTTTTTAATATTGTTTACCTCTAACATTGTACTCATACTATTCCTCCTTATACTTCATGCATTTCACTAGATGTCCAGGTTCTATCTCAAATGAAGGGATATCCGATTGCATACAGATTTCCATCACATCAGGACACCTTGGCGCAAAAGCACATCCTACAGGTAAATTTGCAGGATCAGGCATTAAACCTTTAATGGGCTTTAGTCTTCTTACCTGCTCGTTTAAATTGGGGATGGATTCAAAAAGACCAATGGTATAAGGATGTTTTGTATTATTATAAATATGTTCTAATGTGCCATATTCAACAATTCGACCTGCATACATAATGGCCGCTTTATCGCAAGACTCGGCAACAACACCTAAATCATGTGTAATTAAGATGAGGGAAGTATTAAACTCTTTTTTCAACTTTTCAATTAGATCTAGTACCTGGTCTTGAATCGTTACATCTAAAGCAGTCGTAGGTTCATCCGCAATTAGAAGTGAGGGATTACATGCAAGTGCAATTGCAATTACAACTCTTTGTTTCATCCCGCCCGAGAACTGATGTGGATAATCGTTAAACCGCTCGGGCATAATGCCAACAAGTTTAAGCATATCTTGTGCTTTAATCATAGCTTGATCTCTAGAGATTTTATTGTGCAATCTAAGAACTTCCGTAATTTGATCACCAATTGTCAAGACTGGATTAAGTGCCGTCATTGGATCTTGAAAAATCATGGAGATCTCTTTGCCCCTGATCTTACGCTTTTCTACATCAGACAGCTTACATAAATCTCTTCCTTTATAGATGACTTCCCCACCCATAATTTTACCTGGCGGATTAGGTATAAGTTGCATAATGCTTAATGCTGTTGTTGTTTTCCCAGCACCTGTTTCACCGACGATCCCTAGCGATTCTCCTTCCTTTAAAGTAAAAGTACAATCATTAAGCGCTTTAACAGTCATTTGATCAGTCTTATAATAGACCTCTAAGTTTTTAATTTCTAATATATTTTTATTCATGTACTCACCTACCTTTTCAATTTAGGATCTAGAGCATCTCTAAGACCATCACCAAATACATTGAAAGCAAAAACAGTAAACATTATTGCAACGCCTGGAAAAGTAACTACAAACCAGTAATCTCTCATATATTCTCTTCCAGCACTTAACATCGAGCCCCATTCAGGAGTTGGGGGTTGAATGCCCACCCCTATAAAGCTGAGCCCTGCTGCTGTAAGAATTGCCCTTGAAATACTCATCGTTGCAGTTACAATAATTGGTGCCATACAGTTGGGTAAAATATGCTTAATAATAATTCTAAAATCACTGGCCCCTATTGCATGGGCTACTTCAATGAACTCTTGTTCTTTTACAGATAATACAGATGCCCTAACAACACGAGCGTATCCAGGAATAGAACCAACCCCTATGGCAATAATCAGATTTTGAAAACTTACACCAAGTGCTGCAACGATTGAAATCGCAAGTAATATGCCCGGAATTGCCAAGAACATATCGATTATGCGCATAATCACATTATCCACTAAATTGCCATAATATCCTGAAATACTTCCTATGATGATGCCGATAATGCAAGAGAAGCTAACAGAAATAACCCCCACGAGTAATGAAATTCTACAACCATAAATGACGCGACTTAAGATATCCCTTCCAAAAGCGTCTGTCCCAAAGGGAAACTCAGCATTTGGTGCTGTAAATCTTCTACTAAGCACCTGATCATCAAAACCATAAGGTGCTAAAAATTGAGGAAAAATAGCACATATAACTAAAAATACTATAATAATTGCACCTGCAACAGCCATTTTATTCTTATTAAATCTATGCACAATATCCATAAACTGGCTTCTTTTTTTTATGACAATATTGTTATCCTCTAGGACATTATTAGACATTTGTAGAAACCTCCTTTACCTTGAGATTTTTAGGAGTTTTATGTTTAATGTATTGAGATCGAATTCTTGGGTCCACATATGCATAAAGAATATCTATGATTAGGTTCACAATGGATATAGTGAATGCCATAAATAACGCAGAACCTTGAACCATTGGATAATTATTAGCTTTAATAGCATCTATTAAAAGCTTGCCAAGACCAGGGATGGCAAATACAGTTTCTATAATAACTGCCCCCCCTAATAATCTACCAAATTGTAGCCCTGCCACAGTAATAACTGGAATCAGCGCATTTTTAAGTGCATGTTTTCTAATAATTGTTATTTCTTTTTGACCTTTGGCACGAGCTGTTGTTATATAATCCTGTCTAATGACTTCTAGCATACTTGATCTTGTCATTCTCATAATTGTTGCAGCAGATTCTGTACCGATTGTTGCAGCTGGCAGCACCCAATGTAGTGGCGTCGAAATTCCGGATGCTGGAAACCATCCTAGAACGACAGAGAATAAAATAATGACCATCATGGCTTCCCAAAAACTCGGCATAGATACGCCGAACATGGCAAGTCCTGTCGATATGTTATCAAATATTGAATACTGCTTCGTGGCGGATATCGTCCCCAGAAAAACACCTATAATAACTGCAATCATAATGCTCAAAAATGCTAGTTTTAAGGTCGTTGGAAATCGATCCAACAGTTCAGAAACAACAGGTCTTTTAGTCACATAGGAGTATCCCATATCACCTTTTAAAACAATATTCTTTATATAAGTCGTATATTGAGTTACAAAAGAACCATTAAGACCGTATTGTTCTCTAAACATTTCCTTATCTTCTTGTGTCGCCATTTCTCCGAGCACCATATCTGCTGGATCACCTGGTGTAAAGTACATAATGCTAAAAATAATAAAAGTTACACCTAGCAATACTGGTATCATCAGTAAAAATCGCCTTAATATAAATTTAATCATCTACTCACCTACCCCCATTTTATATCTAATATCAGCCTGCTTAACACTATATAATTCAAACTCTATGCTCACTTTATAATGAGCACAGAGTTTTTATAAATAATTGAGTTGTCATCACTATTTTTTAAGACGAAGCTTGTAAAGATCAGGTACTAAAAACCAGTTAAGACTAAAACCTTCCATTTTATCACTTGAACCGTATATGCCTGCAGTGTAGGCAATAGGTACTGAATAGCGCTCTTCATAAAGCCAATCTTCAATTTCACCATAAGCAGCCAATCTCGAATCCGGATCTATAGTAGCAGTTGCATCGGCAAGTTTTTGATCTAACCAATCATTATTCGCTTGAAGTCTATCGCCAAATGATGAATCATATATAATAAAACATCCAAATGCTTCATTTGCAGAACCAGACCTAATGGCAACTTGAATATTATTGCCCTCAGAGAGATAAGCAGATACAGATGCATTTGTGACAATATTGGTGGTTACACCGATAGAAGCCCACATATTTTGAATAATTTCTGCAACACTCTTAAATTCATCAGACCCATCTATAAGAAAATCTATGGTAACACCGTCTGCATAACCTGCTTTTGCAAGGTATTCTTTTGCTTTGTCAGGATCATAAGGCATTGGTCCCATTGCATTCCAGCCAAATACATTAGCAGGCATATACCCTGTTGCAACAGATGCTGTATCTCCATAAATAGCATCTACAAGTGATTCTCTATCAATTGCATAAGAAAGTGCATATCTCAAATCCTTATTACTCAACACCTCGTCTTGCATGCTAAAAGTAAGTAGTGTGTATCTGAAAGAAGGCGTAACTTCTGCATGAAAACCTTCAATATCGTTCACACGATTAACATCACTGCCATTGATACTATAAGCCAAATCTGCTTCTCCAGTTTCAAGTGCAATAACTCTACTTGATGCTTCAGGGATTACCTTAAACACTAAGTTTTTAGTTTGCCCTTTTTCACCCCAATACTCATCATTTCTTTCAAGCGTAATTTGAGTACCAGTTTCCCAACTTACAAATTTATATGGGCCTGTGCCCACAGGATTACGAGCATATTCTGCATCTCCAAGTCTCTCTACAGCTGCTTTTGATGCAATCCCAGATCTACCACCTGAAAGTGTTGTAAATACTGGAGCATATGGTTCATACATTTTTAAATCAAATGTATAATCATCCACAATCTTACTGTTATCTAAATCAAATGGTGCAAATGTCGAGTAGCTAATCGGATTTGCTTTTGCACGCGTATAACTGAATAAAACATCTTCTGCTGTAAAGTCACCGCCGTCATGGAACTTTACACCTTTTCTTAAATGGAATCGGATCGTCGTATCATCAAGATATTCATAGCTTTCCGCAAGCATTGGTGTTACTTCACCAGTTAGAGAATCTTTGATCACCAATGGATCAAAAATATTTAACGCAACATAAATAATATCTGGTTTATTAGATTCCATTGGATCTAAAGTAGCTGGGTCCTTATACGTTGCAAGTGTTATCGTATCCTTATATTCAACGGGTGCATCAGGTGCTGCACTTACTGGCACTTCAGTTTTCCCACAACCAGCAACTGAACTCAGTACCAATGCCGTCAATAAAACTAAACTCAATATTTTTTTCATAGTTAATCCTCCCAAACTTTTTTTAAATTCATGTTTCACTAAAAATGATTTTCCGTAAATGCTACAATCTTTTTTACACTCCTTTCTACAATTTGTTTACCTTTTTCATAAGTTCCGATTGTTGCATCCCCCACTGTTCCTGTTTTTGTTTTTTGATCTAAAGAAAAATATTGAATGATGCCCGGTGGTTCATAAAAATCAACTATTGGCTCAATACGAGTTGCTTTTTCCATATGCACTAAGTCTGGTCTAAAGTATAAAAGGACTGAAGTCCCACTCTCACTAGCATGACCATGAGCCATACGATCATTCGTATCAAATATACCATCACCGTTAAGTGCAACATACCGCCACCAATCCACCTGCGCACATTTAACGCCATATGTCTTTTCGTATTTGTATGCAAGCGTATTAATTAAGGCAATACTACCACCATGACCTGTAATAAAAAGAAGTTTTTTAAATCCATATTGAATCAAATTTAAGCACAAATCATCCATGTAGGATTCAAAAGTCTCCTTTCTTACCGAAAATGTTCCTGGAAAATTTTCAAGAGAAGTTGAGTCACTCATTTCGATTGTCGGTGCCACAAGAGCACCTGTTTGCTCAGCAATTAACATTGCCACACCCTCTGCCGCTATGCAGTCAGAACTAATTGGTAAATGCGTGCCATATACTTCAAGAGCACCTGAAGGAATTATGACCATTTGCGTTTCTCGCCTTCGCTTGTCAAACTCAGACCAACTCATTTCTTTAATCTTATGAATCATTTGTTTCCTCCCTCAACAATCATGTTTTGTATATCAAATGTCCATTGATATACTTGCTCTTTTTTTGAATATATATTATTATGAATAGAATCATTTATAAGGCCTGTAACAGACTACAGTCCAAGCTTATTGCACTTTTTCATTCGTATTTTTGCTTGATCGCTAATTTGAAATAATTCAAAACGAAAGATTTATCTGATTATTCTCACTTTTATTATTTCTATATTACTATTCCTTAATATTTTTGTATAACATCTAAACTGAGTGGCATTATTACATATTTGGTATAACACCTAAACTAAATACTGTTTTCAAAATATGTGAACTGTCTTATATACCACCTAAGTGAATGGAGATGAAATCTATGGATATAATTAAACTCAAATACTTTGTCAGCGTCGCCAAGTATCTTAATTTTACAAAAGCCGCTAATGAAAATCACATTGCTCAAACTGCAATGAGTCGTCATATCGCTCACCTAGAAGCAGAGCTTGGCGTCTTGCTCTTTTATCGCGATAATAGGTCTGTAGAATTAACTTCTGCTGGTAGCAAATTATACTTTGAAGCTTCTAATTTACTCGATTATTATGACAATGCTATTTCGCGCGTAAAAAACAGTGCTCTAAACTATACCAGTAACTTGAAAATTGGTGTTGGCACATACGACCGATATCTGGCAAGTGATCCTATCAGCCATTTTTCAACAACATATCCAAAAGTAGAAATTTCTATTGATCAATATGACTATAAAACATTATCCGATAAGCTCGTACAGGGTCATCTTGATATTGTATTTTGCATTGACAAATATACCCAGATAAGCGAAGATATTTTAACGATCACTATAAATAAAGACCCTTGGAAATTAGCCGTTAACGTTGAACACCCCTTTGCCTCTAAATCAGCTGTTAAAAGCAACGAGATGAACAACCAAAGACTTATTACCATGAATAACGGTTCACAAGATGACATCATGGGACATTCAGTCCCTAATTTCAATTTTTATGACTATATCCGCGTCAATTCTTTAGATGCTAAATTACTATTAGTAGAAAGTAACTTAGGTATCACATTTTTACCAGCTATTATAAAAAACATATCCCCCAAAATTAAGTTTTTAGATATTAAATCTGCATTTATACCGCGTACTTTTGTAGTCGCTTACCTCAAAACGAATCACAATCCGGCCTTAAAATTATTTTTGGATATTCTCGATAATCATGATTGATTGACCACTGAGATTATTAACTTATCCATACAATTTTCGACTGACGCCACTCAAATTCTGTATTGTACAACCTTTTTATTGTGTGTTAGTTTATATTTAAAATAAAAAAAGTTATGAGTGGAGGTTAATTAATGTCGATTGCAGTTGCTTATATTCCAGAAGGATACTCTCCAGAACAGAAAAAAAGCCTAATTAAAGGCATAAAAAAATCGTGTATGGAAGGCTTTGGTGTCACTGAAGATCATTCCTTTGTTTCCATTGTCGAATTAAAAGCTGAAAATATGGATGAACAAACGAAAACCATGAAATCACTATTTGTTTATACGACATATGGCAAGAGCTTAGAAGGTAAAAACATCATATGTAAAGGATTTGAAGATATTTGTCAAGATATTTTTGGTGCTGATACATCTCGTACCATTGTCATTTTTAAAGAGCATGCTCATGAAAACGCTGGCTCTAAGGGCATTCTACGGCCTTTTATGCCCGATTTTGATAAATTACTCAAAATGATGGAAGCTAAATAGATTTAATTCATACCTATCCCCCAAAAGGTCTTATGAATTACAATTAAAAAAAGAGCTCTTCTTAAAGTTAAATTTAGAAGAGCTCTTTTATATATATTTTGTGCGTATGAATTCATAAATCTTTTATTTTGACAGCTGCCATACTTAACTTTAGCACAAATTAATCTATGGTCATAAGCGCTTTAGGGTATTGATTAAGCACTTCACACCCTGTCTCTGTCACCATGACCAAATCTTCAATTCTCACACCGAATTTATCTGTGAGGTAGATACCAGGTTCGATCGAAAAAGTCATCCCAACTTCACAGATCATTTCATTAACAGCCGAAACATCTGGGAACTCGTGAACATTGATGCCAATGCCATGCCCTGTTCTATGTGTAAAGAAATCACCATAACCAGCTTCAGAGATCACATTTCTTGCTGCCGCATCAATTTCTTTAAAAGAAACACCCGGTTTAACCGCATGAATTGCTGCAAGATTAGCTTTTCTAACCAGTTCATAAACTTTTACATATTCATCTGTTGGTGTCCCATAATAAAAGCTTCTTGTCATGTCCGAACAGTAGCCATCTTTTCGACCTCCAATATCGACGATTATCGCTTGATTTTTTAATAAAACAGTTTCATCACTATCATGATGTGGCTCAGCGCCATTCTCACCAAAGCATATAAGTGGTGTAAACGAGAGCTCATGAACGCCAAGTTCAGCGTTAAAGGCTTTGACCCTCTCTTGTATCATGCTCTCTGTGATGGGTTTTATACCGACATTTTTCTGTATATATTCATAGACAAGTTTCATAACATCATCATTAAGTTTTGATGCATTCTGCATTAACTTGCCTTCTTCTTCACTTTTGATAAGTCTTGCACTATCGATGGTTACTGAGCCGTTGACAAAATTACATGATGGTTTGAGTCCCATGAGTTCAAGTAAGAATCTGCTTGGCCATTCTTTATCAATACCAATTGTAAGTTGATCACTGATCTCTTTTGAAATCAGTTCTATTGGTTTATCCGTGTCATTATATGATCTAACAGCTACTGGAAGTGTTTCTTTAATCGGAAACAAATCATTTAAAAAGAAAACGGCACTATGTTCTTTAATTAAAAGTGCGAGTAATCTCTCTCCTGGATGAATTTCCACACCGAGTAAATAATAAATTGAATCTGTGGCTGTTACGATCATGGCATCTATTTGATTCTCTTTCATATTTGATCTTACTTTTTCAAGTCTTTTGCTATACATATTACCTCCTCAAGTCTATTAAAATGGCTTATAGTCTAACTTTCACTTTTAATTTCAGTTTATCATATTTTAAGATTTCAGGGTTCAAATTATTATAACAAAAAAGAAATAAAATATTTTTCTAAAAAGGTATTGCGTCACAACTAAACCTATGTTATTATATAGAAGTTCCGCGCCGAAGTGGTGGAATTGGCAGACGCGCCGGACTCAAAATCCGGAGAGGTAACACTCGTGCGGGTTCGACCCCCGCCTTCGGCACCAAAACTTATGGACCTATTGCAATTGCAACGGGTCCATTTTCCTTTTTTGATGATTTAGGCATGTATTAACCACTATTTAACCACTGAGTTTTTGATAAAATGATTAAATACTAGGTTATTTTATGAGACTTATAATAATTTTATAGAGGGCTGACTCTTTTTGAGTTGGTCCTTTTTTGTATCTTTAACCCTACCCTGTTATAGGCATACTGTTACGATTGGTAACAAACCTTTCTATCGCTTTTTTTGTATGGATTTGGTATAATTTTCATATCTATCAATTGTTAAATGCTCCATTTTATTTATTTATAGTGATGAAGAAAAATTGAAATAGTTGCAATTCATATGCTATTCCCATTTTGTATAAAAAAGATCATGCCAGAAGATGGGCTGATAATCGAATTCTATCCCCTATAGATTTTCTTGAAGCCTTTAAATATGGAATTCGAAATAGATATGAACTTTCTCTAGAGTATTTTAGAAGATGCTATGGTGAAAGACTTGCCGTTGATGAGTATATGATTTTCTTTGATCCGTTGTGGATTTATAAAGAGCTATAGTTGATCACTTCTAACTTTGATTTCATAACAGTACCATCCTAACGGATAGATATACTTACAAGAACATTCAATAGTTTTATGACCATACCAAACATAGATTCCATAGAGCTTGAAGTTAATAATTATCGAACTGAACTTGAAGCTGAAAAAAAGGGATAATATTATCAGTATTAGACGGTTTAAGACTTGTAAAGAGGACTAGTATTATATTATAAAGCTCTTTTCCCTTTTAAGAGATCCCTGTTATGGTTTTTAAAGATGAATTTTACAATACCGTATAGATAATAAAGTTCCATCAATATTGTGATTTATTTTTTGTGAAGATGTATTCAAATATAAGCTGGATAAAGTATTAATTTGGAAATATATGAGTTATGCAAAATAGCTTTAAAAACAATTATAAAGGAGATTGATTATGACTATACTAAATTTACCTAGTCGATTTGAAAATTTCAAACTGAATAAGAGAGCATCGTATACATCTACAGAATTAGAGAGATTAAAAGCATTTATATTTCAAGTAGAAGATTCAATTAAACACATAAAAAGAATGATTAGAACAATGAAAGCTAGTAATAGTGGTGCATTTATGATTTTGATGGGCGAGTCAGGTATGGGAAAGACTACATTTTTGAACACTTTGCCTCTTTACATTGAAAATTTAGAAGTCATCCCTGTATACAATAGTAGCGTTTTAACTGATGTTTTGGAAAGCTTTGATGAAATAAATAGTTATAGAATTATAGTTCTTGAAAATAGAGAAACATTTGAAACATTGTCAACAAATCAACTTGAAAAGGAAATACATGCAATTAATCATTTTATTAGGTCAGAGAAAGGCAGAAATTCAATTGTTGTTTGGCCCTGTAATGGTGAGGAAATGACAAAAGAGATCATTCAATTTGCTGGTCACGTAGGTGGTTCTTCACTATTTAGAGAAGATACCATATTAGAATATCATGGACCTTCAAGAAATAGATTTATTCCAATATTGAAAAATACATTTGCGTTTTTTAATGAATATGATATTTCAGATATTGGCTTCACAGATGATGTTTTAACAGAAATGCTAGATGCTATGAATAAAAGATCTACCATTGGCCATTTTATTGAGAATATCAGAGGTGAAATTTTAAAACTAAATGAGTTAATTGAGGATTCTAAAGATTATGTGGGGGAATTATTCGATTTAGTTATTTGTGTAGTATCAGGGAATAAGAATAATAGTGATGTTGAGTATTTAACAAAAGGTGATTACAGTTATGTTGATATTGACAGACTTTTCTCCGCAACAGATGCGAATATTACAAAAACCTTGGGCAATAAAAAATGCATATGTTCAATGGTTTCTAAAGAAATTAATTGCAAAGTAATATCTATAGATTATAAAGATGTCTTAGATATTTTAAGATTAGAGTTGCAAACAAATAATGACAAAATCAAAGAGTTTGATAAATATTTATTAGAAAACACTGATTTAAAATTGGGAAAAAGTAATGCACAAATTACTCTATTGAAGAATAATAACCTTACAAGAGCAATACAAGGATTAACATACAAAAGAACACGAGAAAAAAATGATAGTGCCGAAAAGAAGGTTGTATTTGATAAAATTTTAGAATTATCAAAGACTAACGATGCCTTAATAAACAGAAAATTGGCTATGGCTATGAAAGAATATAAGTTGGTTAATGTTGCTAGAACGGAAGATGATTTTGGACATGCTTTTAAAATCAGAAGTGATATAAATTTTAGTATTCCTGGCAATTATGTAAGAGTTGAAATGATGTGGAGAGAAAATGCAAGTGCTGCAAGCATTTCGGCATATACTTTAAACAAAATTCAGTCTTATTGTAGAGCTATGGGTATATTCTAACTACTTCGCCTAACACGTCACTTACCGGAAATCATTCTGATTTCACAGTCCTTGCGTAGCAAGAACTGTGACACTTTTTCCGCTAAGGCGTTAAAAGGAAGGAACTTCGGTAACAACGGGAACGTAAAAATGCAAATTTTGGAAAGGGAATGAAGATAAAATGATAACTAAAAGATTTAGAATAGTATTGAATATTACAATGCTCATTCTATTAATTGTTGTTATAAGATTTATTTATTTTAAAGAGTATGGTTTGCGCACCTTTTTTTCTATGCTTGGTCTCAATGGACTAATACTTACCAATAGTATTTTAGAAAAACGAGTAACTAAAAAAGCAGTCTTGATTATTGTATTATTTACATTGATATTAATACTAATAGTATTAACTATGGGATATACATAAAGCAATTTGCATCTTCACATAAAACGCCAGTTACCTAAATCACTCTGATATTACAATATAATTCTATTGTTGAAATATTTGTGATACAACAACAAATTTAAAAACCCCTTACCGTTCCGAAACCGTCAGATTCAGGGAACCTGATTGCTTTAGCTCATCAAACAGGCACTCATAAAACGCTGATGAAAATTGTATAAAATACTTTTGAGTATAACTTATGTAGTGCTCATTATCATATTCAAACACTAGAGTGTTTTCAGAAGCCAAATTTGATGGCTGAAAAGGTAGCTGATCTCCAGCATCAAGATCAATTGCACTCGCAATAAATACTGTTTGCAAAATTTTATTTTTTTCAATAAAACTAATCTCATACAGTGGCTTATCTTCCAAAGTTATATTTGATTTATTCTTAGGAACTAATGAAAAAGATAGAGTAATATCCTCTCCTTTCAAATCTTCATTCCTTATATCAATGCTTTTACCAGTCTCTAAATTTGTAACTTGAATTTTTTCTGCTAAAAATATACGCTTATAATAATCACCAGTTTCATCTCTATAAAAATAATAAAAACAAATAACAAGACTTGTAATTACAAATATAATTAATATTTTCTTTTTCATGATCACCATAAACCACCTTCCACTTTACAGATCTCCTTTTTAGGATCATTTTTTCACTGTATCATCAGTTGTATATAGCACGAACAATCAAAGTGATCCCGCTATCAACAATTTTCTTACACTTCACTATTGTACCACATTTATCCAAAATTGTGCTATTCTTCGTCATTATGACGTGTATGACTATCTGTGCAAAGTCAGAAAAGTTGGAATTAAAGCAATTTCTAAACCTGCATTTCATTCTCTTCTCTACTAAATAATATTGAATCCTACCAAAACCTATGGTATCATGAAATTGGATGATATCTTTTTAGAGTCGTACCTGCTTGTAACACAAAATGATTTAATGATGATCTGCTTTGAGCTCAGGACAAAGACAGAAGAACTTGATACTTAAGTTTAATTTATAGATTGATAAATACGTTTATTGTTCATTTGGTATTTTTAGTGACTGTATAGTAACGGTACACTGTAACTAATATGATAAACTCTATCGTCCATTAGCAGGTAATTTCATATTTAATCTAAGCAGGTGTAGCGGGTCGTATCGATCAATATCTACATCTTTTTTATTGCCCTATTTTCATATAAAAATAAGGAGTGTGCATATGAATTTCAAAGAAAAAAACAAGCAAATTAATAAAGAAGCGAGAATAACGGTTGGCCTGTATATATTCTTCTTTATATGGTGGGTTGGCTTCGCTTACGGAATTGGTCTAAAGGATGTATCAGAGTATAAATATATACTCGGTTTCCCTTCTTGGTTCTTCTACAGTTGCATATTGGGGTATGTTATGATTTCAGTGCTCCTAGCATTTGTCGTAAAAAAATACTTCAAGGACATTGACTTTGATGAAAATGATGAGGAGGCGAAATAATGGGAAACTCAATGATACTAATACCAATGATTCTATATCTTGTATTAATGTTTGCAATTGCGATTTATACCAATAAATTATCTTCTGGTAGTGGTAGCTTTATGGAAGAATATTTTATCGGTGGCAGATCAATGGGAGGATTTGTGCTTGCCATGACACTTATAGCTACTTATTCTAGTGCAAGTAGTTTTGTAGGTGGCCCTGGAGTCGCTTATTCTTTAGGATATGGTTGGATACTCCTTGCCATGATTCAAGTCCCTACCGCCTTCCTCACGCTTGGGGTTCTAGGAAAGAAATTTGCAATTATTTCAAGAAAAATAGGTGCTGTTACTGTAACAGATTATCTAAAAGCGAGATACAATAATAAATTTATCGTTATATCGACTTCAATTGCAATGATTATCTTCTTTGCTGCTGCAATGGTGGCACAGTTTATCGGTGGCGCAAAGTTATTTGAAGCCGTTACTGGATACTCATATGTAATGGGACTGGTGATATTTGGGATTACAGTAGTCGTTTATACAACAGTGGGCGGATTTAAAGCCGTTGCGATTACAGATGCAATTCAAGGTATCGTAATGGTACTTGCAACGATATTCTTGCTCGTTGCCATTATAAATGCTGGTGGTGGTATGGAAGCGATCACAGCTAAAATGATCGAAATTAATCCAAGTGCCCTTACACCTACAGCTGGCGGACAAATCCCAATTCCCTTTATCATGTCTTTTTGGGTACTCGTTGGATTCGCTGTGCTGGGACTACCGCAAACTACAATCAGATGCATGGGATTTAAAGATTCAAATTCACTTCATAGAGCTATGGTAATCGGTACTGTAGTTGTTGGATTCTTAATGCTTGGCATGCATCTTGTGGGCGCATTAGGGGCCTATGTCATCCCTGGATTAGCTGGAGATGGTGCTATCCCTGGCATTACTGTGAAAGTATTGCCGCCAGTTCTTGCAGGCATCTTCATCGCAGGCCCTTTAGCTGCAATAATGTCAACGGTAGACTCAATGCTCATACTTGCCTCTGCTTCTATCATTAAAGATCTCTATTTGAACTATGGAAAAGGCAATGTTGATGAAAAGAGTCTCAATAGAATTAGTTTTATTACGACTGGAGTAATCGGGATATGCGTCTTTATTTTTGCAATTAAACCACCTTCAATTATTGTATGGATAAACTTATTTGCATTTGGCGGTCTTGAAGCAGTTTTCTTCTGGCCTACTATTCTGGGGCTTTACTGGAAAAAAGCAAATGCTGATGGGGCGATTATTTCAATCCTCACAGGGCTTGCATCTTTTTTTATCTTCACTATATACAAGATAACCCCATTTGGAGTGCACGCGATCGTCCCTACACTGGCAATTGCCCTACTTACTTTTGTAATAGGCTCCATGTTTGGTCGAAAAAATGATGAGACAACTATAAAATTATTCTTCGGAGAATAAGAACACATTTAAAACAACACAATTATCTTGTGTTGTAGTACAATATCAAAAGTGTGACATTTCTTGTGCTCCACTTCACTATCAATGTTATGGACCTATTGCAATTGCGAAAGGTCCTTTTTTTAATTTCGATAAACTAAATCTTATTATGGTATTTAATGTATTTATTTGGTATAATTTTTATTGTAGCATAGATATTTAATCTGTTTTAAAAGTCATTTTAGTTTTTAGGTATTATAATGCAGGTTTATTGATGCGTGGTAAGAAATAGTAGTACAGTAATAAATAAGTTAAACGAAAATTTTTATTAAAGGAAGTAAAATTGATGAAAAACAAAAAAACTGTAATATTAATATTGGTAATAATACTTTTAATTTCAACTGGAATGATTATGTTAAAAAGCAATCATAAAGATACTGATATTTATTATCGTTCCGCATTTTCAATTGCATCTTCGATTTATTCCGAAATGAGTGGAATGTTAATGATTGATAATTCAACAGACTTAATTGAAGTACAGAATTCAATCAAAAATTTGTCGGATGAAGCAAAAAAACTAAAAACGAATATCGAAACAAAAGATGGAGAAAATGTATTAAACGAAATGTTTAGATTATCAAATATTGCTCTTGAGTTAAAAAAAGAAAAAATAAGTGAAAAAAATTACACAAATAATGATGGTATTTTTGAAATTATAACTTCCATTGAAAATGAGTTAAGAAAATTTGAAATTAATGGAACAACTGAATCGTATAAAATTCGAGTTAACAGCTTGAAAAAGTAAAAATTCATCTGATGACACATATCATGTGGAGCAAGGAATGCACCACTTTTCCTAAGGGAAAAGGAGCGATTTCGGTAATCGCGGGAACGTTGTAAGAAATCTTAAATTTAAAATTGGAGAGTGAATTTATTGAAAAAACAAATTATCAGAATTATCGTAATCGGATTGCTTGTAATAACCAGCATAGCTCTATTTAAACCTTTTGAACAATTTAAACTCAATGATAGATACATAAGATTTAATATTTCAAGTGAAATCTCAATGCTGGATTTGGTTTTAAAGGACTTAACGGAAGTATTATTAACGGATGAGGCTTATAAAACATTAGATATAGAGTTAATGCATGAAGAAGTATTGGAGACGCGATATAAACTTTCTCTTATTGATAGATCAATAAGTATGCTATTTTTGTTAAACAGAGAATATGAATTTGACCTGCATGGGGTGAGTGATTATATAGATGAGTTGGAGCATTTATTAAAAAAAAACAGACGTCCAACAGATGCTGAAATAGATGTTTTAGTCACCATAAATGCAATTATTAGCAAATATCATAATGCCACAGTTATATCATATTATGAGTATGATGACAATGGATTTACGAGGCTTGATTTGCCAGAGAAAACTAAATTATTATTTGAAGAACTAAATAAAATAGAAATATCAGAGTAGGACGATTTAAGACTTCTCACAATACATCAAATACCTAAAATCTCGCCCCTTTTGCCCAAAGCTCAAAGTTAGTTATTTGCAATAGTCAAATGTGGATTTAACAAATGTTTGGACTTATATAAGGAGATAAAACAATGGTAGCAGTAGTCATCATATCAATATTTTTAGCAGTCATATTGATCATTATGTTCTCTCATCTATTAGAAGAGTACATCCGAAGAAAAAAATATCTAAAGATGAGTAAAGTCGTAATTACAGAAGTAAAAATTAGCAAATTTGATAATTGGATGAGAGTCATCTCGTTTACACCCTCTTTGATCCTCATAGAAATTTCATACGCCAAGCTTGGTTTTGGCTACATAAATCCCGTCCTCACCCTACTCTATTTGTGTATCTTTATAATCATGATCGTAGAAACAAAAGCCAATTTTTTAGTCTGTGACAACGGCATATATTTTTCACATTGTTTCATCGACTGGCAAGATGTCATCTTTTTTAAGATAGAAGATGTACACAATCCAAAATACAAAAGGTTCATAGTGACTTCTAAAAGAAGACCACCCTTTTATATCTTATCAGAATACACCTCAATGATTAAGATACCTCATCAGAAAAAAGAAATTATTGCTAAAACTCTAAAAGAAAAAACAGGTCTATCGTCTAATATGCGAATCGATTGAAGTCTATCATCTACTGAAAAGGAGCACAAAATGTATAAATGTCCCAAATGCGGTGAAAAAACAATCCATAATTCAGTCAAGTTTTTAGGGCCACTGTATACAGCCAGATGTAGCAACTGCGACTCTAGAGTGTTTGCATCCGGCTGGTCAGGCGTTTTGTTGGCAGTTTACTTTATTTTCGGGATGATATTAAAGCAGTTTATGTCCCTTCACCTAGTTATTATAATTGAGATCATCTGTCTAATTGCCATCATTATCATACATATGTTTATTCTACCCTTGTATTACATTGAAGATAAGAAATGATGTTATTGCGTCATCTGCTCAAAAGAAATATTACATTGATGCCCTCATAAGGGCAACACCATCCTAAACTGTGTGCCTTCACCTGTCACAGAGTCTACTTCTATACGACCATCCAAAGCTTCAACTTCCTTTTTAACTGCATAGAGACCAACGCCCCTTCCAGAGAGCATACTGACCTTATTCTGCGTTGAGAAATCAGGCTCGAATACAGTTTGAATCACTGCTTTGTCAGATAGGCCCTCACAAGATGTAACTGTATAGATGCCCTTCTCTATCGCTTTAAGGCGAATCTGATCAGGATTGATGCCTTTACCATCATCCGAGATGACTAGATGGATCGCATGGTCACGCGCACGGATATCGCAAGCGATTTGCCCACCTTCTAATTTGCCATTTTCAATTCTTAAATCTGGAAGCTCAATACCGTGGTCTACAATATTTCTAAATATGTGAATCAAGCTTTTTAAAAAGCCTGCATAATCATCGCGGTTAATGTAGATTAAATCGCCATCCACATCAAAAGAAGCAATCTTTTTATCGAGTTTAAGCGCCAATATATCAATGTAGTCACTATAACTCATAATAATCTCATTAAGAGTTGGACTGGTTAGATTACGAATTTTTTGAACTAAAGTACTACTGTCATAGAGCTCAAAGTGCTGCTCTATATCTTGAATTAATAATTCAACCTGTGCCATATTCACAGTGACTTTTTTCTCAGATTCGCAATACCCTTCTCCAAGAAAATTTTCTATGATCTCTATATCTTTACCGATCATCCCCTCAAAATCCAACGATCCTAAATAATGCTCTATCTCATTTAGCCCTATAGACTCAATAGCCTTTAAATAAGCCGCCAAACGATCTTCGATGACGTGTAAATCAAGTGTTGTGTTGTGAAGAGCATACAGTGCAAAATCGCCTTTCATCGTATGAATTATTCTAAACACTTCGCTTAAACCATCTAAGACAGAACCTTGATTAGAGAGAATCTCCCTATAACCTTTTGAAAAAAATAACCGCGCTGCTTCAATTGCTTCAATAATCTCGCTCTTATTATTCATTGCTGAAAGCACTAATTTCATATTATTTTTTTCATCTTGTTGCTTTTGCTCTAAAGTGATTTTATCTGTGATATCCGTTAAAATAACCATGAGTTTTTTCTCTTCATTAAAGGCAATGAGCTTGTAATCAATCTGAATAGTTCTTCTATCTGTTTTAAATCTGTCGGGTAGCAATTTAAGAAAAGCTTTAGCTCTTACTTTCTTCGTTTGTTTAAAGAGGCTTTCTAACGAATCAATTAAGAGTTTTGACGTATCCTGACTCAAAAAAAGACGCATGAGTTCTCCAAAATGCATACCTGCAATGGGTCTACCAAAAATAATCTCGCTCACACTACTGATTTCCTCTGAAATAATAAGTGTTTCATCGAAACTTAAAAACCCTTGATCAGCATTATTGAGCAAATTTTTGATAGATTGATTCTTTTGTTCTATTTCTAATCTATACTGCTTTTCTTGTTCATTGGCCTCTTTTAAAATACGCTTCTGATTATTTAAAAGTTCAATCTCACGCTGTTTTATCTCAGACATTGCCATTAAGAAATTGGATATGCTAATCACGCCAACAAATTTTTTTTCGTTCATGGCGATCACAAAATCATAGACATCATTTTCGTATCGATTCATCGCTTTCATACCAAAATCAGCTAAATTACAGGTCACGTCCACCATGAGGATTTCGGGCTTCATTATAAGCTCGATAGGTCTGTTCATATAGAGTGAATAGCCAAATTGAGTCCCTATTTTCTGATAAAAGTGATTTCGCATGACGAGCCCAACAGGGCTTTTGTTTTCATCTTGTACGACGATGCCTTTACACGCAGGATTTTCTTCAAAATACAAATGAATCGAACTCGATTTTACTGTACTTAAAACGATTTTGGCATCTTCTATTAAACTTAAAATGGTTTCACTCATATGCCTCTCCATTCAATAAAACGTCTTATTATTCTAAAGCTTCTCGAATTGTCTTTATAACTTGTTTTTCTTCAAATGGTTTTGTAATATAATTAAGTGCGCCTGCATTCAAGGCTTCTAAAATAACATCACCCTTTCCAAGGGCCGAAATCATTACCACATTTGCATTTTCATCAATTGCCATAATCTCTTTTAAGCATTCTACACCCTTCATCTTTGGCATGGTTACATCCAGTGTTACGAGATCCGGTCTTAAAGCCTTAAACTGCTCTATACCTTCTAAACCATCCTCTGCAACACCAACAATTTCATGACAGTCTGTTTCAAAGATATCTTTTAATTTCATACGTGAAATTGCTGAATCATCCACAATTAAAATTCTAGCCATAACATTCACCACTCCCTCTATATATTAAATAAAATATCAATTTTGCCAAATGTAAGTTCACAAGGTAAAACAAAGAGCTTTTTCTGAGGTATAATCGTACCATTTGTCTTGTAAACCTGTGGTTCAAGATTACAATTTATATCCCTATGATATAAGTTTGAGATAAATAAACCATTTTGACAATTCATAAATTCACCGATAGCATCTTTTGCCAAATCGTCAACTTCCTTTATCAACATATGTGCATATATCGTTGCAAAGTTTGAAACGACTTCATCATTTGCAGAGAATCCCGTTTCAAATGAATAATAACCTACGATGTCTTGAGACGCATAGTTTTCATAGGCATAAGTCTCCGCTAAATAGGGTTTTCCAATTACGACATCACGATCTACAAATCTAATGATATTTCTAATAAAAAGCTCTGCATAAGCTTTAAACAATTGGACCTCTTTTGTATGATCCATATTTAAAAATAATTCTAAAATCGCATCACTGTCATTGGATTTAAGGATTTTGATTTCTTCATCTGAAAAACCAGAATCCTTTTTGTATTGTATGAGTAATTGCTCATATTCTTCATAGCTCATGATTTCTTCATCTACTAAAACTTGGCCAAGTGTAATATGAGATTCTCTTTGCTTCGAGAGTAAAAACATGAGCTGATCTTCTGAAAGAAAACCGCTTTCAACAGCAAGATCACCAAAACGACGGTCTTGCTCAGTCTGCATGCTATGAATTTCAGTAACTTCAGCTGCAGTCATATAGCCTGAATCAATGGCTAAAACGCCTAATTTTATACGTGTCTTATTTTCATCTGATAATACAAATTTAAGTTGTTCTTTTGTGATGATATTCTTTGAAAGTAAATAATGACCGAAATATTGATTAAACATCTTTTGTCTCCTCCATTGCCTTTAGCAAAGTCTAATTTTATATAGGCTGATTCTTTACTATAAGATTTTAACATCTCAATAATAAGCTCTTGTTAAGTCAACGTTAAATTTAAAGCCCCATCTAGTTTTTAACTAAATAGGGCCCTTTTACATTAAAGCGTGCTTATTCTTTTTTTAATCTAATTCATTAAGGGGTACATGATACCTTGGATCTTCTATTATGTTGATCTCAATAACGTCCCCAGCATTTTTTATAAATGTCGAACACTCTGGACTCAAATGTTTCAGATGAAGCTTCTTCCCATTATTCAAATATTTTTCTGTCAGTGAGCTTATTGCATCTAAACCAGAATGATCAAAAACTCTCGCATACTTAAAGTCAATAATGACATCATCTGGATCTCTCTTCACATCAAAAGCATCCAAGAAATTCCTAGTGGAACCAAAGAATATAGCCCCTCTTATAAAGTAGGTTTTAGTCGTCTCAGTTTCTTCTGAAACATCAATATCAATCCTTTTACCCTTCTCCCAAGCAAATGCTAAAGAAGAAAGAATAACACCTACAAATACTGCTATGGCTAAATTAGAGAATACTGTAATAACTGATACCGAAACCAAGACAAGTGCATCTGCCTTAGACATTTTACGGATGATTCGTAGGCTTGTCCATTCAAAGGTGGAAATAACAACCACGAACATAACGCCCACTAATGCCGCAAGTGGAATAACTTCAATTAATCCAGAAGCAAATAATATAAAGGACAATAAAAATAGAGAAGCACTTATACCTGATAATCTCGACGAGCCACCTGATCTGATATTGATCATGCTCTGCCCAATCATAGCACATCCGCCCATACCACCGAAAAATCCAGTGACAATATTTGCAAAACCTTGACCGATGCATTCTTTGTTCGTACGTCCACGCGTATCCGTTAATTCGTCAACAAGTGTTAAAGTCATCAACGACTCAATTAAGCCTATGCCTGCAAATATAAGAGAATAAGGCAATATAATCTTCAAAGTTTCCAGTGTAAATGGCACCATTGGAATCCCAAATTTAGGCAATTTCCCAGAAACAGAAGCGATATCCCCAACCACTCTTGTATCTATTTTAAGTACATAGACTAAAACAGCTACAACGATAATCGCCGCTAAAGAAGATGGAAACTTTTTAGTCAATTTTGGGAGCAAGTAAATGATCGCCACAGTTAAAGCGACTAAACCTAACATTACCCACAAATCCATACCACTCATCCAAGTAGCATGTCCGTCTTTGCCTTCAATTTTAAATTGTTCTAATTGCGAAATAAAAATAACGATTGCCAGCCCATTTACAAATCCAAGCATCACTGGGTACGGCACAATCCTTATAAATTTTCCAAATTTCAACGTACCGATTATAATTTGGATGATACCCATGAGTATGACTGATGCAAACAAGTACTGAATGCCATACCCTGCAACTAAAGTGGTCATAACAACTGCAAGTGCTCCTGTAGCACCCGAAATCATCCCTGGTCTACCACCGAATACTGCAGTTATTAAACCGACCATAAATGCTGCATACAAGCCAACAAGCGGTTCAACTCCCGCCACAAATGCAAATGCTATGGCCTCCGGCACAAGTGCCAAAGAAACCGTCAATCCTGAAAGCAATTCGTCTTTAATATTAATCTTTTTTAGTTTTTTTATGATGTCCATATCTCTCCTTGTTTTTTTACACACTTTGACTATAATAACACACTCTCTGCCCTAATGGAAGTGGCAAAATTTAAGTCGCAATTTTCTAAACACTTATAAAAATTCTTATGCATTTCTACTTAAACAAAGAAAAAGAGGTCATAGACAATCATTATTATCTATAACCTCACTTAACTATATAACCCTATAACCCATTATCGGGTTATAATCTCTAATGCATCTATTCTCTTATTTTAATAACAAGTCCCAAACCATCATTAAAATTATATAAATAGTCATACTCGCCAAGTTTCACGATATTCTTACCATTTACATCGACATATCCAAATTGACCATCTTCCAAGATCGCCATTACACCATCGCTTAAATAGCTGACACGACTGTATAATGTATTTGTCTTAATAGTACCTTCTAAAGAGACGATACCAAATTTGCCATCTTTTAAGAAAATCAGATGACCAGAATCAGCTGGAAGATAAAGATCATCAAAGTTATTATCTTCAAAGAAAACCTTTCCCGAATTGTCAACCACATAATAAACGCCTTGATCGTCTACGAATAGATAGTAAATGCCATAGCCTTCCACGAAGAAATCTTTTGTTTCATACACGGTTTTACCGCTGAATGTAATAACCTTAGAAGTACCATCTTCCGTTTCAGTCACAACACAATGGTCTACTACTTGTTTTGGATAACCACTTAAGTCTTTGCTGAGCACTCTCATATTTTCTAAATCATAGATTAAAGTTAAGCCAACATCGCCTTTTTCAAGGCCCACAATAAGAATATTATCTTCAGTTAGATGTGTATCAACATAATCGTATTCAGCATCGACAATCTTATGACCTTTACTATCGACGATACCAGACATTTGATTCTCATCTACAATTTCGTATAAGCCATTGTCTAAACTGTAAATTGAATCGTATACAGGTCCAAGAAGCGTATTGCCACTGAGATCATACATACCATATAAAGATTCTTCAGTTTCAGCGATTATAAGATTGTTAGCTGTATCAATATCAATCGCTTCAAATTTTGGTTCAATCAACTTACCATTTTTAGCATCATAATAACCATATAGATAATCAAGCTCTAATCGGAATATATCGTTCCCCATATCCTCGATACTTGAATATTTAGGTTGTAACACGATTTGATTAGTCTCTCTGTTTGCAAGACCTGTATCACCATAGTACCCCTCTGAAATCGTATAAAAATCAGAACTTGAATCAGAGTCACTATCGTCATATTCGTCTTTTATTCTATTGCCTTTTAAATCAATTGAAAAGCTCGTATCACCATAATTCACATGTGCTTCGCCATCGCTAAAATCACTTGCCATTTCATATTGAATCGGAATCACCACATTGCCTTTTTTATCAATGTAACCATATTTGCCATCTTTTTCTACAATTGCAAGACCTTCAGAAAAAGAATGAACGCTATCATAATCAGGTAAATCAAGAACAATCTCACCCGTATTATCTATAAATCTAAAATCATAATTAGCATTTATATCAAAAGCATTCTTCACCTCTGGAACTGCTTTCACATCATGTGCATCTGCCAATTTGCCGTTGCCAAGTTCAAAAATATGATCTCCTAAATAATCATAGTCCTCAGAACGTATCAATGTATTTCCAGCAAAATCTTTAAATACATATTCACCACCATCAGACACAATATAAAGGTTCTCATATATTTCCGGGTTTAAATCCGAGAGAACTTTACTTATTGGTTCTAATTGATTACTCAACATCATTGTGAACAAACCATCATCACCAACAACATAACCATCAGCTGTAATTTGAGCGGCTTTAAAAGTCGGTTTAAGAATTACAGTTCCCTTTTTATTAAGAATGCCATACTTACCATCTTCTTCGAAGATTGCTAAGTTCCCCACATAATCAAATGCATCATCTAAAATGAAAGGCACCGCTAATTTTCCAGATTCATCTACAAAACCATATTGACCGCTCTCATAATCATAAACAATTGCTCTGTTACCTGAAAAAGAAGAGTAATCATAATCGCTATCTGGTTCAAATGCCAACGTGCCATCACTTTTTATAAAATAATTATTGTAGTCATCATCATAAACCAAAGCGAGAGCATCACCGAAGTTGTTACCATCATAATACTTATCGAATGGAACGACTAATTCACCTTTTGTATTGATATAACCGATGCTATCATAATTATCTATTCTAGCGAATCCATTACTAAAATCATAGAGATAGAGATCAGCTACATCAATATTCTGTTGCTCTGCTATGTCATTGAGTGTAAATACTTTTTCCCCGGACAGATCAATAAACGCCACGCCATCTTCTGTCGTAACCTTGGCAATACCATCTTGAAATGCTTCTGCATTTTCAAATTGTGCTGGAATGACAACATTACCGTCGTAATCAAGATAACCATAGCCTGAATCATCTGAAAATAAAATTCTACCTTCAGAAGCGGACACTAAAGTTACGTTTTCAAGTGAAGTATTTTCAACGATTTTTATACTTTCAGTTGCCGCAAATGCGGGTTGAACTAAAACAGTTCCAAAAATCATCGTGAAAATGATTTGAAAAACGATTATAATTTGAGATTTTGTTCTGATACTTTTTTTCACAATTGTTCTCCTTTGCAATTTCCTTAGGTTAATGCTTATAACCTATTTTTTGATTAACATTATATAGCGACACCGCATAGAACCACAATGAATACAACAAAGAGTGTTCTTTACTATAGTAAACTTGGAATCATTCTTGCTTTAAACCACCATATAACAGTTATTTTACACTATTTTAAAGCATATGGCATATATTTTTGTCACTTTTACATTATTACCTCTATTACAATTACATTTTAACGTCTTAACACATTGAAATCACAAGGGTATACATGGTATTGGGTATTTGTTCCTATTTTTTACTTGACTTCCGTTTTTCATACTTTTTTACTTAGCAATTCATCAATCCGATTTATGTATTGAGCCTTTATCTTAATGCGCCATCTCTTGCCTTCTCTAAATAAAAACTTGGGCTTACTGGATACATAGATGCTAAGTTCTGTCGATTGGTCATTACCTTTATGTCCCCATTCATATTTCATAATGCGATCCCATTCACAGATACCAAGTGGTAATACAAGATAATTTTCGTAGATTTTTAATTTTGTTAACGCTATTCGAATACTTGATACCAGCATTATGGAAAACATAATCAATGACAAGACAAACAGTGGTCTCTCCATTTTGCTTTTCAAGACGAGCATAATTCCAGTCAAAACGACACAAGCATATACGATAACCATCCCCCATGCCCCTTCTTGCTTTATCGAAAACGCTTCTATTAAATGACCACACTTTCTTAACTTAATTTCCCTAAAAATTAAATCTGCTAATCCATAAATAATTACGGCAATGTAGATAATATCAGCATTTTCATAAATATAGCCCATCTCTTTAATTCTCCTTCTTTTAAATGTATTATATTATTTTACCATATTTAATCCAATTTGTTAAAACTTTGATCTTCATATCTTCATATTATCCTTTGATTCATTTTTTTATTTATAGTATAATCTGATAAAATGGCAAATCACTCTATGACAAAATCAAATATGCACTAGGAGGCTTAATATGACAAGAAATGAAGCATGGGCACTTTTAACTGAATTTAATGATGATCCTTTTCACCTTGAACATGCTCAAATCGTTGAAGAGACGATGAAGTATTTTGCTCGAAAATTGGGCTATGGTGAAGAAGAAGAGTTTTGGGGAATCGTAGGATTATTACATGACCTAGATTTCGGAAAATTTCCAGATCAACATTGTATCAAATCACAGGAGATTATGAGAGAACGTGGCGTTGATGAGCGGATTATCAGAGCAACAGCTAGTCATGGTTATGGCATCTGTGTAGATATAAAACCTGAACATCAAATGGAAAAAGTCCTCTACGCAGTAGATGAATTAACAGGACTTATAGGCGCCGCAGTGATTATGAGACCATCCAAAAGCGTTCAAGATCTAGAACTTAAATCTGTAATGAAAAAATTTAAGAGTAAATCTTTTGCTGCCGGCTGTTCAAGAGACGTTATCCAAGATGGTGCAAAAATGCTCGATTGGGAGCTTAAAGACTTAATTCAACAGACATTAGATGCTTTAAAAACTTTTAGACCTTAGCAAGAGCTAATTTCAAAAAAAAAGCCCGGAAAGTTTAATCACTTTTCGGGCTTTTCTATACCATATGCTACATCGCATATTTTTCATAAATCACATCATTGAGTAGAGAGCTACTCATCTTTTGCCTTTTGCCACTCTAACGCTCTATTGCCTTGCGCTCTTTATTCAAAACGACATATGCTTTCAGCAGAACGAATGAAAGCACACTCATCAATAAGCAGATTACCAAACCATCATGTAAGGACCGATCAGCTGCCTTTCCTATAGCGACGTTACCAATGGAAGCGATTCCCCCACCCACCATTGAATATATAGAAAGTATGGTTGCCCTATCCGAACTCGCTATGAGCTTGTTTTTCACAGCCAGTTCAATCGGCCCAATTACTGCTATGCTCACAGACAGAATCACCACTGCGGCAATACTCACCACTGGATTTGTAGTTACAATGAGCAATAAACAACTCCCCAAAATAAAACCAATAAGCATACTGATCGTATTCATATTCCCCATTTTCTTACTGATGTCACTTGCTTTAACCGAAAGTAAACGAGCGCATTGAATTCCTGCTACAATTATACCGAAATATTTAGGATCTATACCACTCCTAATATATTGAGCTTGATTTAAAAATACCGTGATCGCCTGTACCACTTCCACAACTAAAGCTATAGAAAAAACAAATAGGATTACTGATTTCTGTGCAAAAGCCAATTTAAAGTTTTTAAGAATACTGGGCTTTTCTTGATTTTCAACTTTTACTTCCACCAAAAAAACCGTCAAAATAGCCGATATTGCATAAGGCCATATTGTAAAAAATGCTGTATCATCAATCGATCTCGCTACAATAAAAGTTGATAACAAAGAGGCAATTATAAACCCTAAAGTACTGTAAGCACTATACTTTCCAAATACCGTTTGAGCTTCATCTTCATTTATTGACCCATAAATGAGGGCTGTATCACACCCTGATAATCCTGATAAAACCACAGAAATCATAATTCTTTCCAATAAGAAAGACTCAAAGGAATGCGCCGTATAAAACACAATTTTTGATAAAAAGAACAGGGTATTAGCCACCACAAGTGTCCTTTTATAACCAAATCTATCTGAAACCCATCCCCAAGGTACCTCTAAAAATATGATCAATACCCATGAAATCGATTCTATAATAAAGATTTCAGACATAGAAAGACCCCTAGCTTGTCTATATAACGTCGCTACGGGACCATAAAAAACAAAGCCTTGCAAAAAGATAATGATGTACATTAAGTACACATTTCTCATCTTATTCAATTTGAACACCTCCGAATTATTACATAAACAAATAAATGCACCTGTTTTTATGCATTTTGAATACATATATTTAATTCAAAGGGATCAAATTGGACGATACATTTGCAAGTCTCCTCGTTTAAAGTTTTATTTGTAATCTTACTATTCTAAATTTATTTTAAAAGCATTGACTATTTCTGTCAAGCTCTTCCTAGATAATCTTCCTCATTTAACTGCTGTAACCGCCATCACACCACTCACAGTGAAATCCCAAATTTTTTCATTTGCCTTTAGCTGTCCAAGCCTCTCATCATACTTTTGATTAATAATACCCCTTATTTCATTTTGCTCTGCTTCACTTAAGGCATTAGCATTCAACCGTAACGCTTTCTTTATATTTTCCAGTGCATGTAACCGCTTACATTCTATTTGGATTTTCCCTGTTTCATAATCTGTGTCTGCATTATCAGGTGAATACCAATTTAGAGCTATAAATGCCACCTCAATTGATTGAAATCCTGCACGCTCAAATTCTCGAACGATTTCTTGCTCTGTGAAATTGTAGGCACAAACTTCAATTCGCTCTTCAGTAGACTCAGGTTTAGTCCATGCTTTATCAAACAATTCTTTTTCTCTATCTGATATTTGCTTCTCTCCAACAGAAATGTTATGCCCTGCACGCACAGAAAGCATCGCGATCCTACCACCTGGCTTTAATATCCGAATCTGTTCTGATAGAAACTTTTTAGGTTCCACGTGTTCCATTACGGTATGAGAAATCACATAGTCAAACTTATTGTCATTATAGGGTAGAGCAAGCGCATCTCCAACCACAAAATCACACTTAATCCCCACTTCTTTAGATTTGTTTATAGCGTATTCAATATGCCCTTCGTCACGATCTAAGCCTGTCACTTCACAATTTGGCAGAAGTGCCTTGATACGATGACATAGCAACCCACCAGCACAACCTATTTCAAGAATTTTCGTATTATCTTTTGCTTTTATGGCTGGTAACCAAATATGAGCATTATCTTTTCTAAATCTAATGCTTCTTGAAAGATACAATTCTTCCGATGTCTGAACATATGTAGACCACAATCTGTTTTTCATGCGAAAACTCCTGTCTTTTAATATAACATTTCTACCGACATCTCCTATTATAGCTTAATAATTTCTCATATAATACGATTTGATAAGAATTTTTCATGAAATGTAAGCGCTTCATCTACATTCAGACATTTCTTTATTTTACCTTAAATTTCGCCTAAGTCTTTAAGCACTTCTAAAAATGCTTTTCCAGCCACTGGACAGAATTGCTTATTGATATTATTTGCTATGATCTCACTGGCGATTTTAACAGATCGTCCTTTACGGTAAGGCCTATCACTGATGATGGCATCAAAAGTATCTGCCACTGCGATGACTCTGGCTCCTAAAGGTATATCATCCCCTTTAAGACCATCTGGATATCCTTGTCCATCATATCGTTCATGATGATGATATATCATCGGTAAAATACTCGCTAATGATTTAATCGGTGCCAATATGCCCCAACCCATTTTGCAGTGATCTTTAATAATTTGGTATTCTGCATCTGTCAGCGCTTCATTTTTTAAAAGAATGCTATCTTTGATTCCAATTTTGCCAATATCGTGAAGTTTAGCAGCTAAAATAATTTTTTCAACTTCTTCTTTAGGCAGTTTAAGACGTTCTGCTATTTTTCCAGAGAAAATAGTCACCCGTTCAGTATGTCCTTTAGTGCCGGAATCACGTTCTTCTAACGCTTTAATTAAGGCGTTGATTGTCGATAACATATATTTATTTTCAATCATATATTCTTTGTACTTTTCAACGATATAGTGTTCAATCTGATGCATGACATAATCCAGCTGAAATGGTTTTACAAAATACTTCTCAACCCCGAGTGATTCAGCCAATTTCTGGTTGTACTTACCATCTGTAGAGCTCATAATGATGCATGGCGTATTTTTAATTTCAGGTGTATTACGTATTGCCTTTACCATTTCATATCCGTCCATTACTGGCATATAGATATCACTTATGATGACATCTGGTTTTTCGCGAATGGCAATATCAAGCCCTTCTTTACCATTGTTGGCAACAAACACACGGTAACCATTTCTCATGATACCTAATTTGAGTACATTTTGAATCACTAAACTGTCATCAACCACAAGTATTTTTTCATGCCTATTCTTCTTATTGAAGTATCTATTGACTTTATTGATCAATTTGTCCTCTGTTATAGGCTTTGGTATAAAATCATCTGCCCCCATTTGATATGTTTTTTGAAGCGTACTTTCTTCAATCGTTGATGTAGTAACGATAATTGGCAGGTCAAATTCTCTATATCTTTCTCTTATATTTTTACACAGCGTGTAACCATCCATCTCGGGCATCTGAATGTCAGTAATCACCAAACTTGGCATCGTTAATTCTATCATTTTAAGTGCTTCAACACCATTTGAAGCAAATAAAACATGATAACCTGTATCCTTAAAAATCATCTCAATTTGCTTTTGTTGCAATTGGCTATCGTCAACAAATAATATTCTCTTCAACGCATTAATATCACTTTTTTTATTAAGTTTTTCCTGCATATGTAGATTTTTTATAGATAGGTAGGTTTTAAAGCCATTTGATAATTGATCCGAAGTCTTTATATTAATCTTGTAGAACCCATCATCAATATCCTCAAAAGTCTCTTTTGATTCAGACGTCAAAACAATCACATCTACTGGATCAGAGAACAATGTTTTCATTAACCGATTCAATTTAACAGGATCAACAATATGCTGTTCAGACTCGATTGCGATAAAGTCCGGCAGTTGTTTTCTAAAATTAGTTTCAAAAATTGTTTCCACTTCGATAAATAAATGTTCAATATTAGACATTTCGAAGTAGGCATGAAGATGCCTTCGCAGACTTTGCGAATTTATCAAGCAATAACCTTTCATAATCTCACTCCCTTTTATAACACCTCGCTATCTATTAGTACCCCATAAACTATTTCTTAATTTATTTTTGCCTATTTTGTATAAGAAAATAAGCCATCTATACAATGGCTTATTCAAAAAAATCTATATGAGTTCCTACGTATGTCGAATCACTTCAAATCTATAGAGCTTTACATCTTGATCCATAAAGATACCAGCTTTATCTAGACAGATTCGATATTGTTCTTTTACTGTGGTGACACCGTCTAAATTAGGTAATAACAGTCCACGCTTACGGCCTTTTTCCACAATCATACCGTAGCGTTTCACATCAAATGCGTCAAAATCTGCCACTGACTCTTTTGCCATGAGCACATCTACAGTTATCTCTAAGTCTTTCAGCTCACTTGGATCGATTTCATTAAACCTTGGATCTTCAGTAGATGCGACAATTGCATTATAAGTGATTTCATCATATAAATCAGAAAGTGCTGGTTCAATAGTACCCATACACCCTCTTAGATGATGGTTTTTATGAATTGAAACAAAGGCACCTTTTTGTTCATCAGATAAAATTTCTAAGAAACGTGTGACTTCTTCTTCAGTATATGGATACAATTCAGATTCTAAAATTAAAGCTTTAAATTCTGCCGGCTTAAGCACACGTCTTGATTCTAAATAATGTACAATCGTCAATCTAGCAAGTAAAACGTATAAGCTTTCTTTACCAAGGCGTTTTTCAAACTGATGCTCTCTCTTACGATCAAATGCTTTATAGAAAGAATCCGATTTCTCAAGCGGGAATAAACTTGCCACCATATATCCCACTCCAAAAGGCCCCTCGTAACTGTGTACCGTCGATTTATACGAATAACCATCCAATGCTCCAAAACCAATTAAAAACGATTTTAAGCCACATTGAGCTGCATTTTCAAGGATCGAATCTTCAAGCGTCAGCAGTGTTTCCACATCATGGTTTTCAGTACAGTTACATATTGTTTTATCAAAGATTGGACCATCCTTATGAAAAGCATATGGGCCAGAATTTTTAAGTGCATGAGACATATCCCCACTACATATGAGCACACAGTCTTTTAATCGATCTGTAATTTTTCGAATAATCATCCCTATTCTATAATTTTCAAGCAAGGACGTCCCACCAGGGGTTATATGAACAACTTCATAATCTTTATAGTATTGATCAATAAAATACATGGGCACCATAACACCATGATCCAGTTTTAAGGATCGATTGTAATTTTTCACAAGTTCATTCGTCATCAAAATGCTCGCAAAGTCATACCGCTCCATCAGAGACTCTATGGCCTTTGTCATTTTCTGATCTATGCCCTTATGAAAATAAATCGCTGGTGAACCAAACATTTCAAAGTCACCTTTGAGATAGGTCTCATCATAAAGACAAGTCCCATTATCAAAAGATAATCCATGTGGTGAAACAAATATAATCGTACTTGGCTTCTCTTCGGCGATTATTTTGGCGACCTTGTGATACGCCTCTATTGTATCCTTTGCGTTCTCAACATCTGGTCCACCAATCTCTTCCATAATAATCGGTGGATGTGGTACAAAGTGTATACTTTTAATAGCCATTATCGTGCCCCCTTATGACTTTAATCCATTTTTTATATGCCATAATGCATAAAAAAAGTGTATAAATAAATTATACACTTTTTTTGTTAGTTTTTCAGATTTTCATATTTATCTCATACGTTATTTCTTATTTCGATCACCTAAGACAAGTGGTATTTCAAGTTTATCTTTGCCATCTCTAATCACTTTTATTGTAACCTTATCGCCTGGATTATAGCTTGTTAATGTGGAAGTCAAATCATCCATAGTAAATACTTTTTTATCATCTATGCCAATGATTACATCCATCTCTTTTAACCCAGCTTTTGAGGCTGGAGAATCCTCATAAATATATTTTACCAGTACACCAATAGGCATTTCATATAATTTAGAAGTATCTTCATCGATATTAACGCCACCTATGCCCATATATGGTTTTGAAATATAACCATTCTTAATAAGCTCTGCAACAATTGGCATTAATGTATCTGTCGGAATTGCAAATCCAATACCTTCGACACTTGTTTCTGCAATCTTAGAGGTGTTGATACCAATAAGCTCACCTTTTTTATTTACAAGAGCGCCACCAGAGTTTCCTGGATTAATCGCCGCATCTGTTTGGATATACTCATTTGATTGATCAGAAGTCACTTTACGATCAAGAGCACTTACCACGCCATAGGTCACAGTATTATTATAGCCAAGTGGATTTCCTATCGCAATGGCAGGTTCCCCTACATTTAAACTACCTGAAGAACCTACTTTAATCGGTTTAATAACATTTTTATAAGCTTCTGGAATGTCTGATTTCATTATAGAAACCACTGCTAAATCAGAATCTTGATCATAACCAATTAAGGTAGCTGGCACGATTTGATCTGCTACAATTTCTGCAACAACTTCTGTGGCACCGTCAACTACATGAAAATTAGTAACTATATAATAGCGGTCTGCTTCTTCTTTGACGATAACACCTGATCCTGTACCTTCTGTATAACGTTCATTGTTAAACCAATCAAAATATTTTAGCTTACTGGTCAATCCCACAACAGAATTGCTCACATTTTTATAAATACTCGCAATATTCACATCACCCACTGTGATTGGATTTCCATTTTCATCTAAATACTTAACAACAGAATTGTAGACTTTGTCATTAATATTCTTATCAAGAATTTCGTTGACACGCTCACTAATTTTGTCATCTTGAAGATTAATTTGTCCTTGGTAATAGCCCACTGTAAAAGTAGTTGTTCCCACTAATACAATTGCAAGTAGTACTGCAAGAACACTCTTGACTTTAGGAGCACTTTTTACTCTGACTTTTTCCGAAGTGCCTTCTTGATTTATAGGGACGACTCTTGGATCATCTGCTCCTACAAAAACACTTTTTGAAGTGTCTTCTTCTGAGACTACCTTGGATGCGTGAATTTCAACTGATTCTTCTAAATTACTATTCGCATCCACTTCTTTTGCTGATATTTCTTCTTTGTTAACGTCTACACTACCCTTAGTTTCAACATACGCGTTTTCCAGTGTTTCTTGGTCCTTAGATGAGTCCGTATTTGGCTCTTGAATAATTTGATCTTTCTTTTCTTCGTTCATTCATCATCACCTCACTAAAAATTTAAAAAACTGTATGCCTGTTTTTAGGAAGTTCAATTGTCAAAACGCCATGTTTAAGTGTTGCTTTTATATTCTCTCTCTCAACATCTTCAACAAAAAAATTGCGTCTGAACAAACCACTTCTTCTTTCGCGGCGTATAAAATCACTTTTACTTACTTCCTGTTTCTGAGCAATAATACTCAGATAATTATCCTCATAAATTATGGTGATCTGATCAATAGAGAACCCCGGTAATTCTGCTTCTATGATGTATCCACTGTCAGACTCGCTGACATCTACATCGAAAGTATTGATCACATTTTCACCTTTTTTTATGGCACAACTAACTTTTTCTTCCATTACATCATAAAAAAGTTGGTCTAGTGCATTCTTATGTCTTTTTTCAGGATTGATTTTGAACAATTCTATACACCTCCCACCGTTTTATAGTACAACATCATTTTTAAGATTTTGTGAACAATATTGAAACCTTATTAGAAATTTTGGGATATAAACCAATTTTTACGTAAGTCACACCCAACAAAGTTGGGTGTGATAAAGATATACATGAATCTATTTACTTAAATATTTGAGTTGCAACAGTAAAAATGAAGGCAACGCCCACATCTTCATTGCTATAAACTTCTATTTTTTCATTATGTGCTTTAACAATTTCGCGAACGATTGAGAGTCCTAAGCCCGATGACTTTTTCTCAAGCCCTCTCGACTTGTCAAGCTTAGTAAAACGATCCCAAATCATACTCAGTTCTTTGGGACTTAAAATATTACCTGAATTGCTAATACCGACATAAATTTTATCATTTTTAAATTCTGTTCTAATACTAATATCACCATCTAGATTTACGAATTTAGTAGCATTATCCATAAGATTATAAATAACTCTTTGGATAGAAGCCATATCTCCGTGGGCCAATATCTTTTCTTTCGTTAAATCTATCGTAAGCTTGATGCGTTTATCAATAATTTTCTGCTCAAAGCTGTCTAAAACATTGATAATAACATCATTGAGGTCAAAATCAGTCTTATTCAGTACCAAAGCACCACTTTCCATCTTAGATAAATCAAGCAGATCATTGATCATCTTTATCAAACGATCGCTTTCATTAGAAACTATTCTCAAATAGCGGTTCTGCTTATCCGCCTCTATTGTCCCATCTAACATCCCATGTGTGTACCCTTTAATAGTCGTCAGTGGCGTTCTCAAGTCATGCGATAAGCTGGAGATAAACATTCTCTTTGTATTTTCTTGCTGGTAGAGTTCATCCGCCATGGCGTTAAAACTCTCTGCAAGCTCACCAAGTTCATCTTTTCTATTGATGATAATTTTCTTTTCAAAATTACCTTGAGCGATAAATTTAGCAGCATCATTAATAACTTTGATTTCATGCCCCATTCTTCTTGTGATCATAAAAATCAGTGTAACTGCTAGGACGCCAGAAATTGACAGAGAAATAAAAATAATGACTGATACTTTAGAAATCGTATCTTCAAGTTCAGGCATGGGAACATTAATAAACATGGCGAAAATTTTATCACCCACATGAAAAGGATAGCCCACTCTCAAAATTCTATCTTGTGAAATACCTTCATAAGATACTTCGCGGCTTGTTTCCTGTCCTTCAAAAACACTCTTTATATCATCATCTAGATAAGGATACTTACCTGGTTGCATATCATAAGTTGAATCAGAAGTTGAATAGAAAGCACCTTCTTCAGTAAAAAGCCATATATTAGCACCTGTATAACCGTCAAGAAGCATAATCTGCTCTTGCAATAAGTCCAAGCTAAAACTGTTGAAATATCTACTATTAACGATCTCTTCAAAGTTATGTGCTCTTTGGGTAATCAGATTGGATTCGTTACTGACAAAATAATAATCTAAAACACTTCTTACGCCTATGATAATCAATATAAAAGATATTAAGAATATCAAAATGTAGATAAAGGCAAATTTATGAAAAATCGTTTTCATGAATACACCTCAACTCTAATCTAGTTTAAATTTATAGCCAACACCCCAGACTGTTTTGATCTCCCAACCATTATCTGGTCTTTCAAATTTCTCTCTTAGGCGTTTAATATGCACATCTACTGTTCTTGTTTCACCAAAAAAGTCGTATCCCCAAATGTGATCCAAGAGTTGTTCTCTTGTGAATACGCGATTCGGATGATTGACAAGATAGTTTAAAAGTTCAATTTCCTTTGGCGGTAACTCTAAAGTTTCACCGAAGTAACTGATGTTATAATCCACCATATTGATCGTTAAATTTGGTACAGATACAATACCTTCAGAATCAGCTTTATCTGTATTTTGGAATCTTCTTATAACGGCTTTTACACGAGCAGTCAGTTCTTTTGGATCAAATGGCTTTACAATATAGTCATCTGCACCCAGTTCAAGTCCAAGTACTTTATCAAATGTATCTTCTTTGGCAGTAATCATGATAACAGGTACAGTGCCTAATTTTCTGATCTCTTTCAGAGTATCATACCCGTCTATGCCGGGCATCATGATATCTAATAAAACCAAGTCGGGTGCATTTGATTTAAAAGCTTCAAGACACGCCTCACCAGAACCATATGTCTCAACCAAGTAACCTTCTTTTGTCAAATATAACGAGATCAGCTCTCTTATATTTTCTTCATCATCTACAATAAAAACCTTTTTATTCATAAGTGACCTCCCATTTAGATCGTACTCACAGATCTTTTATTATTTTAAAAAAAAAGAGCATTAAACTAATGCTCTTTTACATATCTATTAATTATTATACAACATTTCAAAATACTATTCCAATGCTCTTTGTGAATCAGTTGTAAACAGTTTATGTCACAATCATCTTTATAAATTTAAAGCTATGAGCCCATTATCAGTTCTAACGGTTTAAAAATGCTTTATAAGCTTTATAAGTCATGTAGACATCTACTTTACTTACGATCTCATAAGGTGCATGCATGCTCAATACTGGAACACCACAATCCACTACTTCTGCATTTGAATTTGCAAGAATGTACGCGATTGTACCACCACCACCTTGGTCTACTTTACCGAGTTCACCAATTTGCCATACGATATTATTGTCATTAAAGAGCTTTCTAACAGCGCCTAAATATTCCGCATTAGCATCATTACAGCCCGCTTTACCTCTAGAGCCTGTGTATTTAACCAGTTGAACACCTTTGCCAATATGAGCTGAATTTGTTTTTTCGTAAGCTCCAGCGTAATTAGGATCAAATGCAGCCCCTACATCACCTGATAATACCGCTGTGTTTGAAATACATCTTCTAAGGTATAAATCACTAAAGTTGGTCTCTTGTAAAGCAATGAGTTCTGCTACGATATTTTCAAAATATCTAGATTGAGAACCTGTATTACCTTGACTGCCAACCTCTTCCTTATCCATAAACATGGCACATGCTGTCGTTTCAACATCTGAAAGTTCAAGTATTGCTGCAAGACCAGCATATGAACAAACACGATCATCATGACCATAAGCAGAAATCATACTTCTATCAAGGCCTAAATCTTTTGCTTTACCAGCGGGTACAACTTCAAACTCTGCTGATAAAAAATCTTCCTCTTTGATGTTGTATTTCTCATCTAAAATCTTGAGAACATTGAGTTTTACTTTATTTTTAGTCTTATCGTCACCAATTGGCATATGTCCCACAAGTACATTGAGCGTTTCACCATTAATGCCTTCCGATAAGGTCTTACTCACTTGATCTTTCGCTAAATGAGGTAACAAATCCGTAATTGCAAGAACAGGATCAGTCTCATCTTCTCCAATTACAACTTCAATTCTCTCATTGTTTTTATTGAAAACAACACCGTGCAAAGCAAGTGGCGTTGCTGTCCATTGATATTTTTTGATGCCACCATAGTAATGCGTTTTAAAGAAAGCCATATCACTATCTTCATATAAAGGAAACGGTTTTAAATCAATTCTCGGTACATCAATATGAGAACCTACAACGTTCATACCTTCTTTTAATGGTTTTTTGCCAATTACAAAGAGGACAATTGATTTATCTCGATTTATCGCATAAACTTTTGAACCTGATTTTAATGTTTCTTTTCCAGCTATGAAATCTTCCACAGGCTTATAACCCGCAGCTACTGCTTGTTTTAAAATTTCTCTAGCACTTTCTCTTTCAGTTTTCCCAAAATCTAAAAAAGTCTTGTATTTCTCGTTGAGATCAAAACATGATTTTGTTTCAGCTTCATCTAATGATTCCCACGCATTTTTAAAATGATGTGTTAATGCCTCTGATAATACTTCAAATTCTGTTTTGTTTTCCATAGAACTCCCCTTTCAACTAAATCATTATACTTTAGTCTCTATAGAATTAAATAAACATCAGCAATAGACCTAATTTTTATCACTAAATTTAACTCTCTATATATAGGATAACGAAATATTATTTGAGGTTCAAGTGAATTAAATTTTTGTAATATTATGCTTTATCGCATAAAGAGCCGCTTGAGTACGATCTGTTACTTTAATTTTCTTAAAAATATTAGAAACGTGATTTTTCACTGTTTTTTCACTGATAAACAGTTCAGTTGCAATCTCCTTGTTATTATAACCTTGAGAAATTAATTTAATCACTTCATATTCACGCTTTGTCAAATTTGTTCCAATCATTTCATCAATCGATTTATCTTTCTTTTTATATTCCTTAACCAAAATACCTGAAAGTGTTGGATGAATATAAAGTTCACCTGCTGTGACTTTATGGATTGCTTTAACAAGTGAAGAAACATCTGCATCTTTGAGCACATACCCCTCAGCACCAATATTAATCGTTTCAATCAAATACTGTGCATCTTCATGAATCGTAAGCATGATCACTTTAATTTCACTGAACTGATCTTTTAAGATACGTAGGGTATCGATGCCGTTCAAATTTGGCATGTTTATATCCAGAAGGATTACATCTGGCATATGCTTTTCTAACAGTTCAATTGCTTCTTGACCATCCCCTGCTAAAAAAACGATTTCTAAACTTTCTTCAAGTTCAAGCAATTTTTTAATACCTTCACGAATTAGTGCATGGTCATCCACAATCGCAACTTTAATTGGTTTCATTTACTTCCTCCGAATTCATCTTTCATCAAGATATTTTATTAGGTATTACAATTTTAATTTTGGTTCCCTTACCTATTTCTGAGTTTAATGAAAAAGCACCGTTGAGCATTTCAATTCTCTCTCTCATATTGTACAGGCCATAGCCACTAGGTCTTAAAAGTATCCCCCTAGCGTCAAACCCAATACCATCATCAATAATTTCGACTTCTATTTGTCGCTTTGTACAATCAATTAACAACAACGCATTTTTACATTTTGAATGTTTGACAATATTATTAAAACTCTCTTGTACAACTCTAAAAACGGTTAGATTAATCAGTGGGTCATTAATAGGTTCCAGATTTATAATTCTCATTTCAATCTGAAGTTCATGCCCTTCCATCAAGCTGGAGATCAACTTATTAAGCGTTGGTATCAGTCCCAAATCGTCTAGTGACATAGGCATTAAATCATATATTATTTTACGAATGTCTTTAAGTGTATCTCTAATATCCTCTTGTAATTCTGAAATTTCCTGTTTGGCTTTATGAGGCGCCACATCAATAATCTTGGATAAATACTCTGCTTTAAAGATAATATTAGCCAACGATTGAGCTGGACCATCATGGATGTCCCTAGAAATGCGTTTTTTTTCATTTTCTTGAGCTTCTATAATTTTAATACTCACTTCTTTTTTATGTTTATGATCCTCGACTTGTTCAAAAATGCTACTCGTCAGATAATCAAGAGCAACACTCACTTTGGTTTCAAGAGTTTCAGAGCGCTTCAAAACATCTTTTGATGTGATCAAAAGTCTATCCAGTTCCATCTTACGCTCTTGGAGCTCTTTTTCTTCTTGCCTCTTAACCGAGAGCTCGATTTGGACCTTTTGTGACAATTCATAGGCATCTTTAATGTCTTTTTCAGTAAATTCATCAAAATGAGCACTAATTGTTGCGATCATATTTTTAGCCATCTTCGCTTTAATTTCAACTTTATCAATCTCGTTAACGATTAAAGTTAACTTTGTCTTGATATTCAACAATTCTTGTTCGTAGTGATTATAGTCCTGCCTTGTCTTTTCTGAAATTTCAAATATTTCTTTTTTGCCATCTTCTATAGAAACAGCTGTTTTATTAATAATTTGATCTAATTCTTTTATTTCAATGAAATTTTTCAAAATATACTCTCCACTACGTTTTGATTAATGTTTATTATATCATAAAAGCCCGCGTATATACACAGCGCGAGCTTTTTTAGTAAATAGGTCCTATTTAATTTACATTTGTCAACTAATTCATGTCTAGTATCTCATTGATTTCATCGTCAGATAAGATTTTATCTAGATCAATAACAATAATTAATTCGTCTTTATGAATGCACACTTCGGAAATATAGGCATTATCCCTTTTAATAGCAATTCTAGGGGGTGGCAATACATCTTTTTCATCTACAGCCATAGATTGAGATGCATCATCTACCAAAAATCCAATAAGCACATCCTCTTTTCTCGCAATCAAAATACGCTTATCTCTTGCAGTAGTATCATTCATTTTAAATCGTTTTTTCAGGTTGACAACAGGTATGATATCCCCTCTCAGATTCAAAAGGCCATCCACATATGCAGGTCCATTTGGCAATGCCGTAATTGAGGCATATTCTGTAATGGATGCGATATGGTTGATATTGGCTGCGAACTTTTCGTCATTTAGCTTAAATACAATATATTGTTTTTCCGCCATTTAAACACCTCCAATGAAATTTAAATCGTTTCAAGGGATATCTACCCAAAAATTAATCCTTATAGACAATTTCTATGTTGTCTAGTTGCTTTTTGAAGCTACTTCTAAAAGCTTTTAGGTAAGCTTCACGAAGTTCTAACTGCTCTTTGAGCTCCTCATCGTTCAATCCTTCAGTCTTTTTCTTGCCTGCTAAGAAATTGATACGATCTAATTTTTCTTGAGATAACAAATAATCACCTTTCTAATTAATAGCTAATGTCCCAACGACATCTTCTACTTTTTCTACGATTTCATTGGTTCTAATTATATCATATATTTTATTAAAATCTAGATACATTACGCGATCTTCTTCAATTTTTGATACTTCTCTTCTAATTACATCATATGCTGCTTTCGATCCTGCACCAAGTTTGCTTGCATCGTCAAAGTCAATTGCTTGTGCAGCTGCTAACAATTCAATAGCGATAACGTTTTGAGCATTAAATAAGATGTCTCTTGCTTTTCTCGCTGCAATCGTCCCCATACTCACGTGATCTTCTTGGTTTGCAGATGAAGGAATGGAGTCAACACTTGCTGGATGTGCTAATACTTTATTTTCAGAAACAAGCGATGCCGCTGCATATTGTGCAATCATAAAGCCTGAATGCAAACCACCATGTGGTGTTAAGAAAGCTGGTAATCCGCTGAGTTGTGGGTTTACAAGTCTCTCTATTCTTCTTTCTGAAACATTCGCCACTTCTGAAAGTGCTATCCCAAGGAAATCAAAAGGAAGTGCCATAGGCTGTCCATGGAAATTTCCACCTGAAAATGCCACTTCATCGTCTGGAAAAATAATTGGATTATCTGTAACTGCATTAATTTCTATATTAATTTTATCAATAACATATTGAACAGCATCTTTACTTGCGCCATGAATCTGAGGAACACATCTTAGTGTATACGCATCTTGTACTCTAATTTCACCTTGTTTTGTTGTGAGCTTACTGCCTTTTAAAATATTGAGTAAATTTTCGGCAGTTTTAATTTGCCCCATATGTGGTCTTACTTGATGAAGTCTTGGATCATAAGCATCTGTAATCCCTTTTAACGCCTCAACTGTCAATGAAGTCGATATATCAGAAAGCTTCAAAAGTTGAATGGCTTCATAAGTGACAAGAGTCCCCATAGCTGTCATAACTTGAGTCCCATTAATAAGGGCTAAGCCTTCCTTAGCTGTTAATTCAATCGGCTCAATGCCAGCTTTTTTCATCGCATCAGCACCAGAAAGTTTCTCCCCTTGATACATCGCTTCACCAAGACCAAGCATAACAAGAACCATATGTGCCAAAGGTGCTAAATCACCACTTGCGCCTAAAGATCCCTTTTCAGGAATGATTGGATGCACACCACGGTTGATCATTTCAACAAGTGTGTTTAACGTCAAACGTCTCACGCCACTATGTCCCTTAGCTAGGTTATTGACACGCAATAACATAATAGCTCTTGAAACATCTTCTGTAAATGGCGTCCCCACGCCACAAGCATGACTGATTATAAGATTAGTTTGAAGATCAGTCGTCTCTTCTTTCGAAATAACCACATCCGAAAACTTCCCGAATCCTGTGGTGATACCATAAACTACTTTTTTCTCATCTACAAAACGGTCTACTAACGCTCTCGCTTTATCCACTTTAGCCAAAGCTTCTTCTGATATTTGAATTTTAAAATTATGTCTTGCAACATTGACTACATCTTGAATCGTTAAACTTTTACCATCAATAATAACCATATTTTCTTTCATATTAGCACCCCTCAAAATTGTATTTCATTGATATAATATTATCGAATTACCGTCTTTTTTTAGTCTTTTTAAAAGAGTTTATAGACGCTTTTGAGTTCGATGTCTTTCTTTTATCCACATGACCTTTCCTGCCATCATTATTTTTGGAAGCATTTGACCGTGGTTTAATAAGTGCTTTTGCATGAAAGCCTATCAGATCTTGTCTGCCTGCAAGAATAAGTGCTTCATAGACGAGGTCATAATTTCTTGGATTTTTATATTGAAGCAACGCACGTTGCATTGCCTTTTCTTTATTGCTCTTAGGGATGAATACAGATTTCATCGTCCTTGGATCAAGTTCGGTGTAGTACATACAAGTACTCATGGTCCCAGGTGTTGGATAAAAATCTTGAACTTGTTCTGGTGTATAATTAATCTCTCTGAGGTACTCAGCTAATTTTATAGCAGATTGAATTGTACTCCCTGGATGCGAACTCATCAGATAAGGAATAATATATTGTTCCTTTTGAATGGTCTTATTAATCTGATCAAATTTCTTTACGAACTGACCATAGAGCTTACCACTTGGTTTACCCATATAATCCAGAACAGTCTCATCGATGTGCTCCGGTGCTACTTTGAGTTGCCCGCTTACATGATATTGACATAAATCATAGAAGAACGCATCGTCTTGATCGTACATGAGATAATCATATCGAATACCACTTCGGATAAAGACTTTTTTGACTCCCTCTAAATTTCTCAGTTTTGTAAGCAGTTCAATATAATCACTATGATCCGTATCAAGGTGTTCACATGGCTCGGGATAGAGACATTGCTTGTGTTTACACGCACCATGCTTGAGTTGTTTTTTACACGCAGGATGTCTAAAATTAGCTGTTGGACCGCCAACATCATTGATGTAACCCTTGTAATCCGCATCCAATTGAATTCTCTTTGCTTCCTCGATTATTGACTCATGAGAACGAGACGTGATGATACGACCTTGATGGAATGCAAGCGCGCAAAACGAGCAGTTTCCAAAACAACCTCTTTCACTGATGATCCCCATTTTAACTTCTTTAATAGCAGGGATACCACCGCCAGCCTCATACATAGGGTGATATTGTCTCATATATCCTAAGTTAAAAACCCAATCCAGACGTGCTCTCTCAAGCGGCATAGTTGGCGGGTTTTGGACCAAATAAACTTCATTGTGCTTTTGAACTAAAGTCTTGCCTCTAATAGGATCTTGCTCATCATATTGTACTTTAAAAGCTTCAGCATATTTGACCTTATCACTCTTAACACTTTCAAACGAAGGTATTTCTATATATCGATCTAAATTCTCAAGAGATTTCGTCAAATAACAAGTTCCGGGAATATGCTGAATATATTGAATTTCAATCCCGTTGTTGAGGTATTCTGCAATTTCAACCACTTGATTTTCACCCATACCGTAAATCAATAAATCAGCTGCACTATCGAACAATATAGAGCGTCGTACTGAATCATCCCAGTAGTCATAATGTGCAAATCGTCTAAGCGATGCTTCAATGCCCCCCAATATAATCGGTTTATGTTTGTATTTCTTTCGAATTAAGTTGGTATAAACCAAAGTTGCACGATCTGGCCTTTTACCCATAGCGCCACCTTCAGAATAATTGTCCGTATCTCTATGCCTTCTTGAAACATAGTAGTGGTTCACCATGGAATCCATGTTCCCTGCTGATACTAAAAAACCCAATCTTGGCTCCCCTAAAATATCAATGCTATCAGGATCATTCCAATCAGGTTGTGCGATAATCCCAACACGATAACCTGCATCTAAAAGAACTCTCGCTATAACCACTGGACCAAAACTCGGGTGATCCACGTACGCATCCCCAGAGACCAGTATAAAATCTAAATAGTCCCAATCTAATTTGACCAAATCTGCCTTATTGACTGGTAAAAAATCATTTAAAATCATTATTTCCTCTTTTCATAAAAAGTGACTACACACAAAATCAGTATAGTCACTATCTGTCTAAAATGCAATAAATGTTAAAATAATATATAACTTATTACTAACTTTAAAGTTTCTACAAAGTTATAATTGCTAAAATCAAGTTCTTTTTCATGAATCGGTACGGATATAGATAAAATCCCTCTTTTACCCGGTTCATTATAGCTTACAACGATGTATGATTTCCAATTCGGAGTATTGGTCATTTCATCATAGGAAACAATTTCTTCCCAGTCTATAAAATACTGGCTTTGGGCAGTCTTTTTAAACTGCTCTATTAATCTTGGATTAATATAAAGCGCATTACTCAATACATCTTGACCTTTCTTTTTACTGATCACAGATTTAACCTGCCATTTTTCATCGTATTTGATAAAACATATTTCTTCCGCTTCTGTAATATCAAGTAGTGTAATAAAAGTTTCTTTAATGCGTTTTTTAGCGCTCTTTGTACTTTCCAGTTGAGCCAATATATCTGTTAAAGCCTGCACATTTCGCGTATCCGAGGAGATATTCCCAGTGAGAATTCCAGCCAATTTATCGTATCTGTGACCTGCTTTAACCAAATTTTCATTCCAACTATTAGATTGGTTTCGCCCATTATTTTTCGAGTAATACAGCGCCTGATCCGCTTTTTCTACAAGTTCTTCTTCGTTGACACCATCATCAGGATATGTGGAGACACCAAGACTCACTGTAAGTGGCATCTCCTCACCTAACAGTTTATGTTGCTCTACTTTAAGTCGAATCTTTTCAGCCACCTTAAACCCATCCACTGCATTGGTCTCTGGCAAAATAATGATGAACTCTTCTCCACCATATCGACCGACATAGTCTGTACTGCGTATAGAAGCTTTTAACTGTTCTCCAATTTTTGTTAGAATTTCATCACCTTTACGATGTCCATAGGTATCATTAACATTTTTAAATTTATCGATATCCAGCATGATCACTGACAAACAAGTGGTATTTTGTCTCGAAAGATTCAGTTCTCTTGTAAAAGCAAGTTCAATTGATTTTCTAAGCTTAACACCGGTGAGTTTATCAACCGACGAAATTAATTTTAATTTATAATTATCCATCGTCAAGTATATTAAATTGGTAAACGATTTACATTGATTAAAAGATTGATGATTAAATCGATTGATTACATTATTGGTGTCCAAAAACACATATCCAACAACCTTCTTTTTTATAATAAGCAAATCTTCGCGTCTTTTTTCAAGTTTTGTACTCTCACTTGTTGATTCATAAATTGGGAAGAAGATAATGCCCTTTTGTTCATCTGAAAGGATTTGTACATTAGTATCCGTATCCAATTTAGAAATATAGACGCCTTCAAGGTCATTTCCTATACTATTAATTAATTTAACCACATCATAGTCTTGAACATCATCGGATGTTTTTATAATTTCTTCTATGTTGTCATTATCATCCAACAAGTAAATCATACCACGTTCTGCAATAGTCATATGAATTAAATACTTCAAAATCAATTGGAGGCTTTCTCGATCATCTTTTTGAAGACTCATAATTAAATCTATTGGTGTTTTAAAAGCGTCTACATGGCTAAATTTATAATTTTCGTAAACCGATTTTACAAAACTTTTATTCTGATAAAGCAAATTGAAATGATCCAAATCAAAATAATCGTCTACAGTATCAATTCGATCTTCAAAGTATGTTTGCTGACCAGAAGTATTCTCAAAGTTTAAAAAGTTTTTTATGATCTTGTTGATTCTGTTTTTTAGTGCCATTTTAGAATCATCATACAAGATATATGTTTCCTTGTATTCTTGTGCGACTTCAATGGATAGATCTGCAATAATATCAAGTGACATTAAATAAAATTTTAAAGCATTATATTGATTATTGGCACAATATTCTTCATCTCCAAGGAACTTATATGCTTTCCAAAGCAATTCTTGAGATTCTTCATTGAGCTGAGCAATCATATCACTAACTTTTCTAAAACTATCTTCACCCCGACAGGCATCAATATAATCTCTCTTCAATTGAATTTGCATTGTATTATACAGTGATGCAAGTTTGTCGTCTAGTTCTATTAACTTTTTAACTTCAACAAAATCAGCATAATCAATAAAATCAATCATGATATCCATAAGGAAATTTCTAATGAGCATCGCTTCTATTGGACTTTTTGCAGCTGATCCCAGAGCTTTAATTTCATCATACGGCACTTGTCGACTTGAATACACAATTGCACTTTTTCGATATTTGATAATGAGATCAATTATTTTCATTCTGAAACGTCTATAGTCATCTCTTAGATCATCCGCATCAAAATCATACCGCCATTTTTCAACTTTCATAATACTATTCATTGTAATAAAGTATTCAAAATGAATCATATAATAGTCAAATTTATCGAATTCTTTATTTTTTATAGCACTAATCTCATGTTCAAGTCGATTAATCAGCGTGTGTGCCTTTCCATAACTTTCAATTAGAAGTGAGACACTACATAAATTTAATAAAGAAAAGATAATCATATTTTTATCGCCCATATTTTCGGCTAAAGCATAGGATTCATCAAAATATCTAAGAGCGGTTTGAAAATCTCCCTCAATCTTATAGGTTTCTCCTAAATTATTGAGATGTACAGGCGTTGTAATATAATGATTTCTAGCATTGGCTTTATTATAGGCTTTTCTAAAGTATTCCCTTGCTACAATATAATCACCTAATTCATCTAAGTAGATCACACCGAAATTATTATAAACTTTAATGATATGCTCATCATCATCAATTGCCTTAAAAACATCCAGTGCATCATTAAAAGCTTTCAGACTTTCATCAAATTGATTTGTAAAATGATAATAACACCCATATTCACTTAAAAAGTTGGCTATATAAAACAGATTATCGACTGCTTTAGCTTTAGCCAAATAATAATCAAGGAGTTTTTCAACTTTTTCTAGTTCTCCTTTTTCTGAAAAGCATCGACATAAGAGCTTGGCTGCTTTAAATTCGCCTTCCAAATAATTGATTTTTTGGGATTGATCAAAATAGAAAGAAATATGTTCTATGGCTTTATTAATATCATATTTATAATAATAGATGTCTGCTAATTCAAGTTGAGCATCAATGTACTCTTCTGGATAATCGTTTTCTGTCAACTCTATTAAAAATAAAACTTTTTCATGCGCACGATCCACTTTACCAATATTAATATAACTTTTCACAAGTTTTTTAGATGTCTCTATGACATTGTTCACATCGTTTAATCGAGTGTATAACTGATTGGCCTGTTCAAGTAAATCAATGCCTTTATGGCTATTGGATTTCTCCGTATAATCATTAGAAAAAATAACAGAATATAAAGCCGCTTTAACGAAATCTTCTGATGTAATCAAATAATCAATTAAGGTCTCGTTAATTTCATTATAATTTTTAAACCGCTGCTCATATATGGAAGCGGCCTTTTGCGAAAGACTTTTGACTTCATCAGAAGACAATAAATTGACAAAGTATTTTTTGACTTCATTTTTATAAAATCCAAAAACATATTCAACATCACTAATCCGTTTGTTGAGTATTTTCTTTGTTTCCATTTCATATATAAAATAATAGGCATGTTCTTCATCAATATCAGCGTACTGAAGTAGTACATTTAAGTTAAATACACCCTTTAAAACAGCTATTTTCTTTAGAATTTCTATATGCTCTGGAACAATATCACGAATCATTTTTGCAATTTCTAGCGCATTATCTTCTGAATACTCAAATTTATAACTATCGTCCACTTGTTCCAAGTCCCATTGCAACTTTTCTACATCAAAATAAATAACTTTTTCAAGCCATAATTTCTGGACTAATTTTTTAGTACTACTGGGTTTTCCCATGGACTCAATCATAATACGATGTGTAAACCTATAGGGAATTTCATTAATACCAAGTGATTTTTGAACGATTTTCCCTGTTTCTTCTAAATTCAAGAAAGGCAATTTTATAGAATATATCGTCTCTGAGTATTTTTGATAAGGTCTATCTTGATCTACACCAGTGAAGATTACCATAAAATTCGAATGACCTTTATGGTGTACCAGTTGATCAAAAAAATACCTTTCATCTGCATGTATATATTCTTCATTATCAATTAATAGGACAATGTATTTATTATTACTGTATTCTAGGAAAAAATTAAACGCTCTATTGAGTAATCTCAGCTTTTGGTCTTCAAAACGAAACTGTTTGACTTCTTTTAAATTCCATTTAATCGCTAATTCCGGTAATATTTTCGCAAGTTCTTGTCCATACTTTTGAATAAGCAATGGGGATACATCGTCTTGAATTGAAATAAAAGATATAATCTCTTTTATTACATAAAAGCAATCTTCATGTGTTTTTTTAGCATCAATTGAGATGTAAACAATTCGATTGAATTTAGCTGTATACTCAAGTTCTTTTAGCACACGAGATTTTCCCATGCCATTTTCACCTTGAATATAGATACCATTAAAGCCATCTATCTTTTTCATTTTGTCAAATATAATTTCTTTACAGTCATTTATAATGGTATCTCTACCCACAAGAATCGTTTTATCATGAATACGATCATAGAAGTGCACATCGTCCTTTTCAACTTCAATCCAAATAAGTTTGGTCAATTCATCGATAAATTCTTGTATGTTTCCATGTCTCTCATCTTTAATATGATTAGAAGCTTTCAATATAAATTTATGAATATCAGTATTATTTGCATTTTTAGATAAACTTTGTAAAGATTTAAGCGTATAATCCACTCTGTAGTACAAATAATAAAAAATAACTCCTAATGAGTAAATATCCACATGGTAATCAAGCTCTTCTCCCCACATAATTTCAGGTGCAATGAACTGTAGATACCTTTCATGATCTAGTTTGAAAAAGTAATCATTAATATAATTATTTGCAATGTCCTTTAACTTAAGTTTTATCTGCCCATTTTCTCTGATGAGCACTATTGAATTAAAATTGAGGTACTTGTAAATAACCCCTCTAAAGTGCAAATATCTTATTACTTTACAAAGTTGAATAATTACACTATTGATTTCTGATTTATTGAGCTCAAAATAAGATACGGTTGACTGCTCATCATAATGTTCGTAAGTATAAAAGAACTGTTTACGAGTTACCCGACTATTATTTATAGTATATATCGGTTTAAACTCATAAGCAGTCAAAATATTTTCGTGGACATATGTGGAAATTTCTACAAAATTTCCCTCCATAGATTTCATAAAATCGTAATTCGATATTTCTGTATCAAAAATACGAATTCTCTTAATCTGATGATTCTTTTTAGTATCTTCAACCAAATATTCAACAACACTACTTTCTCTGGACAACGTTTCTAAGACGTGATATCGGTTGTTTAAAACTTTCAAATTATTACGCCTCCATTATATAATGCACTTGCCCATTACAATTCTACTTTCTCATTAAAAATTCTAAAACTTTCATCAATCGCATTAATTGTATCTTCATTAAGTTCTGACATAATATCTGACACATAGTGTCGTCTTGTTTCCATGACACTCTGAAGTAAATCATGTCCTTTTTCAAGAACTGCAATTCTAACGATTCTACGATCATTTTCATCTTTCACACGTTTAACCAGTTCATTTCTCTCCATACGATCTAATAAGTCTGTAACTGTACTACAGGCGAGATACATTTTAGAACTAAGTTCACCTATTGTAAGATTCTGTTCATGAATCAAGTATTGCAAAGCTTCAAATTGAGGTGGTGTGATATCAACGTCATTTAATATCTCTCTTCCCTTCTTTTTGATTTTATAGCATACTCTTCTTAAGTTTTCTTCAATTCTAACAGTTCTTTCATCCATTACCAATAGGCCTCCATTTTTTTCATTTCTATAATTTCAAACAAAAAATTTGTTTAAAAGTTAATTATAGTGATATCTATAAATACATCACTACATTTTTTCACACGATTACATATACTCTATTTTACAGAATAATAGAACTTTGGTAAACAAATTTTTCTTGATTCATTGAATTTTCGTAAAGAATTATGATAAAATGATGCATAAGTTTGCAATTTAACGGAGGCAATATGAATAAAATTAAAGCCTATTTTAAAAAGAATAAAGTGACGATTATGATTATTCCAAAATCACAAAAAAGCATCAAACAATGGCATTTTAATCTCGCACTGGCATTTTCAATTTTAATTCTACTAATACTCGTTAATATCGCTTTGCTCACCACTACTGTAAGTACTCGATTCCATTCTACCATTATTACAACACAAAATTCTACCTTAAATAAAAACATGACTATAAAAGAGGACCAACTGCTGTCACTTAAAAATATAAACGATCAACAACTTGAAGAAATTGAAATGTTGAAAGCTTCATTAAAAGATACCCTAAACTGCTTTAACTCAAGATTAGAAGAAATGGACACTGTAAATCAAAATGTTTCACAACTCGTTGCCATGTTTAACAAGGAAACGAATTCTAGCATTGATGCACCTATTAGCCGATCGTTTAATCGTTTTGTTAGCACGACATCTGATATACAATTACCCAAAGAAGATGTATTAATCAGTCAAGCTGAATCACTTATCAGCAACGATGAAATATCAAAACTGATTCTTGATCAAGGTAATGCGTATTCAGAATTGATCACTACCCTTCAATCTCAGATTGATTATCTAGATTGTCGACCTGATCAGTACCCTACTGAGGGTATTTTGACGTCCAAATTTGGATATAGAAAAGACCCTGTAACAGGTAAAACAGCTAATCATAAAGGGATTGACCTTGCAAATGCAAGTGGCACAAGTGTTCATGCAGCTGGTGATGGTGTTGTCATCTTCGCGGGCTGGAACGGTAGTTTTGGTAACGTCATCATCATAAATCACGGTTATGGTTATAAAACTGTCTATGGACATTTAAAAGAGATCAAAATCAGTAAAGGCGACACAGTCACTAAAGGTGAGTTAATTGGGGCAATGGGCTCATCTGGTAAGAGTACTGGTACACATCTACACTTTGAAGTTCGATATAATGGCACGCAAATCAATCCATTAAATATACTAAAAGAAAACTAGGAGGTTAATTATGTTTCCAAAGAAAGAGGTCGAATTTAAGTTTGATATTATAATCGGTCCAAGTTCCATAATTAAAGGGGATATTGAAAGTGAAGGCAGTATACGTGTTGATGGTAAAGTTCTTGGTGACATTAAGTCTCTTGGCAACATCATTGTGACTGAAGACGCTTATATTAATGGCAACTTGACCTGTATAAATGCAGATATTTACGGCATCGTTGAAGGCAATGCCAAGACAAAAGGCAAAATTAACCTCTATCAAAAAGCATCACTCAATGGGGACATCATCTGTAAAAGCTTTAATACAGAAGAAGGTGCTACTTATAAAGGCAATTGTTTTGTAGATCCAGAAGAAGAAATCATCATAGAAGTAGATGATATGATTTCTGAAAGCAATATTGACAAAATTAACGACAACCTTATTGACTTTAAAAAAACACAATCCAATAAAAACAAAAATGATAAATCGAGTACTGATACACTCTCAAACGATAACAATGCAACTCATACCAACAACAGCAACAGTAATAACAATAATAATAACAATAATGTAAAAGTCAATAATCCATCTCAAACCAAAAAAGCATAAAAAAAGAAGCGACATAGTCGCTTTTTTTTATGTCCAATCTTATGTACTGTCCAGAATGCCGTCACCCAATAAATCTCACACCACACCCCAACTAGGTGGGTGGACTATCTTCTGTTTCTGACTTCTACCAAAATGCAGCTTGCCATACGCAGTAGAACACGTTCTCCCTACGATTAAACAGTGGTTGAATTTATCAGGCAACCAACACCCCAGATCACTTAACTTATTATAACATGAACATCTCTAAATTACAAGATTCTAAGAGTTTCAATTAGCTTATTTATATCTTCTGGCAAAGGCGCATTCACCACAACACCTTCACTACCACGTGGTTTTTTAAAGGACATTTCAAAACAATGAAGTGCTTGTCTATCAATCAAATCTGATAACGTCCCATATAAGTGATCTCCAATGATCCCATGACCTATATGAGCTAGATGCACTCTAATTTGATGCGTTCTACCTGTTTCCAATTTGACTCTCAAAAGAGAATAACCCTTAAAGCGCTCAACCACTTCATAATGCGTAATTGAAGGTAATCCATCTGGTCTTACAACTCTTAATATATCGCCTTCTTCTGCTCTCTCTATAGGTTCATTTATAGTCCCGCACTCTTGCTTGACAACACCTTTTACAACAGCATAATATATTTTATCAACCTCATCCTTTTGCATTTGTTCTGAAATGAATTGTTGTGCATAGGCATTTTTGGCAATCAAAACAATCCCCGATGTATCTCGGTCTAAACGGTTAATAAAACGTGTTTTGAAATTCTGATTACTCTTGTACTGATAATATGAAATCGCGTTTGCAAGTGTCCCTTCGGGATGTCCTTTTGTGGGATGAACCACCAAGAAAGGCGGTTTATTGATGGCCATCATATCTGCATTTTCAAAAGCTATATTGATTTCTATCGGGTTTGGTTCAAATGTATTTTCATCGTGATCAAGCATCAAGGTGATGATGTCTCCCTCGTCTACGATCTTATTTACAGATGTCTTTTCTTCATTAAGAAATATATTGTGATTACTTTTACATTTTCTTATGAGTCGGCTGGAAATATGCATACAAGATGCCACAACGTCTATTACTTTCAAACCAACTTCCTTTGCTTCCACTTGATATTCAAGTTTCAGTGTTTCATCGTTTATAAACATGATGCTCCTTTAATTTCAAAAATTATATCTCAGTAATAAATACGAACCTGTTTCCAATTCTTTAATAATAATATAATGTCTATATTTGTAAGACGCAATTTCTCTAATGCGTTCTTCTTCAACTGATTTTAAAAATTCAACGATATCAACGTTTACTTTTTTCCAACCACATCTTAAAAGTTTTGAAATGTTTTCAGGTCCTAAAAGCTCTAATGGCAAAGAACCATAGACATTTCCATATATAATTTCATGAGCCGACCAAAATTCATTGTGACTTTCCATTGCACCTGATTCAAGTAATTCTTCTGATCTTTCTTTTGCAAAGTACTCAATCTCATTGCCCTCATATACATTCACAAAATGCATGGGTTTATATAAAAACTCAATTGTATTAATTATTTTGTAATCGTTATTAGTACGTGTTACCGGTTGGATAACAATCTCATCTTCTTTCACATGAGTTGACCAATAATCTGTTTTAATCTGACTTGAAATGTTTTTAATCAGCCTTACATACATGTCCACGTCTTCTGTTTCATGTGAAATCAAAGCATCTTCAAGTCGGCCAACAGCTTCTTTGAGATCTTCTATATTATAATTCATCGCGTCCCCCTAAATGTAATTTTTAATCGCTTTAACGAGGAGATCAATTGCCTCTTTATCAATCCAATAATTGGTCACAAATCTATATTCGCCATTTTCAGGCCCATTAATTTTAAGCCCTTTCTCATCAAGTTCACGAATAAACTGATCATCAAGTGAACAATTGAATTTCACGAATACCATATTGATGTCCAGACGATTATCCAGCACCTCAACTTTATCAATTTCACTTAATTTCTCTGCAAGGTATTTCGCATTTTCATGATCTACAGCCAAATGATCTATCATATCTTCCAGAGCAACTATACCAGCCGCAGCTAAAAACCCAACTTGTCTTAAGCCACCACCCATAAGCTTTCTCATCTTCCGAGCCTTATCAATAAAAACTTTAGAACCCACGAGCATTGAGCCCACTGGTGCACATAACCCTTTGCTTAAACAAAACATAACAGAATCAGAACAAGCAGCAATTTCTTTTGGAGCTACATCTAGCGCTTTAGCTGCATTAAAAATTCTCGCGCCGTCTAAATGTACAGGGATATGATGCCTCTGAGCTAAATCATAAATTCCAGCCATTTGTTTTATGCTGATAGCTGATCCACATGAATGTGCATTTTCAACACATATAAGACCAGTATCTGGATAATGAATGTCCGCTTCTCTTATCATGTTTTTTATTGCATCAACACTCATGTTACCATTATTCGTCCTAACTTGTCTAAGCTGAACACCAGAAATAACCGCAGCAGCTCCTACTTCGTGCATCATGATATGACAATCATGTCCTAAAATGACCTCATCGCCTCTTTTAGTATGTGTTAAAATGGCAAGTTGATTTCCAAAAGTACCACTTGGTACGAACAATGCAGACTCTTTTCCAAGTAATTCAGCACTTTGGCTTTCTAATGCTTTTACAGTTGGATCATCTTCATAAACATCGTCACCAACAATTGCCTTTGCCATCATTTCTCTCATGCGGTCTGTAGGTTGCGTTACTGTATCACTTCTAAAATCAAAATATTTCATAGTGTCCCCTCGTCCTCTATCTCATTACTAATAATCTCTATAAAAATACTATCTAGATTATACCATAAAATCATTTTCACTGAACAGTCTTATAACGAAAGAAAAACTAAAGTAAATTTCCCGTACAAGAGCAATGTAGAGTATTTTATACAATTCTTCTCACCGCTTCTATGGAATCCGAATATTATGGTTTAAAGTATAAAGTTACTCTTTCAATATTAATAATATTTTAACAACCCGAAATTGCTTTTTCTAAAGTTATAAATCGGCTATATTTACAGCATCTCTATACTTTTAAGATTCTTGAATTGTAGCTCCTATACATTCAAATACTTTTACATCTAGCTTTTTTAGACAAAGTATAAACATCAAATACACGAACATTCAACCCTTTTTTATAATATTAATTTTACATAATACTCTCTTGTACCAATTATAATACAACATTTACGTGTCTTTATAGCAGAAAATAAATCTTTACATTTTTCTCTCTTGTGTTATAATAATTCATTATATCAAGGTGTCAGAACCAACAAGGAGGATTTTATGAAAGACTTGCTTTATATCATTAAAGCTGAAGACAAAACAAAAGATAAATTATCTGCATTATTGAAGGAGCACTCAGAAATTCAGTTCGTATCTTTAATAGCAGTTGACTTCGGTAACAATCACACAGACGAAAAAGTACCTGTTAGTCAATTACTAGACGACGTTGATAGCTTTTTAAAGAACGGTATCCAAACTGATGGATCTTCCGTTTATTTACCTGAAATCGCAACAATCAACAATGCAAAAGTAGATTTAATCCCTGATTTATCTGCTAATTGGATCATCGACTATAATTTTAGCAATTTAACTGCTGAAGGTATGCCAGTTGGTACTTTATTAATTCCAGCTTTTTTAGTTCATGATGAAAAAGAAGTTTGTTCAAGAAGCGTCTTAAAAAATGCTGTTTCAAATTTCAAAACAGAAATCATTGCATTATTTAGTGGATATCCTGAATTATTAGAAGAATACCCTGAGATTACAAGTGCAGATGATATCGATGATGTTGTATTGACAAGTGCAACTGAATTAGAATTTTGGGTAAAAACACCTGATACTAAAACTGATATCGAGAAATTAGCTGCATCACAAAACTTAAAAGAACAATACTGGAAGAGAACTTATGGTCAAGTAAGAACAGCTCTTGAACAATCACTTGAGATGCTTGAATACTACGGATATGAACCTGAAATGGGGCATAAAGAAGTTGGTGGTGTTGCTTCAAAATTGGCAGGTACAAATGTTTTCACACATGTTATGGAGCAACTTGAAATCGACTGGAAATACGATAAAACCTTACTTGCTGCAGATAAAGAATTAATTGCAAAAAATATCATTAAAGATGTCTTTGAAAAAAATGGATTAAGCGTTACATTCCAAGCAAAACCACTTGAAGGCGTTGCTGGTAGTGGTGAACATCACCATATCGGAGCAGCAGTTGTTCTTAAAAACGGAAAAACAGTAAACTTATTTACACCTAAAGTAATGACTGAACATTTCATGAGCAAAATTGGTTACGGTGTATTAATGGGACTTCTTAAAAATTACGAAGTAATCAATCCTTTTGTTTCTTCTACTAATGACAGTTTAAATAGACTTAAACCTGGTTTTGAAGCACCTGTTTGTATCGTTTCATCTTTAGGCCATAGTCCTGAAGTTCCTTCTCGTAACAGAACAGTACTTGCTGGCCTTGTTAGAGATATGAATAGTCGATATGCAACACGTTTTGAACTCAGAGCACCAAATCCAAACTCTAACACATACCTCTTATTAGCCGCTGTTTGCCAAGCTGGTCTTGATGGTATCAAAGCAACACTTGACTCTAAACTAAGCTTAAGCGATGTTGAGGCAGGATTTAGCAAAGCGTGCGGAGAAGATCATTACTACTTTGATAAAAACAGAGCTTACAGAAGCGAAGAAGATGTCTTTGATGATTTCACAGCTGAAGAGAGAGATGCAATGTTTGGTATTCCTCCTAAAACAGTCTATGAAAATTTAATTGCCTTTGACAAATATACGGATAAAGTTGCATTATTAACTTCTAATGATGTATTCACACCAAAAATAATTACTTCTTACAGATCTTTCATGTTATCTGAATGGTCAATCGAATTAAAAGAAAGACTCATTCCTACTAACATAAACACCATCAGACGTTTTAAAAAGTTACATGGTAGCGATGAAATTTCTGATCTTGATGTTGTGAACTGGGAAAAAATCAAGTCGTTAAAAACTTTCTTGATGAAAGATTCTCTATCAGCGAAGTCGCTCTTCACTAGAATTAGAGAAGCACTTGATTCTAACGATTTCCAAACAGCTTCAGATCTTCAAATTGAAATGAACGATTCAATGACACTTCTTACAAAACTTTATCTAGATTACAAAAGAAATCTTATCATCCTTGAATAATCAACGATAAGGTTACTTGCTAGGACACAAATACAAATTTTTTATAAATTTTAAAATTGATAAAAAAAAGGGTAGCACTTAAATGAATTGAATTCATCTAAGTGTTACCCTTTAAAATTTATCTTCTAAAATAATCGGTGTACAAACAATCCACTTCTCAATTTTGGTTCAAACCAAGTTGATTTTGGCGGCATCACTTCACCTGCGTTTGCGATATCGATTAAGTCATCCATAGTCGTTGGATACATTGAGAATGCAACAGCAAAATCATTGGACACTCTTTTCTCAAGTTCTTTCAAGCCTCTGATACCCCCAACAAAATCAATTCTATTGTTAGTTCTCGGATCATCAATGCCTAAAATTGGCCCTAAAAGATTTTTTTGAAGAATAGAAACATCAAGTCTATCTACCGGATCAGTCTCGTCATAGGTCCCTTTATGAGCTGTTAATTTGTACCAAGCGTTGTCTATGAACATACCAAAAGTTGCTCTATTCATAGGCTTATAAGGCTCTTCTTGCTCCACTTTTTCAACATCAAATTTATCTTTTACAAGCTTCATAAATTCATCTTGTGTGTGACCATTTAAATCTTTAACCACTCTATTATAATCCATAATGAACAAGTCTTCATCTGGGAAAATAACAGACATAAAGAAATTAAATTCTTCTGTACCGTCATAATCAGGATACTGCTCTCTTCGTTTTAGCCCTACTTTTACAGATGACGCCGATCTATGATGTCCATCCGCAATATAAAGATAATCAATACCATCAAATATTTCAGAAATTCTACCTACCAATGATAAATCATCTAATTTCCAAACGATATGCGTAATATCATCTTCACTTGTGAAGTCATATACAGGCATATGGAACTTAATCCAATTATTCACAATTTGATTGATCTCATCATTTTTTCTGTAAGCTAAGAAAATTGGCGCCGTATTCGCATCACAGTGATCAAAGTTATTGATACGATCGACTTCTTTAGCTGGTCGTGTAAATTCATGTTTTTTGATCACATTATTCATATAATCATCAATTGATGTACAACCAACCAAACCTGTTTGGACTCTGCCATTCATAATTTGTCTGTATATATAATAAATCGGTTGTTCTTCAGTCTCTAGTGTGCCCTCAGCGATAAAACGATCTAAGTTTTTACGTGCAGTTTCGTATACAATTGGATCATATGCATTTTCAACTTCAGGTAAATCGATCTCTGATCTTACAATGTGTAAGAATGAAAATTGATTATCGCCTGCCATTTCTTTTGCTTCTGCTCTGTTCATGACATCATAAGGTAAAGAAGCTACCTCTGAAGCTAACTCTTTCTTTGGTGTTATGCCTTTAAACGGTTTAACAACTGCCACTCTAGTACCTCCAAATTTATTTTATATTAAAAAAGCTATTGATAACATCTATCGTTTCCAAGCCAATACGTTCTTGAGCTTCTGAAGTAGAAGCCCCAATATGAGGCGTACAAGAAACTCTTGGATGATCTACTAATGCTTGATTTAGAGTTGGCTCTTCTTCAAAAACATCAATCCCTGCACCAGCTACTTTTCCACTATTGAGTGCTTCTAACAGCGCTTTTTCATCGATAACGCCGCCGCGAGCAGTGTTAATTAGATAAACGCCATCTTTCATTAACTCAAATTGTTCTTTCTTAATAGTTGCACCTTTAGTCTTGTCAAAAGGAATGTGTAACGATATATAATCTGATCGTTTTAGAAGTTCCTCTAATGACAAGTATTCTAGATCTGGGTACTTATCTGGTTTACTAACTAAATCTGTATATACCACAGTCATTCCAAGTGCTATAGCTCTAACAGCAACTTCATGTGAAATTCGGCCCATACCCACTAAACCTAACACTTTGCCGTTTATTTCTGTACCTTTGTAATGTTTTTTGTTCCATTCACCTTTTTTCATCGTTACATTTGCAACATGAATATGACGTGAAAGTGCAAATATATGACCAATTGCAAGTTCAGCAACTGCAGCGCTACTTGAATTCGGTGTATTTTTTACTGTAAAACCATTTTCTTGAGCATAGACATGATCGATATTATCGATGCCCACCCCTGCTCTAATCATAAGCTTTAAGTCGCTACCTTTAACTTGATCTATTAACGCTTTACGAATCTTTGTTGCTGACCTAACGATAATTACATCCGAATTTCTCATCTTTTCAACCAAAGCATCACCATCATAATGATTGGTATCAACAACGTTTCCATCTTTGACAAGTGCATCTACAGCAATTTTGTCCATGCCATCATTTGCTAATATTCTTAAACTTCCCACTTACGTGCCTCCTAAAGATACAAAGTCTTCCTAACGTCATTTTGCCAATTTATAATCCTAAAACAGACTCAATCTCTTTTAATAAAGCTTGAAGATCTTCCATTTTCGTATCAGCCATATGTGCTATTCTGAAAGTTTTCTCCTTTAAAGTACCATAACCATTAGAAATCATATAACCACGTTTTCCAAGTTCTTTATTTAAATCAGCAACACTGATTTCTTTAGTATTTTTAACTGTTGTTAAAGTGTTTGAAGCATACTGCTCCTCAGCAAGCATTTCAAAATGCTTATGAGCCCATTCTCTTACAACTTTTGCCATTGCCAAATGTCTGCTAAATCTATTTTCAAGACCTTCTTCTAAAATCTTGTCTAATTGATAATCTAATGCAAACATATGCGCTAAAGAAGGTGTAGAAGGATATTGATAGTCTTTTTTTTGGATGCATTCATAAAGCGATAACAAGTCAAAATAAAGGCCTCTATGAGGTACTTGTTTAGCCGCTTCAAGAGCTTTGTTTGAGAAGGAACAGATCGCAAGACCCGCTGGTAAACCTAAACATTTTTGAGTTGAAGTAATACAAATATCAACACCTAATTTATCAACTTCAATTTTTGTGCCACCCATTGAACTTACTGTATCTAAACAAAAGATTACATCTGGGTACTTTTTCACAACTTCAGCAATGGCTTCAACTGGATTCATAATCCCTGTAGAAGTTTCATTGTGTGTAATTGTAATTAAGTCGTATTCACCTGTTGAAAGTGCTTTTTCAACCATCTCAGGCGTCGTAGGTTGTCCTAATTCTGATTTAAAAATATCAGCTGGAACATTATTAGCAACAGCCATATCATACCATCTGTTACCAAATGCACCCACTGAAAATACGGCTGCTTTTTTTCTTGTACAAGATCTAACAGCACCTTCCATTAAGCCACTTCCTGAAGAAGTCGACAACAGAATTTCATTTTCTGTGAACATCACTTTTCTCATTTTGTCAGAAATACTTCTTTGTAATGCAGAAGCTTCCTTGGTTCTGTGCCCAATTTGCGGTGTTGCCATTTTTAAAAGTACGTCTTCACTTACATCAACTGGTCCTGGAATAAACAATCTTTTATGCATTCAAATCACCTCAAAATATATTATTAAATCATGTTAATCATAACATTTAATCAGGTTTATGACAACATTAGTCCCACACTCTTTTCCACTTTTGTTCTTAATTTATTTTAACAACTGAAAAAATTACACAAAAAAACATCAACGATTGATTTTCCATAGCGTTGATGTCTTATCTTTTTTGTATTTTCTTCATTTAAATCGTATTTTAGGGCATTTTTTAGGACTCTATAAAGCCACAATTATACCATTATTATCTGCATAAAGCGAAGATAATCCAGCACATTTCAAGTTGAAAATTTCTTCAACACCAGTGGTCCTATTCAACGCTTCAACGATCTGATTAGCGCGCTCAAAATTGCCTACATGTGTCACCGCCACAATTTTTTTACCGTTTTTAATGATTTCGTCTTGTAGTATTTCAATCAGTCTTTGATAAGCTTTATTAGATGTTCTAACTTTCTCACAAAGCTTTATTTCACCATGTTCGTTTGCACCCATAATTGGTAAGATTTTAAGTGTAGATGCAATTATACCTTTCCACTTTGAAATTCTGCCATTCTTAATCAAGTTATCTAAAGACTCCGATATAAAATAAACCTGTGTGTCGTCAATATACTTTTCTACAATTTTTACAAGTTCTACAGGTTCAACGTTTAATTTTTTGACTTCATGAATTTTACGCGTGATGAGCGTTTCCGTTGCCGCAGCACCTAATGAATCAAATACATGAATAAATTTTTTCCCTGGATTTTCACTTTCATAAATATTCTTTGCTAACATGGCGCTATTATAGGTTCCACTGAGATTAGAAGAAATGGTCACTACATAAATTTCCTCAGCTTCACATTCAAAATGTGCCATAAAATCATTTGGTGATGGGCATGCAGATTTAGGGAGTGTAGAAGACTTAACCATTTCTTTCACAAACTGATCTACATCTAACGCTTCATTATCCACGTACTCAACTCCATCTATAAACAATCTAAAAGGCACTATATCAACAGGATATCTATCTAAAAACGCCTGATCAAATTCGTTACTACTGTCGGCAATTACTTTATACATAATTTCAACTCCTATATTTGTTTCATTAAACTTATTCTAATAGATACTCTTATTATACGCCACAAATTTCAACATTACAAATGAAGCTAAAAAAAACCACACAAAAGTGTGGTTTTAGTCCATTTAATGCCATATTATAATCTATGATACTTATAAATCAGAAAGCCCTAATATATGTGTTTCTTTCTCTATAGCTAATTTTTCAAGCGTTTTTACTTTTTCAGTCGTTGACATAACGAAGGCTTCATCTTTAATTGAACCCAAATTGATTTTAACATTATAAAGTGCTGAAAGAATTGCTGTTCTTGCTAACATCGCAGAGACAAGTGCATCTGTTTGAGCGTTTTTATTGCCTTTTTGAACCAAAACTTCAATTAGATCAAACAACTCAGCTGTTTTTTCTGCCACTTCTAGAGGCACACTAGCAGCATAAGCCATACCTTCTTGGATTAGTCGACTTCTTTCCGCTTTTTCAACATCTGTTTCCTTGGGCAGTTTATAAGCTTTCATGACCTTATCAAATGAGTTGGCATCTTTATCAATTAGCAAAACAAATTCTTGTTTAAATGTGCTCATTTTTTCAGCGATCACTTTCATTTCATCTGAAACATCTTCATAATTTTTTTTGTCAATAGTCAAATTAGCCACCATTGCAGATAATGCTGATGCCAATGCAGAAGATAATGCCGCAATACTGCCACCACCTGGGACGGGATCACTTGATTCTGTTTTATCTAGAAATTCTTGTAAATATAAGTCTTTTAACATTGTATTCTCCTTTGTTAAGTTCATTATACTGATTATAACGGTTGATCATTATATAGGTCAATGATTTTAACACCATTTTTAATGACCTTTTCAACTGTGCTCACTGCAATGTGGTATGGCAAAAATTTATAGGACGGGAACTCATGAATGACTAAGTCAGCGCGTTTTCCCACGTCTATACTCCCCACTTGAGCTGCTCTTCCAAGTGCCGCAGCCCCATTAATCGTAAGTGCTGTTATGGTTTCTTCTATTGTCATCCCCATTTGATTTGTTGCAAGTGCAATGAGAAGTGGAATTGATTCTGTAAAACAACTTCCTGGATTAAAATCCGTTGCAAGTGCTACAATACAACCTGCATCAATCATATCTCTTGCTCTGGCATAATCCTCTTTTAAGCTAAAAGCGGTACAAGGCAATAATGTCGTTACAACACCTGCTTCTTGCATGCTTCTAATCCCTTCATCAGATGCTTGAAGCAGATGGTCAGCAGATACTGCACCAAGTTCAGCAGCAAGTTCGGCACCGCCCAATCTAACAATTTCATCTGCGTGAACTTTAAGCTTTAGCCCCTTTGCCTTTGCCGCATTTAAAAAGCGTCTGCTTTGTTCTACTGAGAACACATTCTCTTCACAAAATATATCTGCAAAAATAGCGAGATCCTTTTCCACAACTACAGGCAACACCGTATCTATCATATAGTCTATAAACTCATCAGGCATCTCTTTGTGCGTTTTAGGTCGAGCATGAGGTCCCAAAAATGTAGGCACAATATCGAGTGAGTGAATCTCATTTAAGCGCTTCATCACTTCAAGTTGCTTGATTTCAGTGTCTAGATCAAGTCCGTAACCACTTTTACCTTCCACTGTGGTCACGCCAAATCTCGCCATACTGTTCAACCGCTTTACCCCAACTGTATAAAGATCTTCAAAAGAAGCTTTTCTAGTGCCCTCTACTGAGTTCACAATGCCGCCACCCTTTGACATGATCTCCATGTAACTCTGGCCTCTCAGACGCCAATCATACTCGTCCTGACGATAGCCACCAAAGATAAAATGTGTATGAGAATCAACAAAACCAGGTAAAACACACTTGTTTGTTGCATCTACAATTTCATATCCCATTTTTTCATATTTTACGAGATCGATCTTATCTTTAGTGATACTCTTAATCATGCCCCCTTCTATGATAACAGAGGCATTTTCTATAATGTTCAAGTCCTTCATTTCAGATCCAGCTTTACCTTTAAACCCACTACAGGTCACCAATTCAGCGGCACCCGAAATAATCATATTTCCCTTTTTCATCGCTTACTCCATAATTCTTTTTTCAAGGACTTGTTCGTAAGAAAAATCTTCTACGCCAAGATAGAATTCAGCTGTTCCAATTAGTGCATCCATAGGTACAAGACCAATGATTTCACTGCCAACTACTGTAACACCATATCTCATCGCTTCAACTTTAATAAGTTCAAAAGATCTGTATAGTGGTGTCTTTGTAAAATCCGTCATATTCATTGAAACTTGTACGATGCCTCTATCTTCAAGCTCTATACCGATCGCTTTACAGTATCTTAACCCTCCACTTAAATGTCTTACGTTTTTTGCAATTTTATTAGCAATTTCAATATCGTTTGTGTTCAAATTGACATTAAATGCAACCAGTGGCATTCTCGCACCTATTGCTGTAATACCAGCTGTTTTATGAATTGCAACCCCGAAATCTGGTTTCCACTCTTCTTCTTTTACTTTTTCGCCCATCCCTTCAAATTGACCTTTTCTGAGCTTGGCAAGGTTTTCTCTGTGAGGTGCTGAAGCAGATTTTTCGTATAAGAAACTTGGTAATTCATAAGCTTCATAAAGTGCTTCTGCTACACTTTTAGAAAGTTCAATACATTCATCCATTGTTACATTCTTAATTGGAATGAATGGAATAACATCTACAGCGCCCATTCTAGGATGTTGTCCTTCGTGTTTTGTCATATCAATTAAACGAATAGCAGTCCCCACTGCTTCTACAATTGCCGCTTTTAAAGGTTCTGGTTCTCCAACTAAAGTCACAACAACTCTATTATGATCTTCATCATTGCTATAATCTAATAATTTAAGGCCGTTTTTGCCTCTAAATGCTGATACTATTTGTTCAATCTTGTCTAAATCTCTACCTTCACTAAAATTTGGTACACATTGAATGATTTTATTCATGGTTTTACCTCCAAAATATATTTATTGTCTACAGTATATGAAACTGTCGTCTATTTAACGTCCACTCACATAGATAAGAATGACGTTTCTTCTACAGAATGATCTTAAAAAAAGAGATGATTAACTCATCCCTTCTTGGGTCTTAAATAAACTTAACGCATCGTTTTTTTATCTCTTATAAAGAATACCTTAAAAGAATCTCTTATCAGATATGAAGTTTCATCTTTAGTTTGGTTAGCATATCAACCGTCATCGTCTCCAGATTGTATTGCGGTTGCCATCCCCATTCCTCACGTGCACAAGAATCATCGAGAGCATTAGGCCATGAATCTGCAATATCTTGCTTAACCTGATCTACAGCATAATCGATTTTAAACTCTGGAATATGCTTTTGAATTTCTCTCTTTATATCTTCTGGACATATGCTCATCGCAGTGATATTAAATGCATTTCTATGAATCAATTTGGAACCATCCGCCTCCATAATTTGTAATATAGCGTGAATCGCATCAGGCATGTACATCATATCTATAAAAGTCTCTCCACTTAAGTTACATGTAAATTTTTTATTTTTTAACGCTTCATAATAAATATGAACCGCATAATCTGTAGTCCCGCCTCCCGGAAGCGCTTTATACGATATAATGCCAGGAAATCTCACACCCCTTGTATCTACTCCAAAACGTTTAAAGTAGTAATCACATAGAAGCTCTCCAGCCACTTTAGAGACACCATAAATAGTTGAAGGACGCTGAATGGTATCTTGAGGTGTTAAGTCAGATGGTGTACTTGATCCAAAAGCCGCAATAGAACTTGGCGTAAACAGCTTCACTCCGGTTTCCCTAGCCACTTCAAGGCAATTGTATAAACCATTCATGTTGACATCCCATAGCAAATTGGGCTTTTTCTCACCAACAGCAGACAACAAAGCCGCTAAATTTATGATTGTATCCACTTCATATTTTTTTACCAGTTCGAATATTTTTTTATCATCTTTAACATCTAATTGTTCAAACAGGCCATTTTTTTCAACGGTTTCATTGCGCCCAACACTAAGATTTGTTGCAATGACATTTTCCACGCCGTATTCCTGTCTGAGCACTTCGGTTAACTCGGTGCCTATTTGTCCAGAGGCTCCAGTAATCAATATTCTTTTCATATGAAACTCCTTTTGATTCTAACCATCCTGTCATTTGACTTGATTGTCCATAAGACCTAAATGAGCGGCATATGCCATAGGATATAAAACAACGCTACCCAATACAATAAAATTGATATTGGAATTAAAAATCTAAAATAACGTTTTGAAAGTTTATGTTTAAATAAAAGCATCCCCATGAGGCTGCCTATCCCACCCCCTATTGCTGACATACTGAGCAGGGTGACTTCACGTATACGCCATTTTCCTTTAACAGCAAAATACTTATCTAGTCCATACATAATGAAACTCATCGCGTTAATAATCGTCATTGCAACAAAAATATATTTCAAATTCATTTACGTCTCCTTCTTTATTTAGTGTACGAATAATAGTATAATAAGTTTTATACTTTCTTTTTTTTATTTTTTATTAGGGGGCTTTATGACATTATACTATGAATCCATCATTAAAATACTCTTTGCAACCTTCATAGGAGGTCTTATTGGCTTTGAACGTGAAGTTATCAACAGACCTGCAGGGTTTAGAACGCATATTTTAGTGTGTGTTGCTTCAGCCATCGTGATGGATGTCAATCTCTTATTAGCAGCAACTAATGTTAACATGGATCCAACCAGACTTGGTGCCCAAGTTATCAGTGGTATCGGTTTTTTAGGTGCTGGTACAATCATCAAGGAAGGGCCTACCGTGAAAGGTCTAACCACCGCAGCTAGCCTGTGGTCCATTGCTTGTATCGGTTTAGTGGTAGGCGCTGGATACTATTTGATCGCTTTAGTTACTGCATTTATAATGCTTGTAACACTCAAAACATTTTCTCAAATCGAAAAAAAACTTACAAGAGCAAAACGTCTCTTCACCCTACTCGTCTATACAGATGAAGCACCAGGACGTCTTGGAACAATCACATTAATACTTGGAGAATACAACTGTCGTATTAATAAAGTGACACTTTCTCATGAGGAAAACGCCAACCATACCATCATTGAAATTGATTATATTCCGCCTTATGGCATCAAAAACATAGATATTATGCACCAATTAGAGTCCTTGGTGGGTATTATAAAAGTTGAACTTAAAAGAGCAGATGATGAAGCTTAGAGTGTAGATTTAAAGCGTCGTAATAATTGGACCATCCTTTTGAACAATGATCGTGTGTTCAAATTGAGCGACTAAACCACCATCAGTTGTTTTTAAGGCCCATCCATCGGAACTCTCTCTAACCATGTTAGAATTATTAGAAATAAAAGTTTCAATAGCAAGCACTTGACCAAGTTCAATTTTCTCATCTTCACTTTTACTGTAATAGTTAGATATAGCTTGAGGATTCTCATGTAATGCCTTTCCAATACCATGACCAGTCAAATTCATGATTACTTTTAACCCTCTTGCACTGGCCGTTTCAAATATGACTTTTCCAATATCATTAATTCGATGACCTGGCTTTGCTTCGGATATACCTGCAAATAAAGCTTCATAAGCAACACAACACAGAGTCTCTTTCAATGATTGAGACTCATTTTTCTCGCCTACTACGATACTTTTTCCTGTATCCGCATAGAATCCGTTATAAACTGCTGAAACATCAAAATTGACCATATCACCTTTTTTCAGTTTATATTGATCTGGAATGCCATGTGCTGCAGTCTGGTTCACACTGATACAAGTATATCCGGGAAAATTATAGTCCGTTATCGGCGCTGATTTCGCACCATATTTCTTGAGTATGCTCCCACCAATTTCATCAAGTTCTTTGGTTGTTATGCCAACCCTAGCACTAGCCACCATAACATCTCTAGCTTCAGCAACTATTTTTCCAACGTACATCAACGCATCCTGTTCCATCTTCGTCTTTACAATCATAAATCACCTCTGCTCATGATTATTGCAAAAGTAGAACTTTTGCCCACTTCAGACATCAATCTGTCCCCTATATTTATTGACAATAATATCCTGAGCAATACTCAACCCAAAACCTATTTTCTTTTCTATGCGCCATTTCTACTCATCATTTTTTCGTAGTTGACCACTTGGTTTCTTCCATTGTTCTTGCCATGGTATAAAGCATCATCAGCCATTTTTAAGACTTGTCTAATGTCATAATCTGGTTCATATGACTTCATGCCTATTGTCAAACTAATATAGATGACATGTTGTGTGAGATCACTCTTAAAAGGATGTTGTGAAACCGCTTTTCTTATGCGCTCTGCAACGAATATGCCTTCCTCTTCTGTTGTATTTTTTAACAATATGGTGAACTCTTCACCACCCCATCTACCAACCACATCATAAGGCCTTGCTGATTTTTTAAGCAACAAGACAAGCCCTGATAAAATTTCATCACCAACCATATGCCCATACGTATCATTTACATTTTTAAAGAAATCAATATCACATATGAGCACGACAAACGGTGTTTGTTTCCTCTTGTAAAGGCTGACACTTTGATCTAAAATTTCATACATACCTCTTCGATTGAGCGTTTGAGTTAACAAATCAGTCTTAGATAAGCCTTCCAGCCTGCTCTCCATTTCTATCCGATCCGTTATTTCATTGCCTGTTGTTGCAATGTAATCTAAATTTCCAAGATCATCTCTAATCCCAAACATTGATAAAGTATATACATGTTCTTTCTTTTGAACATCTACTAAAACCACATCTTTTTTAATAAAAACACCATTCATAACTTCGTGAATCGCTTCATCAATAAATGATTTTAACTCTGACTTATGCGACCACCACATTGCTTTAGAAAAATATAAGCCCCTAATATCATCTATTCTTTTACCGATCATATTTAAAGACTGCTGATTCGCATAGATAACCTTTCCACTCGAATCTAAAATAACCGCATACGAGGCCGACTGATCAAATACATGTTTAAATTTTCTTTCACTTTTTTCCAGTGAATCGTTAATATTTACAGTTTTGAAATAAAGACTTAAAATGACAATTATACCTACTAAAGAAATAATAATTGGCAATATTTTACTTGCTATTATGACATAAAAGGTCATCCTATTCACGATGACATAGACGTCAAAAGGTACATTTTCAAGTGGCAAAATCGTAATAAAATAGTCTCCATTTGTAAAAATCTTTTCTTTTTCTCTTTTAACTTCTTTTAAATCAATTCCAAATCTAGAGTTCAAATATTCATTGGATGTTTTATAGTCACTTTCATTAGCACTATTATTCGTTGCTATAACCTGATCATATTCACTTACGAGGACATAGTTCATGATAGAATTTGATTCATATTTTATTAAATCAGATAGGCCTTCTAAGGTGTAGTCAATAGACAATGCTCCCATGAATTGTTCTTTATTGTAAATAGGAAATGAAATCGTTATCATAGTCCCCTTTCCCAATTGATCCTCGTAAACTTTTGTGAATTTAATTTTTTTTTCTGGGTTCAACTCTGGTGTTACAATCTGATAGAATTCAAAATCATAGGTTGCCGGGATGACTGTATCAGCCTTATAAACTGTTTTAGGGAAAATCGTGATAAAATTATTTTGAGACAAATAATAAATCCATTCAATATTGGATAAGTTCTGTTTGATCTGAACAAAGGCAGAATCAAAAGTCAAAATATTAGCAATTTCTGCTTTTGTTTTTTGATCTAGTGCTTTATCTTTACTAACACCCAATAAAGATACTGGCCTGCCTGTAACCTCATAATTTGCACCCTCTCTATACAACTTTTCTTTGTATTCATGTTGATAATTCGACATAATGTTTGTTACTTGAGTGCCTAATAATTCGAGTTCTTGAATGGACGAAACCATAAGTTTATCTAAATTTTTGGAAATATAAATACTTCTTAAATTAATTTCAGACATCTCTTGTTCATATGCGCTGTGGAGTTGTATCATACTCGCTATAACCAATAAAATTATTAAGATCATATTGATTAGACATTTATTGCTACATTTCATATACTTTCACCTCCACATATTTATACTCCTATTAATATATACACTTTTTATGGGGGGAAAAATCATTATTTTATAAAATAGACACATTTACCATTGTTGAGTCGTTATAGTAAGCACTCATCCGATATGCAAGAGAACACAAAATGCGTTATTTATAATAAAATAAGAGCAGTAACAACGCCACATAACAAGGGGTCATTATTGCTCTTATATTTTTCTCTAGAATTCTGCATTTTTAACAGTTCTAGGGAATGGAATAACATCTCTTATATTCCCCATACCTGTTAAGTACATAATCATGCGTTCAAAACCTAAGCCATAACCAGCATGTCTTGTACCACCATATTTTCTGAGTTCAAGATACCACCAATAATCTTCTTCATTAAGACCGAGTTCATTAATTCTACTTAGCAAAACGTCCATTCTCTCTTCTCTTTGAGAACCGCCAATGAGTTCACCCACACCAGGAACTAAAAGATCCATTGCTGCAACTGTTTTCTGATCGTCATTGATGCGCATATAGAAAGATTTTATTTCTTTTGGATAGTCTATTACAAACACTGGTCTCTTGTAAACCTCTTCAGTCAAATAGCGTTCGTGTTCTGTCTGTAGATCAGCCCCCCAGAATACAGGATATTCAAACGTCACACCCGATTTCTTTAAAGCTTCTACAGCTTCAGTATAAGTTACTCTAGCAAAATCAGATGTCGCCACATGATTTAGGCGTTCTAATAAGCCTTTATCAATTCTAGTGTTAAAGAATTCCATTTCTTCTGGACATTTTTCCATAACATATGAAATAACATATTTAACCATATCTTCTGCTAAAGACATGTTATCACTTAAATCTGCAAAGGCAATTTCAGGCTCAATCATCCAAAACTCAGCAGCATGTCTTTTAGTATTTGAGTTCTCAGCACGGAAAGTTGGACCAAAAGTATAAACTTCTCTAAATGCAAGTGCAAAAGTTTCAGCTTCAAGCTGTCCACTCACGGTTAAATTTGTTTCTTTTCCAAAAAAATCTTCAGTATAATCAATTTTACCCGATTCAGTTCTTGGCACATTGTCAAAGTCTAATGTCGTTACTTTGAACATTTCACCAGCACCCTCTGCATCGCTACCAGTTACAATTGGCGTATGGACATAAACAAATCCTCTATCTTGAAAAAATTTATGAAACGCATATGCTGCCACCGATCTCACTCTAAATACAGCTGAGAAAGTATTGCTTCTAGGTCTTAAATGCGCTATTGTTCGCAAATACTCCATTGTGTGTCTCTTCTTTTGAAGTGGATACTCAGGTGTCGAAAAGCCTTCTACCACAACTTCTGAAGCTTTGATTTCAAAGGGTTGTTTTGCATCTGGTGTTAAAACCAGTTCGCCTTTAACAATGATTGCAGATGCAATAGAAAGCTTTGCAACTTCATCAAAATTGCTTAAGTTTTCTTCAAACACAATCTGTATATTCTTAAAAAAACTGCCATCATTGAGTTCAATGAAACCAAATGCTTTAGATGCTCTACTTGTCCTGATCCAACCAGAGACTTGAATTGGTTTTCCAGCATATTGCTCTGGATTATTATAAATTGCCCTTATTAGTACTGATTCCATATCTTCCTCCAATTTTTACTATATACCTCAATTTTAAAGGGTCTATCTTTAAACGCAACCATTTGTTTATATTTAACGGTTTTTATCATATAAATTATAATATATGCCATCCATTAAGTCAAAATATAACATTGATATTTTAAGACTTTTCTTATACTATTATGCTATAGCATTCATATACTAGGAGGCATTAGATGGAGAGGATTAATATTTTACACATAAGCGCTTCGCTTTTTTTACTTTCTTATTTTTTTAACGTCTTTGTTTACGGCAGTAGTGATAAACTTGCCAAAGCAAAATATTTTGATGTCATCCCATTCATTGCAGTTATTGCGACGTCCAATTTAGCATTGCTTTTCAGTGATTTTTATGTCTATAAACTTGCATTATTTATATTATTTTCTGCTCAAGCATTATCAATGACACTCAATAGAGTCATCGATAATAATGTCGCTCACTTATTAGCCTATGTTTTGAGTATTGCTCTGCTTCTTCTCGTTCAATTCAACATAATGATTCCAGTTCAATTTTTAGATGTTGCAAATATCTTATTGATTGGTACAATCATACTCATTCAATTCCGAAATTACAGTCAATATAAAACACCACTGCATAAAGAAATTTCTGAAATTTATCTTGTATCCCTTATAGGCGTCATCATTTTAAGTTTTGGACACACTTATTTTTTAATTAATTTTGGCTTATTGATTTATGCTGTTTTTCAACTTTCAGAAATTATTATTTTACTTAAATTCTATAGAAAGTCACGTACATCTCTAGATACTCGACTCTCTGATCTAGAAAAGAAATTTGAGAGATCTGTCGAGTTTGAAGCTAAAAAGCGGACCTCTGTTATGGCAGATAAAGTTGAACACATCAAAGAAAAATCTCAAAAGGATCCAATGACTAAAGCGTTGAATAGAAATGGTCTTACATCTGTAATCAGTGATTTAGTGAATGATCCTTCTGTTAAAATTTTTTCCATTGCAATGTTTGATATTGATAAGTTTAAGACCATCAATGATACAAAAGGGCACATGGTTGGTGATGAATGTCTTAAATATCTTTCCTATTCCTTTATGATTAACAATCGTAAAACTGATTTTTTAGGCAGATACGGTGGCGATGAATTTGTGCTTGTAATGCCTCATATAAATGCGCCTGCAGCACTTGAAATTGCAGAGAGAATGCGTCTTGAAATTCAAAATAAATCTGCGCCCCAATTTACGATATCAATGGGAATAGCCACTTACCCATACGATGGGAAAAGTTTTTCTTCACTCTTAGAAATTGCAGACCAAGGCTTATATGCTGCTAAGGAATCTGGCCGAAATCAAGTTAAGTACAAGGGCAATGTCTTCACAAAAGGATAAAGCAAATAAATGACCCCACTATGGCTGCTTAAGCACAACAATAGTGGGGTTTTCTATTCAAAATTATAAATCATCAAACGATCGCCATAGTCTTTTAACGTATATTTCACTGTATTCATAATAGATTGATTATCTCCAAGGTCATACATTTCCACAACTTCTAAAATAACCGCATCATCTGTCTCTAACCTAGAATCAATTTTAAATTTTATAAAGTTAAAAGTGCCAACATCTACTGCTTTTAAAGCGTTGATTTTTTCACTTGCTGGCGATTCTGGCATCACATATTCTGTTAATTTTTGATCTTCTAATTTTATTTTTTTCTCATAATTCTGATTGAAACCCAAAATCAAATCATATTCATCCTGATGAGCTGTCACTTCTGAAATATCATTAAAAAGACTTTCCTCATTTTGAATTTCATTAACTTTAGCTTCAGACTTAGACAAATCAGTTTCTGATGTTTTCTCATTCTGTTCTAAGTGAAAGCCACTTATTGCTTTTACATCTTTATACGCAATTTCTTTAGTAAAGTCTGTCACACCAAGCTCTTTTTTAAAGACCCTAAATGCACTATAATCCTTGGCCGTATATTTAACCTTAATTTCATCAAGTGAATCACTTACATACACGATCTCAGCCGTCATTTTTGTGGTCTTATTGTTGAACATTACGGCATCAAAAATCCATATATTTCCCAGCTCAAGTGGCAGACGCAACAGTTCAATCTCCTTGAAATTAGAATCATTTAATCTGCTGTTATCCAGCGTCTGAAAAACACTTTGATCTGTCACTAAAAATTGATAGTTAAAAGTATAATCAACATGTGTATTGCCTATAGAATTATCCTTAATTTCTCCAGAGGCCACAACTAAACGTTGATCGTTAAGTGCCTCTTGTTCAATCTTTTGAATTTCATGATAATACTCACCTTCTCCATAATAACTGGCAGGTTTTGATGTCATATAGGACATGAGCTCTAAATTATAACTAATGTGTTCCTCTTGATTATTGCACGAAGTCAAGCATAATAAACTTAATAAAATAACTATAACGCTTCTTTTTCTCATCTATTGCCCCTTATTTTATCACCACTAGAATCTCTTATCAATTATATCAAAAAAAACATCCTATGGCACTCATAGAATCTTTTACATTATGTTTCTCTCATTTTTAAAATCAATAAATTTCAAAATAAATAGAAGCTGTAAAAAAAATGTAATTTACAAACAACTTGTAATTTGATACTATATAATATGTTCAAACTATTTTAGGGGAGATGGCGGTATGAAGAAAACTTTATTAACTGAAGCTGCACTTATTAAATTACAAAATGAATATGATGAGCTTATACAGAAAAGACACGAAATTTCTGAAGAAATTAAATTGGCACGTGGCTTTGGAGATTTGTCAGAAAACGCAGAATACCACGCAGCAAGAGAAGCTCAATCTCATAATGAAACTGAAATACTTAAATTAAAGGAAATTCTTGAAAGTTATGAATTGGTACAAGCATCTGTTGAAAAGGATGCTGTAAATATCAATTCTACTGTTAAGATTAAATATTTAGATACACAAGAGGTTGAAACAATTGAAATCGTCACTAAAATTGAATCTGACCCACTTGAATCTAAAATTTCTAATGAATCACCTATTGGGAACGCACTTATGGGTAAAAGAACTGGTGCTAAGGTTGAATTTACATCACCTAACGGCCCAGTAAGTATTGAAATTCTAGAAGTAATTTAATTAAGAGCACTAAAAAAGACTATTACACTCTAATTATTTAGAGACATAATAGTCTTTTTTATGTCTAAAATAGTCTACTCTCACAAACTCTTTTACGCTTTAACGCTTCTCTTATTTCCGAACACTTTATAAATGACATAGGTGCCCGCAACATAGCATATAATAGTGATATAGTACGGTGCATTATAACTCACTGTGTACATGATAATACCACCCAAATAAATTCCCATCGATCTAAATAGATTATTGGTTAGCGAGACTAAACTACTCATATAAGTCCTCTCTTCTTTGTCAATCAAATCCATCGATAAGCTTCTAATAATTGGATTTGCCATATTCATTAGTGACGATCTAAAGAAAAAGGATAATGTTATTATGTAGATGCCTTGAGGAAATGATATTGATATCAAAAAAGGAACAGATAAGAGTTGACACCAGATAACGGTTGTAACTCTACCCCACTTCTTAGAGATTACCGGCACAAGAAGCCCACCTATTATTGTACCCACTTGGCTTATAGACATAATCGTACCGACGATACCCGTTGTAATATTTAATGAATACTTCAAGTACATACTAAAAAAAGGCACGATCAACCCCGCTCCAAATCCAACAAAAGCCACTTGCAGCAAGTAGAGCAACGCTTTTCCTTTAAAAATATTATGATACCCCCTTACTATATCTAGTCCAGCATTTTTAAAGTTCACTGTTCTTCTATTTGCCGTCATGGATTCGCCAGAAAAATAAGAGGTCATCATAATCGGAATAAAAATCAATAGTGTTGCACCATTTAAAACCAGTAAATTTCCAGTTGCTGCATTATAATATTCAGCAAGTAATCCAGAAAGATGTCCTAGAAAAAAGCTTCCAAATACAAAAGCCATATTTTGAATGACAAAGGCGGTGCTAAATGCTGTTACTTTGTGTGCTTCACTTGAATTTTCATATAAAATTGGAGCTTGAAGAATCATTAGGGTTGCATGTCCAACACCGAAAATTACCGATGAAATTTGCATAATCCAAAACGCTTTTGCATTGATCATCAACATACCACAGAAAAGCATAATCATCAGGCCCGCTCTAAGCGTGCTCTTCTTGCTGTATCGCTCTGCAAAAACTGCCATTGGTATTGCACCAAACGCTATACCAAGAGTCCTTAAAGATAATATTTGGCCCACTGCTTCTTCGTTAAACCCCATGGTCTTCATGTAGATTCCTAATAAAACGTTGTAGGCCGCAACAGATATAGTTGCCAAGAGTATAATACCTAAATATATTTTTACATTTTGATTGCTTTCTTCAAAATAAGATTTATAACTTCCAAATATTGATTTCACTATAATCACCCAAACCATTATATCATATCTTTCGGAATCCGAAAGATAATTTTTCGGTTTTCGAAAGATATCAAAATTTAAGATTGAAAGAGATCCCTATTTTGATTATACTAAGTATGATTGAAATTATTAGGAGGTATTGTATGGCATGTATTTATCCAAGTGATAGTAAGGAACCGGAGCGATTATATCCGTATATTTTAGAAAACATAAAATCATTTTTAGAAGATGAAACCGATTGGGTTGCCAATGCTGCCAATGCAGCAGCCACTATAGGCTTCCTACTGCACGACTTAAACTGGGTCGGGTTTTATCTTAAAAGAGATAAAACACTTAAATTAGGGCCATTCTGGGGCAAACCAGCAGTGACAACGATCAATATCGGCGAAGGCGTTTGTGGTACCAGTGCTCAAACTCTAAAAACAATTGTTGTGAAAGATGTACATCAATTTCCAGGACATATTGCCTGTGATTTATTTTCAAATAGTGAAATTGTGATCCCCTTATTTAAAAACGATGAACTCATAGGAGTTCTTGATATCGATAGTCCTGAAATAGATCGTTTTAGCCCTGTTGATCAAAAGTATCTAGAGAAGATTGCGACCTATATTGCTGAAACAATTCAATGGCCACAGTAGATGACACACTTTCATTTTACTAATCTCGTTGAAAACTATAAGAGCTATAATTATGACTTAACATCATAACTATAGCTCTCTTTTAGTTTATATCTTATTCTTTTAATAATCGCGTTCCAATAATTGTTCAGAAAATTGTCTCAGTACCGCTTTAGCTTCACACGCCTCTAAAGAATCAATTCGCATATATGCACGCTTAGTATATTTTTTTGCAAGTTTTTTGGAAGAAACTAAACCATGATTCACTTTCACAAAGTCAATTAAATCTTCTTTTGTATACTCTGCTAAGTCAACACTCTTTTCTTTCAGTGCAAATAGAATGGGCACTGTAAAATAACCATTTTTAAAATCAGAAAGTGTGCTTTTTCCAACTTTTTGCTGATTTTCATCAAAATCTAAAAGATCATCAATGATCTGAAAAGCCATTCCAATTTCATAGCCAATTCTACCTAACTTCTTTGCTAATTTTTCATCACAATTACTTTCAAGTGCACCCACATATAAACTAACCGCAAAAAGGGCTGCAGTTTTCCCAGAAATCACTTTTAGGTAGTTTTTTATGCTCAGCGCTTTAAATCGGTTTTGGTATTGCATCAATTCACTTTCACAGATTTTTGAGATTGCCTGAGAAAGTTGTTTGACATGGTTGGGATCAAACCGATCATCATTGAGAACATTAATCGATTTGGCCAACAAATAATCTCCCGTATAAACAGCCATATCCTTGCCATATTTACTTTGGATTGAAGGCATATTACGTCTCAACTTTGCTTCATCAATAATATCATCATGCACAAGCGTAGCCATGTGCAATATTTCCACTGCACCAGCAAGCTTTTGTATTTTTTCTGCATCATACTGACCAAAATGCGCACTTAAAAGCACTAAAAAAGGTCTAAGCATTTTGCCCTCATTACCTATAACGTCATCAATTATTGCCTGAACATCTACAAATTTAGAATGTGTTTGCAATCTAATGTTACTTTTCACACGCTTCAATTCTTCTACCAAAAAAAGATATAGCGTTTTCGTGCCTTCTTCCACTTCCAAATTAAAGGACATTTTACCCCCTTTAGTTCTAATTTATCTGATAAAGTTTGTTCTTTGTAAATACTGAATTAAGGCTTTAGCCACAAGTCCTACAAAAATGCCAGTAGGTATTGCTATAATAAGCAAAAACGGCAAATAAGTCATTATCAATACATTATGAATAATAATGGCCGCCACAATCAGTTGTCCCATATTATGTGAAATAGAGCCCACAATGCTAACACTTATTAAACTGAGTTCGTCTTTAAAAACTTTTAATAGCCCTGCCATTGCAATCAAACTGAGCACACCACCTGACAAGCTATACAAGAAACTTGAAAGAGAGCCAAAGGTTACCGCTGTCAAAAGAACTCTTAGCAAGACAACAGCTGAAGACTCCCTAAAGTTTAAAAAATAGATCGCTGTCAAAGTCACTATATTGGCAAGTCCTAATTTAGCACCAGGAACTATAAAGGGAATTGGAAGCATTTTTTCTATATAACCTAAGACCATACCTTGTGCTACTAAAACTGAAATCAGAACTAATTTTCTCGTATCTACTGATCCATTAACTTTACGCATTTACTACTCCACTATATCATCTAATTCGTTAAGAGCCTTATTAGAGACAATCTCAACTGTAAATTTATGAGGTAAACATACAATTATTTCACCTGGCTTAGAAATTGCTCCTGTCTTAACGCAGATCAAATCATGACAATTCGCCTCTGAAATTGAAACCAGCCCATTTTCAATCTGAACGATATTGAGTTCACCTTCAGAATCTAAGACATAGGTTTCTTTCGTCTTATCATTAAAATCATACTCTTTTACAATAGCACCTCTGTGTTTTATGACAACTTTTAAATCACTACCGTTTTCATGTTTAATGAGGTTTACAGCAGCATAAGAAATTAAGCCTATAATTAGAACAACTACGATCAAAATCATATCGTTTTTTTTCATTTATTACGCATCCTTTATAGTAAAACCGTTAGAAAATCGTATCTGCAAAGCAGATACGATTTAGTATTGTATATCATAAAATTAGTGTACTTTTAATGGAAATATAGATATGATTTTTTAGCAAATGCAGTACGCTTCCACCATCTCTTAAGCAGAGGAAGAATATAATAATCACATCCGAAAGTGCTTCCAGCACCACCAATCATTGCTATCCCGCCGAAGAAATACCAAAGTATAGAAGCATCAGACATACCTGTTAAAGTAATCGCCACCGTCATTCCAGTTGTAGCGACTGCAGAAATAAAAGTAAACAATCCAACGATAAGCATTAAACCAAACGCAATTTCTGCAAAAACCATCATTGTTTGAAATAAGATCGCATGCGGTGCAATAAATTTATCAATCATCCACTGTACAATGCCAGGAACTTCTTTTAACAATGGTTCAGCATACGATGTGCCTTCTTCAACAACTTCACTAGCCTGTGTCACTGCATCTGAGGCGATCATCTTAGCGGTTACTAACCAGCCATCATTAATCTTATTTAAACCTTCTATTAACCACATCACACCTAAAAACATTCTGAGAGGAACCAGCCAAAAGTTAGGCGTTGACTTAGAAAAATGTCCCCCTAGGAATGATCGATTATTCTTAATATGGAAAAACTCATGTCTCCAATATTCAAAGAGTTGAGCAACACCACTTACTGTAAACAAATAATAAAAATTGACTAAATGCTTAACGAGCATTGAAAAGAATCCAGATAATTTTAATCCGTTGTTATCAGAAACACAATATCTAGAACCCACTGAAACCATAAACCCGTGATATACCTGCTTATGTGTTTGAAGTGGTTTATCATTAATTAAATTTGCAATATTTTCAGCAGCAGTATGACCTGATTGTTCAGCAGCTTCAACGATTTGAGGTAGGAAACCATCTTTATCCTCATAATGCGTGTTATCACCTGCTACAAAGACATTTGGATACTCCGCTGTTTGCATGTATTCATTAACATCAACTCTGCCTGCTCTGCCCGCTTTAAGGCCTAATGAACCTACAAAATTGTTTACTTTTATACCAGCACCCCAAATTAGAGTGTTACAAGCGATAACACGCCCATCATTCAACTCAAACTTGTCTGGCATTACGTTTACAATTGCAGCATCTTTTAACAAAATGACGCCGAGTTTCTTAAATCTTCTTTCAACTTTTTCAACTTGACGATCGTCTTTTAACGTATTTAATATTCTCGAAGTCGCTTCAATATTATAAATCGTAATTTCATCTTTATGAATCCCATATTTTTCTGCAAGATGTTTCTTTGCCTCTCCAAGTTCACCAGCCATTTCAACACCAGTAAACCCACCACCAACAACTGCAAAAGTAAGCATTTGACGTCTAATTTCTTCATCTTCTTCAATCGCTGCTTGCTGGAACATAGTTTCAACTTGATTTCTGATTTTAATCGCATCATCATACGACCACAATGTGTACGCATGTTCTTCAATACCTGGGATTCCAAATGAATTTACACTTGAACCAAAAGCAATAATTAAATAATCAAAATCAAAAACTTTTCGCGTTGTACTGACTTTTTTTTGTTTTAGATCAATTTTTTCAACTTGATCTGTAACGACGTTAACCTTTCTCCCATTGAAGATTGTTCTTAAATCAATGCGTATCGAGTCGGGCTCTGTCCTATGTCCTGCTACTTCGTGTAGTTCAGTCATAAGCGTATGGTATGGATTTTTGTCGATCAAAGTGATCTCAACTTCATCGTTTTGCTTAAAAATCTTATGAAGTGTTTTTCCAGCTTTAACGCCTGCATATCCACCACCAAGAATTAAAACTTTTTTAGACTTTAACATATCTTCCCTCATTTCTTTTTGATTAACACTGGGATCTTTTTTTAATAATTGATCTCTCTAGATGTTATCAAATTTTATATTTCTTTTCCTCAGATACCATTATACCAAAAATCCATTGCGAAGTAACTGAGTTTTTTTAGCCATGAGCGAATCCACCTCTTTGTAATGATATCCGTTCATAAAAATACATCTCAAAAGTAACATACCCTTTGAGATGTATTTTTAGACATTTAACTTATTTAATACTTAGCCAAGTGCTACATCTAAAAGCATCATTACTGTAAAACCAACCATTGCACCCATTGTTGCTAAATCTGTATTTTTTTCACGTTGAGATTCTGGAATTAATTCCTCAACAACAACGAATATCATTGCACCTGCAGCAAACGATAGTGCATAAGGCAATATGGCATGCATCGTCACAACTAGTAATGCCCCTACAACACCTGCCATAGGTTCAACAATACCTGATGCCTGTCCGTACATAAATGCTTTCCTTCTCGAAAAACCTTCTCTTCTAAGTGGAACAGAAACAGCTGCACCTTCGGGAAAGTTTTGAATCCCGATACCAATGGCAAGTGCAATCGCACCTCCGAGTGTAGCTTCTGGTAAGCCAACAGCCAAGGCACCAAAAGCAACACCTACAGCGAGACCCTCTGGTATATTATGAAGTGTGATTGCAAGTACAAGTAGAACACTTCTTTGCCAACTGGTCTTGATCCCTTCAGCTTCTTCCATTGGAAAACCATTGTGAAGATGAGGCAATACCTTATCGATGGAAAATAGGAAAATACCACCACCCATAAATCCCACAACAGCTGGAACCCATGGGATTTGTCCACTTCTTTCTGCCATTTCAATTGCAGGATTAAGAAGAGACCAAAAACTTGCTGCAATCATAACACCAGCAGCAAATCCAAGCATAATATCTAGTACTTTTCGATTAATTTCTTTGAAGAAAAAAACCACGCCAGCACCAAGTGCTGTAACAAACCATGTAAACAATGTCGCAAGTAATGCTTGCAACACTGGTGAACTTTTAATTAAATCCATATAAACCTCCTGCTTATTATTGCATTTAAAGCTGTAATTTCAAATGTTATTTATGATTATGCCCTAATAAGCAATCTTTAAACAGATTTTAAAAATATTAAGATTTATTAATCGTCCACAAATCAATTAAAAATGCCAAAAATTCCAAATTGCTATAAAAATGATTGTGCGCATAAGTTGCTAATGTATGCTCTCTAAAATAGCCACATTGCCACGTTTTAGAACGCTTTGATGCTTCTATAATTTTCGTAACTGGTTGATGTTCTACTAATATAGACTTATGAAATTCGTGTGCTCTATATGAAATCTCATATGATTTTCCAAATTCGGGAGAATCCTCTAATACTAAATTTATATGAGTATGCCCAAAACGTTGTAGTTTTTTAGTCATCAGTGTATTGACATCAAAAAAACCCACCATCTCAAAAGGCCAACCGTCTAAATCTTCTATCAAATCCGTCAAATACATTAATCCACCACATTCCGCATAACATGGCATTCCAGATTCTAATTTTAAAAATAGTTGCTCTCTAAAAGTCTTATTGGCACTTAATTGACCCGCAAAGACTTCAGGGTATCCGCCCCCAAAATAAAGAGCATCAACCCCTTCAGGTAGGTACTCATCTTCCATTGGTGAAAAATATTTTATTTTAACGCCAAGTTCTTCTAAAGTCTCTAAATTTTCATCATAATAAAATGAAAACGCTTGATCTTTAGCAATACCAAGTGTTAAAGAACCTTTAAAAGTCAGTGTTTGCTTAATTTCTGTCAATAATAAGTCTACTTTTTTAGGCGTACTATATGGCCTTTCAATATATTCAAAATCCAAGTATAGTTCATCTAAATTCACTGTTTTTTCAAGCTGCTGAGCAATCTTGTCCACTTTGGCATTTAAGTCGACAATCTCTTCTGCTTGTAACAACCCCAAATGTCTGCTTTCTATCACAACCTCATTATTTCTTGGGAGATAACCATAGCATTTTATGCCTGTATGCTTTTCAATCGCATTTTTTAGCATAAGATAATGGTGTTCTGAGTTTACTTGATTTAAAATAATACCTTTAATCCGAGTAGGCGTTTTAAATTCAGCAAAGCCTTTTACAATTGCAGCTGCGCTAAGTGCCATACTGCTGGCATTAAACACAAGTAAGACCGGTAATTCTAATAAATCCGCTAAATAAGCTGTACTCCCTTCAAAAGAGTCTACACCATGACCGTCATAGTACCCCATGACCCCTTCAACTACTGTAATATCAGCATTTTGATTTCTCTTATTAAATAGGTACTGAATTGTTTCATCAGATACCATCCAGAGCGGTAAATTGTAAGAAGAAGTCCCTAAAACTTTTCTGTGAAACATAGGGTCTATATAATCAGGACCTGTCTTAAAAGGCTGAACAGTTAGCCCACGATTCATAAAAGCACGCATCAAGCCTATTGAAAGTGTTGTTTTGCCAGAACCACTTGAAGCACCTGCAATAATTATACCTTTTCTCATTTGTACATCCTCACTTTTAATATATTATTACCGATAATATAAGAAACGTCATTTGACACACTTCCACAACAAAGCCTATCGTGTCTCCTGTCATGCCTCCAATTTTACCATGTATCCATTTCATTAAGAAAAAAGCTATCATAAACGTTAATCCAACTATAATTACCCCCTCAAAACCAAGAGCAAGAAAGGCAATAACTAAATTGATCAGTAAGATCTCTAAAGATGTTCTTGAATTATGACTTTCTATAAGTATCGTTCCCATTCCTGGTGATACTCTTGCGTATTGACTGTAACCTGCAGTAAATACAGCGGCACTTTTGCCAACAAACGGCATTAAAACAATAAAAATAGGCATTAACTCAGAAGCACATTGATAGAATATTAAAAAATAAAGGACTAAACCAATCACACCAAAACTACCAATTCTCGAATCCTTCATGATCTCAAGAATCCGCGCTTTTTCCCTACCGCTAAATAAACCATCCATTGAGTCCGCTAAACCATCGAGATGAATACCACCACTTATTAATAAGTAAAGCAAAATCACAAGAATACTTTTTACGCCCTGAGAAGTGCTGTGGAGTAACCAAAGTGGCAGGGCTGAAATCACGCCTATTATAAACCCTATATAGGGAAAATATAAGATGCTTTTTTTATAGAGTTCATCTGAATAATCCACTTGATGTCCCACTGGAATTCGCGTAAAAAAGGACAACATTAATAAAAATGCGTTCATATTCCCCCCCTATTTGATCTTCATAGGAATACCAGATACTGTAAAGTAAACTGCATCTGCTTCTGAAGCAATTTTTTGGTTAATTCTGCCCGCAATATCTCTAAAGAAATTCCCCATTTTATAAAAAGGAACAAGACCTAATCCTACTTCATTGGAGACAATGACGATGTTTAAATCCAGTTTGCGTACAACTGCAATTAATCGATCTACTTCATCCTGAATCTTCTGTTCAAGATCATTGACAAAAGTCATATCCACCATTTCAAAATCAACTTTTGGTTCCATCATCAAATTCGTCACCATTACAGTAATACAGTCAAAAATAATGCCATCTGATGCTTTGACAATATTCGTGCTAAAATGTTGATCAAAATCTTTAAAAGCCTCAATCGTAGTCCAATTATCGGGCCTACTCTCTTTATGTTTTCTGATGCGATCTTTCATACCATCATCGAAGGGTATCGCTGTGGCAACATAGATGATCTTCTCACCAAAGGCTTTTACAGTTTGCTCTGCAAATGTACTTTTTCCACTTCTTGCCCCACCTGTTACAAAGATAATCTGACTCATTTTGCCTCCTGAATATTATGCTTTACTTTTTATGCCTCGTTCTTCATCAAATCGGTACAATCATTGGATTTTCAAATTGATCCATATGAACGATTTCTACGTCCACCTCATATACGTTTTTGATGTTCTCTTTTGTCATTACCTCAAACGGCTTTCCAATCTCCACAATTTCACCATGATTCATCAGAATAATATAATCTGAAAAACGTGTTGCTAAATTGATGTCATGTAATGTGGTTATTATTGTAAGATGATTTTCTACATTGAGCGATTTACATAGTTTCATAATCTCCAATTGATATTTGATATCTAGATGTGAGATGGGTTCATCTAAAAGTAATATTTGAGGTTCTTGAGTCAATGCTCTGGCAATCATAACACGCTGTCTTTCACCACCACTTATTCCCTTGATCGTCTTGTGTTTTAAATGCAATGTGGAAGTTTTCTTCATAGACTCTGTGGCAATAGCAATATCTTCAAGGGATTCAGATTGAAATTTTCTAATGTAGGGAAACCGCCCCATTAGAACAACATCTTCCACATTAAAATCAAATTCTGTATTAGCACCTTGGTGTACCACAGCCATTTCCTTAGCAAGGTCTTTACTCTTAAAGCGCTCGACCAATTGATCACTTATAACCACTTTACCTTCATAAGGTTTTAAAAGATGACAGACGTTTTTTAAAAGTGTTGTCTTCCCAGAACCATTTGGTCCTAAAATACTGACAAAACTGCCCTTAGGCACATGAAGATTGATGTATTTTAAAACATCTTCTTCATCGTATTTGAACTTTAAATTTTCTATTTGAATTGCTGCAACCATGTTTCCCTCCTATGCCATATTCTTTTTATTTTTACTGAGCAAATATAAAAAGAAAGGTCCACCAAATACTGCAGTTACAATACCTACAGGTATCTCCATGTTGGGAACTAAACTTCGAGCCAAAGTATCCGAAATCGTGAGGAATATCGCGCCCCCAAAAAAAGATACAGGCAAAAGTGTACGATGATCTGCACCAAAAACAATCCTAAATAAATGCGGTATAATCAATCCTACAAATCCAATAATACCACTCACCGCAACAGAGAATGCAATGAGAAAAGAAGCATAAATCAATATAAGTTTCTTGGTAAGTTCAACATTAACGCCCATATTTTTAGCATCTTCTTCACCCATGACAATTGCATTTAGATCTCTTGATTTTAGCATCAAAAGTATAAAGCCAATAAGTGAGGGGATCAATATTTTAGCAATTTGATCCCATGATGCAGCATTAAAACTGCCCATCGTCCATGTCACAATTCTAGCAATATCATCTTGATTAATGATCATCACAAGTGATATGATCGATGTCAGCAGTGAATTCATAACAATTCCAGCCAAAAGGATACTGGTTGTTGATATCCGAGTACCTACCCTTGCAAGCGAATAGACAATTATAACAGTGCCTAATGCCCCTAAAAAAGCCAAAGTTGAAATTGTTCCAAACCCAAATAGATTTGTCGTCAATCCAAACGCAATGCCCATGGTAGCTCCAAAAGCAGCCCCTGACGAAACACCCATCACAAAGGGATCTGCCATTGGATTTTTAAAGATAGCTTGAAATGAGGCACCTACTATGGATAACACCCCTCCGACAATACTTGCCATTATAATCCTTGGCAATCTAATATTTTCAACAATAAAAATATGAGATGTCTTTATATCACTGATATCACTCATGTCTACAGTATATCCTAAATGACTCATAAAAAAATATTTTATATGATGAACAAAAACGCGAAAAACATCACCCAAAGGGATCTTAACAGACCCCTGAGTGATGGCAAAAAAATTTACGCCTAATAATATACACAATAGAACCCCGATATACAATCGGTTCCATTTTCGTCTTTCAATAAAATTCATAATTTTATACCCATATGCGTTAAATCAATTTGGATTGATACGAACTTCAAGTAAGCACTCTAAAATAAAGCGACTTTTATACGTCTTTATCATACAATTTAATTCAACGTCTGCAGTACTCCTTTTTCTAATAGTTTAGATGACTTTCATACTCTGGATAGAGCTCATGAATGATTTGTTTTAACCCCAAATCAATCACACGTGGTCCTGGTCTAGAAAAGATATTACTGTCAATCTTAATATAATGATTCTTTTGGAGTGCTTCTAAATTATTGTAATTGCTACTTTCTATCATTGTATCATAATTGTAACTCTCTCCAAGTAAATAGTTTGGATTGTGCTCAATCAACTTTTCTAGACTATACGACCAACCATCAACGTCTGTAGCGACATTTATCCCGCCCGCAGCCTGTAATACTTCGTTGATAAATGTGCCATTACCAGCCGTATATTCTTTTTTACCAGTACCAACGACATAATAAACCGTTTTGCGTTCAGATCTTGGAATCAAAGCAACAGTCTGCTTAACACGGTCTTCTTTAAGTTTTAATGATGAAACTAAAGCTCGCGCTTCATATTTATGATCGACAAGTGCCCCTAGCTTTGAAATAAAAGTGTATATTTCATTAATCTTACTTGGAGATTTTTGAGTTAAAATTTGAATTTTAGCACTTGTCAAAGTTTTAAGGACATCTTCATTCATATGTGTTGCCGCAATCACAACTTCTGGTTCTAAATCTAGAATTCCTTCCAAGTCTGGTTCATAAAGTGTTCCAACCGTTTGGACGCTCTTAGACTCTGCAGGATAATCACAATAGATCGTTCTGCCCACAAGCGTATCACCAGCACCAATTGCAAATAAAATCTCTGTTACAGAAGGCGCCAATGAGACCACACGTTTAGCAGGTTTCTCAAATTTATAATGCACATCTCCGTCACCGATTACTATTGGAAACTTTTCATCACCCAATTTATACAAAGTCACTTGCTTTGTCTCAGAGGACCATCCTACTTTATAATTCAATGTTTCAAAGAAAAATTTCATTGGAATATACGGCACACCATTTCTCGTATATATTTTAGAATCTAATGACATCGCAGCGTCATTTACATTTACTTTATTGGTATCTCTATAAAATGTAAAACTTACAGCACTGTTTTTAACACTAATCATTTGCCCTTTGACCTCTGTATTAAAACCAAAAGCCTTCAAATCATCAATAGAAATATAAGCTCTTCCATTTTTTATTTCTGTAGTCAATATTTTATCATCACCGTTAACATTAACTGATGATGCGAATGACAATGCATTCATACTAATAAGCATCACTAAAACGAGTAACAAGCATCCAAATTTTCTATACTTTATATTCACTGAAAACCTCCTTGATGGCATTCACCATTATTTTATTTTCAATTCTTTCCCTTATAGCAATTCTATAATAGGATTTACCAAGTCCTATAAAGTCTTCACATTTTCTCAGATAAATCTTACGCTCTAACATTTGGTCAAAAAAAGTTTCGTTCATAAAATCTGGAATTTTAATTAAGATATAATTAGCCTCACCTTTGTAAAAACACAATCCTTTTACCCTGGCTAATTGTTCGCTGATAAAGTCAGATTCTTCTTGACACCATTTTTTTATGAGGTTAATATGATGCTCCTGATTCATTAAAAAAGGGATTGCCTTAAGTGCAAATGCATTTAGAGACCAAGGTTCTTTGTAGCATTTCATTTTTTCAATTGTCTCAAAATCACTTAAACCATAACCAATTCTTAAGCCAGGTACTTCAAAATTCTTCGTCATAGATCTCAATAAAAAAACAGACTTCAAATCAGAAGCTTCCAGATGACACCTTTCTAATTTATCGGATGATACAAAATCCAAAAAAGACTCATCGATAAACACTTTAAAAGTTGGATTATTTACACCCTCTATTATCTTATTGATAAACTCACGTGAATAAAGATGACCTGTTGGATTGTTTGGATTGCATAATACAAGTAGTTCAATCTTTTGCTTTACAATTTTCTCGATAATTTGTGTTAACAATGTTGTATCATCCATATCTACAGATAACACCCCCTCTTCTGATTTTACAAAATCAAGGAGCGAGAAAGTATGCACTTCAATTTGATTCAGTTCAAGTGCACGCCTATACTCTGTGAAAGTGGGTTCAAGTATAAGCGCTTTTGAAACACCAACACTTCTCGAATATAAGTATATTAGTTCCGTAGCACCATTGCCTAAAATAATCTCGTTGGATTTAAATCCTGTTTTAAGAGCTATTGCATCGCGTGCTGAAATGCCATCGATTTCAGGGTATTTTCGGAGTTCATCAAACGTTTCAAATATTAATTCTTTTAAACCGTCTGGATATGGAAGTGGCGGCACATTGACACTAAAATCCATCATTCCTTTTTTTCCAAAATAGCCCCCATGAAAATTCATATTACCTCCTACTTCTTATAGCCAACTCTACACCGAAACATATTCATGCGTCTCTAATTTAACGAACTTATCGTTGCCAAAAGGCCACCTAATAGTAGCAAAATACTCTCAGAAACATACATGATTTGCACCGATTTATCAATATCAACAACTTCAAAAGCTCTTATTTTTTCACCAATAGTCGGTTTATAAACCTGTTCACCAAAATAAATATTGGTGCCACCAAGTTGAATCCCAAGTAATCCCGCAGTAACGGATTCAGGATACCCACAGTTTGGACTTTTATGATTTGCATGATCTCTTATCATCATGTTAAAACCATTTTTTAAATCCAATCTCAAAAAAATACCAGCCAAAAGCATAAGAACAGCCCCTACTCTTGCTGGTATAAAATTCAAGAGATCATCCGTTTTAGCCGATATCATACCGATTTCTCTATAAGGTGCTTGCATATACCCCACCATGGAATCTAGCGTATTTACACTTTTATAAAGAAGTGCTAAGATTACCGCTAATGATATGCCATTAAACACAAACAGGCTTCCCACAAGCATGTAAAAAAGAGGTGCCAAGATACCATCTACTGTGTTCTCTGAAACCGTCTCAATAATCCCTCTTAAAACTTGTTCTTCTGTTAAAGTATCTGTATCTCTACCCACTAAATAGCTTAATTCTTTTCTAGAAGCTTCAATCTGATCTGACTGAATTAGTTTTTTAACTTTGATGGCTTCATCTTTTAAACATTTACAGGCGAGACAAGTATATAATAAATAAATATTTAGAATTTTTAAAAAATAAGGGTGGCAAACAGATGCAACAAGTATATATAAAGTCAAAACTGTTGATACAGTTAAGAACATTAATATAAACCCGCCAACATAGAGGTTTTTTGAAAAACGTCTAACCAACTTTTCAAAATTACTGATTAACCACCCTATAAACCTAACTGGATGCGGCCAATTAGGAGGATCACCAACTAACCAGTCCAAAAGGACTGCAATTCCGATATTAACTAACAATCTAATGTCCTCGATTCCTCAAGAAATTTTTGGATCAAAGTCATATCCATATATTTTTTAACATGCTCAGCTAACCGGTCATATTCTCTGTCTTTGAGAACTTCAAAAGAATCCCCCATATCGTCAGAATCAATGCCTTTTTGAGCTCTGATTTTATTCAATATAATATTTCTAAAATTATCGTTGTCAAATATACCATGAAAATATGTGCCCATAACTCTACCAGATGCATCTATGGCACCATCTAAATTACCTTTATAATTAACTGCAAAAGGCACTACATCATCACCATTTGCAATTGTCTCTCCCATGTGAATTTCATAACCTTTAATAGCCATGTTTTTAGTGGTAAGCCCAAAATAATTATTTTGAATATTGGCTTCACTTTGTACAGTTGTCTTTTCGACTGCCATAACTGTTTCTACATTTAAAAGGCCCAATCCATTAATCATTTGATCAACTGATTCTACGCTGTCTGGGTCAGAAATGCTATTACCTAATATTTGATAGCCACCACAAATCCCAAATATCGGCTTTTCAGCTTTATGAAATCTGTATATGGCTTGATTGATTTTATGTTTAATAAGGAACTGCATATCAAAAATAGTATTTTTACTCCCTGGAATAATTAAAAGATCACATGCTTCTATCTCGCTTTCAGTTGTAACATACTCGAGACTGACATCTGGTTCCATATCAAATACAGTAAAATCACTAAAATTAGACATATAAGGTAATCTAACAACCCCTACCTTAATTGGTTTATCGGATTTCATAAGCAACCGTTCTGAAACACTGTCTTCATCATCAATTTTGAGCTGTTCAATAAACGGAATGATCCCTACACAAGGAATCCCAATTTTCTCTTCAATCATTTTGACCCCAGGGACTAAAAGATCAACATCCCCTCTAAATTTATTGATGACAAATCCTTTAATACGTGATCTCTCAGATTCTGAAAGCAACATATAAGTGCCATATATTGAAGCAAATACCCCGCCCTTGTCCACATCTCCAATTAGAATAACATCTGTATCAACGATTTCAGCAAGTCCCATGTTGACAATATCTCGGCTTCTAAGATTGATTTCTGCTGGTGAACCTGCACCTTCTATAAGAATAAGATCATAATTTTGGTTAAGGTCATTAAAAGCAGTTCTAATATGCGGAATCAAAAAATCCTTTTTTGAAAAATATTCGCTGGCCTTCATATTTTTATACACTTGACCATTTAAAATAATTTGTGACCCCACGTAACTGGTCGGTTTTAATAAAATCGGATTCATGGCAACATCTGGTTCAACTCTAGCTGCTTCTGCCTGAACCACCTGTGCACGTCCCATTTCTTTACCATCTTTTGTGATAAAAGAATTTAAAGCCATATTTTGTGATTTAAACGGTGCCACACGGTAACCCTCATCATTTAAAATTCTACACATTGCAGCCACGATCAAGCTTTTCCCCACTGTTGAACCAGTGCCTTGAAACATCAATTTTTTAGCCATAATACCCTCACTTTTCTCTCTCTAATCCCATTAGACCTATTTGGGCAAAACAACAACATTTGAGCCATCTCTCGATGCCCCAAACCGATTTTCACTGACACTGTTTGAGGTTGAACATCCCTCATCTCAGCTTTCGGCTCAAATCTTGTTTCAACAACATTTGAGCCATCTCTCGATGCCTCAAACCGATTTTCACTGACACTGTTTGAGGTTGAACACTCCTCATCACAGCTTTCGGCTCAAATCTTGTTGTTTTAATAAAAAAAACACACGCAGAAATGCGTGTGTTGAATGTATACTCAATTCAAATCACCCGACTTCCCTCCGAAGTAGATTATTTCAAAATCAAGGCAGGTTTCCTGGCTCATAGATCACTTTACTCTCCATCCTTCCCAATTTCTCAGTGGATTCTTGGATTTCATCACTATATACAGTAGCGGGGGCTGCAGAGGACTTTAACCTCTTTCCCTCTTAGCTTAAATACTAAATAAGAGTTAGCACCTTGATTAAACGATTCAATTTCCTACTCCATTATACTGGGGGTTTTAGAGAATGTCAAGGCGGTATTACTTCTGTAAATGATCCAGCACAGCTTGAGCATGCCCCTTTGCCTTAACGCCTCTAAACTCAGTTATACACAAAAGTCCTTCTCTAAAAACAAAGGTTGAACGTTCAGTGCCTTTAACCATTTTTCCATACATTTTTTTATCTTTAATGACATCAAAATATTTATGCAGTATTTTTTCTTCATCTGAAATCAAATTGAAAGGTAAGTCATACTTTTCTTTGAATTTTTCATGGGATTTGAGAGAATCTTTGCTAACACCGTATACTTCATATCCTAAGGTTTTAAACTCATCATATAAATCCGCAAAATCTTGTGCCTCTAAAGTACAACCAGAGGTATTGTCTTTGGGATAAAAATAGAGAATAAAATTCTGTCCAGAAAGTACAGTTTTATTAATTTCTGCATCCCCAGTCATTTTTAATGTAAAGTCAGTTTTTAAATAACTCATATAAGTGCCTCCTAAATTAAAATGTTTAACTCTAAAAAATATATACCCGATTATATTTGAGACATTACAAAATTAATAATCTGTTCTAGCTTACTCACTCAAAAATACTCTGTATAAATACATCAAATCTAGCTTTTTTTATCTTCTGATGTTAGCTCTAGTATATGTTCTAAAATAAAAACATGAATTATATTTAACAATTACCTTGTATACAATATTTTATTGTGCTATAATCCTTATTAATATCATTTTCGGCGAACAATTGTCCGTCTATTGAATACACGGAGGTTAACATGGATAAAGGAAAATTTCTACTCATTCACATTGATGTTTTGCCTGAAGTTTTTATCAAAGTAGTTGAAGCCAAAACGCTTTTAAAAGAAGGTAAATCCACATCGGTTTCTGATGCTGTAAAGAAGGTAGGCATTAGTAGAAGCACATTTTATAAATACAGTGACTATGTCTTTGCATTAGGTGATGGTGTCATTGGGAAGAAAGCCACCGTCTCGATGAATTTAGATCATCATTCTGGACGATTGTCTAAAGTACTAGATTGCATCGCACATAATAATGGCAATATCATGACCATCAGTCAAAGTAGTCCAATCGACCAAATGGCTAATGTTACGATTACCATAGATATATCGGAAATGAGCAACTCATTTACAACGCTATCAAACGAATTAAAAAGTATTGAGGGTGTTCATAAATTTTCTTTACTCGGTATTGAATAAGCTAAACTAGGGGGTTCTAATTATGAAAATAGCATTGCTTGGATACGGAACTGTAGGTTCTGGTGTCTTCGAGCTCATAGAAAAAAATAAGGAAAGTATACAGGAAAACTTTTCAAAGAATGTGCGTGTAAAGAGGATTCTTGTAAATAACTTGGATAAATACAAGGCACATGAATCCTATGAGATCTTCACGAATAGTTTTGAAGACCTCATAAAAGAAGAGTTTGATATCGCAATAGAAACTATTGGCGGTATATATCCCGCATACGATTATCTTGAATACTTTCTTAAAAAAGGTATTCCTGTAATAACTGCTAATAAAGATTTAATCGCTGAAAAAGGCGCTGATCTCTTAGAAATTGCAAAACTCAACAACACTATTTTGAGCTTTGAAGCCAGTGTAGGTGGCGGTATTCCAATTTTAAAACCACTTCAAGAATGCTTAGCAGGTAACACAATTAAGAATATCAGTGCCGTTATCAACGGTACAACCAACTATATTCTCACTAAAATGTTTAATGACGATGTCTCTTACGAAACTGCACTTGAATTGGCACAGGAAATGGGATTTGCAGAATCTGATCCTACATCTGATGTTGAAGGCTATGACGCCATGAGAAAATTGGTTATTCTCTCCTCTATTGGTTACAAGAAAAACATCAAATGGACTGATTTACCGATAGAAGGCATCTCCAATATTTTAAAGTCAGACATAGACTATGCACATAGCGAAAATTATAGAATGAAGCTCATGGCTTTTTCTGAAGATATGGGAGATGGTATCTATGGTACCGTTAGACCTGTTTATGTCACTAGTCAATCTAAATATGCAAAAATTGATAACGAATATAATGCCGTAATTTTGGAAGGAGATGCTGTTGGTGAGCTTATGTTTACTGGTAAAGGGGCTGGAAAATTCCCTACTGCAAGTTCAATTTTAGGCGACATGCTTGATATTATCCAAAATAAGAAAATACAGCCTTCATATCATTATCAAGATAGTGTACACATCCATCAATACTATCCTAAAAAATCAAAATGGGTCATTCGTTTAACTAATGGAAAACTTCAAGAGTTGACAATGCTTCTTTTTGAATGCTTTTCATCAAATGCAATTAAGCTCTCAAAAGATGCAAACTCTGACGTACTCTACGTACAACTGGTTGCAGAAAATGAAGAAACATTGCTCGAACAATTAAACCAAATTGCTCATAAAGCAAACTGTAAATATAAACATTTTCTAGTCTTTGATAAATAGTTAATCGCATAATACAATAAAATTTCACTATAAAATAATAAATTAATGGTGGTGATTATTATGATGTATACAGGATTAATCTCCCCTTATAGAAAACATAAAATCTTTTATTGGAGGCATATTGAATGATTAGAATTAAAGTCCCCGCTACATCAGCTAATATTGGACCTGGATTCGATACACTAGGTGTCGCTTTGAATTTATTCAACATAATTTCAGTTGAAAAAAATGAAGATGCAAAGCGTACCGTATCATGGGAAAATGGTATTGTCGAGGTTGAAGATAAAGATAATTTTGTAAAACAGACACTTGATCATATACTAAGCCAACATGGTTTTGGCCATACAGGTTATAAACTGACTATTGGGGAATGTCAAATACCTATTTCAAGGGGTTTAGGCAGCTCAGCAGCGTCTATAGTTGCAGGCATTTATGCTGCAAACTACCTAATGGAGTTCAAGCTCAGCACCGAAGACATTATCCATTTAGCTACTAAAATAGAAGGTCATCCTGACAATGTTGTACCTGCAATACTTGGGGACATGGTTATTTCTTGTTCCGATTCTATTTCGAATAAAGTAATTTATTCAATGATTAATTTCCCCGATGACTTGCTCTTTAAAGTATTAATTCCAAATTTTAGAGTAAGTACAAAAGACGCTCGAAAGGTATTGCCTGATTCATACTCATTAGAGCAATGTGTGAGTAACATCTCAAGGGTCAGTATGCTTATTAATGCCCTCAACACACGAAATTTTGGGCTTTTGAAATTTTCTTTAAAAGATGAAATTCATGAACCTTACCGAAAAAGACTCATACATGAGTCCGATATAATCATGCAAAAGCTTGAGGAAATCAACGCATTAGGGACCTTCATAAGTGGTGCAGGACCTACGCTTATCGGTTTAGTAAAATCTGAAGACACAACATTTGATTTAAATTTAGGGCCATTTCTCAAAACCCTAAATCATGGATGGCAGTTAAAATCTTTAACTGTCAATAAAACTGGGACAACATATGAAATACTAGAATAAAGAGGTGTTTATGAATCAAATTATCATTCAAAAATATGGTGGCAGTTCTGTAGCAGATGCTCAGCGCATTCAACGTGTTACCTCTCATATTATTGAACAAAAGAAAAAAGGCTATAATCCCGTTGTTGTGGTATCAGCAATGGGTGATTCAACAGATCATTTAATAGAACTTGCTAAAAGCATCACAGATACCCCCTCTTCACGAGAAATGGATATGCTTCTTTCTACTGGAGAGCAAATTTCAATTTCTTTGCTTGCCATGGCCATAGAAGCAAAAGGTTATAAAGCGATATCATTAACAGGCTATCAATGTGGGATTCAGACAGATCCCTATTATTCAAAAGCTAAAATTAATGAAATAAATACTGAACGCATTATGGCTGAGATCAACAATGATAAAATTGTCATTGTTGCTGGCTTTCAAGGCATCAACTCGAATGGAGATATAACAACATTGGGGAGAGGCGGATCTGATACAACTGCTGTTGCCTTAGCAGTTGCACTTAATGCAGAATTATGCGAAATATACACAGATGTCAAAGGGATCTACACAGCTGATCCTAGAGCCATAAAAGACGCTAGTTTAATGGAAAATATAAGTTACGACGAAATGCTTGAGCTTGCTAAACTCGGTGCTAAAGTCATGCATCCTCGTTCTGTTGAGCTTGCACGTAAAAATAACATGAAACTCGTGGTGAGATCCTCGTTTGAGCTAGATCACCCCGGAACAATAATTAAAGAGGTGAAAACAATGGAAAAAGCACAAGTTAGAGGTGTTACGTTAGATGATAACATTGCTAGACTTACAGTATCTAGTGTCCCTGACAAACCAGGTATAGCATATAAAATGTTCTCAGCTTTAGCAGCACAAAATGTTCATATTGACATGATCATTCAGAATTTAAATCACGATGATCAAAATGATATCTCCTTTACAATACCAAAAGATGAACTGGAAAATGTAAAACCAACTATAGATGCTTTTATAAAAGAAGTAGATGCAAAAGAACTACTTGTTAGAGCTGATGTTGCTAAATTGTCTATCGTGGGGACTGGTATAACCTCAGATGCAACAATAGCATCTGGACTCTTTGGTGCCTTATATCAACTCGGCATTAATATTGAAATGATCTCCACTTCAGAAATTAAGATATCTTGTATCATAGATGAAAAGCAAGCTAGCGAAGCGCTTGCTGAAATTCATAAATTTTTTGAACTCAACAAAGTACTTTAAATTATATCTAAAATTGATAAAAAGCTTCTATATTTTAACGGTTAAAGTTAAAATATAGAAGCTTTCTTTTTTTTCTTTTCTCATCAAACTTTTATTTAAATATAAAAAGCATCAATTTGATCAATTTTTGATAATAAATCAGACAAATATTCCATTGTTTCAGCATAAAAATCATTGGAAACAAACTTTGCCCAACTGCTCAAGTCAATTCCTAATCTTAACAGATTAAATTTAAGTTCTGTATTGAAACTTGTATCAATCTCTAATATTGACTCATAGCCAGCTTTAAAGGGTTTGATTAGATATGGCGCCTTTAAGAAATACTTTCTGTAAAGGCCAATAATGTCAAAGTGTTCATTGAATACAACACATTTTTCAAAATCTAGAATAGTATCGAATTTATAAAAACCATTTGTAGAACTCAGAATAATATTTCTACCATCAAAGTCTCTATGACATAACCTACCAACCTTTAACTTCCGTATATTTTGATACTCTTCCCTTAATAAATCAATGGCTATATTGAGTATAATCCTTTCATCTTGATTACTATTTAAACTGTTCAAAATTAATCGTTCAGTATCATCAATTATAAAGGTTTGATAGTTCTCAAGTGAACTTTGCTTGTGAGGTACCCAGTCACCAAAGTAATTAAACTGCTTTACTTTATGTAAGCGTGCCATTTCCTTACCTATATCATAAAATAGAACTTCAAGATTAGCAGATGACAACATATCATAACATGATTCCATCAATGTGCCTTCAATAAAGCCATAAATGAGCCATTCGATACCATTTTTCAAGATACCTTGATCAACAATTTCTAAATGACTTTGTTTAAAATATGAAAGCGCATTTATTTCTCTAGTTCTTTTCAGAGGTTTATAATAAAATTTAATGATCCACTGCTTTATAGGTGTATATACTTTAAAAACTAAATTACGATTTAAATCATGATTCCCACAAGGTGAAATCCCCACTTTAGTTTGATCTAACTTCTCTTTAAAAATTTGGCCAATATCATCATATGTCACATTCATAAAAGAGCCCTTCCGTCATCCTGTTAATAAATAATTACTTTCCATAATACCACAACTAATACGATTAAAAGTAATAATCCATTTTTCCAAAGTGAAACTTGGTCTTTATATAACCATTTTAAAATCAACCAACTCATTATTATCACTACAAATAACTGTGCACCTGGAATATATAACCCCTGTGTATATACTGGTAAATTTAAATTTATGAGCATTCTTTCAAGAAATGTATCTCCAGTCGGCAGCGATAACCCAACGATTAAACTTGTAGCTGTTATTGCATAAATTAATACCGTTATTATGAGTGTACTTCTTTTTTTCATATATGCCTCTCAAGTTTAGAATATTTTATAAAATTTTAAGATTCCATACCTTTATATTATAGACTATTTTTTTTAAGACATCAATTCTCAAAACACCGATACTATCCTATTTGTCTTATTGAGTAACTCGTATCTGACCATTTAAGTTAACCACGTCTGCTTCTATACAGAATAAAAGCTAATGATCTATAAACTAAAAGAACTGTTATGACCAAGTCATAACAGTTCAAATCTACGATTAATATGGTGATCCATCCGCGACTCGAACGCGGGACCCCCTGATTAAGAGTCAGGTGCTCTACCAACTAAGCTAATGGACCATAATTTATGTAGTAATGGTGCGGGTAGAGGGACTTGAACCCCCACGTACAAGACACTAGATCCTAAGTCTAGCGCGTCTGCCAATTCCGCCATACCCGCAATGGTGGGAGTAATAGGGCTCGAACCTATGACCCTCTGCTTGTAAGGCAGATGCTCTCCCAGCTGAGCTATACTCCCATGTATTAATTTCTTACTTAGAACAATTAGTGATTAAAAAGAACTGCTATAACTAGAACATAATCATAACAGTTCTATTCAAAGTTAGATGGCGCGCCCTAAGGGATTCGAACCCCTAACCTTCTGATTCGTAGTCAGACACTCTATCCAATTGAGCTAAGAGCGCAAAATTTGGAGGCGACGACCAGATTTGAACTGGTGAATAGAGGTTTTGCAGACCTCTGCCTTACCACTTGGCTACGTCGCCTTAAATGGTGATCCATCCGCGACTCGAACGCGGGACACCCTGATTAAAAGTCAGATGCTCTACCGACTGAGCTAATGGACCATGATTTATGGAGCGGGTGAAGAGAATCGAACTCTCACAACCAGCTTGGAAGGCTGGGGCTCTACCATTGAGCTACACCCGCAAATAAATGGAGCGGAAGACGAGATTCGAACTCGCGACCCTCGCCTTGGCAAGGCGATGCTCTACCACTGAGCCACTTCCGCAATTGGTGCGGGTAGAGGGACTTGAACCCCCACGTACAAGACACTAGATCCTAAGTCTAGCGCGTCTGCCAATTCCGCCATACCCGCATATGGTGGGAGTAATAGGGCTCGAACCTATGACCCTCTGCTTGTAAGGCAGATGCTCTCCCAGCTGAGCTATACTCCCATGTTTCCATTTAAAGTTTGGATAACTTTCGATTATTGTCAGAAACCACTAACTTGCATACAATAAGTTAAATGGTGACCCCTAGGGGAATCGAACCCCTGTTACCGCCGTGAAAGGGCGGTGTCTTGACCGCTTGACCAAGGGGCCTTAAGCTCCATATACAAACAATCAACACTAGATGCTAAAAGCATACTAGATAACCAGCAACGTTCTACTCTCCCAGGCAGCTGCCCGCCAAGTACCATCGACGCTGGAGGACTTTACTTCTGTGTTCGGTATGGGAACAGGTGTAGCCCCTCCGCCATCATCACTGGATTATCTCGTATTAAGTTATGAGTCTGCTAACATAAACATCGCAGTTACTGCATAAAAACTATGTCAGCCGAGATTTCCATAAATGAAAATCTCAAACTTGCACACTCAAAATTGCATATATCAGATTAACCGTTTTTTTGTTCTTTTGTGGTCTTAAACCTTGATTGTTTTCACTTGTGAAAACTTGTCATTGGTCAAGTCCTCGATCTATTAGTACCTGTCAGCTGAATGCATTACTGCACTTACACCTCAGGCCTATTACCATATTATCTACATGGGATCTTACTCCATTAAGGATGGGAAATCTCATCTTGAGGGGGGCTTCGCGCTTAGATGCCTTCAGCGCTTATCCCTTCCAAACGTAGCTACTCAGCAGTGCTCTTGGCAGAACAACTGATACACCAGAGGTTTGTCCATCCCGGTCCTCTCGTACTAAGGACAGCTCCTCTCAAATTTCCTACGCCCACAGCAGATAGGGACCGAACTGTCTCACGACGTTCTGAACCCAGCTCGCGTGCCTCTTTAATGGGCGAACAGCCCAACCCTTGGGACCTACTTCAGCCCCAGGATGAGACGAGCCGACATCGAGGTGCCAAACCTCCCCGTCGATGTGGACTCTTGGGGGAGATAAGCCTGTTATCCCCGGGGTAGCTTTTATCCGTTGAGCGATGGCCCTTCCATGCGGTGCCACCGGATCACTAAGCTCGACTTTCGTCCCTGCTCGAGGTGTCCCTCTCGCAGTCAAGCTCCCTTTTGCCTTTACACTCTTCGCGCGATTTCCAACCGCGCTGAGGGAACCTTTAGGCGCCTCCGTTACTCTTTAGGAGGCGACCGCCCCAGTCAAACTGCCCACCTGACATTGTCCTAGATCAGGATTACTCATCATAGTTAGAATAACGTTATACCAAGAGTGGTATCCCAACAGCGACTCCATGAAGACTGGCGTCCTCATTTCTCTGTCTCCCACCTATCCTGTACATGATATACCATTATCCAGTGCCAAGCTGCAGTAAAGCTCCACGGGGTCTTTCCGTCTTGCTGCGGGTAACCGGCATCTTTACCGGTACTACAATTTCACCGAGTCTATTGTTGAGACAGCGTCCAAATCGTTACGCCTTTCGTGCGGGTCGGAACTTACCCGACAAGGAATTTCGCTACCTTAGGACCGTTATAGTTACGGCCGCCGTTTACTGGGGCTTCAGTTCTGTGCTTCACTTACGCTAACACTTCCCCTTAACCTTCCAGCACCGGGCAGGCGTCAGCCCCTATACATCATCTTTCGATTTAGCAGAGACCTGTGTTTTTGGTAAACAGTCGCTTGGACCTATCCTCTGCGGCCGGATCTAGCTCTAAACCTAATCCGGCACCCCTTCTCCCGAAGTTACGGGGTCATTTTGCCGAGTTCCTTAACAATAGTTTTCTCGCTCGCCTTAGTATTCTCTACTCTCCTACCTGTGTCGGTTTACGGTACAGGCACCTGCTCCCTCGATAGAAACTTTTCTTGACAGTGTGATATCAGCCACTTCGCTACTTAATTTCGCTCCCCATCACAACTTGTTCTTACAAAGAGCGGATTTGCCTACTCTTCAAACTTGTTGCTTGGACGCACTCAACCAACGGTGCGCTTAGCCTAACCTCCTGTGTCATTCCCTCTCTCAAACGGTTCTCGGTGGTACAGGAATCTTTACCTGTTGTCCATCGCCTACGACTTTCGTCCTCGGCTTAGGCCCTGACTTACCCTGAGCGGACGAACCTTCCTCAGGAAACCTTGGGTTTTCGGCGGACGGGATTCTCACCCGTCTCTCGTTACTCATGCCAACATTCTCTCTTGTGTGATGTCCATAGGTCCTTACGATCCTACTTCGCCCCTCACACAATGCTCCTCTACCAATTACATTACTGCAATTCCATAGCTTCGGTAGTAAGTTTTAGCCCCGGTAATTTTCGGCGCAGAATCACTCGACTAGTGAGCTATTACGCACTCTTTAAATGTATGGCTGCTTCTAAGCCAACATCCTAGTTGTCTGTGCAATTCCACATCCTTTTCCACTTAACTTACATTTTGGGACCTTAGCTGATGGTCTGGGCTGTTTCCCTTTTGACTATGAATCTTATCACACACAGTCTGACTCCTGAGCATAAGATATCGGTATTCGGAGTTTGATAGTCTTCGGTAGCCGGTGAAGGCCCCTAGGACATTCAGTGCTCTACCCCCGTATCTCTCATCTCAAGGCTAGCCCTAAAGCTATTTCGAGGAGAACCAGCTATCTCCAGGTTCGATTGGAATTTCTCCGCTATCCACATGTCATCCCAACCTTTTTCAACAGATATGGGTTCGGTCCTCCACTGAATTTTACTTCAGCTTCAACCTGCACATGGATAGGTCACCTGGTTTCGGGTCTACGCCACACAACTATACGCCCTTTTCAGACTCGCTTTCGCTGCGGCTCCGCACCTGAAGCGCTTAACCTTGCTGCATAACGTAACTCGTTGGCCCGTTCTACAAAAAGTACATGGTCGTTCTTTAACGAACTTCCATTGCTTGTAAACATAGGGTTTCAGGTTCTTTTTCACTCCCCTCCAGGGGTTCTTTTCACCTTTCCCTCACGGTACTATTCACTATCGGTCACCAGGTAGTATTTAGCCTTGGCAGATGGTCCTGCCTGCTTCCCACAAAGTTTCACGTGCTCCGTGGTACTCCGGATCAATCTCGACGTCTTCCTCTTTTCGCTTACGTGGCTCTCACACTCTTCGGCTCGTTTTCCCAAACGATTCTGCTAAAATTCAGACTATCTTTATCGACTGTCCACACCCCTTCGTCCGTAGACTTAGGTTTGGGCTCTTTCCCGTTCGCTCGCCGCTACTTAGGAAATCACTATTGTTTTCTCTTCCTTCAGGTACTTAGATGTTTCAGTTCCCTGAGTTCCCTTCCTATAACCTATGAATTCAGTTATGGATGACTGAGCATTACCCCAGCCGGGTTTCCCCATTCGGACATTTACGGATCAATGCTTGCTTGCAGCTTCCCGTAACTTTTCGCAGCTTACCACGTCCTTCTTCGGCTCCTGGTACCAAGGCATTCACCCTATGCTCTTAGTAACTTGACCATTGACTCTTTTACAAGTTTAGTCGCACATTTATCATGGTCGCGTTAGCGAGGGTCACAATAAATATGTTTTGTATAAAACGTTCTGACACGTTTTATACGGTTTTTGAATTTCAACTCTTATCCATCTACAACTCTCCAGCGCTTGTAAACAAGCACCTTGTCAAGCTGAGATTTCAACTTCGTTGAAACTCGGTCGGTTTCTCTTCTATATGCAATTTTCAATGTACAATTTTTGATGAAATCAAAATTTGTGAGGTTAGAGCCTCCAACGACAAAATCATCACTTTGTATTGACGTAGTTTTCGTTAGAAAACGAGGAACTTCATCTCTACATTTTTTTACAAAACACCAAACCATCTAACCTTTAAAAAGTAAATGGTGGAGATTAAGAGACTTGAACTCTTGACCCCCTGCGTGCAAGGCAGGTGCTCTCCCAACTGAGCTAAACCCCCAGTGTTTTGTTGAGTTTCTCATACTTCTACATCTCTGTAGACTTGCAAGACCCTCAAAATTGAATAACGCAAACGTCTAGTTCTCCTTAGAAAGGAGGTGATCCAGCCGCACCTTCCGATACGGCTACCTTGTTACGACTTCACCCCAGTCATTGATTTCACCTTCGACAGCTTCCTCCCTTACGGGTTGGACCACTGGCTTCGGGCGCCCCCAACTTCCATGGTGTGACGGGCGGTGTGTACAAGACCCGGGAACGCATTCACCGCGACATTCTGATCCGCGATTACTAGCAACTCCAACTTCATGTAGGCGAGTTGCAGCCTACAATCCGAACTGGGACTGGCTTTTTAGGATTCGCTCCAGATCACTCTTTCGCTGCCCGTTGTACCAGCCATTGTAGCACGTGTGTAGCCCAGATCATAAGGGGCATGATGATTTGACGTCATCCCCGCCTTCCTCCGAGTTATCCTCGGCAGTCTGTCTAGAGGGTTCAGCTTAACCTGTTAACAACTAAACATAAGGGTTGCGCTCGTTGCGGGACTTAACCCAACATCTCACGACACGAGCTGACGACAACCATGCACCACCTGTCTCTTCTGTCCCGAAGGTCTGTAACTGCTAAGTTACATTCAGAAGGATGTCAAGACCTGGTAAGGTTCTTCGCGTTGCTTCGAATTAAACCACATGCTCCGCTGCTTGTGCGGGTCCCCGTCAATTCCTTTGAGTTTCACACTTGCGTGCGTACTCCCCAGGCGGAATACTTAATGCGTTTGCTGCGGCACCGAGGTTTGACCCCCGACACCTAGTATTCATCGTTTACGGCGTGGACTACCAGGGTATCTAATCCTGTTCGCTCCCCACGCTTTCGTGCCTCAGCGTCAGTTACAGTCCAGTAAGTCGCCTTCGCCACTGGTGTTCCTCCTAATATCTACGAATTTCACCTCTACACTAGGAATTCCACTTACCTCTCCTGCACTCAAGCCCAACAGTTTCAAAGGCTTACATTGGTTGAGCCAATGCCTTTCACCTCTGACTTGCTGGGCCGCCTACGCACCCTTTACGCCCAGTGATTCCGGATAACGCTTGCCCCCTACGTATTACCGCGGCTGCTGGCACGTAGTTAGCCGGGGCTTCCTCCTAAGGTACCGTCATTTTTTTCTTCCCTTAGGACAGAGTTTTACAATCCGAAGACCTTCATCACTCACACGGCGTTGCTGCATCAGGCTTGCGCCCATTGTGCAATATTCCCCACTGCTGCCTCCCGTAGGAGTCTGGACCGTGTCTCAGTTCCAGTGTGGCCGATCACCCTCTCAGGTCGGCTACTGATCGTCGCCTTGGTGAGCCATTACCTCACCAACTAGCTAATCAGACGCGGGTCCATCTCATACCGATAAATCTTTGGCTACTAGATCATGCGATCCCGTAGTCTTATAGGGTATTAATCACCGTTTCCAATGGCTATCCCTTTGTATGAGGCAGGTTACCCACGCGTTACTCACCCGTCCGCCGCTTTCCATTTATTCATTCACCCGAAGGTTCATTCCTAAACTTCTCGCTCGACTTGCATGTGTTAGGCACGCCGCCAGCGTTCATCCTGAGCCAGGATCAAACTCTTAATTATAATCCTTTTTGTTTAACTGCGTTAAACAAATCCAACATAACGTTTACTTCTAAACGTAGGCCGGACTCATAAATGAGCTAACTTCCATTTTCGATCCGAAGATCTATTTGGCTTTGTTTCCATTTTCGTCTTTCGACGTTTATCACTTGTTTCTGTTAAGCAATTTCCATCATTAAGCTTTCGCTACCTGACTTCCATAAGCTCAAAGAATTGCGTGTTTTAATTCATTTGCGCTATTCAATTTTCAAGGTCCTGTGTTGCCACCGCTGAACTGTGAAGTGTTGCGGCGACTCTCTTATAATAGCATCAATAATTTTAAATGTCAATACTATTTTAAGATGTTTTTTACTTTTTTCAAACATAAATTTTACATTTACAATTTGCTTGCATACATATAATTCAATGTTTTCGTGCGGTCATCGCTGACTGCTTAGTTATAATAACATCATTCATTTTCACCGTCAACCCTTTTTTAAAAAGAAGTATTATTCTGAAAATTCAATTCAACTTAGAGCCGCATAATGGATTATACCACACCCTATTCATATTAAACATTTATTCGAAAGTTTACTGGTCCTATTAATGAAGCAAAGTCATTTTGCATTTGATCATTAGTCATCCATACGCACTATTCGCCTTATTCTCTACGCTATTATCCCTATACCAACATCATTATTTAAGATATAACATCATCCTATCATATTTTAAAAACACCGATAGGGCTTCATAACCACTTTATAGTCTATATTGTAGAACCTAACAACAAATCCCCCGTAATCATTAAGACTACGAGGGATTATTTGCGTCACTTTAATATTTTTCATTATTTACTTAACTTGATCCATACCCAGTTTGAACGCTCTTAAGTTAATATCAACAAATTTTTCTTTTACCGTTTCTTTAATAACTGCATTCCAATCAATACTCTCATCAAGCCCCATTGCCTTCACCAATGCACCTACAATAATGACATTCATCGTTTTGATATTGCCAATTTCATTTGCTAAATCAGAAGCCTTAAACACAGTTGTATGAATTTTTTTGCTAATATCTTCAATAACACCTGATGGATAAGTTGCTGCACCTGATAAAATTGGGGCAGATGGTATTTCATAATCATTCATGACAACTTGACCTTCTGGCTTAACATAATCAAGCCATTTTGAAGTCTCCATTGTTTCAAAAGACACAAGAATATCTGCTTGTCCTTTACCTATAATTGGTGAATGTACTTTTTCGCCAAACCTTACTTGAGTCGTTACACTACCACCTCTTTGTGCCATACCATGCACTTCACTCATCTTTACATCATATCCTGATTTAATTAAACCTATTGCTAATATCTTAGAGGCTAAAATGATCCCTTGACCGCCTACACCACATAGTAATATATTTTTAACTTCTGCCATGATTACTCACCAACCCTTTCAATTGCGTCAAACGGACATGCCTGTAAACAAACTTCGCAGCCTACACACATGTATTTATCGATGTGAGCTTTTTTAGTCGTTGGATCAAAGCTAATCGCAGGACAACCCGTTTTTGTACAAATTCTACAACCCCTACACTTATCTTCAACTACATGACAAAGCTTTTTCTTAATATCAAATTCTTTGATATCTTCTGGCGAGAAACTTTTTAGAACACATGGCCATCTTGTAATAATCACAGAAGGACCATCGAATGCAAAAGCATCTTCAATCGCTTTATCCATTTCATCCAATTTAAGTGGATTCACCGTAACCACATGTTTAATTCCAATTGCCTTAACGACATCTGGGATATTGATCACATTAGTTGGATCACCTTGTAATGTGTAGCCACTGCCTGGATTTTCTTGATGACCTGTCATACCTGTAATTCTATTGTCTAATATGACACTTACAGTATTCCCTTGGTTGTAAGCAACTGTAACTAAAGAGTTAATTCCCGTATGGAAAAATGTTGAATCGCCAATTACGGCAACCACTTTTTTGTCTACATTATTTTTCTTGAAGGCTTGAGCAGCACCATGTCCCATAGAAATAGAAGCCCCCATACAGATTACGGAATCCGTTGCATTTAAAGGCTCTGCTGAACCAAGCGTATAGCACCCAATATCGCCTGTAATAACGACATTTTTCTTCTTACTTAAAGTATAGAAAAAGCCTCTATGCGGACATCCTGCACACAGTGTAGGGGGTCTCCCCACAATCATATCAGGGTTAGCTTTAATAGTTTCAAGCTCTTTACCAAGCAACGATTTTGCAACGATATCAGGATTTAACTCGCCTACATTTGGAATCAGCTCTTTACCAATACAAGGGATTCCAGCCACTTTCATTTGTTCTTCAATAAAAGGTTCTAATTCTTCAACAACGTATAAAGTTTCAACTTCTTTTGCAAAAGCGCGAATTTTATCCATTGGCAACGGGAACGTAAATCCTAGTTTTAAATAAGAAGCGTCATCTCCGAACACTTCTTTTGCATAGGTGTACGCTACACCAGAAGTAACAATACCTATTTTTTTGTTCCCCCATTCGATTCTATTAAGAGGTGTTTCATTCGAAAATTTTTCCATTTCAACAAGTCTAGCTTCTACTATTGGATGCAATGCTTTTGCATGAGCAGGGGCAGCGATATACTTCTCTGGATTTTTTTTATAAGGTATAATAGGTACATCTTTACGATCTTCAAATGTCACAAGCCCCTTTGAGTGACAAACTCTTGTGGTCATTCTAAAAAGCACAGGTACGTCAAATTTCTCCGAGATATCAAAGGCTATTTTCATGTAGTCCTTAGACTCTTGAGAATCACTTGGTTCAACACAAGCTATCTTTGCAAACTTTGCATAGTAGCGATTGTCTTGTTCATTTTGTGATGAGTGACATCCTGGATCATCTGCTGATACTAATACAAGACCTCCTGTTATGCCAGTGTAACCAATTGTGAATAGCGGGTCTGCCGCCACATTTACACCAACATGCTTCATAGCGGCTAAAGTTCTTGCACCAGCCATAGAGGCCCCGATAACAGTTTCAAGTGCTACTTTTTCATTTGGTGCCCATTCAGCAATAAGATCTGCTTTGTACTGCGCCATATTTTCTAAAATTTCAGTACTAGGTGTGCCGGGATATGCACTTGCGAATGTTACGCCAGCTTCGTATGCACCACGTGCTACAGCTTCATTCCCTGTCATTAAATACTTCATAAATAATTCTCCTTATCTCAATAACTGCTCAATTAACCTTTATAAGACGCAATTACACTGCCAAGTGCAATTGAATTTAACTTTGCATCATAGCTATCTGCCCTAGATACTAAAACTACAGGTACTTTTGCCCCCACGATGATACCAGCAGAATCCGCTCCTGCTAAGTAAGTTAAAGTCTTGCCAATACCGTTTCCAACCTCAATTGTTGGCACCAGAAGCACATCAGTATCACCTGCAATTTCACTTTTAAAGTTTTTAGTCACTGCAGCTTCTTTTGAAACCGCTAAATCGAGTGCAAGAGGTCCTTCCACAATAACATCTTCTCCAAAATGCCCAGTTTGAGAAAGTTCTTGTAATTTTCTAGCATCTACTGTAGCAAGCATTTTCTCATTAACTTTTTCTTTAGCTGCAATTCCAGCAACTTTAACGGTATCAATCCCCATCGCTTTACAAACTGTTATTGCATTTTGAGTGATTTTTATCTTTTCTTCATAAGAAGGCTCAATATTCATACCACCATCTGTTAGGAATATCAATTTATGATAATGAGGCACTTCGTAAATCATCACATGACTCAATAAGCTATCTGTTCTTAATCCGATTTCTTTGTCCAAAACGGCTTTCAATAAAATGGCTGTATCAATTAATCCCTTCATCAAAAAGTCACCTTTTCCATCGGATACTAATTTTACAGCTACTTTTGCGGTTTCTTTCAAATCTTCAACCTGAATAATTTCATAACCTGATACATCTAATTGATGTGCCTCGGCAATCTTTCTAATTTCTTTTTCATTACCTACTAAAATAGGTGTAATGATGGATTCTTCTGCGGCTTTACATACCGCACTTAAAACATCTTCATCTTGAGCTGCCGCAACAACTAATTTCATAGTCTTTCCATGTTTTGCAACAGCCAATAGATCTTTTACACTTTTAATCATATGCATCTCACCTTTATCTATTTTTTTTAATCGTTCAACTTTTTTAATAACCTCAATTTCATTTTACTACATTTTGTTGAAGCCTTCAATAGTTTTTGTAAATCCAAAATGATCTTAAGGTTTTATTCAAATAAAAAACTCTGTTGAATAGACTTTGATTTTAGTCTACTCAACAGAGCATATCGTTTCAATTATTGATTTAATTTATTGTTTTAATATGTTCATGCCACATTTGAATAACCTCATCCTCAGGACTCAGTTCAAACGCTCTTTCAAATTGTGTTCTTGCATCCTCTACATCACCTTTATTTAGCAATACAATACCTTTATTACAAATAATCTCAGCGTTTAAAGGATCAAGGCGCAATGCTTCCTTATAATATTTAAGGGCTTCATTATAGTCTCCTAGGCTGAGAAGACAAATGCCAATTTCATTCATGGTTTGAATATGACCTGTATTTAAAGTTAGTACCTTTAAAAAGTATTGCAGCGCAGTCTCATGCTCTTCCTTAAAACGGTAAGCGAGTCCAATGAAGAAATTTAGATTCCACCATTCACTGTGTTCTTCTTCGATACTCTTTAATAATTCTAGCCCTTCATCAATTCGACCGTTTAAAACAAGTTCATAACCTGTTTCATAGGTAGATCGATCTCGACACTTTCCTAAGAAAGTGACAATTTCTTCTTTAATATCGTAATCAAGTTCAAACGACAAAGCCTTAATCCATAATTTTTCGGCTTGTTTAAAGTTTTCATTATTATAGAAGAAAATGCCCAACTGATAATATCCCAATCCAAATGTAGGTTCAATTTCAATGGTTTTTTTAAAATAAACTGCAGATTGTTCCTCATAAGCGGGTTCTGAAGTTTCCTGATATAGATCATGGTAACATCTCCCTAGGTTATAAAGAGCATCTATGTTAGTTGACTCAATTTTTAAACAGGCATTTAAATATAAAATAGCTCTATAGTAATCTTTAATAGATGCAAAATTTAAAGCATCATTTAATATTTTAAGTGGCATTTCTATGTCAATATCTTTTATGAGATCAACATAATAGGAGATATGTTCGAACTCGGCTTCTGCACCAAGGACATATACAAAGCCTTTTATGATGGCAAGCGGTGGAATAATTTCTAAATCATTTTCTTTAATCGTTTCAGCTAAATTTTCAATATACACTGGAATAGGAATCGAATGGTCAAGTTCAATTGTTCTAAGTTTAATCTTCTTATCCTGTTTTAGTTCGATAAAGACAACTTCATCTAAAAATTTCTTTAAGTGTGTTTCTATTATATGCATTTCTACCTCACAAAATTATTCTAGTACACGTCTAATATTTTTATCAATAATTTTTCTTTTAAATAAATCAAAATAGTCAAACTCATCTGAACGAATCACCTTAATGTCAAAATCAGCTGCTACTTTAATATGAATATCTTCTATATACTCATTAGATAGTTTATTGCCATCACACGCTACGATCACTTTACGTTTATGCGCTTTTACGATTTTGATGTCTACATAAGTGTCTTCTGGCACTATCATTGTAGATTTCATGGGCCTATTAACACTGTTGTCATTTGGTGTCATAGGTGTTATTTGAAACACAGGTATATCACTGTGTATCACTGCACCACCAGCCCATATGGAGTATCCCGTAGCACCTATTGGTGTCGATATAATGAGACCATCTCCAGTAAAATAGTTAAAAGGTCTGCTGTTGAGATAGACTTTCGCTTCCATGAGTTTTGGTTCTACATGTTTAATTAGAATTTCATTAAACGCATAGTCAGTGTATACCTCGCCACTAAGTGTTTTAGTATTAACCATTAAAAGCGGATAGGTTATAATCCTATAGTTTTTCCGATCCAATACATCGAAAATCTTTTCAAGATGATTCGGCATAATCGTTGTTAAAAAGCCCAAAGTCCCTGTGTCAATGCCAACAAAAGGTGCCTTAAGGTCCCTGTATTTTCTAATGGCGCTAAGCATAGTACCATCTCCACCAATCACCAAAATAACATCTGGATTTTCTGTTACAATTTCTCTTTTTTGTGATGTAAGAAGTTCAATTAAATGTTTTTTAACGGTTATAGAATCCTTCTTACTATTATGATGTATCATAATGCGATTCATGTGTCACCTTCTCTTTTTTATCGTTATAAATATTTTAGATTACCGGAAGTTCAACTTTAAAATACCTTGAAGGTTCTAATGAATGATCCGGTCTTTGGTAATCGAATAAAACAATATTAAGTTTAGCCTCTACAGATTCGTAGTGGCTTTGAATTAAAGATATTATATCATAATTGAGCGTAATAAATTCCACCGTTTTTAGAATTTGTTTGGATTGCATGCCGACGTAAATCGGATTTATAAATTCTTGATTTGCTACTTCCTTTAAATAATATAGGCGTTTAAGATTGAACTTTGGCACTTCGGTCATTACAAAGAAAGGTCTCACACCTTTCATATGAGCATAGTAATAATCAAATTTGAGCAAGTCACTAAACAGAGCATGGTTATCATAGTTTTCCTTATAGAATTCATATAATATATCGTAAAGCTTAGCCGTTGAATGTGACATATACATCAAATCATGTGCTTTAAAATAGTCACATAGTTTTAGAAAAAAGTCAGATGGCGTTCCCTTTCCAATCTTTAAAAGGTACTCTACAGAGTGCTTAAACTTACCTGAGTTATAATAATACTCCAATACCGCTTCCAAATTTTTTAGCTTTGTCAGTTCTTCAAACTTCATATAGCGATTGTACAAAACTTCATAAGGGGTTTGTTCTCTAAACGCATAACCATGTATTTCTTGTGTTGCTATAATAGGCGTTCCTTTTAGAATTTTAAGAAAGCCCAGTTGAAGTGCATGTGGCCCAATTTCAAATACATCATCAAATGATTTTAAAAATCTTTCATACCCCTCGTAAGGTAAGCCCGCTATAAGATCAAGGTGTATATGAATATTCCCCATTTCAATCAATCTTAGACAGTTTACTCTAAGTTTTTCAAACTCAATAGGCCTATTAATGGCGATCATGGTTTCCTTAAGTGTACTCTGTACACCAATTTCGAATTGAAATAGCCCTTCTCTCGCTTTCGTAAGTAAATTAAAGTAGTCTTCATCAAAAAGCGTCGCTGTCATTTCAAAGTGAAAGTTCGTCACACCATTATCATGCTCTATTAAATAGTTCAAAATCGAAAGCGCGTGCTCTTTATCTACATTAAACGTTCTATCTACAAACTTAACTTGTGATACTTTCCTTTTGAGAAAAACACTTAAATCATTAAAAACGCGTTCAATCGAATAAAAACGAACCCCTTTTTCCGCTGCAGATAAGCAGTAGCTACAGCCATAAGGACACCCACGCGAGCTCTCGTAATATAAAATTCTATTTTCAAAAGGTTCAAAATCATCATAAACAAATGGGATTTCATCTAACGGCTCAATGGGGTCACTTTTAGAATTAACGATAATCTGATCATCAATTCTATAAGCAGTTCCAGGTAAATAGTTGAACGGTTTGCCTAATTGCTTTACACTATGCGTCTGCCCAAAAATTTCGCAGATCTGATCTAGAACATTGGTTACAGTTCTTTCCCCTTCACCCATTATGACCATATCTATGAATGAATGTCTCTCTAATTTATGTTTTGCATCATAAGATACTTCAGGACCACCAAAAATGATATATGATTTTTGATTGAGCTTCCTATAATTTGAGAATAATATAATTAGAGATTCTATATTCCATATATACGCAGAACACACGATTACGTCTGCATCGACTTCTATAAGTTCTCTTAATATGTCATCTTGTGGCTGATTTATAGTATATTCTTTAATAATCAAATCATCCTGCTGTTCATCTAATTTTTTTGAGTAACGTTTGACGTATTTAGATATAGAATGAATCGCTAGATTTGAATGTATATATTTCGAATTTAATGTCATTAATAAAATTTTCATTTGACCTCTTCCTTTTTATACGCTTTGATTTATGGGTATCCTTGAATTATATACGATATTCAGTTTAATTTTAACCCAAAATGGTAAATTTCATTTCAAATGTTATGAACATTATTTTTTAATATGTTATACTTGTGTTATCAGAACTAGGAGGTAGACTATGGCTATAATGTCATCCCGATTAATAAGACATGAAATATGCAAAGATGAAATTAAAAATCTTGGTGGACGCGTTATAGATATTCAAGGAATTATGTTTTTGGTTAAATTTGATATCAATGGACATAAAATAACGTATGCCTACCATTTAAATGAAGATAATACTTATTTACTAGAACGCGTCAAACCTTACTTTTTAAGTATTGGCTTTTATAAAGATGAAGAGGATATCGTCGATTGTATCAAAGTGGACGTTGAACAATTTAGAAACGCAATGCAATCTTCTAATTTCGAACAGTTTATAGAGATTGATAATCATCTCAGTAAATTGGTACGCTTATTCGAAGACCTTTATCTTTATTACAATATTAACAAAGATGACCTTACAAAGTTAGATCAATCTGTTGATGTCATACTCGCCAATATTAAAGAAATTATGAAACACTCAAATCGTGTCTATACAAAAAAAGATCCTGATGTGCTCTGTGAAGAAATTGAATTCTAAATCTCTACACGGTCTTCATAAGTTCTCCATATTTGAGCAGTAAGATAGAGACAAATCTAAAGGAGGTTATCTTATGAAACTAAAAACATTTTTTTTAACAGGTTTAATGTTACTATTTACAGCTGGTATTATCTTTGCCGCAACGCCATCAGAAATTATCACTAATTTAACTGGCATGACTGAAGATCAAGTGATCGAGTTACATTCAACTGGCATGACTTACGGTCAGATCGCACAGGACAATGGTGTCTTAGACGCATATCAAGAAGCCATGTTAGCTGAAAAAATCGATCTTATCAACGAACGTGTTGCTGATGGTACTTACACAAGAGAACAAGCTGATGCTTTCATCACTAGGATAACAGATAATCAAGCAACATGTGATCCTTCTAATCCTGACAGAATCATGGGTGGTACTGGATTAAGATTCGGTGGTGGCAATGGTTTAGGTAAAGGCGCAGGTCTTGGCAACAATGCAAATTGTTTAACACCTGGAGCAGGTGTTGGAGCTGGTGGATACGGCAGAGGCAACGGTATGGGCTTCGGTAGAACACAGACAAATAATTAGTATATTTGAGATGAAACATTCTGTTTCATCTTTACATAGAAGACCGAAATAGCATGTAACGCACCTGTGTTCCATGCTATTTTTAGCATACATTATTACAATCAATCAGATTTAATAAAAGAATTAGGAGTGATTTTTATGAAAATACTAGTGATAGAAGATGAAAAAGACTTATTAGAAGTCACCAGAGATTATTTACTAAAAGAAGGCTACGAAGTCGTTACTGCCCTCACCGGCATAGAGGCACTCAACAAATTCAAGGCAGAAACTTTCGAATTCGTTATTATGGATCTTATGCTACCTGATTTGCATGGTGAAGAATTATGTCGCCTCTTTAGAGAAAGTTCTGATGTCCCTATCATTATGCTCACTGCAAAATCAAGTTTAGATGATAAGATCAACGGCTTGGCACTTGGTGCAGATGACTATATCACCAAACCCTTTAGTTTAAGAGAACTTATTATGCGCATCAAATCTATCTCCAAAAGAGTTTATAAACAAACGACAAGTGAATCATTTGCTTTTGACCATAACCGCATTATCATTGACAAAACAGCACATACAGTTATAAAAGATAATGAAGAAATATATCTGACAAAAATTGAGTTCGATATTTTGATGGTCTTTGCTGAAAATCCAAACCGTACTTTCACAAGAGAGCAACTCATTGAAATTACAATGGGTTATGACTATATTGGTTACGATCGCACGATTGATACACACATCAAAAATATACGCAAAAAAATAGAAGACGATCTTAAAGAACCAAAGTACATTAAAACAGTTTATGGTGTCGGCTACAAATTTATCTCTAAAGATTCGTGAGGTGACTTATGTCCAAATTAGATTCGAAAAAATATTATCAAAGTTATCTTAGAAATCATTTTCTCATTATTGCATTTTCAACTCTTTTGGTTGTCACCATTGTTGGTAATTTATCTGTAAAATACTTTTTTGGTCATTATTTAAGCGAGCAAATCATTGAGAATAATTTGCAAATTTTAGACTCTGTAGAAACACTCATCTATGAAGATGCACTGAACAATCAAAATTTTCGTGCACTTTCCTCTTCAAACAATGTTTATCTCAGACTCTTTAATGATAACAAGAGTACACTTATTATGGACAGTGGAACCACCGGCATGGGATATGGCAAAGGCAAAGGTATGGCAAATCAAGCCAAAGTGGATGTGTCACTCTTAAACTTTACTCCTTATGACATAAAAGCCCCCAGTGGTCAACTACTCTATACTTTAGAAATAGGTCGTCGGCCAGATATGATCTCCTCGGCACTTGAAAGTCAATTTATTTTCGCACTGAATAGTGTCTTCTTTATCACGTTGCTTGTAACTGCATTTTTCAGCATTTTTTATGCCAATTATCAATCTAAAAAAATTACAACGCCTATTTCTGCACTTATTGATAATACTAAACAAATCGAACTTGAAAGGTATAATGATTTTAAAGCAATTGAAACTGATTTCCAAGAAATTGATGCACTAAATCATTCCTTATCAATGCTTAATGATAAATTAAGTGCTCAAGATGCACTTAGAAAAAGACTAACAACGGATATCGCTCACGAACTCAGAAACCCTCTTTCTATTCTCAGAAGTCATATTGAGGCCTTTGTTGATGGCGTCTGGCTTCCCAGTGAAGAAAAACTTCTCAAATGTAATGATGAAATTTTAAGACTTACGAGGCTCATCGATGAACTCAATGAATTATCAGTGGTTGAAAACTCTCTGGAATTGAATATAAGTTCTCATGATTTTGTCAGCACGATCCATAAGGTGCTCTCGAGTTTTGAAGTTTTACTTGAAGATCACAATATCACACTAAAAAGCGAACTTCCAAGTCAATTTCAACTGGATTACGATGAAGATCGCATGATTCAAGTTTTGGTCAACTTATTGTCTAATGCAGTGAAATATTCACCCAATGATAGCCAGATAAGTGTCCGTTTATCCACTTTAGAAAATAAATCTATATTTTGTATTTCAGATCAAGGCATTGGTATTTCAAATGATGATCTCCCCTACATCTTTGAACGTTTCTATCGCTCAGACAGTTCAAGAAGCAGGAAGACTGGTGGACTTGGTATTGGGCTCGCAGTTACAAAAGCAATCTGCGATGCACATGGGTTTAAAGTTAAAGCACAGAGCCAACTTGACAAGGGATCAGAATTTTGTATTTATTTTAGTTGACAGAGTCGTTACATTTTGGTAATATAATCAGAAATATAGTATTTATCTACAACAGCGTTGATGGAGACTTGATCTGATCATTTTTATTACAGAGAAACGGGATTGCTGAGAACCGTTATAAAACAATTAGAATTCATATCCCTCCTGAGCTTTATATCTGAAGTTTAGTAAGGTATAACGTTTAGCCCCGTTAAAGGCTTAGGTTTATTAGAACCGAAGAGTGGTGTATGCAATTAAGGTGGTACCGCGAGTCAATCTCGTCCTTATTATAAGGACGGGATTTTTTTATTAAAACAACAAGATTTGAGCCGAAAGCTGTGATGAGGGGTGTTCAACTTCAAACAGCGTCAGTGAAAATCGGTTTGAGGCATCGAGAGATGGCTCAAATGTTGTTAAGACAACAAAATCTGTGGAGGTAGTAAAATGAGCGCACAAAAAGGATTATCTAAGTTAATGATTAACGAGGCTGTAGATCGTTTAAAACCTGTTATAAACGAAACGCATTTGATCTACAGTAATATTTTTAGTGAAGAGTTTTCAAATCAAATCTATATCAAACCTGAAAATTTACAAAAGACAGGATCTTTTAAAATCAGAGGTGCCTTTAACAAAATTACACAACTCAATAGTGATCACCTTGACAAAGGTGTCGTGGCTTCATCTGCTGGAAACCACGCTCAAGGTGTTGCTATGGCTGCTCAAGCTGCTGGTTGTAAAGCAACTATCGTTATGCCTACAGCGACGCCTCTTATTAAAGTAAATGCAACAAAAGCATATGGTGCAGACGTGATTTTACATGGCGACTGTTATGAAGAAGCTTATGATAAGGCCTGTGAAATTCAAGAGAAAATGGGCTATACTTTTATTCATCCTTTTGATGATTATGACGTTATCGCTGGTCAAGGTACCATCGGACTTGAGATTTTAAACGAATTACCAGATGCAGATTACGTTCTTGTTCCTGTGGGCGGTGGCGGATTAATCGCTGGGATTGCATATGCGATTAAGTCCATCAACCCAAACTGTAAAGTCTTTGGCGTAGAACCAGAAGGTGCCATGTCTATGAAAACCTCACTCGACAAGGGCTCTGTGGTAAAACTCAGCAACACACATACCATTGCAGATGGCGTTGCAGTCAAAGAAGTTGGCAAGCTCACATTTGATATCAACAAGCAATATGTTGATGGCATCATCGCTGTAAACGATTATGATATTATGGAGGCTTTCCTTTTATTAATTGAAAAACACAAAATAGTGGCTGAAAATGCAGGTGCTTTAACCATAGCAGCACTCAAGAACTTTAAAGTTAAAGACAAGAAAATCGTCTGCGTTTTATCTGGTGGTAATATTGATGTGGTCACTGTTTCCGCTATGATTAATAAAGGCTTGTCGAGCCGTGGACGCATCTTTTGCTTCTCAGTGGAATTACCAGATACACCTGGTCAACTTCTTAAAATTTCACAAGTGCTCTCCGATTTAAAAGCAAATGTTATTAAATTAGATCACAATCAATTTATGAATTTAGATCGTTTTATGCATGTTCAACTTCAGGTAACAGTGGAGACCAATGGACATGATCACATCCAGCAAATTACGGATGAACTTCATCAAATTGGCTATCAAGTCAATCGAGTCTATTAAATCATACCGCGTTTTGTTAGACAAGAAATAATCCTCTAGCCAGAATAATCCAGTCAGTAGAAAAAGATTCCTAAAGAACGCTTTACAAACGCTTTTTAGGAATCTTTTTTATTTTAAACAATGTACTTTTTTAAGTCCACATTTCCCTGCAAATCAAATTCTATCCCTTCATCCTCAAGTAAACGTCTTTGTTCTTCATATCCCATACCTGGCTTTAAAGAAATTTTTCCCTGAGAATTTATAACTCTATGCCATGGCAGTTTATACTTATCGCTCATAGTGCTGAGAATTCTAGACACTTGCCTAGCTGCTCTAGGATTACCAGATAATTCGGCAATCCTACCATAAGTAGAAATACGCCCCTTTGGAATTTTCGAAATATTATCAATGACGGCTAAGGTAAATGGATTCATAAAGCCTCCGCTATTAAATCTCCTATTTCAGATGTACTCAATGCATTCTGATCTTGACTTGCTAAATCAGTCGTCCGGTGGCCAGCATCTAACACCTTCATAACGGCATTTTCGATTTGATCTGCACAATCATGTCGCTTGAGCGAATATCTAAACATCATTGCCACAGATAAAATAGTTGCAATCGGATTTGCTATATTTTGCCCTGCAATACTTGGTGCAGAGCCGTGTATTGGTTCATACAGTCCCAATTTGCTCTCATTTATTGATGCACTTGGCAAGAGACCAATAGACCCCGTAAGAACACTCATTTCATCTGATAAAATATCACCAAATAGATTACTTGTCAAGAGCACATCAAATTGCATCGGATTTATAATCAATTGCATAGCTGCATTATCCACATAGAGATGTTCTAATGTCACTTCAGGAAAATCTTTAGAGACTTCTATAACTGTTTTACGCCAAAGTCTAGAACTAGAAAGAACATTTGCCTTATCAACACTTGTAACCTTTTTGTCCCGAGTCATTGCCATTTCAAATGCAATTTTTGCAATTCTTTTTACTTCTGGCACGCTGTAAGACATTAAATCCGAGGCTTCTTGACCATCTTCACTTTCCACTTGCTTACCAAAGTAAATACCACCATTAAGTTCTCTCACAACACAAATATCTAAATTACCATTTAAAATGCTTGGCTTAAGTGGTGAATGTCCTTTTAAAGCCTCATATAGACGTGCAGGTCTTATATTTGCGAAAAGACCTAATGTCTTGCGCATTTTTAAAAGTGCTTTTTCAGGTCGAAGTTCAGGCGCAATTTTATCATACTTTGGGTCACCTACTGATCCCATCAAAATTGCATCACATCCCCCTAGTACATTTAAAGTCTCATCTGTTATAGGAATTCCATAAGTGTCAATAGCATCACCACCTATTTTTTCATCAATAAATTCTACCTTAAAATTATTGAGTAAAGCTACCTTATTAATGATTTTAATCCCTTCATCTACTATTTCTGGACCTATGCCATCCCCTTTGAGAATACCAATTTTATAAGAATTCATAGATTAGTTGGCCTCCTCTTTTAATGTTTTCTTCGTTGTATTGATTAACCCATCGTTCTGTATCATATTGAGTAAAAAATCTGGGTAAGGCTGAAAATTAAATATTTTCTGATCACTTAACCGCTTTATTTCGCCTTTTTCAACATCTACTACAATCTCATCATTAGCCGATAATGCTTCAGCCGCTGATTCACATTCTATAATTGTAAGCCCTAAATTTAAAGCATTTCTAAAAAATATTCGTGCAAAGTTCTTTGCAATAACACATCTGATCCCAGAAGCCTTTATCGCAATAACGGCATGCTCACGAGAAGAGCCGCACCCAAAGTTATCTCCAGCAACAATGATATCCCCTTTTTCTACGTTTTTACTAAAATTTTGATCTATATCTTCCATACAATGTTCTGCTAAATGTGCTGGATCTGTTATATTTAAATATCTTGCTGGTATAATAACATCTGTATCTACGTTGTCTTCATATTTGAATATCTTCATGATTACTCCCCTTTATTAACTAATCTTGGCGATGAAAGTTTTCCTTTTATTGCTGACATAGTGGCTACTGCTGGACTTGAAAGATATATTTCAGAACTTTTATGCCCCATTCTGCCAACAAAATTTCTATTGGTAGTTGCAACTGCTCTTTCATTTTTACCTAATATCCCCATATGCCCCCCTAGACAAGGTCCGCATGTAGGTGTACTCACAACTGCACCTGCATTGATAAAAGTTTCAATATAGCCTGCTTTTAAAGCATCAAGATAAATCTTTTGTGTTGCTGGAATAATGATCATTCTAACATTCGGATGTACCTTATGACCTTTTAAAATTTCCGCAGTTACTTTCAAATCATCAAATCTACCATTGGTACACGAGCCCACAATAACCTGATCAATGTCTATTTCAGGAATATCTTTAAAAGTCTTTGTATTTTCAGGAAGATGCGGAAATGCAACTGTTGGTTCAATCTCACTTAAGTTGATTTCAATAACCCGAGTATATTCTGCATCTGAATCTGCACTAAAAATTTGAGGTTCTTTCTTACTATGTGTTTGGATATAAGCTTTTGTCTGATCGTCTACTTCGAATATGCCGTTCTTAGCACCTGCTTCAATGGCCATGTTGGCAATAGTAAATCGATCATCCATAGTAAGGCTACTTAAGCCTTCACCAGTAAACTCAATGGATTGATATCTTGCACCATCTACGCCAATAAGCCCAATTAAGTGTAAAATCACATCTTTACCACTGCTCCAATTTTCAAGTTTACCTGTTAGAACGACTTTGATCGCAGTAGGCACTTTAAACCAACATTTACCAGTCGCCATCCCAACCGCCATATCTGTACTTCCAATCCCTGTTGAAAATGCACCCAATGCTCCATAAGTACAAGTATGTGAATCTGCACCTATAACTACATCACCTGCTACAACCAACCCTTTTTCAGGCAATAAAGCATGCTCAATACCCATCTGTCCAATTTCAAAGTAATTTTCGATTTGGTTATCCTTTGCAAATGTTCGCATCTTTATTGCTAAATTAGCGGTTTCAATGTCCTTGTTAGGTGTAAAATGATCTGGAACAAGTGCTATTTTAGTAGTGTCAAAAACACGTTTGACTTCCATCTGATCATAGCTGTCAATTGCAACCGGTGCAGTAATATCATTACCAAGTACCATATCAAGGTTAACGTGTACGAATTCTCCTGCAGTTAGATGCGGCTTTTGACAATGTGCCGCTAAAATTTTCTGTGTCATGGTCATTCCCATTTTTTTGCCCTCCTAGTTTATCTCTATATATGATTTGTTAACAGCTTCTATATAAGCATTAATACTTGATTCAATAACATCAGTACTTAGGCCACGCCCTCTGTAATTTTTACCTTCAATCATGAGAACAACAACGGCCTCTCCAAGGGCATCTTTACCTTCAGATACCGCATTGATTTTATAATCAATCAATTTGATGTCCTTGTTTACAGATTTCTCAACAACTTTGAATGAAGCATCCACAGGACCATCTCCCACAGAAGCCTCAGTTAATTCCACACCATCAATAATCAGTGAAATTGTTGCTGTTGCAGGAATATGCTTGCCAGAATGAATCATGAAAGTTTCTAGCTTTACAACTTCTGGAATATGTGTTGTTTCTCTATTTAAGATGGCATCGATATCAGCATCATAAACTTCTTTTTTCTTATCACATAAGTCAATAAATGCAGCATATGCAGTTTCAAGTTCTGTTGAATCAAGAACATATCCCAAAGCTTTAACGCGATCAATAAATGCATGTCGTCCTGAATGTTTACCAAGGACTATTTTACTCATTTCTAAGCCAACTGATTCTGGTGTCATAATTTCGTAAGTTGTACGTTCTTGTAACATACCATGCTGATGAATGCCAGCTTCATGTGCAAATGCATTATCTCCGACGATTGCCTTATTAGGTTGAACCTTGACACCGGTTATATTTTGAAGTAATTTACTTGTCTTCATAATTTGTTTTGTATCCACATTGGTATAGACATTAAAGTAATCTTTACGCGTATCAATGGCCATAACAATTTCTTCAAGTGCTGCATTACCTGCTCTTTCTCCAATACCGTTTATTGTGCACTCAATTTGTGTCGCACCAGCATTGATGGCTGCCAAGGAATTTGCAACCGCAAAACCTAAGTCATTATGACAATGAACTGATATTTCAACATCATCAATATTGGTAATCTGATTTCTCAAAGTTTTAATAAAAGTATAGTACTCATCTGGAGTCGTATAGCCAACAGTATCCGGAATATTAATTGTTTTTGCGCCTTCAGCAATAACTGCAGTAAAGATTTCTGTTAAAAATCCAAGATCACTTCTTACAGCATCTTCGGCCGAAAATTCAATATCATCAAAAAATCTTTTAGCATATCGAACGCCTTCAACAGCTGATTTTAAAGCTTCATCCTTTGTCATTTTCAATTTATACTTTAAATGGACATCAGATGTGGCAATAAACAAATGTATTCTTGGCTTTTTGGCAAACTGTAATGCTTCCCAAGCTCTATCTATGTCAAGCTTTGTCGTTCTTGCAAGTGAAGCCACACTTACATTACCGACATTTCTCGAAATCTCTCTTATGGCATTAAAGTCTCCTGGAGATGCAATAGCAAATCCAGCTTCTATTACATCCACGCCTAGTTTTTCAAGTTGCTTTGCTATTTTAACTTTTTCAGATAAGTTCATCGTAAACCCAGGTGCCTGCTCTCCATCTCTCAAAGTTGTATCAAATATTTTAACCCTTTTCATTTCCATTTCCTCCATATTTTTGTTTTTTTGAATTAAAAAAAGACTACGTCCCAAATGGGACGCAGCCTTTGTCTGCGCGGTACCACCCAAATTACATAAACATGGTTTATGTCACTTTGATCTCGTAACGTGAGTAACGTCATATCTTACTAAATTCAGATATGAAACTCAGGAGTGAGAATTAAAATTACCTTTCCTGATTTACACCAACCATCAGGTCTCTAAAATAAGATGAGTTTTAATATTCTCCGTCATCGTCTGTTTTCTTATATTGAAACCTAATATAACAATGTTTCTCCAGTGTGTCAATACATTTTGTTAAATTTGTGAAATAAATTTATTTTTTATTTGATTTTTAGGGCATTCGTTTGTTATTTTCTATTTTTTCGGGTATTATATTGATAGAACAACTTATACATCTACAATCGTAAAAGGAGTGCTTATGAGAATTCTTCATTTTGAATACAGTGATTTTTTCAGACGTGTTGTTCATGATTTAGTTTTGAGAAGTGGTCATGCCTATTTGGAGACAAACCAAGGAAGCGACTTATTTCGAATACTAGCTCATGATGAGATTGATGTTATATTTACTGGTATGGAATTATCCGATATGTCTGCTGAAAATTTGATCAAAGAGCTTAAAGACTCTAAATACAAGTCAATTCCAGTTATTGTTTTAACTTCATCAGAAATTGACAATTTAAATAGACGCCTGAGAGGTCTTGATTTTTATGATTTTATTTTAAAAGAAAATTTGAACATTGATTCTTTAAATACCGTATTAGATAGAATTGAAGATATGCTGGAGCTCCGTTAATACCCATTTATTGGTCGTTAAAAAAACAAAATCACCTTAATAACAGTTGTTTCAACGAACATGATTTTTGAGATGATTTTGTTTTTTTGTGAAATTCACATTCCTTTATTTGGTTCCAAAACCTAATTTAGTCACACTGTTGTTCTGCATATTAAATCTGTATATCACTGAATTCTTTTCTTCATTTCCCCAATCCAGCGCATAGACAGTCTGATCAATTACATTAACCCAATCTATTTTTTCGTTAAGAATTCGTCTCACTTCTCTAGTGTCCAAATTCATAGCATACAAACTATCCTTGTCTATATAAAGCAGATATTCTGCATCGGAGTTCGAATAAATATTAGTGACATTTCCCATCACCAACGTTTCAAATTCACTACCATCGACTCGTATTCTACATATGCTTTTATTACTATCAACTGCTCCAACCCCCTCTCCATCCCCTTTATAGTTTGAATTATTAAAGTATATCCATTCATTATTTACTATAAAATGTGTTGTACTAACATATTCGCCTGTTTCTTTCCATAAAATCTCTTCGTTATTTTTACCATTTAAATCTATTCTAAATAACTGCCCTTTCTGTTGCACGGCATAATAAACATAATTTGATTTATATTGCATGCAATTTATGCCACCCGATACAAGTCTCTTTTTTTGTGTGCCATCAAGACTGATTCTATACAAACCATCTTTATCGGATGCCATGTCGATAATATTGGCATAAATCATCTGATCTACGATAATCGTTTGCAATGTATTTGTGTCTGAAATGGTTTCTCTATGCTCTGGATGCTCTAATTCAAGTCTCATAAGTTCAGATCCATCGCCAAAGTTTCTATAATACAAATATTTATCATATACAGCTAAACACATCCCATAAGTATTCTTGAAAGTAACCTCTCCTGACTCACTTAATTGTGTAATATTATTTCCATTTTTGCCATCCTGAAAATAAAGCGTACCATCATCGCTTTGAACAACAAAGCCAGTATTAACACTATTCATTGGGTTTGAATTTACCTTATGACTTTCAGAAGTATAGTCTGTACATGCATTCAAGGTATAAACTAAGCTTATAATTATAAATAATTTTGCCCACGTTATGTATTTTTCTATGTATTGTCTATAAAAAAGTTTCATCAACGGCGCCTCCTTGTCCTTTATTAATTTCATCAATTATAATTATACCACAACTCAAATACAGATGACTTTTCTTAGCCTCTATGCACAACGTCAAAGAACCGGTATAAACTTAATATACCGGTTTTTAAGATCTAATTTTTCAAAATAATCTTCTCATCTTTTACATTTGTTCTGGTGCTTCTAAACACACGAGTTTAAGTGCGCTTTCAATGACAATTTTAACAGCCTTAACAACTGCAAGTCTTGCCATTTTAACATTTTCATCTTCCACCAAGATTGGATTATCATGATAAAATCTATTGAAATTTTGAGCGAGTTCAACAACAAATCTCGCAACTGTATGCGGTTCGTAATTTCTATGTGCAATTACGACAGTTTCATTGTACTTACTTAATAAACGTACTACTTCTTTAGAAGCTTCATCATCTAATTTAGAAAAATCTATTTTCGAAAGCTCAATGGCATCAGCACCCGCTTTTCTTAAAACACTACAAGCTCTTGCGTGTGTATATTGAACATAAGGACCTGTTTCACCATCAAATGACAACGTTTTCTCTAATGAGAAAGAGTAATCTTTAGTTCTACTTGTATACAATTCTTGGAATACAACCGCACCAACACCAACTTGTTTTGCGACCTCTTCTTTATTTATAAGGTTCGGATTCTTTTCATTAATGATTGATTGGGTTTGTTCAATCGCTTTCTGAAGCACATCTTCAAGAAAAACAACTTGTCCTTTTCTAGTGGATAATGAACCGTCTTCAAGAGAGACCATCCCAAATTCAACGTGAACACACTCCTTGCTCCAAGCATATCCCATAAGATCTATAATTTTAAACCACTGCTGGAAATGGAGTTTTTGAGCACTCCCTACAACATAGATGTTTTTATCAAAATTGTAATGATCTTTTCTATATTTTGCTGCAGCTAAATCTCTCGTCAGATAAAGAGAAGAGCCATCTTTTTTAGTAACTAACGCAGTTGGCAATCCGTATGGTTCTAAATCTACTATTTCTGCACCTTCAGATTTTTCGACGATATTTTTAGTTCTGAGTTCAGATAAAATTGCAGGCATTTTATCTGAGTAAAAACTTTCTCCAGCATAAGAATCAAATTGCACTCCTAAAAGTGCATATACTCTATCGAATACCTTCAAGGACATTTCTTTAAACATCGTCCAGAGTTCAACCGCTTCAGCATCACCGTTTTCAAGCTTAGTAAACCACGCACGCGCTTCATCGTTAAGCTCAGGTTTTTCTTCTGCTTCATTATGGAATCGAACATAAATTTTTAAGAGTTCATTGATTGGATCTGCTTCAATGACCGCTTTATCCCCCCATAATTTATAAGCCACAATTAATTTTCCAAACTGTGTACCATAGTCGCCTAAATGATTAATTGCAACTGTATCATAGCCTAAAAATTTATATATCCTATTGATTGACTCGCCAATCATAGTGCTTCTAATATGTCCCATATGGAAAGGTTTTGCTATATTGACAGAAGAGTACTCTACAATTACTTTTTTGTGCTCACCAATATTTGATTTACCATAGTCTAAGCCTTGTGTTAAAACTTCTGTTAAAATGGTCTTGATAAAGTGCTCTTGATTTAGGGTGAAATTTAAAAAGCCTGCCACTGATGCAACACTTTCAAAGAGCTCATTAGATTCCACTTGTAATTTCAGCTCATCTGCAATTTTCACAGGTGCCTTACGATATGCTTTTGCCAACTTAAAGCAAGGAAAAGCAAAATCACCCATGTCCTTATTCTTTGGATGTTCAACCAGCGCCAGTATTTCTTCATAACTCAATGCATCGATATGCTCACTTAACAATTTTGCTATCGATATTTTATAATCCATAACTACCTCCAGAATTATTTATTCTTAAAATTAAAAAACGTCCCTTACATAATGTAAGAGACGAAAAATCCGCGGTACCACTCTAATTAGAACATAAAAACGTTCTCACTTTATGTCTTTAACGGGACAACCGTTCAGCTTACTCATTTCAGCTAAAATCTCATGGGTGCGTTTGGGTTATAATCCTCTACCAATCTTCCATCATCATCGGCTCGCTAAAAGACTTTTATAACTTACTCTCCCAGTCATTGAACTCTTTATTAATTCAATTAATTCACGTGATATTGTACCATACTCAACCCTTTTTTGCAATCTTATTAAAGATTTTTTATTGTTTACAATTATAAGGTTTCAATTTTGCATTTCAATGATTATAATATGATTATAATCATATTATTTTAGGAGTAATTAAATGGCTAATCTGAATTATTATATTCGAAAAATTAAAAATGCAACAATCACTGAGATTTTAATCGGCATAAACATCATCATGTTTTTACTGACTACCCTTATTGACTTTACGGGTGGCAATGCATGGTTGATTCTCGGTGCTAAGATCAATATTCTAATCGCAATGGGACAAGTATGGCGTCTATTGACAGCAATGTTCCTACATGCAGGTATTATGCATCTTATTTTTAACATGATGGCACTCTATATCCTTGGAAGAGACATCGAACGATTTTATGGCCCTAAAAAATATCTTTTTATATACTTTATATCCGGCCTAGTGGGTTCAGCCTTCAGTTTCTTACTCGTCTCCAATACAAGTGTTGGTGCATCAGGTGCTATCTTTGGACTATTCGGCGCAAATCTCTATCTCTATTTTGTCAACCCCCATGCCTATAAACGTATCTTTGGGACAGATTTTCTAATCTTAATTGGCATTAATTTAGTGATTAGTTTTGTAAGACCTAATATTGATGTCGTCGGTCACATCGCTGGTCTCATCGCAGGATTTATTGCAGCATTTGGTGTAGGGATTTACAGTGAAAAAACATTTACGCCAAAGCGATTACTGATCCAAGCCTTTACGATTATTTTGTTCATCGCACCAACCTTAACCGCCTTTACAAGCATAAGATCAACACCTGACTTTTACGTAACTTCTGCAAGCTACTATTACTATCAGGATAAACCTGAAAAAGCAAAAAAAGTCATTGAACAAGGCCTTGAAAAATTCCCAGGCGAACAACAACTTAAACAAATTCAAGCAGAACTTAATCGATAATCTCTGTCAACTCTAAGACGTCTCTAAAACTTCCACCATAACGTGGAAGTTTTTTTGATTGACATCAACTTCATAATAACGGGTGTCTAAAACTGTTTCCCCAACTAAAATCATATCACTATATTGTCTGGATTTATATCGGTCCATTTCATTCTCTTCGACCCTTTTAAAGTAAATCACATCATCCCTTACGGCCTGTGCAAGTATAGGCAAATCTGCACTTATGACGGTGCCTATTTTAGTATAGCCTCCTGTTGTTTGACGATCTGCCATCATAACAATAGGTTGTCCATCTGAAGGGACTTGTATCGCTCCAAAAGCGATCCCATCTGAAATAATATCCGCTGGTAAAACGTGCCCAATCTGTCTGCCATTTAGTCTAATTCCCATACGATCACTCTGTGCCAAGACTTTATAACCCGTATTCAAGAAATGTTCTATACCTTGATCTGAGAATGCCTGTTCCTGTGGTCCCATGGTTATGCGAACTGTCTTCTGAGATATTTTGAGCATATCAAAATAATTAGATGCTCTTGACTTAAGTCTTCTTTTTTTACAATTTTCATCCCAGACAACTGCTATTTCGTCTCCTTTTTTAAGAGCGCGACCATTTAAACCACCAATTTTGCCTCTTAGATACGTGGCATGTGATCCATAAATTGCTTCGCCCATCTGCCATGCACCCTTTATTGCAATATAATTTCGACAGCCCATTGTACAAGACCCAAGTTTTAGATGATCTCCTCTTTTCACTCTATACGATTCCCACATTTTCACATCGCAATCATTGATTTTAATGGCCACTCCAGCACCTGTTACAGCAACGACGGCACTTTCGTGAAAGAGATATTCCACATTTCCAAAAGTAGTTTCAATTACAGGCGTTTCAACTGCATTATCTACTAATAAATTGGCCATTCTAAAGGCATATTGGTCCATAGCACCACTTTGAGGAATACCAATACTCAGGCCCTCATATCTACCTTGATCCTGAACTGTGGACAATATTCCAGGATTCACCACTTCAATTATAGTTCGCCTCATTCTAATACCTCCAGCTCTAGTGATAGATCTTGATCTGCCAACAGCTTCTCATAAGTCTTAAAATCCACTGAGTAAAACTGGATATATCGTCCCGCTTCTAAGATGTTTTTATTGGGGCTATAAAGTCTCAACGGCGTTTTTCCAATCACCTGCCAGCCACCCGGTGAATCAACTGTATAAATTCCTGTTTGTTGATCCGCAATACCCACAGAACCCGCAAGAATCTTAGTTTTAGGATTTTTAAGTCTCGGTGTGATAAGTTGAGGGTCCAATCCACCAAGATAAGGAAATCCTGGCGCAAATCCTAAAAAGTAAATATAGTAAAGTGGTGCAGTATGCCTATCAATGACTTCATTGATAGGCATACTATGATATTCAGCTACGTATACTAAATCTTCGCCGTCATAATAAACCGGAATACGATATCCCCATTTGACCTTATCTATACTCATAACCATCGAATTTAAGGTATCTTTAACAAATTCACTAAGTACCTCTAAATCACATTTTTGATTATCAAAATAAATCAGCAAACTCTGATATGCTGGCACTAATCCTAAAACACCCTTTAAGTCAGATTGCTTTAAAGCCTTTTCTAAATAATGTACTTTCTTGTTCACTAAAATATCTATTTTATTTTCAAAATAGATGGAAACCGCTTGATCTCCAACACGCTTTATCTTGTAGGTCATCTAAATCACAACGCCTTTACTCTTATTAATTTTTCTGTTAATGCACTCACTAATTTTTTTGCAATTAACGCCCCATCCAGTTGATCACCATGAATACATATGGTATCCCCATCTAATTTTATATAGGTTCCAGATACCGTACGCATCAGCCCTGTATCAAGCCACTTAATAATCCGTTCTGTCATTTCATCTGACTCACGAATAACGGCATTCTCATGCATCCTAGATACTAAAAAGCCATCTTCTGTATACTGTCTGTCTAAAAAAATTTCCGATATAAATTTGATTTTCATATCACGACAAGCAGTTTCAATACAGCTATTAGGCAGGCCATAAATGGACAACTCAGGATTAAACTCTTTTACTATTTTTACAAAATGTGCAGATAAGTTCAGATCCGATGCAAGGTCATTATAGAGTGCACCATGTGGTTTTACATGATGAAAATTAAGGCCTTTAGAATCACATAAAGCTCCAAAAGCACCCAATTGATATAAAATGAGTGACTCAAAATCAGGAGCTGACATCTTTATAGATCGTCTTCCAAAACCATGAAGATCCATATAACCCGGATGAGCTCCTACTGCAACGGCGTTTGCTTTACATAATTCTAAAGTCTTGCCGAGCACCATTGGATCACCAGCATGCATCCCCACTGCTATGTTTGCTGATGAAATCCACGGCGCAAGCAGTGCATCTTGACCTACAATAAATTGACCGTAACCTTCTCCTATATCTGCATTAATGTCTATTTGAGTAATCATATTGTACCACCTTGCCATACGATTAAATCTCTTTGCTCATTATAGATTAATAAGTCATCATAGGTCCTCAACAACTTTTCGCAAGCTTTACCAATACCATAGATTTTATTCATACTAAAAGTCCCATCATAAATCTGTCGGCTACCACACGAAGGACTTCCATCTTTTAGGATAACGGCTCTTTGATTAACAATTTCAAGTATTTTAAGCATCTCTGTAGCCCCTTTTTCAAAAGGCAAAGTCACATCTAGCCCTTCCTTGGTCAAAACCTTTTGCCCCACAATTTCTGCAGGGTCTCTTGGCGTTGCCAATCCACCCAATTGCTCAGGGCAAAATGGCACAACTTTAATTTGTCTAGAAAGCTTAAGCACTATATCGGATGTATTATGCCCACCAGAATATTTTGCGTTTAAGCCCAGTAAACAGCTACTGACTGCTACACCATTTTCCAGCTTATACTCTGGAAACAAGGTTGGTATTGCGTCTAAGTTTATTTCGTAATTGACAAACGATTGATACTCACCTGTCATTTTGAAACCATTTTTAAGGAGTATTATTTGAGATGATTTATTAGATTTCTTAATTTGTGCTTTCACAATTTTAATTTCAGGTTGAAAAAAACACCATAATAAAATACCTTTAATCAACTCTGTTCCATACCCTTTATTTTGATATTCCGTCACAATGGAATAGCTGATTTCAATTGAACCCTCGTCTGGCATGCCATTAAAACTAAAATCACCAATAATCGCATTCGTAGATGCTTCTTTTATGAGCCATCCAAGATAGTAATCATCACACCCTAACGCGTGCATTGAAATATAACTACTGATAATCTTAATAAATTTAGGCTCTATAAAACTTTTTGGCAATGTGATAAGGTTATCATCAAAATAAGACATATCTTGTCTTACAAGTGCATCAGAGAACTTTAGTGGCATTGGCATTATCTTTAAATGTGCTGTTGATATCATATGAATCTCCCTATTTTAAATCAATCACTGTGGCACCATTGCCACCTTCGTTATATGCTGCATCTTCATATTTTTTCACATGTGGATGTCTCTTAAAGTGAGCTTGTAGACCCTTTCTTAAAACGCCAGTCCCTTTCCCATGTATAATTCTGACACGCTGTAAATTAGCTATAACAGCGTCATCTAAATACTTGTCAATAATCATTACAGCATCATCTATATTGTGTCCTCGTACATCTATTTCTGTTTTAATGTTTGCACTTACAGCACTAAATGCTCTCACTTTTTTAACGACTTTGTCATCTTGCCTTTTCTTACTGATTAATGCCAAGCCTTTCAAATTGACATTCATTTTCATCAATCCAACTTGAACGGTGAGATCTCCCTTATCATTTGGAAGAGAAGTAACAGTAGCCTCTTGATTTATAGAAAGCACTATAACGCTGTCACCAACCAGCAATGATTCAGGCGCAAATTCATTTATAGCTTCAACATCAATCACTGAGTCTGTAACCGAATTAATAGAATCAGCAAGTCGTTTTCTCATGGCCTCTATTTCTTTATTTTTGCCTTGATCTGAATTCTTTTTAATCTCACGAAGCGATTTCACAATCTCATCTGCTTCATCTTTAGCCCGTTTTAAAATTTCTTTAGCTTCGTCTTTAGAAGTCTTAAGCAATCTATCACGTTGAGTTGTGATCTTTTCTTCTTTTTCTTTCAAGGATTTTTTGAGTTTTTCTATTTCTAACCTCATGCGAATTGAAGCATCACGTTCTTCTTCAGCTTGCTTGCGATTCTTTTCAATATTAGCAATAATTTCTTCGAACTCAATGTTATCTTTATGCACATATTCTTTAGCATAATCGATAAGTTCTTGACTTAAACCCAATTTTTTTGAGATTTCAAAAGCATTTGATTTGCCAGGAATACCAATAAGAAGCTTATAAGTGGGGCTCAAAGTCTCCACATCAAATTCAACACTTGCATTTTCAATCCCATCGCTTACGATTGCATATTCTTTTAACTCTGAATAATGCGTTGTGGCAAGTGTTCTCACATGCCAATTCCTTAGTCTGTCAAGGATAGCCATTGCAAGTGCTGCCCCTTCTGTAGGATCTGTACCTGCCCCCAGTTCATCAAACAGGCAAAGTGAATTCGGCGTGACATCGCTTAAGATCTGAACAATATTGGTCATATGTGATGAAAAGGTACTTAAACTCTGTTCAATACTCTGTTCATCTCCTATATCCGCAAAAACATGTTCAAAAATACCAATTTCAGTCCCATAACTTGCAGGAATATGGAGACCTGCTTGTGTCATTAAAGTCAGAAGCCCAACTGTTTTTAAAGTGACTGTTTTACCACCTGTATTCGGGCCTGTTATGAGCAATGTACTAAAATGCTCTCCCAGCCAAATATTAGAGGGTACGACAACGTCTTTAGGAATCAATGGATGTCTACCATTTTTTATCCTAAACTTGTTTTCTAAATTGAGTTCAGGTTCTACACCACGCATGTCTAAAGACAATTTACCCTTTGCAAAGATAAAATCAATTTGAGATAAAGCACTAATATTGGATACAACTGCATCTCCTATCACAGCAACTTCTCCTGTGAGCATCCTCAATATGCGTTCAATCTCTTTCTGTTCCTCTACCTTGAGCACTCTCATCTCGTTATTAAGTTCTACCACTGCCATTGGCTCTATATAGAAGGTACTCCCCTTTGCCGACTGATCGTGAACCATACCTTTAATGTGATTTTTATGTTCACTCTTCACTGGAATCACAAAGCGATCCTGTCTAATCGTGATAATAGGATCTTGTAAGTATTTTTGATAGTTTGGCGAAGAGATAATGGATTCAAGCTTATTTCTAATCGCCGCGTTTTTACTTTCTATTCCTTTTCTGATTTTCTTCAGTTCAGGCGATGCATGATCTGATATTTCTTGATCACTGATGATACAGAGTTCAATATGCTTTTCAACCTCTTGATGTGCAGAAATCAAATCTGCAATATTGTTTAATAGTGGATATTTATCGCGTGCACTGTCAGAACCAGAAATAAATTTTTTCATGGCTCTAGAAGTTCTCAAGGAATCACATACTTCAAGGAGTTGCTTTGGTGAGAGGCAACCACCAATTTGAGCAACTTTAACATGCTCCTTTAGGTCAAATAAAGGGCCCATGGGAATATTGCCAAATTGAATTAACATGCCTGTGGCCTCTGTGGTTTCACCCAAACCTTGTTTAATCGTTTCTATATTTATTTGTGGTTTCAATTCATGACAAAGTGACTTCCCCAGAGTAGAGGAAGCTCTATCTGACAACATTTCTACTATTTTAGGATATTCTAGTACGCGTAAAGTTTTTTCTAACATATCGGTTCACTTCCTTATTGAATTTATAATAATGTCAATTTTAAGATTCTATTTCTACTATTCAATCGCTTTTTTATAGTGCCCTCTCGAATGTGTCTCACGATTAAAAGCGAACACTTTAGTAGATATTTGGTTCAATATATCCGTCATTTCTTGATCAGTTGATCCTAAAAAACTCATTTTATAATGCGTTATACCATTTTCTTTCAAATCAATGCACTGATCTAAATGATACACCGGCTTTGGTAATAATACCTGCATCCGGCATACAGAGGGTTCTAATGCCAGAGGGTACACATCGTGCATCTCATCTTCAAGCGCAAAGGTTTCTTTCGAGCAATGACCACAATGGTCATGTCCTTCAAGTACACCACCAACAACACAGTATTCACTGGTCATCACTGGGAATCGCCCATAGACAAACCATTGATATTGTTTTACATTTCCAGAGATATTAGCCATAATGCTTTTAGCTTCTTCTAAAGTCACTTCATGCGAAAATGCAAGATGCTCATACTCTAGGCTGCACATGCTCAAGCTGTTAAACAGCATTGCATCTTCTTCAACAATAACCAAAGCATTCGGATACAAAGACAAGAGTTGTTGATGCGCTATATGTGCTATGCTAATCCATCTTTTCCTTTCAGGGTCGGTTTTGAACTCACTGAAATAACGCTCTAAAAACATTTCTATCGTAGGCCTCTCAGCATTCGTTATTATTTTGGGTAACGCTGGGATTACTTGATGATTAAAACAATATTCAAATGTATCCATATAATGTCTAAGATCATGATAGATAATTTCAATTTCATGTGGATTTTTATAGTTTTTCTTAAATTGGATAAGACGTTCAAGTTGTGTCCTATTCATCACGTGACATCTATAAGTTTCAAACCTTTCACTTTTATCATCACTTCTATTTTGTCCATTTGAAGATAAAATCGTCCTTATTAAGGATTTGACATTACTTAAAAGGCTTATATTTAACTTTCTATTAGCATCTCGCAGTGGATACCGATCTATCAACTGTACATCAATCATTTCAACCACTTCACGCCTCATACGATTTAATTCACTGACTGGAAGAGCAATCTTCGCATCAATATCGATGGCTAAGTCTTGAAGATAGTATGCTGTGCCCCCAAGTTTAGAAAGTTGTTCTGTAATCCTGGATTCGTCAAGTGCCAAAGAACGCGCTTCTTCCACTTGACGCGACGAAACAATCTTTACTTCTTTAAGAGCCACATGCGCTTTAAAATCCTCTATTTCAGACAAATCGGAAAGGTATGCTTTTAAGATTGCTTGATTTCCCACGTGAGCTTCAAATTCAAATTTGACACCGAATCTTGGATATTGATTCTTCCCCTGTCTTATCATCTCATCAATAAATACTTTATCGTAAGTTTTATATAAAATGGCATTCTTCTTAAGAGGAGTCTTATAAGGCACTTTTACGACATCACCTTTATCAGCTGATTCAACTTTTTCATGTCCTTTATAAATAATGTCCGTCCTTGAACCCGACGTTCGGCCATTCATTCTATTTTGAATTTCATCGCCTTTATTAAGCGTATCAAATAGCACAATTTCAGCAGTGCCCTGATCATAATGTTTCACCTTACCGAGTATTGTGCCGTAACCACTTGGGAGCTCGTAATTCATCAGTTCACTATAGGGAACTGCCAACAAATGTCCTTCTGTAAGTTGTCTATTAAAGCTTTTAGACAAATCCGCTGTAGATGACAAACGCCCCTCTATTGCATCTCTATAGTGCGAAACGACATTATAGACATAGTCAGCACCTTTTAATCGGCCTTCAATTTTAAGCGAAACATTGCCCATGGCCTTGAAAGCTTCAACTTGTTTAATAGCAAATAAATCTTTCGGGCTCAATAAATAGGATTGGCTTTTTCCCGATAACGTTTCACCCGTTTCATAGTTTTTTAGAGTATATTTCTTTCGACATGGCTGTGCACAACTGCCTCTATTGCCACTTCGCCCACCGATCATACTGCTCATAAGACAATTGCCCGAATAGGATATACAAAGTGCCCCATGAACAAAAACTTCAAGTTCTATATCTGTAACGCTTCTAATTTTTTTTATATCTTCTAGTGAAACTTCTCGCGCTAAGACGACTCTTGAAAAACCCAACTGCGCTGCATAAAGAACATCACTTGTTGAATGCAAAGTCATTTGTGTACTTGCGTGGCAATCAAAATCCGGATAACGTTTTTTGATCGCACGCATGAGCCCAAAATCTTGAAGAATCAATGCGTCTACTTTTATTTCATATAAAAAATCGACAAATTCAATACAAGAGATCAGTTCTTTTTCTTTAATTAAGGTATTCACTGTCACATATAAAGAAACACCGCTTTTATGACATATCTCAACAGCACTTTTCAGTTCATCATTGCTAAATCCTGCTGTTTTCCGCGCACCAAATGCACTACCACCAAGATAAATTGCGTTTGCACCAGCATTTATTGCAGCATTTAAGCTTTCCATAGATCCAGCTGGTGCCAATAATTCAATATTTTTCATCTTATATTCTCCACAAAAAAAGCACCCTAACACAATGTAAGGTACTTAAATGATTACTTCGTCTAATCTTCAAAATCAATCACCCTTAATTGACCTTCTCTATGAGAAAATTCTTTCTCAAGTTCAGCAACTTCATCTTTAGAGCGGTTTAAGTTGTCCTCTTTATCTTTCAAATCATGATCCAACTTGTCCATTCTCTTCTTTAGTTGTGAAATGCCTGTTTCATAGATACTTGAAGAATCAATTAATTTTAAAAATTCTTGAACCATCTGCTCATAAGCTTTACTACGTCTATCAAATTCAGCAACAACTGCATCGAGTTCGTCCCTTGCACTTTTAAGCTCATACTGTGGTGAATTAATCCTTTTTTCAAGTTCAATTTTCTCACTATTAACCTTATAAAATTCGTCTGCAATATTTAGAGCAGTGAGTACACCAATCATGGATGTACTTAATTTTCTATTGCTTTCAAAGGTTTCACGCATTTTATCATCGACATAATTCGCAACACTTTGCATATGCTCTCTAGAATCTTCGCTTACTAATGTATATTCTCTATCCATAATTTTAACAATTACTTTATTCTTTTTTTCCATTAAATACACCTCCAAGCAAGTTATCCACATTTACTATTATACTAAAATTTGCTATTTTTTCATACAATCTTTTTACTTAATAGTCTGAAAACATTCTCTACCCGCAAGTTTTGCAAATGTTTCAGGTTCTAAAACAAAACAATTAATCTCTGCTTCTAAAGAAATTTGCTTAATATTAGCAAAAATGTAGCGTACCTGGGGCGAAATCATTATAGTGTTGATTTTTAAAAAAGTACTATCTATGGCCTCTTTCGTTATTTCAGTTGCAGGAGCATACAGAAACAAATAATCTAAGGTTTCATATTTAGAAATTGAATCCAGATCGTAGAGTACTGCACCATAATCCACCTGTACTTTAAACCCCTCTTCTTCTGCTGCATCTGAAACACTTGTTAAAAACCTCTGACTGGAAAGACCTCCTGTGCACAACATCAATACCACTTTTACCATAACATCACCCTATCATTTCTGAATAATTTTAATACCCTCTTCAAACAACTCTATCTTTTTCTCTTTAAGCAATTTACCAACTGCACGCTTAAAAGCCCGCTTACTCAAATTTAATTTCAGCTTAATAAGTTCTGGATCACTTGCATCATTTAATAGCAGAACCCCATTGTTTTCATTCATAGCTTGCAATACGACTTCAACATCATCAAAGATTTGTACACTGGATTTTTGTTTGATGCTTAAATTCAATTTACCATCTTCACGCACTTTTGTGATCCTAGCTTCAATTTTAGCACCCACTTTTATTTCATTGTATAACTCATGTTTTGGTATTAAACCATGAAATTTATTCTCAACAGCTACAAACGCACCCATTTCTTCTTTAATCTCATATACAATGCCATTAACTTGTTGATTCATCTCATATTGACCTTGATCTTCCAAATGATTATATATTTTCATAGTTGAAGCAATATGACCATTTTCATCAAGCAATAACATCACCAAGTATTTTCTACCTTCAATTAGATCTTCTTTTGCTTCACCGTATGGCAAAAAAACATCCTTATCTATACCATTATTCAAAAAAAAGCCCGACTTGATTTTACCGACACACTTTAAAAAACCAATCTCACCTACTTGTAGTATTGGTTTTTGGTTTGTCGCTGTCAACCTCTGCTCTGAATCGTGATAAATGAAAACATTCATTTCATCATTAACTTTAATTTCTTCAGGTTTAAATTTATTAGGCAATAAAATTTCAGACTCACCGTTTATTTCGTCGCTCATATAAGCGCCATATTCCGATAATCTATTGACATAAGCCTTTTGAATCTTACCTACATTAAACATCTTTACCTCTTTCATAATAACATTTTATATTTTAATACCCCAATTAAATAGGGTAAATCTTTATATTCACTTTTTTTAACATTATAGCATATTACAACGATTTTATATAGGGATTTGAATTTGGAGTAAAACTAATGATATTCAAATAAAAAGAGCGGGGATCATGATATCCCCACCCCAACTATTGACTTAGAGCCAAAAAAAACCTCGGATTAACCGAGGTTTTAAGTAACTATCTGATTGGTGTTACGTTTTCAGCTTGAGGTCCTTTAGGGCCTTGAGCGATTTCAAAGCTTACTGCTTCGCCTTCTTCTAAAGATTTGAAGCCATCTTTGTTAATTTGTGAAAAATGTACGAATACATCTTTTCCATCTTCAGCAGTGATGAAACCAAATCCTTTTTCTGAGTTAAACCATTTTACAGTTCCGTTAATCATGTTTTGTTCCTCCAAAATTTTTTTTCCTTAAAACCTAATGCAAAAAAAACATACAAAATTTTGGAAGCCTAAGACAGATATCTTCACTGCATCCGATCTTTTTGATTAATTTTTTTTACTGGCGAATCAAGGTACAACTTAATGATACACCGATTTAGAAAAAAATGCAAGCATTTTAATTATGCATGCATAGATAAATTATGCATACATTGAATCAATTTGCTTTTGTAGATCGCTATCATCAAGAAATTCATCAAAATCAATTTCCTTGTCAAACGCACCTGTCGGCGTTAACTCTATAACACGATTCGCAATCGTTTCTATAAACTTGTGGTCATGTGAGGTGAATAAAAGCGTTCCTTTGAAAGCAATTAAGCCATTATTTACAGCTTCAATTGATTCAAGGTCAAGGTGATTTGTAGGTTCGTCCAAAAGTATAACATTTGCTTTTGAAAGCATCAACTTTGAAAACATACATCTAACCTTTTCACCGCCTGATAGCACACTTGACTTCTTAAGCGGCTCATCACCCGAAAATAACATTTTACCTAAAAAGCCTCTGACAAAAGTCTCAGTTTTTTCCTCTGAGTATTGTCTTAACCAGTCAATCAGGTTCATTTCAACACCATCAAAATACTCTGAGTTATCTTTTGGAAGATATGCTTGAGAGGTTGTAACGCCCCACTTAAAAGACCCTGAATCGGGTTCCATTTCCCCCATAAGAATCTTAAAGAGAACTGTTCTTGCCATATCATTTCTACTCAATACGACAATTTTATCACCTTTATTAACTGTAAAAGAAACATCATTGAGTACCTTCACACCATCAATTGTTTTAGTCAATCCTTCTACTTGCAATATATCTTTTCCAGCTTCTCTCTCTGGTGTAAAACCAACAAAAGGATATTTTCTAGAAGACGGTTGAATATCTTCAATATTAATTTTTTCAAGCATTTTCTTTCTTGAAGTCGCTTGCTTTGCTTTAGAAGCATTCGAGCTAAATCGTGCAATAAAGTCTTGAAGCTCTTTAACCTTTTCTTCTTTTTTCTTATTTTGTTCACGCATAAGTCTGAGCATCAATTGACTTGATTCATACCAGAAATCATAGTTACCTACATAAAGTTTTGCTTTACTAAAGTCTATATCTAACATATGCGTACAAACTTTATTTAAAAAGTGTCTATCATGCGATACAACAATAACGATTTTATCATAGTTAATTAAAAATTCTTCTAACCAATTAATCGCCTTGAAGTCAAGATGGTTTGTTGGCTCATCCATAAGTAAAATATCTGGCGCACCAAATAATGACTGAGCTAAAAGTACTTTTACTTTATCATCAGCTGGAATATCAGCCATCATTTTATCAAAATTTTCCGCTCTAACACCTAATCCATTTAATAATTTTTCAGCATTGGACTCAGCATCCCATCCATCTAATTCTGCAAATTCGCCCTCAAGCTCTGCCGCTTTCATACCATCTGCTTCAGTAAATTCTGGCTTCATATAAAGCTCATCTTTTTCCTTCATGATCTCATAGAGTCTTTTATGTCCCATGATCACTGTATCCAGTACTTTAAAATCATCGAATTGATAATGATCCTGTCTCAATACAGCAAGTCTTTCTCCTGGCGTAATAAAAACATCGCCCTCATTTGGTTCTATTTCACCCGAGAGAATTCTGAGAAAAGTTGACTTTCCTGCGCCATTTGCTCCGATCACGCCATAGCAGTTCCCTGGTGTAAATTTTACATTGACTTCGTCAAATAATTTTTTATCACTAAACCTTAAACCAACGTTCGTTACTTGTATCAAAGTTTTGCCACCTTTCGAAATTCATAATATACCGTTCCTTTATCCAAATATAGATTATATCATTTTTTCAGTGAAGTACAATCCTATTTACAAGATTTAATAAAAAAAAGGCTATAACTTAACAAATTTAAAGGACATATCTCTTTCTTCATACTATTTCTCGATAGAAGTATAAGAGTTATGCCCATTTATCATTTATTTTACTTTTTCAATCACTTCGAGTAAAAGCTTTTCAGCATCATCATTAGGAACTTGACATGTACCGGCATTCATATGGCCTCCACCACCATATGACAACATTACATCCCCAATATTCGTCTGGTTCGTTCTGTTAAAAATTGATTTGCCCACAGTAAATACTGTATTTTGTTTCTTAAGTCCCCAAATAACTTGAATGGATATATTGCAATTTGGATATAAAGCGTATTTATAAAATCGATTTCCTGGATAGATAATTTCTTCATTTCTAAGATCCACAACGATTACATTATCATATACTTTGGTATTGGTTTGAATTTGTGCTTTAAATTCTACCTGATATTTGTTGTATAAATCAACGCGTTCTTTCACATCTGGCAACTCAAGAATTTCTTCAATAGAGTGCGCTTTACAATAATCAATTAAATCCATCATAAGTTGATAGTTCGATACAGTGAAATCTCTAAATCGACCAAGTCCAGTTCTTGCATCCATCATGAAACTTAAAAGTTCCCACCCCTTTGGGTTGAGGATATCTTCTTTTGAAAATTGAGCCGAATCTGCTTTATCAACTGCCACGATCATCTCATAAGGTATATTTTTAAAGAAATCACTTCCACCATAATATTCATATACAACTCTAGCAGCTGATGGCGCATCTTTATCTATAATATGATTTGCTCTGACGCCCTTATTTCGAGTCATTTCGCTTAAATGATGGTCAAATGCCAAATGCACGCCTTCTACATAAGGCAAATTTGTCGTGATATCTTTGTCAGAAACTTCAATCAAGCCATCCTGCATATCTTTAGGATGTACAAATTTTATATCTTCAATCATATTCATCTCTTTCAGCAAGACTGCACATACAAGACCATCAAAATCACTTCTTGTTATCAATCTGTATTTTTTACTCATAAGCCCTCCAAAATTTAAGTAATTTTTATTGCCACCGTCATAAACTTATATATACCTATATTATACGACTAAACCATCATAATAAACAGGCAACCATGCAAAATTCTGTGTTTTTTTTTACGCACAAAGGGTATTAACAAAGTTCACTCATAGGAAGTCTTATGAATCATATTATTATTCTCCTTTTATTGCGTGGTTTTCTATACCTTTCAACTGTGAGAACACAATGCATTTTACCAAATATGCATTCGCGAAATTGAGATATTAAAGAAAGACATTTTCAAATAATTCATAATATGATAAACTGACTAGAGGTTATGAAATATATGAAGATATTAGCAATTTCTGATACTGAAAGTAAATATATTTATGATTACTTTGATCCTAAAAATTTTACGGATATTGATCTCATCTTATCTGCAGGAGATCTGAATGCAAACTATTTATCATTTGTGGCAACGGTTTTTACTTGTCCTGTGCTCTACGTACATGGTAATCATGATAAGCGCCTTATCAATGAACCTCCTGAAGGCTGCATTTGCATAGACGACAGCATTTACACCTATAAGGGTATTCGAATTGCAGGTATTGGCGGCTGTATGAAATATACTGGCGGTCCGCTTCAATACACTGAAAGAGAAATGGCTTGGCGTCTTACTAAGCATCGTTTTAAATTCAGAAAAGGATTTGATCTCTTATTGACACATTCACCTGCTTATGGCATCGGTGACGGCGGTGACCAAGCTCATATTGGTTTTAAATGTTTTCTCAAGTTACTTGATCAGCACCAGCCAAAGATTATGGTTCATGGGCATCAACATTTAAATTACGGAAAAGGCCAACGCTATCATCAATATAATGATGTTAAAATCATTAATGCTTATGGGTATACTGTTTTTGAAATATAATGCCTTTTAAATTTAAATGAGCAAGACCTCCTCTCTGATTAAAAAAATCAGTTTGAGAAGGTCTTTTTTTATGGATAATCATATTTTGATAATTATCGTTCTATCAAATAATAAATGGTAGGAATCACTGTCAATGTCAAAATAGTTGAGATCAATAAGCCACCCACTAATGCAATTGCCATTGGTGTAAAAAAAGAACTGTTGGCAAAAACCAGTGGTAGCAGACCGAATATCGTGGTTACAGAGCTCAATAATATTGGTCTCATACGCTTTTCAACTGAATCAAAGCAAGCCTCTTTAACTGCCATGCCCTCAGCTCTGGCACGGTTGATATATTCAATCAATAGTATGGCATTATTGACGACAATCCCAATTAAACTTGCACCCCCTAGACCGACTGTAAACGTAAAGTTTGTACCTGTGAGTACTAAACTGAGTAAAATCCCAATTGCAGATAGAGGGATTGTTGCCAGAATAATAAAAGGTTGTTTAAGAGAATTAAATTGGATCAATAAAATGATATAAACGATTACAAGAGCAAAAACAGAAGCTGTCGCAAGACCAGAGAGATATTTAGTAATCGTCTCTTTATCTCCACCATAACTGATCTTAACCGATGAGGTATCCACCTCATTTTCAATAAAAGTTTGTATCTCTTTCTGTATGGAACCTGAACCGAACCCTGCTTTTACTTTAGCGGTAACGCTTACAAGAGATTCTCTATCATAACGTTTAATCGAAGTTAACTCTTCCTTAATCTTTACTTTTGCAAATTGCTTCACCAAGATTTTAGCATTCGTATAACTTGATTTGATGGCTAGATTTTCTATATCGTCAATTTGATCAATATCAGATTTTAATACAAGATCATATTCTTTCCCTTCAGATTTTAAAACACTTGCTTTTGCCCCGTTTAAAGCCAAGTTAATTTGATATTGGATATCAAACTTAGAAAGTCCAAAGCTACTGGCTTTTTCATCATCAACTTCAACAATATACTGATATTTATAATTAGATTGATTATTTTTGACGTCCATAGTGCCCGGATACTGAGCAAGTTCATTGTAAATTTGATTGGCAACTTTATTAATATCTTCTAAATTTACACCTGAAATCTTAACATCTATTGTAGGACCTGGAATATTTATTTCCAGTAGATTAACAGTACAGTCTCCACCGATAAAAACACGATCCATTTTTTCTTGTAAATATTGTCCTAATTCTTCTCTACTCTTAAAGCGCCCACCTTTTGTTAAATCAAACTCACAAAATAACTGTCCTTTATCACTAGATGGTGGCACGAGACCAGCTGTCATATAAAACCTTGGAATTCCGCCTGCAATTGAGCTTGTCGTATTTAGAATTTCAGGTTCTTTCAAGAGTATGTCCTCAGCCTGCTTAATTAATTTTTCCGTATATTCCGAATCTCCAGACACTTCAGATTGAATATTGAAGTAGATTACATTTTTATCTACAAACGGGAACATTTTTACATCTATAAAATTAAAAAGTCCTAAAGAGACTATAAAAATGATAAAGATGATTAAAATAGATCTTATTGGATATTCAATGTTTACTTTTACCATTTTTCTATATATGTCTGTAACGCCTGATAACCGATCTTTTTGTGTCTGCTTTGGCTTAAAAAACTTACTTGCAAGTGCAGGTGTTACAAGCATTGCCACAATAAAGGATGCTGAAAGTGCAATGATGACCACTTCTGGTAACGATTTTGCAAATTCACCAGCCTCGCCTGGCAGCGCCATCAATGGTGCAAAAGCGGCAATTGTCGTAAGTGTAGATGAAAGGACTGGTATGGATTGCTCTTTAGCACCTAAATATGAAGCTGTCACTGGATCGACCCCTTCATTAATTTTAACTTGTATTGCATCACTTATTACGATAGAATTATCCACTAATATACCAAGTGCTATGATCAAAGCAGCTATAGATACTTGTTGAACATCTATCCCCAACAAACTCATACTAATAAAGGTAGTCGCTATGCAAAGTGGAATGGTCATCGACACGATGACAGCATTACGAGCCCCCATTCCAAACAGAACTATAATAACCACTAAGATAATCCCTTGAATCAAATTGTTGACAAAATTACCCACTGAAAGATCTACATCTTTTGGTAAAAACAAAACTTCATTGACGTTTAGAGCTTCAGGGAGCGTTTTGTTTTTCTGATCAATAACTTCTCTAACTTTATCTCCTACCAAAATAATATTCTGATTCTCTTGAAAATAGGCTGTTATTAAAACGGCTTTTTCTTGATTAAATCTATACTTAATACTCTCTTCATTGTACTTAAAATAGATATTTGCCACATCCCCTAATCGAATGATGCTCCTGTCTTTTTCAGAGATGTAAACAATCATTTGATCTAAGTCACTCAAGGTTTCAAATGATTTCGGCACTTTTACGTTGATCTTACCTTGTTCTGTTTGGATAGCGCCAGAAGGTATAATCACATTCTGAGCCCGAATCAGATCGAATAAATCACTATTTGATAACGGCGTGGAACTGAGCTTCTCATTATCAATTTCTATAACGATTTCCTTGTCCAGTTCACCATCGATATCAACCTCTTTAATACCATCTACTTTAACAAGTGATTCTTTATAAAGTTTTGCAAATCCAGCAAGTTGCTCATAATTATAATCACTTCCTGTTAAAGCCAATATGATGCCAGCTGTTTTTGTGAGTTCTGTGTTGAGTGTAGGCTCATCGATGCCATCCGGCAAATCATTTTTTAGAAGATCTAATTCTGAACTCAATTTAGCCCATTGCTCTTTGTAATCCACATTATAATCCAGCATGACAATCACTATGGACACGTTGTCATATGAATAAGATTCAATATAATCAATGCCCTCTAATTTGGCAACTGTATCTTCCACTGGCTTTGTAACAAGTTCTTCAACATCCTTTGCAGATGCTCCGGGAAATGTATAAATAACTTGAGCTGCAGGTCCTGTGGTATCTGGATTTTCTTGTTTAGGAATAAAATAGTAAGCATATAAGCCAAATGCTAAAATGAAAAAAGATAACAGAATGGTCACCTTTCTCTCGCTGATCGCCACTTGAATAAATTTATTCATTTGATCCACCTTCTACAATAACTTTATACCCTTCAATTAATGCGTTTTTGCCTTCCACTATAACTTGATCTCCTGACTCAAGACCTGTCACTCTCACTTTATCCTTGTAAATTTCATGTGTTTCTATATTTTTTCTAAAGGCACGTTCATCTTTAACAACATAGACATAGTCAGCGCCATCGTTCATAATTTCATTGATATTAAGCCAAAATCCTTTTTGACTTTCATCTTCAATTTCAACATGACAATCTTGTCCCAATATAAAGGATTCATCTGTATTAATTGTCATCTCAACATTATAGGTCCTTGTGGATTGATTTGGCATGAGATCAATATGTGATATTTGACCCTCATAGGCATTATTTTCAATGATAACTTGGGCCTTATCGCCAACTTTTATTTTTTTAACATCTTCCAATGTAACACTGGCTTTCGCAATTTGACTTAAACTGCGTACAGTAATCGTTGGATATCCTTGTGGTACAAGCTCTCCCACTTTGTAATTAATATCTGCTATATAGCCTTCTATTTCTGAAATTAAGCCTGTGTCTTCTACTGTTTTGGATTTATAATTAAAATCAATCTCAGCTTGCTGTTTTTTCTTCTGAGCTTGTTCAAGATCTTTTAATCTGATATCTTTTTGAAGTTCTGCTTCATTTAATTGATTTAATGAAATGGCATCTGCATTATAAAGTGCAAGCACATCCTCATAATTGTCTTCATAAAAATCAAAAGTTTCCTGTGCTTTCTCAGCATCAAGTCTTGCCATCTTTAACTGTTCTAAAGACGCATCTAGTCCAAGGTCAACTTCAAACGACTCCAGTGTTGCCAACAAGTCACCCTTAGAAACTAAATCCCCCACTTCTACGTTAATTGCTTCAAGTTTTCCACCTGATTTGAAAGCATAATTCTTAATCACTTCAGGTTCTAATTGGCCATAATACCTTATTATTATAGGATATTTAACTGCTTCTACAGTTCTGGTTTTTACAATTTTCTCCTTTTCCGTAATATCTTCAACTTGGCTCTTACAGCTTGTCAAGAACAATGAAATCATCAGAATTATTACCACTGTAAAAATAAAATATACTTTTCTTTTCTCATTCTTCATCATGTTGATATCTCCTTATTCAATTAACATTCCCTCATAAAGAAAAATTTAATATAATCTTCAATTCGATCGCTAATCTCATTCTCATCATCGAAGTCTTCAGCAATTCTAATAAGCCCTTCTACAAAAGCATGCGTTAAATAAAGTGATATGTTCCTTGTAGCGATTTGTCTTTTTAAGGCTAAATGTATCCACTCAACAAAACTGTACTTCATATCTGCGATCTGGTTGCCACGTTCATCCTTTAAAAGAATCAATAATCTTATTCGGTCTTGCGAAAAGAGGCTTACAATTTCCTCTACAATCATACGGACATAATTATGTTCCTTATCATCTTTTAAATTCTGAACATGAGTGGGGTCAATTTCACGACTCATTGAAATATTCATCTTTGTGATGCGCTCTATTGCATTGTTGGTCAATGCATAGACTTTACCAATAACCTCTTTGTATAACTCGTCCTTGTTTTCAAAATACCGGTACAGATTGCCCACTGTAATACCTGCACCACTGGCTATATTACGCATATTTGCACCATCATAACCCGCTCTATAAAATTCTATTTTAGCCGATTGAATAATTTGATCTTTCACTTCTTGTTTTTGTACTTGTGCCATAAGCGCTCCTTTAAAAATAAACACTTGTTTACTTTTTAATATTATACGGGATTTCCATTCTTTTTTCAATAGTAAACGCGCGTTTATTTATTAAAGCCCTTTACAGTTACTGTAAAAGGCTTTGATGAGTTATCACTTTCTATAATATAATTTGAACATTATCCACATACCAATCCATTTCCAAAATTTCTTCTGGCGTTAAAATTTTATTATTTTGCACTCTTAATGTGCCATTTTGGTCATAAATAGGGCCACTAAAAGGATGATACTGATCTGACATAATCATTTTTTTCATGATCTCTAAGAGCTTAGCCGTATCCACTGGCACATGTACTTTAGAATAGTAAATATCTATAACACCCGATGCAATCCCCCACCAAAAATTGATCACTCTACTTTCCTCAAAATACTGTGAAGTCACTTTCTGATAAGTTCCATTTAGGACGCTTCCAATAATTTTTTCATAGAACATCCCCCAATTCCAGATCGGAGAAGCAAGGTAGTGTTCTGGTTGATTTGTTTCAGCATTGATGTCACAGAGCATGGAATACACACCATAATCCCAAGTGACACCTCTTGGAACGATTAAATTCTTATTACTGACGATATCTGCACCACGCTCTATAAGCTTTTCACTGAGGTCTGTACTCACTTTAGGATTATTCCATTCTCCAGTCCATACGACCAATAATTTTGCATTTGAATTCACCATTTTTATCCCCATGGCAAACGCGTTGATGCATGAAATCACTTCTGGATTCGGCTCTGTAGCCGTATAGCCTATGATATTTGTTTTCGTCATAGCACCTGCTATAATGCCCGTTAGAAATCTTGGTTCATAAGTTCTTCCGAAATAATTAGTCATGTGAACATAAGGTCTATTGCCTGAACAATTAAAAAATTTTACTTCAGGATGTTCAAGTGCACATCTCAATGTGGCACGTCTATAAATTTCACTTGTTGTAAAAACAATATCATACCCCTGAGCAGCAAATTCTTTTATGGTATCATATGCTGATCTATCTTCTGGAACATGATCTATATAATCCGTTTCAATTTGATCGCTAAAATGCGTTTCAACATACTGTCTACCCAATTCGTGAGAGTAAGTCCAACCTGACTTTTCAATATCTCTCGCATATACAAAGCCCACTTTTATTTTTTTGGGGTTTATCAAACTCGTAATCGTATTAAAAAAACTGCTCTTTTCAATATCTTCTGTATTCGTGAAAATATCGATTTCTTCATCATCACCATAATTTTGTAATTCTCTGATGAGCAGAGGCATTACCTTTTCAGCAGTGGTCTCATCTAATGATTTCGGGATTTCATAAAGTTTTGCATAGAGCAAGAAAGCATCCGATGTGGTAATATTAAGCTGATCCCCTCCAAATTGCTTATACAGTCTTCTAAAAGGTTCATAGACGTAACTTAAAAAATGTTGATATTTCGATTCATATATTGATTCCCCTGGATCATAGGCTTTTAAATATCTGAGCATTCGCTTATACCGTGATGTTTTAGAGAGCCAAATTTCAACTAGACCTGTCTCTTTAAAAAAATCTAGGAATCCATAGTACAGCTTAATATCCTCATCATGTTCATCGTATTTTGGAATCATTCTATAAACATGAGCAGATACTTTTACACCATCAAAATATTTTAAGACACTCACCCTTTTATTACCTTCCATAACATAGTAATAATTGAAGTACTCATAGACTTTAATCGGATCTCTGATGCCCTCGTCTAAATGAGACTGGCATAGGGTGGTCCACTTGCTTCCAAATTCGGTGCCAATGGCTTCAAGTGGCATGAAATTTTTGGCAAAAATCATTCGTCTAGAGTTAAAATAGGTCCCCACTACTTTTTTAAGTGGAATCTCACGAACACCTAAATCAACCGTTGCCACAATTTCGACGTCCTTTAAAAGACCATCTAAACTGGTCAAATGCCCTGAAGCACCTCTTGCCTTTAAACGATTGTACTCTTTTTTACCTTTATTTCTTGCATCTATATAATATTCAGTAACGTTCCCTTCGTAAATCACAAATTCACCTTCTCTTTAACTTCAATATTTATTTTTCAATTGGCATCTCTTCTATCCTATCATTATACCCATTTAACACGTATTATTCTATGAATTAACACAAGTCACTTAATTTTTACTCCGTAAAGAAATCTCACATCTACAGGTAAACGACATCACCTTGAGAACTATAAATGATAAGAGCCCTAAGCTAAGCATTTTTACAATCTGCTCACATAGGGCTCATATAGTTTAAACAATTTACTTTTCAAATGAATTATCTTAATTGTGCTTCCAATTCAGTTTCAAGTGCTTTTAATATATCTGCAAAAATGGTATTGACATCTTCATCTACTAATGTTCTGTCCTCAGCTCTAAAAATGAGTTCATATGCCACTGATTTGTACCCTGATGGTATTTGCTTACCCTTGTACATATCAAACATTTTAACAGATTCTAACAAATTTCCACCATTTGAAAGAACGATTTTTTCAATTTGTAGTGATGTAACGTCATCTTTTACTAAAATAGCGATATCTCTTTCGATTGCAGGATATTTTGGAATCGATGTGAATTTTTGATCCGCATTTGCCATTTGAATAATCAAGTTGAAATCCAAGTCTGCCACATAGCCACGTACTTGTAAATCATAATTTTCCTGAACATGAGGATGTAATTCACCCAAAGTACCAATTACATGAGTGCCCCAAATGATATTCGCACATCTGCCCGTATGGAAAGTTGAATGATTTTCTTCCTTTTCAAAATAATAATCACAAATACCTAGACCATCAAGCAAATTTTCACAAACACCTTTCAAAGTAAAGAAATCTTCGGATTCGCCATAAATACCGATGGTTAATACTTTCTTTTCAATTGGTAAGTTCACTACAGGTACTTCTTTAGGTAAGAATACACTTCCTATTTCAAATATCCTAGCTTGTTTTACTTTTCGATTGTGATTACGCGATAAAACGTCTAGTACATTAGGAATCAGAGAAGTTCTCATGACACTATATTCTTCACCTAGAGGATTAATCAGTTCAACCTGTTGTCTTAGAATACTACTTTCCGGTAAATTGATTTTATCAAGATCTTTTTTAGATACAAATGAGTAAGTTAAGATTTCATCAATACCACTTGACAAAAGCTCCAGTTTCGCTTGTTCTTCAATCAATTGAGCATTGGTTCTTGCGCCCCAAGTATTTGTCTTTGGCAATGTCATGCTGATTTTATCATAACCGTAAATTCGAGCAACTTCCTCCACTAAATCAATCTCTTTATCGAGATCTAACCTATAATAAGCCGGTTTTGCAAAACACTGGCCTTCTTTTTCTATGGTTTCAATCTCTAAGAGTGCAAGGTATTTTTTCACTTCGTCTAAAGTTAAAGTCTCTCCCATTACTTTTGAAATTTTCTCAACTCTAAAGGGCACTAAAGAGGGTTCCACTGGATTTGGATGAACATCAATTACACCATCGACAACAATACCTGCACCTAAAGTCTCAATCAGTTCACAAACCCGATTAACCACGATCATTGGTAGTCCTGTACTCACACCTTTTTCGAATCGAGCAGATGCTTCTGTTCTAAGACCTAGGCCCTTGGATGTTTTTCGAATGCTTGACTTGTCAAAACTTGCAACTTCAATCAAAATATTCTGAGTTGTATTTGAAATTTCTGTGTTTTCACCGCCCATGACGCCAGCGAGGCCAACAGTGCGTTCAGCATCTGCAATCACAAGCATTTCATTTGTAAGTTCACGTTCTTTATCATCAAGTGTTGTGAATTTCTCACCATTTTCAGCACGTTTAACAATAATTTTATGATCTTTAACCGTATCTAGGTCAAAAGCATGTATCGGTTGTCCATACTCAAGCATGACATAATTCGTAATGTCGACGATATTGTTAATCGGTCTCATACCTGCATTCATCAATCTCATTTGTAGCCAGACAGGAGAATTCTCAATCTTAATTTCTTTGACTACTTTTGCAACATAACGCGGGCATAAGTCAGGTGCTTCTATGCTTACACTTGCATAGTCGTTCACACGATCTACTTGAGTGTTAATTTTACCCGAAGGGAGTGTCAGTGCTCTCTCAAAGCTAGCGGCCGTCTCTCTTGCCATACCAATCATACTGAGGCAATCTGGACGATTTGGTGTAATTTCAAATTCAATAACGGTATCTTTGATATCCAATGCTTCTAAAATATCCATGCCAAGTGGATACGCTTTATCTAGGATAAAAATACCATCATCGAATTCCTTAGGTATACTCGCCTTATCAAATCCCATCTCTTCAAGCGAACATAACATGCCATTTGAAACTTCACCACGAAGTTTGCCTTTTTTAATCTTAATACCACCCGCAATTGTGGCTCCATGTACAGCTACTGGAATAAAATCCTCTTCACTGATATTCGTTGCACCAGTCACAATCTGAAGGACTTCCTCTCCCACATCAACAGTACAAATACAAAGCTTATCTGCATTTGGATGTGGCACTATTTTCGTGATTTTACCAACAACTACCTTGTTGATGCCATCACCAACGACATAACTGCCTTCATTATTTGAACCTGTTAAAACCAATTTTTCAACGAGTTCTTTTTCAGTAATACCATCTATATTAACGTATTCTTTTAACCATTTCACAGGTACTCTCATAATGCCCTCCTCAAATCATCTTAAAATTGTTTAATAAATCTCACATCATTTTCAAAAAGTGTTCGTATATCATCAATTTCATACTTCATCATTGTAATTCGATCGAGTCCCATACCAAATGCAAAACCATTATAAACTTCCGGATCAATACCGCACTCTTTTAAAACATTAGGATGCACCATACCACAACCTAAGATTTCAATCCAGCCGCTGCCACCACAAAAACGACAACCTTCTCCACCACATTTAAAGCAAGAAACATCCACTTCGCCACTAGGTTCAGTAAATGGGAAATAATGGGGTCTGAATTTTGTTTTCGTTTGGCTACCAAAGAGTCTTTTCGCAAACATATCCAGTGTCCCTTTTAAATCAGCCATGGTGATATCTTTATCAATTACGAGTCCCTCTAATTGGTGAAACATTGGTGAATGTGTCGCATCTATTTCATCGTTTCTAAAACATCTACCAGGTGCTATAATTTTAATTGGTGGGGTTGAATTTTTCATGGTTCTAACTTGAATCGGAGAGGTTTGAGTTCTTAGAAGCAAATCTTCCGTAATGTAAAATGTATCCGACAAACTTCTCGATGGATGATCAATTGGAGCATTTAAAGCATCAAAATTGTGATAAACTGATTCAACCTCAGGCCCTTCGGCAATTTTAAATCCCATGCCTAAAAAGATCTCTTTAACTTCATCAAGTGCTGTATTTAAAGGATGCTTATGGCCTCTCAATGTCTTCTTAGAAGGCATTGTCACGTCAATCGATTCACTTTTAAGCTTAGTTTCTATTTCAAGTCTCTTTTTATCTTCTTTAACCGCTTCTAAGAATTCTTCTATAGAGGCCCTAACTTCGTTAGCAACCTTCCCCACTGTTGGTCTTTCTTCTGCAGAGAGATTTTTCATATCTTTAAGAATCGCTGTCACTTCGCCCTTTTTCCCTAAAAACTTAATTCTAATCTCTTCCAATGCTTTAAGGTTTGGAGCTTGTGTAATTTCTGATTTTGCATGTTCTAATAATTGCTCAAGTAATTTTTTCACTTTTCTACCTCCTATTATTTTGCATACTTCCATCTGCTTTTTCCGTAAAAATGACAATAAAAAAAAACCTCTCCCAATCATGGGACGAAGGTTTTCCGCGGTACCACCCAAATTAATTACATAAGTAATTCACTTATGGCTTTAACGCAGCAAACGTCACTTCCTACTCAATTCAAAAGTGCATCTCCAGAGTGAACTTCAATGCATTGGAATGAAAACTTTCACCGACCGTTTTCCTCTCTAATTTCCTCAGACATCTACTCTCTCCATCGTAGATTTTATCAGATTTTTGATACCGTTATCATAACATAATTCAAGACTTCTAACAACCTTTTTATTTGTTTTGTATACAATATTCATTGATCTTATACATCATAATCCCTGCTGCAACAGAAGCATTTAACGATTCTGCCTTGCCATAAATAGGAATCGTAATCTTATTACTCTCTAAACTCATAATCTGATCCGACACACCGTTAGCTTCATTCCCTATAACAAGACAATTGGCTTTACCATAAGCATTTTCATCATTATAGACAAATGGCGCATTAAGCGCTGTCACCAGCAATGTATAACCATGATCTTTTAAGAAATTCAAACACATTTGAGCATCATCCGTTTCTATAATTTTTACATTCAGTATAGACCCAGCAGTACTTCTTACGACTTTATTGTTATAGGGATCAACAGTGCCTTTATTTAAGATGATATATTCTATCCCGCATGCATCAGCAGTCCGAATAATCGTGCCTACGTTTCCTGGATCTTGAAGCCGATCTAGAAAAACAAGTTGGGGTAAAGTCGGGCTCTCAATTATAGTTTTGAGTTCCAAAGACATAGGCAACGCAAGTACGCCCACGATCCCCTGAGATTGCTCAGTATCTGTTAATTCACTAAACAAATTTTCAGGCAAGCTAATTACCTTGGCAACCGCTTCATACTCTCCTAGTATTTTTCCATCTATGGCGTTTTCCAACAAGTCTCGTCTGATGCAGATGTAGTCAACCGTATAACTATGAGTTATTGCATAATTTACAAATCTTTCACCTTCAATAATAAATTGTTTCAACTTCTGCCGATACTTTTTACTGAGCAGTGACTTGATTTGTTTAAACACCTTATTTTGATTAGAATTAATTTCTTGCACGATTAACCTCTTTTAATTTTTTTCAATCTTTTTTAAATCCTCATTGTTACCAATTACAATAAGGACATCATCTTTTAATAGCGTTTTATCCGGACCGGCATTAATATCAAATTCATCACCTCTTCTGACTGCAATTACAGAGATTTGATATTTTCTTCTCATATCTATTTGAACTAAGTTCTTACCAATCCATTCATCATTCATACTAATTTCTAAAATGCTATAATCAGGTGCCAAATCAATAAAATCAAGTACATTGCCCGAAACTAAATTCTTAGCAATTTTGATCCCCATTTCTTTTTCTGGAAATACAACTCTATTTGCGCCAATTTTATAAAGTACTTTTGCATGCGAAGAGTTCTGTGCTTTTGCAACGATATGTTTTACACCCAATTCTTTAATCATCAACGTCACTAAGATTGAAGATTGAATATCCGATCCAATCGTAACAATGGCAACATCAAAATTGCGAATTCCAAGTGCCTTTATCGAGTTTTCATCAGTTGCATCAGCTTGAACTGCATAGGTTACTTTATCTGCAATATTCTGTATAATCTCTTCGTTATCATCCACAACCATAACTTCACAGCCGAGTTCTACTAACTTAATCGCTACACTCTGACCAAATCGGCCACACCCGATTACTACAAATTGTTTTTTCATGTTTCTGCCTCCATTAGCTTTTTAAGTTTATATTTTCAAAGCCACTATCCAACAATGATTTTGCCTTCTGGATAACGTATCAATTTTCGTTTTGAAAGATCTCTGTTACTAAGTGCAAGAACAATGGTTAAAGGCCCCAATCTACCGAAGAACATCGCTATAGCTATAACTACCTTGCCCGCTAAAGAGAGAGAAGGTGTCAATCCCATGGATAAACCAACCGTTCCAAGCGCGCTCATGGCTTCAAATAATACGGATTCAAGAGAGGCATTTTTTTCTGTAATAGTGAGGATCACTGTTACAAGTACAAATGCTGTAATCGCAATGAAGAAAACAGCAAGTGCACGATTAATGGTATCTTTAGAAATTCTTCTATGTGCGAACTCCACATCATCAGAGCCTTTGATAACTGCCCTTACTTTTAAAAATAGGACGCCAATAGTTGTCGTTTTGATACCACCTGCTGTAGACCCAGGAGATCCCCCTATTAACATGAATAGGATCGTAAAAAGAAGTGTCGGCAAAGTAAGACTTGCTGTATTAAGCGTGTTAAACCCTGCTGTTCTAGGTGTTATAGACTGAAATAGAGAAGCGAGTACTTTACTGCCTAGATTTAAAGGACCTAATGTATCTGGATTTTTCATTTCAAACAAAAACACTGCAATAAAACCTGTCAAGATCAAACTAAAAGTCATTGATAAGGTTAACTTTGAGTGCAATGAAAGTTTTCCAATATTTCTCGTTCGACCGATATCAACAATAACAGAAAATCCAAGACCCCCTAATATAATTAAAAACATAATGACAATCGAAACCAGAGGATCACTTACATATTGCATTAGGCTCACGCCATTTCCCATAATATCAAACCCCGCATTACAAAAGGCAGAAACAGAATGGAATACCGCATAGTAAAAACCATTTTTAAATCCAAACTGTGGTATAAACCGTAGTGAAAGAAGCAAAGCTCCCACCAGTTCGATGCCAAGTGTTGTTAGAATAATATACTGCGTCAATCGAATGACGCCTGATATAGAAAATTGGTTAAGCGCTTCTTGCATGATTAATCGATTTCTTAAACTTATTTTCTTGCCTAATATAATCGCAATGGATGTGGCCATGGTCATAAAACCGAGACCACCAATTTGAATTAAAAGTAATATAACGGTCTTTCCAAATACGCTCCAATATGTGCCGGTATCCACAACGACAAGTCCCGTTACACAAACTGCAGAGGTAGATGTGAAAAAAGAATTAATAAAAGAGGTCGGTTGTCCGTTCGCTGAAGCTATTGGTAACATAAGTATAAGCGTTCCCAAAATAATCGTCCCAGCAAATCCTAATACCAATACCTGTGCAGGCTTGAGACCTTTTTTGAGACTTTGTCTTAATCGTTCCATTTTGTTCCCCCTATTGAATACTGCTATTTATGTGTTCTTGCTTAAAGGTACTTTATATATTATACATTTTTTTCATCAAAAGCAAAACCAAAAATCAAATATAAATAGACTAGATCCATTACAAACTTGAAATAAGCTGTATACAATCTAGTCTATTTATAGAATATAAGCGTCATTTAGTTGAATTTACCTATAATGTGACCATTTTTACTGCACCCATAGGGCAATATGAAATGCACTTGCCACATCCAATACAGTCCTCATTATTCACACTTGGTGCAGAAAACATACGCCCTTTTACTGCATTTACTGGACAAACTCTTTTAACAGGACAGAATGGTGAACGATCACATCTGCCTTGATCAATTACCGCCACTTTTTTACGCATCCGTTTCACCTCACAATTAATTTCTCATTCATTATACCCCCGCCTATACGGGGGTGTCAATTAGGGTTTTGCATTCAACTTGTAAACAATTTGTAAAGCACCAGAGAAAGCATCATAAAAAAACACCTTGAAATGAACGGAATCATCTCAAGGTGTTTAATGAATTACTTAGTACTAAATTGGTTTATTTTTATTTTTATTTCTATTTGTTTTGCATTTGAGCTTGTAATGCAGTCAGTGCAACTGTCCCAACGATATCGTCAGCAAAACAGCCTCTAGATAAATCGTTAACTGGCATTGCAAGTCCTTGAATTACAGGACCATAAGCATTTGCTTTAGCGAGTCTTTGAACAAGTTTATAGCCAATATTTCCAGCATCAAGATCAGGGAAAATAATAACATTCGCTTGTCCAGCTACAGTTGAATCTGGTGCTTTTTTCTTACCTATTGCAGCATCAATTGATGCATCAAATTGTAATTCACCATCTAAACTAATTTCTGGTGCTAACTCTTTTGCAATTTTAGTCGCTTCAATTACTTTGTCTACATCTGCATGTTTAGCAGATCCTTTAGAAGAAAACGATAAAATACTCACATGTGGCTCTGCGTGAACTAGAGCTTTAAATGTTTTTGCAGAACTAACTGCGATATGTGCAAGTTCTTCTGCATTCGGATTAGGATTTAACGCGCAATCACCAAAGATGAAAATACCCTCTTGACCATATTCACAATTTGGGACTTCCATGATAAATGCACCTGAAGCGAGCTTAATGCCTGGAGCTGTTTTTAAGATTTGAAGTGCTGGTCTCAAAACATCACCTGTTGAATTTGCTGCACCAGCAACCATACCGCCAGCATATCCCATTTTAACAAGCATTACACCAAGATAAAGCACATTAGTTGCCAAGAGCTCTTTGGCTTGATCTTCAGTCATGCCTTTGCTTTTTCTAAGCTCAGCAAGCTTAATCGCCAATTTATCCATATCTTTAAAAGTCTTTGGATTGATAAACTCAGCGCCATCAATGTTCCACTGCCCAGCAGTTGCCTTAATTTCCGCTTCATCACCAATTAATATTACCTTGGCAATCCCTTTTTCTAATACTTTATGAGTTGCTTCAATTGTTCTTGGGTCAAACGCTTCTGGTAATACAATCGTTTGAACATCGCTTTTAGCGACTTCTACTATCTTATCTAAAAATGCCATTTCCAATACTCCTTAAATTTATTTATAGCTTTATTATATGACAATTAGATTTTGTATACAAGATACATGGGACATTTTTTGTTTTTATTTTCTCTTTTTTTGCTTTTTTATCTTCAATTTTCACCTTTCATCTAAAAATTGATACACATTCATAGGAATTCTGTCTATCATTTCAGTATTTATATAATATAAAATGAAATTCCCTTTTCTTATTTTTCTAACAAGAGAAACATGATTTAATATTTTCAAATGTTTAGAAATACCAGCTTCACTGATTTCTAATTTTTCCGCTAGTGCTTGAGTACTCCAAGGCTTTTCATAGAGACATTTAAGAATTTTAAGCCTTGTTTTATCGCCTAATGCTTTTAAGAGTGCCACTAAATCCTCATACACCTCTTCATCCATAGATTCCATTTTTGATCTAATGGTCAAGCTTAAAAAATCTGCTTCGTAACCGACTAACAGGTGCGGATCTATAAAAGTACTAATACCAATTTCAACTTTTTTAATAGCTTCGTAGCTAAAATCAAATGTCTTGAATTTATAAAGGCGCAAATGTGTGGCTGTTGCTTCAATCCTTGGATGCAAAATCTCAAGATACTTTATAAAATCCATGGATTCACTCAATTTCTTATGTGCTTTAAGTGTGCCAATCATAAAAGCTTCTGTTTCTATTTGAACCTCTTGAAAATGCAAATAAAAATAGGCTTTGAGCGCTGATATAAAATCATCTTTATAGTTTTCCATATCCAACAGGAAATCTATTTGTTCTTGGTGAAGTGTCTCTATATGACATTTTTTTAAAACTAGAATTTTTCGAATATCTGAGAGAGAAACCGTTTGATTTAGCATGAGATTTGCAAAATTTAGATTTGGAACAGTCTCTAGTTTTCGGATACTATTGATTATATTAAAGTCATTATAAGCTTCATCTAAATACCTGAACTCCATAGCACCCATCCAGCCATCTGTGACGATATCATAGAAAGCCAACCTATTATAGAGTTCTTGATTCATCTTCTTTCTTGTCTCTATCGCCCACTTTTTTCTTGATTTGTGATGTTCTGCATGAAACAAGACATGTAAACTGCATAACATTTCAAAAAAAGGGGCATATACAAAATCTATTTGCCAATCTTGATAATTCATTCTTGATATTCTCATTCTATTAACTCCTAAAATAATGTCATATCACCTGTGATGGCGTTGTGTTTTTCACCCCATTTTAATACGAAAACTGTCACCACAAACATTATAGTACAAATAAATATGCACGTATAAAGCAGCGAACTGACTTCCGTTAAATTATACCCTAAGAATACAACTTCCCTCAATAACCTGATCACATATGTGAGCGGAAATGCCAATCCAATCCCTTTTGCCCATAGTGGAAAGAGCTCTACTGGAATCTTAACGCCTGCAAAGAGTTCCATCGGTTCTTCCAGTACAGTAAAAAGCATACTCGAGTCTCGAGTAAATAAGAATAGTGCATTTAAAAGCATGCCCCAAAGAATGGACATTAAAACCATCATCGCAAGCGCAAGTGCCAATACAGGTACATTCATAAGTGGCACCTGATTAAAAAGCATATAAATACCCGTCATGAACAAAACAAACATCCATACATTAATCACTAGAGAAGCAATGGCATTTCCTAGGATAACTGCTATTCTATTTGCCGGAGACAAATAGATGAGTTCCAAAGTGCCATAAATACGCTCTGATGAAAATTCCCATGCAGATTGAACAAAGGCTCTAAAAAATACCATCGCAAAATAGCCAATCATAATAAAAGTGATAATACTTTCATCATTGAGATAACTTACTTTTTCAGTTATTGCCTCAAATGAGAAGGGTTTAAATTGAAAATAAGCCGATGCAAATGCAAGAATTGGCCATAACAACATAGAGAATATAACCCATATATTGTGAATTTTATTTTTAAACTGTTTTCCAGCCTCTGCCCGAACGACTTTTATAAACCGCTTCATGAGTTCACCCGTCTAGAGATCTCTATAATGGTATCTTCTAGTTTTGGTGCTTCCACATAGAGTTTTGATAGTGGTAGTTTTTCCGAATGAATGAGCTTCACAAGGGGCTCATTCAGCACACTTTTAGATTCAAAGCGCATCCTGTTTTTATGAGAGTCTTTATGAATGATTGCGTTTTCATCAGTTGCAAATTTTTGCATGATGGCTTCAATTTTCGGATCGACTTCGGCAAGTTCAAGAACTGTTATTTTTGTTTCAAAAGTACTTTCAGAAAGCGTCTCTGCAGTGCCTTCTAAAATAACTTCACCTTGATCCAAAATATAAATATAGTCGCATAATGCTTCGACTTCGTTGATATAGTGCGAGGTCAAGAGAATGCCTTTCTGTTCTTCCACAGCAAGCTTTTTGATGTATGCCCTTATTTCTTTTGCAATAGGCGCATCTAATCCTAAAGTTGGCTCATCCATAAATAAATAATCGGGATCGTTAATAAGCCCTCTTGCAATTTGAAGTCTTTGCTTCATCCCCTTCGAATAACGTTCAACAGGGACATTTTGCTTATCATTAAGGCCTACTAGTGTTACCAAGCGATCAATACGCTTTTTTAAAATTTTATCAGGAACACCGTACAGTTGCCCGTAGTACCAGAGATTCTCTCTCCCAGTGAGTCTCCAATAAATCATGCGCTCTCCACCAGCAATCATATTGACCTTTTGCTTAATTTCCAACGGATTCTCATTAATTTCTACTCCATCGATATAAATTTCTCCTGAGCTGGATTTAATCAGTGTTGACAACATTTTAATTGTCGTCGTTTTCCCTGCACCATTTATGCCTAAAAGCCCTATGATCTGACCTTTTTCAAGTCGCAAATGGATGCCTTTTACAGCTTCAACAATATCTTTTTCTCTCTTAAAGAGACCTTTTCTAACTTTTGTATGATATGTTTTCTTTAAATTTATTGCTTCAATCATTTCTACACCTACCCAAATATTTTTTCAAGCGCAATACGCTCAATTTTTCTTATTGCATTGTAACCTACTATAAAATAGCCTGTTCCCAGTAAAAAAAGCCTTACATACGTTGGCCACAAACTCTCTATGCTAACGCCATTCATCACAGCAGCTCTAAGCATAAAGATGCTATCTCTCACAGGTAAAAAAGCACCAATTACATTTAAAGTTTGCGGTAAATACTCTATTGGAAAGATGACACCGCTGACTAAAAATATAAATAGAAACAAGGTATTTTGTGAAATATACGTATCTCTTGTATAGAGCATTACTGCCCCTAAACAAAGCGATAGTCCAAAATAGGCATACAGCGTAATCACAAGACTTACAACAAAAGTGGCACCATTTATAGAGCTCACCGACAATCCAAATATAAAACAAAAAATCATAGATAGGAAAACTTCACCAAGTGAAGTAATTGTTTGCTGCAACATGTTCCCTGTAAAATACCCAAGACGGCTAAAAGGCGCTAGCATTAAGCTTTCAAGCGTGCCCTGCCTAAGTTCTGTTATAAGACTCCGGCTTACATTGAGTAGCGTTCTCACCACTAGCGCATACGCCAAACTGCCTATAATTACATAAGTCATGTAATCTGTTGTCCCTGTGTAAACTTCAAAAGATGTTTTTAAATGCCCTTGGAAAAATAGATGATACATAAAAAAAGCACCTAGCACAGTATAAAAAACCGTCAAAACATTTCCAATAAAAAAATGCATAGGATAAGCCCTTAACTGAGTAATCCAATCTCTAACAAATGTTGCTTTAATACTCTTTATAAACATGCGTCTCCTTTATTGATGCGCGCATCCGATTAACTCTTTAGTTAATCAAACTGTGTTATTCCTTAAGGTAAATGCATTATAGAGACGTATTGGGCAAATGTCAAGTTTATCTGACCACTTTATGTAAAAAAAACAAGCCCAATTGGACTTGTCTTTAATATACCTAAAGTGTTTAAAAATTTAATTCTAATATTTATTAAAGTTCTGCTTCTTCAAACTTATGCTCAAAGAAATGGATTAAAGGATGAAATAAGCGTTTTAGAAATCCAATAGGTAACATAACGGCAATTATTTTAAACAATGCCATTATATCTGTATCCACAGTAGGCTGATAAGAACCAAATATAGCTTCTCTAAACCCACTAATGGCATAAGTGAACGGCCAAAGTGGCATTAACATGCCAAATATTGCGGGATTCGTCTGTATCGGATAAATCCCTCCAGAACCTGCAATTTGAAATACCATAACAACAATTGCAACAGCCTTGCCCACATTGCCAAGGACTGAAACCAATGTAAATATAATGACTACAAAAGTTAACGAGGTTAACATACTAAACGTAAATAAGAGTCCTACATCTTTAGGAACAACCCCTAAGATATAAATATCTCCTAAAATTATTATAGTGGACTGAATCAAAGAAATGATTAAAAACAAGAGCATCTTACCAATATGCATATGCCCCATCTTAAGCCCTAGATTACTTTCTGCTGAGACACTTAATATGGAACTCATGAGTAAAACACCTACCCAAATTGCCAAAACTGAATAAAATGGGGCTATGGCGATACCAAAAGAATCTGCTTCATAGAGTTCAATCGACTCTACTTCAAGAGGAGACGATAGAAAATCTGTGATATCCGTTGGGTTATTTCTTATTAGATCGAACAATTTTTCCATTCGAGCTTCATCCACAGTATCTAATTTTTCAAGTACAGTATCTACATCACTCTTCAAATCTACTAAAACATCACTCATCTGGTCTCTTTGTGTTTTTGTAAGTTCTCCAGTAGATAACAGGAATGCTGAGAGTGCGTTGTATTGAGGAATGACTACTTTAGTTGCATCCAGTAAATCTACAGCATCTTCAAGCCCCATATTTAAATTTTCTGAAAGGGCATCTATTGCTGGCATGGCACTTCTATAATAAAAGTTAGACATATTAATAATACGCTCTGAAACCTCATCGCCAATTGTCTTAAGTGTGCTCAAGGCATCACTGGTTAATGCTTTACTATCGCCATTTTTTACCGAAGCCATTAGAAATAAAAGCTTATTACGCTCTTCACTAATAAGTTTCTCCATATAGTCAAGCGAATCTCTAAGTAGTACAACTGTATTTTGTTTACCCTTCGGGTCAAGCCTTGCTAAGTTCGCTTGATCCTCCGAAATTTGATTAATAAGTTGATCGCAAATATTAATCGTACTAAACATAATCACTTCAAGATCTTTATCAAGTGTATGATTATTAATTTGAATCAGTTGATTAATAAGATCATGATTCTGAGTATTTAGCGATTGAATCTGTGAAATATTATCATTTAGAATATTAATGGATTGATCTACAGCTTTGATTTTAGCTTTGTTCAGTTTTTCAGTGGCTTGAATCACCTTCTCCATGCTATTGATTTTATTAAGCAATGCATTAGTTTGCTCGCTGGTCGATCGTATATGCTCTTGAAAACCATCTACATTTTGATTTCTATAATTTAAATGTTTTAGCAATGAGTCAATATCATCATTGACTTCTCTTAAACTTGTCTTCACATCTTCAAGTTTCAAAGAATCTAGATTAGACTCATCTGCACTGGAATTAAAAGTAACTAATATTTGTTCATTCACCGTTTTGACAAAATTACTTTTAATATTATTGACTAATTTTTCTTTTGCCACATTTGTTATTTTTGCAGCAATGGCATTCAATTTTTCATTTGCCCTGTACACAATCACTGGCTTTTGTGGCGTCGAGGTAGTCAAACTCATTAGTCTTTGAGAGAAGTTAGAAGGTATTTCTATCATGGCATAATATTCACCTTCATTGAGACCATTGTTGGCTTGCCAATCATCCACAAAATGCCAGTTAATAGAGGTATTCCCCTTCATTTCATTTACAATACTCTCGCCCACATTGATGATTTCGCCCTCAAAAACAGCCCCCTCATCATTGTTTACAATTGCAACTGGAAGATTGCCTGTATTGCCATATGGATCCCAACAAGCATATATATTGATCCATGCATAGAGTGAAGGCAAAAGGCAAAGTCCCAATATTATAGCAAGTGCAGCTGTATTCATTCTGATCGTTTTAAAATCATGAAGTAGCAACATAAAAATTGGTTTTATGCCCTGATTCCAAACGCTTTTTTTTAAGCTAATTAATATTTTAGAAATTCGTTTCAATTTCAACACCTCCCTTATCCACATTTTTATTCACCAAGACCTGATTTTTTGAGTTTCAGTTCAAATTTTCGAACCTTCGGATATAATCTGTCAATCGTCAGGTAACCAAATAACGTAAATACAATGCCAAATAAGAGCAATGCTAAAATATTTTGTGCAACATTGATTGCCACTGCGCCTGCAACCGCTTCTCTAAAACCATTAACAGCATAAGTAAATGGAAATAGCGGTTGTAAAATCCTAAATATAAGGGGGTCCACTTGTATTGGATAAGTCCCACCACTACCAGCAAGTTGTAAAATCATATAGATTACACCAAGTGCTTTTCCAAGATTACTGAGTGTCGCTTTTAGCGTATAAGTAATTGATGAAAAAATAAGCGATGCTAATAATGCAAATACGATAAATAAAAATGGACTTGTAACATAAATTTTTAAAAGCCATATATCTCCAACTGCAGCAATGAGTCCTTGAATCATTGCTAAAGAACAGAACAATAACATCTTTCCAAAATGCTTCTCCTTTATTGACATCATTTCAACGTCTGCAGACGATCCAGGAAATGTATTTAAAACTGCATTTAGAAGTAAACAACCTACCCAGAGTGCTAACGTTGTATAAACAGGTGCCATGCTTGACCCATAATTGGGAACTGCGTTAATCGTCTCTGTTTTTAAATCAAATGGATTTGACATGAAATCTCCCATGAATTCAGGATTACTTCGTAAGAGGTCAATCATCAATGAGATATCCTTATTATTAACCATTTCAAATCGATCACCAAGCATCTCAACTAAATCTTTTACATCCTCAAGTGTTGCATTAGCCTCAGAAGCAAGATCTGCCGTCAATTGACCACCCTGAGCTGCCGAATTAATTGTATCCGAAAGATGGTTCTGCAAATCACGAATCGATTTAATTAAAGAAGCCGTATCCAAGTTGCTCACAATTGAATATCCTATTATATCGTTAATAGCCTTCTTTCCTTCTTGCTGAAATGATTTTTGGACTTCGAGAAGTTTATTTGAAGTACTGCTCACATTGTCATTAATTTGATCTAAAATAGCTTTAGAAAGCACATTAGAAGCACTCAGATTTTTATGAATATCACTAATTTGACTTTGTGCATCATAATTATAAGCTTGAATAATTCTAAGATTATCATTAATACCATTGATTCTACTGTTACGATTGACATTGCTCGCTTTAGAATCATTTAAAAACCGAATGCCATTGCTAATCTCTTTATCCACTTGATCAATAGTATCAATCATATCATCAATACTGGCATTCAAACCATCTATCTGAGTCTTTAGATTGCTACTTGATGTTTGAATTACCTTTAACCCAACAATAAGTTGATCTAAAACACTTTGGGTCTGTACAGATTTTAACTGATCAATTATTTGTGATAATGCGGGATTGTTAAGTGTTTCATTGAGTTTTTCAAGTTGACTAATGCTGCTATCTAATGCCGTGTCTACAGCCTCTGCATTTTGCTCAGTTGAATTAATCTGATCTTCCAAACTTTTACTCAATGACTCTAGAGAATCCGATGTATTTCCAAGTGCTACTTGAAGTTTTTGAAGTTGTACTTTAAGATTTTCAAGTTTTGCTTGAAGATCTGTCAATTTATCAATAGCATCTTGGATGTCTTTATTGGTATCTACGGATTGAATCGCTTGAAGATAGTCCACAGTTGCTGAGATTGAGTTGTTTAATGCTGTAAACTGGACCAAGATATCGTAAACTGTTTTATCTATTTCTTCATTTCCCAGTTGCTCATTAGTATCATTTAAAGTCGCTACCAGATCATGAATTCTATTATTAGACGCAATTGCCATACTCAAATTTGTATCGACATCATCTAACGCTTGATTTACAGTCAACTGTACATCTCTTAATATCGTCTCTTTGCTGTTATTATTCGCTTCAAGTACATCAATACTTTGGTCAACTGATGGAACTAAAGCATACATGCTGTTCATGAAAGTGCCATACTCTGTTGAGCCAGTATGTATGTTATCTAATGTATTTTCTAATAATTCCAAGTTTCTATTGATATCTACAATTGCATCCTTGTACTTAATCAAATCCTCTTTTTTATCATCTGCATCATCACCCAGTGTATTGAGAGAAGAAAAAACAGTCTCATTTACAGTTGCAACAAAATTACTCTTAATCTGCTCAACCAAAGTATTTTTTGCTGAATCTGCAATTTTTACTGCCACTGGATTAGATTTAGTATCTACTTTATATATAATTTTAGGGTTGATCGGATTTTCAGTTAAGATCGATAAAAAATTATCCGTAAAAGTTGAAGGTATCTCTATAGACGCATAATATCGTCCCTCAAGTAACCCTTGATCTGCCTCTTCTCGGCTGACAAACGTCCATTTAATCTTATCATTCTCTTTGAGTTCTTCAACGACATCTGCCCCAATATTTATAAATTTCCCATTAAGTATAACCATATTATCTCTATTGACTACCGCCACAGGAATTGAACCAGTATTTTCATAAACATCCCAACAAGCTGCTATATTGATCCACGCATACAACGACGGAATAACACAGAGTGCTGCAATAATAATTATGGCGATTGGATTTCTAACTATATTTTTTATGTCTTTTTTAAACACTTTCAATATATTTTCTTTTTTCATTTTTCCTCCGTAAATACAAACGCCTATGATTGTTTTGCAATGCTAAATTTATTTTCACTGATACCCGTCAAAGTTTAAAATAACCTACATATGCCATTTTACACTCGTTAAAGTTAGATTTACTCATTTAAAAAACCAAGTCCGTATGGACTTGGTTCATTTATTTAAAATTCTATAAATTTTCTTTAGCCACAGAAACTAATTTAGCAAAATCTTCTGGGTTATGAATTGCCATTTCTGACAACATTTTTCTATTAATATCAAGATTCGCTTTTTTAAGACCATTCATAAATTTAGAATAACTCAAACCATTAATTCTTGATGCTGCATTAATTCTAGCGATCCATAATTTTCTAAAATCTCTTTTTCTTAATTTTCTACCAACATATGCAGATCTTAAAGATCTCATAACCGCTGGATTTGCTGCTTTAAATACTAAGCTTTTTTGGCCGTAAAAACCTTTAGCTAATTTAAGAATTTTCTTATGTTTTTTTCTTGCGTTCATAGCTCTTTTAACTCTAGCCATTTCTTTAAACCTCCTTTTTCTTTCTTCCTATAAATAAGGTAATAATGTTCTTACTCTTTTCATATCTGATTCACTAACAGTAGTAGCTTGTCTTAAATTTCTTTTTCTTTTAGAAGATTTCTTAGTTAAGATATGGCTTGTAAAAGCTTTACTTCTTTTTAATTTGCCACTTCCAGTTTTTTTAACTCTTTTAGCAGCGCCTCTATGTGTTTTCATCTTTGGCATTGTAAAGTCCTCCTTCCGAATTTATATAAATTTATTTTTTAGGTGCAAGTATTGCAACTAAACTTCTACCTTCTATTCTTGCTGGTGCTTCAAGAGCTCCAACTTCATCAATTTCCGCGACAAATTTGTTAAATACTTCGTATCCTAACTGAGTATAACCCATCTCACGGCCCTTGAATCTTAATGAAACTTTGACTTTGTCACCTTTTTCTAAGAATTTAATGGCATTTTTTGCTTTTGTCTCTAAATCATGTTTTTCAATATTTAGGCTCAGACGAACTTCTTTCACACTAACGTTTTTTTGTTTTTTACGAGCTTCTTTATTACGCTTTTGCTGTTCGTATCGATGCTTACCGAAATCCATAATCCTACAAACTGGCGGTTTTGCATTTGGCGCAATTTTCACAAGATCAAGTTTTCTTTCTTGAGCTAATGCCAAAGCCTCTTTCGCAGGCATAATGCCAAGTTGTTCGCCATCGTCTCCAATAACTCTTATTTCACGGTCACGAATTTCTTCATTAATATCAGCTGTTTTGATAAGATACACCTCCTAGGTTTAGTCAGAATCGCATAATTACTGCGAATTTACAATTAATGGTCGCATTTGCCCATCAAATTTTATTTATTATGTCTCATTTTCGTCGATTCACCTAAAAAAATAAACATATTTTACCTAAGTGATACGAAAGATAATGTCAGACATAAAAAAACGGCGGATAGAATATCCGCCGTTAGCAACTTTTTTTCATTATATAAAGTATACACTCCATATTAAAAGATACTATTTACCATATGAACACTGCGTTATATGGTGAGAAGCGGGCTTCTACTTGGTTGTCTTATGACCTTAATAACTATAACACGTGCTCTAAATCATGTCAAGTCTTTTATTACTTTTATGCTTCACTTTTTTTCTGAAATCCAGTAACTAAAGAACGAGATTTAATTTCTTCAATTACTTTTTCTACAAAGCTTTCAACAGTCATGCTGCCAAGTTCACCTATATCTCTTGAACGAACAGATACAGCTTTGTTCTCAATGTCTTTGTCTCCTAAAATGAGCATATAAGGATTTTTCTCAAGTTGTGCTTCTCTAATCTTATAACCTATTTTTTCAGCACGTTCATCGATAGCCACGCGAATTCCCGCTGCCGATAGAGCAGCTTTAACTTCTTCAGCATAAGACACATGTCTATCTGCAATAGGTAATAACTTAACTTGAACAGGTGCAAGCCAAGTCGGGAATTTACCTGCAAATTCTTCTATTAATATACCCAAGAAACGTTCAATACTACCAAATGCAACTCGATGAATAACAATTGGTTGATGTTTCTCACCATCTTTTCCAATGTAGGAAAGTTCAAAACGTTGCGGCAATTGCATATCAAGTTGTATTGTACCACACTGCCATGTTCTACCCAAGCAATCTCTTAAATGGAAATCTATTTTAGGACCATAGAAAGCACCATCGCCTTCATTTAACTTATAATCGAGATCAAGTTCCTCAAGCGCTTCTCTTAACGACTTTTCTGCATGTGCCCACTCTTCATCTGTTCCCATAGATTTTTCAGGTCTAGTTGAAAGTTCCACATGATATGAGAAACCAAAAGTCTTGTAAACTTCATCAATCAGATTACATACGCCCTTGATTTCATCCTTAATTTGCTCTGGCAACATAAAAATATGAGCATCATCTTGAGTAAAAGCTCTTACTCTCATAAGACCGTGTAGTGCACCTGATAATTCATGTCTGTGAACTCGACCAATTTCACCAACACGCATTGGGAAGTCTTTGTAAGACCTAAGATCTGTCTTATAAACCAGCATACCACCTGGACAATTCATTGGTTTAATTGCATAATCTTCTTCGTCAATCAAAAGTGAGTACATGTTTTCCTTATAGTGGAACCAGTGTCCTGAAGTTTCCCATAACTTTCTGTTGAGAATAATAGGCGTCTCTACTTCAACATAGTTAGCCTTGTCATGTACTTCACGCCAGTATTCTAAAAGTTTATTTTTTACCACCATACCATTTGGTAAAAAGAACGGAAAACCAGGACCTTCTTCCATAAGTGCAAATAATTTAAGTTCTTTTCCTAATTTTCTATGATCCCTTTTCTTTGCTTCCTCAAGCATTGTTATATATTCATCTAATAAAGAAGCCTTTGGAAAAGAAGTCCCATAGATTCTTTGAAGCATTTTATTTTTTTCATCTCCACGCCAATAAGCACCTGCCAAACTTAAAAGTTTAATACTCTTAACCGCTTTTGTACTCATCACATGACAACCTGCACATAAATCCACAAAATCACCTTGTTCATAGAACGATATAATTTCATCTTCTGGAAGGTCATTTATAAGTTCAACTTTATAATCTTCACCTTTGTCAGCCATAAATTTAATAGCTTCATTTCTTGGAAGTTCAAATCTTCTCAGTTTTAAATCTTCCTTAATTATTTTTTTCATTTCTGCTTCTATTTTTTCTAGGTCTTCTGGGATAAATTTGTGTTCTGTATCAAAATCATAATAGAAACCATTGTCTATAGCAGGCCCTATTGCAAGTTTTGCATCTGGGAAAAGACGCTTAACAGCTTGTGCCATAATATGTGAACTTGTATGTCTAAAAGCATGAGCGCCTTCTTCATCTTCAAATTTAAAAATACTGAGTTCACAATCTTCATTTATTTCAAAACTCAAATCTACTGTTTCACCATTCACTGAACCTACAATTGCTTCTTTTGCTAAACGACCTGAGATTTGTTTTGCAACTTCATAAACAGTTATGCCCTTTTCAACTTCACGGATTGAGCCATCTTTTAAAGTTAATTTAATCATTGACATTTTTCATTCCTCCATTCATTTTTTTGTGCTGTAAATCATTTAATAACAACATCTGAGCCATCTCTCGATGCCTCAAACCAACTTTCACTGACACTGTTTGAGGTTGAACACTCCTCATCACAGCTTTTAGCTTAAGTTGTGTCGGACCCATTCTCGTCTGAGTGCTTAGAGCAGGCTAAACATTCCTGCCTCTATGTTGGACAAAAACTAATGATTTATAATAAAAAAACTCCCATCCTTAGCAGATTATGCTAGGGACGAGAGTTACACGCGGTTCCACCCTAATTGCCATGATATAAATAAATCTAGTAATTCTACCACGCCACTTAAAAACTTTTAACGCAGTCACGCGCTTGATTTTTCATATTGATGACACCATCAATCCTACTATTCAAGAGCTAGAAGGGAGTTTTCATCTTAAAAAAGTTCTAAATTGCATTTCAGCCAAGTACAATTCTCTCTAAAGATTCTTTAAGTTTAATGTCCTTCATTGTCGCTTAATATTAAAGCTATTTTACTCTGAATTTTGTGCTTTGTCAACAAGGTATGTCTTCTATTCACAAACAATTTACAGCGCATTCATTTACAGCTCAAATAGAGCATTTAATGATTTGGTTTGAACTTCTCTGTGAAGTGTTGAGATAAAGGTTTCCAGAGACATTTGGCCAATTTTCCCCAAATCCCTTGATCGAACAGAGACACAATTTTTCTGTAAATCTTCGTCACCTATAATGAGCATATATGGGATTTTTTCAAGTTGTGTTTCTCTAATCTTATAGCCGATCTTTTCTGCACGGTTGTCTACTTCAACCCTAAAACCACTTAACCTAAGTTCTGTTGCAATTTGATCGGCATATTCATTATGCCTATCCGAAAGCGTCAACAGTTTCACCTGCGTTGGTGCAAGCCACGCTGGAAACTTCCCTGCGTATTTTTCTATCATCATTGCAAGCGTTCTTTCATAGCAACCAATAGAAGTTCTATGAATCACAAATGGATATTTTTTTTCACCATCTTGATCTATATAAGTCATATCGAAGCGTTTTGGAAGCGTAAAATCTATTTGAACAGTGATAATAGTATCCTCTTTGCCATGAACATTTTTAAATTGAATGTCTAATTTGGGGCCATAGAAGGCAGCTTCTCCAATTGCTTCTTCATAATCAAGTTCCAAATGATCTAATATTGTCCGCATTCGGGCTTGAGTTTCTTCCCATTGTGTTGCGCCATCCACATACTTTGATGGATTATTAGGGTCCCATTTTGAAAACCGATATGAAACATCTTCAATAATGCCAAGGGTAGACATCATATAGTTGATTAAATGGATAACTCCCTTGAATTCATCTTCAAGTTGCTCTGGCAATACAATCAAATGACCCTCTGAAATTGTAAATTGTCTGAGCCTAATCAAGCCGTGCATTTCACCCGAAGACTCATTTCTAAAAAGAGTTGACGTCTCTGCAAATCGCATTGGCAAATCTTTATAACTTCTTGGTTTCGCCTTGTAAATATAAAATTGAAAAGGACATGTCATTGACCTCAACCCAAATGCATCATCTTCGGAGTCGCCATTTGGTATGACGAACATCCCATCTCTATACATATCCCAATGACCTGATATTTTATACAAGTCTGATTTGGCCATCATCGGCGTCTTTGTAAGCAAATACCCTCTATTTTCCTCTTCATCCTCTACAAATCGTTGTAAAATCTGAATGATTTTAGCACCCTTTGGCATGAGTAATGGCAACCCCTGTCCAATAACATCTACAGTTGTGAATAATTCAAGATCTCTGCCTAATTTATTATGATCTCTCCTTTTAGCTTCTTCAAGTTTTTCTATATGTTCACCTAATTGACTTTTCTTTGGAAAAGAGACGCCGTAAATACGTTGAAGCATCTTATTTTTTTCATCACCTCGCCAATAAGCACCCGTTGCACTTAAAAGTTTAAAGGCTTTGACTATGCCAGTATTCAAAAGATGGGGGCCGCTGCATAAATCTACAAACTCACCTTGCTTATACACTGTGATCTGTTCTGTTTCATCTAAAACTTCAATCAATTCAACTTTATAAAATTCTCCCATTGCCCTAAAATACTCAATAGCCTCAAAACGACTCATCACTGACCTTTCAATCGGATATTTCTCTTTGACAATTAGCATCATCTCTTTTTCAATTGCAATTAGATCTTCTGGTTTAAAAGATTCACTTCGATCAAAATCATAATAGAAGCCTTTCTCTATAGCTGGTCCTATGCCAAGTTTAACCTCTGGGTAAAGGCGTTTCACAGCTTGAGCGAGCATATGAGCTGTTGTATGTCTAAAAACGCGTTTCCCCTCTTCACTTTCAAAAGTATAGAAATTTACAGTGCCATCTTCTTCAAGACGAAATTGAAGATCAGTAAGATTACCGTTGAAGGTTGCTGTGATCACTTCTTTTCCTAATCTACCCGATAGTTGCTTTGCAAGTTCAATTAATGTGGTCCCTTTTGCCACCTCTCTAATCGAACCATCTCTTAAAGTTATTTTTACAACAGTCATCTTAATCCCTCCTTCATTCATATTGTTTTCATGCTGTAAATTGGGTATAAAAAAACTCCCATCCCTAGCGTATGCTAGAGACGAGAGATTCCCGCGGTTCCACTCTAATGATCCCAATAAAATCATCCTATTAATTTTACCAAGCCACTTTAAGACGTTTAACGACGTCACCCGTTTAAATTTCAAAATAGAATATCGTTTAATAGATAAACAACTTTATCTCTTTCTAATTTTTAAAAGCTAGAAGGCGGTTTTCACAAAATCATTAACCTAGATTGTATTACAGCCTTGTACAATCCTCTCTGATAAGTATCATTTGCTACTCTTCTTCATAAAAGCCAGTTTATATTCTGTATTGTTAGAAATTATACGCTGAATTCAAATAGCTGTCAACCCTACAATTACGTATCAGTTTTGTGCTGTAGATCTTTTATAATATAAACAGCACTACAGTACCTTGAATAATCCCAATAAAAAAACCGATCACGCCGCCCAGAATTTCTATCGCTTTTAATTCAGTTTTGGCAATTTTTAGTGTCATTTCTTCAAGTTTTTCAAAATCATAGGCATTGAGCTTATCTTCAACAATCTTAGCGACATCTACACTCTCAACAACCTTATGACTTAAAGCCTCAGTCATTTCAATTATCATTTGTTCCCCATTTTGATCAATAATCTCACCAATGTTCGAAATAATGCTATTTTTAAACATTGAAGGTATAATCGAAGGCATCTTTTCCTCTGCAATGGCAGTTACTTTTGTCTTAATAAGAGCAATTACTTGATCTTTATCCGTATTTTCTATAATGTGATCTAAAATTTGCTCAATAGAAATCAACTCTTGATCCACTATTTCGCCGATAGACCTTGAAATTTCAGCTTTCCGCTTTGGAATTAACCCCTGAATTTTAAAGGGCGTCAGTGGTATTTTAATAGGATTAATCGGTCTAAAGAGTAGTTTTATTGCAATTACATTGGTCATCCAGCCAATTACGCCACCAATCATGGCTAAAATAAATAGTTTCAACAACAACATTTTGTACACCTTACTTTCTTATAATGTCAATTTACTATTTTGATTATGCTTTAGATTATATGAGTATAACACACCCGAATTTGAAAATCGTTAGGATTCTCTTAACCTGTGGCAAGAAATTAATAAGATTTTTCATTTATGATTAGTAATCAAATATGAAGATTGAACCACAATCTTCAAGCTTTTCTTCACAAAGTTCTATAATTTCCACACCTTTTGATTTGATAAAGTTTTCAATTTCATTTCTATAGGAATGATGTTTCAAACTACCGTTTAAAAACAACTTATTATGATAGAGTCCACTTGTACCACCTATAAAACCATACTCAAATCCCTTTAATAAAATCTCTCCTTTGGGAATCAACAACGTTTCTATATTGGCTTTTATAAATGCCCTATATAAATTGAGGTCTTCAGTTATAACAGTATTTTGATCAACTACAAGGGTGGCGCATTTAACATACCCCTGCTTTACAGGATTTAAATAAAATCCGCTGGCTTCATATAGGGCTATAATTTTAGGATCTGTTCTCATATGATAAAAAAATTGGTTGCCTATTGCTAAACAATTGTAGGCAATATCCGCTGGATATTCACATGCAAGCCTTGTATCCCCTTTATAAATTCGCGATGCTGAAAATCCAACTGAGATCAATTTTTGTTTCATCACATCAAAAATAGTAGGTTCTACAACTAGACCTTCTGGCGTCATATGAATCCCCATATCCGTATGTTTTCTAAGATTATATAAAACAGTTTCAAGTTCTGGCATTTCAATCCAAAATACTTGTTCCTCAAAGTAAGAGAACATTTTTGAATGCAACGCCTGAGGTGCAATCACAACAATCATCTTTGCCTCATTTAGTCTCTCACCTTAATAGGCTTTGCTGAAGGCACTCAAAAAAACAGCACTATAGACACATAGTACTGTTTCATATAGCTTCCTTTTAGTTTGCATTTGTATATAAAGTTTCAAGTTCATCCCTATCAAAACGATACTCTTGATTACAGAAATGGCACTTTAATTCTGCTTTTCCATCTTCATCTATTAGTGATTTTAATTCCTCTCTACCAAGACTGACAAGTGCGCTCTCCATCTTATCTCTTGTGCAATCACATTTTAAATTTAAAGGGTATTCCTCAAGATCATCAAGCCCTAACCCTGCAAAAATCTGACCTGCAATTTGATGAATCGTCAAGCCTTCCTCTAACAATTGTGTTACTGATTTTAAATCACTTAAGTTAGATTCCAATTGTTCAATTGTCGCTTCTGTCGTTTCTGGTAACAATTGAACGATAAAGCCACCTGCATTTTTAACATGACCCTCAGAACTCAATGCGACCCCTAACCCCACTGCTGAAGGTTGTTGTTCTGATTTTGCAAAATAATGCGCAATATCTTCCGCAATTTCACCAGAAACCATTTCACTTTGGCCAATATAAGGATCTTTCATGCCGAAATCTTTAATGACAATTAAGCCACCTTCTTTGCCAATAGACTCCGCCACCGCTAATTTTCCATCTTCAGTAAATCTGTTCTCTGCATGAGGATTTGATATATACCCTTTCACGTTGCCGTGGATATCTGCAATAGCAATGATGAGCTTTATATCATTGCTGCCTTTGACCTGAAGTGTTAATTTTTCTTTTTCTATTTTACTCATCATCCCCATCATTGCTGCAGCAGTAATCGTTCTTCCAAGTGCAGAAGTTGAAATTGGGGACAAATCGTGAATGGCTCTGGCTTGCTCTACCATATCTGTTGTTTCAGCCACATAAATTCTAACTTCACGATTATGAGACATTCCAGTTATTAAATTATCCATATATTCCTCCAAGTTTTATTTATAAACTATATTTATTATCTTTTTTGACATACAAAGCAAATTCTTTGAGATAATGCGTTTCTAGTTTCAAAAGTGTCACCATCTAAAATTTCTAGTATTTCAAAATAGGGTTCACAAAACGATTGAATTTCTTCTATATGATATGCTCTCTGTATATGAAATTCCTCATATCGCTCATAAACATCCCCCACTTTGTTAAAAAGTGTCAATTCAAATTCAAGCAAACTTGTTTCTAAATCGTATTGATTTTCCCATATATAGGCGGTCTCCTCAAAAGTTTCAGCAAAAGTTTGATCTCCGATTACTTCGGATAGTTTATAATGTGAACTGATGTCAAAAATAAATATGCCTGCTTCATTTAAATGATTGTTCACTCCTAAAAACGTTTTTTCCAAATCTTCATTTTCTATAACATAATTAATGCCATCACACATCGAAAATATAAAATCATACTTTTTCTTAGTCTGAAATGAAGTCATATCCTGACATAAAAATCTGAGTCTCTGGTTGTTCTGATTTGCTTTTTGCTGTGCAATCGCAAGCATTTCGTCAGAAATATCAAGACCTTCCATAATAAAGCCCACTTTGCTGAGTTCAATGGCAAGTGTTCCTGTCCCACAAGCAAGTTCAAGACCATACCTTGAATCCGATTTCAGTAATCTTATTTTTTCAATCAACTTTTCTGCCCAAAATGCATAATTCACATCATATTGCATCAGATCATAAACAGTTGCAAAAGCACCATAACTTGACATTAACCGACTCCTTTAATATACGCTATATATATAATATAGCCATATGCGATCACTGCACCTAATACAGGGAACATTTTCATTAGATTCAACCTTAGCGGCCGTTTATCCCAGAGTTCATATTCTGCTGAAATCCCCACATTTTTGAGTCGTTCTACATCTGTGGTCAAGAGTTTTTCTGATTCCAGCTCTTTAATGAGCAATCGCTCATCTGTTTTCTCTAATATCACATAAGCTTTTTCATTAACGTCAATATGATCTCCAACAGCAAATTCTGCATAGTCTCGTCTTAGACTTCTTAACAAATTTCTAATGAGTAACGCAAAACCAATAGCTAGAATACCATAAAACACAATAACAATCAACAAAGTGCCATTTAAATCAAAGAGTTGATCACTTTGTGACGTCATATCCACATCTTTACTAAAGAGATTGACTAGAAAACCCATGGAAACAGCTATGCCATTGTTCGTAGCATGTGCAATGACGCTTGCAAATATAGACCCTGTCATCTGAACTAAATATGAAAACATAATGCCAAGTACAAAAGGGCCAAAGAAATTTTGAGGGTTAAAATGAAAGATTGCAAATAAAAGGCCACTGAACAAAGCGCCCCATCTCCGTCCAAGTTCTGTTTCATAGGCATCTAATACCATCCCTCTGAAAAACCCCTCTTCACAAATGCCCGCAGTAATGGAGATGATAAACATAAGTCCAATATATTGGCTCCCTGTTTGGGCTGTTGGAAGATTAATGACGATTGCATCGCTAAAAATTTCTATGATCAAAATTGTAACCAAATTGACTACTGCTATTGTAGGTAAGAGCAGTACTGCAATGCACATAATCTTAAAAACTTGCTTAAGCGGTATTTTTTTGAGTCTAAAAATAGCTTTAAAGTCCTTTTTAGTCACTATTGTATAAATTAAAACAGGCGCTAAAATAATACCATATTCGGTAATAAGCAATCCCGATAAAACTTCCCTACTTTGCACATAGGCACCCACTGTTAAAAAGACACCTGCTAAAATTAAAAAAATCACATTTGCTTCTAGTATATTATAATGTCGCGATCTCAAATTTTCGCTTTCCATGAATACTCCATTCCTTCTATTTTCGACTTTTATTATAGTCCATTAACACATTGACATATGATTTGACGCCGTTCATTAAAACTGTTTCATTAAAATTAAATTTTGAATTATGAAGTGGATATATATAGCCACTATCATCGTTATAAGTCCCAACAAAATAAAATAAGCCCGGGACTGCTTCTTGATAAAAAGCAAAATCCTCGCTGATCATTTGTTCTTCTAGAATCACACACTGATCTTCACCGTTTATTTTGACAAATTGTTCAAACAACCTATTATTGTTAATCACAGGTGGATATAAATCTCTAATTTCAATTTTATAATCTATGTTATAAGCAATTTTATAACCTTCTAGTATTTCTACAATTCGCTTTTTTAGAGTTTCATAGATTGATTTATCAAAAGCTCTTAGAGTACCTTCAAGACGTGCAGACCCCGCAATTACATTTCTTCTTTCTCCAGATTCTAGCCTTCCAATTGTAAGCACACTGGATTTAATAGGAGAAATATTTCGAGAAACGATGGATTGTAAAGCGCTTATAAGCTGTGCTGCAATAACAACAGCATCAATCCCTTGATGTGGCTGTGCACCATGGGCACTTTGCGTTATTATATCAATATCTAATTCTCCGGTCATAGCCATCATAGCACCACTCTTAAGACCGAACTTACCCTCAGGTACAGCTGGATATAAATGAATACCATAAATCTCGTCCACTTGATATTTTTCAAGATACCCACCTTTAACAATGGGCTCTGCCCCTCCTGGTCCTTCTTCAGCAGGTTGGAAAATCAATAGGATATTATCTAAAATCTCATTTGGATTTTCACTAATCCACTTTGCAAATCCGAGCATCATGGCCATGTGTCCGTCATGGCCGCACGCATGCATATAGCCTTTATGCTCGGATTTTACATCACATGTGCTTTCCTCAGTGACAGAAAGACCATCAATATCGGTTCTGAAAGCGATGGTTCTCTTTGGATCACGTCCTCTAATATAAGCGAGAATTCCTGTTCCAAAAACAATTTCAAAGTCAATATTAAGTGATTTCAGAACGGTTTGAAGGTACTGAGTTGTCTTAAACTCTTCAAAACCAGCTTCCGGAATTCTATGTAGATCTTTTCTAAATTTTATGACTTCTGATGTCAATTGATCTAGTTGCATTTTTTCACCTCATCATTTTATTTAATACGAAATTATGAAAATTCAATTTTATAATTTCAAGCTTTGCTGTTGACGCGAGATAAACGTAATGTTAGTATATATATAATTATTTTGTAAAGTCTAGTTTTTTCAATGTTTTCACATCATTTATGACGAAAGACTTTGTTATTCAAAATTTATTTTACGTCGTTGTTATATTTTATAATATATACGACCAGTATTCAATAGGAGGTATTTCTATGAAGAAGATTAATTTAGCAGTTGTTGGTGCCACAGGCATGGTGGGCCGAACTTTTCTAAAAGTACTTGAAGAAAGAGATTTTCCATACGAAAATTTATTTTGTTTCTCTTCAAAGCGCTCTGCAGGAACAACTGTAACTGTAAAGGGAAAAGATTATGTCGTTCAAGAATTGACAGAATCCTCATTTGATCAAGATATTGACATTGCTTTATTTTCAGCTGGTGGTGATATCAGCTTAAAATTTGCACCGATTGCAGCAAGTAAGGGCGTTATCGTCATTGATAATTCAAGTGCATGGCGTATGGATCCAGAAGTACCACTCGTTGTTCCAGAGGTAAATCCAGAAGCCCTTAAAAACCACAAAAATATTATCGCCAATCCAAACTGCTCTACAATCCAAGCAATGGTTGCTTTGAAACCATTATATGATCAATACGGCATCAAACGTATCGTTTACTCTACTTATCAAGCTGTTTCAGGCTCTGGAGTGAAAGGCATGAACGATTTAGAAGAAGGCTTGAAAGGCAATGACATTATGGGATGCTATGCGCACCCAATTGCTCAAAACTGTTTACCTCACATCGATGTCTTTTTAGAGAATGGTTATACTAAAGAAGAAATGAAAATGGTTAATGAAACCAAGAAAATTTTAGGAGATGATTCACTTAAAATCACAGCTACTGCTGTAAGAGTGCCTGTTTTTTACAGCCACAGTGAATCTATTAATGTTGAATTATGTAAGCCATTTGAACTTACAGAGGTCTTCGAACTCATGAAAAATGCTGAAGGTGTCATCCTTCAAGACGATGTCGCTAATAATGTTTATCCACTGGCAAAAGTAGCTGCTGACACTGATCCAGTCTATGTAGGCAGGATTCGTAGAGATGAAAGTGTCGATAATGGCTTGAATCTTTGGGTCGTAGCTGATAATATAAGGAAGGGAGCAGCAACAAATACTATCCAGATTGCTGAAACTCTTATAAAAATGATGTAGAGGTATGTTTTTATGGAATTATTTATTGGGTCAGGTGTTGCTATTATTACACCTTTAAATGCCCAAGGTATCGATTTTGGCGCCTTAGAGAGACTAATCGAATGGCACATCCAAAATAATACTGATGCAATCATTGTTAGCGGCACTACTGGAGAAGCCGCAACTTTATCGGATGATGAAAAAAAATCACTTTATGAGTTTACAGTTAAAACAGTAGCCGGTCGAGTCCCTGTTATTGCTGGCACAGGTTCTAACAACACTCAAAAGGCAATTGAGCTGAGCAGCATGGCTGAAGAAATCGGTGTTCAAGGTTTACTGATTGTATCACCTTATTACAACAAAGGCACTGCAAAAGGTATGATTGCCCACTTCGAAGCAATTGCTGATGCTGTAAACATCCCTATCATTGTCTATAACGTACCGTCTAGAACAACTGTTAATTTAACACCAAGTACTATCAAAGTCCTTTCTACACATAAGAATATTGTAGGAGTAAAGGAAGCAAGCGCAAATATTTCTCAAATTACTGAACTGGCAAGTATTATACCGGAAGATTTTGCACTCTATGCAGGTAACGACGATCACATCGTCCCTATTCTCTCACTTGGAGGAAAAGGCGTTATCTCTACTGTAGCAAATATTTTACCAAAAGAAACACATGATTTGGTTATGGCATACATGTCTGGAGACACAAAACGTGCTTTAGAAATTCAATTTAAGATTAATCCGCTTGTGAGATCACTTTTCATCGAAACAAATCCAATTCCAGTAAAAGCAGCTCTAAACCTTATGGGCATGAATGCAGGTCTTCTGAGATTACCTTTAACGGAAATTGAAGAGGAACATAAAAAACAACTGACATCAATTTTAAATACGTATCATTTACTTTAAAATGATCAAATAATGGTTCGAGACAGAGGGAGTTTCTCTGTCTCTTTTTTATGTTTTGTTTTCATCCATGGTTAAAGTATTAAAAGTCATATTCATAAGTGCGTCATATGATAAAGGATTGCTCAACATTTGACTTTTGGTACCCTAATACTCTATAATTTTAGAAAAATACTAACCATGATTAATCAAAATCGGTTATACTATTTTTAACTGTTATTTATGAAGGAGGTCATTCAGATTCGAATTCTTTTAACTGGCGCAAACGGCGCCATGGGCCACAATGTAATCGAGGTATTAGAAAACCATAATACCTTAGAAATTGTTGCAGGTGTTGATCGACATACTGTAACAACTTCACCGTTTCCTATTTTTGAAACCATTGAAGCTTGTGATATCTCTGTGGACTGTATCATTGACTTTTCACATTATTCTGTGGTACCAAGCTTAATTCAATATGCTATGGAGCATAAAACCCCAATTGTCATTTGTACAACTGGATTAACTGATGAAGCTGAAAAACTCATCATTGAAGCTTCAAAAGTAATTCCTGTTTTTAGATCTGGCAATATGTCTTTAGGCATTAATTTATTAATTGCACTTGCTAAAAAAGCAGCTGCGCTATTAGAAGATGATTTTGATATTGAAATCATCGAAAAACATCACAACAAAAAAGTAGATGCTCCAAGTGGTACTGCTAAAATGATTGCAGATGGTATTAACGATGTATTGAAAACGCCTAAAACGCTTCAGTATGGTCGTCATGGCAATGAGACAAAGCGCACTGAAAACGAAATGACAATTCACGCAGTCAGAGGCGGCACCATTGTAGGTGATCACGATGTTCTATTTGCAGGTATTGATGAAGTCATTACGGTTTCTCATAATGCACAAAGTAAAAAAGTATTTGCTAAAGGTGCAGTAAATGCAGCCCTATTTTTAGAATCACAAGCACCTGGTCTATATGATATGAATCATATTTTTGGTAACTTATAAATAAGTATGAGAAAGGATATACAATGACACAATATGATATGACAAATCCTTATGAAATTGCTAAGTTCATAAAGGATGCTCAAAAAACAACACCCGTTAAAGCTTATATTAATGGTACGCTCGACAACACGGATTTTCCTGTAAAAATTTTTGGAGATTCTAATTTACAAGTTGTATTTGGTGAATCTAAGGATGTACTTGCTTTAATAGAAGCAAACCAAGCGAATATTAAATTCTACGAACTTGAAAACGATCGTAGAAACTCTGCTATTCCAATGCTTGATATTAAAGCTGTAAATGCCAGAATTGAGCCAGGGGCAATCATTAGAGATCGCGTTAAAATTGGAGATCAAGCTGTTATTATGATGGGTGCCGTTATCAACATCGGTAGTGAAATTGGAAATGGTACGATGATCGACATGAATGCGGTACTTGGAGCACGTGCAACAATTGGTGCGAACTGTCACGTTGGTGCAGGCGCTGTTATTGCTGGCGTTTTAGAGCCACCTAGTGCAACACCAGTTATTCTCGAAGATGATGTCCTCGTGGGCGCTAATGCGGTCATTCTTGAAGGCGTTAGAATTGGAAAAGGTGCAGTAGTTGCTGCCGGATCAATCGTTACAAAAGATGTTGCTCCAGGAATGGTAGTTGCAGGATCACCTGCTCGAGTTGTAAAGGCAAAAGATGCTGCCACTGAAGATAAAACTCAACTGCTGGACGATCTTAGAAAGTAATCTTTATTATTATGAAAAAAATAGCCCCTCAAACTTATATGTCTTCATTCATATAAGTTTGAGGGGCTAACTTTATTTAGATGAGTCTTAATCTACAAAGGCAAATACATGATCGATATTTCTGAAATAATCGCCATAATTAAGACCGTAGCCCACTATAAATTTATCTGGAATTTCAAAACCTACATAGTCAGGTTGATAAGTTGTCTTTCTTCTAGAAGGTTTATCCAACAAAACACATGATTTAATACTCTTTGGATGACGTGCACTTAAGATTTCAATTACACCTGTCATTGTTAATGCTGAATCTGTAATATCATCTACAATCAATACATCGTAGTCCGTTAAATCTACATTTATATCTTGAACCACTTTAAGTTTACCAGTTGTCTCTTCTCCATGTTCATAACTAGATGTGGTCATAAATTCTATTCTCACAGGCAAGTCAACTTTTCTGACTAAATCTGCTGTAAATATAAAGCTTCCCTTTAAAAGTGAAATGACCAGTAACTGCTTGTTTTGATACGCCTTTGTAAGTTCAGCTCCAAGTTCAGAAACGCGATTTTCAATAGTTTCTTTCGATAACAAAATTTCACGCCTCTTATTTTCAATACTCATTTAGTACCTCCCAGACTTTTCAATTATAAACACTATTTTATACCAGCACGCTACTTTTTTCAAGTTTGTATTACAACCTAAATTCATTACATTTATTTAAATTCTTAACCCACTAAATTGATTGCTTATGTCCCGTTTAATCTAGTACAATTAAATTATCAAGTTTTAGGGGGAAAATATGGAGCATAATACAAAACAGAAAAAGGCGGTAACACTTGAAACTTTCGTTTTTCTCATTATTTCAAGTGTATTTTTTGGATATCTTTCAATGGAGATGGGCATTGATAAGATGTTCAATACCATAATGAACACAGCTCACTATTTATTAATTGATGTTGTGTTTTTTATTATGGCCATCGCCGTACTCGCTGGCGCATTCGCTGCCTTATTATCAGAATTTGGGGTTGTTGCACTTATTAACAAGATTATTTCACCTATTATGAAACCACTTTACGATTTACCTGGCGCTGCTTCGATTGGTATGATTACGACTTATCTATCTGACAATCCTGCTATTATTTCACTCGCACAAGATGCTGGATTTAAAAAATATTTTAAAGATTACCAACTTCCAACACTCTGCAATTTGGGGACTGCATTTGGTATGGGACTAATTTTAACAACCTATATGCTTGGATTAGGTGATGGGATTGAATATTTACTGCCTGTCTTAGTTGGTAATTTGGGTGCCATTATTGGAAGTATCGTCAGTGTCCGAATTATGATGAAATTCACAAAACAATACTATGGTATTCAAACTGTAAAAAAAGACAAAGAACCCGTAATTGATGACCTTAATTTACTACGTGATGTCCGGATTGGTAATACCTTTGAGCGTGTACTTGACGCCGCTTTAGAAGGTGGTAAAACGGGTGTGGAATTAGGCCTCTCTATTATTCCAGGTGTCGTTATTATTTGTACTCTCGTCATGATCTTTACTTTCGGTCCAGCAGGTTATGATCATGGTGTCGCCATATACACAGGGGCAAAAAAAGAAGGGGTTGCATTATTCCCTAAAATAGGCGCATTGCTAAGCCCTGTATTGACGCCTCTCTTTGGCTTTAAAAGCCCTGAGGCCATTGCATTTCCAATCACTTCTCTTGGTTCTGTAGGTGCATCTATGGCCCTTGTTAAAGACTTTATTGCACACAATCTCATTGGTCCTAATGACATCGCCGTTTTCACAGCAATGGGCATGTGTTGGAGTGGCTATTTGAGTACTCATGTGGGGATGATGGATGCCTTAAATGTACGTAAATTAGCTTCAAAAGCGATTCTTTCTCATACAATCGGCGGTTTAGTTGCAGGTATATCTGCTCATTATCTTTTCTTACTCTTTTCAATGTTGTAACTTTAAAATAAGATTTTACGCATACAATATAAAATACCAGCCAAGTTGACGTGGAAGCGTCATGGCTGGTATTTTTATGCTATACCTTGTGAGTAGGTTATAGAACACTCTAAGTTTCACTGGTGATCAGACTCATAATTCGATTAACAATGGGAATTACCACCATGGATGATGGCACGGCTATCATATATCCCATTAGAAACGATTTAAACCAGAGGCTAAAAAAATCATTAGATAGACCCTTTAGCATCAATGTCATAAAAAATGAGATAGAAAGTGAAATGCCAAAAGATGCTAAAATATTATAGATGATAAATTGCGCAGCTTTACTTAATTTCATGTCAGTTCCTTTCATACCTATCTTTTTATCTATTATACATAAGAAAAAAACAAGATCAAATTTTTTGTAGATATTCTCCAAAAAAGATGAGCTTGTTTTTCATATTATAACGTATTTTACTTCTACTCTATATTATTTTTGTGAACTCGGTTTAATTTCCTGTTGATGTCTTTTAGATTTAATAAAATTTGATTTAGCGTATACTGAATTGAAATCAGAATTACAAAGAAAAAAATAATGGCAATAACATCAAACTTCAAAAGTGACCTCCTTATCGCTACTTTAATTCTAGTGCGTAAAAGTAAAGTTCTTTCTCCCCTACTTTATTGGCATCTATTTGATCTTCATATTTTATTGGTACTGAAATACGATCAGGATCACCATCACTGATGAACCTATTCGAAGGCGACTTCACATAATTATCCAGCCACCAAGTTAATTGCATCTCTCCGTCCCCACTTTGAACTCTATTAACGTATCTATAGTTATACTTAACATGATATATTGGATAATAAGGTCTCCATCCAACTGCTAAGATCGCCTTATTTTCATAATCATACCCTTCATATTGACCTGAATCAATATAAGCTCTAAGACTATCATCATCTGGACGTTTTCCATATGGCAATGCCAAAGTATCCATAGTAATAGATGGGTTAAGTTCGTGATATAAAGCCGCATTTTTGCCAAGAGCAGTTTGAATACCTTTGACATCAAGTGTCGACAAATCTTCATGTGAAAAAGCATGATTGCCTATTTCATAACCGTTTTCAAGCAAGTAGGTTAACTTTTGCTCTAAGTATTCTGATTGACCAAACGCATTACCGTAATTGAGATAGAAAATTGCGTTTCTACCAAACCCTGGATGCGTACTTGAAAATTCGTCTAAAATCCCAACAACACAATCTGGATCAATTGTCAGCTTACCTGCCTTTTCAATATAATTAAAATTTGTGATATGTCCATCATCAAAAGTCAATACAACTGGTGTATACCCTGCTTCAACTGTAATATTGTTTTGAATATAGTCATGCATAGATATGGTTCTGAAACCCATATCATACAATCTTTCTAAATCCTGTTTAAAACTTTCAACAGTCCTGCCATAGTCCGTGTTTTTTTCACTTAAATTATGATACATAATAACCATAATTTCTTTGCTTTCATCTGGTTTAACCACCTGATAATCCACTTCATTTTTAGCAGATTCATCATGCTCATCTTTGTCAATTACAGATACCGTCTTTTCAGATTCATCTTCCACTGGGTTAGTTTCTGCTGCTTCTTGTGCAATATCTGCCTCTTGAACAATATCTGCCTCTGTCTCCGCTTCTACTTCAGGAGTAGTCGTAACATTAGAATCTGGTTGATTAGACTTACCTAGATTATCCTCTAAGTCTTTTGATGTCGTCTGAGCTGTAGTGCACCCAACCAATAATACTACTATAAATAACATAACCATTATCAATTTACGAATTGATTTCATAAAACCTCCTAGATGTCTTCAAATTTTGTCTCACTCCTATTATATAATGAAACATTCGTTATATAAACGTTTTTTGTTTTGATATATGCATATTTTGTGCTATACTATTTTTTGTAACATAATTTTAGGAGGCATACATTGCTTAACCAAACATCTGATCAACAATTAAAGTCTAAGATTATCATTTTGTATACGATAAATCAATTTTCTGTTCCGCTAACAAATCAACAATTAACTGATTTCATTTTAGAACATGACATCATGAATTATTTTGATTTGCAGCAGTTCTTGACGGATCTAGTAGAATCTTCGATGTTAGAATACAGTACAAGCGAGGGCGAAAATTACTATATTATTACTGAAAGTGGTAGAAATACACTTGAACTTTTCTCTGATAGAGTTTCTCAATCGTTGCGTAGAAAAATTAACGATAGTGTAGATTCTAAGAAAAAGTCCTTTGTGATTAAAACTAATGTGGCAGCAGATTACTTTAAAGAAGACGATAATGACTATGTAGTCCATTTAACCGTCAAAGAAGGCATCTATACTTTAATGGACATCAAAGTAAATGTCGTTTCAAATAAAATTGCAAAGCAGATGTGTGAAAACTGGGAAAAGAAAGCTCAATATCTATATGGTGATATAATGAATCGTCTCGTAGATGATACAGATTAATCTGTATCTTTTTTTTTGCTTTAACTTTATGACTAAACTTGTGGTAAAATAGATTGATAGAATCTAAAATGCTATACACATCCAATTGGAGGTCTCTATGACATTTAAAAAGAAAATGCTAAGTTTTATTTTAGCCAGCAGTCTTCTATTAATACAATTGCCAACTTATGCTCAAACTGAAACAGTTAAAATAAATTTACCAAAATTTCCAATTACAATTAATTCACTTAGAATTGACAACGATCGTCTTGAATATCCCATCATTGTGTACAATGATATCACCTATTTCCCAATGACATATCAATTTGCAAAAGGACTTGGTCTTAAACTTAACTTTAGCGCATCAGAAGGATTCTCAGTTGCTTATTCTGCAGCTAACTCAAATCCTTTTACCGTTAAGTACCTTGACACTGCACCTCGCGAAAGGTCGCTAATCGCATCGTTACCCTCATATCCCATTAAGGTTAATAACCTTGTCATTCAAAATGACAAAGAAATTTATCCGCTTTTAACCTATAAACGTATCACTTATTTTCCAGTTACATGGCGTTTTGCCGTAGAGGATTTTGGATGGCAATATACTTTTGATACTCAAAAAGGACTTGATATAAAAGTCTTTAATGCGGTTATACCTGAAAAAAACACTGTAGATAATATACCTGAACTGCCACCGATACAAGCAACTTCAAATGTCATTCTAGATGAACTGGATGACACGATTCGATTGCCAGAATCATATTCTACATACAGCGTTTTGAGAGCAGATAGCAAATCCTTTTTTCAAAGAAATCAAGGCAATTCAAGTACTTGCTGGGCATTTGCTGCAAATACGCTTTTTGAGCTCTCATTAGCTAAACAAAATCAAGTTTATCTTGATTTTTCAGAAGATCACCTCATTTTAAATACACCTTTTAAAGTGAACTATGATACTGGTGGCAACATGGAAGTTGCCAAACCTTATTACAACAATTGGATTGGACCAGTTGTCGATCCAAATGATATCTTTGGAGATGGTAAAACTAACAATGATTTGAAACCAGATTATATTATCTCAGACTATATCACCATCGACAACAGCGTAGACACACTTAAACGTGCTGTTTATAAATATGGCGCCGCTGCAACAGCCATTGGTTACGATGATTCAAAGAAATACTACAGTAATTCCACCTATGGTTTTTTTAATTACAACAGTTATTCTGACCCGACTCATGCGATTGTTATCGTTGGCTGGGATGATCACTATTCCAAAGAAAATTTTATTGTAGCGCCTAAAAACGATGGTGCCTATATTGTTCAAAATAGTTGGGGGGATAATTGGGGTGAAAAAGGTCTCTTCTATGTTTCATACGAAGATGTCCATATTAATGAAGATGCAACTGTTATCACTTCTATTTCTAAGCGTAAAGATAATCAGAAGCAGTATTATTATGATGAAACTGGAACCAATAGATTAGAAGGTTATTCGGAGCATTACAAGATTACGGGGTTAAATGTCTTCAACTCTAGTCCCGCAAGAGAAAATGATTCTGAATATATTACAACGGTTGGATTTTATACAAGTTTTAAAGATTCAAAGTTTAAAATTTCCTTTGCAAACAGTTCAATGCCTGAATCTACTTTTTTAGACCTTACTGAAATTGTATCTGGAATTGCCAAACTCCCAGGCTATCATACACTCAAATTAGAGCATCCCATAAAACTAACCCCAGATCATCCATTTTCAATCGCCGTCACTTATGAAAATGATAACAGCATCTTTTTATTGCCTGTTGAAGGCCCTTATCCTGGTATAGACTATGAAGTTACAGGCAATCTTAATGAGAGCTATAAATCACCGAATCCAGATCATGATGGTTTTGAGGATATTGGAATAGACCTTCCGGAGTCTAATGTATGTATTCGCGTAATTACAGAATTTAAGTAACGAATGTAAATCTATTTGTGTTTACGCGTTTTTATATAAAAAAACAACCTACATTTTTAGTTTGCAGGTTGTTTTTTTATTTCTATTTGCTGTCTTGATTTTCTTTAAGAATTTTCATTCGAACGTCCCCTATCATATAGAGAGAACCAAAATAAATCATAATGCCTAAAGACTCTTTGTGGGTTTCTGCATAATCCACTGCATTTTTAATATGATCATTCACATAGAGAATCTCTAAGTGCTTATAGGGTTTAAGTCTTTCTGCAAGATGTTCAGCTGACAAAGCTCTAGGATTGTTAGGCCTCGTTACAATAACTTTATGAATATAAGGGCAAATTTCATCTAACATGCCTTTGATATCTTTATCTTCTAGAATCCCTAATATAGCCGTTATTTGTCTACCATCAAAAAGAGTTTGGATAGCCGTTCTAAGTCCTTTTATACCATGGAAATTATGTGCACCATCAATAATTGTTAATGGCGATTCTCTAAGCACTTCCAATCGACCCATCCAACGCGTTTCATTGATACCTTTCACAAGCGTCTTTTCTTCCCAATTAAAATCATAAACTGTTTTTAATATTTTTAAAACTTCAATGGCAACGATAGCATTTTGCATTTGATACGGCGCGATCATTTTAAGGGTAAATTTATTCTTTTCATACATGAAAGTCAACCCCTCTATTATATCTTCAACCATTTTAGCTTGATCCACCGATGCAATTAAGAGTTCATTGTTTTTTTCTTTACAAATCCTTCGAATGACATCCATTGCTTCTAAGCTTTGTGGATGACAAACTGTGATACCGTCATTTTTGATTATACCACCCTTTACCTCTGCAATTTGTGCTAACGTTGTTCCTAAATACTCTGTATGATCTAAAGCTAAAGGTGTTATAACCGATATTAAAGGTTTATCGATCACATTGGTAGCATCAAGACTTCCCCCTAATCCGACCTCAAGAACGACAATATCACATTGGTGCTTCTTATAATATAGCATCGCAATTGCCGTAACGACTTCAAATTCTGAGGGATGGTTGTACCCCTCTTTTACCATAGACTCTATCGCTATTTTCACCTCACTTACAAGTTCTGTAAGTTCTTCATCTGTAATATAAACACCATCAATTCTCATGCGTTCATTGAATACTTCGATATATGGTGACGTATAGAGCCCAGTCTTATAACCTGCTTTAGTTAAGACATTTGCTATAAAAGAACAAGTTGAACCTTTACCATTTGTCCCTGCCACATGCACAAATTTAAGTTGTTTTTGAGGGTTCTCTAGTTTACCCAATAAATAACGGATATTTTCAAGTCCTAATTTAATACCAAATTTATGAGTTCCATGGATATAAGATAATGCTTCATCAATTGTCATCTTCATTTTGTGCCTCGATTTCTGTTCAATAGATACCGCTTAGAGTTTTTTTGCAATTGCTTCTATGCGCTCATTCACCGTATTTAACATTTCTATAAATTTAAGTTGCTTGCTTTTTTCTTCTTCAATAAGTGCAGGAGGTGCTTTTTTTACAAAGCCTTCATTAGAAAGTTTTTTAGCAACCCTTTCAACTTCAGATTCAAGCTTACTTTTTTCCTTTTTAAGACGCTCCATTTCCTTTTCAAAGTCAATGAGGTCTGCAAGTGGTAAAAACAGTTCTGCACCATAAACAACTGTTGAAACCGCATCCTCAGGTACTTCTGATTTCGAATGAATTATAGTCACTTCAGAACATGAAGCAAGCGTCATCAAATACTCAGCATTTTCAAGCAACTGATTTCCGATCTCTACATCTGATGCCACAATCATACATTTTGCTTTTCGTGATGGCACAACATCCATTTCTGCTCTTACATTTCTAAGATTTTTAATGGCTTCCATAACAATTTCCATTTGTTTTTCAGAATTCATATCTAGCCATTTTTCGTCTTGAACTGGCCATTGGTCTGTTACGAGTAAGCTCTTTGTTCCTGGCATATGTGCCCAAATCTCTTCTGTTATAAATGGCATAAAAGGATGTAATAGTCTTAGGATATCTTTAAGAACTGTAATCAATACTTTTTGTACCGTTTGCTTCTCAGTCTGATCCTCACCATAAAGTCTTTTCTTTGCAAGTTCTATATACCAATCGCAATATTCGTTCCATGTAAATTCATAAATTTTATTAGCTGCAAGTCCAAGCTCAAATTTATCAAGACTTGTTGTAACATCTTGAGTCACTGTATTTAATCTTGAAAGAATCCATTTATCTGCAAGCGTTAAAGTCTCATTGCCTGTAAGTGTTAAATCATTTTCTTCAAGTCCCATAATGACAAATCTAGATGCATTCCACAATTTATTTGCAAAGTTACGTGATGATTCAACGCGTTCAATTTGGAATTTCAAGTCATTCCCTGGGCTATTACCTGTTGCAAGCATAAATCTAAGCGCATCAGCGCCGTATTGATCAATTATATCCAGCGGATCAACACCATTCCCAAGTGACTTGCTCATTTTTCTACCTTGTGCATCTCTAACAAGGCCGTGTAAGAAGACGTGCTCAAAAGGCACTTCTCCCATCTCATCAAGTGCTGAGAAGACCATTCGGATGACCCAGAAGAAAATGATATCATATCCCGTTACAAGGACATTGGTAGGATAGAAATAATCGAGTTCGGGCGTTTTATCAGGCCATCCAAGTGTTGAAAATGGCCACAATGCGGAACTAAACCAAGTATCAAGTACATCTTCATCTTGTCTAAAATGCGTACCACCACATTTTGGACATACCGTTGGCATTTCAGCAGCAACAATCATTTCAGGGCAAGATTCACAATAAAATGCTGGAATTCTATGGCCCCACCAAAGTTGTCTTGAAATACACCAGTCTCTTATATTTTCAAGCCAGTGCATATACACTTTTGAAAATCGATCAGGGACAATTTTCAGAGTACTGTCTTTAACGACATCCATCGCTGGTGCTGCTAAAGGTGCCATTTCCACAAACCATTGATCCGATACACGCGGTTCAATAACAGTATTGCATCTATAACACGTTCCCACATTATGAGCATGATCTTTTATCATTACAAGATGACCACCAGTTTCAAGGTCTTTAACGATTTCCTTGCGACAAGTGTATCGATCCATACCTTGATATTTACCTGCATTTTCATTCATGGTTGCGTCTTCATTAAAAATATTAATCTTGTCTAAATTGTGTCTTATACCAATTTCAAAGTCATTTGGATCATGAGCAGGCGTCACTTTTAAAGCCCCGGTGCCAACTTCAAGATCAACATAATCATCTGCAATAATAGGCAATTCTCTACCCACAAGTGGTAATATACACGTCTTGCCAATAAGGTGTTTATATCTTTCATCATTTGGATTTACAGCAACACCCGTATCCGCAATCATTGTTTCAGGTCGAGTCGTGGCAATTTCAAGCATTTCATCAGAGTCTTTAACTTGATAATTGATATGATAAAAATGACCAGGCTTTTCTTCATGTTCAACTTCTGCATCTGATAATGTCGTCTTACAATCAGGACACCAGTTAATCAAGCGATTCCCTCTGTATATAAGGCCTTTTTCATAAAGTCTTATAAAGACTTCTGTAACCGCTTTGTTACAACCTGCATCCATTGTAAACCGTTCTTTATCCCAGTCGCATGAAGACCCCAATTTTTTCATTTGATTGACAATAATACGACCGTATTCATCACGCCATTCCCATGCGCGTCTCAAGAATTCATCTCTGCCGAGTTCTTCTTTTGTAATACCTTCTTTTTCTTCAATACTTTTAAGAACCCTTACTTCAGTTGCAATGCTTGCGTGATCCGTACCCGGTAGCCATAGCGCCTCATAACCCTGAAGTCTCTTCCATCTGATCAAAACGTCTTGAAGCGTTTGATCAAGTGCATGTCCCATATGAAGTTGACCTGTAATATTAGGCGGTGGCAGTACGATAGTATAAGGCTCTTTTTCAGGATTAACCTTTGCCGTAAAGCTCTTTTTCGCTATCCATTCGTCATAAATTCGATCTTCAAAATCCTTTGGATTATATTTGCTATCCATATATGTTCCTCCTCAATATTTTTTATATTTTAAGTTTAACGATATCTTGCCATGATCACTTCATCTGCATAAACACCATCTTTCTTAATTGCATATTTCTTAAGTCCCTCTTTTTCAAAACCATGTTTTTCATAAAGCTTCATGGCTTTTTCATTATCATTGATCACACCTAATTCAATGCGTTTAAGCATAAGCCAATCATCTGATAATTTTAAAATTTCAGTCATAAGTGCATTGCCAATTCCTTGCCCGTGATAGGCTTCGTGTACCATAATACCCAAAGTCGCTGCATGATTCATCTTTGGATTATCAAAAACTTTTATGGAACAAATGCCTACAATTTGTTCATCTTTTTCAGCGACTAGAATATAACTGGTAGGATCTGCAAGTACTCTTTCTAAAAACTGTTCACTCTTCTTAACCGATTGATATGGCAATCCCAGAGTGTTTTGTGCAACCGCTATTTGCTTACGAATTGTCACAATACCGTCAGCATCTTTCAGTTCAGCATGTCTGATCATTAAGTCACTCATCTCTAATCTCCCATTTAAAAATTCTGTTTTTGACATAAAAAAAGCCACTCATCCCTTGAAAGGGACGAATGGACCGCGTTACCACCCTAATTTTATGACTCACATCATAACTCTCAACAGAATTAACGATTCTTCACCGGAATTTCTTACTCTTGTTCAGAAATTCATCTCTAAAGCTACCTTCAACACCCGCCATTTAAAGAATCTTACAGCCCTTGGATTCTTTTCTCTACTAAATACGTCGTGTTTACTCCTCTTTTTCTCAGATATTAAGTATATAGATTACTCTAATTATAATGAAAACTGAATCTACTGTCAACCGTTATGAAATCACCTATTGCACAGCACACTTTAAAACGCTAATTCGCTTTTAATGACGTTCTAACGCATTCTTAACCATTTCGGTTCATAATGAAAATAGAAAATCATTATAAATCCATATTTGATTTATGATAAAATTTATTCAGACCATATATTTTTTAGGAGGGATTACAGCATGAGAACACGCAACGGATTTTTAGGACTTATTTTTATTGTTTTAGGTGCTTTACTGATCTTTGATCATTATCATTTCATCCACTTTAGCATTTGGGAACTCTGGCCACTTATTATTCTATACATGGGGATTCAAGCAGAGCGAAAATACTTTAACGGCTTTGGCGGCTCTAGAAATCTTTTAACAGGTGCTACTTTAATCACTTATTCACTGATCTTTATGATTGGAAACTTTGCGTCATGGCACTATTCTGGTAAAATTTGGCCACTTTATATTATGGGTCCCGGTCTTGGCTTTTTACAAATGTATTATTACGGTCACAATCGCAAATATAACTTTAAAATGGGGATTATTCTTGTGATCACTTCTGTCATTTTTCTAATTGATAGCGTTCTAAATATTCCTTTTGATATGGTACTCTATATTGGACTCGTTCTCTTTGGACTATATCTTATTACTAGAGATCGTGAAGACGATGAATTTGATGAAGAGTTTGATGACGATTATACAGAACACTTTGACGATGAATTTACAAAACCCAAAAAATCAGATCGCCTAAAAAAATAGGCACTCGTAAAACACGCACAAAAGGGCCTATTTCAAATGAGTTTGAAACTCAATTAGAATAGACCCTTTTAATATTTTTTTATTTTACACCAGCTGCAATTCTAACTTGTTTTTGATGTCTTTCATCAATTTTATTCGTAGCATGTGTTCTACTGTTCTTAAAATGTAAATCACATACGCCAGCCATACCATTATCACCAATTCTATCTAAAGTAGATGCTGCATGCGGCATACCAGCAAGTGATCCTGCCACTACGTGATCTAAATAATAAACAAGAACCGGTCTCATTGTCCAACTGTATTTGTAATTCCACAATTTTTTAATTTTTTCAGTATCCTCTTTAGTCAAAGGCTCTATATCCATGTGATTATGACCATATGAAAAAAGTGCATTGATCTTAACGCCAGTTTGATAATCTTCGATGACAATCTTAATTTTACCGCGATAGTCTTCACCGTATTTCGCTTTCGCCATTGGCAACACATCTTTGAACCAATCTAAATACTCGCCATACCGTTGATTCCCTCTAGATACCACCGCAACATCACTTGTCAATATCCCAAGGCGTCTAAAAATTGCAAAAGTAGAGCTTCCTATAACACCATCTGCTTCAAGACCATTTGCAGCTTGTAGTTTTTTAACAGCTTCAACAGTTTGATCTCCATATAATGTTGTGAATTCAGTTCCTTCAAAATAGCCCATCATATGAAGTGCATTTTGGATGAGTGCAACGTCACTATTATTGTCCCCTTTTTTAAAAGAAGTCACTTGAACATTGCCTAAATAACTTAAATTTTGAGTATCTATAGTCTCACTTGAAACTTCATTTTCAGTTACAATGCCACTATCACTATCATTTTCACTTGAAACATCTTCTTGAATTCTATTTTTAACGTATCCAAGAGCTGCAAACTTTTTAATCGTCGCTTCACCTACAATGCCATCTGCTTCAAGATTATACTTATTTTGAAAAGCTTTAACAGCACGTTCCGTTAAAGTTGCAAAATAAGTGGTTGGATGTTCAATCTCTAACAACCCTTCTTGAATAAGGGCAAACTGTATAAATTTGATCTCAGTATTTTCATCTTCAAATTTATATACAGGCTGCGATAAGAACGGTAATACTCCATTTGAAAGCATCTTATCGATTGTAGCACTTCCTATAACCCCATCTGCATCAAGACCATATTTTTTCTGAAAGGCAATAACCGCCTTTTCAGTTTTGGGGCCAAATGTCGTCGTAAATTCACTGCCGTCATATGAGCCGTCCAGTGCGAGTGCAATCTGAATAAGTTTAACATCCTCAGAATCATCACCCTTTTTATAAGTGTTCTGATCTAGTGGACTTAAACTCTCCATAAAGCTGACAGACATGAGTGTAGATAATAACATCACTAACATCACTTGAATCCATATTTTTTTCGTCATAAATTTCCTCCGCAGAATTTGTACTATTCACAATTCGACTTATTGCGAATAGCCTGTTTCGCCTTTTATATACAAATAAACAAGTTTTATTAATGTTGTTTTTTTTATTTGCTCGCGATTTAATCTCAGTATTGCCTAAATTTTATCACATTATGTCAACTAATTCAACCTCATTTAAGAAGTCATTAATTACAACTGAAGCTAAAATAAGACCTGCGCTTGAAGGTACAAATGAACTGCTACCCGGTGGTAGTTTTCGACCTTTCACAGGAACATCATCCATTTTAGAATGATCCGGTACAATAGGCAATTCATTCGAAAATACCACTTGAAGCTTTTTAACTCCTCTTGCTTTAAGTTCTCTTCTCATGACCCTTGCTAGTGGGCAAACTTCGGTCTTGTAGATATCCGTTACTTTTAATTGAGTAGGATCAAGTTTATTCCCTGTCCCCATTGAAGCAATCATAGGAATTTCTCTTTTTTGTGCCTGAAGAACAAGTTCGATTTTTGAAGTCACCATATCTATGGCATCCACAATATAATCAATCTTACGAGAATCAAAAAAGGCATCTGCATTTTCTGGGGTGATCATTTGATTTACAGCATCCAGTTTGAGCTCTGGATTAATTGCCATAAGTCGTTCTGCCATTGCTTCAACTTTAATCATATCAATTGTTTTATCATTTGCATGTATTTGTCTGTTGATATTTGTTAGATCCACAGTATCATAATCGACAATGGTCAACTTTCCCACACCAGATCGAGCCAACGCTTCAATTGTAAAAGAACCTACACCACCAACACCAAATACAACCACGTGTTTTTGGCTTAATAATTTGAGTTTTTTTTCACCTATTAAAAATTCAAAACGTTGAAAACGATGTTTCATCTATACCTCCAGTTGATATTTCTCATATATTTTAACGATCTCGGTTAATATATCAACTGTTTTCTCCATGGATTGTACTGGAATGTATTCAAATCTACCGTGAAAGTTATGACCACCTGTGCATATATTCGGACAAGGAAGCCCCATATATGAAAGTCTAGCACCATCAGTTCCCCCTCTAATGGGAACAATCAACGGTTCTACTTCACAAGTCTCCATCGCTGTTTTTACTGTCTTGATTAAATGGATGTGCGGCAAGATTTTTTCTCTCATATTAAAATAAGAATCAATCAATTGCGTTTCAACTACATTTGAACCGTATTTGTAATTTAAAAATGCTGTAATCTCCCTAAACAATGCTTTTTTCTCATTAAATTTTTCTAGATCATGATCTCTTATAATATACAGCATATGCGTCTCTTCAACTGAACCCTTAAAATCATTTAGGTGATTAAACCCTTCATAATTTTCTGTAAATGAAGGGACATCAAAAGCAGGTAACATTTGATTGAATTCCATGCCAATCAAAATTGAATTCACCATTTTGCCCTTTGCAGACCCTGGATGAATATTTGTGCCTTTAATCGTTATTTTAGCCGTAGCTGCATTGAAATTCTCAAATTCAAGTTCACCAAGTTCTCCACCATCTACAGTATAACCAAAATCGGCATTTACTTTTTCAAGATTAAACAAATCAGCACCCCGACCCACTTCCTCATCTGGTGTGAACGCGATTTTTATAGGCCCATGGAGTATCGCATCATTTTCAAGCAACCGCTCACATAGAGTTAAAATCTCAGCAATACCTGCTTTATCATCCGCTCCAAGAAGTGTAGTCCCATCTGTCACAATCAAGTCTTGGCCTACATAGTGCGCAAGATGATCAAATTCTTTAGGAGACATTTTAATACCAAGCGCTTCATTTAGGATAATTGTCCCGCCATCATATTGCTTCACAATTTGAGGCTTTATATGGGCACCCGATAAATCTGGTGATGTATCCATATGTGCTATAAGTGCTAAGCTCGGTGCTTTGGCATTAGTAGAATTGGAAGGTATTTGACCATAAACATATCCATTTTCATCCATTTCCACATCAGAAATACCCATTGCCTTCATTTCTGAAACGAGAAATTCACCTAGTTTTTTTTGTTTTGCTGTAGAGGGACAAGTCTCTGAATCAGGATCCGATTCAGTATCAAATGCCACATATTTTAAAAATCGTTCATGTACTTTTGTCATAAATACAACCTCCTTGTATTTTCCAAATTGTCTTTTACGACATCGCTATAAGCCTTTATTAATTTTATAATAACACGATTTGATGTGGAATTGTATTTCATTTCGTTCATGGATGCAATCGGCAAAACACCAATAGAGGTTCCTGAAAGAAAACAAGCTTCATAGAACTCTAAAGTTTCTTCATAAATATCTAATTCAGTATAAGTTAGATCCAGCTTCTCGAATATGGTCATAAGTTCAAGTCTTGTAATCCCCATTAAAATATCCGCTTCTTTAGCTGAGTAAATGGTTTGATCTTTTATAAAAAATAGGTTGGATTTACTGCCTTCAGCAATTTTCCCAAATTCATTTTTAAGAATGATTTCATAAACACCAGAAGCCTCTTTCAAATCTCTAATTTGATCGAGATAAGACTTGTTAACCAATTTTGCATGCGGATTCTGTCTGACAACGTGAGCTGTTTTAGACTTGATCCCTTGTTCATATAAACTCTTATTAGGGTATTCTGATTTAACCATAAAAAGGATCATGACCATGCCCGAATCTGTCAAACCATATTCAAGTCTGATGTTATTATTTATTAAACCCGTCGTTTCAACTAAAACTCTAATTTGATCAAAGATCATTTCACTATCATATAAGCATTCATAATTCACAAGTTCAAGAGACCTTTTAAATCGCTTCATATGTTCTTGAAAAAACAAAGGGGTCCCTTCTATAAGTCGAATAACTTCATACACTGGAGATTGAAGGTATCTTATCTCTTCGTTTAAATCCATTTGTTCACCATTTTTCACAATGGTAATGTGACACTGATTATTCATAAATTAATCTCGTGATTGACCTAATGTCTCTCACTGCTCCTTTCCACAAATACATGTTTATACTGAAATAGAGTTCTTCAACTCGTCAATTTTGCCTCAGCTTCATTTGCAATGCTAAGTTGTCCTCCATGCTTTGCAACACGCTTATACAAAGCAAGTGCACTCTCTTTTATGCTATCTTTATTAATTATAAACGTTTCACTTTAAATAATAAACCTTTATTGATTAAATTCAAGAGGATTACCACTACCTATACTCACTAAAAAAAGATGTTTAAGTCGCAACCTAAACATCCTTTTTTTAAAATTTTACTCTGTCCTAATGGCTTCAAGTGCACTGAGTTTTGTCGCTCTAACTGCTGGATAATAGCCTGCAAGAAGTCCGATTATCGTAGAAAATCCAAGCGCTGATAATGCTAGCCACATCGGAATATCTGATAACATTTGGGGGCCATAATACCCAGACTCTCCATTCATGCCTGAGAGTACTGTATTGATTAAGAAAGAAGCTCCAAAGCTTATTATAACGCCAAATATGCCTCCTAGAAATCCAATCATTGCAGCTTCAAATAGAAATAAACGTTTAATATCTCTGAGTTCAGCACCAATAACCTTCATAACACCAATTTCTTTAGTCCGCTCATAGATAGACATTACCATAGTATTCGTAATACCAATAGCAGCTATGAAAAGCGAGACAGCTCCAATGCCTCCTAAAACGGCTTGCATTAATCCAGAAGATTTTTTCTGTTGTTCAAGTGCATCAGTCAAGCTATAAGCTTCAAAGCCCATGGCTTTAATAGTGTCTTGAATCACTTGAACATTATTGATTTCATCTACATTAACTTGCATTTCGTCATACTTGTTTTCTTTTTGTTTGCTTTTTCTTCTACTGTTCCCCTTATTAGAATCATCGTCATTATTTTTATTCTTACGATCGAACTCTGTCTTAAGCTTTTCAAAAGTATTATAATCCATAAAGACATCCCAAGCATAATCCCAGTTTTTTTCTGAAGTAATCCCAGTTGGCGTGATCACGTAACCTCTCGGCTTCCTTTCACCATAATTGGAAGTCGGAATCATTTCTAACTTCGTGTTGAAAATATCAATTTGAGGAGGTGGCCCATTGTAATTTCGTGATTTTGGATCACGAAATTCCTTAGAGGCTTGAAATCCAAAAAGCACTTCATTACGGCCTTCTAACGTTGGTAAAACACCTTCACTGAGCTCAATATCCATCAACGCCAATTTATTAAAATCAACGGCTTTAATACTTGCCCAACTCTCATATCGTCCTGCAAAAATCTTGGAGTCAAATCGCTTGAATCCAATGGCGAAATCCACGTGTTCCATTGATTCTATAGACTCTATCGTGGCATCGTCTAGTACCACCTTATCTTTATCACTTGCAATACTTGACGAAGAATCAGATGAAGAGACCATCATGCTCCCGTAGTCCCTATTTGCTCGAACCGTAATCGTGGTGAGACTGCCATATTCCTTAAGCTGTTGTTCAAATGCCTTTGTCATACCGAGTCCCAATGACACCATAACCACAATCGCCGCGGTGCCAATGATAACGCCTAGAACGGTTAAAACCGTTCTCGCTTTTCGCCTTAGCAGGTTTTTTATGCCCATAATTGCTAAGTCTAAATTACTCATCAAGCGCCTCCAACTCCATTTGCAATTTTTTCTTTTTTCGCTTTCTTCTAAAAAGAATACCGCCAACAACAACTACTAATGCAATAACACCGATCACAATTTTAGCGACTGGCAGCCCAGCCTTAGGTTCTTCTACAGGAAATTCTTCTCCCATATTGCCACTCATATCACCATATTCATCAAATACTGGTGCGGCAACTACCGTGTAACTAAAAGGTTCCTCATGTGTTGAAACGTTACCAAGTGCATCTTCAAAAGTATACACAAGTTTACCTTCAAAAGTGCCCTCTTCGGTTGGAATAGCTTCTGCGCTATAGTATTCACTTCGGCCTGCCTCAAAATTCCCAACAAAATAACTGCTACCACTACTCTCTGGCCCTTCAAGTTTAACCATTGTATTGTACATTGTCGCTTTTCCCATATTATAAAACTCTTGTTCAATATAGAACGGTTGACCAACATAATTTTCAAAAGGAACAATGAGCTCAGCTGTTTCTAATCTAACTGGCTGCGCCACTGCAATACTAAGTGCCTCAGATTCTTCAAATGGTTTTTCTTGTGCATCATATGCATTGCCTTTACCATCTTCATAGGCCATTTTAATGGTCAGAGGATATATCTTTACAGCTGCATCCACTTTTGTTTTAAGTTGAATTTTATGTTCATAAACTTCTCCTGCCGCAATTTTAGGAATAAAAAACGAACTAGATGAATCAACTGGCGTAAAAACATTTTCTTCACTGCTTAAAGTAACTTTAATGTTTTTAGTATCACTTGAGGTACTTGTATTCTTAATGTACATTTTTAACTCATAAGGTTCTCCAGCAAGTACATTCTCTCCACCATACTCATAGTTCTCAATAATCAATTTTGGTTTTGTGGAACCAGAGGAACCATCTACCACAAGTCCGACGTATTCTTGTATCGTTTGTGAATTATCTTCACTATCTCCATCAGCAAGATATTTAACATTAATATAGCCACTGTAACTATCCGATTTTGTATCACTTTTAGCCATCATGTTAAATGTGACAATACTCTTTGCACCTGGTTTTAAATTTTTAACGACTTTTTTAGAAGTCCCTTGTGATGTAAACTCCGTTGGGTATTCGATTCCAGCTTCAGCTTTTTCAAGCAATACATTCCCTTCATTTACGAGCTCAAGTGTCACTTCGAAAGGCTCTTTTGGGACGATTACATCTGGCACTTTTATATTTTTTATCGTTAATTCTGCACCGGATGTGTCATTACCTTCAACACTTACATAAATTTCAAATTCCTTTTTGTAAGTCCCGCCATATTCGTCTATATACTCCATGTTCAACTTATAAGGGTACACACCCGTTTTGGCTTTTGGCGCACAAATAACATTGAAATACATAAATTGAGTCTCATTTGACTTAATTTCTTCGATTATTTTAGTGTCGACATCTTTGTTTAACATCAAATTTTCAAGACCAAATCCCGAAATTTTTACTTTAACATCTTTAGCAGAAATGGTTCCAGTGTTTATAAACTTCAATTTTATGGCGTCTTCTATACCTGGAGTTACATTCTCAAAAGACGTCTCCGCTGAGTATACACCTAAAATGGGCTCTTTGTTATCATTTTCCACTTTAATAAACATTTTTCTAATTTTTGTATACTGAGTGCCATAAACATTTTTAAAATCAAATTTAACATCAAACTCATAAAGTTTAGACTCAGCCGTTGGACTAACTTCAACATTAAATTCTACTTTGGTATTTTTATAGGGATTAAGAGAATAAACTTGTTGCAAGAGAGTATTTACATCACTTCTAAAGGGATGCTCTCCTTCAATGTTAACCGTCATATCCATTATAGTATTTGATGATTCATTTCTTAGTTCAATGCCAAGGACTGTTTTCTCGCCACCTTTGATCACTTGAATCTCATCTGGATAGATAATGACAATATTAGGTTCATCCGTACCCAAGGCCATTCCAAATGGAATAATGCTATTGATAATAAAAATAACAACTAGTAAAAAAATACGCTTATTCATAAATTAAAAACCTTCCTTTTTTATATTTTATTTTGGATCACTTGTTTCTAATGACTTGCGTGACTCATCAAAATGTTCATCGTATTGGTTTTCATAAGGTAAGATAAATTTCTCATATACATCATCATTTTCTCGATTGTCAATTTTCTGAATATCACCATCTCTAATATGGATGACTTTATCTGCGTACAAAGCAACCTCTGGATCATGTGTTACAATGACAATCGTCTGTTCCTTTTCACGCGCCATTTTCCACATAATATGCATGACTTCAATGGACGTTTTCGTATCTAAGTTTCCTGTGGGCTCATCCGCAAAAATAATCTCCGGTGTTCCCACGAAGGCTCTGGCAATGCCAACACGTTGCTGCTGGCCACCACTCATCTGTGTCGGTCTATGTTTATAGCGTTCATTGAGTCCTACCATATTTAAGTATTTTCGTGCTAATTTTTCTCTATTCACTTTTGAAAAACCTCTAAAAATGAGAGGCATCGCAACATTTTCTAGAGCCGTCAATGCGCCAAGTAAGTTATAAGACTGAAATATGAATCCAATATGTTTCTGTCTAAATCTTGCCAATTGCTTCTCGTTCAACTTTTCTATAGCGACCTTTTTAATCTCAATTGAGCCCTTAGTGGGTTTCTCCAATCCAGCCATCATATTTAAAAGTGTCGATTTTCCAGAACCTGATGTTCCTAAAATACAACAAATTTCACCTTTATAAATAGATAAATTTATCTTATTTAGTGCCACAACTTTCTCGGGACCGATTTTATAAACTTTTCTAAGGTCTTTAATTTCAATAATCAAATCTCTCATGAACACCTTCCTTTCTTTTTTTATATTCCCATAGCCATTATAGCTTTAGAACTCTTTATCAGTGCATCTTAAGTATGAGCACGATTCAATCTTTTTAAATATCTTTTCACACCCTTGCTAGCATATCTTTTTGTTATGTCTTTTGTGTGAACTTTCACTCCTGTTTGCACTTGATTTTTCTTAAAATTTCATTAGAAAAATTTTACAAAAAAATTTTTTTCTCTTATCTATATACTATTATTAGCTATACTATATTAACAGAAATGATTGCCATGTGATTTATAGATATCTGCTTTTATGTGGATTAGTTGTCATCGCTATTAAGACGCATTTTATTGAAATAAGTTCCCATCAAAAAAATATTTTTACTCTAAAGATAGGTTTTAAACCTAAAATTATCAGCAGAGCCTGCTTTACAAATCAACCTATAAAAGGGTGCTTCCTTAACAATTCAAATTGAATTTAGGAAACACCCTCTTTTACGCATTTGCAAATATTAACTTTAATATTGTTCAGCCCTTTATTCTTTTCTTAAAACCACTGCATCCACTCAGATGCATTAAAGTAAAGGGTTAGAATTAAAGCTAAAATACCACAAATTGTCCCAATTAAATAAAATCGATCTTTTAATTTATCTTTCCTGTAGCGTTCAAGTTCATATTCCCAAGCAAATTTCTGAGCATTTTCTTGATCCAATGGTTCTCCATAAATATGATCATTCTCTTTTTTAAGTAACGCTCTTTTTTCAGAAACATCTTCTTTAGGCAAAGTATTCTTTTTATTGTTTTGAGCTTCTTTAAGAATCTCTCTCTTTCTTTTTTCAAGTTCAAGTTGCTCCATCAAAGCTTTATTCATAAAATAATCCCCAATTCACAGTTTTTAAAATTTTTCTTCTAATCTTATAATATTTGCTTTTTCAAAATGTGTCAATTGATGCGTATGACATGTTAAAATAATCACCTGACGCTCTTTTGAAATTTCTTCAATAATAGTTCGAGTTGCATCCATCCTCTGATGATCCCAGTTGGTAAAGACTTCATCTAATACAAGCGGTAGCTTATCTGAGCCTCCATTTAGACTATCAATAACAGCTAATCTAAACGCTAAAAAGAGTTGATGAATCGTTCCCTTACTAAACGCTCTTGAAATCGGATAGATATCGGATTCCATTAAGAATTGAAGTTCAAATCGACCCTCTTGTTCACTGATTAAAACCTCTCGATATTTGCCTTTTGTAATTCTTCTCATGTATTCACTAACTCTTTGCAAAATATCGGGTTGATTCTCTCGCCTAAACTTTTCATCAGCAAACTTAACCACTTCATTTAGAACCATCAATCGATTTCTTCTTTCTAGAAGCCCTTCAACTTCTTCTTGTAAAAATAGGAACTGACTTTCAAGCTCATCTGTCTGTGTCTTTTCTTTAAGAATAGAGATATCCTTCTCTAAATTATTCTTTTCGATTGAAAGCGCTTGTATTTCGGATGCAAGTTCTGAAATCGTCTTATCAATTTCTTCTAAATACATTGCACTTATAAGCGTTTTCGATTCAAATTGCTCATAAGCTTTTACCAATTCTTCTGAGAAAGACAATTCTTCTTCAAATACCTTTATGCGTTTTATGAGTTCGTTATTATCATGATAATTTTTAAAGCCTTGCTCTAGATTGCCTTGTCCTAAATTCAAAAAATTCATTTCAATCTCTGATAAGCGATCATTTTTAGCACGTCTTTTAGTCTCAACTGCTTCTAATTGCTTATTGAGTTCGTTAATCTCGTATTTTATAAGTTCTTGCGTCTTAGACTCAGCCATCAACTTCTCAAGTTTTAGACTGATCATATGCACTGAAAGTTTGATATTAGGCACATGATTCAATTCAACAAAGTCCAAAGCTTCTTTTAATTCGTCTTCAATCTGTACCACTTCACGCTTCACCGTTTCAATATGCATCTCAATTTGAGTGCGCTCAAAAATCAAAGCTAGGAATTGTTCCAATTTAGATACAAAAGCAAGTGATGCATCCTGCCAAACGTATTCGGGTAAAGGCATAGGCTCAAATAATGAAATCAGGTATGCCTTAATGGGTTCAAACGAATGAACAGTACCACTAACGTTTCGATTGGTTACATAACGGCTCATAGCAAATCCCAAAAGTGCGGTTCCTAAAAACCCAAGCATCATAAGATTCGGTAAAATAAAGGCAACGATCAACAAGCCTAAGCCAGTAACAATTAAAAGATAATCAAGCAATCTTTTCTTGCCATTTGTTTGAAGAACTGGTCGTTTTGAAATTTCCATGTACTTGTAGAGTTCTGTTTTTACCTCAAGTGGATTTAACTTTAATAACTGAGATTCAAAGTCCGTTTGATACGGCAAATCAAACATCATTTGAAATTGATAATGAATCAAATCACTTTTTTTACTGAGTTCAGTGGTTAAAATTTGAAGTTGTCCTTCTAATTGTTCCAATTTTACAAGTTGGCTTTTAGCATAATAAATGCGATCTGCATTACTCAAAATGGCTTGAGATTCATCCGTCAGCATCACAATTGATTTTTCTAACTGGCTTTTTTCATTTTGAAGTGCTAAAATTTCACCATCAAACTCTATTACATCTTTTTTCAGCATCATGCAAAGATTATAAGCATTCTCCGCAATCACTTCATGCCATTCAAAATTGATAAGTTGTGTCTTCAAAAAACGGATCTTTTCAATTTTTTCTTTAATTGGAATGAGGTTTTGGACTTCTTTATATTCTCGTTCAATTTCTTTTTTTTGAAGTGTTGCACGATTTAGTTTATCTATACAAGCTTCAACTTGAACATTTAATTTCGAAATCTCGTCATAACGTGCATCAATCTCAATCCGCTTTTTCATAATTTCTCTAATTTCAGCTTGTTTTTGATTAATTAAAGGATTTCCCCTCTTATCTCTTCGCCAAATAGTATTGATTTCTCTTTCAAGTTCTGCAATGATATCACTTGTTTTTCTGAGGTAATCCATACCGTAATTAAAGATCAAGTTTTCTTGGATACTCTCCCAAGTTTCATCCTCAAGATTTGCAAGATGATCCGAAGTAAAATGAAAAACAGATGCGTATAACGACTCACTGACACCAGAAGTCATCTTTAGCGCATCATTTCTACTCGTTTCAGTCAAATTTCTTGATAAGTTAGTCAACGTCGTCTTCGGCGAACTCATAAGACGCCTATTCACCAAATAAGATTCCTCTTCTGCCTCGAACCAAACAGAAAAATCCAAATCATTTGTATCCCAATTAACATAAGGATGGCGTTCTCTAGACTGCGGTGAAATTCCATACAGAAAAGTCAATAAGCTATTGAAAATAGTCGATTTTCCAGCTTCATTTTTGCCATAAATCAAATTCAAGCCCTTATCTAAATACAGTTCTCTATTTTTAAGTTTTCCATAAGATTTGTAATCTATTTTTTTTATAATCATATTTTGCCTCTTACAAAACAATCAATCAAATCATCTTCAGTTGCTTCTAAAATACGTTGAATTTCAGATATTTTTTCTTTATATGTCATCGTCGCATCAAAAATAGGCAATTTTAAAAGCCGTTCTATCAACTCTTCATTTTCATCTAAATGCGCAGAAATTTTAAGAGCTTCCGACAAGACAGTCTTTTCACTTAATAGGAACTGCTTATCCACTAAAACACTTACAGAAAGTAATTTGATATCTACATTCAAAAGACCAATCTTTCTTTTGAGCACTGAACTGAGATATTCCAGATTTTCAGTTTCTTTCAAAACATGTGCTAATGGTGTACGCCCTTCTAAGTTCACCCTCAAAATCAAACGGTTTGAACTTCTATCAATATCTGAAATTTCCTCTGTGACGAATTCCAAAAGTGCTGTTTCCAGATCAGATAAAGTTGTTATGCTCTCAGTGAGTTCATAATCAAATGCTTCCCATTGAATTTCATTAAAGGTTTTTGGCGTCAATTCAGTATAATCATTTCTCATTTCAACGAGCAAGCCACCTTTGTCACCAATTTCTTTGTAGTTGAGACCTTGCAGGTTTCCTGAATAAGCAATTCGATCAGATAACATCTGTTGTATATGGATATGTCCCAGCGCAAAATAATCATATTTTAATGCTTCTATATCTTCAAGTGAAGTTGCCATATACTGTTCCTTGACGCCAACAGAAAATGCAGATGGTACGCTGGCATGGCCTATACCAAGCCATAAGTGATCATTGTTTTTGCGTGGAAACTGTTTAATCAAATTACGCTTTTCATTTTTAGATTTGTGCCCACAACCTACAACTTCAAGAATATCTCCCGAGGACATTTTGAGTTGCAAATGCTTAGGCTCATCACCATCAAAACAATGAAAAAAAGGTTCCCCATCAAATTTTTTTAAGAAAAGAGTTGTATTCATTGGATCGTGATTTCCCGTCGCGTAAAATAAATGCTTTTCAGCATGAAATAATTTTTGAAACAACACCAGAATCGTTTGCTCAAGTTTAAAAGGAATTTTATCATTATCCAAAAGATCTCCAGATATTATAAGCCCGTCCAATGCCTCATCAATGACATATTCAATAGCCCTTTCAAAAGATTTAACAAGACCATCTTTAAGTTGCTCTCTGACAACATTTTCTTTGCTGGCAAATCCTGTATTTAAGTGTATGTCTGAGATATGAAGTAATCGGATCATTTTATGTCACTCTCTTTCTTTATATACTTCGATTATAGTTCAATTCCTGCGAACACGCCATAAAATTTGATCATCTCAAGAAGATTTAGTGCTATTTTATCATTTTTGCACTACATCTTGAGTATTTCTTCTATTTTTATCGAAATGTTGTTGTTGTATAGCACCATAATATTATATAATAAACTTGAGTTTACAATATTGGAGGCAAACCCATGAATCTATCGAATTTTAAAGTAGAAAAATTGATTCAAGAAGATTCATTCCAGCGACTTTCCACAGGCTATTTAAACGATGAGCCTGCTGAAATAAATCTTATCTCTATCAAAAATCCTGCAAGCATTTTAACAACAACGCGCTTATTAATTGCAGATCATTTATATAATGTGGTCCATGTTTTTGAAGATCAAAATGAGCTACACATTGTATTAAAGCAACCTCAAGGTGTTCCACTTGAAACATATCTTGAGGAATCAGAAACATCTTATGATTGTCGTATTTATCTCGGGTTAAGCTTACTAAAATCCCTCAACAAATACGATACATTTTCAAATGCTATTAAGTATCAACTTCTTCAGGACAATCAAATTTTGATTCATGATGGTGTCATTTGCTTTAAAGAGTTAGTTGATTACACAACTATTACACATCATAGCTTTAAAGATGTCATCTTCAGGATTGCCCGATTGTTAGAGCGGCTTGTCAGTCCTGAAACTGAAATTCATCAACAATTTATTGATAATCTTTTAATTGGAAATCATCATTATTACACAATCTCTGAACTATTACAAGATTACAAAGATATCTTTATTTATGAAAAACCTGAAATACTTACTAAAATAGCCTATGAATATCATCTCGTTCTCACACAAAATGATTTAGGAAGTTCTCTTTCAAAATCTTCTGAAACAAACACACATACACAGCCCACATCCGATCTCGAATCTAATCCTGAATCTGATAGCAAGCTTGATTTAGAGACTGTTGTTGAAATAGATCTCTCCCAAACTGAAACAATGTCATCCGTTGGCCTAGATAACGTTGAAGTAGACGATACAGAAACTGAATCCACACCTTTTGACGTCCTTTCTTCTAAAGAAGATCCTTTTGCAGAAAGTGAACTTCTCAGAAGTGAGCTTTCTAAGCTGCTCTTTACTGAAGAAGTTATATTAACATCCGACACACGAACGCTCCCACCTATGGAAGATATAGATGCTATGGATGCTACTTTTGCAGAAATCAGACGTGCTCACAAAAATGCTTCTCCGTCTGAACATACGAAAAACACCCCAAAGTTACCTGCTTGGGATGATGAGCAAATCATGACAGAGAGTGACACACTACTGGAAGACCTCTTTACAGAAGATGATTTAGAGCCTCCTCGATGGAGACGGATTGTTCTTCCCTTTGCATCTATCATTGTTCTTTTATTGATCGTCTTCTTTGCCAATAAATTCTTATTGAGCAAAGATACCGAACTAAAAGCAAGCTATAAAATTGATAACTTAAGTGATAATCGCGTGGCCTTCGTAAACACCAGCTCTAATCTTAAGAATATTGAGCTTTGTGAATGGACTGTATATTATGATGATCAGCTCATAGAAACTTATGAATCTGAAAATTTCTATCCTATTTTTGACACAGAGGGTAAATACAAAGTTGTTCTTCGCGTTAAAGACAAAGAAGGCAACTGGAGCAAAGAATATAAACAAGATTATGTTTATACCTCAGATTCTAAAAAAAATTCTGATGCCACAGGCAACTAATTCATATTCTGAAAGAAGTGACTTATCTTTATCAAATCATTTCTTTCATTTTTTTGTTTTCTACGCACCCCAAAACTATTTTGAATTTTTTCAACTGACTTATACTCTATCTTCAATCCAGTTGAAAAAAAATCAATTTTAGACTATAATCAATGGGGTCAAATAGAGATAGAGTCAAATTGAAAATGAGGTTAATTGAAAATGAAAAGTTTATCAGGTTTTATGAGAAAGACAATCGAAACTTATGGATTGATCACTGATGGGGATCGTGTTGCAGTGGGGCTATCAGGCGGTAAAGACAGCATGGCATTATTATTCCTTTTAAAGCGTTATCAACATTTTAGTCCTTTTAAATTTCACCTAGAAGCACTTACAGTAGACATGGGCTTTAACAATTTCGACTTAGAGGCTGCTAAAGCCTTTTGTCATGAATTAGAGGTGCCTTACACCATCGTTAAAACAGACATCGCAAAAGTAGTCTTTGAAATTCGTGAGGAAAAAAATCCTTGTGCGCTTTGTGCCAATATGAGACGCGGAGCACTTGCTCAAGCTATGAATGAAAAAAATCTCAATCTATTAGCATTGGGGCACCATGCTGATGATGCACTTTCTACACTGTTTTTAAATATGCTTTATTCAGGAAAAATGAATACATTAGAATACAAATCTTATCTTTCACGTGCAAATATCCATGTAATCAGACCATTTTTAGACGCATCAGAAGCTCAAGTTGTTGGCACAATTCATTCTGAAAAGATTCCTGTACTGAAGAGTCCATGCCCTATGGATAAGCATACGAAACGCGAAGACGTTGCCATGATGTTAAAAACACTCTATAGAGAAGTCCCAAATAGCCGTAAAAATCTTTTGACCGCTATGCGTAATGAAGATCAATGCAATTTATTTGTAACAAAGGCACTTACTAAGGCTTAAAAAGAGCATCATCATTATGAGCTTTTTACAAAAAATATAAAAGCACTTCTCCATTTTTATTCTTTAGAGAAGTGCTTCTAAATAGATTCTTCAATTGTCATTTCTGGCGGTCTCACCCTTTCGTAATATAAAATATAGGTTTTTTATTGATTTTCGATCAATAAAATTAACATCTTTTGCTTGTTCACTACATTCAGCTTTAACGGTCCTTTCATTCCTTTTCCGAAGCCACTCTTAAATAACTAAAAATCTTTGTGATTTCATACATTGGCCCAATTTCCGAGAGGTTAACGTAATTCTACGCCACCATTAAAACCATATCTTTTATTTCTAAAAAAGATACTTACAAGCTATGTTTTACATTATTTTCCTGGCGGTCTCACCCCTTCCTCTGTAAACATTGATTTGACTCACTAACAACATTATTTCTAATTAACAAAATCTTGTTTTGTTACACTTATTATATCACATTGTACAAAAAATAAAACAACTTTTTTAATATTTTTTTATATTTTCTTCAATTAGCATAACCAGATTGTTTACATAACTCGAAACTTTTGCAGAGATATCAAAAGCATCTTTGATTTCCCCAGGGTCATTTGCAAGTGCCATAATTGAAAAACCAGCGGGCAGTCTAAAGCCTTTATTGATATTAAGCGCACCGATCAACTGTCTTGCCACAGAATCACTCCCTGAATTTCCTGAAACAATCACACTTAAGAGGTATTTATCCTTAAAGCCCATATGCCTATAGAGTGCTGTCAACCTATTTATAACCGCCATTAATTTAGCTGAGATCGCATCGTTGTAATTTGGACAAATCCACACCACCATATCCGCCTTCTCAAGTTTAGGATAGAGATCTTCCACAACAAACCCACCATAAAAACAGCTTTTTTCACGAGCATAATACATACAAGTTTCAAAACTACAACCATAGCAATCTGAAATTTTCCCTTCTTCCACATGCAGTGTATCAATACTTAAGATTGATCTTTCCTTTTTCTGATTATACGTTTCTAATTCATTGGCAATATTCTCCCAAAGCATTAGGGTATTTGAGATTTCTTTATACCCTGCATGCAAGACAAGAATACTGATTTCCTCTTTTTGGAGAGATTGATAACTATGAAGCCGTTTCACCAACTGGTCAATTTGCTCAAAACAAATCCGCTCCAGCGGTTTAGCTTCTACTTTCTGCCAAGTCCTAAAATTTTGATATCCTTCAATTATTTCTACGAGGGGATGTCCAATAAACGTTCCCCCTAGACTATTCATGTGATAAATGCATTTTTTTGCAAATGATTTTGTGTAGTGTTCACTGTGTGACTTCACAACTAAAGCCAATATTTTACCACTAAAAAGGGATTTCCCCCCTCTAGATTGTTTTCTAATTTCAGTTCTTAACAATTGATCGAAAGCCTCATTTTCACCAATCTCATCTAGTTCAATAATGAATAGACATTTTTGACTATCCAGCTCACTTTTTTGACTCACTAGACCTTCACAAAATGTTACAATTGGTTTCATGCGCTTAGAATAATTTAAGATTTCAATGCCTGCCATAATGATTCCAACCTTTCATAGGAAGTAACTATACGTTCTCTTAATTGTGTGTCTAGCACATTTTGTTCGTACTCAACACCTGCAATTGTCTGCCTATTCAAAGCACCAAAAAAAGTTGTCCCCATGCAAGTGGCACTATAATGCCAATTACCTGCTATTGCATCTAATATAGATTTTGCCCCTGATGATATTGCAGGTGCAATGTAAGGCTTAAAGCCCTCATCACGTACATCAATATTGGCGTGAATAACACTGTCAGTAAGCGCAAGAGAAGCCTCATGATCATACTTAGTAATATGATTCACACAAATCAAATCCTTGCCGTGAGGTCCAAACACGCGTCCATTTGCACTATACTCTACCCCTAGCTTTTTAGCGTAATAAAAACTTCTGCCATGCATCACACCGAGGCCAAATCCTCTAATTCTTTCAGCTGGGATACCAAGACCATCATATTCACCGGCTTCATTTGTATTTGAAGCATCCAAAACACTACGGCATAGTAAATCAACAGGATCGGAAACAACACAAAAGAGACCTTTAAACCCTGAATTTCTTGCCATTTTAGCATAAATTTCCACAATTTTAGAATTTTCTTCAAACTGAATCATTCGAACATCAGCTACTTTTTCACCAACCTTCGGTACATACTTAGAAGCACAAAATACAAACACATCACAATGAAAGAGATCGTCTCCATTCAAGGCTTCCACCTTGATTTCAGGATTCACAATAATTTGGTTAAGCTCCATCTCATAACGTCTTCGCTGATGCTCATTTATATCATAAACGCCCAATGTATGAAGGCTTTCACCACCTAGGAGTTTCAGACCAATCGCAAGCGTACTCCCAACATCTCCAAGACCAAGGAGATGAACTCTCTTCTTTCCAGTATCCAGCGCAGTTACATTGGCAACAAAACCCTTAAAACTTACAATAATTTGATCTACATCTTTAGTATTTAATTGTCCTACCCAAGCATTTATATTGAGTCCGCTTAAGAGTTCTCTATCAGAGAGTACTTGCAACTCTTCAGAAATTTGATTTTTATGCGGACTCATGAGCCACTCAACGGATTCATATGACTCTAAAGAAACAAAGGAAGGGGTTATTTTAAAATACTGCTTTCCTCTATAGTCAGGTCTGTTAAACACCCAAAATGTTCGTTTAAAATGATTTAAACTTTCTATTTTAAACGGACTCAAAATTTCAACAGACTCTTCTGAGACCAATTGTAGATCATCCATTTTATAATAATACATAGTTCACTCCTATTTTGATTTACTTTTAGAGATAAAATGATTTCAGTTTTCTAAGTTGCTCCAAATCATCTTTTATATATTCAGATGGTCTAACGTTATTGGAATAAAAAATATTTTTACCCTTATCAGGGTATCTCGGTGTATTGAGTACTTCGCCCAGACGATCAATTGTCAACAACCGATCATTTTGACTCTCATAGGCAAGTTCCACAGCACTCATAATCTCAATAGCATTAAGTAGCGCCACTTCTGAAAGATTATAAATTGAAGCTTTTGATGCGCCTTTTATATAATTAGCTGACGAATACGGTAATATGAGATTTACCGAATTGATCAAATTACTCTCTGGAATACTACCTCTCCAAATCGCGTCACCATCTATAAAAGGATAGAGTTTACTCTCGTAAAACCAAACCTTAATTTTAGGAATAAAGTAAGCTGCGTCTACATTTATATTCATTCTCTCCGCAATTTCTTTACCACTCCCAGACATAATGCCAACAATAAATTTCTGTATCTCTACATTTTCTTTTTTAAAATGCGGTTTAAGCGCTTTGATACGATAGCCTTTATTCAATAAGTCATCTATCAAAATTACAGGCCTATTAAAAGATTTAATCATCTTTATTTGATTGGCAATATCAAGGTAAAAAGGATATTCCATAATACGATGTTCTGTTAAATCCGTTGAAAAATACTTTTCAGCATGCAACGTCTTGGTCACTGTATTTGGCAAAATCCATCGCTTGAAAATCGCGCCAAACGGCACACACATCGCGTCGCCTACTTGCTTTGGTACAAGTGGTGTCGTAGGCATATTATTTTCATCGCAAACCTTCTTAATTAAAGTTTCATAAATCATCGATCTATCAAAATTAAGCACTAAATTTCCAGGATAAAGTTCTGTGAGTGCTCTTTGAAGTTTTGTTCGCGTTTTATTCATCACCTGTACAACCTCAGGAATGTGCTTATAAGGGTCTTTAAACATGGAGTGAATATCCAGGTTTACAGTACAAGGCGAAGACATATCCACAGCGTAAACCGACTCATTTGTTTTAGAAGACGAGATGTTGATAAACCCTTGATCAGCAAGAGTTTCGGATATTTCTCTGCTGATTTGTGGCCTGATAGATTCCTTATAAACACAGTAGGTATAGTCTCTAGAAAGTGCATTAGCCAGTGTTTCTGTCATCATAATCTGTTCAAGATTCTTGATTTCACAATTCTTCTTCTTAACAATACTATCAATAACAATAATGCGTCCCACGGATTCATTGCGAATATACCTAATAATTTCACGATCCTCAAACTCGTTGTGAATAGTAGTTGCTCTGAGCCAGTGAAATAAGGAATAAGCTACAATTTCATTGTTTCTTTCTAGACTTCTTAAAACGAACATTCTAAAATTCAACATACCTGAAATTTCTTTTAATTTTTGATAAGCTTCTGAAAAATCAATACCAGAAATCCCTGCTAACGACTCAATGATCATCAAATTAGGTTCTTCAATAAGTTCAAGTACTAGAGCTTTTGTCGTCATAACACTTTTGTACATTGGTTCTCTTTGATATAGACTTTTCTCATAAATGTAATTTTGAGCAAGTGGATCAATTAAAGATGAGATATCTCTTTTTTCATCGATATAATCTCTGATAAGTGTTGAACTGATACTTTCATATTCTTTAGGCAAAAGAACTTTAACTGTATTTGGATGCAATTTATTTATTTTTTCATTTAGTTTTTCTGTTTCTTCCGGTGGTAATTCCAGTCCTCCACGTTCGTAAATCACATGTGGTATTTCAAATATCTTATCCACTTTCCCACTGCTGTATGCAGATGCATTTAAAACAACATCACTGCCCACAACTAAATATATTTCTGAGTCAGGGAAAAGTGAAACCAATTTACCTAAGTCCTCATTATTGGCAATATTAATAGAAATATCTCGTGGAAATGGGTATACCTCAATTTCACTTGCCACAGATTTCTTAATAATATTTCTTCTGATCAAATTAGGTTGTGTTCTCTTTGACCAAGAAAACTCATCCACATAAAGTAATACTTCAAATCCCTTTTCTTTGATATCCATTGCTATTTGCTTATGACTTAAAGTGAAAGGGTCAAATGCCCCTGGGAAGAAAGCTATTTTTTTATTTGGTTTAAGTTCAATATCACCGTATTCATGTTGAAATTCTGAAATAAATTGATAAATATACTTTAAACAAGACGAGTTATTAAAGAAGATAAGATCCAATTCTTCATCGGTATTCACCATGAGAGACATAATTTTCTTGATAATCAACTTGTAGAGATACTCCCTTTTTCTAAGACTCAAAAACTCATCTTGGAAAATATCTTTAGCAATAACGCTAAAAGCCATTTGATTTACATGACTTGAAGAATGAACAAACCCCGTAAAAAGAATCCCGTACATCCTAAGAACACGGCTGTTATGTTTATCTAAGTCTTCTTTAAAGGCGTATTTATAATCTGCATAGTTAGTAATAGATACCCCTATTGTTTTCTCAATCAAGGATATCAACCCTGAATTGGATGTACTCATCTTTCGTTCAAAACTTTCTAAAATTTCATCTAGCTCTTTGGGTTTTATGTGCAGTAAAACTTTTCCTAAATAAGGCGGAATGTATTTTGTAAATTCATAACTTTCCATCTCAAGTGCTCTGATAAGTTCAACAGCAATATCATTTTTCTGCTCAAAATTGAGATGTGAAATTAACTCAAGTAACATTCTACCCGCTGTATTTCTCACAGATTCAAGTGCGCTTACTTTAAGTAAATTACAAAGATGCATTGCCATGTAAAAACAATTATCATACTCATAGAGTAAGGTGTTCCTTATAAGCAATTCAATTTGAAAGCGCTTAGCAACATCAAGTGTTGCTGATTTTAAGTTGCTCAAGAAAATGTTTGAAGTATATTGTAAATCATCTAAACAAATATCCTTTAAACGATTGATCATAGTTTCATCCAGTTTTAGATGCTCACCAAGCTTTAACCGTGCATAATTCTCTGCTGGTGTCTCCATTGCCTCAAGAGGCTCTTTGAAAATTTTAAACGCACCACAATTCTTAAGCAAATTCGAACTTGCATAAGGAATAAATGTATAGATCAGATTAAACGCACGCAATCTCAGTTTTAAATCGTCAATTGTCAAAAGATTTGAAACAAACTTTAAAATAATGGCCTGATGTAACTCGTCGAATTCTTTAAAAGGCAAAACTCGAGCTGCTTTGACAAGGTAAAATCTTATTTTTTCATCCTTTTCAAAAGCTTTAAAATACTGAACGATCAAGGCGATGCTTTTTTCTCGACTTGATTGTATTTTCAGATGCTTAAAATAGGAATCAATCATATCTCTAAGGCTATAACTGATGTACTTTTTATGCCTATCAATGATTTGATTCTCAGGCAAAAGAAACCGTTCAACAAAGATGTCAAATAGCCTAATTGTATCAACTTCTGTTTCTACAAGCTTGACACTTGGTGGCACTTCTTTTCTGATTTCTTCATCGTAGGAAGCAATAATAGTCCCTATGAGTTCAGCACATTGTTTTCTGATATCTTCCTCAGGTAAAATCAGTTTTTCATATAAAAAATTAATCATGATTTGCTTTTGTTTCTGTGTTAAATAATTATAATATTCTTCCAGAATAGAAATATAACCTCTCAATTTAGTCATATCACGACTATTTCGAACTGGCTCCAATAATTTATTAAGAGAAGCTTCATCTCTCAGCCGATACAACAAGTTAATGTTGTGTTCAATAGAAGAATTGATTACATTTTCAGTGATTTCCTTCCCTTGCATTAATGAGAAATATTTACGCTTGCGAACACAACCCGGTTGCAACAATTGATCAGAATCCGGATCTACCTGAATTCCAAGATCCAATAAAAAATGTTCGAAATCACTTAATTTTCGATATACTTTTCGATATCTATTCTCTTTTGCAGAATCCAAATTGTCCAATTTACTTAAAATAACATCAAATGACGCCTTTAAATCGAAATACTTCATTACAGATTTGCCATTCACGCTTTCTGCTTTTACTCTGAAATCACTATAAATCAAAATAAGAGATTCAATTGGTAATGCTTCAAGTTCAAGATCCCAAGTAGAATGATTGATGGCTACATTTCTGATGTAAATGATATCTCTTCTTTCAAACCACTCGCCAGTATAAAAATAGTGAAAATAAGCGACACGTTTCATTTCTTCCTGTTTGCAGCCAAATTTACCAATATCATGACCAGCAGCAGCTCCTGATACGCGACCCAAATCGATTGGAAATCCTGCATACTTTAATTGTCGTGCAATTCTCATTGCCAAATGATGTACACCACAAATATGATCAAGTGTCGTATAGCCAATCACTTCTTGATTAAGTTTCATCATTTCATATACATATTCATTATTAAAATACTTTCTAAAAGTCAAAAACTCTTTTGGATCTTCAAGTTCTTGGACTTCAGCATCTGTTAATAAATTTATGGCGTACCTACTCTGCCAAGTCTCATCATTTGATTTTTTTTGATACTGACTGACAACTTTTAGAACGCGTAGGTATAATTCTGCAATTCTATTATAAGATGCCGTTAATTGAGCCGTAACTGCATCTGGAAATGAAAATTTAAGGGCATAGTTATAAAAGTAATGAAGCCAACTCTCTGGTGGTTCTCCATAAAAAGAGCGTTCAATTAAGGGTTCAATCATCTCAAATACCTTTTTAGAATGAAACACTTCGTTCTCAATCATGTCTTGAACCATGTGATTAAAGTGCTCGCCTAACAAAAATTCATCAATGAATTTTCTTTCAAAATTATATTTTTTCAAAAAAGATCGATTCAAAATCTCTTTCTCAAGGTCTTCAATAAACTGCTCTATTTTAATAATCATTTCGTCCCCCCATAAGGTCTGTATTAATTCTATTATCCCATATTACATTTAGTATTACAATTGGGAGTTAAAGAGATAAACTCTAAAGGAATCGCCTTAAAACACCGATAATATAGGTAGAGGAGGTGACAAATTATGTCTAGGATTTTAAAAACCACTCAAGTGTACAATTCTAAAAATCTCTCTGTGAGCAAAATTAGATCAGCTTATAAACCAATAACTGTCACCATGCTCAAACCAAAGTCAGAAACACATAACACGCCTCATAAAAGCTCTAACAACGAAAGTGTTCTCATTGATTATTTCTATGAGAAAGTGCATAACTTAAAAGCCTCTTATCAAAGACTTTCAGATCAAAGCATAGCAAAGCGATATTATAAATCACATAAGGGCGAAATTTTATCTGGTGGAAAAAATCTAGTACGCGCAATCAATCAACTCTTAATAGATTCTAAAGAGATTGACGCATCTTATGGCACTCATTTTCTTTTTTTAGTTGAAGCAAATCTCCATGACTATGAAAAGGAACTTAAGCATATTGGCATCTACTTTAATAAAGGCATTACTCATTTTGATCGCAAACGGTTTGTAGAATCTTTTACCTTTGATTTTATGTCACTTAATTTTCTATATAAAACAGATGGATTGGTTGATCGATTGATTAAAATCAATTATCGTCTATTGTCTATTGGAAAAAATGATGAGTTTGAAGGTCAAATCATAGATTATCTTGCTTAAATTTAGTATAATAAATATAAAATATAGACACGACAAAAGGGGAAATTTATGGGAAAGAAAACGTCATTTGACATGATTGAAATTAAAAAACGTCTTGATGAAGCTAAATATGAAGAAGACAAAGCAAATGGCTTTAGAGTAACCACTGGTGAAAAAGTCGTCCATATTATCGTTGCAGTGATTTCATTTTTAATCTTTGCTTCACTAACCGTTTCATACTCTCTTTCGCCATTACTACATTATGGCATCCTAGCACTTTTACTCTGCGGTCTATCTTGGCGTATTCGCGTCATTTTGCAGAAAAACACACGACAACACTAATATAAAACTTTACTGTCCATAAATAGCACAAAAGAGCAGAGCCTACACCGTAGACTCTGCTCTTTTATACAGCTATAATCACTTTAATCTCAGTCTCTTTATTCAATTTCTATAATGTGCTTTTCCTGAGTTGATTCGTATTTTGGTGCCATTATTTTCAATATACCATCTTTCAGCGAGGCTTGAATTTTATCGGAATCAATATCCTTCATATAAATACCTCTCCTCATGGAACTTACATTTCTCTCTCTATGAATAAATCGGTCATTTTCTTCGTTTTTCTCTGTCACTTGATCTGCACAGATGTACAACTTCGTATCATGATACTCAATTTTTATTTGCTCTTTGGAATATCCTGGCAACTCTGCTTCTACAATATAAGCTTCTTCATTCTCTTTGACATCAATCCTAAAATTGTCATTTCTAAAACGGTTCATCACAGGAAAGCTGTCATTAAAAAATTCTTCAAAAATATCATAGACATTTTCCATTTCTCTTTTTTGTGGTGATAAAGGTCTCAAACTTAACATAATGACTCCTCCTTTAATAGAATAAATATTTTTATCAGCACTCTAACTTGTCGAGTGCTAATTTCATTTATAATATACACCCTAGACCTCAATGCGTCAATAGGATTCATGCTTTTTTTACAAGTATTCATTTTTTCTTTACAATTTTATAGAATCTTTAACAAGCATAAAAAAACAAATTCTAAGATCTTACATTTCATTTGTAAAATCAAAGAATTTGTTTCAAGTTATACTAAATGCTTTATCTATTTTGAAAAAGGTCTTGCTTTTACTTTTTTATTAGGCATTAGTCCATCTAATTTGTAATTCTTTATAATCATTTCTCCTGGATTAAGACCTGACTCCACAGAGATTTCCGAATCCGTGTCAATCCCTGTCTCAATTTTTAGTTGAACAGCCCTTCCAGCTCTTACTGCGTAGACATATGAAGCATCTTCAATTTTAAAGATAGACGTTTTAGGAATTGCAAGTGCCCCCTCTTTATATTCAGAAATAAACTTCACTTTAACTTCATAACCAGATTTTACTTTTTTTGAAAGTTCATCAGATTGAATTAGCACCTTAATTCTCTGTTCAATCAAACCCAGTGATGAAATTTTTTCCTCTGCTGATTTGGCAATATACTCTATTTTGCCACTGAACTCATTTTCAATACCATTCTCTTTGAGAATGAGAACAACCTCATCATTAACTTTTAAATTAGAAATATCATTTGTTAGAACAAAAGTTTCAACGGTGTAATTTAAAGGATCAATAATTTTCCCGATTGTTCTCTGTGGCGATACCATTTCACCACGTTTTACATCAAAATCTGTTAAGATTCCTTGAGCACTGGCCACAATATTGCAGTCATTCAATTGCATCTCTAACGTATCATATTGCGACTGCAAAGCTTCTAAAGTCCCACTGGCATCTACTGTATTTTTATATTGAGCATTTAAACTATTTAAGCTACTCAGCATTTGTCTATAGGTTGCTTCTGCTGTTTCATACGTTTGCTTACTCGTTTTCCAATCCGTTTCACTTAGAGACCCCTGTTCGTAAAGTGTTGTCATCTGCTCATAGGTGTCTTTTGCAAAATCTCTCTTGGATTTAGATTCAGCCACCTGAATCGATTGACTATTAATTTGATTTTTAGTCAGAGAAAGGGAACTGTTTTTTTCTTCATCATACGCTGTCATTTGAGCAGCTACCGTCTCCATCTGTTTTGAAATGCTCTCAGAATCCAATTTTAAAATTATATCGCCTTTTTTTACAGGATCACCACTCTGCTTGATGATTTCAATAACTTGTGCTGTTAATTTTGGGGTGATCAAAACTTCATTTTCAGAGATCACCTTGCCATTTTCTTCGACGTAGTCATATAAATCTTTTGCTTCAACCTTAAAAGCATCTACCTCAAGTGGCTTAAGCTTCGAATAAACCACACTTACAATACCCAAAGTAATAATAACCCCTATAATAATATTTCTAACCGACTTCTTCATGGTGGCCTCCCCTTTTTATGGTTATTCTCTTTCTTTTAGAACTTCTACAATATCAAGTTTTTTAACCTTTCGCTTCACATTTATTTGTGATAAAAATATAAAAAGCGCTGTCCCAATTACAGAGAGTAGAAATGCATTATCGCCAATAATTGGCGGAAAAGAATAGACATCAGTCTGAAAAGATGTCGCCATTGCTTGCATCATCGCATATGAAACTGGAATTCCAATCACTACGGAAACAAACCCCAATAGCCACTGCTCAAAAGATACAATCTGCAAAACTTCGTCAACGCTCATTCCAAGTACTCTCAAAGAAGCCAGTTCTCTTTGCCTCTCTGAAAGTGAAATCACACTAGAATTATAGACAATCGCAAAACCAACAATAATAGAAATAATCGCCATTATATAATTTGTAAAACCATAGCTTTCAAGCAAATCTAAAAATTTCTTTAGTGTTTGAGCTTGGATTTCAACAACACCGACGTAAGGTGATTTATCAAGTTCTTTTCTAATCGAATCTTGCTTGGACTCATCAATATTGAGGTAAGCAGTTGTTGCAAGGTTATCAAGTCCCGTTTTATCTTCTAAATATGAAATATTCGCATAACCATTTGAACCAATATACTGTGGAATAACACCTACAAGTTCCATTAAAATATAATCCTCAGATATGGGACTCTCTATTCTCAAAATGTCACCTAACTTCACGTGTAGCTGTGACGCTAAATTTTCAGATAAATAAAGACCATTTTGACTGAGGTCAACTTCATGTTTATCATGATCTAGAACTTTATACAGTTGTGTATCCTCTGAAAGACCTATGATAACAGTCGTTTTTTCGTATTGGCCATTTTTAATCTGTATAGGCAATTCAATCAAAGGTTCAGCGTATTCAACCCCATCTATATTGTAGAGTTGATTGATGACTTCATCTGCTGGTTGAACATTTAAAAAACTCACTTTCATCTCATATAATTGCACTTCATTAAATTGATCAAACATCATCGTATCTACAAGTTCATTGTAAGACCATGCCACTACTAGTATACTAAAGGCAAAGACAAGTCCTAATACAGTAAAAGTACTTCTGCCCTTACTTCTACTAATGTTTCGAACAGCCATTCGGCCCTGCATGGTTAAGCTCTCCCAAATAAATTTAATGTGTTCAACACGACTGCGCTTAACCCCCTTGGGTGTTTCAGAACTCATTGCCATAGAAGGTGTCAACTTTAAAACTTTTTTGGAACCTTGAATGCCTGCAAACGTGCTAAAAAAAAGTGATATCAATATTCCAAAAATAAAATACTTATAGGTATATTCATTTTTTAAAGTGGGAAAAGTGAAAAAAGTTTTATATAGTTCTGTAAAGGATATGGAAAGCCTAGTCCCCAGTACGCCACCTACAATGCCACCAAGAACACCAATTGTTGTGGCATAACCCAAATAGTGCAGCATAATTTGGATGTTGCTATATCCCATTGCTTTAAGAATGCCTATTTGCCCTCTCTGCATCTCTGTAAGTCTCTTGAGCATTATATAAAGTATAAAACTAGAGATGCTCAGGAACAGAATGGGCATGCTTTGAGCTGAATTCACCAATTGATCGAGTTCATTAGAAAGCATGAAATTACTCGTTTGATTTTTGAGTTCAACTAGACTGATTAAACCATGACTCTTGAGTTTAGATTCAATAATAGGTTTTACATCATCATAAGTTGTCCCCTCTTCAAGGTCAAAGCTAAGATAGTTCGCTTGGCCCTTTTTAGAAAGTAATTTCTCCATTAAATCTTCAGAAACATAAGCTATATCAAATGTCTTTGGATCAGGGTAAAAATCAGCTTGGTTTCGAGTTGCATAAACATACTCAGGACTTTGAACAACACCAGCCACAGTGAAAGTATAGAGTTTTCCACTGATAATGAGGTCTAGTTGATCACTGATTTTTAGATCATTGGCTTCAAAGAATTTTTGACCAATCCATATGAGAAAATCATCTTCTGTTAAAGCATAGCCATCACTTAAGTAAACATCGTTTAATCGATCTGATTCGTGAATGTCGTAAGAATTAACGCGTAGATAGACACTTTGAATTCTATCTTTCATTTGAACTCTAAAGTCTTGCTTAATGACACCATCAGCCTTTAATATCCCAGGGATCTTCTCAAACTCACCTAACTGATTTTGTGGATAGGATTGAACTTGAGCAAATGCATCAGCCATGCGATACTGACTATAAAAACTCTCTTTGGCATTGAGCAAATTCTCCATGACAATTGACATAGAGGAGTATGTCATAAGTCCCATGGCCATAACAACGATACAGGCAACATAAGCAAGCTTGTTTTCGAGCATGTCTCTGATCATCTTGCGTATGAGCATTACCAAGTCACCTCCTCAGGTGAAAGGGGTTTATCGTTGACAACTTCCTTTTCAATTTGTCCATCTTTAATGTAAAATACACGATCACCGATTTTACCAATTCCAGCATTATGTGTAATGATCACGACAGTTTTTTTATAGGTTTTATTGAATTTTTTTAGCAAATTCAACACTGATAATCCTGTTGAAAAATCAAGTGCTCCAGTAGGTTCATCACACAGTAAAATATCTGGGTTTTTAGCGATAGCTCTAGCAATAGCAACACGCTGCTGTTGACCACCAGACAATTGAGAAGGAAAGTGATCTGATCGATCTAATAACTCAACTTCGTTTAGAACCATCTCGATATCAAGTGGATTTTTGCTAAGCTCTACTGATAATTTCACATTTTCAAATGCAGTTAAATTAGGGATAAGATTATAAAATTGAAATACAAAACCAATGGCATTACGTCTGTATTGTGTTAAAACTTTATCCGTTGTATTATGGAGTGCTTTGCCTCTAAAAAAAATTTCACCTTCTGTGGCTTGATCCATGCCCCCTATCATATTAAGCATTGTGCTTTTCCCACTACCACTGGGACCCAAAACCACAACAAACTCGCCCTCATTAATTTCAAAGTTCACGTTTCTCAGTGCCTTTACAGTCACCTCACCCATTTGATACGTTTTGCTCAAATTATTAGCAACCAGTATTGCTGCCATAGTCTGCCCCCCTCTGTTTATGCATTTTCTTTTAAAATCGCATTGATTTCAGCACCCATGATAATGATAATGCCCCAAATATAGAGCCAAATCATAAATGCAATAACTGCGGATAATGAGCCATAGAGAATGGAATAATCCGTTAATTTAGTCACTACTTTTGAAAAAATTAAATTGGCTAATATGGTCCCTACGATTGCAAATATTGCACCTTTATAGGTTTCCTTAAAACTCATTTTTTGACTTGGTAAAAACATGTAAATGGACCCAAACACAAGTATATAAATGCCAAAGAGCAATAAATTTCTAAATAAACTAATTGAGCTCAGAAGTCCTAAATCAATATTAAACTTAAAAATATCACTGATAAAAAGAATTACTCTCTTACTTATAGTTGGAATCACTAAGGATAATACAATGATTATTGTAAACATTAAGGTATAAAACATCCCATAGATTTTTGTAATTAAAAAACTATGTGCTTCAACGATTTCAAGTGATGAATTTAAAGCTCTTTGTAGAGCATTAACCGCTTTTGAAGCTGAGTACAGTGTCATCAATCCAGAAATAGACAAAAGCGCATTTCCTTCCATTTTAATAGCTTCTTCTATAAAATCTGTAATCATTACACTGATATTCGTTGGCAAGAATTGTTGTAATACATATATACCGTCATTGTAATTAATATTCAGCTTTGAAATAATCGTAAAGATAAATATAAGCAAAGGAAATATAGAAAGTACAAAAAAATAAGCCATTTGAGCACAAAATGCAGTAATATGATGATTTTTATAACGCATACTTAACTGCTCTGTATAGTAGAGCAACCTCTCTTTAGTAATTCGCATCGTATCCCCCTAGTTTAAATTGTACCCCACACACATTTAATTATCAATTTTATGCCTCCCATTTAATAAATTGATAATACTTTTTTAATACCCTTTATCTCATTCTCATCTCTCTTTTAATGAAAAGTTAAGTTGTATTTTACTAACTCGCAGGGTATCATTAGTGTAAAGGCATTATTAATTCAACTTTTCATGGATTTTATATCACCTGCATGAATCGTTTGAATATTCAGTAAGCCAATTTGAAGGAGGAAAAACATGAAATCAGCAAAATTCATCTTTTTAATCCCAATTCTATTAATCGTTGTGTTAACTTTACTTAACAGCTATTATTTACTAGACAATGCTGAAGAAGCTGTTGTTGAGCGGTTAGGCAAACTTGCAAAGGTTGAAAAGGAAGCCGGATTACATTTTAAAATTCCATTTATTGATACGATTCACACTTACAATACTAATGAAGTAATCAGTTTACAATATGGTTACTTGCCAGTGAGTGGTCCTACTACTTCTACTGCGGCAACTTATCAAGATGTTGAAAGTGAAGCTATCGTGCTCACAAAAGGTTCTTATCTCGTAAATGTCGGTGCCATTATTCAATACAGGATTTCAGATCCTGCTGCATACTACTACAACGTAGACGATCAAGAAGGCACGATCCGTTTGGCATTTGAAAGTGCTCTCAGACGTAATGTTCAAAATCAAGACTTAGACAACGCCTTAATCAGCAAAGACAGCATATCGAGTGAGATTTTACCCGACATGACACGTAAACTTAACAACTACGGTCTAGGCATCTCTATTTCTGCAGTTAAGCTCACGGATGTTTTGTTACCAGAAGACGTTCAACCTGCTTACGATGACGTAAACATTGCAAGCAATGAAAAAGACTCAAACAAGAGTCAAGCTGAAAAATATTCAAATGAAAAACTACCTAAAGCAAGAGCTGATGCTTACCAGCTTATTCAAGAGGCCGAAGCCTATAAAGCCGAAAAAATAGCTCAAGCCAAAGGGGACGTAGAAAACTTCAATCAAGTTTATGAAAAATACAAAGTTTCTCAAGAAATTACTAAAACACGTCTTTATATTGAAACCATGGAAAAAATCTTAAGCAATGTCAAAGAAAAATATATTGTTGACCTCAATAATGACAATGTTTTAAAATTCTTACCTCTTGAAACGAAAGGAGGCAACTAGTATGGATATCCATCAAGGCGAACCAAAACAGGAATCAATGAACGATGACCGTAAAAAATTCGAACAAAAATTTCAACAAAATAGTCAAGATATGAAAAAACAAATCAAGAAAAATATGCGCTTTGCAGGTTTATTTATTGTATTTGTTCTTGTCATAATAGTACTCTCTAATTGCTTCTATATCGTTAGAGAAAATGAACTTGCCACTGTAAGAGAGTTTGGCGACATAAAAACCATTGTAGTTGACGCCGGTAACACAGACGCTCAAAAACAGAACGATCTGGATTCACGATTTAAAAATGTTAAAATAGTCACTCAAAAAGGACTTCATTTTAAAGTGCCTTTTATCACTACTGTTGAAAAAGATACCAGTAAATTACTGACTTATATTTCAAATTCAGCTCAAATTAACACAAAAGATAAAATCAAATATCAAATTAATATGTATGCCCAATGGGAAATTACACATCCAGGCCTATTTAGATCTGCTCTTGGTACTGTTAATGGTGCTAATACAAAAATCGATGAAGTTGCCTACGCTGTTGTTATTGAAAAAGTCAACAGTCTTACCAGTTTAGAATTCTTGACAGACAAAGAGTCTTTAAACAAAGTTCTTGCAGTTGCTGTGGATGATCTCAATAAAAAATTAGCAAGTCAAGGCATCATTATTAAAGATATGGATGTCTATAGAACGATACTACCAGCTTCTAATATTGAATCGACATACAAAAAAATGATCGCAGAGCGTGAAGCCATTGCTCAACAAATCCGATCAGAAGGTTTGGAACTTTATCAAAATACAGTGGCAGATACAGATCGTAATGTCGCTGAGATCAAAGCTTCTGCCATTGAAGAATCTGAAAAGATTCGTGGTGAAGCAGATGCAACTGCCCTTGAAATTTATGCACAGGGCTTTAGTAAAGATCCATCATTCTACGAATACTGGAGAACACTCATCTCATACGAGAAAACCATTGATGAAGATTCGGTGATATACCTCAATAGTGATAATGAATATCTCAAGTTTTTTAAAAATAGATAGTTTTATGCAATCACTCAATCATAATATTAACATAAAAAAACTGCCCATTTTCCATAATGGGCAGTTTTTTTATGCTAAATTACCTATTATCTTTTTAAGGCATTCAATGTCAATCGTCTGCTCTTTATCTGAAAAGGCTTCATCGGGATGAGTATGTGCTTCAATTATCAGTCCATCTGCGCCAGCTGCAATAGCTGCTCTACTCATTATTTCCACTAAATCTCTTCGTCCAGTACCATGACTGGGATCAACAATAACAGGCAATCCAGTTTCTCGCTTCATGATGGGGACCGCAGATAGATCCAGTGTGTTTCTTGTGTATGTCTCAAAAGTCCTAATACCTCTTTCACAGAGAATAATTTGATTATTTCCAGCTTTTGCAATATGCTCTGCAGCCATAATCCACTCTTTAATCGTTGCACTCATGCCCCTCTTAAGCAAAATTGGTTTTTGTGTTTCTCCAACTGCCCTGAGCAAAGCATAGTTATACATATTTCTTGAACCAATTTGAATAACATCAACCTTTTCTATAAAAATATCCAAATACTGCTCATCCATCAATTCTGTGACGATAGGTAAACCAGTAATAGCTCTAGCTTCTAACAAATAGTCTAACCCTTCAAGCCCCAATCCTTGAAAATCATAAGGATTTGTCCTAGGCTTAAATGCACCACCACGAAGCATTTGCGCACCTGACTGTTTAACCGCTTTGGCAATTTCAATAATTTGCTCGCGGCTTTCCACTGAACAAGGCCCAGCTATAACCATTGGACGTTCTGAACCAAATATAAAATCAGATACTTTTACAGTACTGTCCTCTCTCAATAATCTCACGATGAATTCCTTTCTCAACTGTGTCAAGCTCTATTTCCTTAGCATGCCAAAACCACCATATATCGGTTTTTTATCTGATACTGTGATTACTGAATTTTCTTGAGTGGCCTTAATTAAGTCTACACATTTGCGCACCTTTTTGCGAGGTACATATAAAAGCAAAATATTTCGAGCGTGATTCTTACCTTCTCCATTCATCACAGTCACTGCAAATCCTTGATCACGTAGAGCAGTTGCCAGCATAAAACCATGTTCTGCTTTAACAATCGCCTGAATTTCAGAGGAGCCAATACCAATCTTTTCTTCAACCATACTGCCAACATAATTCCCCACTGCAAAACCAAGTGCATAAGCTACAATCTTGAGTGGATTTTCCATAATATTCGTAAGCACAGTGCTAACAAGTACTAACCAAAGAGAAACTTCAAAAAAGCCAATAAAAGCACCTATTTTTCGTTCTCCTTTAGTTATTAAAACGATTCTAACGGTTTGCATTGAAACTTCAACAATTTTTGCTAGTATAATGGCTATATAAATCATCTGTTCACTCCTTACTTTATCAGTCTAAGAATATTTTATCAGCTCATTATGCATTTGTAAAAGCATTTGAGATCTCATCTGGAATATAGCCTTTAAATTGTGCTTTATAAAGTCTTGCATACATGCCATCTCTTTGAATAAGAGCATCATGACTGCCTCTTTCCGCAATACCTTTTTCAGCCATAACCAAGATTTCATCCGCATTTTTAATGGTGGATAATCTATGTGCTATGATGATAGTTGTTCTATCTTTTGCCAAAATTTCAATAGAATTTTGTATCGCGAGTTCATTTTCATTATCCAGTGCTGAAGTCGCTTCATCTAAAACTAAAATAGGAGGATTTTTTAGGAACACTCGTGCTATGGCGATTCTTTGTTTTTGACCACCAGAGAGTTTGACACCTCTCTCACCAACCATGGTGTCATAATCATCATCCAAACTCATGATAAATTCATGAATATTGGCCTTTATTGCAGCTTCCGTGATCTCTTCAAAAGTTGCCTCTGGTCTACCATAAAGAATATTATCTTTAATTGTGCCATAAAACATAAAAACGTCTTGTTGAACAACACCAATATTCTCTCTTAATGACTTTAACGTAATGGCTCTTATATCCTGGTCATCTATTAATATGCGCCCTTCAGTCACATCATAAAACCTTGGTATCAACATGGAGATAGTCGTCTTCCCCACACCAGATGGTCCTACAAGCGCAATGGTTTTACCCACTTCAATCTCTAAATTAAATTGATTTAACACATTGTTACTATTTTCTTCATACTTAAAACTCACGTGATCTAATGTGAGTTTGCCTTTTACATTTTCAAGTGCATGAGCATCCTTAGAATCAACTATTGAAGGTGAAATATTCATAATTTCAGTAAATCGTTCAAAACCAGCCATTCCCGATTGAAATTGTTGCGTCAATTGAATCAATGCCCTTATGGGTTTAGTAAAAAAAGCTATATAAAGTAAAAATGCAACTAAGTCACCATAATTGATAAATCCCTTGAATACAAAAATGCCACCTACAACCATTGAAGATAAGCTCATCATATTTAGAAAGAATTGATTTCCCGCAGTGTAAGCTCCAATTGCTTTGAAAGCATCTTGTCTAGAATTTAAATGTGCATAATTGGTTTTATGAAACTTCTCAATCTCAAAAGCCTCGTTTGCAAACGACTTTGAGAGCCTGATGCCAGATAAGCTACTCTCCAATTGTGCATTGATATCCGCTGTCTTTTGCCTTACACTTCTAAAAGTTTTCATCATAGATTTTCTCATTCTGATTGAAAATAAAACCGTCATGAGTACAAAAGAAAAAACAATCAGCGTAAGTCCAAAATGAATTTGAACCAATACCACAAAGCTACCTACAAGCATAACTAATGATATAAATAAATCTTCAGGTCCATGATGTGCCAACTCAGTCACTTCATTTAGATCCCCTGTGAGTCTATTCATAAGTTGACCCGTTTTATTATTATCAAAAAAAGCAAACTCTAACGTTTGAAGATGCTTAAACAAATCTCGTCTCATATCAAATTCAATTCTCGAGCCCACTACGTGTCCATAATAACCTACAAAATAATCTCCACCAATTTTAAAAATATACAAGACTACAACAACTGTAGAAAAGAAAAGAATACTTTTCATATCATGATTTGGTATAAAATCATTGATAACGGCTCTAGAAAACATCGGAAAAACGAGATCTACTATCGTCATAAGAAATGCAATAATCAAATCCATCGTAAAGAGGACCTTATGTGGTTTATAATACTTAATAAAATTGCGCAACATGCTTTCTACCCCTTTCAAAAATGTGATATAGTATAAAAAGAAATTCAATAAGGTCTTACTGATCCAAATTAAATACCTTTATCGATAATATTCCGTATCACGAAATATTATCCACCACGAATTCTATTATAAAGGATTGATTTACTTTTTACATTACATTATGATGACAATTCCAAATTTTATATTTCAACGAGGTACTTTATTCTATGAAACCATATCTAAAAATTCATTCAAAACTCAAAAATATTACACCTAATACATCAGGGGTCAAACGCGCTGCCTCTATACTCATTCCACTAATTGAACGCAACGGTGAACTTCATCTTCTATATGAAAAAAGAGCGCTACATCTCAACAGTCAACCAGGAGAAATTTGTTTTCCAGGTGGTAAAATTGAATCTTTAGAGAAATCTTGTGAGACTGCCCTTAGAGAAACTTGTGAAGAACTCAATTTAGAAGATCATGAAGTAACGCTTATAGGACAGCTAGATTCCATACTCACCAGTTTCGATATGATCATTCACTGCTATGTAGGCAAAATATCGCGTCCTTTTGAATCCATTCATTTTTCGCGTTCAGAAGTAGATACAATTTTTACAGTCCCACTTTCTAAGTTAAAAAGATTATCCCCACAAATATACAATATTCAAACTCAGATGAATCTACCTCATGATTTTCCTTTTTCACACATCCCAAACGGCAAGGACTATAATTTTAGAAATACAGTTTATCCTGTTGTATTTTATTATTATGAAGATTATATCATTTGGGGGTTAACGGCTAGAATGACTCAACAATTTATTGCTACAATCGAAGATATCGAATTATAATTCAACGTAAAAATGGGCTTTCACTCTTATTTTGTGAAAGCCCATTAACTGGTTTCGGCACGTTGGTTTTTACAATATTCAGTTTTTAAGTTCTGTTCATTAAATATAAGCACTCCTCCTAACTGATTTGTATTAGAGTTAAAAAAGATATACTTAAGTTTAGTGCCTTTGTTACCATTTTAAATTGCCTATAGATCACTATCTACTATTACGTCCCGAATACCAATCTATTAAAAACCATGTGGTTTTCTTATTATTATGTTACCCACATGTATATGATTTTAAACATTTTTTATTGATTTATGACTTTACTTAACTATGTTATAATAAAAGAAAGAAAGAAAGGAGGATGCCCATATGGAATTAAAAGAATTTTTACTCCCATCACGTTCTATTGAAATTGCTGTAACAACAGAAGATGAAGATCATAAGCCAACCATATTGAGACTAAAAACAGTCATTGAAACGGGCTATGAAAATGGTTTTTTTAAGATTATCGCGCCTATGAATCATGGTCGCCTCTATAATTTTCGAGAAGATGAGCTCCTAACCATTACTTTCACAACACAAGCGGATCAAAAAAAACAAGCTTACGATATAAAATGTCGTGTCGTCTCGAGAGAACATAAAGCCAATCTTTATACCATTACACTCAGAACGACGTCAACACCTCAAAAAGTACAGAGACGTCAAGCTTTTAGAGTTAACATTTTCAATACTTATACATTCACATACAAAGATAAACAACAACAAATCGTGACAAAAGACATCAGTTCAACAGGTATGCGAGGTCTTACCACAATGCAGATGTCTAAAGACGATACTTTCAACATTAAGTTTGATGCCAATACTAAAGAGCAAAATGAACTCGATCCAGAAATCTATGCTGAAAAGATTTTTACTATAAAATGTCGTGTTATTGACTGTATGCCTCAAACTGAAATAAGGCGTTATATGCAGCGTATACAATTTTTGGAGATGACATCTGCACAGAGTAAGTATCTCATTCAATATTTATATGCTAAGCAAGCTGAAATAATTTTTACAGAAGGCAGCGATTCAGATCAGAGAGCTCTACTAGATCAATATTTCAACTCTGAATATGATGATGTCCCAGTTGAAGATGCCACCACAAGGCGCATACAACTCATCTCACTCATTTCATTATTTATATTCTTCTTTTCCATTGTCTTTTTACTTTATGCTCAGCCCAAACCTATATATGGTTTAGATCGTTTTTTTGATTACTTTAGAGCACAAGCTTGGAATTCAACTTATTATTTATTGGCGCTTTTTTCTAGTATTTTCAATGTTTTCATTGCTATATACGGTCTTATTCTCAATGCAGCTAAGGTCGAATCTACAAAATATCGTTTTAATCGACTTTTAATTGTCACTTTAACATTTACGGTTATTCTCATTTTCGTTCTTGTCTATCTTTTTGCTACTGTCCCTATTTTCAGTGGTAATAAGGTTTATTAATTTCCCGGCGATTAACCTAAATATTAAATAAGAGTTCTATTAATGCCTTTTTTAAAGCACATTAATAGAGCTCGTTTCAATTTACTCACCTTTTATTGCTATAAATACCTTGATGAGTACCTCGTCGTTTGAATTCTTTATCTATACCATTTAATACTGATCTCTTATTCTTGATCCAATTAGGTGCAATTAAAAGTTCTTTAGGCCCATCTCCAGTGACTCTATGCACCGTAATTTTAGGATCTAATAATTCAATCGCATCACAGACAAGATTTATATATTCTTCAAGGGTCAACACGTGGAATCCAATTTCATTGTAATAAGCTTCTAGATCACTCCCTTTTAAAATATTCAGCATATGGAACTTAACACCAAACGGTTTTAATGCGGAAACATAAGCTACTGTTTCAAGCATTTGAGCTCTAGTTTCACCTGGTAAACCTAAAATAACATGAAGCACGGTGCTTATATGCTTATTTTCGAGTTTTTGGTAGATCTCTTCAAAAAGAGCCATACTATAATGACGTCTAATCCGCTTTATACTTTCCTCATGTATACTTTGAAGACCAAGTTCCACCCAAAATATCCCCTTTTCACTATAGGATTCAAAGAGATCGACGACATCATCAGATATACAATCTGGTCTTGTGGCTACTGCTAGTCCTAAAATAGCCTCATCTCTAGTCGCCTCTTTATAGAGCACCTTCAATTCATCAATAGATTTATAGGTGCTTGAATAGTTTTGAAAATAACTCATGTATTTTGGATCTTCCCACTTAGATTTAAGAAGAGATTTTTGAGCCTCAATTTGAGCCTCAATGGATGAATTTGTTCGAATAAAGGTATTCATAGTATCGCCTGTAAATTCTCCAGAACCTAATTCCGAACAGAATAAACACCCCCGTGTATCCAATTGGCCATCTCTATTGGGACATGTAAACCCACCATCTAGAGACAACTTTACAACTTTTGTATTGAATGTTTCTTTAAAATAATCATTTAATGTATAATACGCTTTTTTCAATCGTACTCCTTTACTAATCAACGAGTTCAAGTTTTCTAAGTACCTCTACAAATTTATCAATATCAATAGGTTTTACTGCGTACCCCTCAGCCCCTATTTCAAATGCACTTTTCACTTTTTCAGTTGCATTAAGAGCTGTTGTCATGATAACTTTACTCCTATTATCTTTGGGAATATTACGCTCATCTTCAAGCACCCGTATGGTTTTCAAAACATTGACGCCATCCACTTCTGGCATCATAATATCCAGACAAATTAAGTCATAATGCTGTCCTTCATCAAGCGACATAATAAATACTTCTAATGCTTCTATTCCATCAACAGTCACATCACAGTCACCATAATTCGATAGAAACTTATACAAAAAAGTACGGCTTACATAATCATCTTCTGCGATCAAAATTCTCATAGTGTTCACCCTTCCATCTCTTCTAATAATTTTAGATAATAGTTTTCAAAAGCTTCAATTTCCTCACGTCTCAAAGATAATTCCATTTTTAGCATTAACCTTTTCAAGACTTTATTGTGACTAACTGTTTTTTTAAGTGATGCAAGTTGAGTTTCAGCTTCATTCAATTCGCCTTTGTTAATACTGTAGATGACTTCATTTAGCATTTTTTTTAATTTAAAGAGTTCAATCTCAGTATTGCTATTCTCATGTCCATTTATTCTACTCAGAATAGCATGTGCTGAGGTTTCTGAGTCCACATCTAGTTTACCATGCTTCATAATTATTTCAAAGAATAGGTTTGTATCAATGGGCTTTGCAAGATAATCATCAAATCCCTCTTCAATTATTTTTTGACGATCATCTTTTAGCGCATATGCTGTCAACGCAATAACTGGCACTTTCCTATTTTGAATTATTTGAATCTCTCTAATTTTTTTAGTGGCATCAATGCCATTCATATTTGGCATCTGGATATCCATAATGACCAGATCAAAATCATCTTCTTCGTATTTTTTGATACACTCTATACCATCCTCAGCGATCTCAACGCGATGCCCCTGAAGATTTAATAATTTGTCAACTACTATTTGATTAATTTTATCATCTTCTCCCACAAGAATTTTGAGTTTTCTGTTGACAACTGGAACAACGAGTTCTTTTTTCTGGGAATCTTTTACAACTTCTTCTGTCAACATAAAAGGTAACACCAGTTTAAAAACTGAGCCTTTATTTAATTCTGAATCAACAAATAATTTACCTTTCATAATTTCTGCCATACTCTTAGAAATCGTAAGTCCCAATCCAGTGCCTCCATATTTACGTGTTGCACTGGAATCCGCTTGATTAAAACTTTCAAATATCTTATCTTGATTTTCCTTAGAGATACCAATCCCACTATCAATAATTTCAAAACTCACTTCAATGAGCTGCTCACTTTTTTCAACATGTGAAACCTTTAGTTTTACAAAGCCTTTTTCAGTAAATTTAATGGCATTATAAATTAAATTATTGAGAATCTGGCCCAGTTTGTGCTCATCACCAACCACATAATCTGGTATATCATAATTTATTTCCAGTATGAACTCAATATTTTTTTCAATTGCTTGAATTTTAAGCGGTTGAACATGTTGATGAATAAATTTTTTCAAATTGAAGATCCGTTCCTCAACAACCATTTTGCCAGCTTCTATTTTAGAAAAATCAAGTACACTGTTAATGATTTTAAGAAGAGAAATGGCACTCTCTTTAACCATTTCTAAATTGGCACGTTGGCTCTTATCTAGCGAACTCATTAACGTCAACTCCGTCATACCGATTATACCATTCATTGGAGTCCTAATTTCATGACTCATATTTGCTAAAAAAAGGCTCTTCGCTCTGTTAGCTTCATCCGCGAGGAGTTTAGAAGTTTTGAGTTCCTCTCTATACCTGACCTGCTCAGTAGAATCTCTCAAAACAAATACATAAGCGACTTGATCATTAAAATTGATAACATTTCCAACTGTTTGGAGCCATTTCAATTTTCCAGATTTAGTTCTTATCCTAAATTCTATTTTATCTCTATTGATAAATTCTAAGTTAATGCCATCTTTCATTGTATTACTTTTAGGATCTTCGCTATAAATAAAATTTCTAAAATCTTGACCAAGTACTTCATCAATCTCATATCCAGTCAATAATTTAACAGAAGGAGAAACATACGTAATAAAATTATCGATATCAATTTGAATAATAGTATCTAACATACTATCTGTTAATAATCTTAAATTGCGCTCACTCTCTACCAAATCTCTTGACATTTTTTTATAATCTGTAATGTCTTGTAATGCTATAATGATATGCAAGTTGTTGTCAACCACAGCAGGAGAAGCATTTAGACGTAAACATCGATTCTCTTTTTTATTTCCACTTGGAGCTTTATAGATAATTTCCATACCTCTAACAATCATTTTTTTGTCTAAAACCCTTCTGAGTGTTCGCTCGATAAGACATTCCTCACAATTTAAACATACTGGATCATCAATATTAGTATGATATGTACACAAAAAAATTTGAAGAAAATTCTTGTTCATCAATCCCTTGATTGGCCGATCAAATATTTTAACAATCTCTTGATTTAATTTTATAATTTTAAATTGGTTATCAACAATGGCAAGTCCTACAGTTGTGTTTTCAAATATGGCTTCTAATTTAGCTTTTTCATACTCCAAATGCTTTTCAGTTTCCTTCTTTGTCGTTATGTCGCTTAACATGATGACGTAGTTGGTTGTATTGCCATATTCGTCTCGAACCGCCTGCATCTGTAAACTTTCCCAAAAAATCTCTCCAGCACTATTTTTAAGCATAATTTCTGTATTCCATTTTGAACGATAATCAATATAAAAATTAACCATTTCCTCAAAATCAGATTCTCTTCTGGAAATTAATAAGTCCAGTGCATTTTTACCTATAAGAATATCTTCTTTCTCGAAATACTTATTTAAAAAATAAGGGTTACAATACTCTATGGCCCAAGACATATCCGTTATGATCATAGAATTATTGCTTTGTTCAACCAGACTAGAAAATTTTAAAAGTTTTTCCTCAGCTTTATGAATCCTATCTATGTCTCTAAAAACGATGACATACCCATTAATTTTGTTTTCATCATCATGAGATGCTGAAATACTTGCTGATACATATTTATAAGAATCTTCATTAACTCTCAACAATGTATCTCTAGTTAACCCAACAGCTGATTGCCCTGTTTTCAATTTCTCTAAAGGTAAAATTAGTGATTCGTGACCACGTCGACTCACAATATCAAATACCTGATCAAGTGCTTTCCCTATTATCGACTTTTTTTCTTTTTCTAGAATATCACACGCTTTGTGATTTACAAAAGTTACTGTCTGTACTTCATCCGCAACAAGAATGCCGTCACCAGCTACTTCTAGACTCTTTATTAAATCTATGTGCTTAATGCGATCCATTTCTTCACCTTCTTTTTTGAAACAAATTCTCCTATCCTATTTTTAACCACTCGCTGGAAATTTAAACAATCATTTCATCAGTTCTGACAATTAATATGAAATAAAAATAAAAGGCTCTATCCAAAAGTTTAACAACTTTTAGGATATGCCTTTTATCGTCTTGACACTATAATGATTTTTTATCTATAAATTTAAAATTTCGATGCTTCGCTCTAAAATACCGTTGAAATAAGCCAGTGCCAACCCATAGTTTGTGATATATACATTTTGATTTTCGCATAAATCAATTCGAGTTTGCATACTCTTTCGATTCATCATGCAAGCACCACAATGAATAATCATATCAAATTCATTTGGATTTTCCGGAAAATCGTGTCCCATTGAAAAAGTGATTTCAACCTGATCCGAAATTTTATTTCGAATGAGTTTAGGAATTTTAACACGACCGATATCCTCATGAGAATGATTGTGCGTGCAGCTCTCTGAAATTAAAACTTTAGCATTTGATTTCAGAGCTTTAAATGCATGAACCCCGTCAAGTAGACTCTTTATGTTCCCCTTTTGACGTGCAAAGAGAATTGAGAAACTGGTCAACTTGATATGTGCTGGCACAATTTTACTGACTTCCCCAAACGCTTGAGAATCCGTCACAACCAAATCTACCTTTGGGAGTTCCTTTAACGCTTCTTCAAGTTCCGTATCTCTTACCACATAGCTTTTAAGACCATGGTCTAAACAATCTCTAATCAGCTGAACTTGAGGCAATATAATTCTACCTTTTGGCGCTTCTGAATCAATTGGTACTACCAGTACGACAGTACTGCCATATGGTAAAAGATCACCCACAATTACAGGTTCTTCTTCAAGCTTTGTCAATTGATTCATCAATTTTTGATTGAGATTATGAATATCAGACATTACCTTTGTTGAGACAAAAGTAACTTCGCCAAAATTCGAAATAATCTCTTGTTTTTGTACCTCATTTAATACATCCGATTTATTGACCACGCACATAAATGGAATTCTATATTTTTTAAAAGTCCCTGTCATTTCTTTATATTCTTGAATATCTGGTGCAGTGCCATCCACAAGATAAATCGCAAAATCTGTTCTACTCAACATCTTCTTTGATTTTTCAACCCTTAAGTCTCCCAGCAAACCATCATCATCAAGTCCAGCCGTATCTATAAAGACAACGGGTCCAAAGGGAATGAGTTCCATCGCCTTAAAAACAGGATCTGTTGTTGTCCCTTCAACTTCAGAAACTACTGCAATATCTTGACCAATAATAGCATTAAAAAGTGATGATTTTCCCGCATTTCTATTCCCATAAATACCGATATGGAAGCGATTTGCATTAGGTGTTTTATTCATTTTAACCTCCCAAATTTATAAGAAAATATCTCTTTTACCCTCAGACAGATCTTTAAGCCCTTGTATAACAACTTGTTTTGTCTCTGCTTTTTTGATTTTTTCAACTTCTTGCGCGATAAAGTGATCTGCCATTTCTTTTAGTTCATCATCCCCAAAATCAAGGGTATACTCTTTTAATGTCATCAAGGCATTGGGCTGACATACGTGTTGAATTTCACCAGATTTTGCAAGTTTCATAAAACGATCTCCAGTTCGTCCCATTCTGTAGCAAGACGTACAATAGCTTGGAATAAAACCATCACTAATTAACCCCTTCAAGACTTCAACCGGTGTTCTTTCATCTGAAATTGCAAACTGTTTTATATCATGATTGCCTTCTTCTTCTTCCTTATAACCACCAACACCTGTACAAGAACCCGCACTGAGTTGAGAAATACCATGATGCAATAACTCATTTCTGATTGCTTCGCTTTCTCTTGTCGATAATATTAATCCAGTGAAAGGCACTGCAATTCTGAGGATTGCAACAATCTTTTTAAAGGTCTCATCATCTATCAATGACTCGAAATCAACCATTTCCATACCTTCTGCTTTTTTAATACGTGGTACTGAAATAGTATGGAATCCGACGCCGTAATTGTCTTCAAGATGCTTATTATGCATCATTAAAGCTAATACTTCAAACTTGTAGTCAGCAAGCCCAAACAACACGCCAGCACCAACATCATCAACGCCACCTTGCATTGAACGGTCAAACGCTGTTAAATGGTACTCGTAATCTCCTTTGATACATTTTGGATGCATATCTTCATAAGTTGGTTTATGATACGTTTCTTGAAATAGAATATACGTTCCAATATCTGCTGCTTTCAATTTTTTATAATTTTCGACAGTTGTTGAAGCTATATTGACATTGATACGTCTAATGTTACTTTTTTCACTTGCCTCGCTATAAATCGTTTGCATTGCATTCAATATATAATCTATATCACAGTTGACTGGATCTTCACCTGCTTCAAGCGCAATTCTCTTATGTCCCATCTTTTCAAGAATTCTAACTTCTGTGCGAATTTCTTCCTCGGTAAGTTTTCTTCTGGCAAACTTATTTTCTCGTTTATAACCACAGTATTTACAATTGTTTACACAATAATCACTTACATAAAGCGGTGCAAAAATAACAACTCGATTGCCATAAATTTCACTCTTTATTTTCTCAGCAATTTTATAGATTTGCGATATATGCTCTTTTGATTCTGCTTGTAACAAAATAGCAATTTCTTCATAGGTTAAGCCCTTTTTTTCTCCAGCTTTTTTAATGACATTTTGAATATCTGCGTTCGATGCTTTTTTTGCATTTTCTAAAACTTGACCTATCAATTCGTGGTCGATAAAATTTGCTTCAGTGTAATTATGATCGTTGTACTTCATAAATTTGCCTCCATTTTTTAATGTGAATTATGCCTCAATGGACTTTTTCGAAATAGATGTTTTAACTGAAATGTTTTTGAGATTACCAAGTTTTCCTGTGAGACCATTGATCTCATCTAATTCTCCGATCACTATAATTGTGATCACTGATATGCCATATTGATCAAAGGGTATACCTGTTCTCCCTTTGACGATACCTTTAAACTCAGATACAATTTCATTAAATCTACCTTGAACGCCCTGTGCATCATCTAATATTGCACTAATTACGGCTACTTTCTTTGTCATTTTTACCTCCCGAAAACTATCGTTAATATTAAAAAAGCCTTCTCAAAGAGAAGGTCATATCATAACAAAAAAGTTTCATCACTCCCCAAACAAATTGCTCTGTGGGAATAATGAAATTGATCATGATTGATTACTCCCTTTCAGATTAGAATCACTGCACTGTTAGGTCGGTAAAAATTGTTAGACAAAAATCATAAGCTCAAATCATATGCTCATAAATTTTGAATATGTTTGTTAATATCTTATCAATCATCTCTAAAACTGTCAAGTCCCATTACAAATAATTTAAAATTTAATAATTTGGGCTTGATTTCTTCCCACACGTTTTGAACCGTATAAAGCAATATCAGCATTTTTAAGCAGAACATCCTCAGTCGTTTCAGCACTATAATGCTCAAATAATGCAACACCTATACTAATTGTAACTCTTTTATTAATACCGACATCTTTATGTGGAATATTGAGCGCATTAACACTCTTTAAGATTTTATTCACAAGCACGTTTACCCTTTCATAAGTCGTGTCGGGTAAGATCACAAGGAATTCATCACCACCAAATCGATAGATATAAGGTGTCAATGGAGAAGATTCATTAAAAATAATATTCGAAATCAATTTAATGGCTACATCGCCTTCTAAATGACCATATTGGTCATTATATTCTTTAAAAAAATCAATATCGCACAAAATAGTTGCGATCTCTGAACGATCCACTTTGATGTAATTCAATATTTTATTCACATCTTCATTAAGTGCATTCCTATTGAGCAAACCACTGAGGCCATCTCTTCTTGAAATATGTTCAAGTTTCTTATTTAATGTCATCATTTGTTCACTTTTAAGCGCATTTGTTATTGCGATTGAAATATACGATGAAAAAACTCTAATCATTTCAAGTTCATAATGATCAAAACCATTTTTTTCGTATTTTTGAAGTGAGAATACACCAATTACTTGATTATCATTAATCAAAGGGACATAAAAAACAGTTTCATACGGAACGACAATATCTGGAAAATTCACATCTAAAGACTCAAAATCATCTAATTTTAATTGACTGTTAAGACCTGTATAGACTTCTTTTCCATTTCTAATCGTCCACGCAGCAAGGCTACTCTTATTGGAAACATCAATATCGTAGGTAGAGGATATTATACCATCATGATACATTGTTCGCCTTGTAATCAGTGCATTTTCTTTATCGTATAACCCAATCACAATGGCATCGCATGCAATAAAACTTTTTAGTTTTTGGATAATGAGTTTCATTAACATGCTATAATCTTGCTCTTTAGAAATATCTTTTGAAACTTCATGTATAAATCTCATATTCTCAAAGAGTTTTTCATTGTTTTCCTTTATTTTTTCATTGAGTTCAATTTCCGTCTTTTCTTCCAGCTGAAAAATACTTGCCTCATAGATATTATGCATCATTTTTTCATCGTAATTCACAAGCTTACGATAATTCTCAAATCCAATATCATACATTTTAAGCGTTTCTGCCAATTGGCAACAGGTCTTCAAAGCATCTCTTAGAATTTCATGGTCCTCTATTTTTTCCGAATTTTCAACGACTTCTTGACAAAGTAAAAAAGCATCCTCTAATCGTCCAGTTCTAGAGAGTTGTTTCACACGTTCGTAACTCACATCATTTAACCCAGAAGCATCTTGTTCCGCCTCAAACAACTGCTCAGCTTTATTAAGCTCATTTTCAGCCTCTGTATACATTTCTTGAATTCTAAGATATTTGCTTAAAGCAATATAATATAAGCCTTCGAGATGTTTTTTTGACTTAAGGCATTCTGTCATTGTCTCTAAGTAACGTGGTACATCATCCAGTTGTTTTTTCTCTAACAATTGATCGATTATATTATAAGCTGTTAAATACACCGACTTAATATTAAACTCTTTTATAGCCAGTTCAAATGCCTCTTTATAATACTGAACAGCCTTGTCTTTCATCCCCATTGAATCATAAACTGTCGCAATATTATTGATTAAAGTGCTCTTATAATTAACCTTTTGATCCTTATGTTCTGTAAGTCGCAATCCCTGATGATAATAGTCAAGTGCCAATGCAAGTCTGCCAGATTGTTTATGAACATTACCTAAGATTTTAATGATTTTAAGATCCAAATCTTTATCATCCAAGTTTCGGCTCAAATTCATTGCTTTAATTGCAATTTCGTGAGCAGTGCTAATATCTCCAACAAAAAATAACTCTAGCGCATAATTGGCCAAAGTTCTTGCTTTCAAATAATTATCTGTTATTTGATCTAAATCCTTTAAGAGCGTCTTCAAAGAATTAAGTTTAACTTTGTGCGAAATTTGATCATCATTCTCAACTTCATTATTTATTTGATTACACATTTCAACAATAGAATTATATGTTGTTATCAATACTCATCGCCCCCTAAATGTTGTATTATTGTAACATATTTATGCCTATTTGAACAGTCCCTCACTATGCTTCTTCACTCTTCGGATTAAGGATTCCACCCTCTATTAAGAGTTGAGACATTTCTGTCTTATCCAGAGGTTTGCTGAATAAATATCCCTGAATCATTTCAACATTTAGTGTCTTTAAATATTCAAGCTGAGGTATTTCCTCAACACCTTCTACAACGACTTCAAAATTCATATGATGCGCCATATCTACTATAGAATCAATCAGATTATATTCTTGACTTTCAAAATCCATCTCAAGCAAAAAATCTTTGTCAATTTTCAATTTGTCAATTTCTAGATTTCTTAAATAATTGAGTGAAGAGTATCCTTTTCCAAAGTCATCTAAAGCGATCTTCACACCAAGATTTTTCGCATCAAGAATAATAACATTTGCTAAATTAATATCTTCAATTAGACAAGTTTCAATGATCTCAAGACATATTTTAGCTGGGTTAACATCTAGTTCAATAATTGTGTCATGCACATATTGAATAAATTTTGGAGATGTAAACCAAATAGGTGATGTGTTAATGGATACAAAAAAATCATCTTCAAAAATTTCTTCCCACAATAAAAGCATACGACAACTTTTTTCAAAGACGAACTTGTCAATCTCTTCTACTATACCAAGTTTCTCTGCTATAGGTATAAAAATTTCTGGCGAAATATGATCACCTTGCTTATTTTTCCACCTAACCAATGCTTCAACACCCTTTATTTTATAATTATAAGGGTTAACCACCGGTTGATAAACGACAAATATTTCATTATTTTTAATCGCCATCTTCAAGTCATTTTCAAGTTGTAACTGCTTTTGGTAAACTTCTTTCAATTTTTGAGAATAAAAAATGACACTCTGATTTGAAGGACTTTGACTTGCAATTTCTACATTATTGATCATTTCATCAGCACTTTGACCATGTTCAGGATATCTTGCAGCAATGATCTTCAGTTTTATTTCAATATTAGGAAGCCTTTTCTTCATGTACTCTTGAAATCCCTGAATTTGCTCAACGACACCGTATTCATAATTTAAATTTGATAATGCAGCAAAGGTGTAATCGGCAGTTCTATAAACAGCATCAGAGCCAAAAGCCGTTTTCACCTGAATCATGAAGGTACTTAAAAACATTTGGATATTTTCGTTACTTAACTGCCCTACAATTTCTCTATCATTTTTCAAATGTATAGACACCAAACTAATATAGTCATTTTCATCTGCATCACATATAAGCTTATCTAAATCTTTTTCCAATAGATAAATATTGCCTACACCTGTAATCGTGTCATAATAACCCATTTCAGCTATAAAATTTTCTCTCTCATTTAAGAGCAACTTTAATGCTTTGTATTCATTCATAATAGCATCAACCTCAAGAATACCCGTTTTATCAAAGCTGAAGGCATTATGATTTGACTTATTTTGAATGATTTGAGTATTTAAAAGTGTCGTCTTTTGAATTAAACCTTTGTAAATATATTTATAGTAGATTAACAGTGTCAAGGTTAGTAAAAAAGCAATAGTTCCTATTATAAATGCAAACATTTGTTTTAACATTTTATAGAGTTCTAAATGTTCATACGTGATTGTTTTAAGTAGTAAGGGGTGATCCAACCATATTTTTCGATCTAAAGACATGAGTTGATAGACATTAATAATTTCTGAAGCCTCTGTCCTAATCAAATTCCCCTCTTTCAACATTGGAATGTCTATTTTTTCTTTTGCTTGGTCAAGTTCATCTGGCTTAATAAAATCCACGGTAAAATGTGTATCAGAATCTATGTATTCACTATTCGCATTTAAAATATATGGATATAGGGATTCATATACAACTACTGGGTAATGAATCAGCAGCATCTGTATCAAATCATAGATTTCAATAATGTGAACTCCCGTTTTTTTGAAATATTGCTGTGAAACTATTTTTATTTTATGATCTACTGAATCTACGTAATAGCCAAATGTATTTAAACTGGTATCTATAGAGAACTTATCTTGATTTTGTTCAAGAAGTTCTAATATAGACTTTATTTGACTTATAGCTTCAGTAGACTGAATAAATTCATAATTTTTATCCAATAGATAGAGTTGTTCCGCTAACAAATCCGACTTAAGCATTTTAAAATTATACTTTGTGAGGCTTTCGTCAACTTCGTCTTCCAAAGTATTCTTACTTTGAACCTCACCACTAACAAGAGTGAGTATAATATTTAATCTATTAAAAACTTGATCAATATAGACCATATCTCTTTCAAATAAAGCCTCTTCAATCTCAGAAATGAATAAAGTCTGTCCCCACATGTTAAGTGAAACGCCCAAAATGGAAACAAGTAATAATAATACGATCATCCTAAAAAGAATTTTCTTCATTTTGACCACCCTTTATTAATTGCAAATAAAAAACAATGCCAAATCTTGACATTGCTCTTTATACCCACTATTTCTGAAATTAATGACAAAATAAGGTTCCCTTTTTAAGCTGAATATATTTCCCATTTTTCAAAGATCTCTAAATACTCTGTTTCCAAAACTTCTTTATCTTCTAGCAATGCTTGTACACGTTGATAGTCATCAAAATAGGTTGCCATTTCTTGCTCTATGGTTTGAAGCCTATTTTCAATATTTAACATTTCTTGCTCTAACTTTTCTATCATAAACGTATTTTTCTTTTTGTTGCTATTTTCTATTTTAACTGAATCAGATTCACTCTGTTCTAACTTTATTACCTCTGGTGCATACTTCACAGCTTCAACATGGTCTTCTAATTTGTCGTCCACAATTTGACTTTGTTTTTCAGCTTTATATCTTTCATAATCCCCATCTATAACCCTCAATTTTTGATCTTTCAACCACCAAATCTTTTTGGCAAATTTATTGATAAAATGTCGATCATGAGATACAAATACGAGTGTCCCAGTATAGTCTTCAATGGCATCTTCAATCCATTCTCTAGACTTTAAGTCCAAGTGGTTCGTAGGCTCATCCAGTAATAAAAAATTGACTTTGAGTTGCATCATTTCACAGAGCTTTAATCTTGTTTTTTCACCGCCTGATAGAGCCCCAATCTTTTTAAAGACCATTTCCTGTTGAAATTTATAACCTGCTAAGACTGCTCTACCTTGCCCCTCATTTAAAGAAAGTGCATCCATTATGAATTCCAAAACCGTCATATTGGGGTTGTCAAAAATTATCTCTTGAGGTAGATAGGCCACATTGACACTTGGCGCAAATTCAGCGAGACCTGAATCTAAATCAAGTTGATTCATAATTAATTTTAGAAGCGTCGATTTCCCTGAACCATTGTGTCCAAGAATAGCAATTTGATCCTTATAAAATACTTTAGCCGTCAATCCTTCTAATATTTTTTTATCTCCAAACGCCTTACAAACACCGTCTAACTTCAACATCTCTTTACTGCGTAACGATGATGCCACAAATTGATTTTTGATTGTACTCTCTTTAAGTGGCTTCTCAATTTTAGGCATTCTCTCAATACGCTTCTCTATGGCAAATGCCTGCTTATGCAATTTAGGATTGTCAGCTTGTGTTGCCCATTGATGTAGCCTTTTCGCAGCTGCTTCAAGTTGCTTTAATTTTTTTTGATTTTGCTCAAATTGACTTAATTGTTGTTCATACCTCAGTTCCTTTTCAGAAGCATAAAAGGTATAGCCACCACCATAGAGCTCTGCTTTGCCCTCTTTTATCTCTATGATTCTCGTCACAGTCTGATCGAGAAAATAGCGATCATGTGAGATAATAAGGACGATACCTTTAAACGTCATCAAGAAAGATTCTAACCATTCTATAGTATCCAAATCTAAATGATTAGTGGGTTCATCCAACAGTAGTACATTGACATCTTGGAGCAAAATTTTAGCTAAATTCACACGCGTTTTTTCGCCACCACTTAGCTTCATATACGGATGCATTTGCATCTCAGAAGTAATACTGAGCGTCTCACAGATTTGATCGATCTTATCTTCTATCAGATAACCATTTCCATGTTCAAATGCAATTTGAAGTTTCCCATATTTTTCAATCAATGCTTCATCTTGCTCTGTCAATAACCGATGCTCTAACTTTTTCATATCTCTTTGAATTTCAAAAAGCCTTTCAAAAGCAGATTCTAAATAGCTTCGGACATCCAGTTCAGGATTTACACTTGGAATTTGTTCAAGCAACCCTATTTTAGCTTGTTTTGAAATAAAAATTTGACCTGATTCCCAATTTTCACTTCCAAGTAACAATTTAAACAAAGTGGTTTTACCAGCACCATTTGCCCCTAAGATACCAACAACTTCTGATTCATGTACATCAAATGTCAACTGATTTAAAACTTGGTTTGCACCATAAAACTTATCTATTTCACTAAATCCTATTTTAATCATTTCATTCTCCTTTTTTAACTAGGAGGTTTTACCTGTGATGCCGATAAATTTGCACTAAAAAACCCGTGTAAGTTTATACACGGGTTAAAATACTAACATCGCGACGCCTTACTCACATAAAAACCTCAATTTTAGACAGACTTCCCCTACATGATGTGCTGAATATGCTGAAATATTCGCAACATAGTGTTCTAATCTATCCAATTGATTCCTGTTTTCATATAAGAACATACAACGCCTCCAAAGTTACTATAGCACAACTTCTATGCAACTTCAACAGGCAAAGAAAAACATTCTTAAAAACTCATAGTAATCTGTCGTTGAATATTTAACTGTACAGGCATCTACAAGTTCAACTTCTTTGTATTGAGATGCTCTAAAAGCGAGCCCTGCGTTTGAAAAATTAATTTCAAAGGTCATTTCTTCTGGTATCGTAAGTGCACACGCACTTGGATCAGATTTATATTTTTTAAGTGCAGTTCTGACACCGTCCTCAATTGCAACCAAAGCGTTGTTTCCTGTCATTGTCGTGCAAGAACTCCCCTTACATGATTTCACTGCGATTGTTGTAATTTCAGGGATCAACGCCTTCGCTTCTTCACAGACTGCCTGATCTCCTGTAATTGCAACCACTGGTACTTTATAATAAGCAGCCGAATAGGCATTCATCATAAATTCACTCATGAAATGACCATTCATCTTTATCCATTTTATATTGGATGAATGCATCGTATGCGCCAAGGGATTTCCATCAGAATATGCCCCAGCATGGTATCCTGTGAAGACTACAGCATCAAAACCTTCATCTATCCCAGTCATCATCACAAGCGGATCTTTGGTCCATGAACGATTGATTAAAACGCCACTCGGCAGTTCAGAAATGTTTATGTTTCGAGCTGTGTCATGTGCGTCTTTCACCAATATTTTTTCACTGCCTAGTTCAACAGCTGTTTCACATACGACTTGTACTTCTTTAGTCATCTGACTACATGCCCATTCATATTCTCTATGACCCGCATTAACCTCATCCCAACTGACAACCCCAGCAATACCTTCCATATCAGAACTTACATAAATTCTCATGTCATACCTCCTGTTTAAGTATTGATAAACTCATTTCACATTGTAAAAAAACCCCCATTGCTAGACAGGTTTCATCTATATCAAATGTATCCGTATGCAATGCAGATGTTATATTTTTCGATTTATTGCCACATCCCAGATGATAAAAAGCACCTGGCGCACGATCTAGAAAGAAAGAAAAATCTTCTACACCTAATGAAGGGGCTTCTTTCTCAAAAACATTTTCTGCCCCTAAATGCTGAATTGCTATTTTTTTGATTTGTTTTGCAACAGCCACATCATTGATTAAAGCTTGATAACCTTCAGTAAAAGCCACCTCTGTTTTACCGTCATTCGAATGCGCTATGGATTCTGCCACTCTTATAATCTTCTCTTTTAAAGTCTTTCTAAGTGTTTCATCTGTCGTTCGCATCATGCCTGACATAACCACTTCATCGCATATGATATTGTCCTTTACGCCACCTCTAATTTGATTAATCGAGACCACAGCTTGATCCAGTGGGGATATCTGGCGACTCATAAGGTTCGCAATTGCAAGCTGTATCTGAGCCGCTATATTGATGGCATCCACACCCTTTTCAGGATATGCACCATGAGCTGCTTTTCCCTTAACCGTAATTTTCACACCATCAGATGCCGCATTGAGCTTGCCTTCTCGTGTTTCAATTTGACCTACCTCTAAATAGGGCATCACATGTAAACCTAAGACATAATCCACTTTAGGGTTATCCATACAGCCCTCTTCAACCATTCTTTTGGCACCACCTACGGTTTCCTCTGCTGGTTGGAAAAAACCTTTTACAGTGCCTGACCAACTGCTTTGATTTTCTTTTAAGTATTTGAGCGTTCCCAGTAATATGGTAGTATGTGCATCATGCCCACAAGCGTGCATAACACCGACATTTTTTGACTGGTAAGGCGATTCTACGATCTCTTTTATAGGCAGTGCATCTATATCCGCCCTAATGCCAACCACGCGTATATCCTCTGATGAAATACCGCCTTCTAAAACAGCAACAATACCTGTCTCAGCATATCTTTCATGCTCAATGCCAAGTTCATCTAATCTTTGTTCGATAAGTGCTTGAGTTTGCCATTCATGTTCACTGAGTTCAGGATTTCTATGGATTTTTTGCCTTGTTTCAATCAACCAAGGTTCCATCTCTTTTATTGCTAAAAATGATTGCTCTTTTAAATACATGTAGCCTCCCTTTATAATAAATAATCAACGATTTTACAAACATCACCATTTTTAAAGAAAATTCTCGGTACTCTCATTGAAATTCGACTGAGTATTTCATTTCGATTGGTTTTAGCCAAAGATGCTATTACGCCTAAAGGTAAAGTACTCCCCTCAAACAGAACCACATCGCTACCCACCTGACACTCAGGTATTGAAGTAACATCCACCATGCATTGGTCCATGCACATGAGCCCTACAATAGGTGCTTTTATCCCGCCTATGACCACATAGCCTTGATTCGAAAGCGCGCGCGGCATACCATCAGCATAACCCACAGGGATCGTGGCTATGCGTCGTCTTTCATTTACAGTGAAAGTATAATCATAACTTACCCCTTCTCCTGCTTCAATCCACTTAATCGCAGAAATGTTCGTTTTAAAAGACAAAATTGGAGAGAGCTCAAAAGGGGTTGGTCTACTGCAATAACCATATAAAAGTGCACCCATCCTCACCAAATCATACTGTCTTCCTGGATAAGCAATTGTCCCTATACTATCACATATATGCTTTAAAGGGATTTCTATATGATTTGCTTGCAATGCCTTAATCACCGCATTGAACTTTTGAAATTGAATCTCATCTGATTCAACATCCTTGAGTGCTAAATGTGTAAATAAGCCCTCTACATAAAGCCCTTCCATTTGCACCATCTTTTGAATGTCCTCAACCGCTCTCTGATAATCTTTATAGCCTAAACGGTTAAAGCCTGTATCAATTTTAACATGTACTTTTGCTTTGGTCTTATGGTTTAATGCCAACGTACTGAGTAAGTATGCTTCTTCTAAAGAAAAAATTGTGAGTGTAATTTCAGCTTCTATCGCGCGTTCGAAGTCTTCTGGTGCTGTGACGCCCATCACCATTATCGGTGTCGTAGAATGGTGGTCTTCACTTTTAAAGTAGTTTCTAATACTTAAAGCTTCCCTTAGATTGGCAACCATGAGGTAATCACAGCCTAAATTAACCATTTCATCCGATATGGTATGAAGATCATGTCCGTAAGCATTCGCTTTAACCACACCTGCAATGCGCACATTTTCCTTTATACTTTTTTTTAATCCATCAAAATTTTTTTTTAACAAATCAAGATTTATTTCAACTCTAGTGCCAAAATAATCCTGTTTAATATTTCTATTCACTTGCGCCTCCTCAAAAATAAGTCTTACCTATTTTTCAAGCAATTCCAATGCCATCGCATTATAATTAAACAGCCCTAAAATCAACCCTTTCATAGCCGGGATATTGAAATCTTTCCTATGATTCAGAATATGTCTCCTAATTCTGGGACTCTAAATATCGAAACACTACAGCTCTTTTTTTCATCGTAACAGTTTTAGCAGCTTATAACAACCCATCTCAGAAAATAGTCTCCTCAATAAAAAAAGAAACCCAAGTGAATTTCTCAAAGCTTGAGTTTCCATTTTTCATTTTCAATATAATACTTTAATCAGCTAAATACCTATAATCTTCTGAATCTCTGCAATTTTACCCGCTTCCCTCAGGTCTATAAAGCGGCTTGCAATAACAACGCCATCGACCACTTTATTAAAAGCATCAATATCTTCTCGACTTCTAATGCCAAAACCTGCTACAACAGGTGTCCGAGTGTATTTTTTTATTTTCTCAGTCATCATTGTCACCTCTTTCAAATCAGGTTTTTGAGTCCCTGTAATGCCTTTAACAGCAACCAAGTATATAAAACCTTCGCTCTCTTTGACAATTGCCTCAACACGTTTTTCACTGGTTGTGAGTGCAATTAGTGGGATAATATTTATTTCATGTTGATCCGCTATTCGTTTAAACTCACCTGATTCTTCATGTGGTAAATCTGGAATGATCACACCTTGCACGCCTGCTTTTGAAAGCGATTGACATGCTTTTTCAAAACCAAATTGATAAATTGGATTGAGGTAAGTCATGACCACCATTGGAATATCAGTCTCTGCTTTTATAATTTCAGCAAATCTAATGACATCCTTAAAAGTTGTTTTGGCTTTCAGCGCTCTAAGACCAGCATTTAAAATAGTTTCACCATCAGCAGCTGGATCTGAAAAGGGCATGCCAAGTTCTAGTAAATCTATGCCACTGTTTATTAAAAATCGTGCATAGTCTAAACTCGCTTCAAAACCACCATCACCTACCATAACATAGGATACAATTGTCTTTTTAGCCTCTTTAAATGCTGTATTAATTGTTTTCATCATAATACTCCTTTATTGTCTCGACATCTTTATCTCCTCTACCCGACAAGTTGATGACAATCGTTTCATCTAAACCCATTTGAGGTGCTAATTTTAAGCCATATGCAATGGCATGTGCACTTTCAAGTGCTGGTATAATCCCTTCAGTTTTGCAGAGTATATCAAAAGCCTCTAAAGCTTCTTGATCACTTATAGGATAATACTTAACGCGACCAATATCATTTAAATAACTGTGCTCTGGTCCTATTCCAGGATAATCCAAGCCAGCTGAGATGGAGTATGCTTCTTCAATCTGACCATCTTCATCTTGTAATAAATAGGTCTTCGTACCATGTAATATACCTGTTTTACCACCATTTATTGAACATGCATGCGCTCCAGAATGAATCCCTTTTCCTGATGCTTCAATACCATAAAGCTTCACCTCTTCTAAATCTATAAAAGGCTCAAACATGCCGATGGCATTACTGCCACCACCTACACATGCAATAATAGCTGTTGGATCTTTACCTTCATGTTTAAAATGTTGTGCCAAGGTCTCTCTGCCAATAATCTTTTGAAAATACTTAACAATTTCAGGATATGGTGCTGGACCAATGGCAGAGCCAATAATATAATGTGTATCTTCAATGTTAGCTGCCCAGTATTTAAGTGCTTCATTGGTTGCATCTTTGAGAACACGGCTTCCAGATGTAACTGGAATCACTTCTGTTCCCAGCAATTCCATTTTAAACACGTTTAATTTCTGACGTCTCATGTCTTCTTCGCCCATAAAAACTTTACACTTCAGCCCTAATAATGCTGATGCCGTTGCCGTTGCCACACCATGTTGACCCGCTCCTGTTTCAGCGATCACTTTTTCTTTGCCCATACTTTTGGCAAGTAGAGCTTGACCTATGGCATTGTTAATTTTATGAGCACCTGTATGATTTAAATCTTCTCTCTTTAGATAGATTTTGGCCCCACCATACTTCTTGCTGAGGTTTTCAGCATAATAAAGTGGATTTTCTCTTCCAACATATTGTTTCATATAATAATTAAATGACCCTATAAACGCACTGTCTTCTTTTAGCCTTGTGAAAGTCTCTTCAAGTTCAATCACAGCCTCCATCAATATTTCTGAAATATACTGACCACCATATTCACCGTACTTCATAACTTGCGCCTCCTTTAATGCGTTTATTTTCATCTGCTGAATAACATGCTTCTATAAATTGACTTATCCGCTCTGTATTCTTTTCACCATTTTGTTCAACACCTGAACTGACATCCACCGCAAAGGGATGATACCCACTAATTAATGTCTTGACGTTTTCTGCTGTTAATCCACCAGCGATAATAAGGGGTTTGTTCGAATTGATTTGCCTTAAAATATCCCAATTAAATGTTTTACCTGACCCAGGAATCATTGCATCCACAAGATAATAGCTCACTTTTGAATGACATCTGAGAACTTGATTATCATCTACCACCTGTAAAACTTCTTTATAACTAAAGGCCTTTATAATTTCAACGGGTCTCGCCAACGCATCATAATCTTCAAAAGCACCGTGTATCTGAATCATGTCAAAGGGTACAGCTTCTATAACATTGTTAATCTCTGCCACAGTTTGATCCTTAAACACAGCGACACTTTTTATCCCGGTTTCTTGGATTGCATTTATGATTTCACTAGCTTTTGAAATTGTCACTTTACGCTTACTCTCTGCCAAAACAAGTCCAATATAGTCAGCACCACTTTTAGCAACAAATAATGCATCTTTAACATTTTTAATCCCACAGATTTTAATGCCTGTACGCGTAACACTTCTAATCAAATTTTCACCCATGAGTACGCCGTGAAATCCAGCTTTAATCAGATAATCCATCTCATCAAGATTTGTAATCCCACTTTCACTAATAATAGGTTTATCATATGCCTTCAATCCAAGTGTATTGTATAAATTCACTGAAACGCTGATATCCGTTTTAAAAGTCTGTAAATCTCGGTTGTTAATCCCTAAAATATCAAAATCAATACCTCTTACTTTTTCAAACTCATCTGCCTGATGAATCTCCATGAGTACCTCAAGTTCCAATTCATGTGCGATTGAAGTCAATTTTTCGAGCTCATCAAAGGGCAACATTCTTGCAATCAATAAAATTATAGAGGCCCCTTTTTGTTTTGCTATTTGAATCTGTTTTTCAGAAACAATAAATTCTTTATATAGAATTGGTTTATCTGTCATCTGACTGACATTATAGACGTCTTCTTCATTCGCATAGAAGTACTTTTGATCTGCCAAGACAGAAATGCCAATTAGATTTAATGCTTTATAATGCTCTATTACTGCTTCAATATCAAGCGCTTCCGTGAATTTCCCCTTTGAAGGTGATCCTCTTTTGACTTCACCTATAATAGGGTACAAGGTGTGCACCTGTTCCTTAAGATACAAAGCTCGAGATGTCTTTAAGATCGTACTCAGTTTTGCTCTCTTTTCAGTTGAATTAACCGGTGCTATATTTTCCGAAAGAGATGCTAATGACACTGAGTTGTACACACTATTTTTATACTCAAATATTTCATCTAAAATTGTGCTCGCCTTTAACCAAGCTTGTGTCTTTATAATAGAATTGACTTTTGCTTTTACATGACCTTCATCTATGAGGTCTCGAGCTATTTTTATCCCTTCTTTTATGCTATCTGCAAATGCGTTGAGATAAATACAAAATCCTGCGTTCAATATCACTGCTTCTTTGTAAGGTGAGTCTTCGCCTGATAAAAGATTTTGCATAATTTTTAAATTGACTTCTTTCGTCCCCCCTTTTAACTGACTGTTTTCTATTTTTTTAAACCCATAATGCCTCGGATTTACAATAAGGTGTTGTTCTTGAGTCCCGTTGAAATATAAAACCTCGTTTTCTCCTTCTAAAGACAACTCATCCATGCCACCATAGCCATAAACCACAGCACCCGATTTAAGACCTATAGTTTTCATAGCTTCAAAGACCGGTTGTAGCAACTTAGGCGTATAAACCCCAATCATTTGATGTGTTACATTGGCAGGATTTGAAAGAGGCCCAATAATATTAAAAATACTTGGTTTGCCAATCTTCTTTCGGATTGGCATGACATCCTTCATTTTCGTGTGATAGGCTTGTGCAAATAGAAAACAAAACCCCTCTTCTTTAAACAATTTTTCATTTTCATGAGCATTCAACTGCAAGTCTATCCCCATGGCCTCTAAAATGTCTGCACTACCACACTTAGAAGAAACAGAGCGATTGCCATGTTTTGCAACACGAATACCTGCAGAAGCCAGTACAAAAGCCACTGCTGTGCTGATATTAAATGTTTCAAGACCATCACCACCTGTACCACAAGTATCCATAATGCTCAGTTCTGCCGATTCAAAGGCTTTAGCATTCTGCTTCATTGCAGTGGCAAATCCAGCAATCTCATGATAAGTCTCACCTTTTCGGTTCAGTTTAACCAAAACTGCTTCGATCTTATCATCTGTAATGCGCTTGTTAAGCACGTCATCCGCAAGTACAATAGCTTCTTCGTAACTTAAAGACTCTTTTCGCGTCAATTTATCTAACATAATTTTAACTCCTTTCCTTCAACAATCTTAAAAATTTTTCAAATATAGGTGTCCCTACATCTGTCAAATACGATTCGGGATGAAACTACATTCCTTAAACCCTCCAATCATAATATTTTTCTATAAAAAAAACCTCGTCCTATAACAAAAGGACGAGGTTTCTCGCTATGCCACCTTTAAGTAAAAAATGGATTGCACGATTCTAAAAACCCCATGTCTGGATTTTAAATCTGTACATTACATCTTCACTATAGATTGACAACAACATTTGGACCATCTCTCAATGCCTCAAAATCTTGTTGTTTTAAACAACATTTGCGCCATCTTTCGATGCCTCAAACCGATTTTCACTGACGCTGTTTGAGGTTGAACACCCCTCATCACAGCTTTCGGCTCAAATCTTGTTGTCTTAATAAAAAAATCTCACACCTACAAAAAGGTGTGAGATATATGCCAATCTCATGATTCTTAGAAGTCCATCAACTTCTGTACTCTATAACGGGAGCTCCCGGCGCACCTACTCAAGTTCAGATTGCACTCATAAGTCCATTCATTGCCATTTTCCCTATCAGTTTTCACCAACCACTGATTCTCTACAAGGTTCTATTGCAACTACTAATCTTAATCTACGTTTTAGATTATGTTGTTAGATATTATTTTAGCTTAATAATTAAGAATGTCAATACCTTTTTTTAATTAATTTATTCAACATAGGATTTTAGCTTATCAAGATTTATAATTTTAAACGTCGATTTATGAAAATCAATCAAACCATCATCTTTCATTTTACTCAATTCTCGAGAAATTGAGGGCCTTGCTACATTAAAAAAATCTGCCATTTCATCTCTATTCATAGGTAATTCGAAAAAATTATCTTGAGTGCTCTTTTGAGTCTCTAGAAGATAGGCACTGAGTTTTCCACGAAGACTTTTTATGGTCAAATATTCGACCTTTCGATTGAGTAGCAGTGCTTTTTTAGCCATAATCACAAGTATATTTTCAATTAACTTTTTATGCCCTGAACACATCTTTTCACATTGACTGATTACTTTTTCAGGTGATATAAAAACAATCTTAGCTTGCGTCTGAGCAGTAGCCGCAGCAATCCAAGTGGTATGCATTGAAAAACTCATCATTTCACCAAACATATCCCCAGTTTTAAGCACAGTCATGATCATCCTATTCCCGGCTATATTCTCCTTAGCAATGATCACTTCACCTTCTAGAATAATACCAAGTCCTAAAAAAGGATCCCCTATAGAAGCAATGGGGTGGTTTTTTTGATATGAATAGACTCTTGGATTTAAACAACCAATCATATTGACCATATCTTGACTTGCAATCCCTTTAAAAAGGGGCGTTTTTTCTAAAATGCTTAGGATTTCTTGATTAATAGAATTCATCTTTACCTCATCACATATTTGTTTTATAAGACTATAATATCATTTTTATAGACTCTTATGTGCTCGTTTTATGCATCTTTCTATAGTTTTGAAAACCTTTATATACCATCACCATGTTTTGCCGCTGTATAAAACCAGTGATATTAAAAGAGCTCCAAATCAGAAGATTTGGAGCCTAATTTCAAAATTTGATTTATTTATGCAATCTCAGGTTCAACTTTTACGTTTGCATCTACTTTTTCCATTGTGATTCCTGTGAAACCATAGAAAATTGAAATCAATGGATTTACAAGATTTAATATACAATAAGGAATGTAAGTCCAAGGTGCAAGTCCCAGTGTGGCGATCATAAAAGCACCACAGGTGTTCCACGGAATTAATGCTGATGTTAAAGTCCCTGAATCTTCAAGAGCTCTAGATAAGTTTTTAGGTGCTAAACCTTTTTTATCAAAAGCATCTTTAAACATTCTACCCGGGATAACGATTGCCAAATACTGATCTCCTGCAACTAAATTCATAAAGATTGCAGACCCAATAACAGCAACAACAAGTTCTCCTGTACTCTTAGCAATTCCTAAAATCACATTCGCAAGTGACTCAAGCATACCAGTTCTCTCCATTACACCACCAAATGTCATGGCACAAAGGATCAACGAAATCGTCCACATCATACTGTCAAGACCACCTCGTGTTAATAACGCATCAACGGATGCAATACCAGTCTCAGAAACATAACCATAGTGTAAAGCATCTACTACAGAGCCAATTGAAGCCCCTTGAAAAATCATAGCAGCAATCCCGCCAATTATTGCGCCACCAAAGAGCCCAGGAATCGCTGGTACTTTCATAACAACGATACCGATAACAATTACTGGAATTAATAGCAATATCGGATTGAGATTAAAGCCTATAGCAAGCCCTTCATTCATCTCATTAATCAAAGATAAATCCATTGCATTCCCACCAAATCGGAAACCCAAAATAAGGAATACAATACTTGCAATAATAAAAGATGGTCCTGTTGTGAAAAGCATGTGTTTGATATGATCAAACAACTTAGCACCTGCCATAGCTGGTGCAAGATTTGTTGTATCAGAAAGTGGAGACATTTTATCTCCAAAATAAGCCCCTGAGATAATAGCACCACCAATCATAGGTGACGGAATACCAAGCCCCATACCAACACCCATCAATGCAATACCAACTGTTCCTGCAGTTGTCCACGAAGAACCTGTTGACAAGGAAACAACTGAGCACATTACCAGCGTTGCCAGCAAGAAAATTTTTGGTGATAGAATTTTAAGACCAAAGTAGATCATTGTTGGCACAACTCCTGATAAAATCCAGGTCCCAATAACCATACCAATAATCATTAATATAATAATGGCCCCCATAGACATTTTAATGGTCTCTACGATCCCTTCTTCAATTTCACTCCATTTTGCATCTAACATAAACATTGCGACCAAAGCCGCTACAATTGCAGATGTAAATAAAGGAATATGTGGTGATGCCTCCAAGACTCGAATTGAGTACATCAATGAAGCAATTAAGAATATTACTGGAATAAGTGCTATCCATGGTGATACTTTTTTAGTTTGCATAAGCAAGCTCCCCCCTTTAAAAGATATTTTAATTATACGTAACCGGTTCAAAATAATTAAAAAAAATTCAAAAAGATTTGAAGTCTTTTTGAATTTTCTGATTTTTATTTATTTTTGTCCCGCTTGACTATAGGTAAATATCCATGAGAGCGTTGCAAATTCTCACATATCATCAACTAATAGAATTAAATTGTCTATAAATTTTTTTATATTTATCTTACCACCATAGGCCTTTTTACCACGTAAATATTCCATTTCAAGCCTAACTTGCTCAAAATCAAACAAAGTATTGGAATATTTTACAAAGACTTCATTTAGATAATCTTCAATACCAAGACTTGCAATATTGCTCAGCCCTCTATTGATTGCCCTTCTAATCCTCTGTTCCATCGCTTTGGGATTATCCGATATTTCATTACTGATATCCTTGAGCTTATTAGAGGTTAAACTGATTTTGCCTTCTTTTATAAATTTACAAAGTTTAATCATCTCGTCACATCCAGATTCACCCAAGATGCCAAGACGACTAAAAATGACTTTAATCTTCTTTTCAAGATTATCTTGAGTGTCTGTTACATTACCTCCCGTAACAACTGACTGATTCTGACCATCAAAATTCAAGACTTTCTTAATTTTATCTAAATTTTGCTCTATCATAATATTATCCGTTACATTTCTGATCACCGTGGCAACTTCCTTTTTATTAACGGGCTTACTGATATAAAAAGTAATGCCACGTTCATAAGCCTCTCCTATAATCTTTTTAGAGGATACTTGTGATATCATGATAAATTTAGACGGACATTTCTGTTCTTTTAAAACCTCTACCAACGTAGTACCATCTACTTCTGGCATCAACAAATCTAACAGAATAATATCTGGTTTAAGAATTGGTATCTCTTCTAGTGCTTTTTTACTGCTTAAGCTTGAGCCTATGAGCTCACCAAGCACCTCATCTAAAATGATTTCTTCTAACATTTTAATGACACTGATATCATCATCCACAATATAGATTTTCATAATATCCCCCTACTCAATAGATTCTTTAGGAATTATAACACAAAACCGCGTGCCAATTCCCACTTTTGATTCTACTTCAATGCTACCGTTAAAGACATTTTCCACAATGTCTTTAACGAGCGATAATCCAATGCCTCTATTGGAGTTACCCGTTTCATCATCATATTTTGTTGAATAACCTGGATTAAAGATATAAGTCTGCATTTCATAAGACATCCCCTTTCCATCATCCGTTACAACAAATTTATGATTGACTTCATCTTCCTTATGAAACACTTCGACTTTTCCACCATTTTCAATGGCTTCAATACTATTATTTATTAAATTTCTCAAAACTGACATCAACAAATTATGTTCTTTAATTAGAGCTTCGCTGTGAATATGGAAAGTTAAAATAATAGGGACATGACTCATTTCAAGCTGTCTTATTAAAGACAAATGAAGAATCTTAGATAAATCATTCAAAGATAATTTATCATTTGGTTTCTCTTTCAAGATAATTTCATCAATCCCTTCAATAACTCTAAAATAATTCTTCTTGATCTCGTGGACATCTTTTGCAATATTGAGTGCCTTATTTTTTCGATGCACCTCATCTAGTTTATCATACTCTCTATACAAACTAAAAGCTTCATCCATAACCGATTCTACATGTTCCGTATTGCTATGCAAGAAATAAATTTCACCCTTTAGATCTGATATAATATTCAAAAGCATCCGATAGCGTTCGTCATGTTCTTCTTTTCTTAAAAACGAATTATAATAATTAATGGAAACACAGAGTGTTACTGCGATAACCCCTCTTATTGCTGCCACAAGAAAAAGAGTTGCCATAACATTATTAGAAGTATACTCCATAATACCGTATCTTGAAATAAATTCAGATGCGTTACCCAGAAAATCACTTGCCATTGAGGCTAAATATAATGTAAAAAGTGTTTTTCTTAAATCTTTATAAAAAATTAGGTAGAAAACAATTCCATAGGTCAAATCAAAAAAAAGGAAATTAAAATCCGCCCAAAATGCAGCTTCGAAACTGCCATAATAATAATAACCTGTAAAGGTTCTAAAAAGCAAGCCAATACTTGCAATAAATAAAGAAGTTACAACAGGATTCAAACGTCTCTCGAAATAATAATAAATAGGTAATATCGCCACACCTAAATTTATGGTGTAAGCTGTTGGCAAGATATTCATACTAAATCCCGATACAATCGCATCCACCACAGCAATTACAATCATTTTTTGAATTTGAATTACATTAAACTCTTTCCTCCAGTTGTTGATCTTCATTAATGTAAAATTCATATTGCCTCCGTATAATTGATAATTTTAAGTATGATGTCTTGATGTGCATTAACCGCCTTTATACCAGATTCAGTTAATTGATAACACCCTTTTGAAACACGTTCAAACCAATTATAATGGTTATTTCTTAAAATTACCCCTGCCTTCTCAGATACACCTAAAGCTTTCAAGGCCTTTATGGTCATTGGTTCTTGCTTTGATAGATGATGCGCAATTAAAAGTGACTGTTCTCTGTAAGCAGTCATAACTTTACGCCTAGTAACGCCGCCATCATTTGAATCCGTTACCCTAGAATGAAATTCTTTCATAAGTGCTTGCTTTTTCTTATCAGCAATTCGCCTACTTTTTTCAAAATCATAAGGTTTTGCTTCAATAATCTCAGTGACATAAGGCTTCATCGATCTAAAATTAACAGTTAATAGGCCTACATTTAATCGTCTTAATAACAATTGTATTTTTTTAAATCTTTTACTTTCCAAAACCTTGTATTCATGAGGCACTGCTATATAAACGTAATCCACAATTTTCTGCCTCTCAACGGCTTGTAAAATAAGTTCTAAATTCAATTTGAGCTTAAGTTCAATTGCAATTGAAATTTCATCCTGTTCGCATCTGTATATGCCAAGCAAATCAACACTTTTAACTTCTGCGGACACAATACACTCTTTTTCTTTTAACCATGCCTTACACGGATCACTTAATGAGGCTTCATAAATTTTATCCATTATACCTCCCTTCATTTTTTTGAGCTTTTTTTTCTTGATACATCAATGTATCGGCTTTTTTAATAGCCTCACCTATACTTTCCCTTCTTGTGGCTCTCATGACGTACCCAAAAGAAGCTTCTAATAAAGCTGCGTACGCTTCAGGTAATGTGGTGCTTTTCATCGCTAACTTAATTTCTTGAATCAAAGCTGCAACTTTAGAATCTTCCATCCCATTTATAATCGTAAGGAATTCATCACCACCCATTCTTATAACAATACCATGAGTTGCTTTTTCTTTTAATATACTTCCAAATTCTTTAATAAGTAGATCTCCTGTATGGTGCCCATACAGATCATTAGTATACTTTAAGTTATTCAAATCTGCTACAATAATAGCCTGAGGTAACTGACCTGATTCAATTTTATCCTCTTTATGAACAAAGTACTGTCTATTATAAGTGCCTGAAAGCACATCAAAATATAGAAGGGTTTCTCTTTCTTTCAATAACTCAGTTTGTGCCTTCTGATATGAAATGACATTAGTGAGCTTTGCAATCCCAAAAATACCCAGAAAAATAATAATGCTCAAAATACCAATCATGAAAAATAAATTTTTTACACGCTTACTTGTAAGTGTAGGTACATTTTGTAAACCGATTTCCTTCACTTCATCAATCTCTATAAATAACAATGCTTTGTCAAAAATGGATGTAATCAAAGGCATCTCTTTACTAACGCCAAAATAGAAAAATGAATCTTTAGAAGTCTCCCCTTTTTTTACCAAATCTCCATAACCCAATCCATCAATATAATACTGAACCACCGTAGGATTCTCAATTAAATAATCCACACGACCTGATTCAAGAGCCTCTAAAGAATCTTCCAATGAAAAAGTTTTGATGATCTCTACATGATATAAGTTTTTACGTAAATATTCTTCATGCCAAAAGCCATCAATTACTGCAACAGTTTTTCCTTCCAAATCATAGACGTCTTGGATACGTTCTGAAGTCTTTTTACCTACAATGATATCCCGCTCTTCGCAATAGGGGGCTGTAAAATCAAACAACTCAAGGCGATCCTCAGTCTTCGCCATACTGAGCATTTGAATTTCACCTGCCAGTGCAAGTTCATATAAATCTGAAAATTGCCCATCAACAATTTTATACTTTAAGCCTGTAATTTTAGAAACTTGAGCCATCAATGTCCCTGATATCCCTAAATACTGACCGTCCTTAGAATATTCAAATGGTAAATAGTCATTTGGAACACCTATCCAAATTTCTTGATCACTGTTTATGAACTCAATTTCATCTCGTGTAAATTTTAATACTTTTTGATTATATTCAACACCTGCCTGATCTATAAAACGCTTAAGTTCGCCATCTTTATAATTTAAAATGACTTTATTAATCATACTGATCAAAATTTGATTCTCCCTGAGAGCAGAGATTGTCATATCGGACGTCACCGAATTAATTTCCGCTATCAATCGAATCTGAGGGTTTTGGTATAAAAATTCATTCTCCACACCGCCCCCAGATGTGATAAATCCCTGGATATCTCCTTTATTTAAGGCCTTAAGCCCTTTCTCTTGATCTTCAAAAATAATAGTTTCATAGTTGATATTAAAATATTTTCTTGGAAATGCATCTATGACTGTATCACCTTCAATAAAACCAATTTTCTTCTGATCCAAATCTCCAATAGTTTGAATACTAACATTTTTTTTAGCAAAAACAACATACGGATTTCTAGCAATTGCTTCCGTAAATACCATGTGTTCTAGTCGTTCCTCAGTGGCATTTGCACCAAAGAGAATATCCACATCACCATTAAATACCCCCGAATAAACTTCCCCCCAAGATTTATTGTCAATAATAAGAATATGAATATTCAATTCTCTTTCAATAAGTTTTACCAATTCTATAATATAACCCTTTTTCTGATCAAAAAGCGTAAAGTAATCCATCCCCGAATAAGGGTCTAGTCCCAAAGTAAAAGTTTCCCCTTGATGCTCTAATAGCCATATGCGTTCATCCTCGCTAAGCCCTTCATCAAAATCACTTGTAAAACTAGGTTGACTTATAAATACAACTAAGGCGAAAAGTATCCCCAGTACTTTTTTCAAATTTATCCCCTCCATAATCACTTCTGTTTACATTACTATTTTAATGTATCTAGAGCATTTCTACAAATAAATAATCGTTTTTAAAAATAAAAAAACTGTCTTAGACCAATAAAAGTTCCAAGACAGTTTCATTTCATATAAATATCTTAAGCTGATATAAATTTTCTAAAAAGGTGCAAAACTTTGTTCATCCCACCATTCTTTAATTAGAGCATCATATTCAGCAGAGAATTGTTCCAAATGTACCTTTTCCCATTTAGCAAGAACCTCAAATAGTTTTTTCGCAGTTTCAAATGAAGTATTATTCATAGCATCTTCATAAAACTTAACCGAAGCTCTCTCCATTTCTATGCCTATTCCAAACACAGAGACAGCCATACTCGCTTGTTTTATTCTAACATTATCCCATTTGAAGATATCTGGTGAAGGCGGATTTTCAAGTAATGCTAACGTTGTCTGATCTTGAGGATCCGTACTTAATTTCTTAAGTGCGTCTTTCAACCAATCAATATGTTTAAGCTCTTCATTTGCAAGATCCAGAAAAGTCTTCTTGGATACATCGTTTTCAGCACTATATGCCGCCATTTTATAAAATTCATAGCCCTCTACTTCATTTATAATTGCCTGTTTAAAAATTTGAATATCCTTTTCTACCATTTTTTTCTCCTTTCTTATTTAGATGCAAATTTTTTAGCAACATAATAAAGTGGCCTTACCGCAACACCTGTGCCACCTTTTGTATAAATACCCACTTCTTTCTCTTTAAAAGAAGTTCCAGCGATATCAAGATGCACCCAAGGTTTTTCTTGTACGAATTCACCAATAAAGAGACCTGCGGTTATGGTTCCGGGTGAGCCCGCAATGTTAGTCAAATCAGCTTCATGATGTTTTAATAGTGCTTTATATTCATCAAATATTGGCAGTCTCCAAACATGTTCATTTGATTTAGAAAAACTTTTACGTACGACTTCGTAGTAGTCGTCATTATTTGAAATCGCACACGTGGCATCATGTCCCAAACAATGGATCGCTGCACCTGTGAGCGTGGCAACGTCTATAACAGCTGATACATCTTCCTTTTCTATAATGTAGTGAACAGCGTCAACTAAAGTCAATCTCCCTTCAGCATCAGTATTCCCTATGAAGATACTTTTTTTAGCCATGGATGAAATAATGTCTCCAGGTTTATAACTGTCGCCAGAAATCATATTTTCACATGCCGCTACAACTGCTGTGACATTCACTTTTAACTTCAATCTAGAGATCGCAACCATTGATCCAATAACAGCCGCTGCACCGCCCATATCCCCTTTCATAGTTACCATGCCAGAAGTGGGTTTTATGGATAATCCGCCAGAATCATAAGTTAATCCTTTGCCGACAAACCCAAGTCTATGATCTGAACCGGGATTTCCTGTATATTTCATAACGATTAGAACTGGTGGCTGCGATGAACCCTTAGCGACTTCTAAAAAAGCATCCATTTCAAGTGCTTCAATTTCACTTTTATCTTTCAAAGTCACCTCAAATCCATTTTCAACACCATATAATTTTACGAGTTCAGCCAAATATAGCGGTGTTAATTTATTTGCAGGCAAATTAATCAATTGACGTGCGATCTTATTAGATTCTCCTAAAATGATACCCTCTTCTAAAGCGATATCATCAAAATCACCTAAAAGATTGATCGTATCCACTTGTTTAGCTTCAAAATCACTTTTGTATTCTGAAAATTCATAATCTGCCATCACAAGTGCTTCTGACATTAAAACAGTTCTTTTTCTTATAGAATCCATATATTGTGTTAATAGTCTCGCCATGATGACAATATGCTTAGCATAGTTTTTTTTGAAACTTCTAAAAATGTCCGCTAAGCCATTTTGTAATTTGATTACAGAAAAAGTATCATAACTGCCAAGACCTAAAATAGCAATATTTAAATAACCATTTCCCACTTTGATTGTGCCATAATTGACTTCTCCTATTTTGCCTTTATATGATACCTTTTCAGTTAAACACTTCATATAATCCACCATTTCAGAACTTATATTTTCAGGTAAATCTGAAGGTAAATCTAATGACTCGTCCATAAACAGGACTAATGCATCCTCAAGATTTGTTATCTTATCTTTAATCACAAACTTCATTTCATGCCTCCTATTTAATTTGCACTCACTTTATTTATTCCATCATATCATTTAATTTAAACAATTATTCAATTAATTATTTTCTGAACGATTCTTAACAATTTGAGTCTTCTCCTTCACGTTTAAAAAAAATATTCGCGGGTAGAAATTGACTGTTGAATTTACATATAAATCAGTATTTTTTAAGGAGGCTATTTATGTTATGGACATCTCAACTTATTCTAGGTGTAGACGAAATGGATAGGGAGCATAAAGAACTTGTAGAAGCTGTAGATCGTTTGTATCAAGCTATGATGAAAGGTAATGGTAAATCAGTTGTCAAAGAAACCATTGATTTTTTAGGAGATTACGTCGTTACTCATTTTAAACATGAAGAAGCACTTCAAAAAAAATATAGTTATCCCAAAATGAAAGAACATCAACAAATTCACAGAGATTTTATGGTCTCATTTTCACAACTTAAAGATAAAATTGATCACTCTGAAGTCAACTCCAAGCTTGCAATAGAAGTAAACAAAGCCGCTATTGATTGGCTCAAAAATCATATTGGCAAAGAAGATCGGTTGCTAAGTGAATTCATCTTGGAACAAAGGGCTAAAAAATAGACGCATAAAAGATGCAAGTCTGCTAGTATTTGGTTTGGCATAAAATAATTGATCTAGTTAAAAAGGAGCTATTATGAAAAATTATACAAAACCAGATATGTCTAAATGGACTGGTCGAATTGATCATACAGAAGACTATGATGCTTTTAGATGGCATCAGTGGGTTCAACCACTTGATTTAAATGACAGCTTTAAACGCTACAGTGAATTTGTAGTTGGTATTGCTTTTATAGGCTTTTGTAGCGATGAAGGCGTCAGAAGAAATCTAGGCAGAACAGGGGCTGAAAAAGGCCCTAATTCGATCCGCAAAGAGCTTTGTAACATGCCTTGTAGTTTTGCACAAACACTTAAACTTTTCGATGCAGGCGATATACACTGTGTAAATGGAGATCTTGAAACTGCTCAGGATGATCTAGCCTCTGCCGTCTCTCAAATCATAGAGTTAGGTTTTTTTCCACTTGTCTTAGGGGGTGGACATGAAGTCGCACTGGGAACCTATAGAGGACTTGCAATTCAAAATCATTTTGACACTCTAAATCCACTGGGCATTATTAATTTTGATGCCCACTTTGATATAAGACCCTATGAAACTCAGGGTTCTTCAGGCACAATGTTTAGGCAAATTTCAGATCAATGTGTTCTCAACCACACGCCTTTTAATTACTTTTGTATCGGTATTCAAAAAAGAGGCAACACTGTTAATCTCTTTAAAACTGCAAAAGCACTGGATATACAATATTTAATGGCTAAAGATATTGGCGAAGGTGATTTGATAAAAGCTTTTGAGCGGTTAGATGCATTTATGGCAGCACAAAGCCATCTCTATGTGACCATCTGTACAGATGTCTTTTCATCAGCTTTTGCACCAGGTGTAAGTGCCAGTCAACCTTTAGGACTTCATCCTGAACGTTTATTAAAATTCTTTAAGCATATATTTTCAAGCAAGAAAGTCATTGCATTTGATATTGCAGAAGTCTCTCCACGTTTCGATCATGACAATATTACCGCAAACTTAGCAGCGACTTTTATCTTTTCAGCTGTGAACTCTATTGCACATAACCATAATATTGCAGTGTAAATTATATCCCTATAAAAAAAGCACGACTTCAAATGAGATGTATACTCTCAATTTAGAGTCGTGCTTTAAACTTTGATCGATTTTATTTTAATCTATCAACGATGTCTTTAAATACTTTTTCAGTTTGTTCTGGATCTGCTTTACCTTGTGTTCTCTTCATCATCTGTCCCATAAATGCACCTATAGCCTTAGATTTTCCACCTAAAAAGTCCTTGACAATCCTTGGATTCGCTTCTAAGATAGCTTCACCTTCTCTGGTCAATCGATCTATATCTTTGAGCACTTTAAGATCATATTTTTTAAGAATCATCTCAACAGAGCCATCTTCCTCAACTAAATACCCCATAGCTTTCTTTGCCAATGCAGGATTAAGTGTGCCCTCTTCTATCCCCCCTACGATTTCAGCGAGTGACTCTGGTGAAATTTTGAAGTTCATTTCATCTTCTTCGCCGCAGCTACTTTTAAAGCTATCTGTCATCATGAGATTAGCAAGAGTTGAAGGTGTTTTCACGTGTGCTACACTCATTTCAAAATAATCTGACAGTTGTTTCTGGGCCGTTAACTGTTCGGCCGCATCAGCGGTAAGCTCATACTTTTCCATATAGTTCTTTTTACGCTCATCAGGTAATATTGGGAGCTCGGATTGAATTTGTTCAAGCCTTGCATCGTCAATCACGATAGTTGCAAGATCTGGATCTGGAAAATACCTGTAGTCATGAGCATCCTCTTTAGTTCTCATGGAATAAGATTCTCCTTTGATGGCATCCCATCTTCTGGTCTCTTGAACAATGATCTCACCTGATTCGACTGCTTTTATTTGTCGTTTTGTCTCATGTTCTATAGCATTTTTTATAAATGCAAAAGAATTGAGGTTTTTCATTTCTGTACGCGTTCCAAATTCAAGCTCACCTTTTTTACGCACAGATAAGTTCACATCACATCTAAAAGAACCTTCATTGAGCTTACAATCTGAAATCTCAGTATAGAGTAAGATCGATCTTAATTTTTTAAGATAGGCAATAGCTTCGTCTGCACTTCTCATATCGGGTTCGGATACGATTTCCACAAGTGGAACACCACATCGATTGTAGTCAATCATAGTGCCTTCGTTTAAGTCGTGCATAAGTTTACCCGCATCTTCTTCTATATGAATTCTAGTGATTCCAATGCGTTTATCCTTACCTTGAATGCTTATATCCACAAATCCTTCCTTACAAAGCGGCAAATCGTATTGAGAAATCTGATATGCCTTTGGTAAATCCGGATAAAAGTAATTTTTACGGTCTTGTTTACCGATTCTTGTAATATCACAATGTGTCGCAAGACCTGCTTTTATAGCATAATCTACAACGGTTTCATTGAGCACAGGCAGCGTGCCTGGAAATCCCATACAGATCGGACAGCATTGTGTGTTCGGTTTTGCACCAAAAACAGTGGAACAACCACAAAATATTTTACTCTTTGTCTTTAATTCAACATGGACTTCAAGTCCAATGACTACTTCATATTTACTTAACATATAATTGCCCCCTTTCTTTAGCTTCTAATTCGTAGGCATGTCCTACTCTTAAAAGCATGCCCTCATCAAAGTGTTTTCCAATAAGTTGCATACCAATTGGCATACCATCTTTATCAAAACCACAATTGATTGAAATAGCAGGCAATCCAGCGATGTTAACAGGTACAGTATAAATATCACCTAGATACATTTTAAGGGCATCTTCTGAGCAATCATCAAATCCATATGCTGTCGTTGGTGCCACTGGTGCAAGTACAACGTCGTAGTGTTGAAAGAGCATTTCGAATTCATTCATAATCAATGTTTTTACTTTTAGAGCTTTTTTATAATAGGCATCATAGTAACCAGAACTAAGTGCATAAGTCCCAAGGAGAATTCTACGCTTCACTTCATCACCAAAGCCATAACGTCTTGAACGAGAGTATAAAGTCTCAAGAGAGTCGAATTCAGGATGTCTATAACCGTATTTTACCCCGTCAAAACGCGCTAAATTTGAAGAAGCCTCAGCAGAGGATATTATATAGTAAGCAGGTAGTGCATGTTTTAAAGATTTTAAAGAAACCGTTTCTACAATTGCACCCATGGCTTCTAAAGTCTTAGCAGATTTTAAAATCGCCGCTTTCACTTCTTCGTCAATGCCCTCTTCCATAAAATCGACCGGCAAAGCTACTCTTATGCCCTTGATATCTCGTTTACGGATTTGTGCCAACGAAAACTCAGGTGATTCTAAAGAAGTTGAATCCATAGGATCTTTTTTCATCAAATGTGGTAAGACCAATGCCATGTCTTCAACAGACTTTGTAAAAGGCCCTATTTGGTCAAGTGATGATGCAAAAGCGATTAAACCATATCTGGAAATACTCCCATAAGTCGGCTTCATCCCAACAACACCACAAAAACTTGCTGGCTGTCTGATGGAACCTCCTGTATCTGATCCAAGTGTGTATAACGCTTCATCACTGGCAACTGCTGCTGCTGAGCCACCACTACTGCCTCCTGGTACTCTATCTAAATTAACTGGATTTTTTGTCTTTTTAAAGTACGAATGCTCTGTAGTAGAACCCATTGCGAATTCATCCATGTTGAGTTTCCCTAAAACGACTGCATTGGATGCTTTTAACTGTTTAACGACTGTGGCATCAAAAGGCGCATGATAATGCTCAAGCATCTTACTACCACAGGTCGTTGGCATTTCAAGAGTAGACAAGTTATCCTTAATACCCATTGGAATACCTGCTAGGGCACCTAAGCTTTCACCACTTGCTCTCAACTGATCCACGGCTTTAGCAGTTTCACTTGCAGTTTCAAAGGCATAATGGAGATAAGCATTAATCGTTTTATCATTTGCTTTAATGTTTTCTATATAAGCATTCGTGAGTTCTTCACTACTAATTTTTCTTTCGTTTAGAAGCACACTCGCTTCTGTCAATGTGAGTTTAGTTAAAGTGCTCATGTGTTTCCTCCTATTCTACTGTTTTAGGGACAAAAATACAGTTTTCTGTCACTTGTGCGGCGTTTTTAAGAAGACCCTCTTGATCCTCGAATGCAATGACACGATCTACTCTAAAAACATTCTCTGCATTTGAGAGACTCTCTTTCATGTGAACACTGGACGTATCCACTTCACTAAGTTGGTCTGCAAAAGCAATGATCTTCATCAAATCACTTGTAAGTGTCTCTTTTTCTGCTTCATCCAGTTCAATCCGAGAAAGTTTTGCCACATGCTCTATGACTTCGTGTGTCATCTGTGGTGCTTCATGTTTAGGGGCATGTGTCCCTTCAAGGTAGATAGAAAGTTCATCTAATTGCTCTCTATTAACTTCTGATGGCGATTGTGTCATGGCACAAGAAGCATCTTTCATCTTAGGAAATGCAATAACGTCTCTGATACTTTCAGCACCTACCATGAGCATAATCAGACGATCAAGTCCAAATGCAAAGCCACCATGTGGTGGTACACCGTATTCAAAAGCACTCAGTAAGAAGCCAAATCTCTCTTTTGCTTCTTCTTCAGAGAAACCGAGGAGCTTGAACATTCTTGACTGAATACTGCTATCATGAATCCTAATACTACCGCTACCAAGTTCCACACCATTGAGAACAATATCATAAGCCTTAGCGCGTACTTTCTCTGGTGCTGATTCAAACAGTTCTAAATCTTCATCTTTAGGCATTGTGAAAGGATGATGCATGGCAACATATCTCTTTTCTTCCTCAGACCATTCCAGTAATGGGAAATCTGTTACTACGACGAAGGCATAGTCTTGATCGTTTCTAAGCCCCATCATATCGCCAACCATTAATCTCAAACTACCGAGGACACTAAGTGCCAATTCTTTTTTATCTGCTGAAAAGATGAGTAAATCACCCGGTTTAGCTTCTGTTTTTTCTAAGATTGCTTTAATATCAGCTTCTTTAAAAAACTTAGTGATCACCGATTTTAAACTGCCATCTGCTTCAACTGCAATCCATGCCATCCCTTTACCACCTAGGGACATTGCATGGTGTGTAAGTGCTTCAATCTGAGTTCTAGTGAAAGACGCTCCCCCTTTAATATTAAGCGCTTTTACAATCCCACCACGGTTCACAACCGATCTAAAAACTTCAAATTCACAGGTTTTACAAATCTCTGTCAAATCAATCATTGGAAAACCAAATCTTAAATCTGGTTTGTCTACACCATAAAGTGACATAGATTCTGCATATGTTATGCGATTGAACGGCGTACTCAGTGAAATCCCCTTAACCTTTTGAAATAAATCGGCAAAAAGCCCTTCCAAAAGTTCTATAATATCTTCTTCATCTACAAAAGAAAGTTCCATATCGATTTGAGTGAACTCCGGTTGTCTATCAGCTCTTAAATCTTCATCTCTAAAACATTTTGCCACTTGGAAATAACGATCTATACCGCCCACCATTAATAATTGTTTGTAAATTTGTGGTGACTGAGGTAGACCATAGAAAGTCCCTTTTTTAACACGACTTGGCACTAAAAAATCGCGTGCCCCCTCTGGTGTACTCTTACTTAAAATAGGGGTTTCCACTTCCATAAATTCATTGTGCTCTAGAAAAGTTCGAGCTGTATTTGTAACTTGCTGTCTTAATTGTAGGTTTCTCAATATATCTGGCCTTCTAAGATCTAAGAATCTATATTTGAGTCTCAATTCTTCTCTTACATTTGAATTTTCTTCGATCATAAAAGGTGGCGTATGAGCTTTTGAGAGAATCGTCAATTCATTTGCTCTGACATCGATCTTCCCTGTTGGAATCAATGGATTAATCGTATCCTCTGATCTCCTTTCGACCAAACCTTTCACTTGAATCACATATTCACTCCTAATGCCCTCAGCATGATTAAACATCTCTACAGGTAAATCCTTTTGATCCAATATAATCTGGGTAATACCTGTCTTATCTCTTAAATCTAAGAATATCACACCCCCTAGATCTCTTCTTCTCTGAACCCATCCAGATAGTGCCACAGCTTCGTCGATATTAGATTCACTTAACCTACCGCAATAATGCGTTCTTTCAAATTTTTTCATATACTGCCTCCTTTGCTTATGCTGTATCGAAAATCAGCCCAGATTTGGTCTCACTTTTGTCATTTACGTCAATCCAATCGGCATCACTGTCAATCAAATTTTGGATTTATAACCAGATTTTATTAAAAAACAACGTAAAAAAAGCCTTCATCCCTATATAAGGGACGAAAGCTACTTCCGCGGTACCACCCAGATTGATCTAAAAAGATCCTGCTCATCGATACGGACTTAAAGTCGATATCTACTGACTATAACGTGTCAGATACGTCTAATCCTACTACTCTCGGTTCGGTTAGAAACTCAGAGATGTTCTTCGTTCAAAAATCCGTACTGATCTTTCACCATCATCAGCTCGCTTCAACTACCATTTTGAATTACTCTTCTCGTCCTCGTTTTTAAATTGATTATTTTAAGTGATTATAATATGTCTTATCACACTTGTCAATATGTTTCGTAAAATTAATTTTTAATTGCCACAACTTCACCGTCTTTAATATAGCTTTGTCCTCTCACTATAACGCGTCTATCCAAAAGGGGCTTATCGCTTTTAATTTCAACATATTCATCCTTAGTTAATCCCAGTTCAACTTGCACTTTAACAGCAACATTTTCCTCTAATAAAAACACAAAAGTTTTTGCCCCTTCATATATAATAGCAGTATTTGGCACGAGATCCGCATTATATTCATTTGTAATAAATTTGATCTCCACATAATCTCCAATGAAGACTGAATCACTTTTATTTTCAAGTTTAATTTCCACAGGATAAAGTTTATTAACTGGGTCTGGAATTAATTCCATGTTGACAATTTCCCCTTCAATTACATCTCCTTCATCATTTGAGAGTGTAATGAGAGCTCGTGTTCCCATCTTAAGTTCTTGCAAAGTCGAACTGGTGACCATTGTCTTTACAAAGAGGACGTCTCTGTTGACAATACTGATGGCTTTTTGATTCGAAACCTTCTGTCCCTTTTTCACATAAATGCCTGCGATTTCACCATCAATTGTACTCGATAGCAAGCGATCATTCACAGCTTTTTTTAGATTTTGGACTTGATTATTATAATTATTGCGGGCGTCATTGTATTGCTTTTCCAGCGTATCCAGCTGCGTCTTCAACGTATCCACACTGGCTTGTGTCGCAAAACCATTTTTTAAAAGTTCAGATTGTTTTTGATAGTTATCTCGAACAGCATCTAGTTGTATTTTAAAATTATCTCGGATTGTTCTAAGTTGACTTTCCTGCGCGCTGTACGTCGTTTTCACTTGATCCGTACTGAGCTCAATAAGAGGTGTATCCACAGAAACAACATCACCGGCTTTTACTAAAACGGATTCAATTTCACCCGTCCCATTTAAAAATAAATCCACTTGATTTTTAGGACTTATCTCTCCAAAACTGACGTAAAATGCTTGTACCTTATCGTTGATAATTGGCTCTGTTTCCACTACGGTAAGCGGTGGTGCTGCCTCTTGCACTGCCTCATCTGATTTACTTTGGCACCCTGCTAATAAAAAAGTCAATAGGATCATGAAGATCAAAAGTTTATTATATTTATTTTTCATATGTCTCAACCACCTTTCTGCCCCTAAAGGATTCTATCAAATGATATATCGTTGGAATAAAAATCAATGTCATCAATGTTGTCATCATAAGCCCAAAGATAAGTGCAAAACTGAATTGTGCATAATAGGCTTCTTTAAATGCAAGTGGTAAAACACCACTAATTGTCGTCAAGGTTGTCGCCAGCACTGGATTAAAACGTGTAAGTCCAGCTTCTTTGATAGCATCCCTTAGGGATGTGCCTTCTTTCCGCAAGTAGTTCATATAGTCTATAAGGACAATCGCATCGTTTACAGCAATTCCAACGAGTGCTACCAAGCCCATAAAAGCATAGAATCCAAAATCGTTACCTGTGAGAATAAGACCCCAAATAACCCCTATGATCGACATCGGTATTGTCGATAATATGACGAAAGGTTGTATGATCGATTGAAATTGTATCGTTAAGATGATAAAGACTAAAAATACTGCCAAAATCATGCTTTGGAAAAGATAGCCAAAGTTTTCTTGGATGCCTTCTGCGTCACCAGAGTATATAAGACGAACCCCTTTAGGCAATTTGCTTTCATCAAAATACGCTTTGATGATATTCGTAATATCATTGCTATTATAGCCTGATTTCAAATCTGCACTCACTGTGATTACACGTTCGCCATCTTCCCTTGAAATATTAGAAATACCTTGTTCAATTTGTATATTACTTATACTGCGAAGTGGTACCATCATACCATTTTGGGTGGCTATAAAAAGACTTTTAAGAGTCCCTAAATCATCGATTTCATGTGAATCTCTTTTAATAATTACATCTATTTCATCGTTATTGACACGCATTGTTGTCGCTTCAACACCACCAAGTTCACCTCTGAGTTGCAAGGCTACTGTACTTACGTTTGTACCAAGTTGTGTCGCTTTCAGTTTATTAATGCCTATTTTGATCTGAGGCACCCCTACAGTTACAGAGGAATCTATATTATAAACCCCTTCAATATTTCTCAAGTAATTACTCACATCATTTGAAAAATCATAAGTGTCTTCTAGATTTTCACCCTCTACTTTAAGTACAATTGGCTTTCCAACAGGAGGACCTGCTGCAATTCCGTTAATTGAAATCTTAGCACCGCTTATTTGCGCAGTCTGTTCTTGTAAATTTTCTAAGATTTTATAACCATTACCAATGCTATTGTCTAGTGCTACACTGAATTTTATAAAATCAATTTCAGTCCCACCGACAGTCACATTATATGATTTTACAGCCTTATTCTCTAACAACAGAGCTTCTATTTCTGAAGCGATCTGCTCGTTTTGGACAAGAGTCGTCCCTCCTGGAGTGTCTACTAAAATTTCCAGTGTATCCGGTTCATTTTTAGGGAAAAACGAAACTTTTAAGAGACCTGTTCCAAATGCTGATACACTCATAATAAGTGCTAGTAACCCTATAAAGAGGACTAAAAAACTGCGCCTTTTTTTAGAAACAATCCATGAAACGATGGTCCCATAAACTCTCGTCATGCTTGTATCTTCGAAACCTTCATCTCCAATTGTAACAATTTTAAGTGCCATGAGTCCTGTGAAAACTGCCATCATAATAAGTGCTAAAAATTTATTACCTGCAAAACTAAATGCATAATAACTGAGGCCAGCAACCAGAAGAATAGCTGCCCCATTTTTTAACCATTTTATCTTACCTATGCTATGATGCTTTTGATCTTTTAACAGTCTAGAAGCTATACTTGGTGTAATCACCAAAGAAACAAATAGAGAAACCGTCAATGTGATCATAATCGTAAGTGGAATCGTTGATACAAAAGCACCTAATATCCCTGGCAATATCACCAACGGGAAAAAAGCTGCCAGAGTGGTCAATGTGGCTGACACAATGGGGAATCCCACTTGATTTGTCCCTAAGAATGCAGCTTCTTTACGATTAAACCCTAATTTTTTAATGCGATCTATGTTCTCCATAACGATGATAGAGTTATCCACTAGGAGCCCCAATGCAACGATTAAACCCAAAATCGCAAAAGTGTTAAATGTAATACCAAATAGATTTAGAAGCCCTAAAGTGCCCAGTAAACTTAAAGGAATGGTAATAGATACAATTAAAGACTCCCTTATCCCTATAAATAAAAACAACACTATAATAACAACGATTAAACCTGACAAAGCACTGGATTGAATATTAGCCAAATCATCGCCTACACGTCTTGCCATGTTATCGGAGATATAGATCGTTGCATCCTCAGGATAAGATGTCCCTTTCAGATCTTGTATCTTAGATTCTATAGCTTCACTTGTCCCTAGAACATCACTATTGACTTTACGATTTACTTTCATAAAAATAGAATTTTGTGACTGCGTCATTTGCCCTTTTATAAAAGTTTTATTGATGACACTCACTGGTGCCACACCAAAGGAAACCTTTGCCAAATCCTTAATAAAAACCTGTTGACCTAAACGACCAATCACAACGACATTTTTGATTTCATCGAGTGCTTTAAAAGATTCATCTACTCTCAATGTGTATCTAACACCATTGAGTTCAGAATCACCAATTGGCAAACTGACGTTAGATGACTTAATCGCGTTTTTGATATCTGATAAGGTTATATTGTACGTTAACATCTTACTTTCATCTGTGATGATATGAACTTCTTTAACTGTAGTACCGAAGAGGTCTATACTATCTACACCTTTAATACTCTCAAGTTCATTTTTAAGATCCTCAGCTATTTGTGTGAGGGTTTCCACATCATAATTGCCATTGACACTAATATTCATAAGTGGAATCTCAGAGGTTTTAAAAATAACACTTTTTGGCGTTAAAACACCTTCAGAAAATTCAATTTCCCTCAACGCATTGTCTACCTCTATCTTTTTATTTTCAATGTTGACACTTTCCTTAAAAGAAATGGTGATCACGGAAAACCCAAAAGTGGAATCAGACTCAATCGTATCTATATCTTCAAAATCTTTAATTTTATTTTCAATCTTTTCAGTCACAAGAAGTTCAACATCCTCAGGACTTGCACCAGGATAAACCGTCTGTACTGTAATGGCTGGAAAGATAATCTCTGGTAATGACTCCTTGGGTAAAGAAATCAGTCCCACCACACCTATACTAATGATCATAATCATAAGAAGTATTGACAGCTGAAATTGATTAATGAAAACATTGGATAATTTTCCAATGATGTTAATCTTCATTTTACTTTCTCTCAAATCTTTATTTGAATTCATTTAATCACCTCCAAAGTTTCCTCATATTTTGACACAATCGTAATAGCCATGTTTTGACTCGTAATTTCGATTTTATGAGCTGCTTTCCCACCAATTACAAATGCTTTCTGAGATAAAACAGCATTTTTTTGAACTTCGTTCATATATTCTTTTAAATCATACCCAAATTCTTGCATTGTTATAGATAAAATAACGTAATCAATCTCATTTTTTTCGACAAATTCAGCAAGAGCTTTAACAGGCACCGATGTACCGATAAAAAAAATCTCTATACCTTCAAAGCTTAATAAATGCAGAACCATTTTTATAGGTATTGTATGAGCTTCACGAGGTGCTGCCATGCCGACGACTCTAATCGGCTCAGGTGCTTTAGCTTTACAGGCCACTTCAATCACTTTGACATAAATCTTATCCATAATAAGATCAATTTGATGTGTTATAAAATGTTCATCTGCGGAAGTAATCATTTCAGTCTCCCAAAGCCATCCAACCTTGGCAAGTGCATATCGAATCACTTTTAGATAAATTTCTTTAGGTGAAATGCCATTGTCAAGCATACGTTCAAGAAGTGTATAAGCAGCTTGATACTCTTGTTTCATAATGCTTTTGAGGAAAATATCTGAAATCTCAATCCAATCTGTTTTTTCATGATCCCTGCACATGAGTTCATCTAATGTCACATCAAAATAATCTGCAAGTTTGATTAAAATGCCATGATTGGGGATTCTGTATCCGCTCTCATAATTAGCAACCGCTGACTGTGCAATCCCTATATTTTCAGCTAATTTTTTTTGACTTAGCTTAAATTCTTTTCTCAGTTTTTTGATTTGTTCTCCCAAAGCTTCCATACCAGTTAATCTCCTTTTTAAATGGATACCCTACAGCGTGATATTAAAACTAAAATATCACGAAACGAGATTAAAATTGATTAGTCGTGTTTTTTACCATCTACACTTTGTAGATTTTTGATCATAAAAAAAGAGCTTAAACAGCACCTCTTTTCAAAGATTATTATTTAAGCTATCCATTGCTTTTTAAGGCTCATACTGCGATTTAGAATAAAAAAATAAATCCCAATTAGGAGTAACTGGAATTCACATTATAAACACCTCTTGAATCATATTTCACCCATATATAATTACAATTTATTATCCAACATTCTATTGATGATTTGATGCACATCTTTTCTAAACCAAGGTTTAGAAATAAAGTAATCAATATTTTGTTGATTGAAATTATGTACTAACAAATCTGTATCTTCATGTGCTGACATAAGCACTCTTATGATATAAGGTTTTCTTTTTTTACAAAATCGAATAATTTCTTCTCCTGAAATGGACGGCATTCGTTGATCACAAATAATCATTGAAAAATCAGTTTGTTCTATGAGATCCATAGCGTACATCGGATTAATCGTTGTAACAACTTCAATAGGTAACTTTAACCAATCAATTTCTCTCTTTAACGCACTAACTATTTGGGATTCATCATCCACTATTAAAATTTTTTTATCCTTATCCATATTTTCTTTTATTTGCTCAGTGTTATTCATATGTTTAACCTCTCACTTTCTTAAATAAAAATGCTGATATTACAACCTTTTTACCCTATAAAATAATCTAAAAACATTAAAGGCTATAATTTTTCTAAATAACAAATAGAAAAAGGGATTAAAGCCGTTTACTTTAATCCCCTTTTTTAAACCAGAGTTCAAATTTTTGAATGAATTTAACAGGATGGTATGAAAATTTGGATCAACTGATCGTAAACTAATTTTATTAACTTCACAACTGCACCTCTTCTTTAATCATAGTAAAGCGACTCAAGTCTTGAGAGTTTACTATCAATATCATCTAAGGAAAAAAGGCGTTCAAATCGATACGTTTCTTTTCCATCCACATAGACTAAAATTGTAGGATAAGTCAATACTAAAAACTGCCCCACCATGCTTTGATCTTGAGATGGATCAGCACTTATAAATTTAATTCTACCATACTTTCTCTCAAGTATTTCAATATCTGGATATATAGAAAGACAAACATTACAGCCCGTATCACTGAACAATATAAAAACGATCTCATTTTCATCTACGTGTTGCATAAGTGTTTCTTTTTTTGCAATTTGATTCATAAATAACTCCTATACTTTACGACTCAACAGTGAGCCATCTCTTTGCACTCCAATTGATGAGCATTGCACCAAGAGGTGCTGTAACAACAATAGATAAAACGGCAATCGCAAGCATAACATCTCCGGATGCAACCCCTAACATTAAAGGTACACCCCCTATTGCAGCCTGAACAGTTGCCTTTGGAATATAGGCAAGCACACAGAACAAACGCTCTTTTAAAGAAAGTTCCGTATTCAACGTTGAAATTAAAACACCAATACTTCTGCCAATAAGACCAATCCCAATGATAATAAGGCCCTTTAACCCTGCATGAAATGCAACCGAAACGTTAACTTGAGCCCCTACGAGGACAAAGAGTAAAATCTCAGCGAAAATCCATATTTTCCCGAATTTAACGGCCAATCGCTTTGCAACAACCTGTCTCTTTTCAAGTAAAATAAAGCCAATCGTCATGACACCTAGTAAACCAGCAATTTCAATTTTACTCTTAAGTGCTGTTTCTAGTGCAGTCAAGAGAATCGCAACACCTAAGATCAAAAGTACTTTCTTCGTATCTCTAATATGATATTTTTCAAATACTTTAACTAAAATAAGACCTAATATGACACCCGATAATATCCCTAAAATGATAGAAAGTGGAATTGAAAAGAGCTCAATCCCTACATTGACATGTTGTCCACTGTATAGGCCTAAAAAAGCCGAAAAGATAGTGATGGCAACCACATCATCAATAGAGGCACTGGCCAATATTAAGGTTGGGATCGCTTTTTGTGTACCAACCCTTCTCTCTTGAAAAGCAATCATTTGTGGCACAACCACTGCTGGCGACACAGCAGCAATTATAAACCCTAAGATGCCACCTTGTATCCATGAAAAACCTAGAATAAAATGCGACATGCTCATAATAGTTAAACCTTCAATAACACCTGGAATAAAACTCATTTTAAGTGCCGTCTTCCCCACTTGATTGAGTTCTTCTTTACTGATGCCTAATCCAGCTCTTAACAAAATCACAATCAATGCAATTTTTCTAAAATCTGCAGAAACCAAAAGTAAATTGTCATCTAATAAATTAAAACAATAAGGCCCTAATAAAACACCTAATAATAACATGCCCAGTAATCCTGGTAATTTCATCTTTGTAAACAATGCATTGAACAGTAACCCAAACAGGGTCACAATACCTAAACTCGTAACCATAAAAATACTCCTTAAAAAAGAGAGTGCATGACACTCTCTTGTGATCATACACTCATTATAACATTAATGCTTCAATTTCATCTATGCTTTTTGGAATCATTACAGAAAGATTTTCATTGCCGTCTTCAGTAATAAGAATATCATCTTCAATTCTAATGCCTATATTTTCCTCAGCAATATAAAGCCCTGGTTCCGCAGTTAATACCATACCTGGCTTAAGAACAACATCACGATTCCCCAAATCATGTACATCTAGTCCTAGATAATGGCTCACACCATGATAATAATACTTAGAAAGTTCTTCATCCTTTTGAATTAAACCAATTGCTTTGAGTTCAGAAATAAATGTGTTTTTACAAATCTCGTTGAGCGTTTCAAATTTCGCTCCTGGTTTCATAGCTTCTATTGTTGCCGCTTGAGCCTTAAGCACAATGTTATAAATCGTTTTCTGTCTTTCAGTAAAACGACCCGAAACAGGATATGTTCTTGAGATATCAGCAGCATACTGTTTGTACTGTGCGCCTAAGTCAAGCAATACCAAATCACCTGATTTTACAGCTTTATTATTTTCTACATAGTGAAGAATCACGGCATCTTCACCCGATGCTGCAATCGTTGGAAAGGAGTTCCCATCAGCGCCTTCCATGCGAATTGCATGTGCAAAAGTAGACTCAATTTGATACTCCATCACATCCGGTCTAAGCATTTTAAGAATATCGCGAAGGCCTTGATCGGTCATCTTAATAGCTTCTCTGATCCGATTAATTTCTTCAGACGTTTTAATGACACGCATCTCACTCACAATTGGATGTAACGTTTTTAATTTAATAAACGGATATCTCTTTTGAAGTTCAGTTGAGAACTGATGCGCTACACTATCCTCTTCATCCCACGATAGTTTTTCTAGATCCAGATAAACTTTTTGGATTTGATTATTGTATATAAATCGATTCAAAGTATCTTGAAACTCATCTAAATACTTGACAGATTGAATGCCTGAAATAGATGTTGCTGTCTCTTTCGACATCTTTCGCCCAATCCACTTTTCTATATCATAATCTGGTTTTTCAATGAATAAATGAGATTCTAAAGCCTTTTCTGTTTTATGCATTAATAAAATGAAGTTTTCATTTGTTAGCCCTGTAAAATAGAAAAAGTTCTTGTTGGGTAAAAAAGAATATTGCGCATCCGCAGTACTCTTTGGTGCTCTCCCTGCAAAAAGAATGACAGAATCTCCTACGGTTAAATCTTGACCTAATTTTTTTCTAAATATTGTATGCATTTTTAAGCCTCCTCAAAATGGTCTATATTTTCATTATAAAAGAGTTGTTTAGGGAATACAAATATTATTTCGTGATCCTACATATCATTGAAGTGTCAAAATCTAGTTTTGCATAACCCACCCACCATATGCTATATGGCACACTTCACATAAAAGTGTCATAGGATAGAGGATTGCTCGACTTTTAGTTTTAGACACTCTGACAATCTATTTTTTAAGTTTATAACCTACGCCCCAGACGGTTTGTATATACTCTGGATTGCTAGGATCAAATTCAATTTTTTCCCTCAATTTTCTCACATGAACCGTTAGAGTTGAGGTATCAATCTCAACTTCATATCCCCATACTTTTGCAAAAATTTCATCTTTCGAAAAAACTTTATTCGGCGCTGAGGACAACAAGACTAAAAGATCATACTCTTTGACAGTAAGTTCTACAATTTCGCCATTTACAAACACTTGACGCTTTTCAAAATCTATCAGTATACCACGAAGTTCAAAACTCTTATGATTAATACCACTTGTACCACTCTTAAGCATTTCATATCTTTTTAAATGCGCTTTGACCCTTGCCACCAGTTCATGCGGACTAAAAGGCTTGGTGAGATAATCGTCAATGCCAAGGCTTAGACCTTTTAGTTTATCTACTTCTGTATTTTTAGCAGAAACGATCATGATCGGAATATCTTTATAATTTCTAATCGCCTCTGCAATTTTAAAACCATCTAATCCCGGTAGCATTATATCCAAAACAATCATGTCAAAGGGTTCTTTTAATGCAATTTCTTTACCCTTTATACCGTTTTTTTCTACCGTCACTTGGAAACCCGAAATTTCAAGATATGCTTTTTCCACTTCACCTATTTCAATATCATCTTCAATCAATAAAATTCTTTTCATTAAACTCTCCTAACTTGGGTAAGATAATACGTATACCAAATCCACCTTGTTCATCTCTGAATGCTGTAATCTGACCATTATGTCTACTTACGATGGATCGACATATGGCTAGTCCAAGTCCTGAACCAGCAACTTGTTGATTTCTAGCAGGATCCATTCGATAATACTTTATAAAAACATTTTCAAGTTCATCCTCTGGTATGCCTACGCCATTGTCAACCATTTCGATTTCAATAAATTCACCAACTACCTTTAAAGCAATTTTAAAAATCAAGTGCTCCCGTTTTGCGTATTTAGTAGAATTAATTAAGATATTAGTTGTAACACGCTTAAGTTTTGAAGGATCGATGCGTGCAAAATGGGAAACATTATCCATCACAAAGTAATCAAAGTGAATGTTTTTATACAGAGGTTCAAATTGTATCTCTTCAATGACATCTTTAAAGAAGAATTTCAAATCTACAGTTTCAAATTCAAAAATCATAGCTTCTGTTTCAAGTTCGTTAAAAATTTGAAGTTCATTCATCATTTTATCGATTTCAAACAGTTTATTTTGGATACTCTCATAGTACCGTCGTATTTGTTGTGGTTCCTCCACAACACCATCTCGCAACGCTTCAATTTGTACACGTATTGAAGTCAAAGGTGTTTTAATATCATGTGTCATATTGGATATAAACTCAGCTCTATCATTTTGGATACTTGCCCTATATTCTTTAGCTTCCGCTAGTTTTTCGATCATGCCATTGAGCTGGCTTGAAATATGAATCATAGGTTCATCTGTTATATCCAATCGATTATCAAAATTTTCTTCACTGACTTCATCGATAATCATAGCGACTTTATTGAAATTCTTCGTTAATCTTTCTGCACTGTATAGAAAAAAAACAACCATGGATATAATCAAAATAACAAAGAGCGCAATAAAATAATTGACGACAAATGTGCCAATTTGACTTGGAATATTAATCACTTTTGCAAGAAAAAAAACACTGCCTTTCCCACCATCTTTAAAATAAAAGTCAATTTGTCTCGCAACTATGTAACCCGTTTTATTGAAGAGATCTTCATTTTTAGTCGTGTAGTACCCACCAAATTCTGGTAAGATAGGCCCTGTTACTTTGCTAAAGCCTTCTATAATCCTTCGACCTTCTTCAGTATCAAAATTATTAATAGCTTTTACAACATCATCTTTTCTCACCAATATAATAGCATCACCATGCCTAATTGTAGCATCTTGCATAATGGGCTTATAGGTGGACTCAATAAACAAGCGCTCTGGGTCTTCTAATATAACACTATTAATATATCTAAAAGAAACTTCTTCTGGACTCCACTTTTGAAGTTGCCATACGCGTTCATTTACAGATTGTGGATCCGTTAAGAAATTGAGTACCTCAGGGCCTGAAATTATTGCAACGTATATAACCAAAACAATAATTGGAAGCATCGTCATCACAAACCATATTAAGAGTGCCTTATTTCTAAATTTATAAACATATCTCTTTTTAGAAAAAAACATATCTGCCTCCACATGAGAGTAAGGGATGGTTTACACCATCCCCCTTTTCTCTATTTTATCACGACTTTGTCATTTTCAGAAAGATATTCTTTGCCAAGTACAGCGATTTGATCGCCTAAATTTAAATTCTCAAGAATCTCAACCTTGTCATCACTTTCTGCACCAGTGACCACTGAAATTTTTTCCACCGTATTATCTGCTTTAATACGGAAAACATAGTGCTCTTTACCTTCTAAAAGCAGAGCGCTTTTAGAAATAACGGGTACTTGTTCTAATCGATGAGTGGTTATTTTAATTTCACAGTAAAGTCCGGACATTAAGGCATCATCGCCCTGAATACTGAGTTCTATAGGATATGAGCCCTGTTGTCCCACTTCAGAAACTGAAATAACTTCACCTTTATACGTTTTATCAAGTGTATTAACATATATCGATGCTTTTTGCCCTTTCGCAACACTTTTTACATATTTCGATGTAATCGATGCTTTTACTATAAACTGACTTTCAGGAATAATAGTATATCCATTTTGAGAAGTTGCATACATATCTTTTGAAATATTCTTATCGACAACAATACCGTCCACTGGACTTCTTTGAACATAATTATCGAGTTGTTCATTAAGTGTCGATAAACTGCTATTGTAACTTGCTTTTGTATTTTCATAAGCTCTTTGTGCATTTTCAAGAGCTGTTTTGGCATTGTCTAAAACGGACTGTGAAGCGGCTCCCGATTCAAATAGTTGAAGTTGATCATTATAAGCATCTTCAGCTTGTTTCAAACTATCTTTAGACTGTTCCAGTGCATTTTTTTGCTGTGTTAAGGTTTGATTCTTTGAAACGTCAAAAGCCTCTTGGTTGATTTCAAATAGGACATCATTCTTACTGACACGATCTCCAATTTCAAAGTAGGTCGCTTTAACATCTCCTGCCATCTTAGCAGTTACGTTAAAGGTTTCAACAGGCTCAATTGAGCCAATAGTAAAGGCAGTTTCATCTATATCACCTTTTGAAACAGTTTCAGAACTTATTGTCGTTGCGGTTTCTGCTTCAAGTCCCATTTTGAGAGCAGAATTATCTGCCTTTGTCGGTTTTTTAGGCATTATTCCAGTTATGACTGCTATGATTGCAACAATTGCAACGCCTATTATAATCCATTTTTTATTCATTTTAATTTTCATTTTCTTCACCCTTCCACCATCTCATTGTTCTCTTTTCAATACTGTAGTAAATCATTGGAATTATAAGCAATGTTAAAAACGTCGATGCTACTAAACCAAATATAAGTGCAAACCCCAGCTGGCTAAATGTCGAATTGTAAAGCGCCAGTGGTAAAACACCACCTATTGTGGTTAATGAAGTGGCAAGTACAGGTTGAACTCTGGTTTTCACTGCTTCTGCCACGGCCTCTCTAAGACCTACACCTATCTTTCTCAGATAATTAATAAAGTCAATTAGAACAATAGCGTCATTAACTGCAATTCCAACAAGTGCTACAATGCCAAACATTGCATAAAAACCGAGATTATTTTGCGTTAAAATAAGCCCCAGTAAAACCCCAATCAATGCAAATGGTATGGACAACAATATAATTATAGGTTGAATAAATGAATTAAACTGTAGGACTAAAATAATATAGACCACAAGGAGTGCAACTGCAAAGTTTCTGCCCATATTGCCCATTTGTTCATTTAAATCACTCATACCCCCGCTTACATTTTTACTTATATTTCGAGGCAATTTTATATCCTGTACAGATTTAGAATAAGCCATACTGACCTCACGAACATTGTAACCAGGTTTGAGATCCCCTTCGATAGAAATGATTACTTTCCCATCTTCCTTGCTGATACCACTTACGCCTGTCTGCATTCTAAGCGAAGCCACATCATTGAAATAAATTCTGTTGCCTTTGTTGTTCATAAAGAAGATTTTATCAAAATCTTTCATACTCTTAATTTGATCTTCAGAATAATAAACTGAGATGTCATATTCCTCTGAACTTTCAACATAAGTCCCCACAGTGGAGCCTGAAATGTATTTTCTAAGCTCTGAAGAAATTTGTGTCACAGTCAACCCATAATAAGTTGCTCTGTTGCCATCAATATTGATGACGATTTCCTTTTTACCACCATCTGTTGAAATTCTCGGTTCAACGATACCCTCAATCTGAGAAAGTTTTTCCAAATATTGTTCAGCCACTGGACGAAGTGATTCTAAATCATCACCTTTCAAGCTCAAGCTCACGTCACCACCACTTGACATGCCAGACATTGCACTTTGTTGAGCTAATCGGAACTCTGCTCCTGGAATAATGCTAATCTGACTTCTGATTTGATTTTCAATTTCAGCACCACTTAAAATTCGATCTTCTTTATCCACTAATTCCACGACTACTCTCGCCTTATTAGAGCCATTAGAGCCTACTGTAGAAGTAAAAGATTCTAGATCTGCAATATCATAAAGTTTCGCCTCTACCTGCTTCACGATGTGATCAGTGTCATCAAGAGGTGTCCCAACTGGTGTTTCAATGCTGATGTTAATCGAAGTTGGTTCTTCATATGGAAATAATTCGATTTTTAAAATACCTAAAGGAATCGTCATAATCGATCCAACAAACAGCACTAATGCGATTAAAATAACCAAGAATTTCTTACCTCTTGAAATGAGAATATTAAAAATAAAGGCTCTATATTTTTCAATAAACCCAACATGTTCAGGTTTCTCGGCCTTTTTAGCTGCCAATATTTTAATTGCGTAAACTGCTAAAAAGACAAATGCTAAAATAATAGTTGCATTTGTAACCTGCCATTTATTAGAGAATGCAACGAGTGATAATAAAAATATGACTATACCCGCGGTCATGTTTCTCACTTTATCCGAAAAATGATGGTGACTATTTTTCTTTTTATAAGGTGTTAAAAATTTTGAAGAAAGCGTTGGTGTAATCACGATGGAGACAAAGAAAGAAGCAGATATAATATATATAATTGTCTTTGGAATATTAGAAATAAATTGACCTAATAATCCCGGTGTCATTGCCACAGGTACAAAAGCACCTAAAGTGGTCAATGTTGCTGCTAAAACGGCTGGTGCTACTTGATTTGTCCCAAATTTAGATGCCGTTATTCGATCGACACCTTCGTCCCTTAGTCTATCTATATTTTCCATGACCACTATGGCATTATCCACTAAAAGCCCCATTGCAATAATAAAACCAGCAAGAGATAACGTATTAAAGGTAATCCCAGTAAAAGTCATAATTACAAAACTGATCAACAACGATATTGGAATGACCGTAGCCACAATTAAGGCCTCGTTAAGACCAATAAAGATATAGAGTACTATAATAACACAAATTAATCCACCGATAGCATTGTTCGAAACTGTACTTAAATCTTTGACTACATCGACACTCATATCGCTGGTCACGATGAAATCAACTGAATCTGGAATGGCATGTGCTTGTTTATTTTCTATAATACTCCTAATTTCACCCGCTGGTCCCACAATATCATTACCATCTTCACGATAAACCGTTAAGTATATAGCAGGCGTTGATATTTTTTCAGCATTTTCATGATTTACGAACACCCTTGAGTAATTATCGGGATCTTTGTAAGCGTCTTCAACTGTTGCAACATCTTTCAAAAAGACGGTTCTAGAGGGTGATGATGCAATCACCAAATTCTGAATATCTTCTACATTTGTGTAGCGCTCATCCACACGAATGTTAACAGAAGTATTATCAATATCTTTTTCACCCGCTGGCATATTCATGTTTGAGCTTTGAAGCGCAGAGGTGATGTTTTGATAAGTTAATCCATATTCAAGAAGTCTTACTTGATCAATCACTACTTTTATTTCACGATCATAACCACCTGAAAGGTCCACTTGTTTAATGCCAGGGATATTTTCTATTTCTTCCTGAACGCGCTCACCATATTTCTTGAGTTCTGCTAAATCATAATTTCCTGTCATTGTAATAGAGAAGATCGGTATATCTCCAGTTTTAAAAACGCCAACAGTTGCTTCGCTTGACGCCCCATCTGGAAAATTAATTTTAGCAAGTTCATTTCTGACACTTTGCTCTGCATCATCCATATTGGCATCATCATTATATTCCAAGATGATTCTCACATAACCACTTTGAACTGTAGCCGTCACTTTTTTAACATCATCTAACCCCTTTACCTTTTTTTCAATTGGGTCAGAGACCAAGGTGTTCACATCATCCGCGGATGCACCTGGGTATGTTTTTAATATATAGAGCATGTTGGTAGAGACATCTGGTACAGTCTCTTTTGGTAAACTATTGTAAGCACTAATTCCCATCATAAGGATTGCCAATATGATCAAAAAAACGATCTTATAGCGATCAATAAATCCTGATGCGATCTTACCCAGTATGTTCTTGGACATTTTGAGCTCTGGTAAATCTTTCATAAAAAAAGCCTCCTGTTTTATTCTTATTACTAGAATACAGGAGACTCTCTAAAATAGGCCTTATAAACTATTAAGTTTTTCCTAATTAATCACCATTATGCACCGTTCACATGAACTTATAAATCCATGTGACACCATTTCTTACAAAATTGAGCTTTCTTTTGACAATTAACACGTTTTGAACCGCATTTAGGACAAATTTGATGATCTTGCTTAAAATCAATTTCATAACGATGTCCGCACGCTTCACAGATAAACTGACATTGCTCAGTGGTATAGTGCCCACCCTTTATGGAGATTGCTTTTCCCTCTAATAAGGCACTGGTTAATTTAGTGCGTCCCGATTCAATAATCAATTGAAAGGTTTGTCTTGATACGCCCATATGTTCAGCACAATCTTCCTGAGACAAAGCTTCTACATCTTTTAAACGCATGGCCTCAAGTTCTTCTACTGTAAGATTAATTTCATCTAGTTTGCACTTTGGAATACCGTAAGGTACAAAATAGCTTTCTTTAGGAAACTGTGAAACGCGTCTAAATCGCTTCGGTCTTGCCATGATGCCTCCTCATAAATATTATTCTCTAAATTGTATCATAAAAAAGACTTAAATTTATAGCACTTCCTCAAATTTTATAGATTCAGCTTATAATAGCTTTGATATAGCCCTTCCAAATTCGATACCAAATCACCATATGTTTGGTAAAACTCAAGATCAGTCGCATTATTTTCAGTATTATTCAAATTAGAAATTCGTGCTTCTAAAGCCACTATTTCCTTTTCAATCCGTTCTTTTTCCTGCCGATCTGATACTTTTTGAATCTGTGATGCTTCTGACTGATTTTTCATAGATATTTTATTTTTCACAACTGGTTTTGACAGATTTAAGTTTTGGTCTGTAGCATTAGAGCGACAGTATTGATCGTAATTACCATTAAAACTCAACAACTTACCATTTTTAAGTTCAAGTATACGTGTTACACATTGGTTGAGATAAAATCGATCATGTGAAACCGCAATAACAGTCCCCCTAAAATTTAAAATTGCACTTTCAATAGCTTCTCTGGATTCAAGATCTAAATGATTTGTGGGCTCATCCAAAATTAGACAATGAGGCTGATTGAGCATAATCTTTGCAAGTTCCACTCTGGCTTTTTCACCACCACTGAGCACCCCTATCGTCTTGTGGACTTCATCGCCATAAAAATTAAAAAGGGCCAAGTGCTTTTTAATTTCTTTTTCTTCTAACTTCGCAAAGTTTATTTCAAATTCTTCAAAGATACTTCTTAATTCATCTTCGAAGGTAATCTCTTGCCCCAAATAGGCGTAATTAACCCACTTCCCAAAATTAACATGACCTTTAAAGTCATTGTCCTTACCCAAGATTATATTGAGCAAAGTGGTTTTTCCACAACCATTTGGTCCGATCAAACCAATGCGCTCACCGCCATGTATTGTAAATGAGATCTCTTTAAGGACACAAAATTCGGAAAAACATTTTGTAAGATGCTCTACTAACACGATGTCTTTGCTCATATGACCCGCTGGTTTAAAGCTTAGTTTGGGCTTTGACTTCTGCGCTAAATTCTCTCGCTTTTTCATTTCTGTGAGCAACTTTTGCGATTGCGTCTTAAGTTTTTCAACCTCTTTTTCTGTACTTTTAGACTGTTTAATTTTTTTGTATTTTCTGAGCTTTTGAACTTTTGCTTCACCATCTCTAATCTGCTTTTTTAAATTAGAGTGTTCTTTTAAATAAAAACTTGTAATTCTTGTCTTTTGCTCAATATAACTTGTATAGTTACACTTTTTCACCGTCAAATGACCGTGATTGAGCTCTGCAATCCGCGTTGTGACACGATCTAAAAAATAGCGATCATGCGACACAATCAAAACGCCCCCAGAAAACTTTTTAATAAATTCTTCAAGCCATTCGATCGCCTTGATATCAAGATGATTCGTCGGCTCATCTAAGATTAATAAATCAGGTTCATCAAGTAATATTCGAGCAAGGGCCACCCGCATTTTTTCACCACCACTGAGGCGTTCAATCGGCAGTTCAAGAGCACCTTCTCTCAGCCCTAATCCCATCAATATTTTTTTGATTTTACTCTGTACGTTGTAGCCATCCATGGCCTCAAATTTTTCATAAAGCATTTCATATCGCTTCATACAAGCCTCATATGCCTTAGGGTCTCGACTGATTTTCTCACTTTCTAGACTCTTAAAGACCTCACTTATTTGAGTTTCAAGCCTAAAAAGAGCCTCATGATGTAAAGCATTTCTACCGGTTTCTTGTTCATCAATGTTCTGTGATAAATAACCTACTTTGATACCACTTGAAAAATAATGTTGCCCAAAGTCAGGGACTTCAATCCCCATAGCAATTTTAAGTAGGGTTGACTTACCAGAACCATTTGGTCCCACAAGTGAGACGCACTCGCCTCTCTCAACCATTAGAGAGACCTCATCTAGTACAATTTTATTTTGATACTCTTTACCTATATTTTGTAATGTTAATAAGCTCATTTCATCCTCCTGTTTAATCAAAATTGTCATTTTAGGAGGTTAATAGTCTGTGAACTTTTGGATCGATTCCCTTTTAAGATTACCTGATCTAAAAGCCATCTAAATTAATCTTTACTTTTAAACAACATTTGAGCCATCTTTCAATGCCTCAAACCGATTTTCACTGACGCTGTTTGAGGTTGAACACTCCTCATCACAGCTTTCGGCTCAAATCTTGTTGTTTTAATAAAAAAAGCTCTATTCTGAACGAATAGAGCCCTTGCGTTTACAAATAATATAACAACTTAATAAACATACACATGACGTATATTTATAAAGCTTTTAAATTTGCACTAAAAAAACAACCATTAAAACGGGATTCATGGTTTAAACATTATGAATACAACAAATAACCACCTGCAAAAAAGCAACGCTATGCAAATGTTCGCTGTACAATATAATATTTTCTTGATCCCGGCTACTGAGATGTTAGCTCCGCATAAAGCTCACCGAATATTAACCTAATTGTCTTTATTCGAAGCAAACGCCGCTGGCAGCAGCCGGTACGTTTTGTGCAAATCTTCTCATGATAGACACTCCTGTACCTTTTTTTATTTAGTGCACTTAAATTATAGCATTCAATTTTATAGATTACCATTACAGGTTCTTTACAATCTCAACAACATTTGAGCCATCTCTCGATGCCTCAAACCGATTTTCACTGATGCTGTTTGAGGTTGAACACCCCTCATCACAGCTTTCGGCTCAAATCTTGTTGTTTTAGTAAAAAAAGTAGAGCGCTTAAAGTGCTCTACTTTCATCATATCATTAATGGATTCAAACTACTCTTTATGCTTAAAGAGAATTCCAGAAGCAATTGCGGTAAGGGGTATCGTAAATAAAATACCAATACTGCCTACCAAGGCTTGTAAAATTTCCACCACAACAAGTTCTCTGTTCAGGACATCCAGTAAAGATGTATTATAAGAAATGAGTAAGAGTACAACACCAAGCGATCCACCTATATAAGCTAAAATAAGTGTATTGGCCATAGTGCCCATGATATCTCTACCAATAGTGATCCCTGAAGATAAAAGCTTCTTAAAAGTTACGTTGTCTGATTGTGATTTCACTTCATAGAGAGAGGATGCAATGGACATTGCAACATCCATAACTGCCCCTAATGCCCCAATAATAATAGCCGCAAACACAATCGCTCTTAAATCAATCGGATGGTTTTTATTGAGTAGAAGTAAATAGGCAGAATCTTCGTTTACCATCCCTGTTAGATGTAAAACATTATCCATAATTGTCGTCAGGCCACCAGAAACTAGTATGCCTCCAAAACAGCCAATCCCAGCGACTAAACTCTTCTTGTTAAACCCGCTGACGATCAAAAATGTCATCAATATGATGAAAATACAGGTCAATATAGACCAATAATATATATTTTTACCCGATAAAATAGCGGGAATAAAAACGATAAATATCGCAAGACCAGTATATATCAAAGAGATAATCGTTTGAAATCCTTGTTGTCTACCAAAAAGGATGAGCAACACCATAAAAATAAAGCCTAATAAAAGCAGTGCATCTGTTCTGACATATTCGCCAAGCGTCCACTCTGTCCCATAATCTTCATTTGGAATATTATAAAGCAAAACCGTATCGCCTACTTTAACCGGCTTCAGCTGAACCACTGCATAAGTGTTCAAATTTTGTTCGCCCTTTAAAATCTCTCCTTTTTTTTCACCAGTGATTGCCTCGGCATTAAAGATGATTTCTTCTACAACCAATGTCTCCGTTTCACTAAGAGGGTGTTCTTCTTTAATTCGATCTACAATCTCTGTAACTTTTGCCTTTTGTACGGCAGTGTAATTCTTGCCATCAAATAGGGTCATGCCCTGTGACGCAATTTTATTGCCCACAAAAATATACAGCGTCGAGAGTATGATGGTAATCATTATGACCCAACCTCTCTTTGCACTTGTGCTTATTCTTTTACCTGTGATTTTTTTATCTTGCATCATATTCTCCTTAAGACGTAATGCCCCCTGTTATTTCTCCCTGTTATTTCTCTATTTTCTTTTTCTTTCTATTGATTATGGGTGAAGCACCAAATAAATAATCTGCTGACATTGCACCAAGCTCCATTTTCAAAAGTTCATCTGCAAGCTCAGTCATATTCCTGAGTTCAGTTGGCCTCTTGATCCCTTCAATTGATTTGCCAGTAAGTTTTTTGTAATGCGAATAATGTTTCCATAGTCTATTTTTAATCTTTTGAGAGCTTGAAGGTTGCCTCAGCACATTGAGTATCTCTATTCTGATAGCTTCAAGATCTTCAACTTTCGGATACTTTAAATTTTCAAATGATTTTCCAAATGCCCTTGCCCATTTTTCATCAATCTCTTGACATAAAAATTTAAGCACATGCCAAATATCGTAGAGATCAGCCTTCGTCTTTAATGGCTGTTTCTTTAACCACAAGAAGGCAAGCATTCTTCTCCGCCAATCCCACCATTTAACTGGACTGGTTAAGTCGTTTGCAGGTATTAGGAAAAAACCGTTTTCAAGCAGAAGATGTCCAAAGACACCAGGTGGTTTGCCAAGACGTTTATTTTTTAGAGTTGTTCTATAGACCCCACATGAAGGACTCCCTTCCATATAAATATACACAGATACCTCTGCTTGAAGAAGTTGCTCTAGACAAGCTTTCGAACTATCCATCAAGGCTTTACTCAGGTTTTTACCTGATCCAGATACAACCTTACCCTTATCAGCCCAAACGGCACTGCCACTCTCACCTGTTATTTTAATGGCTTCTCTAGGTACGCCAAACCCCGCATTTACCTCTGGACATACGGGAAACCACACAAAACTTGATGCATCTCTTCCAATAGCTTCAAGCTGATTCCAACCTTTTGCATTATACCTAAACTTGCAACCATACATACATGCGCTAATACCTATTTTAATACGTTCTTCAAGATATAAATCCATAAGAAACACTCCTATCTTAAAACGAAATGAGTTTGTTGGCTCGCATAACACGATCCAAGACATCGGCTGCTTTGACAATGACCGATGTACAGCCTTCTGTTTCTGTTCTATGAGAAAGTTTAAGCGGTGCACACATAATGCTCTTCATTTCTCTTTCATATTCTGAAAGGAATGATTGAACAATTGGTTTTAACGCATCAGACTGGTGTGCTACTGTATCCGTCACTTTAAGCCCAAGTACCATAATTGATGCCGCCACTGCACCACAAGTATTTTCTGTCATCATACCACCACCAAAACCAGATGATATCTTCAAAACTTCATGTGAAAGTCCAAGACCATACACTTCATTTGCACCATATAAAATTTTCTCAGCACAATTATAATCTTCGGCATTTCCAAATCCTTGTTCTATCAAATTCTTTAACATATACTTACTCCTATTTATCTTTAACTGAATACCAACCAAATAAACTGCCAACAATGCCAAGTCCCAAAGCCACTAAGAACAACAACCCACTAGATACGGTTATGAGTTGACTCATTTCAGGCATGGGTAGAAAAGGTAACGGCGAATCCATCTTTGAATACAGGATGTGAATACACCCAATATTGATAATCATTGCAATCAAACCACTTGAAAGGGTGATCCATAAGCCCTCAATCAGATACGGAATTAACATAAACGAAACAGGAGCGCCAAGCAGAGTCATTGTGTTGATTTGCTCTCTATTGTTATATATGCCTTGCCTAATGATATGGCTTGTGAGCACTATGGTGGAAATGCCCATAGCAATACTCACAAAGGCAAATGCAAAGGTAATTATATGAATAAATCGCCTTACACCAGTAAGAATGTCTATATTGTCTCTCACGCTCTCAATGCTCTCAAGTGCACTTATAGTTTCTGTGATCTGCTCAACTTGATTCAAATCAATATCAACCTCTAAAAAAGCCAAAAATGGATTTGATTCTAAATAATTTAAAACAGCCGCATCATCTCCAAGCACCTCTTTCATGCGGTTATAGGCTTCGCTTTCTGAAACCTCTTGAATTGATTTTACACCATCAATTGCTTTGATTTCATCTATTAATTGAGCACGTGCACTACTCGATGTATTTTCATTATAGTAAACACTAATTTCTGCTTGTCTAGACAAGACATTCGAAAAGACATGCCCTACTTCACGGCTAGATGCCACCACTGAAAAAATAAAAAAAATCAAGGTGAGACTTAATATTGAAAGCAAGTTGGAAACTTTATTGGTCTTAAAAATAGTGATCGCTTCTCTGATAAAATAGTTTAATCTCTCAATCTGTTTACTCATAGCTCTTTTTCTCCCACAATAACTGACCTTGATTCATGGTAATAAGATGATGTCGCTCCCGGGTCTCAATGAGATGTGTCGCATGCGTGGTGATCAACACAGTTGTCTCTTCATCCTTAAAGGAAGTCAAGAGTTCTAAAATATTTATTGCGTTTTCATGATCTAAATTACCAGTGGGTTCATCTGCAATTATGAGTTTTGGGTCTCTAGCAACAGCTCTTGCAATAGCTACTCTTTGAGACTCTCCCCAAGATAAATGATCTACATCAGAATTGATTTTATGTTCCAGACCAACTCGGACTAATGCTTTTTCTGCTTTTTCACGCATCTCCTTTAAATTATAATCAAGGAATCTCATGCTCATCATCACATTCTCCAAAGTGGTTCGGCCCTCTAATAATCTAAATTCTTGAAAAACGGGTCCCATGGCTTGTCTTATTCTTTGAATATTAGAGTCCTTAACTTTCTCACCCATGATAAACAATTCACCTTGAGATGGCTTTTCGATCCCCATAAAGAGCTTTAAAAGACTTGTTTTTCCAGAACCACTTGGTCCCACGATAAAAACAATCTCGCCCTTATGACACTCAAATTCAATATCATTGAGAGCAATATTGCCATTGGGATATTTTAATGTTATATTTTTCGCTTGAATGACTGGCTGATTCATATGCCTCCCTTAAAACAATCCTGATTTTACATAAAGTTCTAAAATATTTTCTTTAAGCGTTACCGTATCTATCTTATACCCTTCAAGCAAGTATGTTAAATCTATAGACATATAGCCCTCACTAAAAAGCTCATCCATAGAATCCTGTTCTAGCGGCAACCCATAGAAAGTGCCCTCTGTAACGATAAACTTTAGATTATGACCTTCTACAATTTCAAAATGGCCTGAAAGGCTTATTTTCTTTTCTGGAATACTAAGTGTCATCAAATCCGGGTGAAACTCAAATACTAGTTGCGGTAAATTCGCCTGATGCGCCAATATCGCATTAAAAACAGACTCTTCAAGGCTTCCCTTTACACCCTTAATTGAAAATTCTAAATCTACGGCATCATAGGGTAGTCCATCTGATACAATCAGTCTAGAAAACTCATCCACAGTTTCACGAAACAACGGTTTTAAAGTGTTCCAAGTTGTTTGGACTTCTGACAAATACGTCTCATATTGAGCACGCTCTGTTTTTAAATTATTAAGCGAAGTCTCTAGATTTACTCTTGTCTCATTTTTGTTTTGGATCGTTATCTTTAAATCCTTTTCACTTTGCTCAAGCATTTTTAATTCTTTAGCATTATCTGCTCTTGCAAGATCTAGTGCTTTTTTACGAGTTTCAATTGAGTCCATGAGTTTTTTGTTACTATTGGTATAATCTTTTAATATATTGAGCTTCTGAACAAAGGTCTTTATACTGTTCGAACTGAAAATGAGTTCAAAATAGCTATTTGCACCATTTTTTTGATATTCTCTAAGCGTTTCACCAAGTTTAATCATTAGCTCTTGATACGCTTTATTTTGCGTTTCAATAACCGCATCAAACGCTTTGATATCCATCTTTAGTTGCTCTATATCTCTCTTTAGTTGCTCTTCTTTATCCGTTAAATTATCAATTTCCTGTGACAATAAAAAGAGTTTTTCTAAAACAATTTTTTCGTCACTTGAAATACCTTCAAGTTTATTTTCTGCTTCTTCTACAGTTACTTCTGACTCTGAATAGCCTATAGAGACTTGCATCCATAGAATTAATACTATTATAAAACAAATTTTGCTTTTGCGCATTGTATCACACTCTCAATATATTATTTCTATAATTGCCTATAAAAAGATACAATTCAACATTTATGCTGAATTGTATCTTTGAACTTTATTTTATTTCAATTCAAAATCACAGGTTACAACTGCCGTTATTTCTTTTTCATAAGTAGAAGTATCGTTTATGCCATAATCGTCAATTTCATTGGAGTAAAGTGATGTTATTTGAAATACGCCAACTCTTGCAGATTGAATACTTCCAATTTTATCGCCTGTAACTGCCGTCATCGCTTCTGCTCTAGCTTTTGAATCTTCTGTTGCCAACCCAATCATTTCGATTTTTAGATCTGCTAATTTAGAATAAAAATACTGTGGATTATTCGAGGTAAAATTAATACCTTGCTCTATTAGTTCCGTTGAATTTCTGCTAATTTCAGCGACTTCAAGTACACGCGTTGAATTAATTTTAACCGTTTGAGATAAATTATAACTGTCCACAATATTCGTGTAGACACCATTGTCTAAAATTCGATTACGTGTATAAGTGTCCACAGAAGAAAAAGTAATCTCCTCTGGTTTTATACCTTTTTCTTGAAAATATTTTTTAACCGTTTCAGCATTTTTCTTTAAAATCGCATACCCAGATGTCATATCTTCAGCGTCCACACTGAATGAGCCTTCCCAAACGATGACATCCGATTTGATTTCTCTCTTAGCTGAACCTGTTACTGTTAAAGCTTTTGGCGCACTTTTTATACTTTTAACACCCTCAACCACCATATAGGATGATAATATCAATCCTAAAGTTAAGATGATTGAGATACTGATGAGCGTTACGCCATTGATTTTCTTCATAGTTGCCTCCTTTTATAAAGTCCATTTGATCTTCGATTTTGTAATGTCCTTTAAGGATTTACACCCAGTCATAATCATTGCATTTGCAAGTTCTTCCTTAATTTTATTTGCATATAACGCAACACCATCTTCACCACCACCATAAACAGCAGTAACAAACGGTCTGGCTATGATAACAGCATCTGCCCCAATTGCAAGTGCTTTAAATACATCAATACCAGATCTAAAACCGCCATCGATTATGATTTTGATTTGACCTTTAACTGCTTCAACGATATCATCCAAAACACTGATAGAAGACGGCGTCTCATCGAGAACACGACCGCCGTGATTGGAGACTATAATTGCATAAGCACCAGCATCTACTGCTTTTCTTGCACCCTCTACAGTCATAATCCCCTTAATTACAAAAGGTAATCTCGTGCTGGAAACAATTTGTTTTAAAGTGTCTACATTCATCGGTGAAACAGGTTTCCCTTGAGCTGCTAAAATAGATAAACCTGCAGCGTCTATATCCATTGCCACAGCAATGGCATGTGCGCTTTCAGCCATTCTGATTTTTTCAATGACTTCTTCAGCTCTCCAAGGTTTTATCGTCGGAATACCATGACCTTCTAATAGACTGATGGCATCCACAGTGCCTCTATAAACTTCATCTTTTACACCATCTCCTGTAAAAGCAACACTCCCTGCTTTTTTTGAACCTTTGAGTAAAGCTTCGGAAAAAGTCATATCGTCATATAGATCACTATAATGCATCTGCACTGCACCTATTGGTCCAGCAAAAACAGGCAAATCAAATTCAACATCAAACAAAGTCGTCTTCGTACAAGTCTCCGTCTTGTCATGAATAGTATCCATTCGAAGGCTTATTTTTTTAAGATCGCTGTAATTACGAATAAAGCCAAGGCCCGTCCCCTTGCCACCTGGACCTGGAATTCTGCCCTTACAAGCAATCCCATTACATTCAGGACATACTCTACAATGCGGCCCAATCACTTCTTTTGCATTCTTAACAATTTCTTGATAATTCATAGCACTCTCCTATTATACGCTCTTATTATTAAAATACACTTAAAGATCAAAAAAAACACTCAAACACTTACCCATAATTTTTACCTGATTTCGATTTACAATCTCAGCATCAGCACCGCCACCTTGGGTTATAGAAAGTTCACGATTGCTGACTTTTACGACTTGTCTAATCATACGTTTATTTTGATGCTCCAGTAGATATATACCATTTTTGCCAACCTCATGTGCTTCTAATACGAAAACGAGATCATTCATTTTGATTCTCAAGCCACTGACTTGATTGTTTGTCACTTTAACATATAACAGTTTTTCACCATTATGCCCCTCGACTTTATTGTCTATAACGGGATGCTCTTTATACCCCACATTCTCCCATCTTACAAGATCGTATATCGGTATTCTCTTTACAATCCCTGATAGTGCATCTTGCCACTGTCCAGTTGGAACAACATGACTTGTATTCTTGCTTTGCGACTGTGTGTTCACGTTCTTTTGAGTGATCACTTGGCTTTTTACAGGTTTCGTTTTCTCTTCTAATTTAGGATCAATAAATTCAATCTTTTCTCCTAGAGAAGATAAAATTTGATCCGCAATCTTCTCACTGATTACTTTTTTACCAGACTCAACTTGTAATAAATAGCTTATCGAAACGCCACTCTTTTGCGCTAACTCTTTCTCAGTTAAATTTGCAGCTATTCGCGCATTCTTAATTTTTTCTGCTAATCGATTCATGTGTTCACCTCTTTAATGATGTCCTTTATAACAATTTTGTTTCTATGCCTATTATATCAAATGTTTGTGATAATCAAATGTTTTATCTGCAAATGCATTGACAAAATTTATGTTTTGGTTTATATTTTGTTGAACATATTAAATAATTACAAGTTAAGTAAAATACAATATAATATAATGCTCTAATAGTCAAATGAATTGGATGCATGTAATGAAAGGTGAAAGTATGTCTGACAGTTTACTCATAATGGAAAAACTCAAAGAAATCCAGTATCTTCTAGAAAAAGGGCTTAAAAGTTTCTATTCGGAATATGAGCTTACAGTGCCACAACTTACAGTGGTCACTTTACTCGAAAAACATGGTGCTCTAAAAATTACGGATATGAGCATAGAAATGAAAATCAGCCCTGCTGCAGTATCAGGCATCATTGATCGATTAGAAAAACAGAACCTAGTTAAACGTGTTAGAAGTGATCTTGACAAACGCAAAGTCTTTGTTTCTCTCACAGATAATTTCAGCAACTCACATCAAAATATGGACCAAAATCTTTCGCGATACTTACAACTGTTACTTGCATCAAAAGACGACTCTGATATCCAAAAAATAATAGAAGGTTTAACGCTTTTAGAAACACTCCTAAATTCTGACGATCAAATTTTATCAGAGCATACTGGAGAGCATCCTGGAAAACATATTTAGTGGTTGTTTTAAGATCATACATTTTTGTTCAGCTCATAAAAAAGAGACCTCGCCGAGTATCATTTAAATTAAACGACACTCAGCAAAGTCTCTTTTTTCTTTTATATAAGTTTCTAATCACCATATTTCAATTCTAGTTCTGAAACTATTTTTCGATATTTGATTTGTACGCCTAAATCTTCTTGAGTTTTCTCGAAGCGTTCACAGTTGTGATTTAAACTTTCTAAAGCGTTTTGAGGTAGATTCTTTTCAGCAAAAGTATAGACAACTCAATCTTCCTTATCAATATGCCTTTTTAGAAGATCCGTGTAGCCTATGGCATTGGCAATGATATCTAGGACTGCATATTGTCTAACAAAATCAATCATCATCTGAAAATCTTCTAACTGATAACGACCTGTCTTAAGCAATTTATAGCAAGCTTTCCTCATGACATTAAGCATTCGCAATATGAGTTGATGTTCATCCACCCATCCTAATCTCATAGACCTCATCATCAGATGTAATCAACTTAAAACCATCGGATATAAAGGCATCTAGCCATTGATTTCTCAACATATTGTAGAGATCAATATCACCACTAACTGCTTCCCAATAAGCTGTATGAAGACATGTTCTTTTAAGCCATTTAAAATGATTTTCACTGCTTTCAATTGAATTATTAATGCGATCACAAGGCATGCCATAGTACTTTATTGTACAGCCAAATATGAATAGGGCCTAAAAATGCACTCATAGTAGATCACCTACAACTTTTTATTTAAAGCTGCTAATAAAAGCTCTAAATTCAGACCATGAACTTGACATGCTTCTTCAATTGTTTCGGCTTGCGATGAAGGGCAACCTACACACCCCATTCCGAATTGGCGCAAAATACCCACAGCGCCTGGATATGTTCTCACGAGTTCACCAATCTTCATTTTTCCACTAATCATAATAATCCTCCTTTGTCTATCAAATTAATGCGTTTATACAATTTGTTAAACATAGTATAACAAGAATTTCAGATTAATTCGGTTGCATAGGTTACCTTTTGATTACCTCTTAATAATATGGATTGGTTTATCCACTGCACCATGTGCAGCTTCCATAACGATCTCCGATAAAGTTGGATGGGGATGTACAGTTTTAGACAAATCATATACTGTACCTTCAAGTTCTAAAGATACAGCTGCTTCAGCAATCATATCGGTGGCATGAGATGCCACAATATGAACACCTATAACTTCACCGTACTTTTTGTCATGTACAATTTTAACAAATCCTGTGGTTTCCCCTTCTGCCATCGCTTTGCCATTCGCACTGAGTGGAAATAGACTCGTGCCCACATCAAACCCAGCTTTTTTGGCATCTTCTTCTGAATAACCGATTACACCAACCTCAGGAAAGCTATAAATACAAGCAGGCACTTTATTATAATCAATTTCCGTTTTATTACCCATGATGGCTTCTGCTGCTACAATACCTTCCGCCGATGCCACATGTGCTAACATCATTTTGCCCACCATATCACCAATTGCATAGACACCTTTAATACTAGTCTCCATGTGTTGGTCTACTTCAACACCTTTGCGGCCCACTTTTAAATTCAAGTTTTCAATACCTTTTAGATTTGGGACGCGTCCTAGACTTGCCAGTATATAGTCACTTGTAACAGACTTGGACTCACCATTTATCTCATAAAAAGTCGTTTGTCCAGAAATAGATTTCAAAGTTGTATCCGTTAATATTTCCACACCTTCATGAATTAGATGCCGCTGTATTGTGTTTCTTACATCTTCATCTAAATTTTTTAAAATCACGTTAGAGCGTTGAAGCATGGTCACTTTTGTGCCTAGGCTGTTAAATAGAGTCGCAAATTCCACTGCAATCACACCGCCACCTAATATAGTGATGCTTTTAGGATGCTCTTTAAGTGAGATCGCACCAGTACTATCGATAACCACACCGTTCTTATAACCTTCTTCTATACCTTCAATTTTCGGTAATTTAACCGAAGAACCTGTTGCTAAAATCAAAGTTTTAGCAATTAGCTTTTCATCATTAACCTGAATCGTATGTGCATCTATCACTGTTCCAAAACCATTAAAAACTTCTATTCCGTTAAATTTCATAAGTTGCTGAACGCCGCCTACCATTTTTTTGACGACTTTATCTTTACGACTCATGAGATTTTCCCAATTGATCGAAACATCTGCAATTCCGGGTATATCGATCCCAAACTCAGCCGAAGCTAATAAATCTTGATAAAGTTTTGCACTTCTCAGCAATGTTTTTGTGGGAATACACCCAACATTTAAACAAACACCACCTATTTTTTTTGCCTCGATTACAGCTACTTTGGCACCGAGTTGAGATGCTTTAATGGCTGCTACATAACCTCCTGGGCCACCACCGAGTATGACAACATCAAATTGTTTCATATTTTTACCTCCAATTGTGCTCTCGTTTATAACATGGTGAGCAATTTAGGACTAGAGAGCAGCTCTTTAACATAAGCTACAAAACGCCCCGCATTTGCACCATCAATAATACGATGATCAAATGACAAAGATAATGGCAATACGGAACGAATAACGATTTCATCATCTACCACAACGGGCTTTTTGACAATTGCACCGACACCAAGTATACCAGCTTCTGGATACCTAATAATAGGAGCACCAAAACTAGCACCAACAGCGCCGTAATTGGTAATCGTAAATGTGCCATCAGATAAGTCACTTAATTTAATAGTCTTTTCTCTGGCCTTTTGAGTAAGTTCATCTATATTCTGAGCAATTTCAAATAGGCTCATATGGTCTACACCTTTGATAACAGGAACCATGAGCCCCTCAGGTGTGTCTACCGCAATACCTATATTGAAGTAATTTTTCAATATAATTTCATCTCTTTCTGAATCCAATGACGCATTGAGATAAGCATATTTTTTAAGACCTAAAACCACCGCCTTAATAAAAAATGCTAAATAGGTTAATTTGATACCTTGAGATTCAGCCAATGCTTTTGTCTCTGCCTTAAAAGTCACAAGATCTGAGACATCCGCTTCATCCATCACCAATGTATGTGGAATCTTAGATTTGGAAAGTGTCATATTTTCTGCAATTGTCTTCCTAAGCATGGTCATTGGGACACGCTTAACGCGCGCCTCATCTACGTTCATTGGAGCATGTGAAGTTTGAGCAATTGGAGCTGCTTGAACTTTTTGAGCCGTTTGGTTAGGCGTACCAACTTCAGGACTACTTGAAGCACTATTTGCTGCTAATTTAATATCCGCTTTCATGACTCTGCCTTGTGGACCAGTGCCAACGACTTTTTGAATGTCTACACCCAAATCCTTCGCCATTTTCCTTGCCACTGGCGTTGCCAATATTTTTCTTGTATTTTGAGTTTGTGCCACTTCTTGCATGCGACCTTCACCACTTGAAGCAATTAAATCTGACGAGACTTCAATTTGGCCCACAACGCTTGCACCACTTGCTTCCACAACAGGTTTCATTTCAGGCTGTGATTCGGTTTGCGTTTCCACTTGTACTTTAGGTTCATCCTGAATAGATTCCCCACCTTCCATATTGCTTCTTACACCTTCCTTGCCATCATCTACGATGACAATGACATCGCCCACATTGACTTTATCACCCACTTTGAATCGGATGCTTTTCACGACGCCATCTGTTGGAGATGGAATTTCCGCATTGACTTTATCGGTTTCAAGCGTAAATAAGTCTTCTCCTTCTTTAATATTCTGACCTTCTTGTACTAATATTTTAAGCAGTACACCTTCATGTATGCCTTCACCTATATCTGCAAATTTCACATGGAACATTATATCACCTCCTAGTATTCGATAACTTGTCTGAGTTCTTTCGTAATTAAGTCTAAATTTGGAACGTAATGATGCTCCCCTTTTGGAAGCGGAATGACGATATCAACACTGGCAATTCTGGTTGGAGGTGCTTCTAGATATAAAAATGCACCTTCATTAATAATTGTAATAAGCTCAGCACCAGGGCCATACGTTTTAGCAGCTTCATGAACGACTGCAAATCTGCCTGTTTTTTGAACAGATTTAATTAGAGTTTCCTTATCAATTGGTGAAATCGTCCGTAAATCAATCAATTCTATACTATGGCCTTCTTTTTCAAGTGTCTCTATGGCCTTTTGAGTTTCTTTGACCATTGCACCCCAAGCGACAACCGTTAAGTCAGCCCCATCTTTCACAACTTTTGCTTTGCCAATTGGTATCGTGTAAATTTCTTCCGGAACTTCTTGTTTGAACGCTCTATAAATACGCTTTGGTTCCAAAAAGATCACTGGGTCAGGGTCCATAATAGCAGAAAGCAATAAACCTTTTGCATCATACGGCGTTGATGGGATCACAACCTTTAACCCCGGCGTGTGTGCAAAGAGAACTTCCAACGATTCAGAGTGATGTTCAAGTGCTCTAACGCCACCACCATATGGCATTCTTATAACCATAGGCACTGTGTATAAACCTCTCGAACGGTTTCTCATACGTGCAGCATGTGTCACAATTTGATTGAATCCCGGAAACATAAACCCTGAAAATTGCATTTCAACCACTGGTTTTAGACCATTGATTGCCATACCAATACCAGATCCAATAATAGAAGACTCTGCAAGAATGCTATCAAAACAGCGTTCTTCACCATATTTAGCTTGAAGGCCTTTAGTCGCTCTAAAAACACCACCCTCAAAACCGACGTCTTCACCATAAACCACTATACTTTTATCTGAATCCATTGCAACATCAAGTGCATTGGTAACCGCTTCAATTAAATTAAGTACTAACATATTATTTGCCCTCCTTTGCATAAAATGCTTTACGCTCTTGATATTGTGCCTCTAAAATAGGCGTTTTTTCTGCATAGACATAATCAAAAACATCTTCTAAAGGTGTTAGGCCTGATTGCTCAACCGCTTCAAAAGTTTCTTTAACAAATTCGGATTGCTCTTTGACATAGGCTTCCTCTTCTGATTCACTCCAAAAACCTTGATTGTATAAGTAAATTCTAAAACGATCTATTGGATCTTTTTGACGCCATTCTTCAACTTCTGCTTCTTCTCGATAAACCGTCGGATCATCAGATGTCGTATGTGCCCCTAATCGGTAAGTGTAAGCCTCAATTAAGGTTGGACCCTCACCATTTCTAGCGCGTTCAACCGCTTCTTTTGTCACTGCATACATGGCAAAAATGTCATTACCATCTACTTGAATGCCTGGGATACCATAGCCCAGTGCCTTTTGTGCCATTGTTCCCGCTTTAGATTGAATCGCTCTTCTTGTGGAAATAGCAAATTGATTATTCTGAATGATGAAAACATTCGGTGTATTTTTTACAGAGGCAAAATTAAGTGCTTCGTGGAAATCACCCTGTGAAGTGCCACCATCCCCTACATAAGCAATTGCCACATCATCCTCACCTTTTAATCTCGAAGCATAAGCAAGGCCCGTTGCATGTTGCATTTGAGAGGCAATCGGTATTGATATAGGTAATATTTTGATATCTTCTGACATCTTCATACCCAATTCGTTTCCAAACCAATACAGGAACACATTGTAAAGCGGTGCACCTTTATAAAGCCAGACGCCTAATTCTCTAAAGGAAGGTGCCACCCAATCTGTTTGGCGGATAGCTGCCACAGAACCAACTTGTGTTGCTTCTTGTCCTAGATTTGGCGCATAAGTAAGCATTCTGCCTTGACGCTGATATTGAAGCGTTTTCTCATCAATAATTCGACTCAATCGCATGGTCTTATACATCTTTAAAAGCACTTCTTTTGACAACTCTGGCATCCATTCAGGTTTGACAACTTCACCCTTGGCATTTAAAATTTGAATCATTTCATCCACTAATGGATTCACATTTTCTAAGAACATACTTAAACCTCCTTAAATTGATCTGTAAATTTCATCATTTCACCTAACTGAAAAATACTTTCTAGTTTTTTACCGACGACTTCATCAACAATGCCATTTTTTACTTTCAAATGATTCGTCTCATCATAGCGGTATACAAACGATGGCGTTTCGCCAAAAGTCCATTCCCATGATTTTAATCGATTAACAATTGCTTCATATTGAGTTTTAAACTTGTCTTGAATTTCATCAACAGTCACTGTCTCCACCTTATACTGATGTGCTTTGTAAAACGTACTGACAATAGCGTTTTGGACCTGTTCCATTTTAATAAGCGGATTAGTGGATTCTAACGTCGTTACTTTGCTCGTCACTGAGCTTATACCCTTTGATTCAATATTATCATCCTTTTTTTTCAGTACCTTCCATATCGAATTTTCATCTGTGCTTACAAGAAGTGTGCCGTGATGAAGACGTCTATTTCCCTTTAAATAAAAAGCATTTCCAGATACTTTTAACCCATCTAAAAGTAAATCTTTACGTTTATTTTTCCTAAGTTCAACACCAAATTCAAGAACTGAGTCACAGATAATTTTATAATGCAATGCCTCATCATAATGACTTTGGCTTTCTAAAAAACTGTAATTCAGATTTCCAAGATCATGAAAAACAGTCCCGCCTCCCGAAAGACGCCGAATGAGTACGATACCTTCATCTTGTGCACTCTGAACACGAATCTCCTTCCAAGGATTTTGATTTCTACCAAAGACCACTGAAGCAGAATTCGTCCATAAAAAAAGGACTCGAGTATACGCACTGTATTCCTTTAATAAGATTTCTTCTATAGCATGATTTGCATATGGATTATGCTCTTTTGACAAGACAACAAGTGTTTTTTCCATATTGATAAACCTTTCTACTTGATTTCTATTGTGTATATACCCGAGTAATTTTACTTTACACTCAATTGAGAATTGTTATCAATTAAGTTTTTGTAAACAAAAAACACTTCCCATATCGTTTGGATATAATGAAGTGTTCTTAAACCATTTATATTCAATTTTAATTTTAGCCAAAGTATCCAAAGTCAGTTTCACACTAACGATGTTTTTAATCTCTTTGTGCTCTGTCTTATAATCAGTTGATGATCTAATATTTCATTCTCATATGCATGCTTTATTTTTGTGTCATTTTCTTCTGATTCAATCATATAAATTAGCTTTTCAATTGCACGTTCTCCTTTTGTTTCAAAAGGTTGATGTACACTGCTCAAAGAAGGGGTGTACATTCTTGTGATTTCAATATCATCAAACCCCATTATTGAAAGCTCATCGGGAACATTAATATCATTATCAAGTGCACATTTTAACGCCCCTACTGCCATGATATCATTTGCGCAGAATACTGCTGTGGGAATTTTTGAACCTGAAAGTAAGCCTGTCATCATCTGATAGCCATGCTCAAATGAGTATTTACCTTCTTTAACAAGTGTTTCATCAAAGAGATTATTTTCAACCAAAGCTTTTTTATAGCCTTCAAATCTCAAATTACCAGAAAATCGATCTGTTAGTGGCCCTCTTATCATGGCAATTCTCTTATGATTCAAGTTAATTAGATATTGAGTTGCTTCATAAGCCGCTTTGATATTATCAATTTTAATAACGGGGATTTTCTCTATGTCACTATCTGATCCAATCATTATGATAGGTTTATCAAAATGTTCGAGTGCTTCAGATAATTCTTTATTGACATTGTCTGTCAACAAGATTAGGCCCTCAACACCCTTATCTCGAAATATATTGATATGTTTGATCTCTAGATCTATATTAAAATCAGTCGCAGTGATCATTAACGAATAATCATGTGCTCTTGTGTAGGACTCAATACCCGCAATAATACGCGAAAAAACTGGATTCGAAAGATCGGGGATAATGACCCCTATTACACTCGTCTTTTTAAGAGATAAGCCTCTCGCTAAAGCGTTTGGTCGAAAATTTGTCTCTTCTATTACTTTTAAGACACGTTGCCTGAGCAACGCATTAACTGGTTTAGAATTGTTAAGCACCCTAGAAACCGTGGCTTTAGAAACACCTGCTTGTTTTGCAATTTCATTTATAGTGACTTTCACTTGGTCACTCCTTTCACTCATGATCATTTTAGTCATTCTATAGCTATTATAACTCAAAATGCCATCAAAAATTAAGGACTGATTTAATCAGTCCTTATCAAAATATGGTCTCAAGGGGAAACCATTCAAAATTAACTCTTTTCTCTATTATAGGAAACCGTTTTCCTAAAATCAAGTCTTTTTTCTTTTTTTCAATCTTAACTTTTTTCTTTAATAGAACGTCAATTGGGTATCTACCAAATATGTCTGCAGATTTAAGCCGATCATAATATATAGGGAGGGCAACTATGAAAAGTAAGCTTAGAATCATTATAATCGTTGCAGTATTACTTTTAGTTCCGATTGGATACCAATGCAACAGACTTAGATACACCCCCATAAAGATTGGTTTTGTATCTGCACTTTCAGGACCTTCTGCCGATCTTGGTTTTTCATCTCGAAACGCTTTTGAGCTGTATATTGATAAAGTTAACCTAGAAGGCGGAATAAATGGGCGCCCTATTGAAATTATCGTTCTAGATGATCAAGGCGATCCAGACGTTGCTCTTTCACTATTTAAACAGCTCATAGCAGATGATATTAAGCTCATTGTGGGACAAGTCACATCGGCATCTGGCGCATTATCAATCCCATATGTAAATGAACAAGATGCACTTTTTATTTCACCTCTAATCAGTTCAAATGCCTATAGAGGCACCGATGATCACTTTATTGCGCTGGCACCATCAGCATCTTCACAGGGCTCAGCCATTTCTGATTATATTGTTTCACAAAACAGTTCTAGTAAAGTGGCCATTATATATGATCAATCCAATATTGTTTATTCAAATTCAGTTATTGAAGGTGTTGCAGAAAAATTAGAGCCCACCAAGTATCAACTTTATCCCCTTGATGACGTCTCTGAAATTTCTAATGTTGTTGCCAATGCTGCACAATTTGAGCCAGATGATTTTATTGTCATTACAAGCGTCTCTGATTTGATCCTAATTTCAAATCAAGTTAAAAAAACATTAAGTGATGTGGAGATTTACTCCTCTATGTGGGGGATGGTACCAGAAGTCATTTCTGGTTACGGCAAGAGTATGGCAAATGTTTATGGCGTCTATGCCATAAATCCGAATTCTAACTCACCGAAGTTTTTAGATTTCAAAGAACGCTACAAAGAAAAATACAAAGTAGATGCAAATTTTGGTGCTATATATGCTTACAATTCTGCCTATTTATTGGTTAGTGCTATTGAACATACAAATTCTACTAATCCAGACAAAATAAAAGCATACATTAAAGAAACTCAATTTTTTGAAGGGATCAATACCCCCTATGAAATAACGAGTACAGGTGATGCCATTCGAAAAATGTTTATCATACATGCAGAGGATGGAAAAACTATAAACTAAACTCTCAGGTCAGGTGGTTACCATGCGTATACGATATTCTCTTAAGCAATCTTTAATTGTATATTTTCTTTTAATTGCTATTTTACCTATAATGTTTATCAGTATCTTTTTGAATAACATTATCGTGAACTACATGATAAAGGATATTGAGGAGAGTAATCGAACACTTTCTAATTTTGTCATTAGTCAAACTCATACTTATTTTACAAAAGCCTCTGATTTTTTGGATCTTGTTGGCTATATGCTCACTGATGATGACGTTATTCATGATCACGATACGAATACACTTTTGACTGAATTGCTAGCAAAGCAAAGTTATTTTGAGGCCATTCAGATATTAGATCAAGATCTCACGGTGACAAATATAGCACCTTTTAACGAATCCTACATAGGCATCAATTTAAAGGATGATCCCTATTTTAAAAATAATTTCGCAATTGGCACAAATAATTGGTCATCCACATTCAATTCAGTATATACACATAACTCAACCATTATTCATATTTTAAAGCTCAAAGATGGTCGCTTTATCATTGGCTACTTAAACCTCTCAAACATTCGAGAAATAAATGAACTTATTAATGATCCCCATATCAACATTTCAATTTTAGACGATAAGGGTATCTACATCACTGATAATAATAAAGCTTTGGTTTCACAACGTTCTTATAATCCAAATTTCCAAATATTTAATCAAAAATTGAATACCGGTGAGACTTTTTTAGAAATGCTTCATCTCGAAGAACAGGTTTATGTTACCATTGATCAAATTAAAGATACCAACTGGATTGTGCTTGCGATTCAATCTGATGCTACAACACGCTCTGTTTCTCGTGATATAGGTTTGCTGTCCATTTTAATCTTTATAGGCATCTTTATTATAGTCTTTTTTCTCGCCCTTATCAGTTCAAAACAAATTATTATGCCAGTTGTACAACTCAACGACAGATTTATAGAAATAATCGAAGGAGATTTTGCTTCTCCCATCGTCTATAATGGTTATATTGAACTTCAAAACCTCATATTTGGTTTTAATCAAATGATTGACATCATAAAAAAAAGAGATCATAACATCAGCCAACTCGCATATTATGACGCTTTAACGGGATTACCTAATCGCTTACAGATTAATAATTTCATAGATAAAACAATTGAAAAACAAACCATACCTTTCTTCAGCTTACTCTACATTGATATTGATAATTTTAAAAACATTAATGATACTCTTGGTCATGCCTTTGGAGATACACTCATTAAACAATTGTCTCTTGAATTAAAAAAACATTTACACCCTAACGATTTGCTTTCACGGTATGGTGGTGACGAGTTTGTCATTTTCTTCAATAGAGATACTCGAGAACAGTTATGGAAAGATACTAAAACCTTTTTTAATGCAATTAGCAAAACGCTCCTTATTAGTGACTTAAAAATTGAATTCACTTTAAGTGCTGGATTTGCCATCTATCCAGACCATGCAAATTCAAAAGACGAACTCATCAAAGCTGTGGATATGGCCAACAACTATGCCAAAGAACATGGTAAAGATCAGCTCATACTATTTAACTTTGAAATTTTAGATGAATTCACTAATCGCATTAATCTTGAAAACGATTTAAAAAAAGCAGTTTCAAATAATGAACTGCGCCTTTACTATCAACCACAAGTCTTCTCGGCAAATGGTAACATCAGAGGTGCCGAAGCCTTAATAAGATGGCAACATCCAAATGGTACACTCATACCCCCTGATGTTTTTATACCGCTTGCAGAAGATTTAGGTATCATCTATGATATTGGCAACTGGGTTATAGCTGAGGCATGTTCTCAGATGCACCAATGGCATACTCAATATAATGTATCCACAGTGATCTCTATTAATATATCGCCAGTTCAACTTTTATCAGAGGATTTTATACAAAATACGCTCTCTATAATCAGTAAAAATCATATCGACATTAAAACTGTCGAATTTGAAATTACTGAAAACGTACTCATCTACTCATTAGAGCACACCATCACGACCTTAAAAAAATTATCTGATCTTGGTGTCAAGCTTAGCCTTGATGATTTTGGGATGGAATACTCCTCTTTAAATTATCTTGGAACACTTGATATCAATGTTTTAAAGATCGATAAGGCTTTTGTTTCTACTATTATGAACGATTCAAGACGTACTAAAATATTAGATGCAATTATCAAGCTTTCACACCAACTTGGTTTAGAAGTAATCGCCGAAGGTGTAGAAACACAAAAACAATTAGACTATCTTAAATCAAAAAAATGCGATATTCTCCAAGGCTATTATTATGATAAGCCTTTACCGCCAGATGAATTCGAAACACTTTATCTAAAAAACAGAGGTTAAATTGGAATGACCAATCTAACCTCTGTCCCTTTGCCTTGTTCTGATCTAATTTCAAGTCCAGAATCTTCCCCATAATAGAGCTTTAATCTCTGATTGACATTTTGAAGTCCAATGCCACCGAGTTTTACGTCGCCTTTCTGAGCCGTTTTATAGTCAAATCCTACACCATTATCAGTGATGAGAATAATCAAACTATCTACTTCTCTAAAGGTCCTAATTTGGATCAAGCCTTCTCCTTCTAAATTGCGTATACCGTGATAAATCGCATTTTCTACAATCGGTTGAATGATAATTTTAGGTACTTTAATGAGAGACAAAGTCTCATCTTCAATAATTTCATATTGAAGTTGCTTACCATAACGTTGTTTTTGGATAAATAAATACTGCGTGACATGTGATACTTCATCCTTTAACGTGATCAGTTCTTCACCCTTACTCAGTGATAATCTGAAGAATTGTGCCAATGCTTTCGTAATCGCAATCACTTTTTCACTGTCATTGAACTCCGCCATCCAGACAATAGAGTCTAAAGTATTGTAGAGAAAATGAGGGTTTATTTGGCTGTGAAGTGCGTTTAATTCATAAGTTCTCAAGTATTTTTCATTTGCCTTGATATCTCCCATAAGATGCTCAATTCGATCAGCCATTTGGTTAAAATGTCTGGTCAAATTTTCAACTTCATAGCATCCTTTTTCATCTAAAGGTACTTTTAATAGCCCGTTCTCAAGATCGCTCATGGCGATTTCAAGTGCTCTAAAGGGTCTTGTAATTCTAATGGCGATAAGCAATCCACTCCCTAAAGCGATCAATATTAAAATGAAGCCAATCATTACAACGGTTTCAAAGATCTGTCTTCTGACACTATTTAAGCCTTCCAGCATAGAAGTTCCCACCAAAATCCAATTGGTCCCTTTAATTGGATAGTGTTTTGTGAGTAAGTTATGTTTTGAATCATAGCCATCTGTCGCATTTTTGAGTTCAATAAGCTGATTCAATTTATTTTGATCTGTGAATACAGTCACATCTGGATGGTACACCATCTTATTCTCAGTATTTATGATAAATGCTCCACCTTCCATCAAATCTTGGAGGTAACCGCCGATTACATCGTATTTAACATCGATGAGCATGACGCCTATATTATCACCACTATCATTTGTAATCTCTTGTCCCACTGAAATCACCCAAGTCTTTTGATCCATGGAAAAAGCCTGTTGTCTTGCTGATGTTAAGACGGGCATGCCCTCACTGTTAATGGCTGCTACATACCACGATTCAGACATCATATCGTCTGATGTGGTCATATCAAGTGATTTTTCATTTGAAAGCACCTCGCCCGTTTTACTGACCAAAATCACAGATGAAAAATAGGCATCGGTCTCAAGAATCGTATTAATCATGGATACAACGCCACCTCTTGCCTTTTGATCACCCGTTTCTAAATAGAGCTTCGTTTCTTCTGCATTTGAAAGAACATCTGCTAGCGATTTTAACTTTTCAATGTATATTTCTATATACCGACCACTCTGGACCACAGAGTTTGCAGTTGATTCCAGCTCATCTGCTAGAATTATATTTGAAATACTGTAGTAGAGAACAAGTGCAAAGATAATGATTAACGTGACACTTGTAATCAAATAGTACCCTGCAATTTGAAATTTTAAAGTCCTTATAATGGGCACTTTATTTTTCATGTGATTTAATCCTCTGTTTATACTGTTTTGGTGAAAGACCAAATTTAGCTTTGAACCGTACACCAAAGTAATTGACATCTTCTATGCCAACTGCATCTGCAATTTCATAATTTTTCATATCTGTCGATAAAAGCAATATTTTCGCTCTTTCAAGTCTCAAATTTAAAACATATTCTTGAAAGGGAATGCCGAAATTCGACTTAAAAACACTGCTGAGATAATTGGTATTTAGCCCCACATGTTCTGCCAGTTCAGATAAAGAAAATGAAGCTTTATAAGCATTCTCTGACAGATAATCCTGTATGATATTCTTATAAGTAATATCACTTTCAGAATTAAAAGTTATCTGCGTTGCTTCATTCAAGATTGAGGACACCGTGTTCAGAAGTTCCCTTTGTTCTAAAGTGTTTTTATATGCCTCAACCAGTTTTTTGAGCACATCATGCACATCTTGTTTAGAAATTGGCTTTAATATATAATCTTCCACACCTATTTTTAAAGCCGTCACTGCATAATCAAAATAATCATAACCTGTAATAATCGCTATTTTCGTATTAGGTTCTTTTTGTTTAATCTTCTTAGCCACTTCAAGCCCGTTAAGTATGGGCATATTGATATCTAACAAAACAATTTCCGGCGTATGCACTTCAAAGAGTTCTATTGCTTTATTACCACTAGACGCCTCAAACACTTCACCAATGCCAAGCGATTCAAAATCAATTAGTTTTCGGATACCTTCTCTGATGAGCGCCTCATCATCTGCGATTAACACTTTATACATAAGCCACCTCATAATGCTTCTATTGATATCAATATACCCTTTATTCTTATCTCAAATCTTCAACTGTAAATTTTAAATACCCATATCCCAGTTCATCCATTTTATCGTATGGAATGAATTTGATAGAGGCACTGTTGATACAGAATCTCAATCCACCAAGTTCTTTAGGACCATCATTAAAAACATGTCCCAAATGTGTATCTCCACTTCTACTCCTCACTTCAATTCTCACCATATTGTAGCTATGATCTTCTTTATAATTGACTACTTCTTCTGAAATTGGTTTTGTAAAACTAGGCCATCCACAGCCTGATTCAAATTTATCTCTGGATGAGAATAGGGGCTCTCCAGTAACGACATCCACGTAAATACCTGAATCAAAAGTCTCCCAATATTCATTTGAGAATGCATATTCTGTTTCATTTTCTTGTGTGACCTTGTACTGAATTTCAGTTAGCTTCTCTTTTAACACTGCATCATCTGGCTTAGGATATTTGTCTACATCTATAAAAGGTTTATAAGCTAAATCTAAGTCTATATGACAATAACCGTTGGGATTCTTTTTTAAATAATCTTGATGGTAAGGTTCAGCCAAATAATATTGAGTCAATGGTTCCACCTCTACAACTATGGGCTTATCATATTTTTTTTGTTGGCCTGTCATCACTTCTTGAATCACTTTCAAATCTTTTTCATCTGTATAATAGATGCCAGTTCTGTATTGAATCCCTTGATCATTGCCTTGCTTGTTAAGGCTTGTCGGATCAATCACTCTAAAATAGTAATTGAGAAGTGTCTTTAAATCCACATATCTTGAATCATAGAGCACATGGACTGTTTCTGCATGTCCTGAATTATTATAAATAAGGTCTTCATATTTAGGATTTTCAGTGAGACCATTGGCATAGCCAGAAGTTACATCATAAACGCCATAGAGTCTACTCATATATGCCTCTAGTCCCCAAAAGCAACCGCCTGCAAGGTATATTTCATCCAATTGGTCCACATGCCATTTTATATCTTCACTTTGATCTATCACTGCTGCTGTCTTAGTCTCACTCACCTTTTCCACTGTGCCTTTAACCGAGTCCACGTCCATAGACTCCGATACTGGTGCACAGCCACCAAGAACCAGTAACATGAGTAATAACATTAATTTTATTTTCATGACAATCTCCTTTCTCAAAATTTATTAAATTTCATAACACACTCTACGATAAATGCTAACTTCGTTTTTATGCTTTGTAATTTGGTCATTTTAATTTAGTCATTTTATTTCACTCATCATTTCCATAATGCTTTCTTTATCCATATGACCAGGGATCGTTTTAAAAACACCGCCTTCTGAATCAATAAAAACAGAAGTTGGATATGCTCTAACACCATATGCTTTAGCCACTGTTCCGTCTGGATCTAGTAGGGTCGTCATATTTTTTAATTCAAGACCTTCATACCAATTGATAAAATCAGCTTCACTTTGCTCGCCATTATAATTTGGAGATACCACTGTTAATATCACAAAATCATTCATTTCACCAGAAAACTGATCGATTTCATCTATGCCAGCCAAGCAAATTGAGCACCATGAAGCCCAAAATTTAAGATATACTTTTTGACCTTTAAAATCATTTAATGAAACTGTATTGCCATCAACATCTTTTAAAGTAAAATGTTTTGGATCGTTATCCATCATTGGAACTGGATCTTCATCTGACATAGTAGCGGTTTCAGCCATCATCTCATTAGAACTTGTACTATTGTCTGTACTATTCATGCTTTCTTCAGATATTTTGGGAGACAACATATCGGATTCTACCTCTTTTTTTGAAGTTAAAAATGCCATCCCAACAATTGCAATCACCACTATCGCACCTATCATTAAGTTTCGCTTCATATTCATATTGAACCCTCCTTTTTCATCCATTTAGATTAATTTTTCAATGAATACTGTTATTTGATTTAAGTTTTGAGTCATTAAAAGCAATCCCATAAGGACAACTAGTAAACCACCTATTATTTTAATTGTGTCCAGATGCGCTTCTATTTTTTCAAATTTGCTTAAAATAAAATTGGTAAATAGAGCAAAAATCAGAAACGGGATTGCAAGTCCCAAAGTGTAAAGCATCATTAAAAACGCTCCATAGAATGCTTGGCCACCACCAGCTGAGATTACTAAAACTGCACCCAGAACTGGCCCTACACAAGGCGTCCATGCGAAACTAAAAGTCAACCCCAACAAATAGGCACTTAAATAAATATTTTTGGAACGTTCTTTAAATCGAAACACCTTGTATTTCTCAAGAAATTTTATTCGAAAGACACCCATTTGATGTAGCCCTAAAAAGATTACCACTAGCCCACTGATTTTATAAAAATAACTTTGATTGATGATACTACCAAGTGCGCCTGCTCCAAATCCTAAAATTATAAAAGTGGTCGATAACCCTGCTATAAATAAAAGTGTCTTAAAAATAGGCGCAATCGCAATTTCCTTATTAAAAAGTTTCACAAATTTTCCCGATTCAATTCGATCTGTTAAGACCCCAATATATACTGGTAACAACGGGAAAGTACATGGTGCGAAAAAAGAAATAAACCCTGCTATAAATACGGTACTCATATACACAACCATAAACTCGCCTCCTCTATACTTATATTATAGATGTAATCAATATCAGTTGATATCGATTTTCATTTGGTTTTTCTTTGTTTTAATCACAATTAGATTCTGTATTTATAAATTATCACACCAAAAAAGCAGCTGACACTATAGTGACAACTGCTTTTATCTATATTATATAATTCATATTAATTGTATATTTAAGGACGATCCTATACGATTTCTAAAACTTCGTCAAGAGGACGTCTTCCCATTCTTGGATAAAGTTCTTTTGATTTATCATGATGACCCAATCCAATAAGCATAACCACCTCTTCATTTGCCTTTAAATTAAAAGCTTTTTTGATGCCTTCAAAATCCACACCACTCATTGCATGACTGTCCACGCCAAACTCTTTAGCAGCTAACATAATTGACATTGCATATAAACCTGCATTGCTCTCTGCAAATTTAATTTTGCGTTCTTCTGAAGTTCCATATAAGAATCCAGCTGCGTCAATCGCACCTTTTGCTTGTTCCTCGCCAATCATTGCTTTTAATTCAGCCCAAACCGAATTATCTGGGCTATAGCCCTCTCTATCGCCCACTACAATCAATGTTACAGGTGCTTCTTTGATCTTGGGCTGTTGATTTGCATTTTCAAATAACAATTCTTTTTGAGCATCAGACCTAACTGCAATGAGTCTCCAAGGTTGTAAATTAAATGCAGATGGTGCGAGTCCAGCTAGCTCGACAATTTCTTTTAACGTTTCGTTTGTGACCTCTTTCTCTGGATTAAAAAAGTTGACTGATCTTCTCTGAGTAAAAACTTCTCTTAATAACATAATATTACCTCCTAATTCGCTCTATAAGCTCTATTCGCTTTGCAAACATATTTCCGTCTAACATTCACTTTATCACTAATTAGTGATATGTGTCTAAAAAAAAGGCTTGGCCTCAAAAAAGCTTTACGCCTAAAGACTGAGCCCATTTACCTTTTTTAAAAGTTGGTGAAGCTGTTGCTTCTCCTCTTCGGTCACTAAATTGAAAAAACGATTTAACTCAATTAAATGTAAATTAAACACCTCTTTAATCAACGTTTCTCCTTTTGATGTCAAGTGTATCAAGAAAGCACGTCGATCTTCAGGATTACACCGCCTACTTACAAGATCTTCTTTTTCAAGATTTTTAATTACCACAGTCATATTCCCACTTGTAGAAAGTGTTTTATCAATTAATTCGCAGATCTTCATATCCCCTTTATGATATAGTGCTTCAAGAACGCCAAACTGTGCTACAGTTAACTTATATCTCGTCAAAAAACTTTGAAGTTCTCGTCCAAGTGACAATTGAGTTCTTGATAATGCAATGACCAATTTTAAATTGGTATCGTTTTCTTTACCATAAGTGCTTATCTTCTTCATGAGTATAATATATCACTAATTAGTGATAATGTCAACCTACTAATGACCTTTCTTTTTTGCTTTCTTTTTCATTTGCTTTTTTTCAAATTTCATCTTTTCTTGTTGTTCTTTAAAAGCTCTTGATTTGAACTGTCTTAGTTTCTTTTGTGATTCCCTTTCTACCCTTATAGCGTCTTGGGCTTTAGTTGAAATACCAACATTGTTCACTTCTTTTGAAACTAATCGCTGTAGGCGTTTTGGATTTATACGTTTAGTTGCAGTCTGTACACACTCTGCATCTTCACTATAAAAGCCACTGAACTTTAGCTTATAATAATACCTATCCATAAACTGTAAAAGTTCTTCGCCCTTGGGTTCAGCTCCAAAAGTCACCTTGCAAACACTGATTTTGCCACTAATTGTCTCTTCAAAAACACCAACCCAAAATGAGTTTTCATAAAAAACAGTTAATTGATTCATATATACCTCCTGTATTGATGCATTTTTTTGAGAAGGGACAACCCCAGGAGGGCAGGTTACTGACAGCATAGCTGCATCCGGACTACCTACCGGATCGTGTTTTTATCTCTGCAATCTCATGTTATCTAATTTTTAAAAATTTGTCCACATGAGATTATAACCAATCATTTTCAACTAATAAAAAAACATGCAAGTGTCATACCGTGACAACTTACATGTTTTTCGTTTAGTTTAACTGTATTTAAGCTTTAAAAATCAACTGATCTTTTTCAGAATTTAGATCAATCAATATATCAGTGTAATCTGAAACTTCTCCAGATAACAGTTTTCGACCAATTTGTGTTTCTAAATGTTTTTGCAAATAGCGCTTTAGGGGCCTTGCACCAAACTCTGGCACATATGCCTTGTCAATAATATAATCTTTAGCGTCATCTGTAAGTGAGAGTTCAATATGGCGCTCTTTTAAAAGAGCCTGCAATTGAAGTAGTGTCAAATCGATGATCTCTCTAACTTGAACTTTACTAAGTGGTGTAAACAATACAATTTCGTCCATTCGATTGATAAATTCAGGTTTAAAATATCTAAAGAGCATCTGATGTACTTCATTTCTAGTGGTATCATCTAATTGCCCTTGTTTAATCTTCTCAAGCAAAAGTTCACTGCCGATGTTGGAAGTCATAATGATAATCGTGTTTTTAAAACTAACGGTTTTCCCTTGATTATCTGTCAACCGCCCTTCATCTAATAATTGAAGCAAGATATTAAAAACATCCGGATGTGCTTTTTCGATTTCATCAAAGAGTAATACAGAATAAGGCTTACGTCTTACAGCTTCTGTAAGTTGTCCCCCTTCATCATAACCCACATATCCCGGAGGCGCCCCAACCAAACGCGAAACAGAATGTTTCTCCATATATTCACTCATATCGATTCGAACTAAATTGTGTTCATCATCAAAGAGCGATTCAGCAAGTGCCTTTGCAAGTTCTGTTTTACCCACACCAGTTGGTCCAAGAAATATAAAAGAACCTATTGGTTTTTCGGGGTCTTTAAGGCCAGCTCTTGCACGTATAACCGATTCAGAAACCGCATTGACTGCCTCTTCTTGACCCACCACACGCTTGTGAAGATGTTCTTCAAGATTCAAAAGTTTTTCCTTCTCGCTCTCATTGAGCTTACTTAGAGGAATACCCGTCCATTTGGAAATAATTTCAGAGATTTCCACTTCTGTAACTTCTTCTTTCAGTAACGTCATCTCATGTGCTTCTGATTTATTTTGTGCTTCTTCAAGTTGTTTTTCAAGTGTTGGTAATTTACCATATTTTAGACTAGCAAGTTTCTCGAGATCATATGCACGTTCTGCTTCGTCAATCTCTCGCTTTGTTTGTTCAATTTCTGCCTTGATATTTTTTTCTTTTGTAAGAATTTGCTTTTCAACTTCCCATTGCGCTTTCATATCCTGTGATTTTTCTTTAATACTTAAAATTTCTGATTCTAATTGCTTAAGGCGTTCTTTAGCACTTTTATCAGTTTCTTTAATCAATGCTTGTCTTTCAATTTCAAGTTGCAATTGTCTTCTGTATATTTCATCTAAATCACTTGGCATACTATCAATTTCTGTTCGAATCATGGCTGCCGCTTCATCCATCAAATCAATGGCTTTATCAGGTAAAAATCGTTCTGTGATATAACGGCTTGAAAGTACTGCACACGCCACCAACGCAGAATCCGTAATTCTAACACCATGATGAATTTCAAATCGATCTTTTAACCCTCTTAGAATTGAAATCGTATCTTCTACTGTGGGTTGATCTACCAAAACTGTCTGAAAACGCCGTTCAAGTGCAGCATCTTTTTCGATATATTTGCGATATTCATCAAGTGTCGTAGCGCCTATACAGTGAAGTTGACCACGCGCCAATAATGGTTTCAATAGATTGCCTGCATCCATAGCCCCTTCTGTTTTACCAGCACCTACTATATTATGAAGTTCATCAATGAAAAGTAGTATTTCACCTTGTGAGTTTTCCACTTCATTAAGGACCGCCTTTAAACGTTCCTCGAATTCACCTCTAAATTTAGCACCCGCTATTAAAGCGCCCATATCCAGTGCAAAAACTTTTTTGTTTTTTAGATTTTCTGGCACATCACCACTTAATATTCTCTGTGCTAAGCCTTCAACAATGGCTGTTTTCCCCACACCAGGGTCTCCCACAAGAACAGGGTTATTTTTAGTTCTCCTTGACAAGATCCTAATCACTCGTCTTATTTCCGAATCTCTCCCAATAACAGGATCTAGCTTTCCAGCTTTGGCAAGTGCCACTAAATCTTGCGCATATTGTTTTAAAGCTTCATAAGTCGCTTCTGGATTATCCGAAGTAATTCTTTGATCACTCCTAATCATTTTTAGAGATTCTAAAAAAAGTGGCAATGTAATACCATAGCGCATCATGAGTTTTGAAGAATAAGTGTTTTTTTCCTTTAAAAGCGCTATATAAACATGTTCAACACTTATAAAATCGTCATTAAAATGTTTGGCCTCTTCTTCTGCTTGAATAAGAAGTTGATTTAGCCTACGTGTACCTGAAACTTGTACATCATCACCGAAGACCTCTGGTTGTGATTCTAAATAGCCTTCAATTTCATTTGTATAAGCATCTGTATCTATATTTAAGTAGGTTAAAATTTTGAGTATAAGACTGTTCTCTACTTTTAAAAGGCCGTAGTGAAGATGCTCTCCATCCACTTTTGAATGATTGAGTTTGATCGCCATTTTATGACCTAAATCGATAGCTTCAGATGTCTTTTGCGTCATTTTTTCTAAATTCATCTTGCACCTCCTGAATTTTATCAGCACTCTAACTTGTCGAGTGCTAATTCAATTATACAGATTCTTTTCCAAAACTTCAATTGTTCTACTCAAATTTCAATTGTAAACTTTTTATGTATGTCCTCTCCGATTGAAAAGCCCAATAAAAAAGTGCTGTAAAATCATTTGAGCATTCTTAAAAATGACTCATAACGAAAATACAACACTTTTAGTTCATTATATATTGACGACGTTTTCTGGTTTTAACCACGCTTGTTTTGTGTCCAGTTCAACCGAAAATATTCTTCCATAATTTTCTTCATACTTAGATTGATGATATTTAAATAACATTTCATTATTGAACTTACCAACAATTTCTATTTTTCCAGTCTCATGGCTCATACAATACTTAATTCTTTTACTGTGACCATGCATTAATTTTTTCGCATTTTCTACGATGTCATAAGCTTCGTTAAGAGGTACTTGAAATTGATTTTTTACACCCTTTACTGGTCTACATTGGAAGATGTAGTAAGGTACAATACCATATTTAACAAGTCCATTAATAAGAGTTGCGAGTGTCTTTGGTTTATCATTGACACCTTTTAAGAGGACGGTCTGGTTATTCACAATGACATTGTGATCTAACAGACTTTGAATAGATCGAATTGCTTCATCAGTCAATTCGTTTGGATGATTAAACTGGGTTACTACGTAAATACGTTTCAGTTTTGAATACTTACTCAGGATGCCCAATAAATCTTGATCAGAATAGATACGTTCTGGAAATACAACTGGCGTACGTGTTCCAAATCGAATAAAATCGAGATGTTCAATAGTTGTAAGTTCTTGTAAATAAGCTTCAATCATTTCGTTTTCAAGTAGAAAAGAGTCACCACCAGTTATCAAAACATTGTTAATCTCTTTATGATTTCTGATGTATTCTACTGCTTCCTTGATGAAGCCGAGTGTTTCACTTGTGTTGGTACCAACAAGTCTTTTTCTAAAACAATGCCTGCAATACATTGCACACTTGTTTGTAGATAATAGCAGTGCAGTGGTAGCATATTTGTGTTGTAAACCTTGCATCTTCGTATTTTGAGATTCACCACTAGTATCAAAATCTCCATCCATATCAAATTCGTCAATAGATGGTATTGCCATTTTCCTTATTGGATCACTTGGATCCTCAGGGTCAATTAGATTTAAATAGTAAGTTGTTGATGATATGGGAAAATGTTTTGTAATTTTTTCATAATCCCTTTCCTCTTCTGGTGAAATCCGAATGAATGCTTTGAGCTTATCAACATTATTAACGTTGTTCTTCAAAGAATCCTTCCAGGTCATCATTACCCCCTTCAATATTAGTTTATGTGTTAAATAATTAGCACTACTTAACTCACTCTTCAATTATACCATAAAAACTTATTAATAAAAAGGCATTATATTCCAATTTTGATCCGTTATAATCAAATTTTTGGAGAAACTTATTTTGTATGCACTTAAATTTGACATTTCGTTAATAAGTTGTCATTTGAAATTCAAAAAACAAAAGAAACTTCATCTTAAATTCATGACATAATCGTAATAATCATTACGATTATGTCATATCTTTCTTTAGCTTTACACTTTTCCCCACCCTAAAAACATCGTCAAAGACACATTTGTTACATTTTGTTAATATTTTAGCCCTTATGCTACAATTTTATATTATTTTTTCGTGCATAATCGGATTGATGCATCCTATCCTTTGTGATATTATTAACGCATAAAATAATTATGCATTTTCATCACCATTTATGCATTTTTATTAGAAAAAGTACATCCTAAACAGCCGACTCATCTGGACAACCAGATATTGTTGAATATATAGGAAATACACCTGCTATAGTAGATCTTTTTTCAGCTTCTAAAATACGCTCCTTTTTAGATAACTTTGATAATCTTATTAAATTTGTTTTTGATTTAGAGCCTATATTCAAATTAACCAGAAGCCGCTTAAATTTGCATTCAAGACGTCTATTATAGCAGGTGTAATTATTTCCAAAAGTAAAGTTACAATTCATAGACATTAATCGTCTATCTATTTTATATAGTCTATCTATTTTATTATGATTCACAGATTCAAAAATGAAAAAAGGAGAAACTCATGGAAATTAAAGTGTGTATCGGTAGTGCTTGCCATCTAAAGGGCTCTTATGATGTTATTAAGAAATTTCAAGCTTACATCACAAAACATCAACTTGAAGAAACCATTATATTGAAATCTTCATTTTGCCTTGGAAAATGTTCAGATGCTGTGTCGGTTCAAATTGATTCCGAAGATGTCATCTCAATAACACCAGATGCCGTCGAAAACCTCATGACAACACTTAAAAAGAAGGTGATCTAGTTGGAATTTATCAAATTTGATCATGATCTATGTGATGAATGCTTCAAATGTCTCAGGGTATGTCCCACTAAAGCCATCGCTTTTACAAATAGAGGCAGACATATAATTGATGATTTATGCATCAAATGTGGCCTTTGTCAAATGCATTGTTCACAAAATGCTTTAACCATTCAACTTGATCTTGAAAAAGTTCAACAGGCCATAAAAATGGAAAAAAAAGTAGTGGTGTCTCTTGCGCCTTCTTTTGCTGGTGTTTTTACTATGAAAGCGCCCGAACAAATGGCAACTGCCTTAAAACAATTGGGGTTTAAAATCATAGAAGAAACTGCAAGAGGTGCAGAAATCGTATCACTTGAATATGAAAAAGCCATTGGCAATGGAAATACTGATAACATCATAACAAGTTGTTGCCCTTCTAGTAATTACTTAGTTGAACACTACTATGAAAAAGCAACAAATAGTGTAATTCCAGTAGTCTCCCCCATGACCGCACATGGTCTTGACATGAAAACACGCTATGGCGAAGATCATATGACTGTTTTTATAGGTCCCTGTCTTGCCAAAAAGGCTGAGGCGGTAGATCATCCAAAAGCAATTGACGCGGTTATTACCTTTAAAGAACTTGAAAGATGGTTTTCAGAAGCGGGCATTATCTTGTCAGATTTAGAGAAAACTGCTTTTGATACACCTGTAAGTCGTCGTGGTAGAGCCTATCCTATGGGGGGAAGCTTGTGGAAGCGAGATCTTCAAACGAGAATAAACCCTAAGTATAAATACATTCACGTGGATGGTATAGAAGATTGTAAAAACTTTTTAAATGCAGTTGAAAATGGCGAAATAAAAGGTTACTGTGCTGAACTTAACATATGCTCTGGCAGTTGTATCAACGGGCCCGATGTGCCTTCAAGTGCACCCTCTCACTATAAGAGAATTAATCTTTTAACAGATTACGTTGAAAAGACACCTTTTCTCCCCAAAGATACACCCTATGTGGACGATCGACTCACCACAGCAGCCTTATATAAAGCGTTTGTACCTAAACTAGTCAACACCATCGCAATAAATGACCATCAGGTTTCTGAGACACTTATCAAAATGGGAAAATACACACAGAAAGATCAACTCAATTGTGGCGCCTGCGGTTATACTTCATGCTACGAAAAAGCCGTCGCCATTACAAAAGGTTTTTCTGACATTGATATGTGTTTAGACACACTTCGTAAGAAAGCTGAAAGTTTGCAAGCCATTATCTTTGACAACAGCCCAAATGCCATTTGTATTTTAGATTCTGAGCGCAGAATTCAAGAAGTTAATCCTTCTTTCAATCAGCTATTTAATGCCACTAAAATAAAGCTCACATATTGGCCAATTGCAGCACTCATAGATGATACGATCTTTGAAGACATAGCAGAATCTAATCACCATAGAATGAGTAAAAAAATATACCTTTCATCTGTAGATCGTACATTTTACTCCAATGTGGTTAAAATTCAAAACGGTAAAATTTATGTGGGGATTTTTACAGATATAACAGAAGCTGAGAGTAATAAGGAAGAACTTGAAAAAGTAAAAGAAGAAACACTGGTTACCTGCCAGCAAGTTATAGAAAAACAAATGAGGGTTGCTCAAGAAATCGCTAGCTTACTAGGTGAAACCACTGCTGAAACAAAAGTTGGGCTCAACAAACTCAAAAAACTCGTATTGACAGAAGGCGGTGACTAAAATGCTTTCTGACTATTATATAGATGTTGCACACCATTCTCTAAACAAATTTGGGGAAGAACTATGTGGGGATAAAGTTGAAATCATAAAATCAGATGAGCGGATGATCGTCGTTTTAGCCGATGGTCTCGGCAGTGGCGTAAAAGCTAATATCTTAGCCACCTTAACCAGTAAAATTATGATTACCATGCTAGAACAAGGTGCAGATATTAGAGATACAATCGATACGATAACACACACGCTCCCTATCTGCAATGTACGAAAGATTGGTTATTCCACGTTCACTATTTTAGAGATTGATAACCAACTCAATGCACGCATCATAGAATTTGATAATCCACCCGTTTTTGTCCTTAGAAATCACAAAATTTTGGACATCGATAAGATTGAAATTTTATCTGCTGATAAATATGTATGGGTCAGTGAATTTAAACTTGAAGTAGATGATGAAATAATGCTTTGCTCCGATGGGGTTATCCACGCAGGGGTTGGTAGACTTTTAAATCACGGTTGGGAATGGCAACACGTCGCTGAATTTTTAGAGCTCCAATCCACACCTTCTGCTGAAAAACTCAACAGACGCCTTATAGAAACTTGCAAAAAACTCTACGATGACAAGCCTGGTGATGATACCACAGCCGTTACGGTTAAAGTCCGCAATCCCAAGTGGCTTCAAATTCTTACAGGACCTCCAGAATTAAAAATAAAAGATACAGAAGCTGTCTCCAATTTTATGTCTCAGCTCGGTAAAAAAATCGTCTGCGGTGGTACTGCCGCTCATATTGTTTCTAGAGAACTTCATCGAGAAATTATAACTGAAATTGAATATATAGACCCCTTAATACCACCCACTGCAAAAATCAAAGGCATAGACCTTGTAACTGAAGGTGTTCTCACACTCAAAATGGTACTTGGCAGACTTAAGCAAATTAATCTGAATGCCGACGAACCCATCTTCAACAAAAAAGATGGCGTCAGTAGACTTTTAAAGCTTTTAATTGAAGAGTCCACACATATTCATTTTTGGGTGGGACGTGCTATAAATCCTGCACATCAAAATCCTGATTTTCCAAAGGAATTGAGCATAAAAATCAATATTATTAAAGACATTGTAAATGAACTATCCGCTATGGGCAAATTAGTTACATTAGAATACACAGATTAGTAAGTTAATACACCCATAGAACGAAAAAAAATAAAGGTGACCAAATGAGAAAATATGAAAATCAAGTTCAAAAATTAAAAAGTACCGTCCTTATTGAAGTAGCACGTTTGGCGTTTAAAGGCGAATTAGAAACTCAAATCAGTACGATTCCCTTAAAAGTCAGTCCCGGCCCTGAAGAACGGTACCGATGCTGTATCTATCATGAACGCGCTATTACAGGTGATCGTGTACAAATGGCAATAGGCGGAAATCCGCATATTCCTGGTATTGTTGAAGTATTAGAATCTGCATGTGATCAGTGCCCAGTGAACCGCTACGCCATCACAGAAGCCTGTAGAGGCTGCATAGCACATCGCTGCCAAAATAGCTGCCCTGTGGACGCCATAAATATACAAAATAATAAAGCAGTTATTGATTATACCAAATGTATTGAATGTGGCAAATGTAAAGAAAGCTGCCCCTATAATGCCATTGCGGATGTCATGAGACCATGTCGAAGAGAGTGTCCTACAAACGCCATCAAAATCGATCATCGTAAAAAGGCCGTTATTGATTATGACTTGTGCATCAACTGTGGTGCTTGTGTCTATCAATGTCCTTTTGGTGCCATACAGGATAAATCAGAAATTATTCCTATTATTGAGGCCATTAATTCTGGCAACAAACATCTTTATGCCATGGTTGCACCAGCCTTCGCCACACAATTTGACTTTGTAGATTTAGGTCAAGTGATCAGTGGCATTAGAAAATTAGGATTTAGAGATGTGGTTGAAGTAGCACTGGGTGCAGACTTAGTCACAAAACATGAAGCTGATGAACTCATCAAAATGAAATACCACGGCAAAGTCCTTACCAGTTCTTGCTGTCCAAGTTTTGTTGAATACATTGAAAAAAAGTTTCCTGAACTTCAAACTCATATTTCCTCTACTGTATCTCCTATGACTGCCACTGCACGCCTTATTAAAGCAATTGATCCTGAAGCTGAAGTGGTTTTCATTGGTCCTTGTATTTCAAAGAAAAAAGAAAAGCAGAAATCAGCTGATACGGATTATGTCCTTACATTTGAAGAACTTGCAGCACTCCTAGATGCACGAGACATCCAGTTAGAATCACTTGAAATTACCCCTCTTAACAATGCCTCTTATTATGGTAGAAAGTTCGCAGCAAGTGGTGGGGTCACTTTATCGATTTCAAACTATATGACTGAACAAGGTATCACGGATATCGTACCACTTACCTGTGACGGTATTGAAGCCTGTGACAAAGCTTTAAAACTGCTTAAATTTAATAAACTAGAGGCTGACTTTATAGAAGGTATGGCATGTAAAGGTGGCTGTATCAAAGGACCAGTAACCATGCATCATGGTCCAAAAGATCTTAAAGCACTGGATGCCTACTCTAAAAAGGCCATTGAAGATCGCACTAGCGACGCCTTAAGAGTTTTTGAAAATATCCACATTTCCTTAGAATAAGGTATTCATACAACGTCCTAACACACACGCACAAAAGCACCCAACCCCGGGTGCTTTTGTGTTTTTAAAAGAGATGTATAAGCCATTCGAAAAATCTCCAAAGCGCACCAGAATCGGCCAGTGAGCTGATAGGAAAAAAAGTTAACAATACCACTTCAAAGATAAAAAGTCTTCTATCTTTTACAGAATGATTAAATTTATAATATTGAAATAGCATTTTCTTGAGATCATCCACTTTGCTTTCCAAAATGAGATATCGATCATTGAGTTCAAAGTATTCTAGAATATAATCATGCCACTCTTTTAAAGCAACAGAAGTCGAAGGTTTTTCAAAAAGGCCAATGGATTTTGCCAATTTGTATTTAAAAGAAATCATCTCTCCAAGCACTCTCTTAGTCCGTCGATCTACTTTAACCCTGCCGTGACTCATCTGAATTAGCAACGGCTCTACTTGATCCATTAGTTTTTGCAATGCCTTTTCTATATGAGCAAGCCCCACAGACTTAGCTGTCGTTTCAGCAATCATCTCAATGATTAATTTATGTGGGATGGTTTGAAGGCCTTCATGTAAAGTTTCTCCAAAGGCTCCAACTTCAAGCTCAAAATGCTCATACTCTTTAGCAAACCCAATATAATCTAAGGGTTCGATTTGATCTAATAGTGATAAGAGATCACGCATTTCATCTTCGTTAAAATTGATAAAAGTAACTACTCCAAATTGGTATAGAATCACTTCATGTCCTTTGATTGTTCTCTTTAGCGCAGATTCAACTAAATGATTATCAAGAACAATGTAATCACTCCACTTTAGAGGGCGCGTCTTTTTAAAATAATCTGCAATTTTATCAAGGTCAAAAGTTTCCCTCACTCTGAAACTATAAAAGCGAATCGTTTGCATAATTGTCCTCCTCTTATCGGATTAAATCCAAAAGCATTAAGACAACTTCAGCTATAATCAATATAACAATCAACCACTCGATAAAAGTACCTCTCATAGAATGCGAAATTGTGGCAAAGCCATCAATAATGTTGTTGAGAATGTCAGTTTTGGTTTTCATGATTTCATATCGGTCGGAAAGTTCAAAGAACTCAGCCATCTGATCGTATAAATCACTGTATAAGTTACTCTCCCAAGTGAGATCAGGGCGATCTAAAATCATAATATAAGCGATGGTACTGTACTCATGTCGTAAAACCTGGGCAATCGTCTTGGCAAGCTTGCGATCGCTTAGTCTAAACCGTCCCTTTTCAAGACGTTCCACCATAGTTTCTATTCGATCCAAAATATTTTTCATATTCTCTTCTACACGTTCAAGTGCTACCGATTTGGCAATAACAGTGGCTACAATTTCTTGATAAGCCTCTTCGAATCTCGCCACAACAAGTTCTTCATCTGTGAAACTAAATGGTTTTTCTTCATCTAAACTCAAATCTACTTTGAGCTCATATTCATCAGAATATCGAGTCCATTTTTTAAGATCGATTTCTTTCTCAAACCCCTTTAAATATTGTAAAAATCTATTATCTTCATCTAAAGTAAAATCAATCGTCACAAAAGTACCAAAAGAAAAGACAAAGACCTTTTTATCTTTCAAATTTAAGCCGCTAAAAATAGTCTCCAATATAATGGGCGTTAATATCAGCGGTTCTTCCCAAGTATATTTCTTAGGAATCCCACAATCCAATGCTATTTTATTTAAATTGATTTCATTAGCAACTGAGTACGCTTTAAATTTCATGTACTGCCTCCCTGCTTCACGCATAAATCTTGATTTATTATACCATAAATTAAATCCGCTTTTTAATGAGTTCTATCATATTTTGAAGCACCTGTGTCATGAATTTATTATTATGATAAATTATATTAAAAGTACGCCTAAAATGAATCGAATCTGCACCTATGACCTTGAGTTCTCCGGTCAATAGCTCATCTGTAATCAGTATTTTGGAGATCGCAGCAATACCATGACCTTCAATAACCGCCTTTTTTATACTTTCAAATCCACTGCACTCCCAAGCAATATTGAGCCTTAACCCATGCTCTAAAAATGTGCGTTCTAGCAGTTCTCTGGTGCCACTTCCTTGTTCCCTAACGATAAATGAAAAGTCTTGAAATACCTCAGCATTATGAATTGTTTGGTTGTATAGGGGATGATTTTTACCACAGACCATCAAGAGTTCATCCTCTAGTACAGGCTCAATCTTAATGTGATTATTATGCAAAGTCCCCTCTACTAAAGCGAGATCAATCTGATTATTTAAAAGAAGGTCTTCAAGCTCAGACGTGTTCTTAATGATAACCTGAGTTTCAATCTCTGGCATGAGTGCTTTAAAACATGAAATAAGCTCTGGCATAATAGCCTCACCGACAGTTAAACTCGCCCCCATTTTCAAGACTTTTTGGTGTGTAAGTGATCGTTCCATTTCTTCAAAGAGTTGTGTAATATGTCTTGCATAATCTAAGTACTGTTTTCCTGAGTCAGTGATATAGAGCTTCTTTGAGAAACGCTCAAACAGTTTGATATCATAGTGCACTTCAATTTCTTTTATGGCTTGACTCACTGAGGGTTGCGAAATATAAAGTTTTTTAGCAGCTTCTGTCATACTGCCTAAATCCGCCACGAGAGTCATGATTTTTAAATGTCTAAAAGTCATCCTATCCTCTTTCAATCATACATAAGTATTTAGCTATCTATATCATTATATAATAGTATTTTACATATGGAAAGAAATATGTGAAACTATATGTATCGGAGGTAATATAAATGAAAACATTTAAACAAAATTTAAGACAAAATCTACCCGGACTTTTACTCACCATTGCATTGGCTTTAATCGCATGGCCTCTTGGTAAAAAATTTCCGCTTGTAGGTGCTCCAGTATTCGCAATCCTTATTGGCATGATCGTTAGACCCATCGTCTTGCCACATCTCTCTCTTTTCAAAGGTGGTATGGCTTACAGTTCTAAAAAAATTCTACAGTATGCCATTATATTGCTTGGTTTTGAAATGAACCTTTTCACGGTCTTTAAAGTTGGCAAGCAGTCACTTTCCATTATGGTTTTCACATTATCCACAGCATTTATCGTCACCTATATCATGGGCAAAATATTAAAAACAGATCCTATCATGACCACCTTAATTGGCGTTGGCACCTCAATCTGCGGTGGATCTGCCATAGCTGCCACAGCACCTATCCTCAATGCCAATGACGAAGAAATTGCACATGCCATATCCACTATATTTCTTTTTAACATCGTTGCAGTCTTTTTATTCCCAGCATTGGGACAGTTTTTAAATATGAGTGATTATGGGTTTGGTATCTTCGCAGGAACAGCAATAAATGACACGTCATCTGTTGTTGCCGCCTCAACTGCTTGGAGTTCTTTAAAAGGTAACAATGTAGCCCTTGCCACGGCAACAGTTGTAAAGCTCACTAGAACCTTGATGATTATTCCAATTTCACTGGTTTTGTCCTTTATACAAAGCAAAAAAAATAAGGATCAGAACTTAAGTATTTCCAAAATTTTTCCATGGTTTATTCTCGGATTTTTGTTAACAACGATTCTAAGTACCACGCTTAACTTACCAGAAAACATCGTCATGTCACTGATCACCTTAGGTAAATTTATGATCGTGGTTGCGATGTCAGCAATAGGTCTAAACACCGCTTTACTTAAACTCTTAAGAAATGGTTTTAAACCGATCTTGTTGGGGTCCGTCTGTTGGTTCTCAGTCACAATGGTAGCCCTACTCGTACAAAAAACGATACAGCTTTGGTAATCCAAGCTGTATCGTTTTTTTATACGTTGCCCAGTTTAGCATAGGCAAAATATTTTTGAGCAATATATTGAATCTCATACATTTTTTCAATATCAGTAGCAGGCTCTTTATATAAATATTTAGGATAATATCGACTCAGATGAAGTGGCACATCGCCTGCAATATGCCTTAAGTTTTTAAAAAAAGATTCCACACGCTGTAAATCTTCGAACAGTCCTGGTACAAGAAGGCAAGTTAATTCCACATGAATGTCCTGAGCAACAAGTCTTTTCACAGTACTTAGGACAGCGTCTAATTCCCCTTCACATACAGACCTATAGAGTGATTTATCATAGGTCTTCACATCCACATTAACCGCATCTATATAGGGCAATAACTGCTCGAGTGGTTCTGGATTGATAAAGCCATTGGTCACAAGCACATTTGCCATACCACTTAGCTTTCCCAGCATCGCTGTTTCAAGAACCATCTCATAAAAAACCGTGGGTTCATTATAAGTGTAGGCAATTGCCTCTAAAGATAATCGATTAGCCTCTTGAACAATAGCCTCAGGCGTTATCGTTGCCAATACGGGCTTATTCTGCGAAATATCAAAGTTCTGACAAAACGGACAGGACATATTACAGCCATATGTCCCAACTGATAAAATTTGACTTCCTGGTCTCCAAAAATGAAGTGGCTTTTTCTCTATGGGATCTACTGCAAGTGTAGATACTTGACCATAATTTAGACTGTATAAGATGCCCTCTTCGTTTTTCCTTACTCGGCATTTGCCTATTTCATCCTCTTTGAGGATACAAAAATGAGGACACAGTAAACAAGATACTTTGTTACTCTCTAATTTTTTATAAAAAAGAGCCTCTTTCATGCCTAACTCCTATTCTATAGATCACTATTCATATGGTGATAAACCGCTCCTAAAAGATTGGAATTATTTAAAAATTGACAGCTCTCTACTTTAGGTCGAACATCCCCATAATCAAAAGTATCATAAATAATTTTAAGTTTCTCACCTAGACTTTCCAAAAATTCCGTTCTCTCACTTATAGCCCCACCTATGAGAATCAATTCTGGATCATAGCTGAATTGAATGCCATGAATACCTATTGCATTATAAAAAAAGAAATCATCAATTACTGCCTTAGCAATTTCATCCCCTTGCTCTGCACGCACGAAAACTTCTTCACCAGAAATTGTCTTTAAATCTTTTAGTTCACAATACCGATTGATCATCGCTCTAGTAGAACCAACAGAAGACCAATTTTTAAGATTTTTCGGATCTCTCGTATCTACGATCGAATAGCCAAACTCACCTGCATGGAGATGTTTTCCAGTATGAATCTTGCGGTCTTTTATTACAGCACCACCAATGCCTGTGCCGCACACCACTAATGCGATATCATTACAATTCTTAGCTGCACCTAACCATACCTCTGCCAAGGCTGCACAGTTACCGTCATTCTCACTCGTAACTTTAACCTTATGAATCTTCCCAAGAATTTCATTTAAATTCTCGTGAAGCAGAAAGGGCATACTGCCTTTTCCTAAAATTTCACCTGTTATAGCATCCACAGGTGCTGGAATAGATAATGCAATGCCTTTAAATTCTATTGATCTCGCTTTAAAAGACGCTATAATATCTGATAATTGCTTTACTAAATTTTCAAGACTTGCCTTGTTTGTCTTCTCTTTACCATTAAAAGTGATCTCACCAGAGCTCGAAACAAGACCGTATTTAACGTTAGTCCCACCTATATCTATCGCGAGATAGTTCATTTTACAGTGCCTCCCCATTGGTTTTGATTACTTTATTATACCAATAAAAAGATTTTTTAGGTATTCTTTTCAAATCATCACTCTCAAAATCAACGTATACAAACCCATAGCGTTTTTTAAAGCCATTGAGCCAGCTTAAAAGATCAGTGAATGACCAAGTCATATACCCTAATAGATCTACCCCTTCGTCCACAGCATTTTTACAAGCCTCAACATGCGCTTTTAAGAAAGAAATCCGATAATCGTCATTAATTTCACCCTCTGAATTAACCGTGTCAAAGGCACCTAATCCATTTTCACTAATCAAGATCGGAAGTGCATATCTTTCTTTGAGTTCCACAAGGCCATATCTTAAGCCATCTGGATCAATCGCCCAATCCCAATCCGTATACTTGATATTAGGATTCTTAACCATTTTATATAAACCTGGAATCCCAGATTCCTTTTGTGTTCCTTTTTTCCCAGTTGTATTGAAGCTTGAAATGCCAACGCCATCTATTGGATTATAGGCAATCATTGCTGTTTGATAGTAATTGATACCGATGAAATCCACTACCTGAGCAGCTGCTTTCATAATCTCAAAGTCACCCTCTTTAAAAGGTAAGTCTATGTTTTGAGCTTTATAGTATTCTATCGCTGATTCTGGATAGCTGCCTTTATAATAGCTGTCAAGATACCACCAAGGCCCTATATCATAATAGCTTTTTAATGCTTCTTGATCCGCTTTGCTTGATGTACTTGAGTATGCTGGTGTAAATGCTATGCTGGAACCAATCTGACCTTCAAGACCCATTTCTTTATAAGCCAATACCGTATGAGCGTGCGCCAAGGCCGTATGATGATAAGTTTTCAGGAATAAAGCTTCATCTTGTTTTCCCGGCGGATGAACCCCCATGATATACCCTAAATGTGTGAAAATATTAGGTTCATTCATAACGATCCAGTACTTAACTCGATCGCCAAAAGCTTCAAAACAAGTTTTAGCATATGCTGTAAAATCATGAACAATTTGCTCAGACTCCCATCCTAAATACTGTGTTTGTAAATTCTGAGGCAAATCCCAATGGTATAAAGTCACCAGAGGTTCTATCCCATTTTCTATGAGCAAATTAATCAGACGATTATAAAAATCAATCCCTTTTGGGTTAACTTCACCTGTCCCATTGGGCAATATTCTCGTCCAAGATATTGAAAATCGATACGCTTTTAACCCGATTTCTTTCATTAATGCAACATCTTCTTCATATCTACTATAGTGATCTGTTGCAATATCGCCATTCGTACCTTCGTGTGTTTTGCCTTCAAGATGTGCCCACACATCCCATATAGACTCTCCTTTTCCATCAGCAGCAACAGCCCCTTCGATTTGATAAGCAGCTGATGCAGATCCCCATAAAAAATTACGATTAAATTGTGTCATCTAAAATACCTCGCTTACTTCTTAGTGTCTTCTCAATTTTATGCGTCATAAAATAGCTGTAGACAGTTCTTAATAGATTAAATCATAAAAAAAAACCTACAGCAGGCACATATAAACTAACTTTAACAAAATATAGGCCAATCCTACTACTATTATACTACCAATAATCAAGCGATTCGTCATTAAAAAAGCATCTTTTACAAAATTTATGTAGACATACTCAAAATTGAAGTATAATTCTATCTTGACCTTAATTCTAGAATATAATGCTATTTATGATATTGAGGAGAATCAAAAAACCCCCATTCTTTGAGAACGAGGGTTTCATAGCACCTATCTATTTACTTGTTTTAAAACACGTTTTCTAAAAAATTATAAATCAATCTTAACCCGTAAAATACAATAACGATGCCACATACTCTATTGATTATTGTAAGTACTTTTACACTCATCTGATGTTTAAATGTTGAAATCACACTTGATAAACTCATAAACCAAGTCATTGAAGCAATACATACACCTAAGATAAATAATAAAGCAAAATTAGAGGGTAACGAAGCTCTATAAGCACCTAACAATAACGAACCATCAATAAGCGCTTGAGGATTAAACCAAGTCACCAAACAAGCAGATACAATTACTTTGGAAATTGGTAAAGCCTCAGCGACTTCTGTCGGTGCTTTAATTTCTGAATTCAGCAGACCATGACCAATCTTGACAACAGCAACACCACCTATGAGGTATACGGCCATCTTAAGTATATAAAATTTTTCTAATAAGCTACCAATTCCCCAAAAGCATGCAAGTGCCAATGTTATATCAAAAAATATAACAATCAAAGCGGTTAAAAGCGATCTCATCCGTTTGTCGCTTATTGCTGAATTTATAACAAATAAATTTTGAACGCCTATTGGTGCCACATAGGCAACTCCCAAGAGTAATCCGTCAATAAAATATTTCATGCTAACCTGCCCCCCCTATACTAATATCTTTCTATTCCTTATAATACCCGAGAACATAAAGGGATGCATCAACCACTTATGAACGTACATAATAATTCAAAAAAATACTCTTTATATACATTTTCTTATCCTTTAGTTCATGTGACAAACGCATGAATTAAGGGTATAATTAATAATGTACTTAAATTAAAACATAAGGAGTATTTAAGATGTATGAAGCTCTAATGACCGAAGAAATGAAGCCATGGCGAGATTTATTACTAGTCCATAAGTTTGCCGTCGATGAAATACACACAAGACTTTCCATTTTAGATGAAGAATTTAGGAATATACACGACTATAACCCCATAGAACATATAAGATATCGCGTCAAAAGACCCAATAGTATCACTGAAAAACTTGAAAGACTCGGATTAGAACCCACTGTAGAAAATGCAAAAAAAAATATTTTTGATATAGCCGGGATACGCATCATCTGTACTTTCACAGCTGATATATACAGTGTCGTTGAATTACTTTCAAAACAACATGACTTTAAAATCGTCGAAATAAAAGATTACATCAAATCGCCGAAGGAAAATGGCTATAAAAGTCTTCACCTACACATTGAATACCCTGTCTTTTTAAGCAGTGGTATCGTCCCTACTAGAGTCGAGATACAAATAAGGACCATTGCAATGGACTTTTGGGCAAGTATAGAACATAAAATCTACTATAAGTATCGCGAAAAAGCACCTAAAAGTATCCAAAAACAACTTAAAGAATGTGCCGATCTCATCTCTGATCTCGATGATCGAATGTACGACCTAAAACAATCCATCAATGACTTAGACTAAAGACTAAAGGAACCTTTAACAATAGTTGTGCAAGGCCAGAGCATCTATCAGACCTTAAAAATATCGTCTGAAAGTTCTTTGGCCTATAATAGCCTCATTGATATTTATTTCGGTACACTAATAATACCAAATCTATTTTAAATATCAACACCTCTTTTAATATCAATATCTCTTTTACCATCACACATAAAGTGATTCCACTCTTGATTTAATCCCCTCAACAGCATCATCTATATAACTTCCCAGTGGCTTAGGAACCACACCCGCAACTGTAATATTGCATCTGTGAATTGGAATCAGTATTTTAAAAGCTTCAGAAGAAGAAATTGCCTCTGCCATTTTAGGTGTAAGTTCGCCAAGTAGAGCATTCGCACTTATAATGCCAATTGGGCCCATAATAATATCCATTTTAGGTGCATTGATAACAATTGCATTCTCTCCAGTTGCACCATAATGAGCACCTGCCCTGAGCATTAGTGAAGTAGCAAGTGCATTGGTTCCTAAAGCATATATTTCAAACTCATCCTGATTCAAAATATGATTCGAATGTGCTGTCCTAACCGCTTCAACGAGAGCCTTACCAATACCGCCACCTTGTCCATCAATTACTGCTATTTTCATTATATTCTCCTCTTCTAATTGTATTAAAAAGCTACTCAATCTCTATTCTACTACAAATTGGACATCCTTGTAACCTTGAAAAGAGCTTTCCGAACGGAATCAGCAGATAGTCGGGCTGTCATTCCTTTTTCGGGAAATATTCAATATCATTGAAGCACACACTATAGCCATCAGCACATGAAAAATACCGTAAATGATATATTGCCCTGACAATTCAAAAGCCATTCCCATCGGGAAGAATTGCATTATCCCCAAAAGTATGTAAACATATTTTTGAGTTTTGATTCTTGTTTTCTTAAAGATGAAGAGAATCGCTGCTGTCAAGACAACAAGCAATTCAACTATGCCAAACAAGGCCACATAGGCTTTCCATTGCCCAAGATAAATATAATGTAATGCAGATAATAGAATCAGACTCAAAAATGTAGCATAAATAACGGCCGTAAACTTTACTTTCATAATAGTCCCCCTTTCATCTATCGGCACCAAAATCCATAAGAACTTCGACTATGTCGCATTTGTCAAAGTATATTTTTCCTAAATCGATAACCTGCCCCCCAAAGCGTTTCTATGAATTGAGGATCAGAAGGATTCTTTTCTATTTTCTCTCGAATTTTTCGAATATGCACCGTAACAGTGGCTACATCACCTACACAGTCTAGGCCCCATATCTTTTCAAATAAGTAATCTTTATTAAAAACAATCTCAGGATTAGAAGCCAAAAATAAGAGCAGATCAAATTCCTTTGTGGTCATTGTAATCTCTTCATCCTTTAAAAACACACGCCTTGTTTCAGGCTCGATTCTAAGGGTATTGTAGTGAATTTCTTTTTGATGTGTCACTTTATTGGATTTTAAGCGTTCATACCTTGATAAATGTGATTTAATCCTTGCCACAAGTTCTTGTGGTGAAAAAGGTTTCGTAACGTAATCATCTGCACCAATTCCAAGCCCTCTAATCTTATCAATTTCATCCTTTTTAGCTGATACGATAATGATTGGAATATCCACTATTGGCCTTAATGCCTTACAAATTTTATAACCATCTATTTCAGGAAGCATAATATCTAAGATAATAAGGTCATATTGATTCTGAGTTGCCATTTTTAATCCCACATTGCCATTGGCTATAATATCAACAGCAAATCCATTAATTTCTAGATAATCTTTTTCCAGTTCTGCTATATCCAGTTCATCTTCAATTATCAAAATACGTTTCATCGTCTGACTCCTATTCTACCATTGGTATTGTAATAACCATTTCAGTCCATTTTCCTAATTCACTTTTTGCAACTACTGTCCCTTGATGTTTCTCTATAATTTTCTCAACGATGGACAGACCAATGCCACTGCCGCCATATTCTGAGCTCCGTGAATCATCAATTCTATAGAAACGCTTAAAAATCGCATTGATTTCTGATTCAGGAATCCCTTGACCGTTGTCTTTAATTTTAATAATCGCATTGTCAGCATCAGATGACAGGGTTAAGTGAATCCACTTCACTTCTTTATCCAAGTGATGAATGCTATTTTGAATCAAATTGATCATGGCACGTTTCAAAGTTTGACGATCCCCCTCGATGATCATTTGCTTATTGGACAGATGATCATATTTAATTTCTATGTCATGCGAGGATAGGTCAAAATAGAAATCTTCGTAGCAATCCGTTAAAAATTCAGATAGATCAAATTTTTCAAAGTTAAAAACCATTTGGTCAACATCTAGTTTTGACATCAAAAATAAATCATTTATAAGTACATCCATATCGACTGAATGCTTGTATATCGTCTTGGCATATTTCTGAATTTTCTCTGGTGTATCTGCAACACCATCTATAATGCCTTCTACATATCCCTTAATCGATGTAATAGGCGTTTTCAAATCATGTGTGATATTCGATAAGAGTTCATTCCTATTTTTTTCATATTGTGTTCTGACTTCCGATGCTTCTTTAAGCTCATTTCTCATTTCCTCTATAGCATCAAAAACATCACCAATTTCATCGTTCTTCGTATACTCAATCTTAAAATCAAGATTGCCATTCTTGATTTCCTTAGCAGCCAATTTGACATCTTCAAGTGGTTTTAAAATTCGGTTAATGAAAAACATAAAAATAATAATAAGCACGATCAAATAACCTACAAAAGAAAATGTTGCAAATTCATCTATCCTTTTAAAAGATATGGGTATCCCTTTAGAGCCTCCAGCAGCATCATCATTTGGCGTCACTCTTTGCTGGATCAAAGTCATCACCTTGCCATTAATCTCAGTAGTTAAAATATCCACAGTCTCCTTCATTTGTGTTTCATTTTCAACATAATCATTATAAAATGTCTTACCATAAATAACACGGTTATCATACACAATTGTCATTTGTGTTTTATCTTCAAGACTTGAATACAAAGCTAAAATATCTGAACTCACTAACTTGTCAGGATCTTTTTCAACGTAAAAACGAATGATCTTAGAAAATTCGCCACTGATAAAATCATTTGTAAAATTTCTATTTTCTATAAAGTTAGAAGTCACATACTCTATATAAACTCTCGAAGCTAATGTGATCAGTATAATGAATACGATACTGCTCACAAGAAAAGTGACTATCGCTTTTTTTCGAAGTGAATGTGATCTCATATGCTTACCTCTCCAAAGTTTATATATTTAGGCGAAAAAAACCTTTTCTAGTCCTTATTATACCATCTAATCCAGAAACGACAACCGATTCAATTAGAAATTGAATTGATAGAAACTTCTAAAATCATCCTTTTTAGAAGCGTTAAAAATTTACAACACAAAAGGCGTTTGCTCTAAATGTTTTTTTAATCATTTAAAGCAAACGCCTTATAATTTTAACTATATCTTCTTTTTTTATTTGTATTCTACTTTAGATTATTCTATTTAAAAAAGATTTACGAAAAATGTAATCACACCTGCATTTACAAAATCTATAAACAAACTCCCCACTAGAGGTAAAATAAAAAATGCTTTATAGCTGAAACCATATTTCGAAGAAACCACTTCCATATTAGCAATTGCATTTGGCGTCGCACCCATTCCAAAGCCACAGTGTCCTGCTGCCATAACGGCTGCATCATAATTTCTACCCATGATATTGAAAGTGATAAAATAAGCAAAGAATGCCATGAAAACAACTTGTGCCATTAACATAACCACTAAAGGCAATGCCAAATCAGCCAACTGCCATAATTTTAATCCCATGAGTGCCATTGATAAAAACAATGATAAAGAAACATTGCCTATAATATCAATTTCAAATGTTTTAAGTGTCATTTTGCCACTTGCATCTACAATGTTTCTAATGATTGCCGCTGCAAACATCGCTCCGATATAAGGTGGAAAAGTCATACCTGTTTTTTCTAATAACATTGACAAAATTGTACCAATTCCCATTGCTATTAATATCGCTGAAGATGCCGATAAAAAAGTTGCTGAAGAAACTTCAGGTTTTTCTGATATAGAAACATCACTCATTTCATTGTGATTTGGATGTTCACGATGTAACTGGTAACGGTTGATTAAACTATTCGCTATAGGCCCCCCAATTGTACTGCCTGCTATTAGACCAAACGTAGCAGAAGCCATCGCCACTGTGGTCGCCCCTATTGCGCCAAGCTCTTCAAACTTTGGTGCAAACGAACCTGATGTACCATGACCACCAGTCATGGGAACAGAACCCGTTGAAAGACCAATTAATGGATTCAAATTAAATATCTTAGCAAGTCCTACACCGATGACATCTTGGAAAATAACCAATACAATTGCTAATATTAAAAATAAAAAGACATCTTTTCCACCTGTTTTTAGCATTTTTAACGATGCCGTGAAACCAACAGTTGTAAAAAACGTGATCATGAAAAAGCTCTGCAAAGTGGTATCCATCTCAAATTCAAGGATTCCAGATACTTTTAAAATCAAAGTCAACAATGCAAAGATAATCCCCCCAACTACAGGTGACGGAATACAGTATTTCTCTAAAATGTGAAATTTCCTCTTGAGAAACTGTCCTAAAAACAAAACAACTACAGATAATGCCGCCATTTGAATCATTGTCAATTTTATAATCATTTTTATCCCCCATAAAATTTTTTTGAATGCTTTCACATTCCTTTTTTATTGTATGGGAGTGCTACACGTTGTAACAGAAGGTAACAAATTTCAGCAATATTCTTGTATTGATTTATCAGAATATAGTGTCAATAGCCAGTTTCATACTAGTAATCAACCATATGCTGTATCTCAGATTTCTCGTAATCACACCATAAGGTTGATTATGACTCAACTCTCAGATTTTAGCACTCTAACGCATTATTGAATTTTATTCATAATTGCAAGAATACCTTCGATAAATTTCTTAATATTAACTTTACCTTTTGGTTTATGATAATCATCTATTCTTCGAATTTCCATTTTAACTTGTTTCAAATCGAATAAGAGACTCGCATACTCTTGAAATATAGGATGGTAAAGATCGTCATAGCCGATTTCCACAAGGTACATAAATGCTTTATTGACCACTCTTCTAACGCGTTGTTCAACCGTTCTTACATTTTGTCCTTTTGCAATGTGTTCATAACTTTGTTGAAGTTGATAAAAACCTTCGCTACTTAAACTCTTTTGCTTCATAACGTCCAAAAGAACAGCTTTTAAATCATCAGCACCCGATTCCGAAGAGATCCCAAGTTCAACCAAAATCTGATTCATTCTTGAATGAATATTCACTTTCTTATCTGTGGTATTGTCTTTCACCAGTGGTATAAGTGCACCTTGTATAATAGCCACAGACTGTTCAAGATCAATAACTCTGGATACTTCTCTTATAATGCTAGTCACTTCGTTTGCATTAATCGGTTTAGAAATATAGAAAAGCGTACCTTCTTTGTAAGCCTTTGATATCATGTTCTCATCTTCCACTTGAGAAATCATAATAAATTTGCCTGAATACTGTTTTGCTTTTAAGTTTTGTATAATTGTAATGCCATCTTTTACAGGCAACAACAGATCAATCAACAAAATATCAGGTTTATAAAACAGAACTTCATCCACGGCATATTCCCCACTTTTAAGTGTCGCTGACACTCTTCCAAGTTCATTTTCTTCAATAATCATAGAAAGCATTTTAGTAATGGTGGGATCATCGTCAATTATCATTATCGTTTTCATTTTTAGAACTCCTTATCAGCTGATTTTTAGGAATTTTAATTACAAATAGAGTCTGTTTTCGCGGTATAGAACTGAATTCAAGCTCTCCTAACAATCCCTCAATTGTACTTTTTACATGAGACAATCCCATACCTGTAGATGCTCTTCCGGTATTCTTATCAAACTTGGTTGTAAATCCTGGGTTAAAGAGATAAGGCAACAAATCAGACTCTATACCGACACCATTATCTGACACCTTAAAATAAATGAACTCAGGATCACTGTATTCTTCAACACTTATCTTTACAGGTCCAGTGACTGCTTCAATACTATTTATAACCAAATTGTTAATAATCGTGAAAAGTGCATAATAATTTTTTAAACTAAAATCATCCTGATTAGAAAGCGTTAAGTCTATCCAGTTGTCTTTTTTTTGTTCTCGAATTAATTTTTCGGTATTTGCTTTGATAATTAAAAACGCATCTTTAAGCTTCATGGAATCTTCTTTTTCAAAACCAGTAATAAAAGTATCAAAACCTGCTAAAACTCTGGCGTAATCTTTTTTGATTTCATGAACACGCCTTGAAATTTCCAATGCTTGATTCGCATATTCTGAGCTCTCTGAAAGTAAACGATATAGCTCATAGCTTTCACTCATGACACTTTCAATATCCTTTTGAGACTTATTGAGATAAAACAATTCTGTCTGAATATTGGAAACCAAAACATTGAGCTGTGCATAGCGCTTTTGATGTTCTGAATTTCGGATATAAAGCTCATTGGCCTTAACAGCTAGATAAATGCCATAAGCGATTAAAATTCTGATCACACTGATCAAAAATATTAGTTGCACCGCACGATGTGAAATAGTGCCTCTAATGGCAGCTTCAGTAATATTGGCAATTCCATCTATAAAAGCAAATAAAATCAATTGTATTGAACCCATCAATTTATCACGATTTTGCTTTCGCAATTCATGAAGCAAACCAAAGATTATATAAAAAATTAGAGAGGGCACATGATTCAATAAAGCAACTTGTAAGGAAACACCCGTAATGCCAACTGCCCATAACAACCTCAATACAATAATTGAGATTCCTGATACCAATGCCAACTTTATGCAAGAAAGCCGATCATAGAATAGATAGATCAAATTAAGAGCGATAATCCCTGCTGAGAATCTAAAATTTCCATCAAAGGGATAAAAATACATCTCACTTAACAATAAGGTCACTAGAACTGCTTTTAAAAATTGTGCTCTATCAGATTGCTTAAATTTCATTTGCGATCTCCTTTGGCTAGAGTAACACGTACTATTATAACGCTATATTTTAAGTTTAGCCACCTTGATTTTTTTACAACCTTTTGACAAAAACATAGCGTCACTTTAAAATAAGAGACCGCTTATTTTAAAGTGACGCTTTTATTAAAGTTTACTATCTTTAAGATTTCTTTCTCAAGACGTAGATCTTATAATTTAATTAAAGTATCCAATTTTAGTATTCAAATTCAATTTCATTTTGACTTGCATCCACAAAAAAAGTTTCATAAGTCCCCTCAAATCTGTCTTCAATTAGCTGTTCCAGCGCTTTAACGGTCTCTTTAATTTTCTCATGATGCTCACCTTTAAAACCTACTAGCTGAAAAAAAACATCTTTGGTGTCCATGGTCATTTTACCCAGTTCGCTTTGTCGCCAGAGCCACTGTCTGGTTTGGATTTTGTTCCCACTTGTAAAGACAACTTCATCAGGTGGTACTCGTTCGAAGCTCTCTTTACCAAATGGCAAAAATTCATCTCCAGCCACAGTTTTTCTAACCATAAGATCATCCTCTATATCTGCGAGATCATGCCCTCCTAGTGAGATCACATGCTCTAATGACAATGTATTGCATAGATCAACAAGAGCATTAATACGGGGCAGATGAGCACCTTTTATGACCCGCTTCCCCATGGCCTCTACTGAATTCATATATTTATTTGGATTTATACCCACATTCTTAAGTGCCTCACGATACACTAGAAAATCTGGATGCGTTTTGATTTCATCAAGCGAAACGCGTTCTCTAAGGAGGTGCTCTGCAGCCTCAAGCTTTTGACTATCAGATTCACTACTCTCAGAATTCTTTAACCCTTTGCCAATCACAATACCAAAAATAATGTCGGGATTACACTCAAAAATCCACGGATCAACAGAATATTTCATTTTACGCCTCCTTTTCTATTAGCATTATCATAAACCTTACAGTAGGTGTAAAGTCAAGTCAGTTGTGTTACAATAAAGAAAAATATCTGGAGGCTTTTTATGAAAATGCAATTATCGGTTAAAGAACTTTCTGAAATCGTGGGCGTCTCAGCACGTAATATTCGTTATTATGACCAAATTAATCTCTTTGAACCTTCAGGTCAACTCGAAAACGGTTATCGCTACTATACAATAGAAAAAATAGAAGAACTCCGTCTAATCAGTTATTTAAGACATCTAGGTATCTCCATTCAAGAGATAAAATCACATTTAGAAAATAGATCTCTGGAAAACTATCTCAATGTACTTGAAAATCAGCTCGCTCAGACAAGACTTAAAATGAAACACCTAGAGTTTTTGGAAAAAAGGCTAGAGAAAAGAATGCAATCTCTAGCCTATATACATCAACTTAAAGATATTAATAAAATCACCATCAAAGAAATCCCAAAGCGCACAATTTTAAGACTTGATGAAGCTATTCATGAACCACTCGATTGGGAGATTGCCATGCTCAAATTTGAAAAAGATGATGCTATGCCGCCAAGTCTTTTTATTGGAGATATTGGCTTTTTTGTGGACCTTTCAAAACTGGATCAAAGACATCCAACCGAATTTACAGGATTGTACTTAGATCTTTCAGAAGGCTATGACACCAATTCCAAATTAATCTCAGAATTACCTGAGGGCCTTTGGCTTACCCTTTACTTTAAAGGCGATCACTTCAATGCGCCACAAAACTATGAAAAACTCTTACAATATGCCACGCATCACCAATTGAAGCTTGATTCATATGCCCTAGAACGCGTCCTTATAGACCACTTTATTTCCAGCGATCCCAATTTATACATCACCGAAATTCAAGTTAAAATCCTTGAATAATTTTATTGTTTTTGAAAAATCATACGATTATATTTATGTTTAAAACCTAATTTCTCGTATAATTTTTTTGCACCCTTATTATCTAAGTCCACATGCAAGGACAAAGTTTCATTCGTTAAATCTAAGGCTCTTTCAATTAGCTCAGTACCGACGCCTCTACCCTTACTGCCTTTTTGTGTCCCTATATAGGCCAAATGGTATGTCGGAATAAAGTCCTTGAACCCCATGTTTACAACAACACAAATGCCTTCATACTCTCCATTTCTAGATGCCAAAAGTATAAACCCTCTCTCACTGGCATTTTGAATGGCATCTTCTGTTTCTAACGAAGAATCCGAATACTGCGCAAGCCACTGGCGTGTATATTCAACAAGTTCTTTCTTAGATACCTCTTCAAAATCATTAATATTTTCTATTTTGATATCACTTCTACCTTCATTGAGTATAATCACATGGCGGCCTTTTTCAATTTCACCTTGCTTAACTTGCTTGTAAAAAGCTGCAAAAGCATAAGCTTCATTTGCAGTGACCTTTAAGTGTTCTGTTTTTCTTAAAATTTTCACACTTTCATTAAGTTCTTCTAATTCTACAGCAATAAGTCTACCATTCGTCTCCCAAACAGATTTTTTTAAGTCTGTCAGTAACTTTTCATCCACAGGGTCCCACTTCGAAGGTTCTTTTGAATTGGCTTCTTCTTCAGTATATGATTCACCGATTTTAGGTGTCCCACAGATAATATTAGGAATTTGTTCAAATTTACCATCAATCCAATCCTTCAATAATACACTATAAATACTCGTAAAAGTATAGCCGTAATTGAGTTGTGTATAGATTGTCGTTACATTATGGTCCAATCGGTTCACAATTTCTTCAGAAATTTCTTCAAGTGCAGTCTTACTCAATTGCGTTCTCAATCTACCTTCCACAGCAAGATAGTAATGTCTTTCAAGTGCAATTTCTTTTAAAATATTGACTTGATCCTTTCTGAGATGTCCCTTTAGATCCATAAGCATCTCAGACTTAAAGCGCTTTGCTTTCCACATTTCATTTTTAAATTGTGGCACAAGTACTTTAATATCACTTAACTCAGCAAAATATACCAAAGATTTAATATAGTTAACAGAACCATTTACCAAAATACAGTCATATCCTCTTGCGACTGCATCTTTAATAACAATTTCTCCAACTCGATCATACTTATGTCCCGTTGGATTTGACCCTTCCAACTTGATGTATATTTCACCTACATTTAATATCTTTTCCAATTGTCTTGCTCTTAACAACGGTGTTCTACCACTCTTTTTCATAAATCCACTCCCCTTTTTTCCTTAATAATGTGAGTTTCAAGATTGCCTAAATCTCTTGAAACCGTATTTATAGACAGCTGTCTGAAGTTGACATACTTCAAGCAACTGTAGATCAAACTAATGTGTATCATTGTCTAACAAAACTTTGTTTTGTCCGACACGTTTTCGTCTAACCGCTTAGAGCAGGGTGAACATTCCTGACTCTAGGCTGGACGAAAACTAATGTGTATCATTGTCTAACAAAACTTTGTTTTGTCCGACACGTTTTCGTCTAACCGTCTAGAGCAGGGTGAACATTCCTGACTCTAGGCTGGACGAAAACTAATGTGTATCATTGTCTGCCAAAACTTTGTTTTGTCCGACACGTTTTCGTTTAACCGCCTAGAGCAGGGTGAACATTCCTGACTCTAGGCTGGACGAAAACTAATGATATAAAAAAGCACTCTAACTCCATTAATAGAGTTAGAGTGCCTAAGTTTCGCCATTTGACTCACTTTACGCCATTTTCATAGCATAGCACATTTCCTTACGAACCTGTGCAAACCCCAGTTCTAAACTTGTTTTTCAAATAAGCTTTCTATTCATTAAGACTGTTCATAATTATCTACCTTATCACTAAGACATATAATTACTTACAAATCTATATACTCACTTATTCTACTTCACACGTATCTTAATTTTACCAAATAATTGGATAATCGTCAAATTGCCCTTGACTCTGCCTTCATATGTGATATGCTTATCAAGTTAAAAAACAAATATAAAAGCAGAGGTAACTATGAGCAATTTTGAAACACTTGGTTTAGACCCCTCATGGTCTAGTAAATTGAAAAAAATAGGTATTTCAGTACCTACACCCATACAGACTATCGCTATTCCAGAAATATTGAATCAGAGTGATGTCATTGCAGAAGCACAAACTGGTTCTGGAAAAACTTTTGCATTTTTACTGCCTATTATACAAAATATTGATACCCTTTCACCTACTATCCAAGCATTAGTTCTAGTCCCAACAAGAGAACTGGCGATTCAAATCACCGAAGAAGCTAAAAAGCTAACCCATGATCTCAGCATCAATGTACTCTCCATATACGGTGGACAAGATCTTCAAAGTCAGTTCAAGAAATTGAATCACAGCATTCACATGATTATTGCAACGCCAGGCAGATTGATGGATCACTTAGACCGTGAAACCATAGATCTTTCAAAAGTGAATACATTTGTCCTTGATGAGGCAGATCAAATGCTTATGATGGGGTTCAGAAACGACATCGATAAAATTATCTATATTGGTAAATTTAAGGCACAGATCCTCTGCTTTTCAGCTACAATTGATCCTAAAGTCAAAAAACTTGCCTATAAATACATGAAAAATCCCATAGTTTTAAGTGCACGCTCTGATGCTAAGCCTCTAGATGTGATTGAGCAACAAGTGGTTATGGTTTCAGATCGTTGGAAAATGGAAGCTTTATTAAAAACACTGGATGAAACCAATCCTTTTCTCGGCATTATCTTCTGTAGAACGAAGGTCCGAGCCGATAAGCTTGAATCTGAAATGAAACGTCTGAAATATACTTGCGAAAAATTACACAGTGATATCTCTCAAAATAAAAGACAACGCATTATGCGTCAGTTCAAAGACGCTAAGTTTCAGTATCTTATCACAACTGACGTTGCTTCAAGAGGGATTGATGTCACTGGCATTACACATATCTATAACTATGATATGCCAGAAAGTGTTGAAATATATGTGCATCGAGTTGGTCGCACAGGTAGGATGGGTGAAGATGGTATGGCAATTACTTTTGTAACCCCAAAAGATGAAGACATGCTTAGAGATATTGAAGATAGACTTAAGGTGAGCGTTTCTAAATCGGTCCATGAACATCATAAATAGAATAAAGACGCTCTATATTGCTATAAATTTTAACGAGGCCAAATAGGTCTCGTTTTTTATGTGCTTACTTATTATATACTAATTCTCTTTTTAGGAAGTATACCTTCCACTCAAATTTAATTGCATAAAAAAAGCCCTGTGCATTCACACAGGGCTTTATCATATAACTATCTTACGATAGCAATGTTCTCAGCTTGAGGACCTTTAGGGCCTTGAGCAACTTCGAAAGTTACTGCTTGTCCTTCTTCTAAAGTTCTAAAACCATCAGAGTTGATTTGTGAGTAATGTGCGAACACATCTCTACCATCTTCTCCTGTAATAAAACCAAAACCTTTATCTGAGTTAAACCATTTTACTGTACCGTTCATCATAACGTGTACCTCCTAATTTTTTTTTCCTTAAATCTTTGCAACAAATAACTTTAATTAGGATCATACTATACAATAAAATACCCAGTTAAATTCTTTACTACTAATTTAAGCAACAACTAATGATATCATGCAAAGGATGTCTTGTCAAACTAATTCGATATCTTTTAAAACTTTATTATACCATTCCCCGTATTATCTGATATAATAATCTGATGTCTCTACAATATGTAACAATAGGTTATGTTCAGAAACTAATGCTATTTAAAGAAAGAGGTCCAAAGTGTCATTTTATAAACTCGGTGTTAAGGGTGATCTTGTCTATGCCCTATCCACTCAAAACATCATCGACCCAACGCCTATACAAGCTCTAAGTATTCCCTTAATTCTAAAGGGACACGATCTTGTCGCAGAGGCTCAAACGGGAACTGGAAAGACCTTAGCCTTCCTAATTCCTATTTTTCAACAAATCAATCTAGAAAATGATCATATACAAGCTTTGGTTATTGCACCTACGCGTGAACTCGCCATTCAAATACGCACTGTGGCAGACTCACTTTCAGAAATTATCCCTGTGACTGCACTTGCTGCCTATGGTGGACAAGATGTCCTTGCACAGCTTCATAAACTAAAAGGCAAAATCCACCTTGTAATTGGTACCCCTGGGAGAGTCTTGGATCACTTAAGACGTGGTAGTATTGATTTTTCAAAGTTAAAAACTGTCATCGTAGATGAAGCCGATCAACTCTTTCATATCGGCTTTAAAAAAGATTTAGATGAGATCTTTTCTTATATACCAGATACACATCAAACGCTCTGCTTTTCTGCAACAATAGGCGATACAGTGGAACAATTTTCAAAAAACTATTTAAAAGCTCCTAAAACTGTAGTGGCGCCAAAAGCTAAAATTACACTTGATTTAATTGAACAGTTTATCTTAGAAACCTCTGGCAGGCGTAAAATGGACGACTTTGTGACTTTGCTCAAACAAACTTATCCTCAAAAGGCGATCATCTTTTGTAGAAGCCGTCGAGGTACACAATCTCTCTATGAAGCTCTTAAGGAAAAAGGATATAGCATAGAACCTCTGCACGGTGATTTAACTCAAGCTAAAAGAGAAGCGGTTATGAATGCCTTTCGAAATGATGAGATTCAATATCTTGTGGCAACAGATGTTGCTGCACGTGGTCTTGATGTGGAAGGAGTCTCTCATGTATTTAACTACAACCTACCTGACGATGCTGAGAACTACGTGCATCGGATCGGCAGAACCGGCAGGGCTGGCAATATGGGAGTAGCCTACACGATCCTCACTGAAAAAGATGCCAAGCGTATGGATGCTGTCGAAGCCTTTATTCAAATGAAAATCAATCGATTTAGTTTTCAGAAATAAAAGCATTTGAAATAAAAATGTGCTCATCATCAAATGCTGTTCATTTTCTTCTAATATGGGTATACTCCTAAATGACGCACTTAGTGGAAAGTTTATTTATGGGAGGTTCTTATGAATGTCAATTATAAAATGAAATCACATAAATCTTTTGAGGATACAATTGAAGATCTTGTGGAAAGTTTGAAAGAACATCAATTTGGTGTTTTATGGACATTTGACTTAAAAGGCAAACTCATTGAGAAGGGATTGGATTATGATAGACAGTATACGATTCTTGAAGTCTGCAATCCAAAACAAGCACGGGATGTTTTAAATACCAACCATGAAGCTGGGTTTTTCTTACCCTGTAAGATCATCGTCTATGAAGACCACGGAGATATTTATGTGGGGATGCCTAGACCTACTTCATTGATCGGCTTACTGGGTGATTCTGATTTGATCTCTGTGGCAGAAACGGTTGAGAGTAGTTTGAAAACAGCTATTTTGAAATCTTGTGAGGTTTTTAATGATAAAGATTTGAAACATCAGTAGTGCGTGATAGAGGATTAAAAAAGGAATTAAAAGCATCACAATGGGGTTTGTTTTGGCCATCGTGATGCTTTTTTCATCAATTGGATAATTGATTTTGTTCTATAAACAAACAAAACATGGACACTTTTAAGCATCCATGTTTTTGATAATCATGATTATATATTCAGTTTATAATTTATGATTTAATTATTTAACTTCCATAGTACCATTTACAGTTGAATCATCTGTAATGATTGCAGAATCCATATATTCTTGAGTAGCATAGTAGATATTACCTTCTACAGTTGCTTTAGAAACTTGGAATCCATTAGCTTCTACATAGATATCGCCTACAAATATACCACCTTGGAATTTGAAGTTTTCGCTTTTAACGATCATTTTAGGTGCAGTGATTGTAAAAGACTCTGTGATATTGTGATCAGCGTCTTGAGTATAAGGTGCTAATTTTCTAGCAATTTTATCTTTATTAGTAAATTCACCTGCAACTACTAAATCTTCTGTTAAAGTAACATCATTTAAAGTTGCTGCGATCCAAGTACCCTCTGCACTTAATGCTTTAACAAGTGCTGGACCATCTGTTGCGATTGATGCAGTTGTTACAGCATCTGTTGCTTGAGCAACGTCTTGTTTGCCTTCAACAGTACTATCTTCTGTGATTACAGCCGAATCCATGTATTCTTGAGAAGCATAATAAATATTACCTTTTACAGTTGCTTTAGAAACTTGGAATCCGTTAGCTTCTACATAGATATCACCTACAAATATACCACCTTGGAATTTGAAGTTTTCACTTTTTACGATCATTTTAGGTGCAGTGATTGTAAAAGACTCTGTGATGTTGTGATCAGCATCTTGAGTATAAGGTGCTAATTTTCTAGCAACTTTTTCTTTGTTAATGAATTCACCTTCAACTACTAAATCTTCTGTTAAAATGATGTCATTTAAAGTTGCTGCGATCCAAGTACCTTCTGCACTTAATGCTTTAACAAGTGCTGGACCATCTGTTACGATTGATGCAGTTGTTACAGCATCTGTTGATTCTGCAGGTTCTGTTGCTTCAGCTGCAGCTGGTTCAGTGCTCTCTGGTGTTGTTTCAGCAGGTGCTGTAGGTGTTTCTTCTTTCTTTGCACAGCCAGCAAACATTGACACCAATAGCGTTAGTACAACTACTAATCCAATATACTTTTTCATTTTAATTACCCCTTTATCTTTCTAAATTTCTACTTGTGTTAAATATATAACACTCGGATATTATAACACAATCCCTATGACTTTGCTAGGTATTTTTGAAATTACGCTCTAATAATTTACAAAAATACATTTTTATTGAATCCTCTAAAAGCACTTAAATTACAAGCTTCTACTTGTTACTATTTCGTAAAATCTCATTTTTACACTTTCACGCGGTTCCATAAAATACATATTTTCCCACAACCTAACACCATACTCAGATCGCTTTTAATATTTACCCGAATATACTTTCATCTAATCAAACATTTTATATTAGAACTATGCTTATACAGGGGCCATTAGTCACTCTTTGGAATATACCACTTTGTCATATTCTTGCCACATGCTTTTGATTCATACAATTGATGATCAGCCATTTCAAACATTGAAATATGACACCCTATTGCATGAGGAATTAGCGTTACACCACCTAAACTCACTGTGAGTACATCACTAACGGGTGAACATTCATGCTTAATATTAAGTTCTTCTACCGCTATTCTCACTTTTTCTGCCACTTCAAAACCACCGTCCGAAGTCGTTTCTGGTAACAAAATTGCGAATTCTTCACCACCGATTCTCGCAGCAAAGTCCGCGGATCTTCCCAAGACACTTACAAAGGCATTTGCAATTGCTTTTAAAGCCACATCACCTGTACCATGTCCATAATAGTCATTAAATTGCTTAAAATAATCCACATCAGCAATTATTAACGATAGTGGTTTATTATTTCTAACACCGCGATCCCATTCTAACGCAAACCTTTCTGAAAAACTTCTTCTATTTGGAATCTCAGTCAAACCATCTAACAAGGCTATACGTTCAAGCAGCTTTCTTTGTGTGACCAATTTCATATGCGTCCTAACTCTGGCTTTTATAATTGAAGCATTATAAGGCTTCACAATATAATCCACTGCTCCAAGCATTAACCCTTTCTCTTCATCTTTAACCTCATTGAGAGAAGAGATAAATATGACTGGAATTTCCTTTGTTTGCTCGTTATTCTTAAAGGCAGAAATGATACTATACCCATCTAAATCTGGGAGCATAATGTCTAATAATATCAAATCTGGCATCTGATTTTTAGCACGTTCTATAGCACGTGTCCCATTTTTTTCAAGTATCAAAGAATACTCATCTCTTAATATTTCTACTAAAATATTGAGATTAATCGTCTCATCTTCTACAATCAATATCTTTTTCTTATCTGCTTTGGCCATGAAGTACTCCTAATTTTTATCATCTGTTAGAGTGTTAAAAACCCGTTTCACACGAACTACCTCACTATGCTGTATTACGTACTTTCTGTAAGCACATCGCATGATAGACAGTTCTTAACTTTTGATTTTTATGCTCTAATGATCATTAAATTTTGCTTCTATTTCTTCTAGTGTCGTTAGTGCTTCATAAAAATCATAATTTTTAATTTGTTCAATTAAAATTTGACCTAATTCTGACTGGTTCCTCTGTTCCATTGCCTCTCCAAGTGCTGTCACATATAATTCAGAGTCAGAACTGCCCTCTTTTAAATACTTTTTAACAATTTCAACTAATTCATCAAATTCTAAAGGACTTTCTAGATGGCTTGTATGATCAAAAGTTTCATCTAACTTATTTAATTGAATCTCTTCCAGTCCTTCAATATCAGACATCACTCTTTTAAATTCTTTTATAAATGTCTCAAGGCTATTATTGTCTCTATCTATCGTCTTTTTACTGAGATCGGTTTCAAGTGATTGAGAAACGATAAACAAATCCATTGCACCTAGATTGCCTGATACCCCTCTTATTGCATGAATAATGCTCTTTATCGCATTAAAATCGCTCTCATCAATTAACTTCAATAATTTAAATTCAATACCATGATACTTCTGATAAAAAGATTCTAATAGCTCTACATATAACTGCCAATTTCCATGAAGTGCTGCAATAGGTGCCTTCGTTTGAAGGCTGTGAAGTTTACCAGATATATCATTTTGTTCATAATAGAGTTCAGTTTCAACTTCAACTATATTTATCTTTTTATGAATCCATTTGGTTATTATATCAAAAAAAATACCTTCTTCAATAGGTTTGCTCATATAATCATTCATGCCAGCTTCATAACATTTTATTCGATCTTCCTCCATAGCATGTGCTGTCATTGCAACAATTGGCAAACGCTCTTTTGATTTACGCTCTCTAATTCTTTTCGTTGCTTCAATACCATCCAAATCGGGCATCTGAATATCCATAAGTACCAAATCGTAATTGTATTGATCAATTGCACTGATTGCAGCAACACCATTTGTCACCACATCCACATAGATGAGAGGATGTTCTAATAATGCTACAATGATTTGTTGATTAATCTGATTGTCTTCCACGAGTAAAATGCGAACGGATTCCTCTGTCTCAATACGCTTCGTTACGTTATGCCTCACAGGATAATGTGTGTTTTTATTATTGTTCAAAATTTGATTCATTATTTGTAAGAGCGAATGCTTTATGATTGGTTTACTCAAAAATGCATCTATGTAAAGACTCTTATCCGCTTTCTTAATCTCATCCAAATCATAACCTGTGATCATGAGAATAGCAGGTGCTTTATCTACATAGGGCAATCTCTTAATCTCATAGGCTGTTTCAATACCATTTAATCCCGACATCTTCCAATCGATCAATATTAAATTGTAAGCACTATTTTTATTTCGGTTCGCTTGGACCATTTGTATAGCATCTTCTCCCGAAGCTGCCATTTGGACCTCTTTGGAATATTCACTCAGCAAATCATAAAGATGATCTCTAGTCGCTTCTGAATCATCTACGATGAGTACATTTAGATCTTTAAATGTATCTTCTAAAGCCTCAGTGTTCTCTAAGTCATCATCCCCAAGCTCAAAGGTGGCTGTAAAATAAAATGTGCTGCCTTGATTGATTTCGCTTTCAACCCATATCTCACCAGACATTAATGCCACAAAACGCTTACAAATGGATAAGCCAAGTCCTGTGCCGCCATATTTTCTTGCAATTGTATCATCAGCTTGTTGAAAAGGTTCAAATAATTTTTCTAATTTTTGAGAGGCTATACCAATACCAGTATCTCTTATTTCGAACTGAACTTTAACATACGTCTCTGTCAATTCTAAAACACTTGTAGAAACTATAATTTCACCCTTTTCAGTAAACTTAATTGCATTATTAATTAAATTGGTTAAAATTTGTCTTACCCTAAGCGAATCACCAATCATTGAAGATGGCATATTTATATCATTGTTCAAAATAAATTCTAACCCCTTTTCTGAACATTTGTAGCCAAATTGATTTGATAGAAGCTCAAAAATTTCTTCAAGCCTGAACAATTTGTTTTCTAAACTCACTTTGCCAGCTTCAAGTTTCGAAACATCTAAGACATCGTTAATGATTTCGAGTAGGTTTTCTGCAAGTCCCCTTATTTTTTGTGTATAATCATTTTGCTTTTCACTAAGTCTTGTTTTAAGCATAAGATAAGTCATCCCGATTATACCGTTGATAGGTGTTCTAATCTCATGACTGATCATGGCTAAGAAACTACTTTTAGACTCTGTTGCTTCATTCGCTTTAATCCATGCAATCTCAAGCTCATTATTTTTAGACTCAAGTTCCAAATTACGTTCTTTCAATTCACTCGTTCTTTGGCCAACCATGTTTTCAAGGTTTTTATTATAGTCTTCCAAAGCTAATTTTTGATTTTCAATTTTCAAAAAACTATGGTTGATTTCTTGTACCATCAAGTTAAAGGATTGGGCAAGCTCTCCCACTTCATCAGTTGAATCTATATCCACTTTCACATCATAGTTACCTTGCGTAATCTGCTTTGAAACTTCTTTCAAGGCCTCAATCGGTTTTGTAAGTTGTTTACTAAAATAAAAGATACTGAACACCAAAAAAACTAAAACAACCACAATACCTAAGACAGTCGTCTGCCACATCTCTGATAATTGCGATTCTAAAAGTGTTTCATCAAAGATAATTTCGATAACGCGGTCTGTATCTGCCATTGTACGTTCTCTATTTTGGTTGAGATCTATATAAAGGTATTTTTTTCTAAGGTTATCGGGGCCTACTATCTCATAATTTTTTTCAGTCTTTGCCCTTTTTATGATTTCAAGACTTGCTTCTGTAGGCTCATAATTGATACCACTATCCACAATTTGATAACCGTAAACATCAAACATTCTAATGTCTACGATCATGGGGGATATCTCAATCATTCTTTCAATAATACTATTAGGTCTCAATTCTTCAGAAACAGCGTCAAACCCATCTACACTATAAGCAACTTCCAATAGATATTTTTGATCACTTGTAGGCATATAGGCAAATTTACTAAGCTTACCTGTCCCTACATTTGTTCTAACTTGTTCAAACCATATTTCACTACCATTTCGAACCGCATTAATCTTAACCCCCAATTTAGGATCAAAATCACTAAAATTAAATTTTAACGCCTCATTAATTGTCGATTTTATGATAGCCGTACTAGGATCAATTACCATAAAATCATATGAACTACCTTGCTCTAATTTTAATTGATTAAGATCTATCCGATCTAAATTTCCTTCTGCACTTGTGTAAAGTTCCAAAAAAGCTTCAGCTTTTTCTTGCAGATCGGATTCCAATCTGATTTCAAGCATCCTGTAACCAGAATCAATGAGATTAACAATATCCAAAATATGTGCTTCAACATCTTGCCTTGTGTCATCATAATACACCAACATCTTTTGTTTCATAATATTATAATGATAAAGCGAGTTCGTTATAAGCAAAATAACTGTTATTGGCAATAGTGTCATCAGAATCCGAAACCGCAATTTTCCACCCATAGATTAACATCCTTCCCCATATGCCCAATCTTATTATTTGACTACTTTTCTCTCTTTTTTTGTTTTTTAAAATGTCATTTAGGCCTTATGTAGTGCTTCTATAGTAATATATGCCCCATCATACACATTTAACACTTTTAATTCTTCCATAAAGCCCGTGACGATACTTTTTACACGCATTTTTTTATCTGCTGAAATACCTATAATCGTCACATCATCACCTTCTCGTATTTCAACGTTACTCATTGCGCCTTTATCCCCAATATAGCAAATAGAATCTGGTGCCATAGCCCATATCTGCCCATTTAATGTTGCAAATAAGTTTTCATTTTCATAATTTAGAATCATGATGTTTTCATCAGGATCTTTAAGGATTACTTTTCCAAGATCTAAATCTGTATCTGCAGATTTTACAATTTGTGTTATTTGTGCAGGCCCAAATGTATAACAGTGTCTACCTTGACCAGTTAAAAGTTCTACTACTCGTGGTACTGGATCTACGCTATTATTAAGTGCATCAACAATTGTCTTTCCAACATAATAGGACAATGTCAAAGTACCTGCAATTATCGCGTTTGGCAAATTACTTGAGTTGACTATATAAGTTGCAAGTCCCCCCATCTTTCCAAATGTCGGTATCTCTAATAGCTCTAAACAGTATGCCTCAAGTGCATCTGCCATTTCATCCAGTTTCAAATCTTTAAGCATGATAATATTGTCAATAGTTGGTAGCCCATCCTGCTTGCCATTTGATAATGCAGCCGGCGAGGGCGAGGTTACTTGAGCATAGGTTGTATTTTGAATCTTAGGGACTGCTCTTCCAGCACCATCTCCATCCACGATTGGAATATTTTTTCGAACCGCCACCGACATAGGAACCACACTATTACCTCCGCCAAGCTCTATAAGCATTGCATAAGATAAGGGCTTCAAATTGCAAAGCGCATTAAAAGCATTGGTAGGTGTTTCTAGATCTATTCCATCAGCACCTGCAGAAGGAGAACCCATAAATGCCACAACAGCGCCATTTTGATTAGATTCTCCTATAAGGTTTTGTACTTGTACAATTTCCACAGGCTTATTATAGGATAAGATATCTCGAATAATCTGTTGACCTGCTGCAACCGGGCCACCGCCGCCACTTCCTAGAAGTGCACCTCCCATTACTATGTATTCAAAGTCCTCTTTTGTTACCAATTTCTTAATCGGTGTTAACTGTCTCATAAAACCCTCCTTGAATATATTACATTTAATTCATCACCTTATTATATCTGTTTTTTACTTTTTATAACAGTTTTATAATGAAAATATTTATATGTGCTCAAGATGTATCTACCCTCACTTCATTTAATCATGCAAAAAGACACCTCATAGTTGAGATGCCTCTGTTTTTACTTTTGGAGTGCATTTTATGTTCTTGTTTTTTCAGTGCCAAGCAAGGGCATAATTTGCTTGTAGTTTGGACAGTATTTGCCAACAAGCCGCCAAAAAGAGCGATCATGATTGAGATGTACCGTGTGACAAAGTTCATGTACGACAACATAATCTATGGCTTCAATCTGGAACATCGCCAGTTGCCAGTGAAATGTGAGTTTCTTCGTACTGCTGCAACTTCCCCATCTTTTGGGATGTGTTTCAATTGAAAAACCTTTATACTTAACTTTCATCACCGCTTGATAATGCTTCAATCTTTTATCTAAAAGTTTATTAAGTGCCCTAGTATAAAACTGTTTAAGCAGTCCTTCAATGTCATATTCTTGCTCTGGTGACGCTTTTATAATAAAACGCTCACCATCGAATTCAATGATTTTCTTAGATATGTCTGGCTCTATCATCAAAAAAATTGGATAGAGCTTTCCTAAATAGTAACATTTTTTATTGGTTTCCTTCATGCCTCGGTTCCTTTTTCTAACCTTCTATCATTTATACATATGCTTGTACACTTTACTGTTAACCATTTAATCTTAATGTCGTTTTTTACGCTTTCGCTCTTTCTTTGTGAGTCTTTTCCTTTTAGGGTCTTTGCTTAGCGTTTTATCATCCTCTTTTTTTGAGGCTCTCTCTTTTACCATTTTTTCTTTTTGTGCTTTTGCAATTTTACTTGCCACATCAGGAATATATGTTTGAGAGTCAATCGGTGGTCTTATATAGCCTGTGTTTTCTTGTCTCTCTGGTAGCTCAATTTTTTTATGTTCTAATTCTTCATAAGGTATGAGAGACAACAAGTGAGAGATACAATTAATCCGTGCATTTCTCTTGATATCTGAATCAATAACATGCCACGGTGAGGACTCAGTATCCGTGTATTGAAACATGACATCTTTCGCCTTAGAATATTCAACCCATTTGGATCGTGCTTCTAAATCCATATCACTCAGTTTCCATTGTTTAGTAGGGTCATTAATCCGTGCTTGAAATCTATTTTCTTGTTCTTCATCACTCACTGAGAACCAATATTTAATGATGATAATACCTGATCTAATCAGTTGATTTTCAAACTCAGGCACTGACTTTAAGAATTCCCAATAATCATCATCAGAGCAAAACCCCATAACACGTTCTACTCCAGCTCTATTGTACCAACTTCTATCGAATAACACCATTTCGCCAGCACTCGGCAGATGTGCCACATAACGTTGAAAATACCACTGTGTACTCTCCTTTTCAGTTGGTTTAGGAAGTGCAACCACTCTACAAGTCCTAGGATTTAAACTTTCTGTGATACGCTTTATAGCGCCTCCTTTTCCCGCAGCATCTCTACCTTCAAAAATAACGACTACCTTAAGGCCCTTATGAACAATCCACTCTTGTAATTTAACCAGTTCAACTTGAAGTCTTGCAAGCTCTTTCTCATACGCATCCTTTTTTAATTTCATCATGCGCCTCCTTTGCTATTCTTTAGCTATATATACCACAAAAAAAGTCATTCTAACATAGACATTCTATGTTTCCCTCTAATATTTATTTATAAACTTTCACTGCAACGGATTTAAAAACTGCAAAAAGAATTGACCCCTTCTTAATCTCAAGGGCTTTAAGAGATGCTTTTGTAATTTCTGCAACCAGTTGAATGCCAATATCCAAAATAACTTTAACACTTAAATCACCTTCTATAACTTCAAGGACTTTTCCCTCTAATTGATTCCGTGCACTACATTTAAAAGTGCCTGTACTCAGAATCACATCTCCTGGTTTTATGGCGATTTTAACTGTGCCCATATGAGCAGTTGTTACATGGATTTTCACTTTTTCAACCAAAACAATGGTTTCTTGCCCTTCAACAATCACCTCACCTGTATAAATATTTTCGGATCCTTTGACCTTGAGCAAGTAATAGTCAAATTGCGATTGTGATATCCTAAGACTTTTCCCGATGCGATGCGCTTCGAGTTCACCACGTTTAATAATTTCATAAATTGTATTCTTTTTGAGTTTGAGGATACTTGCAATTTCTTCCGGTGTATATAAAACATCTGAATTCATTTTAATCTCCTTTGTTATTAATAGACGTGCGCACTCATTGTCATTTTAAATCAGCAGTTATAGTCGTTAGAGTGTCAAAAGTCAGTTTCGCATAACCCCTTTACCCTATGCTTTATCGCATACTTCCCGTAAACGGCATCATAACGGTAAAGAGTTGCTCAACTTTTAACTTTTAACGCTCTAACTATTATTGCTTTTCATTATATAAAACTTTATAATGAAAGACAATAATATCATTTTATAATGAACAATACAGGACAATACAACACATTTGGTAATTTATGTTTATGTTTTAATTCATTTATTAACTAGGAGGCATTTATGCGAAAAACTGAGGCACCTTTAACAAAACGATCACTTCACACATTCAGAACACTCATAGTGGTTACTCTATTTATACTCACTGGACTCACCGGACTCACTGGACTCACCGGTTGTCAATCTAAACCAAGCGATGCCAGTACAGTTTCAACAGAGCCTACTTCTGAGCCAGCAGTTACCGAAACAGGGGCTGTTCCAGTGGAAGAAGTGACACTTACAATTTCAGCAGCAGCAAGTATGACAGAGGCTTTAACCGAAATAAAATCACTTTATGAAACCAAATATCCTGAAAATACACTCTTATTAAATTTTGCGAGTTCAGGGAGTTTAGAACAGCAGATTGAGCAAGGTGCAGATGTAGATGTTTTCTTATCCGCATCTCCCAAATATACAAATCTCTTAAAAGATAAAGCTCTGATTGTCGATGATACACTTATCAATCTCCTCAAAAATGAAATTGTCCTTGTGACCAATATGACTTCATCAATCACTGAATTAAAATTTGAAGACCTAGAAAGCGCTGATTATGATAAAATAGGTATTGGACAACCTGAAAGTGTCCCTGCTGGTCAATATGCTGAAGAAATTTTAACAACGCTTGGCATCAAAGACGCCGTTTACACACACGCTGTTTTCGCTAAAGATGTCAAAGAAGTGCTTGCTTGGGTTGAAACAGATAATGCGGATTTAGGGATTGTCTATTCAACAGATGCTGCTAATTCTAAAAGTGTAAAAATTTTATCCAGTGCACCTGCTGATTCTCACAAAACAATTATATACCCAGCAGTGGTTATAAAGGACACCAAACATGTGGCAGAGGCTACTCAGTTCTTAAACTTTTTAAGCGAAGAAGAAACAATGAAAGTTTTCTTAAAATACGGCTTTTTATCTGCACAATAAATGTAAAAAAAGCTCTACTATAACACGTATGGAGGCATTAGAATGTCATTTGATTTTACCCCAGCATTGATTTCATTAAAAGTTACATGTGTTTCAACAGCCATCACCTTTGTCATTGGGCTTTTGTTGTCATGGTGCATGTGGCAATATACAGGCAAATTTAAAGCACTCATTGATGGGATTATCACATTACCTCTTGTTTTGCCCCCTACAGTAGCTGGATTTATCATCTTACTTCTTATTGGGAAGAATGGCCCCATCGGTAATTTTCTCTCTTTATTCGATGTTAAAATCATATTTTCTTGGTATGCAGCAGTTATTGCATCCGTAGTGGTTTCATTACCACTGATGTATAAAACTGCTCTTTCTGCTTTTGAACAACTTGATTCAAACATTGCTGATGCAGCTCGAACCTTAGGCGTCTCAGAATGGACCGTCTTCGCCAAGGTTTCTCTGCCTTTAGCTTGGCCCGGCATTGCAGCCGCAACTGCACTCTCTTTTTCTAGATCCCTTGGTGAGTTTGGTGCAACGCTGATGGTAGCAGGCAGTATCCCCGGCAAAACACAGACCATTCCAATTGCCATCTATTTTGCAACTCAAAGTGGTGACATGAAATTGGCTTTCATATGGGTTATGATCATTTTCTCTATCTCACTTGTAACACTTGTTTCTATGAATTATTGGAACCAATATCAATTCACTAAAAAACTAGGATCTAGGAGGTAAGCTTTTGAGCATTCAAATTGATATTCAAAAAAAATTGCAAGGGTTTCACCTCAACTTATCACTTCATACTGAAGCATCCATCCTCGGTATATTAGGGGCTTCTGGTTCTGGTAAGAGCATGCTACTCAAATGCATAGCAGGACTCGTCAAACCCGATGAAGGTCACATCGAAATCAATGAGAAAACATTTTACAACAGCAAGTCTCGCATCAACCTAAAACCCAGAGACCGTAAAATTGGCTATGTCTTCCAAAATTATGCACTCTTCCCTCACTTGACGCTTAGAGAAAACATTGCCTTCGGCCTACACCGAAAACGCGATGATCAAGAAACAAATCTCATCACACTTATTTCGAAACTCCACCTCAATGGTCTTGAAAATAAATATCCATCTCAAATCTCTGGGGGACAACAGCAACGTGTGGCACTTGCACGTGCACTGGCTACTAATCCAGATATGCTCTTGTTAGACGAACCTTTTTCAGCGCTGGATGAACATCTTAGAAAAGAGATGATCAAAGAAATGGCACAATACCTTGCCCTTTTTAAGGTTAAAACACTCTATGTAACGCATCAGATGGATGAAGCCTACTACTTATGTGATGATATCGCCGTCATTAAGCAAGGTCAAATTGACAGCATCAGCCATAAGGCCACTTTATTCACAAATCCTTTAACACTGGAATCTGCCAAAATTACAGGCTGTAAAAACTTTTCTAAGTTTGAAATAACCCCATCACATACACTCTTTTGTAAGGATTGGGGCATTGAGCTTCCTATGGATGAATACGCACCATTAGCCTCTTTAAATAATTCAATGCTCGGGATTCGCAATCACCATTTGAAATGTGTCGATATCCCTGCGGACTCTGTTGACTCTATTGCATCAAATCGACGTCAAGGTTGGATCTCGGATATCGTTGAAATGCCAACACAATCAACGCTGTATGTTAAATTTAATCAGCCCCCTAACGGGCCGGAAGATTATCATATTCAGCTCGATGTGCCTCATGAAAGAAGAGCACAGATAAAAGAGAGAGTCTTCGTTGAATTTCCAACCGACAAGATTCTGTTCCTAAAGGATTAGGATTCAAAGATTTCTTTAATCCGCTTCAATTTATCAAAATCATGTATTGGAACGCCAATTAGGCTGATTCTAATACATTTTTTTTGGCTCCCAAAAGCATCGCCTTCTCTTATAAGAATTCCCTCTGCTCTTAACTGTTTGATAATCGAATCTAATTGAACTGCCTCGTCAAACTCTCCCCAAATAAAAATACCGCCCTCTGGAACATGCCAACGTACACCATTGTCCTCTCCAGCATTCTTAGCCGCAATATTTTCTTTAAAAATAGCCTTAGCCACAGTCATCTTTTGCATGTAATACTGACGCACCTTATTGATGTGTTTTTCATACATACCTGATTCAATAAAGACTTCAAGAGCAGCTTGATTTGTCTTAGACGTTCCCAGATCATTAATGTGTTTTAAGTGCTTAAGTGCCTCTCTATAATGTCCCCGAAAAATCATGGCACCTGTTCTAATACCAGGGATAAATGTCTTTGAAAAACCTCTCAAGTAAAAGTGCTGATCTCCCAAATTATAATAGATTAGCGGCATTTGACGTCTTTTAGGTGCTAATTCAGCTAAGTAATCATCTTCTATCAAAATCACATTATGAATATTGGCAAGTTTAACCACTTCTCTTTTTGTCGGTTCGTCTAGACTATAACCTGTAGGGTTATGATGTCTTGGGATCAAGTAAAAAGCCACAATATCCGCTCTTTTAAATAAAGCTTCAAGTCTTTTAAGATCATATCCATTAACTTGCCTTTCAATGGTTTCAACATTAATTTCCATCGAAATTGTAAGCGCCCTTGCAAGACTATAAGTAGGACTTTCCATAAGTAGTGTCCTTTTTCGATCTCCAAATAGCAACTGGAAAATCAGATAAATACCTTGCTGTATGCCATTTGTAATCATAATCTGATCGCTATTTACATAAACACCGTCTTTCTCATATAACTTGCAAAGTACAGCTCTAAGAGATGCCAAGCCTTGTAAATCTTCCATATCGAAAAGGGCATTTTTATACTGAATGATCGCATTTTCCATAGCGCTCAAAAAGAGGTCATATGGCACCATGTTTTTTTCAGGAATAACACGTGTAAAATCAGTATATACTTCAGGGCTAGAGTTGACTTGTAATGTCCTTGTGAGATAATAACCACCTCTTTCAACTGCATAGACTATATGATTTTGTTCTAACTTTTTATAAGCCTTCTGCACAGTGAGTTTATTAACATTAAGTGATTTTGCCAAGGCCCTACAACTCGGTAATTTTTGATTCAACTCATAGTGATGCTCTCGAATCAACTTCACAATCGCATGATATACCTCAGTATTTTTATCTTGTCCCATCCTTTTTTCCTTTCTGTCTTAGTACAGAAGCCATTTAATCCTATTGTGTCATTCTTTATAAGCCTCTATAGTTATTATATAAGAATCTAAAGGAGGCACAACATATGAATTCCAACTATACAATAAGAGAAATAACTGAAAAAATAAATAGCATTTCTGTTAAGAAGCTTTTAGAGCAATCCTATTGGGCAAAAGACAGACCCTTAGATGCAATTGAAATCTCAATAGAACACTCAATCAATTTTGGTGTATTTTACAGAAATGAACTCGTGGGATTTGGGAGAGTCGTGACAGATTTTTCAACAGTTTACTGGCTATGTGATGTCATTATTGATTCAGAGCATCGAGGTCAAGGTCTCGGTAAGAGACTGGTCTCAACCATTACAAGTCATAAACCCCTCTCAAATATTCGAGGTATCCTTGCTACAGCAGATGCACACGGTCTCTATGCTCAATTTGGATTTGAAAAGTTACCAGATCGCTATATGTCAAAAAAGAGACCTTAAACAGCCTAAAACCCTAATTGAATACAAAAAAATCAGATGAGATTTTTTATCTTCTCATCTGATTTATATTAATGACAACTTTATATTATAAATAGTGCAATTCCTTTTATAGCTGATCTGCAATCTCAAAAATCAATCGCTCTGATTGATCCCATCCCAGACAACCATCTGTTATAGACTGACCAAAAGTAGTCCCTGTTACAGGTTGAGTCCCTTCTACTAAATAGCTTTCAATCATAAGGCCCTTTATAAGTTTCCCAATGCTCTCAGAGTATCTCATGTTTCGGAGAACTTCATGTGCAATTCTGGGTTGCTCTTTGTATTGTTTCATTGAATTTGCATGACTACAATCCACAATAACCGCTTGATTTGCAAGTTTGCGTTCTTCGTATTTTTTAGAAACGTACCTCAAATCTTCATAATGATAGTTGGGAATATTTCTGCCATATTGATTAACAGCACCTCTGAGAATAGCATGTGCAAGAGGATTTCCAGATGTTTTAACTTCATGACCTTCATGGATAAATTCATGTGCAAGCTGAGCTGCCTTTACAGAGTTTAACATTACGCCAATATCTCCACTTGTTGGATTTTTAAGCCCTACAGCACCATCAATACCACTGACTGTTAATCTATGTTGCTGATTCTCCACAGATCTTGCGCCAATAGCGATATAACCTAAAAGATCTTCCACATAACCCAGATTATTGGGATACAACATTTCATCTGCTGAAGATAAATGCGTGTTCTCAAGTACATTGAGTTGCATATGACGTATGGCCTTAATTCCAGCAGTTACATTTGGAGTTTCATTGGGATCAGGTTGATGCATCATGCCTTTATAACCTTCACCTGTGGTCCTTGGTTTGTTCGTGTAGACCCTAGGAATGATCAGAATCTTGTCTTTTACTTTTTCTTGAATTTCTGCGAGTTTCGTGACATAGCTCAATACAGCATCTTGATCATGTGCTGAACAAGGTCCAATAATTAAGATAAAACGTTTATCTTCACCTGTAAAAATTGATTTAATTTCCACATCGCGTTGTGCTTTAATTTTTGCTAAATGACTTGGGACAGGAAGCAAACTTTTAATCTCTTCTGGTGATAATACTTTATTTACCAATTCAAATGCCATGTCGATCCTCCTAATATTAACCATTGTATCTTCTTTATTATAAAACACTCTTATCCTTATATGGGACAAGAGTGTTTGTATTAAACAAATAGAGTTTGACTAATATCGCCTGTCAAGCGTGCATGCTCATACTTATCGCATAGACATACAATGGCTTCATTTCAATAGTTTTAGTAAAGGATACAACTTGATCAAGAGTCTGTCAAGCCTAGAGATTTAATTCTAATTAATTTACACCTGCTTTTTACGTCTTACAATTATTTATGTCCAGTGTTCTGTCATATACGCACATTTAAATTCATTTATTTTGTCTGAGATATTCATAAAATTTTGAAGGGGTAATGGGTAAGCTTCTTACATGTATACCAGTTGCGTTAAAAATAGCATCCATAATAGCCGGCGAAGCAGTATTTATGACAATCTCCCCTATTGATTTGGCACCATATGGACCTGTGGGCTCATAACTCGGTGCAAATTCTACCCTTGTAATCAGTGCATCTTTTCTCGAAGGCAATTTATAGGTTAAAAAGCTGGCGTTTTTCTCATCGCCACTGTTTGCGTATTCAGACTCTTCATAGAGTGCCATGCCAATCCCTTGAAGCATCCCGCCTTGAGCTTGCACTGTGGCGAGATTTGTATTGATCGGCGTGCCACAATCAATGACGCCAACGAAATCTACGACCTCTATCTTACCAGTCTCTAGATCAATTTCCACTTCTACAAACCCAGCTTTATAAGGTGGTGCTTCTTTATCGCACACGTGACTATCTGTAACAACAATCTGCTTGCGGTTGAGCTTAAAGCCTAATTCTTCAAGTGTTAATGTAGAATCAGCTGTGCTGAATACCCCTTTATGATAATTGACTTGATCATATGGGATTGACAAGAGCATTGCCACTTCATTTTTTAAAGTCTCAATCATTTTATCAGAAGCTTTTCTAACTGCTGTTCCAGTCACGTAGGTTGAGCTTGAAGCATAAGATCCATCGTCATATGGTGTCACATCTGTATCGGCTGAATACACGTTAATTTGATCAAGGGATACTTGTAAACTCTCTGCAGCCATCTGAGATAAAATTGTATCACAACCAGTGCCCATATCCGTGGCACTGATTAAAAGTGTAAAAAAGCCATCGCTGTTGAGTTTTATCGTGGCACTACCAGAATCTATATTAAGAACGCCAGAACCCTGAATGGCAAGTGCCATTCCGACACCTCTTACTTTGGTATCGCTCACTTTAACTGATGGGTACTTGTTATACCAATCAATCATCTCCCGACCTCTTTTAAGACAATATTCCAGCTCACAAGTATCTTGTCTTGTAACATCTTCATCGTATACATGACTGGTTCCAAGCCTTAAGTGATCTCCAGGGTGAATGATGTTTTTTTCCCTCAACTCTGTTGGATCCATATGGAGTTCATGTGCCAATTCGTTCATAATGGATTCAATTGCAAATCCACCCTGTGTCTTGCCATAACCTCTATAAGCTCCTGATGACACGTGATTGGTATAAACGGCTTTACCATCAAATCGATAACCTTCTGTCTTATAATAAGCCATGATTTTTTCAGCACATGCACTCATTACAGTGCCTGCATGTTCGCCATACGCACCTGTATCAGAGATCGCTTTAACGTCAAATGCTTTTACAATACCTTCTTTAGTGGCACCAATTTTGACTTCAAAATAAAAAGGATGTCTTCTTGTGGTGCCTAGGAAAATTTCTTTTCTTGTATAAAAAAGCTTAGCAGGTTTACCCGTTTTAAGCGTCACAAGTGCTGGAAAAAATTCTGATGCTGAGGATTGCTTACAGCCAAATCCACCACCAATTCTAGGCTTGATCACACGCACTTGACTCATGGGAATATCCATAGAATTTGCAACCATACGTCTCACATGAAAAGGAATCTGAGTAGAAGATACTACCACAAGTCTGCCTGTATGATCCAAGTAAGTATAAGTGGTTACAGGTTCCATCATGGCAGGATGTGTTGCTTGAGTTTCATATTTTCTCGTCAAAATGACATCGCTTTCTTCAAAGCCCTTTTGATAATCGCCCACTTCAACAAAATAGGCAGAAGCAATATTTTTTTCAGGTTTAAATCCAAATTCAAAATGCGTAAAAGCATCGGGTTCGGGATGAACGATACTTGAATTTTCTGTAGCTGTTTTATAATCCAACACAGGTTCTAATACTTCATAATCCACTTTAATGAGTTTCATCGCTTTAATGGCAATCGCTTCTGTTGTAGCTGCTATGATTGCCACTTCATCCCCTTTATAGCGAACAATCTCATCAAGCACTTTCCAATCTTGAGGCGAAGGTTCTGGATAGGTCTGACCTGCTCTTGTAAACCTTTTATTAGGAACATCTTTATAAGTCAATACACAAGCCACACCTGGTACTTTTTCAGCTCTTGAAGTGTCAATATTCTTAATCCTTGCAAAATGATGCTCGCTTCTTAAGAGTTTGATCACCAAGGCTTCCTTTGGTGCTAAATCATCTGTGTAAACGGGAGCACCTGTTACAAGCTTCATGCCGTCTTTTTTATGTGCAGCAGAATTAACAATTTTCATTATTCTACCCCCATATACTTTTTAATACCCTTGAGTTGAGCCACATAGCCACTACATCTACAGAGGTTGCCTGTGATATAGTGAACAATTTCAGCCTCGGTTGGATTCACAAGTTCACGTTTCATGGCAATCGTTGTAAGCGCAAGTGAAGGTGTGCAATAACCACATTGATCGCCACCTTCTGCTACAATCAATTGACCTAATTTTATAGCTTCTTCTTGTTCGCCTTCAAGTGTTGTGATCGATTTGCCCTCGGCTCTTGCTGCCAAATAAGTACATGATAAGACAGGCTTGTCGTCCACTAAAACCGTACAGGCACCACAGGTACTTTTATCACAACCACGCTTTACACTTTTGCAACCATTTTCTCTTAAAACTTCAGACAAATAATCATCTGGATTTATTTCAATTTCTTTGTTCTCTCGATTTAATGTGACTCTAATCTTCATGATTGACCTCCATAAGAGCACGCTTAACAAGTACTTCACTCATAGCTTTTCTATAAGATTGATTCCCAAAGCGATTCGTTCCAAATACGATATTACTCGATACAGCGGATAGGACCGCATTTAGCTTTCCTGAATCATCTGAGTTTATACCAGCTACGTTGTTTGCACCTACTGCATCGTTAATAAGATTCATTGCCTCAAGTGCATAACAGGCCACACCTGGTCTTGACCCTACTACGATCTTATAACGTCCATTCACTTTGCTAACAGCTGCATTGATGATGGCAAAATCACTACTTGAATTTCTGAGCATTTGAAAACTGCATTTTATAGGCTGTTTCATGATCCTAATTTTGATCAAAATATCTTTTGCTTCACGTTTATGTGCCCGAGGTAACTCAATATATTCATCCAAAGTCATCTCACCTTTTTTATGAAATACAAGTGTCGTTTCAAGCGCCATCAGAGCTGTTATCAGGTCAGAAAAGCCATACTTTGCAAATAAAGTACCCCCTATTGTGGCAATATTACGAAGCTGCACACCCACAATATTTTCTAAAGACTTTGAAAATATATTTTCAAAAGCACGGTTTAAGGATTTACTCGTTTCAAGCTGTCTAAGTGTTGTCATGGCACCAATTTCAAAATACTGCTCCGTTTCACTAATTTGATCTAAACCTAGAAGTGATAAATCAACTGCTGTATCAATGGTTAGATCATGTGCTAATCTTAAAAATGCACCCCCACCTAAAACACGATTGTTGATCTTTTCATTTGCAATCTGATAGGCTTCATCTATTGTTTTGGGACTCGCCCAATTCTTAATTTTAATCATAATACACCTCTCCACAAAGACTAAGATTTCCCGGAAATTCTAACAATCTCTTATTCTCATCCATAGACTTATAAAACCATATGACAAGTCTAAGTCGCTTAGACTATATTAACACAAAACCATTTCTAGAACCATTATTTCAAAATAATTAATTAGAGCATTACAACAAAAAATGACTCTAAATAAGCGCGTTTAACGCCATTCATTCGAATCAAAAAAATACGAAAATACACCCTTGATTTCAAAGTATAGTTCGGAAAATTTGAATTCTATGCCAATGTATGCTATGATAAATAAAGCAGATTGATTAGGTATCGTTAAATGGTGTAGATTGAAAGCTAATATTAAAGGATTAATTTTCATAACAGAGAGGCTACACGGTCGGGATTATTATCTATATAATCCAAGGGATTGTATAATGTGAAATGAAATTTAAAATTTAGACACTTTTGCTCGGTATTGTATATTAAGAGTTAGAGTGTCTTTATTTTAAATCAAGCTAAGAAAAGTGAGGTGAGAATTTGAATTTTATTGAAGTTAAGAATTTGTACAAAATTTTTGGGAAAGCACCTCAAAGGGCATTCTCTTTAATTGAACAGGGCAAAACAAAGGATGAAATTTTTGAAAAAACTGAACTTAGCATTGCGGTAAGAAATGCTAATTTTGATATTCAAGAAGGAGAATTCTTTGTAGTTATGGGACTTTCTGGTTCTGGAAAATCCACTATGTTAAGATGTTTTAACCGTATTATTGAACCAACAAAAGGAGAAATTCTGATCAAAGGAGAAAACATCTTGAAGCAGGGAGAAGAGGCATTAAGAGCATATCGTAGAAATTTCTTCTCCATGGTATTTCAACACTTTGCATTATTTCCACATAGGTCGGTCCGCGAGAATGTTGAATATGGGTTGAGTATCCAAGGTGTTGATGATCAAATCAAAAAAGATAAGGCTTATGAAATGCTCGAACTTGTCGGTCTAAAAGGCTATGAAGAAGTTATGCCCTCTGACCTCAGTGGTGGTATGCAGCAGCGTGTCGGTCTAGCAAGAGCCTTGGCCAATAATCCTGAGGTTTTATTGATGGATGAGGCCTTCAGTGCACTTGATCCATTAATTCGTACAGAGATGCAAGACGAACTACTTAATCTACAATCAACAATGAAAAAGACCATTATCTTTATTACGCATGACTTGGATGAAGCGCTGAAACTTGGTGACCGCATCGCCATTATGAAAGACGGTGAAATCATACAAATTGATACGCCTGAGCAGATACTAATCAATCCAAAGACCCAGTATGTTAAGGACTTTGTCAAAGATGTTAACAGGGTCAATGTCATCACTGCTTCGACAATTATGAAAAAAGCAATTGCAGTCAGCCTCGAAAAGAATGGGCCTACTAGTGCTATGCGTTTGATGAAAGATAAGGGACTGGAAAGTATCTTTATCGTCAACAAAGATCGCCATGTTGTTGGGTATGTGACAATTGAAGATACCGATAAGCTCATTCGTGAAAAACAAAATACATTTAATGACATGATCAAAGAAGCAAAGTTAGTTGATGGAGACACCTCTATTGACCACATGCTATCTTATACCGTTAATGCTTCTCACCCGATTGCAGTAGTCGATGAAAATAAAAAACTGAAAGGTGTTATTGACAAATCAGCGATTCTTGCAGGCTTATTAGGAGAGGGGGACTATAATGTTTAAATTTCATATAGGCGTATATGTCGAAGCAGCTATTGAGTGGATCAATGTCAACCTTGATGCCTTTTTCGGTGTCATATCTTATATCATTAATGGGATTATCAAAAGCATCGAAACTGTTTTATTATTTCCCCCAAGTTTACTTTTAATTGCCATATTGGGTATTGCTATTCTCTTTATTGGCAATAAAAAACTAGCGATAATGTCTACCTTGGGCTTCCTAATCATAGATATGATGGATCTGTGGGATATGACTATGTCAACAGTAGCCTTGGTATTCTCATCAGCACTGATTGCACTCTTAATCGGTATTCCCGTGGGCATATTGACTGCAAGAAATGATCGCGCAGATCGTATCGTCCGTCCTATACTGGACTTCATGCAGACCATGCCAGCATTTGTATACTTGATCCCTGCCGTCTTGTTCTTTGGGCTCGGTAAAGTCCCTGGTACCGTTGCAACAGTTATCTTCTCAATGCCACCTGTTGCACGTTTAACAAGTCTGGGAATCCGTCAGGTGCCAGGAGATGTGATTGAAGCAGCTATTGCCTTTGGATCAACGAGCAAGCAAATGCTCTATGATGTACAATTGCCTCTAGCCAAGCCAACTATTATGGCCGGTATTAATCAAACCATCATGTTATCATTATCAATGGTTGTTATATCATCTATGATCGGCGCTGGTGGTCTTGGCGACCAAGTCCTTAGGGGGATTACACAGTTTGAAATTGGTCTTGGGTTTGAAGCGGGACTTAGTGTTGTTATTTTAGCCATGACACTTGATCGCATCACTCAGGCCTTAAATAAAGATAAACATAGAAAATAGGAGGAAACACATGAAAAGAATTATTGCATTATTATCAATAGTAGTACTTGTATTCGCATTTGCGACAAGTTGCAGTAGCCAAGCAGAGAATGAAAAAAGTATCAAGATTGGTTACGTTAACTGGTCAGAGGGCATTGCTATTACAAACCTAGCAAAAGTAGTGCTTGAGGACAGACTCGGATATGAAGTTGAATTAACCATGGGAGATGTTGGTCCTATATATGCATCTGTCGCTAGCGGTGACTATGATGCTTTCCTAGATGGATGGTTACCAAGTTTACAAAAATCGTATATTGACAAGTTTGAAGATAAGTTTGTCATGATGAATAATATTTTTGAAGGTACTTTAGTAGGTTTAGTTGTACCTGCCTATGTTGATATCGACAGTATTGACGAACTAAACAGTATAAAAGATAAATTTGATTCGAAAATTATAGGAATCGATACTGGTGCTGGTATCATGACTAGTACAGAAAAAGCCATTGAAGAATACGGTTTAGACTTCGAATTGGTTTCAGGTTCTGGTCCTGTTATGACAGCTACACTTGCTGATGCCATCCCTTCAGAAAAATTTGTTGTTGTTACAGGCTGGCAACCTCACTGGAAATTCGGAAAATGGGATCTTAAGTTCCTAAAAGATCCAAAAGGTGTCTATGGTGAACCCGAATACATCAAAGCAGTTGGCCGTCTAGGTATTAAAGAAGACCATCCAACCTTTACTGCATTTATTGAAAACTATCAATTAACTGCCGATCAATTAAATGGTTTAATGAGCATGATCAACGATAGTAGCAAAACGCCATATGAAGTCGCAAAAGACTGGGCTGCTGAAAATTCAGATGTTGTTGATGGCTGGGTTAAAGGCATTGAATAAAAAATAAGACTTCCGGGAAGTATAATAATTTAACCGGAGCTTGAATCAAAAAAAAGATTCCTCAATAAAAGTCGTTTCAAAACGAGACTATTTGAGGAATCTTTTTTTATGAGATATACTTCTGATTTGCGCACCAAAATAACCAAAGAATCTGTCTATTTCACAATCTCTTAAAAGGATTTAACACGATACCAGTATTGATAATGATCTTGAAACCCTAAACTTTTATAGAGTTTTTTAGCGGGTTCGTTGTCTGCAACAACTTGCAGATATGCAATTTTTACACCCTTTTCTTTAGCTTTTTCAACAAGAGTTTCTACTATTTTTCTACCAACGCCCTTACATCGATAATCCTCGTGAACTGCTATATCAAATAGCCCTACATAACCATCTTCGACTACAGCCTGACCAGCGCCGACCCATCTGCCTTTATCTCGAACACTCAGATAATAAACTTGATTTGCAATTTTCTCAAGACAAGTTTGTAGAGTTCTATGCTCTTTTTCAGATAAGTGCTTAAATTTCACATAACCCTCTAACCACTCATGGCTTAGAGTTTGTTCAAGAGAAAAAGAAAGCCTTTTCAAATTAGAATTTGGACTTTGATTAACAACCGTTTTGAGATTTAAAACCATCACATTCGTCGGCGTCACTTTTAAATAACCCTTTGATGCCAATAAGGCATCCATCGTTGCGTGAGGTTTCATATCAGACATCTTAAATGTAATTTCTGAACAACGCCCTTTAAAAAAAGACTCACAATATGCTATTTTATCTGATAGCGTTTCAATACTTGGCATCGTCAATATATTGATAGAATTAATACGTCTACTGGGATAGTTTGGTGTCCTTCTAATCACCCAGCCATCATATAAATCAACACACTCTGCTGGAAAAGCATTTAAAGATATTTCTTCGATATTTCTATTCATTTTTTCCATTTTCTGATCCCCCCACTTGTTTATTTCAACGTATTATTTAAGTACATTATTTTTCACCTTGAATATATTTTAGAATGGTAGCGTATCCCCTCTCTATTGCCTTGCTGTTTAAGGTGTAAAACACTTCATTCTTATCTTTGTTTTGAATATCTACGAACCCTGTATCCTTAAAAAGCTTCATATGTCTGGAAACTGTGCTTGCATTGACCTCTAAAAGGATTGCCAGTTCATTGATACTGTATGATTTCTGATTTAAGAGTCTTAAAAGCTTTAATCGCGTTTTGTCGTTAAATGCCTGAGTGGTGAGTAATAGCATGTCACTTGGTTCTATTAAATCACGCGATGAATTGGTCAACGCATAATAGAATACAAAATCACATTTATGATGCCAAAAGGTGACATGCCTACACCCAAATACAGAGGGTAATAAGATGATGGTTTCAAAGTCATGTATTTTCATTTCTAAATCTGGCTTTATATTAAACTGAATTGTCTCATCATCTTTATAATAAAAGCGATCCGTATAGTGGGTAAGAAATTGAAACAAATCAGACTGAGCCAATGCCTCATTTATCTTTATAGCTTCCGACATAATCTGCCCTTGGTAGTTCGAGATGATTGTTGAAGCTACACTTTGCCAGATCTCAAAGAATTTGTCGGCCTCTTCAACCGAGAGTTCGTATTCATCAGGGTGCGTTAAAAGGTTAAGCAACCATGATTCATGGTTAGTCTTTCCATGCTTTATATCCCTGATCATCTTTTCGATAAAGTGTAGCCAGCCTCGTGATCGATCACCGTATTGCATCACAAAATTCAACTGGTCTTCACTTAACTTTGCTTCTAAAGCTTCTAATGATCTGTTATATGGCTTAAAGCGTTCTTCACTATAAAGCTCTCTGAATGCCAAAATCATGTCTAAAACTGGATAATAGCCTACTGTTATATTCATCTTAGTGCTCCATTTTCTTTAAAATATAATTTAAAATCATATACAACTGACTATTGATTTCAAAGTACACTTTAACACTTTCAAATTGTGCAGTTGCGCAAACGCGCTTTTATTTTTTTATTATACTATAATACCTCTATACATTTCAACTCTAACGTTTATATGCTTCAAAAAAAGTACCTTAGGATAAATGCATTTCCTAAGGTACTTTAATTATTTTACAATAAATTATTTTGATCTAACCAATCTTCAACGGATTCTCTGACTTCCTCATGAGAGATAATATCAGTATTGCCAATCAGAGCACGTGTTTTACAAGTGTATATCCCTATAACTTCCCCACCCTTTTTTATGATTCTATTTTTCAACTTACGAATCATTTTTTCAGGTCGATTTTCATCTGCACCTGTAATAATCAACCAAACCTTTTTACCTTTAAAATCAGTGTGATGGATAAAGCTATTAATCGCAGGTGTTGGATGCCCTGCCCAAACTTGCCCTGCAACAAATAATGTCGTCATTTCGTTTAAGTCAAGCATTAAAGGCTCTATTCTGCTTTTTAAACCTAAAATTGCACTCAGTGCAGCTAATGGCACATTACCACTTGCTCTAGTGTTTTTTTCAATAATCGGGTCCATAGGAATGTCCAATAAATCGCTAAAAACTTCTGCAACGATTTTCGTGTTTCCAGTCCAAGAATAATACACAATTGCACTTTTTGCCTTATCCATCACTACCTCCAATAACAATAATTAACTTATGATTTCTACTCTAAGTTCTACCCTAAAATCAAAAGTATAATTATAATTATTTTTGCGCCACTGCTTCTTCGCATCTAAAAAGCCACTCTTTTACAAGTGCCTTAAATAAAACGGCTTGTTCAGCCTCGAGGCTGTGCCCTGCTCGGTCTAGCGCCACATAAGTGCCCCTTGGATATTGATCCATAATACGCCAAGCATCTTTATAGCCTACACTTGTATCTTGCTTTCCATTTAGAAAGAGTGCAGGCTTCTTAAATAAATCAGCTGCCAATTCAGTATCAAAAGTAAATGCATACCCTTCATTTTTAAAACGTTCTAAAAACGTCATATCTGCCGTTAATAAGCCTGGAATGACATAGGTTTTAAAATGTTGCCATGTTTGTTCGTCTTGAACTACAGCGATTGATTCATACATTTCTCTATCTTGATCTGATAACCGATCCAATAAATCTGGATTTTTTAAAATAATTTCTCTGTTGGGCACATCACGATTGTGTGCACGGATCATTGGACATATAAAAAGTGCCCCTTCAATTTGATCTGACATACTGTGAATTAAGCCACGCGTTAAGTATCCGCCATACGACTCCCCTGCAACTAAAAAAGATTCATTCCCAATGACTTCTTGGATAAATGATTTTAGAACTTCAAGCATATCATCAGAGTTCTTTATGTGATCACCGCTCTCTGACAACCCCATCCCTGGAAGGTCTATATAAATTCTCTTATAGCCACTTGCAGACTCAAAAACAGGTTCCATACACCCCATCATCAATCTATGATCTGGTGTATAGCCGTGAATCATTAAAAAGGGTTTGCCTTCTCCAATAATTTCATAATTAATCTTGATATCTTTCCATTTAAACCACATAATAAGCCTCCTTATATAATTTGAACTCTAACTATATCTTTAAAAAAATTTATTTGCTTACAAATGTAACATGACCTTAGTTAGCAATGCATCGAGTGTTTCCCTCTCGGCTTCAGTGAGACATTTCAGTGGATCATGTCTAACCATGGCTTCCGGTCCAGATGCACCACCTAGCGCTTTAAATTTTTGTGTTCCGATTTCTGTAATCTTAACAAAATATTGCTTTCCGTTTTCAGGGTCTTTCTCTTTAACAATCCATTTATTTTTTTCCATATTTTTGATGATTACACTTGCTGTTGGACGATCACAATAAAGCATATCAGCAATTTGTGAGGGCAACAGATATTCCGTTTTCATTAGTTGCCTTAAAACAAACTGTTGCTTAAGCGTTATCTTAAAAGGAACGAGATCTTTTTGAAGTTTTCTGGACCAGTTTAAATAAATAATCCCCATTTTGGACATGAGATGTAGTTTAGGCATATAAGCTCCTTTTTTATATAATTAGAGTACTAACTATACTTTATAAAAAAATATAACTCTTGTCAAGTACACAAGCATTATGATTTTTAGATCGCCTTTATCTTTTACACAGCTCTAAAAGATAATGCAATTTCTGCCGATAACATTTATATAACCTTCTATATAAAACATAGATATAAATATAAGAAATTTGACGGTAATTATTTCTTATATTACAATTGTGTTAAAAGAATAATTATAAGTCCTGAAGGAGAAATAATACATGAGATTTAAACCTATTGAATATTTAAAAGAAAATGAAGTCCTAGCAGAAAATATTGTTAACATATCGAATCAAATCCTATTGCGTAAAAATGCAATTGTAAATTCTAAAAGTATCGAACGCATAAAAGCATTAGGATTCAAATCATTATATGTAAAAAATCCCGATGAGGAAGAATTACTTGAAGAAGAAGTCAAAGACATCATCGATCCAGCTATCAGAAAAAAAGCAGTTTTTGATGTAAAATTATGCGTTGACGAATTTACTGAAGGCGTTTCCAAACAAAAACAGCAACTTATTTTTGGAGACTCAGGACAAGCTTTAATCGATACATTAGATCAAGTATCGGGAAGTCTAATTGACGAGATTTTAGGCGCAAAAGATCTGACAATTTCCATTATGGATATCAAATCAGAAAGCCACTATCTGTATGAACATGCTATCAATACTGCTGTCCTAGCAATTATGCTTGGCGCAAAAATAGGACTCAACATTAAAGATATGAGAAATGTCGCAATTGCTTCAATGCTCATCAATATTGGTTATAAAAACATTGCACAAGAAATATACGACCACTCAGAACCCTTATCGGAAAGTCAATGGTCTGAAATAAAAAAACATCCACAATATAGCTATGATATCCTCACTAACAACACAAACTTCAACGCACATATCAAATCCATTGTCATCCAACATCACGAGCGATTAAATGGCTCAGGATATCCAAAAGGGTTGGTAAATTCAGAGCTTCATCCACTCACTAAAATTGTTATGATCGCGGATGTTTATGATGCCATGACTTCAGACCGCAAGCATCGTCTTGCACATCCCCATCATGAAGTTGTTGAATACATCATGGGGTATGCAGGAACTCTTTTTGATTTTGATCTTGCCAGTACCTTCTGCCGATGTATCATTCTGTATCCTGCTGGATCTTATGTCTTGTTATCCAATGGATTAAAAGCTGTTATACTCAAAAATCATCCTTCTCATCCACTTCGACCAATCGTTAGAACTTTTAAACAGGGTAAACTCAACGGTGAATCGGATGGCTATATTGATCTGCTTGAAACGCATAATTTGACCATTCAGAAGCTTATCTATGATTGATTTTGTAAGGCCATATAAAAAAAGAGGACTTTCTCAAGATAGAATACAACATTCTATATGAGGAAGTCCTCTTTTGAATATTTCTTTAAAATGAAAACAAAACGTGCTTATTTTTCCAGCTAAATGGCACTTGCAACAATTGAAGAGAGTGAAAAGCCATCATTTAGATCCGATATAACCGCATTAAATCCTGCACGTGTGAAAATACCCTTCATCTTCTCGTTGTACACAAAGACACCTGTAATATTGTTATACTCAGCAACCTTGAATGTGTCTTCTCCTGAAAAGTCCAAATTTTTATTGATTGATTTTGGACAAAATTCTTGTATAATGCACCCTTCATTAGCTGCTTTCTCTAACAGCTTCGCCCATGCTTTCTCACTGAACTCCTTACCTGCATAAACACCCTTTGACGCATAGAAATCGATCGGTTTTATAATATAACAGTCTTTATTTCTAATGAATTCTTCAAGAGAATCTGTTTTATTGAGAGCACTGGTATATGGAATATGTGCATCAATGTATTCAAGATCCTCTTCTGAAAAATATTTTCTTACCAAAGGATGATGGAGTGCTTCAAAATATTTCTTTGTATGAACAATTTGAGATTTAATAGAACCTATAATACAAGTTTTATTCGCTTTAATACCATTAATCAGTGGCATTAGATCATCATAGTACTCCATTAGATCTCTTGTTACAAGTCTTCTATAAATAATATCGACCTTATCTCCATTATAGTAAAGTATACCATTTTCCTCGGTGAGTTCATCTGGACTGACGATCTGGCATCTAAAACCATCTGCATTAAAGTATTTTTTAAAAGCTTCAAACTCATGCGGTGAACCTTTAGACATATAATCCATAATAATAAGATGTGGCGTCTCAGCACGTTCTCCACCATTTTGAACATATTCTTCATAGATATTTTTGACTTCATCCACCCATGATTGATAGAGTTCATATCGTCTAACCTGATGCGTTTCTTTAAATTTATCTAGAACATAGGTGTTCATCAATATATCTGTAAGAGGTGTTTCCTCATTCATGGCTGAAGTCCCATCTGTGTTAAGTTCACAAAACTTATAACTGCCATCTTCATAATAGAAAAAATCAAATCTGCCCATAGGCACTTTAGCTTCAAATCGATGTGGTAAGAGGATAAGTTCTTCTAATTTCGGATCAAACCCCCAAACGCTTCTTACTTCTGGGTGTTCAAAGTAAATGTCTATCGATTTATTGACAATATCAAATATCTTTTGCGTCAGTGCTTCAAAATTGAGAACGTCCTCTTCAGAGTAAACAGCAGGGAAATATAAATAAGGTAGTTGCTTGCCTTTATAAACGGCATCTGATTGCCCCACTGCTTCATATGTCTTTTTATAGTCCTCATCTACAATTGCTCGATGTGCACTGGCAATCTCAGCAAGCTCTTCATTAAATTTAAACATGTTCTCCTCCTGTTATGATAACTTCTTTAAATAAGGCTGGATCTTCTAAATATATCTTTTTTAGATACTCGGAATAAGAACCATACTTTTGAATCATTTCTTGAAAGTTAACTAGAATATTAATTTCATCCTGTTCTAACCCCTTCATGGCATCAGAAATCAGCCTTTCAATAAAATCACCACAAGTCATGGCAACATGTAAACAGGACATATCAAATGAATAGCTTTCTTTCACCTGATCGTTTAACTTTATAATAGCATTATCATCCATATTCAAACTCATTTTATAATATTTATCCAAATTATCAGTGCTATAGAAAATGCCTTTTATAAGTGCAGGTACTGCAAGACTATAAGGTAATGGCAATGCATCTGCAACTCTGATTTCTAAAAATTGCTTTACTCTTATATCGGGGAACACCATTGTTGAAGCATGGATTAACTGCTCCTCAGTCAATTTATGCTTCTGATCAAGTTCTGCCACGGTCTGATGCTCAGTCGAGTATGAAGTGGCGCCATCAATCATTAAAATAGGCTCTGAACTCAGAATATAATCACCGTAAGCATCATAATCAAAGGATTCATTCATAACACCTTTTGGCATTTTGCATCTATCGATATCCGTATGATCCCAAATTCTTACTCTCAAATTTTTAGGTCCGTAAACTTCTCCTTCAAATATAGGCGAGGCATCAAATAAACGTGAAATAAAAGGCGCTAAAAAATTGGCCACACGGTATTTTTTTATGAAATCTTTCTCGTTTTCATAGTCAATTGATACTTGTGTTGAAGCCGTTCCCTTCATCATATTTCTTGCAAAACTACCTCTTTTATGAAGCTCTTCATACATAAATTCATATCTTTTTTTAGGCAATAAAGGTAAAGTTTCGATCTTACTTTTAGGATGATATCCAAGTGAGAGCAACATTTGATCTTCGCTTAAAAGTGATTCTACAGCACCTTTAACACTTAAATATTCCGCTTCAATATCAGTTATACGCTCAAAAGGCTTTATACTGATTTCAACTTGCCCGCCGGGTTCAAAAGACACCATATTACCGTCCTTTACAGCATTAAAGATATCATCCCCTTCGCTATAGGTTATCTGCCATCCTTTTGAAACAAGCTTATGCATTAATTGCTTTTGTCCATTTTCTTCAAAATATGCATAACTTCTAAGATCTGTTTTTGAAATTAGGAAGTGTTCAAATTCGACTCCTATTTTTCTACTTGTCTTTTCGCCTGACTTAAAATAGTCTTTTAAAATTGTTTTACTTGATTTCATAATTAATGTCCTTATAAGTTCTATTATTTTTGGTTATAACAGATTTTAACTTGATCTATTTTCACCGCATCCCAAGCCACATCACAGGCTTTATTAACACCATAATCACATAACTTTGTACCGCAACAAAGATTTCTTTTAGCGAGTTGTGATGCTGGATAAAAGGTAAAAGCAAATAAAATTTCATCTGATATTGCTTTGATTACTTTTCTTTCTTTGCCTAATTTAAAGAGTTCATATATTTTTGAAAAATAGCACATGCCATAATCTGCATTATAATGCTTGGAAAACGGAGAATTTGTAAACTGCATAATGTAATCAAATTCTCTATGATACGCTAAACAATATTGATAATAGTTCAACCATATTTTTTTATAGGCGGCTTCAATACAACCCTCCAAATCCACTTCAGCAAGTACATATTCACTCATTTCTTTCCTAATTTTTAGGTAAAGCTTACTTATCAAATCCTCCTTATTCTCAAAGTAAATGTATATGGTTGCTGGTGATACCCCCGCCGTTTTAGCGATTTTAGCAATAGATGCATTCGCAAATCCATCTGACATAAAATGTTCCATTGAAGCATTCAAAATAGCGTTGTATTTTTTCTCATCTTTTATTCTCATAGATATATAATAAATGATCATTCACTTATCGTCAATAATAAATGAATGATCATTCTTTTAAAAAAATGTGAACTTTTCCTAGATCCGTTTAAATTTTAAGCCACTCTAATTAACTATTCAATAATTGCTTTACCATCTCAATCTTATCTAAAACGGTATTCACTGTTGCAGAAGTACTCGCACCTGAAAAATAATCATCTGCTTCTTTCAAATTTGATACTATAAACCCTGCACTCCCCAAATCACTTTTTTCAACCAAATCGCTCGCCGTCTTTATCCAATTACGACATTGCACATTTTGACTCTGCTCACTTAAATTATTTTTTACAAAATCTAAGCAAAAATAAATCATATCTTTGTCGGATTGATTCATATAGCCCCCTCCTCTTCTAAACATTAACATTTCATTCTTACTTTATTTTAACATAATAAACCACATTCCACTTGACAAGTCTTTCAACATTGTGTTATCATTCTTCTTAATTTGATAGGCTCGGATGAAAATCGTGGAATTATGAAATAAGTTCGCTTATTTCTAAAACCGTTATTGGACGAACCTCTGGAGAGACTCTTTATGAGCGCCGAAGGGGAAAGCTGTTTACAGTGAAACTCTCAGGTACAAGGGACAGAGGCAGATGATTTAATCATCTTATATACAAGGTTATTATTTTGTATAAGGTTGACTTAATAGTGTGCTTAAATTCTCCAGAGGCTAATTTTTATTAGCCTCTTTTTTATATGTAAATGCAAAATGAAAATCATCAAGAATACAAGGAGGGCAAAAATGAATGCTTATGTTTCAGTAATGGGTATGGATAAAAAAGGCATCATCAAAGAGGTTGCAACTGTTCTTTCAGATAATGGTGTTAATATTCTCGATATTAACCAAACCATCGTTAGAGGCTGTTTTACAATGGTTATGTTTGTGGATTTAAGTGATTTATCAACTGATCTAGCAGGTTTAAAAGCAGAATTAGCAGTTCCAGCGGATGCAATGAATTTAAGAATTAAAGTACAACATGACGCTATTTTTTCAGCCATGCACAGCTTGTAGACAATGAGGAGGCAACATGAATAATTTTAACAACATCTTAGAAACAATTAATATGATTGAAAGAGACAAACTAGATATAAGAACGATTACAATGGGGATTTCTCTCTTAGATTGCTGTGATACTAATGGTGAAGTTGCGCGACAAAATATCTATAAAAAAATTACAACGCTTGCAAAGGATCTCGTAAAAGTGGGCGAAGAAATAGAAGAAAAATACGGCATCCCAATTATTAACAAGCGCATCTCTGTCACACCTATCTCGATGGTTGCACAAGCTTGCGATGATGAAGATTATGTGGCATTCGCTCAAACACTCGATGCTGCTGCCAAAGCAGTTGGCGTCAATTTTATTGGTGGTTTTTCTGCTCTTGTTCAAAAGGGCTATACTAAGGGAGATAAAATTCTAATTGAATCCATCCCAAAAGCACTTGCAGTTACAGAACGTGTATGCAGTTCTATCAATGTGGGCTCTACAAAAGCTGGAATTAATATGGATGCCGTTAGAGACCTCGGTCGCATTATAAAAGAAACAGCCGAACTCACAAAAGATCAGGAGAGCATTGGTTGTGCCAAACTTGTGGTATTTGCAAATGCCGTTGATGATAACCCCTTCATGGCAGGGGCTTTTCATGGGGTTACAGAAGCAGAATGTGTGATTCATGTTGGCATCAGCGGCCCTGGTGTGGTCAAAGTTGCACTTGAAAAAGTAAAGGGACAATCTTTTGATGTGGTGGCTGAAACCATTAAAAAAACGGCTTTTAAGATCACTCGTGTTGGACAACTCGTTGCCAATGAAGCTTCTGAAAAACTTGGCGTTCCATTTGGCATCATTGATTTATCACTTGCCCCAACGCCTGCCGTTGGTGACAGCGTGGCTAGAATTCTCGAAGAAATAGGCCTAGAAGCTTGTGGATGTCATGGTACAACTGCTGCACTTGCTATGCTCAACGATGCTGTAAAAAAAGGTGGCGTTATGGCTTCATCACACGTGGGCGGATTAAGTGGGGCATTTGTTCCTGTTAGTGAGGATGAAGGTATGATTGCGGCTGTTAAAATGGGCGCTTTAACGATTGATAAATTAGAAGCTATGACTTGTGTTTGTTCTGTCGGTCTAGATATGATTGCCATTCCAGGTAATACACCAGCCAGCACAATCTCTGCCATAATTGCCGATGAAGCTGCTATCGGCGTGATCAATAATAAAACCACTGGCGTTAGAATTATACCCGTTATTGGCAAGTCACTTGGCGAAGAAGCTGAGTTTGGTGGCTTATTGGGCACAGGGCCCATAATGAAAGTGAATCCATTCTCAAGTGAATCTTTTATCGCAAGAGGAGGTAGAATTCCCGCACCTATCCACAGTTTTAAAAACTAAAAAGACAGCCACAAAGAGTTAAAAAAAGACTAGAACAAATCTTTATCGACTTGTTCTAGTCACTTTCAGTTAAGGTGTATTTTACAACATTACTATATTGTATTTTATCACCAATTTCACTTTCTGCTCTTCCCTTCATCTTTCAGTCTTACTTTGCAGTATGGACAAAAAGTTGGGTTGAATACATATTTTGAAAAGCCTCTATAACAATTTGGACATCTTCTAAGGATAAAAATTACAAAGGTAGCAATGCTACAATAAATGAATAATATGTACATTAAAATCTGCTTTAAACAATTGCCTTCATCTAGAACTAGGTAAAAGATACTTAACAATGGCAATACAGTAAACACAGTCACCAGCGTAATCGTGTAGATATGATTAATTATAGAATACTGCTCAATAATCTTTTCTTGGCTCTTTTTCAATACACTTCCTCACTCACTATAAATAATAATCTAATTTGCGTACTTTACATTTCTAGATTCTGTTTTGGTACTTTGTATCTTTAGGTCAACATGCCTTAATTATTTATAATTGTATGTAGATTGTATTCAAATAATATCAAATTTATATTAGCCCGTCAATTGATTCTAATCAAGCTCATGATTATTGTAACATCAATTAGCTGCTTTTATTTCTTATTGGGGTTATGGTATACCAAAACAGAATTTTTCTGATGACACAAGGATACTTTTTTAAATGCAATCGTGAGTGATTTATCTGTATAGATGGTATAATTATTTTATATGGAGCCAGCTATTAAAGAGTTAAGATGATTTCTAAAAAAGAATAACGGCTTTTATATGTAGTTAAATTTAAAAACTGGGCATACTAAATAAAGGGTATGCCCCTGATTGAAAATTAAATTTGATGGTTAATAACTGTAATAGAAAAATGAAATATGCCACAATGTTATTGATTAAATTATATAAAAAATTATAACGAAGAAAGGAGAGTATACTAAGATAATTTTAGTATACGAGGCTTTATGCTTAAAATCGGTATCATAGGTCCACAAGATAGCCTAGCACTCATGGATCAATACTTACAAAACTTTTTTGAAAATGTCAAAACTTTTAAAATTGAATTTTCCATCTTGGAACAAATTCCAAATATTATTCAATATTTACATGTTCAAGAATCCAACTTTGATGCAGTTATTTTTAGCAGTAAAATCTCTTATGATATTGTCAATCATGCCATGCACTCTAAAAATCCTTGGGTTTATGTGGATAGAAATCACATTCAACTGCAGAGGTTGTTGCTTAAAATTGCTATACAGAAGGCATATGATCCACTCCACATCAGTGTGGATTGTTTCAACGAAAAATCAATCATCAATGCTTACTCTGAAATTGGCCTTCAAAAAAAAGAGTATCAATTTTATGAAATAAAACCAGATATCTTCAACCCAAATTTTGCCGATGAGATTCATCATTTTCATCTTCACAATTACTATAAAAATAAGGTATCCGTCTGTATCACAGAGTTCCCAAGCATTTATAACGATTTAGAAAGCAAGGGCATTCCCTGTGTACTGTCTGAACCCACTTTGGAAGACGTGCATCAAGCCGTTCAAAAATTAGAGCTCAAGATCAGATCACGCATTAACGAATCCAGTCAAATTGTTGTACTCGCTATTGAAATTGATCAAACCAGCGAGTACTCTATCATCAATGAGAATGACTATCAAATAATGACAGAAAAAATAAAAGTCACAGAGAAAATCTATTTATTCGCTCAGCGGATTCAGGCCACTGTGATTGAAATTGGAAAAAGAGGCTACTTGCTCTTTAGTACTAAAAATATATTGGAAAATGAAACAGATAAGTTACAACATATGGCACTACTTGATGATGTATCTTCCAATACTTCAAGTACCATAAGTGTTGGCATCGGTTATGGGATCACCGCTAGAGAAGCCAATTACAATGCAAATTTAGGGATGTTAAAGGCGCAAAAAAGCGGTGGCAATCATTGCTATGCTGTAAATGAAGGTGTATACATCGGCCCCATATTAAACACTATTTCTTCTAAAGATCAACGCATGCTTAAAATCGATGATAAATTCTTAAAAGTGTCTGAAGCCACCGGCATCAGCATTGATACAATTTTCAGAATCCAATGTTATATCGACCAACAAAAAGATATTTTTACACCAAAGGAATTGGCGACGTATTTGGAAATCTCCAAAAGAAGTGTGGACCGAATCTTAGATAAGCTTGAGTATTCTGGCTATATGACAGTGGTGGGGAAGAAAAGTGAAACAGGTGCTGGACGCCCAAGTCGAATTATTAAAATTTCTTTCAATTATACACACGATAATTGAATAAAAGAAGCCTCTATGATTTCTTCCAAATCACAGAAGCTTCTTTTTAATTTAAACATACGCACTAATTCAATTTTTATGTTCACTCATCAAATAAAAAAACAAGTGCTTCATAAGGTTTTAATTTCAATTGAACATCAAAATCTACATCTCCATAATTTGAAATCAAACACTTTGGTCTGCCATGAAAATCTTCGTCTTCTGGTGCCGTAAAGTCGACAAATTCACCTTTAAAATTACAAATCACCAATAACTTTTGATTTCTTAAACTTCTCGTATAGACAAAGAGATTCATATCGTCTGGTAATAACAACTTATAATCACCATACACGATAACTTCATTCGATTTTCTGAGCTGTATCAGCTTTTTATAATAGTGAAAAATTGATGTTTCATCTTCAAGCTGACTTTCAACATTGATCTCTTTGTAATTCTCATTTACATCAAACCAAGGCATTCCAGTTGTGAAACCTGCATTGGGCAGTGAATTCCACTGCATAGGTGTTCTCGCATTATCACGACTTTTTTTATGAATAAAGCGCATCATTTTTTCACTGGTGAACCCCAATTCTTCTGTATATCTCTTATAGGCGTTTAAGGTTTCTATATCCTTATATGCATCAATGTGTTCTAAAGTGATATTGGTCATTCCAATTTCTTCACCTTGATAGATAAAGGGGGTCCCCTTAAGCATATGAAGACAAGTCGCCAGCATTTGTGCAGATGCCTTCCAATACTGTTTATCATCACCAAACCGTGATACCACACGCGGATGATCATGATTATTCCAATATAAACTGTTCCAACCCACGTCTTTTAAACCATATTGCCATTTTGACAAAATGTGTTTTAATTGAATAAACTCAAATTTCTGATCAGTCCATTTAGAATTGCCTTCATTTTCAATATCCATATGTTCAAATTGAAATACCATATTCAGCTCATTTGCACTTGCATCTGTTATTTTTTGAGCTTCTTCAACTGAAATAAGAGGTGTTTCACCCACCGTCATAATATCATATTTAGACAATACTTCTCGATTCATCTCTTTTAGGTATTCATGGAAATGAGGACCACACACGATAAAAGATTCTTTTTCTGTATAGGGTGTGCCTTTAATAACTTTACCTTCTGGGAAATTAGATACTTTGGATATAAGATTGATCACATCCATCCTAAAACCATCAATCCCCTTATTCAGCCACCATTGCATCATCTCATATACGCTTTTCCTAACAACTTCATTATCCCAATTCAAATCGGGTTGCTTCTTAGAAAATAAGTGAAGATAATACATAGCCGTCCCTTTGTGATATGCCCAAACAGAACCTTCAAAAAAAGAAGCCCATCTGTTTGGAGGCATGCCGTCTTGACCTTCTCTCCAAATATAAAAATCTCTATAAGGATTGTCTGTGGATTTACAACTTTCCTTAAACCAACAATGCTCATCAGAAGTATGATTGACAACCAAATCCATAATAATTTTCAGCCCACGCTTGTGTGCTTCTTCTAGTAAATAGTCAAAATCAGCCATAGTGCCAAATTCAGTCATTATAGCTTGATAGTCACTTATATCATAACCATTATCATCATTTGGAGATTTATAAACTGGAGACAGCCAAATAACATCTACTCCAAGTTCTTTTAAATAATCCAATTTCAGAGTAATGCCATTTAAATCGCCGATACCATCTCCGTTGCTGTCCATAAAACTTCTAGGGTAGATCTGATAGACAACACTTTCTTGCCACCATTTCTTTTTCATATATAATGCCTCCTTTGAATTTTTTTACTTAATCGCGCCATATGTAACCTCTTTAAACACATACTTTTGGCTTGCCATATAAAAGCACACAGTGAAAGGGCACCAAGAGTGCAGATGCAAAAAGCATAAACATCAACATACTTTTTTTCTTCTTTATTACGAACTCATACCCACGCAGTCATAGAAGAAAACAAAACAATTATCACTTTTGATACGACTGTTATAATCATAAAATCTGTGAATGATTGAATAAAATTAAAAAATAATCCTAAAAAAGACACCCTTCCAGCCGGAAAAATGTCTTTATATTGCTTTTAAATACGGTTAGATTTTTTTGAACTCAATCGTCCAGTTGATTCCTGTTCCGATACTGTATGCTCTTGCAAAGTTCCCCTGATTTATAGCAACAGCTGTTCTGTAAAGTGAGTTCATATAGATGATTTGCTCTCCTATATAAACATCATCAAAAGATTTACCATATATAATTCGATTGTTGTAAATAACTTTTTCTCTGTTTTTGATAAGCACTTCTACTCTTTCACCACGTTCAAAACCGAGTTTTAAAAAGGCTTCACTTGGAATATTCGTCCATAAACTACCAAATCTAATATCTAGGATATCAATGCACCCCTTGACACTATTCTCTGTACTGATCACTTCTCCTATTTCAGTCTCAATGATGTCGTCAACTGCAATTTCTTTGCCCACTTCCTCAAAATCAATTTTGCCAGATGCAAGTTTTGCTCCTGTGTAGGCATATACATCCCTACCATGGAAAGTATGTGAGTGCTCTGAATTTTTACGTCTATGAACGGATTCTTCAATCTCCCTTATAGCAACAATGCCAATATACTTTTTAATATGCGTCAATGTCCCATTATCAGGCGTTACGATATATTGGTTATTCTTTGTCTTTACAACGACACTTTTTCGGCTTGAGCCAACTCCAGGGTCTACAACCGATACGAAAACAGTTTCTTCAGGCCAATACTCAGCAGTTTGAAACAGCCGGTAAGAAGCTTCCCAAACATTATAAGGCGTTATATCATGGGTTAAATTATTGATTTTAATATCAGTATCTACTTCGTGTGCAACGCCGATCATTGCAGCGACAGCACCATCTGATAAACCAAAATCACTTTGTAATACAAGTAGTTTACTCATTTTTTTCCTCCTAATACAATCCATTTATCAATGTCCTTAAATCCCAAAGAAGCAAATAATTTTCTTGATGCTTCACCATTATAAAACAAACAAGCCCTTTTACCATTATCTATTAACTTTTGACAAAGAGCTGAAACCACTATTTTAGCATAGCCCTCTCGTCTGTGTTCAGGCAAAGTCATCACGCCACCTATCATGGCACTTTGACTCGTTTCAGCAGCCGTATTGGCATGACTTAAAATCTGACCATTTGCTTTAATAAACATGTGTACACCTTCATTTGAAACAATGCGATTTAATATTTGTTTATATCTGCCTTCAAATCCACCTGGATAAAGGGTTTCAAACTCATGAACACGTCCATAAGCCATTGCAATATCAGAGGCATCTTCTGCCTTTGCAAGCTTTACATTTGAAATAGCTTTCACTAGTAATGTATCTGTTGAGAGCTCCGCAAAATTCATTTCTTTATAATTATATTGGTCACTTATTAATGGATATAAATCATTTAAAACGGATGCTTTGCCACTGATAAGCTCTACCTTATAAGCTTTAAATAACTCTAGAATTTCGATAAAATTCATTTTAGCCTTACTGTATAAGATAAAATTATCGTGATACCTCAAGACGATGCCTTGAATAGCCCTAGATGATTTTTGAATCCATACCTCTTGAAATTTAGAATCAAAACCGTAGAGTTCAATATCACCAATGATGAAAAGGTTGATACTGGGTTCATCCATACAGTATTCTAATATTTCGATTCGATTGAGTTCTTGCGCTTTTATGAGCATAAGCAGTCCTTAGACTTTTCAAACTTGACGACCCATTCTTTGCCTATACCTATTTTGTATTGCTCAGAAAAGCTCCCTTGATTCACTGCAAGACCAATCTTCATAAGCTCATTATTATAAATAATAGGTTCTCCCTTGGATGCAAATCCAAATGAATACTGGAACAAGACAACTTGATTAAAAACAGTTTCACCATTATGCTCAACCGTTAAGCATAGCTTATCACCATACATAAATCCTGCTTCTGTAAAGAGCTCAAGCGGAATATTCGTCCATACATTTCCAAAGTTTGGATCATCAATTTCAAAGATGCCCCTTACCACACCTGCTTCAAGCTTAGGCATTTGAATTTCGTGTTCAACGATTTCATCTACTGGATAAGCAGGTCCAACACCTTCAAAATCGATGATGCCACTGGCAAGCTTAGCAGCACAGTACGCAAACAAATCACGTCCATGAAAAATCCCAACTCCTTCTGTATTTTTGCCTCTTAATCGATTAACCTTTTCATCAATCTCTCTTATTTCTGTGATCCCTACCATATGCTTTAGGTGTGTCAAAGACCCGTTATCGGGTGTCACCACATAGTATCCGTTTGCAGTCTTTGCCACAGAGGCTCTCCGCTTTGTACCAACACCAGGATCTACAACAGATACAAAGATAGTCCCTTCAGGCCAGAATTTCATCGTTTGAAACAATCGATACGAGGCACTCCAAGTGTCATATTGTGGTATTTCATGAGTCCCATCTATTATTTCGATACCTCTATCCACAGTTTTAACGACACCGTACATAGAACTCACTGCACCTTCTTTGTAAGTAAAATCGGTTTGGAAAACTAAAATTGGTTTCATCGCATACTCCTTTTGTCATATATGTTTATTTTTAACATCCTATAGTTACAAAACATCCGTTGAAGACTCTAACAAATCTTCTAATTGTTAACAACACAGTAACTTGTTAAATAAATGGATTATAAAATCTACTATGATTGATAAAAAAAGATACCCCTAATGAGATTATAAATATAAAAATTGAAACACCTAAAGCTAGGTAATCGTTTTTACTAAGTTTCTTCATATTGTACCAAGTTCTTTTCTTTCCTTTGCCAAAACCTCTTAAATCCATGGCGTTACTGATGAGTTCTATCCTTGAAAGCGTGGAAAAAATAAGAGGTACCATTATTAACAGTGCATTTTTAAATCGATCTTTAAATTTCGCTTTATGAGACAGGTCTAATCCCCTTGCTTGTTGTGCTTGACTTATATCAGAGTATTCTCTTTGTATATCTGGAAAATATCTTAGCGTTAACGCAACTGCATAGGCAGCCTTGTAGTTGACACCAACACCTGACAAGGCAGAAGCCAGTTCACTTGGGTTTGTGGTGAGTAAAAATATAATGCCAAAAGGGATGACTGATGCATATTTAAACAATTTAGTCACTTGAAAAAACAATTGCTCATATGTTAAAGAAATGGATTTTGTAATCGCTATAATTTCATGTTTAGTCCCATAAATTTTGACGCCGTACTCAGGTGCGAAGAAAAAAGAAATAATGGCGTTTGTAAAAATAAATATAGCAACATAAATGACCATGAGCTTTACCTGCTTAAATTTGATTTTAGAGATCCTAAAAATCACTAGAGAAAACAGCAGAATACTTACAATCACTCTTATATCATAGGAAAACATCACTGCAAAAGTTAAAAACAAAAAACAAATTATTTTAGTCAGCCCCGACAAGTTGTGTATAAAAGTGTCTTCAAAATTATATGAAAATAGCTTCATCTTCATCTATCTCACCTGTCTTTCATAGTCAATAAAATTCTGAACAAACTTGGTTTCATCTTCTATTCCAACCATTTGAGCGAGGTTATAAAGTGATGTTTCTTTTAGATTCGCCTCTTTAATAACCTTGCCGTCTGTTAAAACGACTGATGAATCCGTATCTGCTATTTTTTGACCATCTGAGATTACAATTGCCCTTGGCGTATATTCAAGCATCAAATGCATATCATGTGTAATCATAATCACAGTGATCCCCGTTTTGTTGATCTCCTGTAAAAAGGTCATAATTTCACTATAGTGCTTATAATCCTGGCCAGCTGTTGGTTCATCTAGAATCAATATACTTGGGTTTAGTACTAAAATAGAAGCGATGGTAACCCTTTTCTTTTGACCATAACTCAATGCCGAAATTGGCCAGTCTATAAATGGGGAAAGACCACAAATTTTAAGGACCTTTTCGACTCTTTCCTTTATTTCGGAGGTTTCAACATTTCTTAGTTTTAACCCCAAGGCTACCTCATCAAAGATCATGGGCTTAGAAATCATCTGATTTGGATTTTGCATGACAACGCCAATAAGCTCGGCTCTTTCCTTTATCGTCTTGTCTTTGATATCCTCTTTGAAATAGTAAATGGAGCCTTGATCTTCTTTTTCAAATCCACATAATAATTTGGAAAGTGTAGATTTTCCTGCACCATTTCTGCCTACTATGGACACCATCTCACCTTTTGTAATCTCTATATTAATATTTTCAAGGATCTTTTTCCTGCCGTCATATGAAAAAGTAACCTCATCCATCTTCAGGATAGTTTCATTTAACGCTCGCCTCTCTTCTTTAAGTACCGATAGATGCCATTTATTTACGATATGATTCACTGCGGAAGTGTCCAGTGTGTGAATATGACCTGGTTTCATTTCGGGTGTCACCTTTACACCAGCATACTTAAGTGCCGTCACATAGAGAGGTTCTCTTATACCATTTTCTTTTAATATAGAGGATGATACCAGCTCGTCCGCATCCATATCTGCTATAATTCGGCCCTCATTTACAACAATAATCCGATCTATATCTCTGTGAAGCACATCTTCAAGTCTATGCTCAATAATTATAATGGTTTTATTAGTCTTTTGGTGTATATCATCAATAATTTCAATAGCTGTTTTACCTGTTGCTGGATCGAGATTTGCTAAAGGTTCATCGAACAAAAGAACGTCTACATCATCAATCATGACACCTGCAAGTGCCGTTCTCTGTTTTTGTCCACCAGAAAGTTCATAAGGTGAAGCACTGAGCCATTTATCCATGTCCACCATTTTAGAAACTTTTAGAACACGTTCTTTCATTTCATCTATGGGCGTATTGTCATTTTCCATTACAAATGCAATATCTTCACCCACAGTAAGGCCTACGAACTGACCATCTGAGTCTTGAAGAACAGTCCCTACTATTTTAGATAATGTAAAAATGTCCTGTTCTTTGGTTTCATTGCCCTTTACTTTTAAAGACCCCTCTGTAACGCCACGATAAGAAAAAGGAATCAGACCATTGAGGCAATGACCTAATGTACTTTTACCACTGCCACTTGGTCCCACAATTAGAATTTTCTCACCTTCATATATTTTCAGATTAATTTCATTTAGCGTTGGCTCTGATTGACTGTAGTATTGAAACGAAAAATTATTAAATTCAATGATTAGTTTATCATTCATATTTCATCTCCATCCATTGATTATTTTTTGCTTAAACTGCCTTTTTTAGCTTTAGTTGCTGAATATGCAATAAGTAACAAAGTCCCAAGTACACCTGCACTAATTGAATTCATCACAGCAGCAATGGCGCCCTGTGCAAATACTAAATTAGCAGGTTCACTATAAATTGCAATATCTAGAACTGGTGCTACAATTAACCAAGCAATTGCATTACCAAGGATCTGAATTACATTAAAAGTAATTATGCTTTTCATGTTAAATTCGCCTTCTTCAACAGAAGTTCTTTTATAGGCAAATCCAAAAATAAAAGATGCAACACCACTGGCAATAACCCAACTCCACCACGGAGAACCGTATTGAATAGAATCACTAAGAGCATGACCAATAAAAGCTATGAGTCCGCCGGCAATAGGACCAAATAATGTTGCAAAGAATGCACTGAGTCCATATGCGGTTTGAAAACTTGTTTCTGGTACAGGTGAAGGGATTTTTACGTACATAAATAATAAAGTGAAAATAGCGGCACCCAACCCTGTTGCCACAATAGTTCTTGTTGTAATCTTAAAATAACCTTTCATTATTGCCTCCTCTTTTATATATTTTTAATAGCTAATAGCAAATAACCTAATTTCAAGGTCCGATTTTGAACTATTAAACTAATCATTGCTAAATCCATAAATCTAATTCATAAGCGCTGGGTATAAAATAGAATTTGCATCTCCCAATTTTCTCGTTATTAACGTTGTACAATATTTCTTCCAAATAAATGATGGGTTCTTTTTCTTTTACTTTTAGAAAATGTGTGATATGATCCTCTGCTAAAACCAATCTTATCGAAACATTAGCACTATAGGACATTTGAAAAATCGTTTTATTGAGAAGTTCTGAGACAGCATCAGTGTTATTGAGATCAATTTGTAAAGACTCTATATGCCTTAAGGGAATCTGCATAAATGAGTGTCCAACGACCTTATTGTCTGCATAATAGATATTATTGCTTGCCAAAAGCATCTCATTTTTCTCCACAGATAACTTGGTTCTTGCGATTTCAGTGGGCGGTCCAAAATTATAGTTAATCTCAATCGAATCTACGTCTTCAATGGCATACTCAATCATAGGATTAAAGAACTCTTTTTGTAGACGATCGTATTTCTTTTTATTTTTTGTAATAATAGAACCTTTACCCTGTTGCTTTCTAATGAGACCATCCTCGTGAATAATAGCAAGCGCTTGTCTTAAAGTATTTCTACTGACGCCATACTGCTTTGTCAAAATTGATTCACTTGGTAGATTATCACCATCCTTATAAACATCGTTCATAATGTCTGAATATATTTTATTATAAATTTTAACGTATGAAGGTATCTTTTCACTATTATTACCGCTAATTTTTTGTTTAGCCATAGGATACTCCCTTCGAAAGTTGTATTTTTTATTCACCAAGTTTATAAGTTGTTCACCAAGTTTATAACTTGTTCAACAACTTTTTTCTTTTTAGTATACCCTGTATAGCTCTAATGTCAACATGGAATTTCTAATTTTCTGATAATTTTAGAAACTTTTTAGTTTAATTTTCTCCTAATATTCATAATCCTGTATTTGTTGTTTTAAAAAAAGCCACCCAAAACGGGTGGCTTTTTAAGTACAAATAAATTTTATTGATCTAATCCACTAAAATATCTTATAAAAATTATGGCTGAATGGTTAATTATGCCCATCCAATTAAGACGCCAACTGCGATTGCTAAAGTTCCAATTAAAGTCCACAATCCGAATAATGGCAATTGAAACTTTAACCATTTATCCCAAGGGATCTTAGCAACGCCAAGTGCGCCCATTAAAACGCCCGATGTTGGGATAATCGTATTAGAAAAACCATCACCATACAGATAAGCTGAAACAGCCACTTGTCTGCTCACATGAACAACATCTGCAAGTGGTGCTTGAAGTGGCATGACAATCATAGCTTGACCCGATCCAGAAGGTACAAAGAAGTTGAAGATCAAATTCACATAGAACATACACACTGCTGATAATGCAGCTGGTAACTGTTGAAGTGGTATGGACATATAATGAATAATTGAGTGAATAATTTGACCATCTGTAAGCACAATGGTAATTGACTTTGCAAATCCAATGACAAGTGCACCGAACACCATGCTTTTACAGCCCTCAATAAATGATAAGGACATATCATCTGGATGCATTTTAGTCACGATACCACTGATTAAAGCAACAGCCAACATAGTTGCACTTAAATAATCAATGCCCCATTTCAATTTAAAAGAACCATAAGAATAAATTGAAAAACCTGCAACTAATGCCACTAAAACAATGCCGTGTCTCCAATTAAATTTAGGCGACTCCACGTCAAATTCAGAGTGATCACTATGTTGATAATCATCTAACACGCTACTGTTGACATCTGCTTTTACTTTTTTTGAATAGCGCAAGACGTAGATAACAGTCACTACAAATATAATAGCCCAAACAACTGATCTAAATGCAAAACCCGATAAGGGTTCTAAGCCTGAAATGGTCTGCGCTAACATCGTATTATAGTAGCCCATCGGCGTCGTAGTCGTCCCGGTAAAGGCCCCTAAATACATAATCGCCATCCCTGCCACTGGATCAATTTTCAGTTTTTTGGCCAGCGCAATCCCTATTGGAATAAATGCAATAACTGCATTCACAATTATCCCTAAAGCACCTAATAGGGACATGATGGCCATTACAATTGGGATCACCAGAAAAGATTTATCCTGTAATTTCTCAACAAGGACATTAATGGATGCATCAATTGCACCCGTATCGTTGATAATTTGAAAAAAACCGCCTATTAGAAATACAAGAAAAATCATACTTGCTGCGCCCATCATTCCCTGAGGAATGGATAATAAAAATCCACTTACGCCCACAGGTGTTCTATCCACTTGATGATAAGTTGTAGAATCCACCAAATTTCTACCTGTCGCTTCATCTAAATAAGTGTCATAAACACCCGCTGGTACGATAAAAGTCGCTATTGCTGAAACAATTATAAACATAATGATCAGCGTATAGGCATTAGGCATTTTAAATTTTTTTGCCACTGTTTTCATTTTTTCCCCCCCGTTATAGCTATTTAAGTTTTTTCTGAATAATGTTAGTTAATATTTCTTCTCCAGATTTAAGTGCATTTAAATTAAAAGACATATCTTGTTTATGAAGTCCAGGTTTTAAATCAGCACCAAGACCAATATATGACGTTTTAATATTCAACATCTGCTTGTAATTATGGAAATCTTCTCCACCCGGTGTTACAATTGGTGCCATAGAGTCACCCAGAGTTTCAATAATTGCATCTCTTGTGATCTTCACCATTTCTTCATCGTAGTCAGAAGCTGGCAAGCCATGATCGAAAGTCTTCTCAGCTTCGGCACCAATTGAATTAACACTTGTCATTATAGCATGTTCAATTCTTTTAGTTAGTTCAACCATAATATCGTTAGTTTGTGCCCTTAAATCCAGTTTCATATGCACTGTCTCAGGAATAATATTGGTTGCAGTACCCTCTGAGTGAATATGAGTTACTTTTGCTGAATGTGATACCCTTGGATCTACACGCACTGCATTTACAGCATTAATTGCAAGTGCTGCTGCATCAATAGCATTTACGCCTAAATGTAGCCTAGCACCATGAGCTGCCATGCCTTTAATTTTAAAAGCCATCATCTTTGATGCGCCATGACAGAGTGCTGGTGTCGCTTCGCCTAATTTTGCTTCTGAAAAAGGTCTTAAATGTATGCCAATCATCTCTTCAACTTCATCAAGTAAACCACTTTTACAGATCATAATGGCACCTTCTCCAGTTTCTTCAGCAGGTTGGAAAACAAAAATTACTTTACCACTGCTGATTCCGCTTTCAGAAATTCTTTTTGCAGCACCCAAAACCATAGCTGAATTTGCATCATGTCCACAGGCATGAATTAATTCTGTCTTATCTTCAAAGCCAAACTCTAGAGCATCCATATCTGCTCTTACGGCAAAAACAAGTCCTGGTTTACCACTGTCTAGCTCTGCAATAAGTGCCGTCCCAGCAAAGTTTTCTTTGACTAGATAATTAAATCTTTTAAGCTCCGAAGCGATAAATTTTGATGTTTCAATTTCATTGAGCGCTTTTTCAGGTATTGAGTGTAGATGTTTGTATGTTTTAACCACATATAAGTCATCCATATTTTCACCTCCTAATATTATTTTATTTTTTTAACGTATTTATTATATTGCAATTTATATGCCAATTCTAAAAGTGGAGCCTATACTGTCTTAAAGCGGCTCTAATACTAAAAAAAAAAATCCTGATCTATCCAAACACGTTATTTTAAAACATGTTGAGAGTAGTTCAGGAGAATTCTTTTGATAATCTCAGAAATATATTCAAAACGGCATTTTTGTAACTCAAGCTATTTTTCGGGTTTTTCCCGATGTTCACCCGGTCTTTTATATTTTTTCACCCGTTTTTTTCATTATTCGCTCACTATTCTACCTTTCTCAGATATCGTTGCCCCTTTTTTGCCCTTTTCATAAGCAAGATATCCTTTCTGCTTTAAATACATCATTACTTTTCTAACTTTATATTCTGAAGTCGTCAAACCTGACTTTATGGCTTCATCACATAGAGCTCTTCTTCCAGCGGCCCTGACCTTTATAAATTCTAAAATAAAAGTCGCAATCTGGTCTTCTTCAAGTGATAAATCTTCAAAATTACGCTTCATTGGTTTTAAATCACTTTTAGAATCCATCATAACAGAAGGCGGCAAATCATTAATGCCCAGTTGTTGTTCTCCCATAAAAGTCATATATTCAATGCAATTTTTAAGTTCTCTAATATTTCCTGGCCAAGAATATCCCGTTAAAAAACGGATTAGTTCAGAACTCAATATTTTGTCTTCTGCATTTGAATCCTTTACAAAACGCTCCACTAGATATAAAATATCTTCTTTTCTTTCTTTTAACGGTGGTATCAGCAGTGGAAAAATACTGAGTCTATAGTATAAATCTTTTCTAAATTTTTTTTCTTCTATGAGTTCAGTAAGTTTCTTATTAGTGGCTGCAATCACCCGAACATCTACCGAAATAATTTCTGATCCACCTACTCTGATCAATTCTTTTTCTTGCAGTATGCGTAAAAATTTAGCCTGTACACTCATTGGCAATTCACCAATCTCATCTAAAAAAAGGGTCCCCTTATCTGCAAGTTCAAACAACCCTTTCTTGCCACCCTTTTTTGCACCCGAAAATGCGCCTTCTTCGTAACCAAATAGCTCACTTTCTAGTAACTGCGGATATAAGGCTGAACAATTTATAGCTAGAAAAGGCATTTTACTTCTCTTTGAAGCATTGTGTATGGACTGTGCAAACAATTCCTTACCCGTACCACTTTCACCAATTAATAAAACCACATTATCAGAAGTTGCCATTTTTAAGGCTCTTTCTTTGCACTTCATAATAACATCACTCTTGCCTAAAATATCATCAAATCCATATTTGGTTACATAGCCACTTAAAATGGATTGACCTTTTACTCTAAATTCTAAAGACTTAACTTCCGTTTCATCCTCTATTAGAAAAATATAACCATAACTTTTCCCATTAACAGTAAAAGCCTTTTTTGAGACCTCAAACGTCTTATTGAATAAGGGATGTTTTAATGAATACTTTTCGACTTCTTCCTTTTGAGTAAAGATCTCTGCAAATGACTCTGGGATGATCGTACCTATGATATTTTGACCTATATATTTTGACATCTGAATAATTTTGATCATTGAGCCATTATAGTCTTTTATATTCAAGTTATCATCAGTATAAATAACCCCTTCATTAGTCATTTCTAGAACCATGTTTGAATTTTCAAACATATACTGTAATCCAAGATTAAGCGATATGATTTCATTTTGACGCATTGCAATTGCATTATTAATAGCTTTATTCATTATCCCAAGTTTTGTCACAATATCCAACATGGTCGTCGTGTCAATAACGCGCCAACCTATATCCGTTACGCGTTCTACACCCTTTGGCACATATTCCAGTTGCGCAGGTGTGATTGCATACTTTAAATCTGGAATTTCTGCCATCCCGGGATAGACAGGAACTAAATTGATATGTTTGATCCCGATGGTATTTAATATAGATATGCTTTCAATCGCTGAAACCATATCATTGCAAACAAACATTGCTGTAATCCCATTGGGCAAATCCAATATTTTTTTCAACCCTTTTTTTGTATATGTCCGTCTCAAATAAATGATTTCTGCATCTGTGATCAAATGCTTTTTAAAAGGCTCCGCTACGCCCATTCCCGTTATAATCACCAAATCCGCAGAATAGATATTTTCTATACCTTCTTCCACGCTATAACCTTCAATTTCAACGTAATTGCCTAAAAAATCATTGAGCTTTTCCAAATAATGTACTTTCGTAAGTTTTTTAAGTGCAATTAGTACTATTTTTTTCATAAGCCCCCCTAGCTTTTTAAAGCCCTTTTAAAACTAAAAAAACTTTAAATTTTTTCTATAATATGTCAATACGGTTTAGCTCAACGTATGTAAAAAGAGCTCATTCATGATGTATATGACTAGACACCCGAATCAGCTCTAATGTAAATATGGAAAGTTTTAGTTCTTGCTATTAACACTATTTTTCTTAAATGATTTATTTTGATACATTTTTTGATCCGCTAACCTGATAATTTCATCTAAACCATGCTCGCTGTCTTTTGTTACTTCTACAATGCCATAGCTAAAGGCATGCTTATACGCAATTAAGGCCTTTTTATCATATGCCATCAGCTCTTCAGCAACACTATTAATAAGAGCTTCTGTATCTGAATAACTATAATCAGGAAATATGATTAAGAATTCATCTCCCCCAAAGCGACTAATGGAATCCTTTGATGTGATTCTTTTCTTTATACTTGTAACAATAAAATTGATTAAATTGTCCCCTTCATTATGACCAAAATTATCATTGACAAATTTTAACCCATCTATGTCAATAAAGCACACGGATAACACCCTGTCGGTTCTGAGCATCAATGCAAGCTCTTTCTCAAGCGAAAATAATCCTGTTCTACGATTTAAGACACCTGTCATATGATCCGTATAGGCATAATATTCTAATTTTTCATTTTGCTCTCTTAGTTGCCTTTCAAACTCTAGTCTATCTGTAATATCATTGAAAGTCACAACAGTTCCTGCATATTTTTCACTTATATCCATCATTTTCTTAAATTTTACAATGAATACTTTTTGTCCTAATCTTGTGGTGAGTGTTTTCTCCATTGATATTTCATCTTTTTTAAGACTCATAAAATGATCTATTTCTTTTTTAAGCCATGTAAGAGTGTTTTCTGTATTAATATTGCTATAATATTTCGTGCCAGAGACATGAGCATTTACATCGGCAAAAGTGATCGCTGCTTGATGATTGAAATTTTCGATACGATTATTTTTATCTACCAAAACGATTGGATCATAGATACTTTCAAATACCGTAAGATATTTGTTCTTTTCATTGGTCATATCACGATTTTGAGCTTGAAGGTCCTCTAATTTAATTTTTTCAGATAATGTGGTCCATTCTGTGACGAGACCAAGTTCTACATAATCAAAGTATCTTTTGATATACTGAGAAAAAAACACTTTCCCTTCATCTGAAAAATTACTTTCATTGATTAGATCGATATAGGCCTGTTGATAGTACTTCATTAAACCCAAGAACATCTCAAGTGAAATCCCTCTTGAACGATGCTTCTTCGCTTCAATAACACCAAATTCTGCAATTTCGTTCTTTGAAAAGTCTTCGTCTGGTCCAAGCTCCGGAATCGCTTCTGATTTATAACTCACTTTGACCAAAGCTTCAGAAAGACCCGAAATAGAAAGTCGCCATGCCTCTTTAAGGGTTGAAGTATATTTAACGTAGTTTCTCTCTTTTGCATATGTGAGTATCTTTTCCATAAGGATATCTTCACTGCTTAAAACTAAATTTCTGAACGTTTTAAAGTTGATATGACTTCAACTCCTCTCACCAAAATTCTGTATTATCTATATTATAAATCATAACGCTTTATTTGGGTAGTTTGGTTTATGCATATTTATTGATTATTCTATTTTTAATATTCATTTGTCTATTTGCATTCTTCTTGCTTCTTCCACGGGATCATTTGTCCGCGACGTATCGCACCTATCAAATCCAGTTCATTTTCGACATTTACTAAAAATTGTGTGGCATAAATACCAATTCGGTCTAGTGAATGTGCATCGCTACCACCAGTACATGGAATCCCCAACTCGTCTGCAATTCGTTTCGCGCGGTCGTTGTTGTCACTACACGTATTCCCATTTAAGCTCTCAATCGCATGTAACCCAGTTAATTGCCTGAGTTTTTCACCTATACCTCTATTATTATTTCTAAAGGGATGTGCTGCAATACAAGCACCACCCAGTAGATTTATGTGGTCAATCATATCCTGTGCAGTGGGCTGTTCAGAGGGGATTTCATCAAGTCCAAAACATAATAAGTCACCTTCTTTTGTGTAAATCTCTGTGCCTACGATCACCAAAATCTCATATTTCTCTTGTAACGCTTGAGCCATTGCTCTACATGCAAAAATGTCGTGATCTGTGATACAAATACCATCTATGCCAAGTGCTTTAGCTTGTTTTATCCCCTCTTCCATATCAATCTTGCTACAGGAAGAAAATTGCTTTGTATGAAAATGTAAATCAATAATCATCTATGTCTACCTTTCTTTAAAAATATGAACTGTTTCAATATCAAAGTCAATCCAAACCTTTTGATTTCTGTTATAAATACCCTCTTTGGCTCTGCGTAACCTATATGCATAAATATATTGGTCTTTAACCTTTATACGATAGTGAACTAAAGCACCAGACATTTCAATTTCCACAACAGTCCCTTGGATTAGATGTCCAGTATCCTCCGCATAAATATCCACTTCTTCGGGAGGTAAAAGAATTTGAACGGAATTTGATTCTGAGGACGTCCTAATTGTTTTTTCAAGAAATGAAAATTTACCCTGACTATTTTTTCGACATTCAAAAACGTTGACACGCCCCATAAAATCAGCAGTAAAAGCATTAATAGGTCGATAAAAGATATCCTCTGGGTCTCCCCATTGGACGATTTCCCCATGACTCATCACTGCAATTTTATGCGCAATTGCCATAGCTTCCTTCTGATCGTGCGTCACATAAATGGAAGTAATGCCTGTCTCCTTTTGGATTCGACTGATTTCCTCACGCAGATTAACTCTGAGTTTTTCATCTAAATTACTCAAGGGCTCATCAAAGAGCAATATATCGGGTTTTGTAATAAGCGCTCTTGCAAGTGCTGCTCTTTGCTTCTGTCCACCACTTAATTCTTGAATCTTTCGCTTATTTAACCCACCAAGTTGAACTTGATTTAACACCTCGTCTACCCGAATTCTAATTTCACTTCGACCTATTTTTCTAAGGGTTAAACCATAGGCGATATTCTCTTCAAGATTCATGTGAGGAAATAGCGCATAATTTTGAAATACCATAGCTGTATTGCGCTTTTGCGCAGGCCAACTGGAGATGTCTGCATCGTTAATCCATATTTTGCCTTCTGTTTGTTCAATTAGACCTGCAATAATCCTGAGCAAGGTGGTTTTGCCACAACCTGACGACCCCAACAGAGCCAAGATTTCACCTTCTTTTACCTCTATATTTACTTTTTTAAGGGCCTGAAAGCCGTTAAAATCTTTAGAGATATCTTCAATACGTAAACTCATGCTATTTCCGCCTTCCTATTTCAACAGATCGAACGATCAACGCTTTTGCATTGAACAGCATATAATAGCCACTCATAAAAACAAATGTCATAAGAGACAGCATCAATGACATTGCAGCTGCATTTCCAGTGTCGCTACTGGTAATAATTTGGAATACCTGTTGAACCGCTACCTTGTTCGATGGGATGAGCAATAGAATAATCGCTCCTAAAGTTACCATCCCCGATGAAAAACTCTTAAGAAAAGAAGCTGTAAAGGCATCTTTCATCAAAGGTACTATAATTCTTATAAAAGTCTGAGCGACACTTGCACCGAGATTATATGATGCCTTTTCTATATCTGGATGTATATGTTCAAAAAGGGCATAACCTGATCTCAATCCAGTGTTCATAAACCGAGCAATACAGATCAAATAAATAATGACAGTTGATCCCATAAGCACGATTCCCTTCGTACCAATAAACCACAATCGTCCAATTCCAAAGAGTGGATATTTAAATGTTACCAAATAACTTATGCCAAAGAGTATCCCAGGTATGGCTGCTGGTACTGTTGCCAGAAAATCTGCTGTTCCAGAAAATTTGAGTTGTTTTACCTTGATGAGATAAGCAAGTGTAACCCCAGTGGCAGACGCAACCAACGCACTTATCGTCGCCAGCTTGAAAGAATTTACAAAGGGCTTGTATTTTCTGCCACCAAGTGCCTTGATGTGTTCAAGCGTAAAAGTATAATCGTGCCCCCAAGACTTAGTTAAAGCGCCAATGACAATAAAGAGATATTTTGCAAGCACAAAACTGATGAATAAGCCACAAAATGTGACCAAAAATACCTTTGTTTTCTTGCCAATAAATTTGTATTCAATATCCAAAGATATATTATCTTCTGAAAAGTAACTGTGCCTAGAAAAGTAATACTTATGTAGGATAAAGATGCCAATACAGGGAATCAACAAGATGATGCCTGATACGGTTGCTGAAGTCATATCATATAATCCAGTTATCTGTATGTACAAATCCGATGCCAAAGTCTGATAACTCCCCCCTATCACAAGAGGCGTACTGAAATCCGCCATAGATTCCAAAAAGATCAAAAGCGCAGTGCCTAAAATTTCCGGTCGCATCATCGGTACAGTTATTGTTCGAAATATATTGCCTTCTGTAGCCCCTAGATTTCTAGCTGCGTCTTCCAAAGTGACATCTATCTTTCTAATGGAACTCGAAATTAAAAGATAGGCATGCGAACTTAAACTTAGAATTTGAATGATCAGTATGCCCTGGAGTCCAAATGGTGATATGGTGAGTCCAAGTAGTTGATGTGTGATCAATCCGCGTTTACCAAAGAGCATAATATATGATATACTGCCTACAAATGGTGGATTGACAAAAGGAAGAAGAACCAAAATTTTCATGATTCTTCTTCCCATAAAAGTTACTCTATTAAGTGTAAAGGACATGACTAATCCAATAAGAGTCGCAAATACTGTGACTGTTACGGATACGATCATACTATTTTTCAGATAACCTAAACTTCTTTCTATACCTTTCAAATTGCCCAATATACTATTTTCAGCACTAAAACCATATATGACAACACTAACAACGGGTAATGCTACAAAATAGATTAAAAAGGCGATCATTAAGCCATATGAGATTGTTAAGATCTTACTTCTATTTTGATTCATCTGTCCCTCTAAATTCTATTTTTCTATATGTTTTTCCCACTCTGTTAAAATAGCATCTCTGTCAGCAGCATTTGCTTGGAAATCCACTGGTAAAAGCTCAATATCGTTAATGTCCACAATACCTTCTGGAATCGCCACATCATTTCTCGCAACAGCAGCATTTCTCACTTCGGCAATTGTCTCCATACCACGTTTTGAAATTAACCAATCTACAAAGACCTTTGCTTCATCTAGTTTTTCAGATCCTTCAACAATTGCAACGGGTTGTGGCCACCAGCCAGTACCATCTTTAGGATAAACCAGTTTAATATGTGCATTATTCTCTTCGAGTTCACGATCTCCATTACTTGCATTGATTCCCACGATGGCTTCGCCTGAAACCACATTTTGTGCTGGATCACTTCCTCTTGCAGTAAAAAATGGGACTTGGTCAATTAATTGGTCTAAATATGCCCAGCCCGCTTCTTCACCACGTACTTGAAGAATAGCACTTACAGTGTTATACGCTGTTCCTGATGATGCCGGGTTTGACATAGAAACTTCGCCCTTTAAACCTTCTTGAAGCAAATCATCCCATGTCTCTGGCATTTTAAGGCCCTTTTCTGCAATTAAATCCGTATTGACCACCCAGTTCACCAAAGTCAAAGATGTGCCATACCAAAAACCGTCTTTATCTTTCATGATATCACCTAAAACTTCTCCTTCTGGAGAATGATAGGCATGTAGTAACCCTTGTTGCGCTGCACTAATAAAAGTATCCGCGCCACCTGTAAACCAAACATCAGCAATTACAGTACCTGAATCTTTTTCATTGATTAGTCGCTGTAATATTTCGCCATTTTTCATGGTCAAGTTCTCCACAACAATCCCTGTATCCTCTGTAAATTGATCTAAAACAGGGATAATGGAATCCGTAACACCATACATATTGAGTACAACGCCATTCATTTTTTCTGCATTATAAAATTCAGAATGCCATCCTTTTGAATCCACTTCGGCTTCAGTTGTTGGTACTTCTGCTTCTACCACTGGTGCTTCTACTGTTGATGCCTCAGCAGACTTATCTGCTGGTTGCTCAGATACATTGCCAGTACCACAAGCCATAAGGATCATTGTGAAAGCCACTATCATTATAACTAATACATTTCTTTTCATCCTATGCCATCCTTGATTTTTCTTATTTTTCTGTGCTTCTACGATATTATAATATAGTTTAATGTGAATATCAAGGAATTCAGCATATGCCACTTACAAGCCTTTATCTAACCAATTGTACTCACAATTTGAGCCAATGCTTCTTCAATCGGCGTTACTGGATGACCAAGTACTTTTTCAAAATCACTTTTTGGAACTTCTAATGCACCTTTTCGTATATCTGACTGAATATTGATGAGCATAGGTATAATAAATTCTGGTATACCAGCATCTTTCATTATATTGCCATAAGTTGAATCATCCACTTGCTGAACTGACACTGACTTCCCTATTACTGTTTCAAGAGCGGCAACAAGCTCTTCTTGAGTCCTCAGTACACCTGAAAGTTCATAAATGGAATTCTCATGACCACTACCTGAAAGCACTTTAGCAGCTGCTTCTGCGTAATCCTCTTGAAGTGCCCAACCTACTTTTCCATTACCCGCTGAAGTTACCCAAGGTGCACCTGCTAACGCACCTTGAATACTCCCAATTTCATTTTCAAGATACCAATTGTTTCTAAGAAAAGCATATGGAATACCTGTTTTTAGAATAGCTGCCTCTGTGGCTTGATGTACTGGTGCCAAAAACAACTTACTCTCACTTGCATTGCCTAAACTTGTATAAGCAATAAACTTTACACCTGCTTCTTGAGCTGCTTGAACTGCATTTGTATGTTGGCGTATTCTCGTTTCATTGTCACCATCAGTTGATATGATCAACAGACGATCTATACCTGAAAAAGCTATTTTTAATGTTTCAGGCTTATCAAAATCACCCTGTCTAACCTCTATGCCCAGTGCCTTTAAATGTGCTGCCTTCTCTGGATTCCGAACACTGACTGCAAGCTTATTTGGCGATACGGTTTCAAGTAAGTGATTCACTACTTTTGTACCTAATTTCCCAGTTGCACCTGTAACTAATATTTTCATGAATGTTGCCTCCTTATTTTCTATTTGTGTATCACGTTCGCTAGTGATATAATTGACTATATACACATTATATTAGGTTAGGATCATTACAACAAGTACGTTCTTTTTTAATACTTAGTATCTTTTGAGATACTATTAAGGAGGTCTTATGTTAACACAAGAAGAATTATTCGGGAAATGTCCCTATGCCACTTCTCAAAAAATATTATCTGGAAAGTGGGCTCTCATCATCTTATCTCATCTAAGAGATCATAAATATCGATTTAATGAGTTACAACGTGCTCTACCTGATATCACTCAAGCAACACTCACTAAACAACTGCGGACTTTGGAGAGCTATGGCATGATCATTAGGACAGTTTATCCCCAAATACCGCCTAAAGTAGAATACGAACTCAGTGATATGGGAAATGCTTTTTCAGACGTTCTAGATAGCCTTGAGACTTGGGGAAATAAGTACATCAAAAATAATGCCACGAATCTTTAATTTAGATTCATGGCATTTTGCTTTAATATTAGAACTTAGTATCGCTTAAATCAACTCAAACAGCAGATCAATATCACTTTCTTTTGTTGCCCAACTCGTTGCAAAACGAACCACGGTGTGATCGTCATCTAACGTTTCCCAAAAACCAAATGAGACCTTTTCTGATAATTGTTTCATCTTTTCGTTATTCAAAACAATGAATTGTTGATTTGTAGGGGATTCAAAATAAAACTGATAACCTTTATTTATAAAGCCTGTCTTTAACTTTTCCGCCATATCAATGGCATGTTTAGAAATATCAAAATATAAACGATCTGTAAAAAGTGTATCAAACTGAACGCCTAAAAGTCTACCCTTTGCAAGTAACGCGCCTTGTTGTTTAATCAGTGTAAAGAAATTATCCACCAAGCTAGGTTTTGTGATTACAACAGCTTCACCAAATAAAGCGCCTACTTTAGTCCCGCCAATGTAAAACACATCACAATTTTCTGCAATCACTTCCAGTGTGACATCCGTATTTTTCGACATTAAGCCATAACCCAAACGCGCACCATCTAAAAATAATGGGATTTTGTATTTTTCACAAACATGATTCAATTTTTCAAGTTCCTCTTTGGTATATAACGTGCCATATTCAGTTGGATGAGAGATGTAGATCATCCCAGGTTTAACGATATGATCGTGATTGGCATCTTTATAAAAAAGTTCTATATAGTGTTCTGCGCTTTCTGCACTTATCTTTCCAAGTTCATGTGGCAATGTTAAAACCTTATGACCACCAGCTTCAATAGCACCTGCTTCATGGGTACTGATATGTCCTGTTTCAGCAGCTAAGACACCTTCATATGATCTCAAAAGTGCTTTTATAACGGTTGCATTGGTTTGAGTCCCGCCTACTAAAAAATGTATTTCTGCATGCTCACAGCCACAGGCTTTTCTAATTTTTATTTTCGCACTTTCACAATAATGATCACAACCATAACCCGGTGTCTTTTCCATATTAGTTTCAATAAGTTTTTGTAAAATTAAAGGATGAGCACCCTCTAAATAATCACTTTCAAAATGCTGCATTTATATGCCTCCTTATCTTTTATCCAATTTATTTGCTAAAGTTTCTAAAAATCAGTTTCTCAGGAACCAACTGCCATTATACGGCATCGCATACTCTTCAAGAGGTCTACAATTTAATTATAGAACACTAAACAAGAATCAACAATCCATCATTCCATATTAAAACCCCCTAAATGGTGTGTTATGAACTAGATATTGCTCAAAACACCCATTAGGGGGGTTACTTTTAATCCACGTGCCAAGACTCTATTTTTGAAATCAATTCATGATATAGTAATTCTCGATTCTCTTCTGTCACACAGAAAAGTTCAGCATTTTTATGTGCCCTGACTTCATCTAGAAATAGGGTCTCTTTCTTTTTTACCACTGCTAAGATAGGCACACTACCATCAAGTACATTTAGAACCATTTTGCAAAATAGAGGTGACTCTGACTCCATAAACCCTAATTCATCCATCAAAATAAGACTCTTATTTTGGGTTTTGGGTATACTCAATAGTTCAACACCATAGGTATCAAATACCTTAGGATGTATGATATTAAATCCCGATTTTTCACAAGTTGCAACACAATTTTGCGCTGTACACAAATAGGTTTCTGCAGTTGCTGGAAATAAATACACGCCTGATTTGATTTTTTCATCCGACGACATCCATTTGGAGATAAAACCTCTAACAGATCTTTGATTATGTTTAAGCAATCTCTGAACTAAAAAAGTCTTCCCAACACCAACTTCTCCAGTAATTAAAAGATGTAACGGTTTTTTCATTGCCTTGCCTCGCTTAGTTCTGCCCTAAAAAGAATCATCTCACCTGTAATACTCACAGCAATCTCAGCAGGTGTTTCCCCTTTAATGGAGAGCCCTATCGGTGTATGAATACGATCAAGCTCTGTCTCAGGAATGCCTGCTGCCACAAGAAGTTTAAACGTATTCGCCTTTTTACTTGCACTTCCAATAAGGCCTACATAGGCTACCGGTGTCCTCATGACTTGCTCAAGGACTTCATAATCTGCTTGATGCCCTCTCGTCATAATCACCACATAATCATTTTCTGTCAAATTAATCCTGCTTGAAATATCATCAAATTTTCCCACAATCGTTCTTACCCCTTGTGGAAATAATTGAGCATCTGCAAATGCCTCTCGATCTTCATAGACAACAACCCTAAAACCAACATGTGCAATCATTGGTACAAGTTCTTGAGATACATGCCCACCTCCAAAAACATAAACAGTTCCAGATTGTGTCAGAGGCTCTACATAATAAGTAGGTTCTCCTTTTTTCAGTACCCCCTTACTTTTAAGAAGAGGTTTAATCGCCTCTAACGGGATATCTTTTCCAAAGACCATCCCTTTGCCTTGCTCATAGATGCCGATTTGTTCCATACACCCTTCTGAGATATAACTGATGAGCCAAGTATCACAAGTCCGCTTAAAGGCAGATTCTATATAATCGAACAGATTCAGTGCTTTCTCATCATTGCCAGCGTAATACTGAAAATAAACAACCACTTGTCCACCACAAATCATCCCTATATCGGCAGTTTCATTTGCAGTCAGATTATAGCTCTGCTTAAAAGCTGATTTTGTATCGAACGCTTTTTGAGCAAGCTTGATGCTTTCAAATTCAACGGTTCCACCACCAATTGTGCCTGCAATCGTGCCATCACTAAAGACGATCATTTTAGCACCTCTTCCTCTCGGTGTCGATCCCGAACTCGCTATAATGCTACAGAGGACAAGGTCTTCTCCCTTTTCAAGCGTATTTTTAATTAAGGTAAATAATTTTTTCATTCAGCACTCCTTAACTTTTTATTTAGGCATTGACTTAGAAATTAACTCTTGATATTGTGATTCAGTTAAATCTGCATGATAAAATAACTTAAAATAATGAGCGACTTCCTTATAAAGATCATAGTTCGCTTCCTCTGGGTATAGAAGTTGCGACATCCAAAGCATCCCTAAATAGCGTTGGGCAGAAGGTGGGAATCCCATCCAGTTATAAGGTCCATTTGGCACTTCATAATACTTGCCATTTTTTATTGCTGAAATATCTTGCCACGCAGGATCTGATCCCACAGTGTCATAAATACTATCTGATGCAAATAAAATGACATCTGGATTCCAATTTAAAATCTGTTCCATATCCACTTCATTACCAGTTCCCTTAGAGACTGGCTTTTCTACAACTGCTAAATTATTGCTCAGAAGATCAATTACTTCTGCATGATAAGAGCCTTTTGCTATAATATTTTGCCCCTTATCCCCTAAACAATACAAAAGGTTCGCCTTTTCTACATGACTTGCAATTGACTTTGTACGCAGATAAGTCTCTTCACAATAAACGGCTCTAATTTCAGCTTCTTCCTGCATATCAAGTAGTGTGCCAAGCAGTCTATAAGCATCTCCCATATTGTCAAGATTTGCAGTAATATGGACAAAAGGAATGCCAGTTTGCTCTTGAAGTTGATCTAAATCACTTACAATAGAATCTTTGGGTTCACCAACATCAATCACCACTTGAGCATCACTTGCCAAAAGCGTTTCAAGATTGAGTTCACCTTTCCCACCATAAAGCTGTCCTAATATAGGCAAATTATAGTATTCCGGTTTCATAATGCTTGCTGTTATATCACTCCAAGGTGTTGCAATTCCAATCATTTTATCTGGTGCTAACGAAAAGACTACGATTTGAGCCAGTGGGCCAGAAATCGCTATTTTTGTTATTTCTTTTGGCACTTCAACTTCCCGACCAACAGAATCAGTAAAGACTACAGTCCGTGAGGCATCTGCGTTCTCAGTGTCATTTACAGGATCAGCCGTCACGGGTTCAGTCGTTACGGATTCTGTCTCTTGGTTAGAAGCCAGACTTGATTGCTCAGGTACTTTAGATTCTGTTTTTGATACCTCTGCGGTGCACCCTGACATCAAAGATAGCACCAATACACTTGACAATAAAAAAGATAATGCTTTTTTCATATAAATCCCCCTCATAGAATATTGTATCTAATCTATAGCATCCGATATATCCCCTGCATTTAAAACCACCATCCCCACTTCTCTTACCATGGGGAGATAATAAGGGAACACTTCGGAAGTTGATCTCATCAATTTATCAGACACCTCTTTTACACGAATCGCCTCAGGATGTCCATCACGGCAATAAAGCCTATAAAAATCCACTGCGTCCTCAATTGACTTGAAAGGTTGCCCCATTTCAATCGAAAATGATTCGTAGCTAAAGGGCATTTCATACTGCTCAAGCTGTTCTCTTGCATTTTTGTAAGTATGCCGACAGGCCTCTTGTTTTGTCAATGAAAACCGATGAAAGGCACTATTTTTTTTAAGCATAATCACAGTCCCATTACATTGTTTTTTTGCGATTTTAAGTGTTTCTTTTACAGTGCCATAAAAACAAAACACCATAACATCATAGGGCTTTGTCGGTGGCGCTTTCAGAATATCACCTTGTACGATCTCAATGTTATGGTAGCCCAAATCTATAACATTCTGTCTGAGTATTTTAAGTGGCGCAGGTGCAATATCAATCGCAGTAACACGACGACAGCGTTTTGAAATCGCTAGGCTAAAATAGCCCAGGCCACAACCTGCATCACATACATGTGCATTTTTAGGCAAGTAATTTTCTAGCTTTTCTGCAAGTCTATCGTGTGCTGAATGAAACTCATAAGCATCTTTCATGTAATCAATCATCTTCGGTTTCCATAAAAACATCATATACACCGCCTTCCCCACAATGGCAAAATCAACCGTTCACCTTTTACTTCTAAAATTTCCACGTTGGTCTGATAGAGCTTTTCTAGCAAGCCCTTAGTGACGACCTCACCGGGTATCCCCTTTGCTATAATTTGACCTGCGTAAAGTGCCATAATTTCATCTGAAAACATCAAAGCATGTTGTGGATTATGACTAGACTGAATGACTGTATAACCTTTTTCAGTCAACATTTTAATTTTCTCCATCACTCTCAATTGATTTCCGAAATCAAGATTAGACGTAGGTTCATCCATCAAGAGAATTTTAGCTTGCTGTGCCAAAGCCCTTGCAATTAAAACCATCTGTTGTTCGCCTCCACTGAGCTCATTAAAGTATCTTTCAGCATAAGACCTCATATTCATCTGATCAAGGGCATCATAAGCTTTCTCGTAATCTTTTACGCTTGGTGTCGAAAATTTAGAGACTCTATGTGCAGTTCCCATAACCACCATTTCCACAACGGAATAGTTAAAAGTAGACGAATGTGATTGTGGAATATAAGCCATTGTCTCAGCCATTTGCCGTGTGGTAAATGTTTTGATATCTGCTTTATTGATTTGAACAGTACCTGTATAAGTTTTGTTTAAGCCTAACAAACATCTAAATAAAGTACTCTTACCAACACCATTTGGTCCAAGCACTGACAGAAGTTTGCCTGCTTCTATAGAAAAAGTCAAATGCTTTAGTACAGCATGTTTACCATAAGAAAAAGACAATTGATCCACTTCAATCATGATAGACGCCCCTCTCTTCTAAATATGAGATAGACAAAAAACGGTGCCCCTATAAAGGCCGTCAGAATGCCTATCGGAATTTCAGTTTCAAGTAAATTTCGGGAGATATTATCGACGCCAAGCATAAAGATCGCACCAGTAATCATACAAGTTGGCATTAAATATTTATAATCACTCCCAACCACTTTACGGCATAAATGTGGGATTACTAATCCAATCCATCCAATCATGCCACTGACCGAAACACTTGCTGCTGTAATAATTGTCGAAGCAAGAATCACAATTAAACGCATTTCATTTGCATTAACGCCTATGCTTTCACAAGACTCATCCCCCATGGCTAAAAGGTTGAGCCGCCATCTCATCCCCAATAAAGGGACAATACCCAAAAGCATTGGAATCGCAACAAATACAATTTCATGTTTTTTTGCACCTGAAAAACTACCCATGAGCCAATAAGTAATCGATGGTAACTGATTGGTTGGGTCTGCTACTAACTTAATAAAAGACGTCCCTGCTGTAAATAAAGAACTTACCATGATGCCTGCAAGAATCAAGTTAATAATAGGACTTCCAGGGGCATACCTACCGATTAAAAATACAATACCCACTGTAATAATACTGAATAAAAATGCAGAAGCTGAAATTGTCACACTTGAAGCCCCTAATAAAATCGCGAGTGCTGCACCAAAGGCAGCTCCTGATGTGGCACCTAACAAATCAGGGGATGCCATTGGATTTTGAAATACGCCTTGATATGAAACACCTGCAACAGCTAGGCATGAACCTACCATACATGAAAGTATAATTCTTGGAAGTCTTATATTAAAAACCACTGCTTCCATTTGATTCGTCCAAGTTTTATCAATATGTAGGATACGGCTAAATAAAATTTTAAACAAATCAAAGACACCTATATGATATCTACCAAGACAAAATGAGCTGGTAAGTGTAATGCCTAAAATAATCATAAGAATTAAAAGTTTTATAAGTGAACGATTTATTTTCATAATTTTCTTTTGCTTCATATTTTCCATTAGTTCATAACTGAGCATGATTTCACCTCAAATTTATTGGTATTTTATCCCTATTGCTTTGTTTTTTCTCGTTTTGTTTATTTTAGTTGTTTTTCCATTGCTATTATTATATGATTTCTCATAATAACATTCAATAGAGATAGTGCCTTAAATGTATCTCATAATTTTGTAAAGTGGTCATAAATCCATATGATGTATTTTAGATCGCAATTTCAACAGGAAAGTTTTGATGGCATATAAAAGAAGCCTCAAGAAATCGAACCTTTCGGAACGACCTCACTAGAGGCTTCTTTTTCTATATTCAATAAAGGGGGATTATTGATACGATTAATATACATAGATCCCTTTTGGGATACTTCATTTGATTATTCTACTTGGCGTTTGCGCGATGTTATAATGCTCTGTAGAACAATAAAGAAACAGAGTAATGCTGAAAGTACAATTCTTACCCACCAACTTGAGAGTGTCCCCTGTGTTGTAATTAAACTGCCAATAGTCCCTTTAATCAGAACACCAAAAAGTGTCCCAATGGGGTTGCCTACACCACCTGATAACAATGTGCCACCGATAACGGATGAAGAAATTGCATCCATTTCAAGACCCCTTGCTTGTTCCACAAAACCAGCACCTGTATTCAGACAAAATAGAAAACCACCAATGCCAGCAAGCAAACCACTGAGCACATATGCCATCATTTTTGAACGCTTAACATTGAGCCCCATCATAAGTGCACTCTGCTGATTGCCACCCACAGCATAAAGACTGCGTCCGAATTGGGTTTTTTTCAGCATAAAGACAATCAAAGCCACAATTATAAGTGCAATAATAACAGTGGGATAAATATAAGCAGGCTGATAAATACCAGCTTTATTTACGGTTCCAAATGGTAGATATATTTTAAATTCAGCCCACGAACGGAAAGTCGCATTTCTTATGGTAAGCATTTCTTTACTGATAACCGCTGTCATGCCACGTCCGAAAAACATCCCCGCCAGTGTAACAATAAAAGGCTGAATATTTAAATAGGACACAAGATAGCCTTGAACCACACCAAATGCAAGACCAATCATAATGGCAATTAGAATAGCAGTATATGCGCTCGTCCCCAATACCTCCATGGCATAGGCAGATGCCATGCAGACTAGAGCTGTCACAGAGCCTACAGAAATGTCAATCCCACCTGTGATCATCACCAGTGTCAGACCGCAAGCAATGACAATAAGACCGGCATTTGAAATCAGTAAATTTAGGAACATTTGTGGTTTAGCAAACCCTTGATCATGAAAAACAATCATGCCGGCAATATACATAGCGATAAAAAGCGTTATTGTTACGAGAATCAGAAAAGTCGTGTCATTAATCATTTTGCGTTTTTCAATGACGGATTTAAGTCTGTTATTCAAACGATTCATGCTGAGGCACCTCCATTTTCCAGTACTTTTACAGATCTTCGCTTCATTCGAATCCGTTTAAGTTGCTTCTGTACAACTGGACTTTGGAGTACAACGATAATTACCACGACGACAGCCTTATAAACCGGCAGTTGATCTGCTGAAACATTCATTGCATATAAGGTTGTGGTCAGCCCTTGAATCGTAAAGGCACCAATTATGGAACCTGCAAAACTGAATTTACCCCCACTGAGCAAATTACCACCGAGTGCAACTGCTAAAATAGCATCCATTTCAAGATAGAGCCCAATATTATTTGAATCAGCAGAGTAGATGCGACTGGCAGATATAAATCCTGCTAGGCCTGCAAGAAGGCCACATATAACATAAGTAACAAACTTGATTCGTGTTGCATTTAACCCGACCAACCGGGAAGCATTGCTATTAATACCAACACTTTGAACATAGAGCCCCAGTGTTGTTGTTTTCAAGATAATGGCCATGACGATAACCGTCACAGCTGAAATGATAATCGGTGTTGGCACCGGAATTCCAGGCATAAAATTACCAAATATTTTAAAAGTGTCTACTCGTACATACACATTTTGACCTTTTGTAAAAAGTTGAGCAATGCCACGTCCTGCTGTAAAAAGAATTAATGTCGCCACCATGGGTTGAATTTTAAATTTTGCAACCAGTACACCATTAAAAGCACCACAAAGACCAGAAGCTAAAATACCTGCAATTGCTGCAACTATAATTGGCATCTGAAGAACATTCGTCGAAGCTGCTCCACCCGAAAGCAGTGAGCAACAGACCGCTGCTGATACCGCCATCACAGCGCCAACACTGATGTCTTGACCACCAGAAGCTGCTGTAACTAATGTCATACCTATCGCTAAAATTACAAGCTCTGAGCCACGATTAAGCACATCTATAAGGTTACCATATAGAACCCCATGATTTATTGAAATCACAAAAAAATCTGGTTTTGTTATGAGATTCGAGAGCAACACCACCATCAGCCCTACAATTGGCATAAACAAGTGATGATGAAATATTTTTGTCATTATTTTTTTAGTTTTGATGGCTAGATTCTGTGATTGATCCTTTTTCATCTTTTTTTACACCTCCTGCAATTGTATTCATGATATGTTCTTCAGTTAAAGCTTCTCCTGTGAGTTCACCGACCTTTTCGTGATCACGCATGACAATCATCCGCGAACAAGTTCTGAGCATTTCATCAATTTCAGAGGATATAAAGGCAATTCCCATACCTTCTTTTGCAAGTTTTAAGACAAGCTTTTGAATTTCTGTTTTAGTCCCTATATCAATACCACGTGTAGGTTCATCCAAAATAAGATACTCTGGATTAGTCAAAAGCCAACGCCCAATAATCACTTTTTGTTGATTCCCACCGGATAAGTTCTTAATAGGGGTTTCTCGACTTGCTGTTTTAATTTGTAACAAATCAATATACTGATCTGCGAAGTCCTCCATTTCTTTTCGTCCCATGGGTTTAAAAAGCCCTCGTTTCGCTTGTAAAGCTATGATTATATTCTCTCTAACAGATAAATCATCAATGATGCCATCTCGTTTGCGATCTTCTGGTAAATAGGCAAGCCCATTGTTTATGGCCTCTTTTGGCGTCCTAAACTTAATTTCTTCATCATGCATTTTGAGTCTGCCACTATCAGGCTTATCCGCACCATACAGGCTTCGAACAAGTTCACTTCTCCCCGATCCTAAAAGACCTGTAAAACCAATGACTTCACCACTATAAACATCAAGATCAAAAGGTTTTATATGATTACTTCTACCAAGACCTCTTGCTTCAATTAACGGCTTAACCTGTTGATTATTCACCTCGAGATCCGTATCATTTTTTATTCTTTTTAAATCATCAAAATCCTTCCCCATCATTTTGGCAACAAGCTGAATTCTTGGTAACATATCCACAGCGTACTCACCTACCAGTTCACCATTTCTAAGCACTGTTATTCTGTCGCATATGGCATAGACTTGCTCCAAAAAATGAGTGACGAAAACGATGCCAACACCTTGTTCTTTAAGTTGTGTCATCAACCTGAACAGCTTTTCAACCTCGCCATCATCAAGTGATGACGTAGGTTCATCTAAAATCAAAACTTGACATTTCATATCTACAGCTCGAGCTATTGCAACCATCTGCTGAATTGCTATGGAGCATTCATCAAGCGGTCTTGTATAATCAACTGGAATATCTAATGATTTTAAAATGGCCTGCGATTGTTCATGTACAGATTTCCAATCAATAAAACCGTGTTTTTTGGGTTCTCTACCGAGAAATAAATTTTCCGCAACTGTTAAATTAGGACATAAGCTGATTTCTTGATAGACAGCACTAATACCCTTTTCTTTTGCTTCTTGAGGCGAGTGTATCATAACAGTCTTGGCATTATCTCCTATGAAGATTTCACCACCATCCAGTTCATACACCCCTGTCAATACTTTAATCAAAGTGGATTTGCCAGCACCATTTTCTCCCATAAGTGCGTGTATCTCACCTTGACGCAGTGTAAAATCAACATGATCTAAAGCGACTACACCTGGAAATACTTTTTCGATACCCCGCATTTTTAATACAATCTTTTCCGACACTTACTTCACCACCTTACAAATCGTTTGAAAAATTGATATAAAAATAGCGTGGTACAGACCCAGAGATATACCTGAGTTCTCCGCACCACGCAAATTTGCTTGTACAGTTTACTTATAAGATTTCATTAATACGAACGTGCATCAAGGATTTCTTGTGTCATATCTTTAGCGTCAAATGCTTTTTCTTCAACATATGCAAGTTTTTCAGGTGTTTGACCTGCTTCGATTTGTTCGATCAATTTTGCAACACGTGGTCCATGTAATGGATTACATTCAACATTGTAGTTAATTTTTTGATCCAGTGTCATGGTCAAACCTGCATTTGTAGCATCGAATGAAACCACGACGATATCACCATCTACACCCGCTTTCATACCAGCGGCTTCAATTGCATCAATTGCACCAAATGCCATATTGTCATTTTCACAATAAACTAAATCAATGTCTGTCGTTTGTTTTAAAATACTTTCCATAACTTCTTGCCCTTTAGCTTGAGTAAACTCACCCGTTTGTTGAGCAACGATTTCCCAGTTTGGATGCGCTTCCACACCTGCTTCAAGACCTTCAGTTCTTCCAATTTGAGCTGATGATCCAATTGTCCCTTGTAAATGAACAATTTTAACTGAATCTTTACCAGCAAGTTCTTTATCCATCCATTCAACGGCAATATCGCCTTCTTTTCTGAAATCAGAACCAACCCAGCAATAGAATAGATCATCTTTAGCGACATCGATCATACGGTCAACGATAATCACTGGAATAGCAGCATCTTTAGCTTCTTGTAATACAGTATCCCAACCAGTTTCACCGATTGGTGCTATAACGATGTAGTCTACCTCTTGTTGTATAAAGTTACGAATTGCGGTAATTTGATTATCTTGTTTCCCTTGAGCATCATCAAATATAAGTTTGTATCCATTTGCCTCAGTGAAGGTATCCTTCATGGATTGAGAATTCGCAGTACGCCAGTCTGACTCTGCACCTACTTGCGAAAATCCCACAACTGTTAATTTTTTTTCACTACCTCCCCCGGCAGCTGCATTACTGTTAGAATCATTTGGGGCAGAATTTCCACAAGCTGCTAAGCTCAGTGTAAGTGCTGCCAAAAGTAAGAACGTTAAAAACTTCTTCATTTTTTTCCTCCCATTATTCTTAACTAACTCCGTATTACCTAATATAAGTTTATCTTCCATTCATTAGTTTATCCATAGAATATTTTACGTAAATTTTACTTTTATTTTACATTGTTCTAATTTTTTCTGAAAAAAGTATGCTTTTTTACGATTTTATTATATTTTGTTTTGGAATGTGAATCGTAACCGTCATGCCCTCACCATAAATACTCTCAAAAGAAAGTCCATAGGGCTCACCAAAATAAAGATCAAGTCTTTTGCAAACATTTTCTAAGCCTAAGCCTGTATGATGATGTTGACTCAATCCCTCTCTAAGGGATTGAAGTTTCTCTGGTAGCATACCTGCGCCATTATCTTGAATCATGATAAAAAGAGCTTCCTCTGATTCATTTGCATAAATTTTAATTTTACCTTTTTGTCTTTTACTTTTTATGCCGTGATAAATAGCATTTTCTACGATCGGTTGAAGTGTTAGCTTAGGTATATAACTGGTTTTTAAGTGCTCAGGAATATCAATTTCATATTCCAATATATCAAAATACCTAATCTGTTGAATTTCAAGATAACTGGTCACTTGATGAATTTCCACTTCAAGTGTAATAAAATCTTGCCCTTTACTGAGTGAATTTCTAAAAAAAGAGGACAAGCTTGTGACCATCTGAATCACTTTATCATTTTGTTTTGCCTCAGCAAGCCAAACCACTGAATCAAAAGTATTATACAGAAAATGAGGATTAATCTGTGATTGAAGCAACTCAAGCTCTGCTTTATGAAGTGCATTTTGATCTTCTTTGACACATGCAAGAAGTTCATCAATTCTATTTGCCATTTCATTGAAGCGATGATCCAATGTCTGAATTTCTGCACTGTAACTCACGATAGGTTCCACATTAAAATTACCACTTCCAAGTACAGATGCTTTTTCACAGAGTTCAAGGATCGGCTTTGTAAGTCTTGCTGACAATCGCCATGAATATAAAAGAATTAATATAAGAAAAGGTGCCGAGATAATAATCGTAACCCAGATCATAATCGATACACGATTTATAATTTGCTTTTGAATGGCCGCAAGTTCTTTCATTTCGCTATAAGTATAATCATTCATATATGTTTGAATTAAGGTTGTAATAGATTGTACGTTTCCATTGAGCATTTCAATCCGCGCGTCATACCCTGTTGTGTTGCCAATATCGATAATCGCCTGACGTAGTTTTTCCATAAGGTTAAGCATAACTTCCACACGCCATTGATTTTCGCCATATGTAGTTGATATTTCTAATCTTTTAATAATTTGCTTTGCACGTTCAATTTCTTCCATTGGCAATTCCTCTATTGGTTTCGCCCGAATAATAAATTGGTAAGTTTCTTGATCGATGTTATTTTTAAACTCATAGTTAAGCTCTGTAACTGTATTGGCATTTTGTAAAGATGCCGCATATTTTTGATTGAAACTCATCATAAGGTAAAACAATACGATGATGACCACAATAAAGGGCACAATCACTGTAAAAAGTAACTTTTGAATTTGTTGTGTCAAGGTAACACTCTTGCTTAGATTATTTTGCCTCTTTTTTAGAATCACTTTTCTCCCTCTTTCCATTTCGGTAATTCCTTGGAGAACAGCCGTTAATTTTTTTAAAAAGAAAACTGAAATAATGCGGATCATTATAGCCCACTTTAGAAGCAATTTCACTGCCACTTTCATTTGTACAACGCAGTAATTCTCGTGCTTTTTCCATTCGAAGTTCTGTCAGAAACTCCACAAAAGTTTTACCCATTTGTTGACTGAAAACCGAACTGAAATAAGTTGGACTAACATTGACGATTTGCGCCACGGTGTTGAGTCCAATTGAGCTATCCTGAAAATTTTCTCTCATGTATTTCAATGCTTTTTCCAGCATTTCCGAGTATCGATTTTTGACGAGATTATCACGTAGCATAAGTGCTTTAGAAAGCAATTGTACGATATAAGCACTGACAGCCGTTTTAGATGCAATTGCCTCTTCTAGTTTAATGGCACCTCCCAATAACTCACTTGGTTTCTCATAGCCTATTCTTTCTAGAAAAGCATTGACCGTAAATTGAATGCTTAAAACCATGTACTGGCAAAACGAAGCGGAATTCATACCCGCTCTTCCGATCTCTTCAAAATAACTCTCAGCAAAATCAGAAACATCCTCTTGAATGCCATTGTTTAAAAATTTTAAAATAATCCGCTGATCTACTTTTCCAGGATCAAGATCATTTAAATTAAAATCAATAATACGAGATTTTTCAGTTACTTCTTCTGAATTTGATTCGATTAAATAGATTTGATTGGCAACCCAAGTTTTTCTTCTAAAGAAAGCACGCCTAGCTTCTCGATAGCAATCCGCTATACCACTGAGTCTTGAAACTGGCTTTCCAACCAAAATAGCCCATGTTATTTTATCATCTAAGCTCTGAAATTGTGCTTTCAATTCCTCAGTGCATCTACGAGACTCTACATCAATTTCTGTTGCATCGGCTTTGATAAGTATAATAAAAACTTCTAGCCCGATACTAAAAAGAAGTCGGTGAGGGTCAGTGGTACATTGCTTGTTTATACGCTCTTGGATTTCTGCAATATCAAAAGTATTTTGTATTTTTTCTATATTTTCTTCCAAGAAGAAAAGAACCACATTATACTGCTCTGCAACTAAATCAATCCCTAGATTCCCTGCACGTTCTAAAATTTGAGAAGTCGATGTCTTGCCAGATGTAATCGCTTCGAATAACCCCCTTCGAGAAGACGATAAATACTCTTGCACTTCATCACTGAATTGATTGTTGTATCGATTGGTTGCTTCTTCTTCATCTTTTTGCTTTTTAACCTGCTTGAGCACATCGATAAATTGATCCTTTGGAAGCGGTTTTAATAAGTAACGATTAACCCCAAGTTTAATGGCTTCACGCGCATATTCAAAATCATCATAGCCACTCAGTATGATAATACTGGTATCTGGCAAATCCCTTCGGATCATTTGACTTAACTCAAGACCATCAATAAAAGGCATTTTAATATCTGTGATCACAATATCAGGCCTTTTTTTCTGAATCATGGGCCATGCCAATTCTCCATCAGCGGCTTCTCCCACTAATTCAAACCCTTGTCTTTCCCAATCCACTAATTGTTTAATGCCCTCTCTTATAACAAACTCATCTTCGACTAAAAAAACACTATACATCCTTTTTGCGCCTCCTTTAATCGTCCCTATAAAGTATAGATATTTGTACATACCTATTTTAAATTATAATTTACTCCACTGCGAAATACAATGATAATAACAACATTTGAACCATATCTCGATGCCTCAAACCAATTATCACTGATGATTTTCTCGACTTAAGCCTCGGAAAAAATCTTTCGGCTCAAATCTTGTTGTTTAAAAAAGGACATACCAAATTTGGCTGTCCTTTTACATGAATAAAATTCATTTGTAATTTACGTCTTTTGCTTAGTCAACGCGTTCATAACTAAAGACGGTTATAATACCATCTGAATCTCTATAGAAAAGGGTTGCATTTTTTTCATAAACACGTGTCATTTTTGAATAACCCACTTCACCCGATTCAAACAGTAAATCTTCTGCAACAGTTGCGGTTCCTGCACCCATTACAGTCTCATATTGATATTGAATTTCTTTTGCTTCATTTAGTTCTACTCTTTCTTCGGAAATTAAGATCCAGTTATTGATAATTTCATCAACACTTATATCTATAGGCGTCTCTAAAACTGTATCAGTTAACTCGGCTGGACTAACAACTTCTGTATCATCATCATCCATCATCTCTGGTCCTTGAAATTCTTTTAAGTACTGTTCAGCCTTAATTTTATCTGCTTTCCTCTGATCTAATGGCAAATTAAACAATAGATTCATCCCTTCATATATTTCATTGACAGAGATTATACCTGTTTTTTTATCATATATATAAGCTGCTTGATTATAAAAATCGGTGTTGCAGACGGCTAAATAGAGTATACGATCTGCAAATAACTCAATGTTATCACACTCGATAATACGATACATAATGCCATCTGAAACTACATCAACATAACCACCATTCATGGTCACAATGTTGAATTGCCAAGGATTGAGCCCTTGTATCATCGGAGATACAAAAAAGGGGATTTCTCCATAATCGTCATCGGAAGTCTTAGGCATTGGTGTACCATCCGTTTTAGAGATCCCCACAACGACATAAGTACGCTCAGAGACCAACTGACCGTCTTCACAAAATCCACTTAAATTACCGCCTGATATTGCCCCTAATAATGTCACGGTATAGTCATCGTAAGCCTGAGTTTCATTCATAAGAATGGCGTCACTGCTCTCAAAAGCAGATGCCAGCAATTCATTGCCAAGGCCGACTGCAATTTCTTTTGGTGTCAAATACCGCCATGCTGCAAATGATACAATTGAAAAACACAATAAAACACAACAAGCCACTAAAATTGCAGACATTTTAATTTTTCTGATATTTCTCACTTCATTTTCCCTCGCTTTTTTCATTATTTTTGTATTAAGTTTAGATTCGGGTTCAAAATTGCTTGAAAGGGCATTTTTTAATAAAAGATTTAGATCTTTATCTTCCATATCCATTAACCTCCAAATACTGCTTTACATCATTTCTGCCTTTAAAAAGTCTGCTCTTTACAGTGCCTTCAGGCAGTTTTAAAATTTGACTAATTTCTTTTAATGACATCTCAAAAGCATAACAAAGATACATTGGGACTCTATATTCTGCTTTTAAATGATTCACTGCTCTAATAACCATTTTCAAATTTTCTTTTTCCATTAAATGATCTTCTGGTGTTTGAACGTTATCACGAAGAGTTGCTTCAAGATCTACTTCATCCTGATAATTTTCCATTGTTACAATTCTTTTACGCCAGGCGAATTTACGTCTCCGATTTTTCCACAACTTTGTTGCAATTGACAATAGATAACTTTTGGGACTATTCTCTTGATCTATTTTGTCACAGAGTTCTAAAGCCTTTAAAAAAGTGTCTTGATAGAGTTCATCCGCTTGCTCTTTGTCTTGTGTTAACTGTCTACAAAAATTATAGATATCTTTTCCATGAATATTAATGAGATGCGCTATATCTTCTGTCTTCAAATTTTTTTCCTCCACATGTGGTTTTGCCCTTCATCTATATATGGTAACAACTTCTCACAGGGTTCATTTTATTTATGTAAATTATTAAATTTTTTCTAAAAGTATCTTTATAAAGCATAATACACAAAACGCCCTATTTTCCAGTACTGAGAAATAGGGCGTTTTCATCTTTATTAATCATTTTTCTTTGCTCATCTAACTAAAATTCAATTTTATACAATTGACCCGCCGCCATCTATAACTATGAGCTGACCTTGGACATAACTAGAAGCATCACTGGAAAGATAAAGTACTGTACCGCTGAGTTCACCTCTTCTTCCAGGTCGCTCTGCTGGATTTAATGTATTATACTTCGTCAAGAATTCTTCTGATTTAAACAGTGTTTCACTGGTCATTTCACTTTCAAAGAGTCCAGGTCCAATGGCATTTACAGTGATGCCATATTTTGCATAGGAAGCTGCCATGCCCTTTGTCAAGCCCACCACTGCGGCTTTAGACGAATTATACGAATGTCTGATAAAGGCGTCAAATTTATCTGCTACTACTGCATTTACAGATGCTACGTTCACAATCTTACCATAGCCACGTTCTTGCATTTGAGGCACAACGTACTTGCTCACCAAAAAGATGCCCTTCACATTTGTATCAAATGATTTGTCCCAATCTTCAACAGACATGCTATCCACACCACCACGTACAGCGACACCTGCATTATTGAGTAAAATATCTATATGACCAAAAGTCTCTAATACTGTTTGAATGGCTTCTTTCACACTTGACTCATCAGTGACATCACATTTTACTGCAATGGCCTTTCGACCAGTTGCCTCAATTTTTGCCTTTACTTCATTCAATTTTTCTACGCGTCTTGCAAGCAGTGCCACATCTGCGCCAAACTCAGCATATGCAAGTGCAGTATCTGCGCCAATTCCAGAACTTGCTCCTGTTACTACAGCTACTTTTCCAGTTAGATTAAATATGTTTTGCATTGTAAACCTACCTTTCATAAATAAAGCTTTAGATTTTACTTTTTTTACTTGTTTTTCAACTATTAGTTTACGCCTTTGAGAAGTGAAATACAATAAACAAATGGAGTCTTTTGTTTAAATCTACTATATATAGACACCAATTGAAGTTTCGGTTTCATGGTCGAATCTAAACCCAAGTTTTTCGTACAAGCCATAGGCACGCTCATTTGTACTCCAGACTTCAAGTACCATTGAGTCAACCCCTAATCCACTTAAGTGGTTAATACCTTCTTGTAATAAAAAGGACCCTAGCTTTTGCTTTTTATAAGCATCTACTACGAACATATCTTCAATGACACCTATTTTTTGATTCCCATTTATCTCAGTCATCGTGAGTATATTGCCAACGATTTCTGCACCTTTTAGTATCGTAATACAATTCAGTTCATGATCTTTCTGCAATTCTTGAATTTTTTCAACATTGTATGCATTTCCAAATATTTTTGAATGTACATTTAGGAAAGCTTCAATTTCATCCATCGTGTTGAGATAATCATACCGAACCGTATATACTGCCTCATCTATAGCATAATTTGTCTTGACAGGCGCTTCTAATTTTAGAAGATGCATACCTTCATGTGTATCGAATTGAGGAAATCTCTTAAAATATTCTATTTTAGCTTTATCCGTACTCAGTGCACAGTGATATATAAAAGCATCCTTTTCAATATGATGAGTTCTCATTTGCTTACCACGCGTCATAATTTCATCTAACATCAATTGATCGTAATTAAACTCATCATCTCCAGCTTCATTTTCAATGTTAATATAGTAATTCATTAAATCCTTAGCAAATATCTTAGCAGATAGGAATTCATATATATATCCTTTTCTCAAGACGTTGCCTTGCGCATCAAGTAGTAAAATTTCATGTTCATCTTTACCGTTTTTTATCTTCATAAATCTCATTTCTCCTTTTTAATTACAAACTAAACAAACTAAATGTTTTTTTATATCGAAATATATTTTTTTCTGTAACATTATTATAGCATAATATGTTTTTTGAATATCCCAATGTCAAATTTGTCGTCGGTGATGTGCTGGGAGAGATATTTCAAAACCATAGTTTTGATGGTATTGTTTGTTACTCCATGTTTCCCCATTTTGAAGATAAGCATATCGCCATTACCACTTTGGCTAAAATGCTTAAAAAAAATGGCAAACTCGTCATTTGCCATTCGCAAAGTAGAGATGCCATTAATAACCTTCATAAAGATTTAGACGGTCCAGTTAGAGAAGATCGACTGCCTCCAATGGACGTTTTTAAAAAAATGTTTTCAAATGCTGGTCTCAATATCAGTGTGGAAATAGATAGTGAAGAAATGTTCGTTATTATCGGGACATACTAGCAACAACTCATAAGCTTCCCCACATTGAAATAGCAATTGTAGACCAATCGCTCAGCCTCTTTTATAGCCTGATCTAGTAGCATTGGTCTATCAACTATGCTAAAGACACCATAAAGTCCATGTTCATATAGACTTTCATAACCCTCAGATATTGCCCCTACTATGGCAATCACTGGGATATCATTTTCAGCAGCAAGTTTGACAATACCACTTGGGAGCTTTCCTTGAAGGGTTTGATGATTGATTTCTCCCTCACCTGTAATAATGAAATCATAACCCCCAGACTCGATGCGTTCTTTTAACTTTAATCTCTCACTGATGAGTTCAAAGCCAGAGACGAGCTCAGTATCAAAGAAAGCCAATAGACCTAGTCCTAAACCGCCTGCTGCACCTACGCCCTTGAAATTTCTGAGCGATCTGTTCACACGACCTTCAACAACTGAAGCAAAATGTGCCATGCCCTTTTCTAAGATTTCTATTTGCTCAGGTGTTGCTCCCTTTTGTGGACCATAAACTCTCGTGGCACCTCTTTCCCCAACCAGTGGATTGTCCACATCACATGCCACAAGAAACTTCACTTTTTTTACAAGATCACTTATATTGCTTCTGTCTATTAATGCAACTTCTGATAATGTCTCTCCAGATCCTTTCAGCGTGATTCCTTGTTTGTTTATAAAGTGAAATCCCATTGCTTCAAGCATACCCATACCACCATCGTTAGTTGCACTACCGCCAATACCCATGATAATTTCTGTGCACCCACGGTTTACAGCATCTATAATCAATTGTCCAGTCCCATAGCTAGAGGCTTTAAGTGGCTCCAGTTGAGATTTCGGTTGCAATGTGATTCCAGATGCACTTGCCATCTCGATAACCGCTGTTTTACCATCCCCTAAAATCCCATAAGTAGCTACAACAGGCTGTCCATATGGCCCCTTCACTTCTAAGTTCACCAGATTGCCAGCCGTGTTTTCGACTAAAGCTTCAACCGTCCCTTCTCCTCCATCAGCCAAAGGGATTGTATCCACTTCACATGCCTTTATGGCTTTACTTAAAGCACTCTTGCCAATTCTACCAATGTCCTTTGACGATAAACTGCCCTTAAACGAATCAGATGCTATGAGTATTTTCATATTGAATACCACCTTAAATTGTTCTTTTCCACTATTATTTCACGCTAGATTTCCATTGTCAATATACTGAAAAGGCGCTATTTTGTAAGTTATATTGTTTTATAACTTCAACAGTTTAGCCATATTCTCTCCCAAAACTGCCTTCGCTACATCAGATGTCTTCGCAACACTTCTTATGGCATCTAAAGACAACTGGATATCGCCGAATGGTCTATCCACACCAAAAATGCATTTCTGAGGCAATTCATTAATGACAGTCCCCAATACAAAGGTTGAGTAATATGCCGAAGTATCCAGATATAAATTTGGAATTTCTTTTGCAAGTGCCATGGTATCCAGCCAATTACAACCGCCAAGATGACCTAAAATAACAGGTGTGCGTGGGTGTTGCTTTGCAAGTTCAGCTATAGCCTTTATATCTTGCAGGTTTAATGGGAAAAAAGCGTGAATCCAAATAGGTAAGTAATTGAACTCCAAAGTCGATTTAAACACATTTTCCATGAGATGAACTTGACCTGTTCCAAAAGTAAATTCACCCATTCCAGCTAAATTGTTTTGCTTAATATCCTCTTGAATAAAACACTTAGTCGCCTCTAGGTCTAAACCCGCCGGTACGGCACCAAATCCAATATACCTTGAAGGATGCTGCTTTACTGCTGACATGAGTTCCGCGTTAGACTTCTTGCGAACTTCTACCATGGAACCCTTTTTGCCTGCTAATAAATCATGTAGGTAATACATGGACTCTTTTACGCCTTGCGCATCCTCAGCGAGTTCTGGGTGAAAAGATGTTGCGAATAGTACGGTTTTGTCTACGCCAGATTTGTCCATTGCTTTTATATGTGCTTCTACTGGTAAAGTCACGTGTGAATGTCCATCAATAATCATACATTAATCCTCTTTTCTTTTATTTTAAAGTTGAGCTTTCTTACAACTTTCATTATAATGAGTTTATAATAAAAAAGAAGTATGCACTTTTTTGTAATATACTAACGAAAAGGAAAGTGAACCCTATGTCTGAAAAAATATGTTTTGTCAGTAGCAAAGAACCTTTTGAATATACGCTATCCATCATCAGTGGCAAATGGAAACTTAAAATCATCTATCTCCTTGCTTGTATGGGAACTGTACGATATGGTGTACTCAAGAAAAATATCGATGGCATTACGCATAAAATGCTGAGTTCACAATTAAAAGAATTGGAAGCTAAAAAAATAATCTCACGAAAAGAGTATCCTCAAGTCCCGCCCAAAGTAGAATATGCCCTTACAGAAAAAGGCCAAAGTTTGATGCCACTTGTGATTAACATGTGTGATTGGGGCGAAACGCATAGAGATGGCTGATTTTATGTAACTTCCATTTTTTAATTATAATTCAGATCAAAAAAAGATAAGGACACAAAGAGTAATTCTCTTCATGCCTCTGTTTATAATACTTTGGATAAAAAATCCTTTAGCCTAGGGTCCTGTGGGTCTTCAAATAAGGCTTTTGGCGTGTTTTCTTCTAAAATGGCGCCATCTGCCATAAAAACAGCTCTTGTTGCCACTTCCTTTGCAAAGCCCATTTCATGTGTAACAACCACCATGGTCATTCCTTCATTTGCCAATTGTTTGATTAATGCCAACACCTCACCCACCATCTCGGGGTCTAATGCAGAGGTGGGCTCATCGAAGAGCATAACTTCCGGATTCATAGCAAGTGCTCTCACAATGGCAACCCTTTGCTTTTGACCACCTGAAAGCATCGAAGGGTATTCGTTGGCCTTATCCACGAGACCTATGCGTTTTAGAAGTTCATATCCAATCTGTTCTGCTTCATCTTTTGTTTTCAATTTGAGTTTAATAGGCACCATCGTAATGTTTTGTAACACTGTTTTATGTGGAAAAAGATTAAAATGTTGAAAGACCATGCCCATACGTCTTCTGTGAACATCAATATCCACATGCTGATCCGCTAGGTTGACGCCATCAAAGAGAATCTCACCTTGAGTAGGCGCTTCAAGCATGTTTAAACTGCGCAATAAAGTCGATTTACCCGAACCAGAAGGTCCAATAATCACCACAACTTCTCCCTTGCAAATATCGATATTACAATTGTTTAAAGCCTTGACCTTACCTTTATTATACACTTTACATAACTGTCTTACTGATATCAATTTATCGCTTGTCTCCACGTCTCATTCTCCTTTCAATAACTTCAATGGCCTTACTTGCTGGATAATTAATACAAAAATACATCAGTGCAGCAAGTACATAGGGTCCTATTGTGATATAGGTCGTCGCTGAAACCGTTTTGGCTGCCCACATAAGTTCCACCATTCCAAGCGTAGAAAGTATTGAAGATTCCTTGACCATGGTCACCATTTCATTAGCAAGTGCTGGTAATATGTTCTTGATGGCCTGAGGCAAAACAACGTAAGCCATGGACATACTTGCTGATAGCCCAAGACTCCTAGCAGCTTCATTCTGTCCAGAGTCCACTGCAAGTATCCCTGCACGAAAGATTTCTGCCACATACGCCGCGCTGTTAAGTGCTAAAGCCACAACACCAGGGATAAACATCGCCAAATTGATAAAGCCAAACAAATGATAACTTGGAATTTTAATAAAATTGAACAAGCCATAGTAAACCAATGCAAGCTGGACCAACAATGGCGTTGATCTAAAAACCGCAATATAAATGCCTGATAAACTTCTGATAAACCAGTTTTTACTAAGGCGCATCAATGCCAACATTAAAGCAGGCACAACTGATATTAAAACAGAAACAATAGATACCAACAAGGTATATTCGATGCCCTGTATAAAAAACGATATATATTTAGGTAAAAATGTAAAGTTTATAAAACTTGTAGGTGACATACTAATCCTTTCCATAATACTCATGATATTTAATAAAGCGCATAAGCTCTCTTTATAGGAGTAAGCTTACGCGCCTAGTCTAATACAAATCCATTTTAAAACACTATTCGATCGCTTTTGAGCTCAACTCGTCTGCTGTTTCGATCCATTTAGTCACAGTACCATCTGTTGTAACCACACCAATGGTTTTATTGATAGATTCAAGTAAATTTTGTGGGTCCTCTTTTTGTACTGCTACTGCATACGGATATGCATCTCCTAAGCTGACATCAGCTATAACTAACGTTTCATCATTAGCGGCGTATTGCTCTGCTACTGCACCGTCAAGCACAATTGCATCACACTTGCCATAAACCAAGTTGTTCACTAGATCTGTCACAGATGACATAGTCACTAAAGAAGCGCCTTTCATGTCATTTGTAACGATTTCAGCTTTTGTAGTGCCCATTTGTGCTGCAACCGTTTTTCCGTCAAAACTTTCAAGAGAAGTAAATTCTGCTGCATTTTCAGATTTGACAATTACCATTGGCGGTAGATCTGTATAATAGGCATCTGAGAAATCAGCAACTTTTGAACGCTCTTCGTTCGCTTCAATTGCTGCAATTACCATATCAATTTCACCTTTTTGAAGAGATGCCATAAGGTTGTCGAAACTCATATTAACCACTTCAAGTTCTAACCCCATATCCTCTGCGATTTTCTCTGCAAAAGAAATATCGATTCCAGCATATTGCTTTTCACCTTTATCATCTAAAACGATAAATTCAAAAGGTGGATAATCTGCAGATGTACCCAGTACCAATTTTGTCTTTTCTTCTTTCGTTTCTGCTGCTGGTCCTGAACTACATGCTGTAATACTCATAACCATTGCAAGAGTCAATAATATAACTAATATCTTCTTCATGTTCTTACGCTCCTCAGTTTTTACAATTTATGCTTTCAATTCATCTAAGCCTATACTATTATAATCCATCTCATGCTAAATATAAATAATTTAAAGAGAATTTTTATGCATTTTTTTTAATATTTTATCATTTTTTTATACCATTTTTTATTTATCGTAAAATATGAGCGTATTATTAAAAAATTGCCTTTAAAAAACATATAGCTTTTATTAACACAGCATTCAATCTTATTTACTATTTTATCAAAAAAAAAAACTCACAATAACTGTGAGTTTTTTTTGACTCTATTTATGAGTAAAATTAATCTGCTAACTTGTGAATAACATCTATGACCGTACCATCTCTGTATTCAATAACACCAACGATTTCATCACTGTACTGAATTTGATCTGGTTTTCCAGTAAAATTTTCAACCAATTGAATTAAAGACTCTATACACATTGTTTCAATACCAGCCTCATCTAGTTTTGCTTGGATATCTAGACGTTTAGGATTCACACAAATGCCTCTCTCTGTAACGAGAACATCTACGGTTTCTCCTGGTGTGACGATATTGGTCACTTTATCCACAACAATTGGAATGCGTTTGCGCATTGTAGGTGCAACGACCACGGTTAGCTTTGCGCCAGCTGCTGTATCTGGAGCACCACCAAGTGCACCCATAATCATACCAGTAGAACCTGTCAACGAGTTGATATTGAAGTCCTTATCAATTTCAGTTGCTGATAAAACCATGACATCAAGTTGATGTGCTGAACACGATTTATTATGTGGATTTGCGTACATAGAAGCAGACATTTCAATGTGATTTGAATTGTGTTTAAGCGAATCAGCTGCTTGTGCATCGAAAGTTTGCGTATCAAGAAGTGCTCTAAAAAAGCCTTGTTCCAATAGTTCCACTAAATAACCTGTCACGCCACCAGCCGCAAAACTGCCCACGATTTCATTTTCCTTCATATAGTCTTTTAAGTACTTGCAAACCGCTAATGAAGGACCACCTGAACCCGCTTGAAAAGAGTATCCCTCTTTGATATAACCAGAGGCAATGAGCACTTCCGCTGCATTTTTGGCGATCAATAAATCTGTGGGATTTTTAGTAATACGTGTTGCACCTGTTGCGATCAACGCTGTATCTCCTAGAGATTCAACCTCAACCACGTAATCTACTAAATGCATTGGTATAGATATTCGATTTAATGGAAATGGCATCAAGTTATCTGTTATTGCAATCACCCGATCCGCATATGCAGCATCCACCATAGGATACCCCATAGCACCAAATGCGGATTTACCTTCAACACCATTCATATTGCCCATTTCATCACATGCAGGTGCCGCAATAAAAGCAATATCAATCTTTACTTCCCCTGCTTCAATTGCACGTGCACGTCCACCATGTGTTCTAAAAATAACCGGTTTTCCTAAAATGTTATGCTTTGCTTGTGCCTTACCAATTGCACCTCTGAGCCCTGATGTGTGAAGACCAGTAACGACCCCAGACTCAATATGCTTAATGAGAGGCTCATGCGCATTGGTCAAAGATGAGGCACAGATGGTAATATCTTTAATCCCCATATTTGCAATTTCATCCATAACATTATTTAAAACAACATCGCCATTTCTCAAATGATGATGAAAAGAAATCGTCATGCCATCTTTAATGCCCGCTTTTTCCATTGCCGTTCTCAAATCTTTTACGCATTTGACATCGCCAGGTTTAGAAGCACTCATCTTTGTGCCATACTTCACTGCCTTTGGCGCTGTTTCGAAAGGTCCAGCATACGGGATAATCTCGCCATAACCTTCTATATATTCAGGTAATTTTTTATTAGTTTTCATCTGCTTTAAGACCTCCTATTTTCATCCCTGCACCTAATGCAAGTTCAATAGTCCTCTCAGCTTTTGCAATGACAGGCACATCAATCATCTTGCCATCAACAACGATGACACCACCTTTTTCAATATTTGCCGTTTTTGAAGCCGTAATAATCTTTATTGCAGCCTCAACAGCCTTTTTATTAGGTGTATAAACTTGATGAACTAAATCCACTTGACTTGGGTGAATACAAGATTTACCTGCAAAACCTAAATTTTTTGCGCTTTCAACTTCAGCTAAAAAACCACTTTCATCTTTCACATCTGCAAAAACAGTATCTATTGCATCCACACCTGCGATTTTAGCGTGAAGAGCCACTGTACTTCTTGCCATAAAGAGTTCAGTTCCAGCTTTCGTACGATCTGTTCCCAGTGTCCTCGTATAATCTTCAGCACCAAATGAAATCGAAACGACACGAGGTGATGCCTCTGCAATTTCAAGGGATTTGATAACCCCTTTAGGCGTTTCAATCGCACATTGTATTTTAACAGAACCGACTTCAATGCCATTTTGAGTCTCTACACGCGTTAATAGTTCATCCAATTTCAAAACGTCTTCTGCGGATTCACACATAGGAAGTCGAATTCTTCTGAGTCCCGCTGGAACCAATAACGATGCATCATCTTCTCCAAACTCTGTATATAGTGCGTTAATCCGTACAAAAACCTCTGTCTTGCCATAATCAACACATTTTAAAGCTTCTATCAGCAAATCTCTTGCCGCTATTTTCTCATTAAACGGAACCGCATCTTCTAAATCAAAGATAATGCAATCTGGTTTATAGATCATTGCAGTAAATAAATTCTTAGGCTTATTTGCTGGACAAAATAACATACTTCTTCTCAATTGTTTACTCATTACATCACCTTCTTTTGCGCTAAGTTTAATGCTGTTTTCGTTCTTGCTCGAATCACAAAATCAAGTGCACCAAAATCTTTAATTTCAATTTTGGCATTTTCTATTGACATTTCACGACATACGGCTAAAACAGCTTGTTCTATATGTCTTCCGAAGAGCGGTTTATTCTTTGAGATTAAATCTATTTTAATCCCCTCGCCTTCTAAGACAACAGAAACTAAAACATCAGAATTAGACTCACTCCCACAAGTTGCATGCATCTATTTTCCCTCCGATTCCTTTTAAATTTATTTGCGTTCTTCTTTATAAAAATTAATTAAACTACCTGCCAAAATAATTTCTTTTTCGCTATCGGTCAGCGAATCTAATTTTAATTCAAACGGCTTTACTTCTTTCCCAATCACATATGCTTGGATTCGTTGCTTACCTTCACGTATAACATCACAGATATTTGGAACAAAAACATAATCTGCAAGTTCAAATGGCAATTCTCCCTCAATGATAAAAGGCACCATACCCCAGTTGATTAGATTTGATCTATATCTCTTCGTAGCATATGCGTTTGCAATATTTGCCCATGCACCTAAAACCTTTTGGCATGAAGCAGCATGCTCTCTTGCAGAGCCATCTCCAGGTTTTTTGGCATAAATTGAGCTTCCATAAGAAAGATTTTCAGAATTAACATCAAATCCAATTTCTGATAATTTAGTGAAAATTGATTTTAGCGCACCGTCATTTCCATTAATAAGCGCAGAAGCATCTTCTTGAATAAGCTTAGCTGCAGGTACATATTGAGGATCTCTTCTCGATAATGTAAATTCTGCAAGTTTATAAGGATCAGATCTGTATGATGCGGTCTCACCAGAAGGTATTAATTCATCCGTTGTTGTAACTTCATCGTGAATTATAGATGCCATTTTTAACAAAAGATGTGACTTCATCGGGTACATTTGAGGCCAATCCTTGATACTTGGTCCTAAGACAAGAGCTTTATCTGTCTCTATCTGAATAGAACCATCATAGTTGCGTTTTTTATAAATATTGGCATCAAAATGAAATTCATTTTTTGAATAATCTATTTCTATTTCATCTGCACCTGTAAGCTTTCCACCGTTCATTGCTGTTGCTGCAACCGACTTCGCATCCATCAGTGCCACTGCCGACATTTGACCACCCCTCGGTTTCGAACCTTCTCTATTCGGGAAATTTCTAGTGGTATGTCTTACAGAAAATTCATTGTTTGCAGGTGTATCTCCTGCACCAAAGCATGGTCCACAGAATGCAGATCGAATAATCGCGCCTGCCTCCATCAACTTGCCAATTGAACCATTGTCAATAAGTGCTTTATAAGTAGGTTGACTTTCTGGATAAATATTTAGTGAAAAAGTGCCATTTCCTACGGATTTGCCGTCTAAAATATCGGTAACTGCCATAAGGTTGTCAAATGTACCTCCTGAACAGCCAGCTACCACACCTTGATCCACATAAAATTCACCATCTCTATACTTACTCATAAGATCTAGTGATGCTTTTCCGCCCGAAATCTGTTTTGCTTCAGCTTCAATGCTTTTTATGATCTCAACTGCATTTGCTTTAAACTCTTTTATGGTATAAACATTACTTGGATGAAATGGAAGTGCTATAGAAGACTCTATTTCATTCAAATTCACATGAATAAGGCCATCATAGTAAGCGATGGCTTTAGGATTAAGTTCTTCATAAGCCTCGGCTCTGCCGTGTCTTTCAAAATAATCCTTTACCTTGTCATCCGTTTTCCAAATTGAGGACCAACAAGTTGTTTCTGTTGTCATAACATCTATACCATTTCTAAATTCTACATCTAACTTAGAAACGCCATCACCTATAAATTCCATGACTTTATTTTTAACGTATCCTTTTTCAAATACTTTGCCGATGATCTGTAAAATGACATCATGAGGGCCCACGCCATTAGGCACTTCACCTGTCAAGTAGACCGCTACAACCTCTGGTTGATCCATATCATAGGTTTTACCCACCAGTTGTTTTACCAATTCACCGCCGCCTTCACCTACTGCAATTGTGCCTAGGGCGCCGTACCTCGTATGTGAATCTGAACCAAGAATCATTCTACCACAACCTGACATCATTTCTCTATTATAAGAATGTATGACTGCCAAATGAGGTGGTACATAGATTCCACCATATTTTTGAGCTGCTGAAAGTGCGAATTTATGATCGTCTTCATTAATCGTACCGCCAACAGCACAAAGCGTATTGTGGCAATTCGTGAGTACATATGGAATCGGAAACCGTTCCATACCACTCGCACGTGCTGTTTGTATAATGCCCACGTAAGTAATATCATGTGATGTTAAGGAGTCAAATTTAATTTGAAGTGACTTTTCATCTTTAGAAATATTATGTGCTTGGATAATATCGTATGCAATCGTCCCTTTACGTGCCAGTTCTTTGGTCGTCTTCTCGCCGGTTTTTTGTTCAACAATTGACAGTGCCTCATGTGAATCTGAAATAATCTCAGTGCCGTTTAAGATATAGACACCATCTTCATGTAATCTAATCATGTAGCTCTCCTTCAAAATTTAATTTCTTGATTCATATCAAAATACTTCATCTTACATTTAATTTTATGTTACAATAAACACAATTATAAGACAAATGCTAATAAAATATAAAACATATAGTTTAAAACTATATGTTTTATTACAACTAGGAGGCTTTATGCGATTATCTGAACTGATCTATATAAAAACAGTTGCCGAGGAAGGTCATGTCTCTAAAGCTGCATCCAAGCTCTTTATTTCTCAACCTTCTTTGAGTAATGCAATAAAAAAAATCGAAGCTGATTTAGGCGCTTTGATTTTTTCTAGAACGAAAAATGGATTAATTTTAACACAAATCGGTACGAAGTATTTAATGATGGCTAATTCAATTTTAAAGATCTACTCTGATTTTGAAAACGAAGTGCACGATATAGATCAATTGGCTAAGGGGAAAGTGCATTTTGGGATTACAAATTATGTAGGCTCATTGTTGCTGCCAACAATTCTACCAAACTTCAACTATATAGCGCCCAATATTGAAGTCACATTTGAAGAAAATAGGTCCTTAGAACTGTTAGAAATGCTCAAACTTGGCAAAATAGATTTTGCAGTTTTACACATTGATCATGCTTATAATGACGACTTCGCCTTAAATTATCATGCCATTAACACATCACGATTCTTACTTGCAACACAGAAGAATCATCCCAACTGTTGCTCAACGCTCATATCTTCAAATTTAAACTTTCCTAAAATAGATCTCAATGCTTTTACAACTGAGAGATTCATCTTGTCAGATTACGATCAAATGAGTCGCTCTATTGCAAAACGTATTTTTAAAAGTGTCAATTTTCAGCCCCAAAAAACATTGGTTACACGTAATCTCATCACTTCTTCTAAATTAGCAAGTACTGGCTTTGGGGTAACGTTCTTTCCAGAAATGTATTTGCCTTTAATACCACATCAAGAGTCACTTGATTTCTATATAGTTGGTGATGACTATGATTGCAGCTGGGAGCTTGTCGTTGCAACACTAAACAACACTTATCAACCTAAATCTACAACACTTTTTATAGACCTCATTAAAGATTATTTTAGCCAACAAGCCCCTACTTTTACTCCAAATTTACAAGATTGATGATAAGCTAGGCTTGTATGTCAACCTGCTATTTAGTATTCAAAAATGCCTTCCATTTTAAAATATCTCGTCGTCCCTGCACATATCCAAGCTTATAACTTTCAGATAGCTTATGATAATCTATTTCTCGATTTGAAACTGGCATTTGATCCGGATACACTAAAAAGGCCTTACCCTCACGCTCAAGAGACTCTAGTTCATCTAAAGTCTCATTATAAATCCTATGTCGATTTACCAAGGCTTCTGCCACTGCAGGATACTTTTTATAATAAGCTCTCAGCAATCTGTCGAATTTTACAGGTTTTTTCCGATATCCTTTTTCACGTGTCAAAACAACAAAAAAACGCTTATAACCGTCTTCTTTGGCAATATCTAAAGCAATACCACCACCGAGACCGCCATCCACATAGCAATGCTCTTTGTAATGTGTTGCGGGCATAAAAATAGGCATAGAAGATGAAGCTCTTACGATTTTTACCAAATCATCTATCGCTTTCATATCTGCTTTTGAAAAATAGTGCATCTTACCAAGATCCCTATCAAATGCACCAATTCGAAGCATTGCTGGATTACTAATAAACGTTTCAAAATTAAAAGGCAGTGCTGCACCTTCATAATGTGTCTCTTCATAAATATATTTTGACTTAAAATAACCCTCACCCTTTAAAAAAGATGACCAACCACCGAACTCCGGTTGAAGAACAATATCCACAAAAGAGCGTCTTGCACGTTCTGGATTTCTAGAAAGATAATTAATACTATGACTTGATCCAGCGGATATCCCCGCCACATAGTTAAAATAGAGTTCGTTTTCAAGTAGATTGTTCAAAAATCCCGCTGTATAGCTTGCACGCATACCACCGCCTTCAAAAATTAATGCGGTATCCATAATGTTATTATTCATATTAATTGCTACCTCCGTCTATTGATGTCATTATACCATTCTTTAAGATAGGAATAAACTTAAGACATATTCTGTTGTTAAGCCCCAAAAAAATAAAGCACAAAACTTATAGAGATCGTTTCGTGCTGATGCGTTGCATGCATTTTTTGATTTTATGATTCAAACACACTAATTATCACCTATTGTAAATTCTTCTGTTGTCAACATATCATTCCATTTATTGCCGTCAGAACGGTAGTATTTTCTAATTGTAGACCCATCTGTTTTCTTATATTCGATGACAAAGACCTGTCCACTTTCCAGTTGCATGGGATAATTATCATAGGGCAGAAAATCGCCTGTTTTAGGGCTATCTTTAAAGTGTTCATAGGCTTCTTCTAAGCGCCAAAATGCTCTAGAATTTAAATCTTTAAAGCCCGTTAAATCCTGTTCTCCATAATAAAGTGCCTTGTAGGAAACGCCTTCAACCTTCAAAGTTTCCTCTTTAATAGCTTCAGTCATTTTTGCATAACTTGATAAATCTTCTGAGCTTATATGATCTTCATACTTTTCATGAAGCTGATTTGCCATACAGGGAATGGACAACGTCATATCTTTTGCCTCTAAACCTGTATGTGCTGCACCATATATCCCCATGATATTTTCACTGCTCATTTGATCAAACGTACTCACAAAATTTTCTACCATTTTATTTTCACGATACACATCATCCGAATGCGCATAATAATAGCGTCCTTGCTCTATGACTTCATTTGTTTTTTCATACGCATATGAGTCAACCATCTGATGATCTTCCAAGTATTTTAGAAACCGTTTTCCTGTGGTATTGTATTGATGCCCCACATCAGTGCCGTGAAAAATGGTTTCTGGACACTCTGCTTTAATTTTTTGGTAAAATTCTATGACGTCTGTATTGTGCATCGCACTCCCTTCCCAGTCTGCATAAAGTTCATCTAAAATCTCATCTGAATCAGACTTCATCCACAAATTCATATATTCTGCTGAATAATAAGGTAATTCGACATATAACTGTCTCATATTTTGATTTGTGTAGTAATCCTTCCAAATTTCAAATTCTTTCGCTAGAATCTTACTTTCGCCGTGCATTTCGCCATAAAGGTATATATGCCCTTTTGATAACTGAGACGCCGATTGATTTTCAACTGAGGTGGATTGATCTTCAGTTTTAGACACAACGCCACAACCCGTTATTGAAACGAGTATTAAGATCATATGTATTAAAATCAATCCGATCTTCTTATTCAACTTAATTTCTGTCACTACCATTTTGTCCTCCAAGTTCATTTAAAATTAGTACTCACAATTAAGTATGATTTATTATTTTTGTGCTGTCAACATATATATTTGCCCTGCGGTTCCACAGCTAAAATCATTAATGTACTGCCTATAATTGACATAATGCCTCCAAAGAGTAGAACACTTTTGGGATCAACATAATCCAAAAGAATACCACCTACTATACTTGCCATTATACTCCCTAGAGTCAAAGCGTTAGTCACCATCGACTGTCCCTTTACCAAATCATCTTTGTCTATAATATGATTAACGTAATATACAGATGCAGGTACATATAAACCAAATGCACCAATTTGTAGTAATTGAGCTATATAAAAAACAGAAATTGACGATGCAAGATAAGTCATCAAATGCTTAATGGTAAAAATCACAGCTGATATTTTAAGCAAAGTACCGCAGTTAATTTTCTTCATCAATCGGCTAAAGACGAACATAATTGGAATTTCCGTGCTTGCCGCCAAAAATGTTGCAGTCCCCATCTCTGAACTGGTGCCACCAATACTTTGTATAATTTGAATCATAAATGAATTGATTAAAATATGAGGTACAAAAACTAAGGCCGTCCCCAAGACAAAAATGATAAACCGTTTGTACCGCTTTAAAAATAAACTCATGGATAGAGATTCTCTACGCTCTACTTGATCATTTATCTTAATACAAAGTTCACTGCTCACAACTGTCCTAGAGACCACTTTTTCCTTTTGAGGCGAAAATTTTAAAATCATAGCAAGCAATAATAGAGTAGAGGCACTATAATAAATGGGTAACCAATCAGCGCCCAATGTTTTAACCACATGTCCAAGTATAATTGATGTTATCGCATATGCGCCCGAACCAGCCCCTCTAGCCACACCAAAGTTGATCTGTATCCCTATTTTTTCATACTCAAAACAAATTGAATTGATTAATGGCTGTATCGAAGCTAAAACGCCAAATGCTAGAATCATAAACAAGGCGACCGTATACTTAGAACCTGCTGTTATAGCGATCAGTATAGATAGTCCAATAACCAAAACAAGCAATAAGGCAATAAAATGTTTCAATCCGATCTTCTTTGTTTTATCAATATAGGATGCCATGATAGGTTGTAAAAAAAACGCCAAAATGTTAATCAGGGCTAAAACGCCCCCTATTTCTGAATTGTTGTATTGTCTTGCTAAAAGATATACTGCTGAAAAACTCAACATCATACAATAAGTCGACCAATAGAGTGCCTGAATAATACTATATTTTGAGGTTGCAAAGGGTAATCTATACACGTTAATATTCCTCCCCAGATCTTAACTGACTTTAATTTTAATTTCATACGATTACTGTCATAATACTGCAATTACAATGGACAAAAAAGACAGATTACGCCATAATAATAGTAAAATAGCGCCAATAAGCACTATTCTTCATTCACTACTAAAACTGAGGAGGCTTTTATGATCCTACAAACACACGTCACAGTCAATAGTTCAAAGCAGGAATATTTCAACAGTATAGAATCTCAATTAGCTTACTTCACTGTTCTAGGCGTTCTTAAAAAAAGATCTAATAGAGAGAATGCAAGACATTACATAGATCAATTTCTCAAAGGTGATCCTGGTGAATCGAAGGAAAACTTTCGCTTCTCTATGATGGAAGTCGTGCCTTGGCATTGGCATGAAGAATTTGAAATTTGCAAAATCGTCAAAGGCTCCTGCAGATTCATGACGCCCACTCAGACGATTAGACTTCACGAAGGCGATGCGATCTTTATCAACGCTAATTGTTTACATATGGTTGATCTTGAAGAAGGGGTAGATGAAGTCATCTATCATACACAACAGTTCGGTAGTGCACTCCTAGAAGGTCCTACTGGCAGTATTTTTAAGCCTAAATATATTCTTCCCATTTCTAACAATCCATGTATCCAAGGACTCTTTTTAAGTAACGCCGACTCAATTCAACACCCTATAATCGATTCTCTGGAACATGCTTATACCCTTTATTTAAAAAATGATATGGGTTATGAGATGCGTATTCGAAATTTACTTTCTGAGTTCCTACTCTATATTATAAAAACCTATAAAGACGAACTGAATCCCGCTGCTGGCTACTCACTGCCCATTAACAAACGAATCAAAACGATGATGACTTTTATCGAATACAACTATATGGATAAAATAAGTGTTGAAGATATCGGTAATTCCGCAAACGTCAGCAAAAGAGAATGTTTACGCTGTTTTAGAACCTACCTTCACACGTCTCCTTTTATGTACTTAACGCACTTTCGAATTCGAAAAGCTATGCAGTTGTTAGAAAGTTCTAACGATAGCATTATTCAGATCAGTGAAGCTTGTGGCTTTTCTTCCAACAGTTATTTTGGAAAAGTCTTTCATCACCACGTGGGATCTACACCAAATGCATACAGAAAGCTCATGCTCGATTCTGGTAATTCATCTAGATGATATCACTATTTTACTCCACTTTTGTAGCAAAAAAATAAAACCCTCAACACTCTCGTGTGCCTTACACCAGCTGAGAGCGTTGGGGGTAAAATAATACTTTCTTATTTAAACTGTTCAAATCTTTTTTCGACTTCATCCCAGTTTACAACATTCCAAAAGGCTTTAATATAATCTGGACGCTTATTTTGATACTTAAGATAATAGGCATGTTCCCATACATCTAATCCTAAGAGAACCTCTTTACCTTCAGATAATGGTGAATCTTGATTTGCTGTAGACTCAATGTTTAACGTTCCATTTTGAATTGTAAGCCAAGCCCAACCAGATCCAAATCGTTTACCAGCAGCTGTATTAAAACGCTCTTTAAAAGCCTCAAAAGAATCAAACTGCTTAACAATAGCCTCTTTCAAATCACCTTTTGGTTCACCACCACCATTTGGCGATAACAAGGTCCAGAATAATGCATGATTGTAAAAACCACCACCATTGTTTCGAACAGCCACTCTTATATCTTCAGGAATTGCCTTTAAATCCTTTAATATAGCTTCAATAGATAAATCAATAGACTTGCCTTCTAAAGCTGCATTTAAATTATTAGTATATCCCGCATGATGCTTCGTATGGTGAATTTCCATCGTTTGCTTATCAAAATGTGGTTCTAAAGCATCATAAGCATATGTCAAATTTGGTAATTGAAATTTCATAATAAACCTCCTGATATTCTTTAACAAGTTTCTGTAATTGATAACCATTCTCAATTATCAATTAAATCATATCAAATTACTCGGATTTAGTCAAGAGTTCCTCAGCTATTTTACTGGCGAAATTAGAAAACAAAAAATCCCACACCATTTATGATGTGAGATAATTTCTTTACAGAGTATAGAGCGCTGGTGTAAGAACAAATAAAATATGGTTGGATTGATCGCTTTTGTTCAAAAATCTATGTTTTACATTAGGGGGAATACGAACGACATCCCCTTCTTCAAGAAGGTATTCAACACCTTCCAGTTCAACATATACTGTACCCTTCATAACCACAGCTATTTCTTCCTTATCCATATGAGTGTAGTGACTTTCTGTTGTGGCAGCATGACCATTTAGGTCCATCATTAAAAGCTCAATGTGCGCTTTCATAAAATCTGGTGTCAATACATCATAAACGATATGATCACTATTTTCTCTATACACTTTTTTCCGATCTTTCTTTTTAGAAATTAAGGATTCCGTATCAATTTCATTGATGAAAAGGGTATAAAGGGGGACATTTAGAGCTTTTGAAATAAGCTCCAATACACTAAGTGATGGATTTGTCTGCCCACGCTCAATCTGGCTTATAAGTGATGTGCTTATACCTGAAAAGTCTGCAAATTCACGAATAGTCATGCCTTTTTTCTTCCGATAATTTAAAACAGTAAGTCCCAGATGATTATGATTCATAGTCTCCTCCCATCCATAATAATAACTTTTTATGCACTTTTGTATTAACATAATGCATATCATAAATAAGACTATAACGAAACACGAAAATAGACTATAATAATTTTATACATTATACTATATCACGTACTTTATAATTAACAAAATCAAATTAAATGTTCTATTTTAAGATTGGGAGGTATATAAAATGAAAAAAATTAACATCTCAGAAAAATTGAGTCTTTTCACAGAATATTGGAGCCCTACAATTATAGGTGAAGTTAACGACTCTTATGTAAAACTCGCCAAGTTTAAAGGTGAGTTTATATGGCATACACATGAAAATGAAGATGAAATGTTTTACGTCCTTAAAGGGTTGCTCACTATTAAATTTAAAGAAAAAGAAGTGCAAATTGGTGAAGGAGAATGCATTGTAATCCCAAAAGGAATTGAGCATATGCCCGTCGCCGAAGAAGAAGTCCATGTAATGCTTGTGGAGTCAAAGACCACCTTAAACACAGGCAATGTCATCAATGAAAGAACTGTTGAAAATTTAAAAAAAATCTAGTTTATTAAAGCATATCTTTTTAGATGATCTCTACTTAAGTGAATGCAGAATTTATGTCGGTATTTGATTTGAATACAAAGAATTATAAAATTCACCCACATTTTTGTAATTATTTTTGATTACGTAACATGCCACATTTATTAGACGGTAAATACTCAAAATGATGCTTGTGATAGAGTATATCTGCTGGTTTATTTGCAATTAAGCATATATAACTATCTTCAAATGTATTGACCTCAAAATAATGATCGATCTCTTTCATAATTTGATCTGCAAGTCCTCTCCTTCGATAGTTTTCATCCACCATAATATCCGTTACCACATAAGTGATGCCTTCATCACCTACAATTCTTCCAAAACCAATCAATTGTTCTTTATCATAAAGCGAAACTGTAAACAAAGAATGCTCTAGCGCTTTTCGACTTCTTTCTATGTCTTTATTTCCCATTCCAGAACGGAGTCTTAAACTCACATAATCTTCTGCTTTTGGTTTTTCATAAAGTAATTTCATAGTACTATCTCTCCTTTTATCATCTGTCATCCCTATAAAACAAGCCCAAACGATTCATTAATAGGATTTACCTATTTTGAATCATTTGGGCCCCATATTTTTGGTGCCGAAGGCAGGACTCGAACCTGTACGAGTTTGCACTCACTAGTCCCTGAAACTAACGCGTCTGCCATTCCGCCACTTCGGCAAATTCACCTCATAATTCATATTAACATACGTTTTTTTAAAAATCAATAAGTCCATTTTCTGCACTAACACTGGCGATATTTTATAAACCCATTTTCGATTTCAACAGTAAGCTGCTCAATTTCTATAAGATAATCCACAAAAGAACACATCATCCGATTAATAATCCGTTGCTTATGGATGCTTTTAACATTAATGTTGAATTCACGTATAACAGCACGTAAAATTTCTTCTAGCGTCATGGGCTTATCAACCACAGCACGCACTCTTTGCGCTCTATGTTTGTAAAAACTAATATTGTCATTCACAAGATTCTCTATATTTGTGTAAATCCCTTTATGCGCTACAATATAACTTTCACAATCGAGTGTACTGAGTTTTTTCTTACTTGAGAAGTCTTCGCTTAGAATAAAGGCGTAAGGCATTTTAGCGCCCTGCATAACCTCATAACTGATAAGCGTATCGCCTACATATACCACATTATCTGGGGTAATAATACTGATATGTGCTGGACTATGCCCAGGTGTTGGGATGATTTTAAAAACTGCCTTTCCCATTTCTAAGCATTCATCTTCAGGATCGATTAAAATATCAGTATCAGAAATCATCGTTTCAAAATGGTTTCGCACTGATTTTAATGTATGTCCGCCAAAATAAGCTTTAACACTCTCTTCTGAACTACATAAAGCAGCTTCAAGTCTCGTCATGGCAATTATAGCCTGATCCTTTTTCTTAAAAAACATATTGTTCCCCACATGATCAATGTGTGCATGAGAGTTGATAATCCCGTACACGCGGTAACCATTGGCCTCAATGAGGGCATTTATGCCTTCGCGTTCACCGATACCATAACCTGAATCTAATAAAACTATTTCCTGCTCGTTAAGCTTGTAGAAGGGAATATATGTCATCCCCGTATCAATGCAATAGGTGTTCCCAAGAACCTTTATGATCTCCATATTTCTCCTCCAAATAAATAAGTAAAGTCAAAATGCTTTGTTCCGTTTATATTGTATCAATAGATTATAACAGATTTCAGGGGAAAAACTAATAGTAGATCGACATCTAAACATAACTATGTTAAAATTCATACGAAACAATATGCCCTTTTGGGTTGTCTCCCGTACATTATAAAAGGCTCAAATTAGATCATAAAAAGGACAGTCCACGATCCTTAAACTAAAAAGGATCGTGCTCTGTCTCTATGGTTAGGGGAATGGTTAATGTAATTGAAATCTAAATCTTAAACTGCTCGGCTTCTTCCCTTGAGGGAATGGAATCCTGAGCGCCTTTTCTCATAACCGTAATTGCAGATACCTTTGTTGCAAATTTCAAGGATTCTTCAATCGAACTGCCTTCTATCAGTTTTACGAGTACAGCGCCAGTAAAACTATCGCCTGCACAAGTTGTATCAATTGCCCTAATTTTATAGGCTTCTTGATAAAAAATATGCTTACGATCGCTATAAAAAGCACCTTTTGAACCCATAGTGCAAATGACACTTGTAATCCCCTTTTGATGAAGCACTTCAGCAGCTGCCTTAAAGCTTGATTCGTCTTTGACCTCAATACCGGTTAAAAGTTTCATTTCTGTTTCATTTGGGGTCAATAAATCCACATAAGAAAGCAAGTCATCACTTAAACCTTCTGGCGGAACAGGTGCTGGGTTGAGAACCGTCCCAACACCGTACTGTCTTCCCAGTTTTAAAAAGAGTTCAATACTGGTCAAGCTTACTTCAAGCTGTGCTAAGAGGATACTGGCTTCACTAATAAGCTTTTCATTGGCTAGAACCATGTCCTCAGAAAGTTGAAGATTTGCAGAAGGGATCACAACGATATTATTTTCCCCCTCATCGTCAATCATTATATGCGCTGTTCCCGTATGCCCTTTTACCCTTTCAACTTCATCTATTATGACACACTTCTGCTTTAACGCCTCTATAATTTCATTGCCATAGTTATCTTCACCAACGCAACCAATCATGTGTGTTGGTATACCCAGTTTTGCCAAAGCCACAGCTTGATTCCCACCCTTGCCACCTATCGTTGTGGTAAAATCGTAACCTAAAATGGTCTCTCCTGCTACTGGAATTCTCGGACCTCTACAGACAAGGTCCATATTTAAACTACCGCAGACCACTGCGTATTGTTGTTTTTGTTTTTCAGACATATGCATTATTCCATTTCATTAGTATCTATTTTTCTATGTGATCTGAACAATTTTGAAAAATTGTCCTGAATAACTTCTATATAAGCTGCAATGATGATGACAATACCAGCTACTGATCATTCTACTTTCATAAAATTTCTGGGTCAAACCTTATTCGATCTTTATCTTTGGGGATGCCATTAAAAACTTTCTGCCACTTGCCTTCTTTAAAAACTTCATACTGCTCAAAAGCACAGGGCAATCCATTTGCAGTAAGAATATCACTGCTATCCATCAGTTGAAAATGTAAATGGGGTGCAAAAGAGTTACCTGAATGACCTATTTTACCAAGAAATTCACCTTTTCTTACATGCTGACCCACAGAAACCTGAATTGATCCTTTTTGAAGATGCACCAACGCAGCGTATGTATTTTCACCACATGCTATGATAATATAGTTACCAGCAACTGATTGTATGTCATCTTCTCTTAGATCAAAAAAATGAGCATTTTTATAAGCATTCAAAAAGTCTGACCACAATTTCGTCCGTGTGCGCTCTGTATAGCCATCCTTTGCTTGAATAACAAAACCATCACAAGGTGCGTATATCGCTTCCCCAAAGCAATAGTATTCGTTTAATGGCACGCCACAAATAAGATATTGTGCAAAACTCACTCTATAGGCAGGCAGTCCTTTTCTTTCCCAATCAACTTGTATAAAGTCATAGGCATATCTTGTTCCCAACCGATTTGAGCCATGACTTGGAATTCTTGCACCTGGTGTATTAGGCGCGAGCCATTCTCCTCTCAAAGGAAATTCAACAATTATTGGGTTTCTCATTTCAGTCATAGCATTGCTCCTAACTTTTATCGGAAATGTAGAATATCTTTATAAGTTCGTCGAGGTATTCGTCAATTTCTTTTAAAATCAATTCACTATTTATAGCATCCTGTGATGTCTCACGAACCTCCTTTAATAATTGATCCGTAAATCCAACATTGGCCCAAAAGATAAATTGCTTGCACTTTTCTAAATTCAATTCCTTTCTAAATTTTGATTCATCAAGTGTATCAAATAGTACATCATTACATGGAAAATTTTTTCTATAAGCTCTTTTGTCAAGTTCCTGATTCATTTCTTCTGACTCAATGACAGTAGAAAGTTTACTGAAATATAAAATACAGGGATGGTGTTTTATAAGTTCAACTTGAAGCCTATAGGATTGACGCAATCTGTCAAAAATATCTTTTTGAGAAAAATCCATTTTTTTAAAATATTCTTTATCCAAAAGCACCGTAAAATAGTCATACACATCTAAAAAAAGGGTCTGTTTATTGACTACATAGTGAAACATGAGTTGTTTAGAAATACCCGCCTCTTTTGCGATTACGTTCGTAGATGCTTTATCAAAACCTTTTGCCACAAATTCTTTTAGAGCCGCATTTAAAATTGCATTACGTCTTACTACATCTAACGACATTAATTTTGTCATCATAATTAATTTTCTCCTTATTTTACCTATCAGGTCAATTTTATTGTACACTATTTTTACCTATTAGGTCAACAACGTCTTTCAAAATGAAATTTTATTTGAAGAACCCTATAGCATTATATCCCAAAAACCCATTAATGATTTTTCAAAACTCAATGAAACCAATTTTATTGCTAATAACTATACCAATATAGATTTTCTTAAAATTGGTGGGAGAATAAATTTTCAAAGATCTTCGATGGTCCCATTGTAAATGTAGATTCCTCCGGAGCCATTATGTCTCTAATTTCTCAGGATTTAGGTTGGTCCATGTTGCCAATCATTCATATCTCTCATTACAAATCTTTGTATTTTTATCCGTTTTTTACGCCTGACAACACCAACTATTCAGCACCTTGATGAAATCAAATTTTCTCTGTGACTCTGCAAAATAACCTTAAAAAAAAGAGATGGAGTAGCCATTTTAAGCTCATTTCCATCTCTTATTTATTACAACAACAAGATTTGAGCCGAAAACTGTGATGAGGGATGTTCAACCTCAAATAGCGTCAGCGAAAATTGATTTGAGGTATCAAAAATGGCTCAAATGTTGTTTTTTGTATTTTTCCATTCTCTATTTACATTTATCATATATTTTTCAAGCAAATCATGCAACATATCGATTTCCGATGCACTAAAACTTTCAGTACATTTCTCAGATAAGGTTACAATCTCATTGTCTATATCAGAATAAATAGCCATTAACGCTTCCGTTGGATACAGACACCAAGCACGCCGATCTGTCGTTGATTTTTTTCTAATAATCAATCCCTTTGCTTCAATTTTTTTGACGGCCTTTGCTGTTGTCGTTCTATCAATTCGAAGCAGTAAAGATATATCTTCTTGCGTAATGCCAGGATTTTCAACAATTCTCGTTAAAAAGGTGTGTTGTCCTCTTTGTAAACCATATTTGGAAAAAGAAATATTTCGGATGTAAAGGATACTTCTTGATGCGGTGTGTATATTTCTGAGTATTTTCCTGTTCTTATTCTCCATTAAAAACCTCTTCTGTCTTTTTTATAAAAACCACTCTACAATTCGATGGTTATTCATTTCATTTTATCCGCTTGACAATTAAATGTAAAGTTGCTACGATAATAATACTTGAAAGTTCAAGTATTATTATTAGCTTTATATACTATACTTAACAATACAAGGAGGCTATATGAACCAGACAAAGTGTACAATAATGCGTGGTGGCACCAGTAAAGGCATATTTTTTCGAGTAGAAGACATGCCTAAGAATAAGAGTCAATGGAATGATTTTTTGCTTGATGTCATGGGAAGTCCTGATACTCGACAAATTGATGGCTTAGGAGGTGCCAATTCACTTACAAGTAAAGTGGCCATTATTGAAAAATCTCCTCTAGAAGGTATTGATATAGATTATACCTTTGCACAGGTTAGCATAAAAAATACCACTGTTGATTTTCGAGGCAACTGTGGCAATATTTTATCCGCTGTCGGTCCTTACGCAATAGATGAAGGCCTGATTGAAAACCTTCAACCTATTACAAAAGTTATGGTGCGCAATACGAATACAAATAAACTTTTTTCTATAAATGTACCTGTCTGCCAAGGCAAAGTAGTCTCCACTGGAGACTACCAAATACAGGGTGTCCCAGGGTATGGTGCACCTATTGACATTGATTTTCATCATCCTTTTGGCGCCGTCACTGGAAAATTATTACCGACTGACCTCACTAAGAATTTGATTTCAACCACCTTGGGAGATATCGAAATTTCAATAGTAGATTCTGGAAACCCTTTGGTATTTGTAAAATCGAAAAGCATTGGGATCCGTGATGAAGATCTATTTGAACCACTTAGCGATGACAGCATGAATATTCTGGAAGAAATTCGATCTATTGCATGTGAACTCTGCGGATTTACATCAAAAGAAAAGGCAACTGTTGAGTCGCCAGCTGTACCTAAAATGACCGTCATTGCACAATCGAATACACCCCAAGCAAACATAGCGGTTCGAATGATGTCCATGCAAAAACCCCATCAAGCATTAGCCATAACTGGGGCCGTGTGTACAGCAACTGCAGCTTTACTTCCAGAAACATTGGTTTTTGATACAATAAGCGCATTGCAAGACGGAGTAATCAACATCGTTCATCCAAGTGGCATTATGCCAGTCTCCTATACGCTCTCAGATGATGATACCATTGAAGTTATAAGCGTTAAGAGAACCGCACGAAAAATAATGGAGGGCACTGTTTATACGAAGCGTTCCTATTGATTTTACGCAAAAAAGAACTTTTTGTGTCTTTCCACAGTATCACTCGAAATCATTCTCATAGGTTCGACAATATGCTTCCAATTCTAAATCTAAAATATCATCCATTTTTATAATCGTATCTTCAATTTCTAAAGTGCGGTAAATAGGATCTATTTGATCGACTGTTCCTGTCAACTGAATGTAAGTGTCCATGCAAAAATATGTGACTGTGGCTACAGTGCCCTTTTGGATACAATTTATTTTCTCGTTTAATGCCTTTGCCCGTTCTTCAGATATTTCCATCTTGGGCACAGGCACTTTTTCTTTCTTTTCCAAGGCTTCCGTTAGCCCTTTTACCGCAGCAAAGGGCAAAAATTGTTTTGCTCTTTCAGCTATTGGCATTGGTGATTTAGGTCTATTCGCCACTTTTATGCCCTCCTATCTGCCTATTACGCTCTCTTGTGGTAGCAGACTCGCTATAATTCATACCTTTCAAAATAGCATTCTTTCCATACTTCTTTTTTATATCGAGAACGGCTTTCTGTATCCTATGATTACGCTTTATGGATTCATCTTCCGCTGTATTATCAAAGAAACTCAATTGAACCGTATCCATATCATTCTTTTCAATGACATGATTACAGGTGATATTAATCCTACGAACAGGTTTTTCGATATCTACGATACGCTCGTAGAGCTTCGTCACAGCGGGAAGGATAAGACTGTCCGCACTGGTGATTCTTTTCAGTTTTACAGTGCCCCTAGAAGGTTCTGCCTTGAGAGCATTGGAATAACCCACATATAAAGTCACTGAATCTGTGATGAGCCCTCTGTCAACAAGATCAAGACAAAGTAAATCCATCATCTCACGGACAACCAGTCGCCCTTCTTCAAATGTATAATCTCTCATAAGAACTTGACCGCTTGAAAGACAATTTGTCTTGGGTTTATAAGCCTTAATATCTGAAATTGTAACCGGTTCGCGTCCAAAGGCATGATCGATGAGTAGTTCTGCATCGATACCAAATAATTTGTAAAGAAAATCTTCATCCATCTCAGCAATCTGTCCCATTGTATTTATGCCATAGCGCTCAAGCGTCTTAGCAGTTCCTTTGCCTATACGCCAAAAATCTGTAAGCGGTGTATGATCCCATAGTTTTTTACGAAACGACACTTCATCAAGCACTCCAATAAAATCAGGTGAGTGCTTTGCCGTAATATCAAGTGCAATTTTAGCAAGATATAAATTTGTGCCAATACCACATGTGGCGCGAACGCCTACTTCACGAAGGATCTCTCCCATGAGCATCAGAGCCATTTCCTTTGCAGTCATCTGATAAGTGGCTAGATATTCTGTAATATCTAGAAAAGCTTCGTCAACGGAGTAGATATGGATGTCTTCTTTAGAGATATATCTCAAATAAATGGCGTAAATCTCAGCAGAATAATCAATGTATTTTTGCATCCTTGGTGACGCAATAATGTATTCTAGATTTTTGGGAATCTCGAATACACGACAACGATTTTTAACCCCTAATGCTTTCATTGAAGGTGTTATCGCAAGGCAAATGGTCTTTTCAGACCGTTCAGGATCAGCAACAACCAGATTTGTGGTCATCGGATCAAGTCCACGTTCTACACACTCCACAGATGCATAAAAGGACTTGAGGTCAATACAGATATAGGTGCGGTTTTTCATGATCTAAACACCCTTTCTTTCATAATCTCACCATTCACAATAATACTTTTTTACCTTACTCTACTAGTATATCCGAAACAGTAAAAAAGAACAAGTGTTCTGTTTTGTTTATTAATACTTTCCCCAGTTAGAACAGGTTAACCTCTCCGTCCCTAATTTGAACAAAGCTAATAATCTAACATAAAAGTAGCCTAAGATAATTCAATATCTTAGGCTACTCTCTATTATTTTTAGGCGATTTTTCTTAACCAATATCAATTGGTAAAAGCCTCTCTAACTTTAATTGTTTAGATCTACTCTTCTTGCAGTTATATACTCTTTAGCATAAAAACCTGAGTTAATTTTAGAAATGGTTACTTGTCTCCCATTACTACTCGAAGACGAAGCATGAATAAAGTCACCCTCTCCTATATATATCCCCACATGATTAATATCAGAGCCTCCATCAGTAGCAAAAAATACAAGATCACCAATAGCAAGTTCAGACTTATCTACCGCCACTCCGAGTTTGCTCATGCCAGAAGAACTGTGACCTAAATCTTTATCATAAACACTTCGGTACACATAGCCTACAAAACCTGAACAATCAAATGAATTTGGACCTGATTTTCCCCATGAGTACGGCTTGCCAAGTTGCTCCTTTGCGAAGGTTATTAATCCATCTCTATTACTGATCGTTGAACTATCCACCACAGATAACTCTATTTCTACTAAATCCGATCGAACATAACCTTTTTTTTCATCACATACTACCTTGTACCAGCCATCCTCTTTAGATAAAATCTGTAGGGCTGTCCCTTTAGATAGACTTGGTATGATGGTATCACTACTCGTAGTGGCACTTGCCCGCATATTGACATTTTGTGCTGAAATAGCCCCCTGCACATAATGATTCTCTATCAAACAAAACTCTTTCTTTACGTAACCTATTTGATCTTCACTGACAATTATTTTATACCAATCATCTGCTTCATCAATAACAGTAAGTATATCTCCGTCATGTACAAGCCCGATCTTTGAGGACTCTATGCTATTATTTTCTCTTACATTTAATGCATCTACGTTCACTTCAAGGGTACTGTATACTTCAGCACTCCCTACACTATTTGTGAAAACCATTCCAGCTAATAATACGGTGGTCATTATAATTCGCTTCATCATCTCTCTCCTTCATTGCACTTTGTTTCACCAAATTATTTGCTTTTTAAAGCTTCAAGGGGATTAGCTTCCAAAATGGTTTCAACTTCTTCAAAACCAGTTGGAAAAGCAAAATTATACCTTGCCGGTAACGCAAATACGTATTGATCATTTCGACCAAGTTCACTTGGTCTTATTGGTGCTGCACCGATGTGAAACTTGTCTTCCAAAATCAACTGCCATTGATCAACTGGAATAACCATAATGGGTATATCTTGTCTTTTGACTTCCTCTGTCCATTTTGGGTGTCGTATTAATAATTTTACACCAGAAATTGTGTCGTGATCTGTTTCCGTTGGCTCTATACTTGTTGCAGTCCACTCATCTATAACCACAGTAAAGTTTTCCCAAGTTTTAGGTAATTTAAATTTGAAACCATACTCTAAATTTTCATAATATAAATTACTTGACTGTTCACCTGTTCCAGATTCTTCCGATGTTATACTTTCGCTCTCAGGAACACTTTCAGGCACATTTTCAACCTCTTTTATGACTGTATCATCTGGTGTAATTGTCTCTTTATCGGTGGCATTTTGACATGCACTTAACAACAGCATACTTGTAAAGATGACTAATAATTTTAATTTCATAATTCTAATCTTCCTTTATAATCTAAGTTTACATAAACGGATGCTTTAAATCATAGGCGATTCCAATCGCACCAGGGCCTACATGAGTTCCAATAACAGGACCAATGTCTACCACTAGCACTTGAATACCCAGAGCATCCTGAAGACGCTGGGCCAAAGCAAGTCCTTCTTCATAAGCCTCAATATGATGTACTACAACATTTTTAAGACCATAATTTGCTATATCTTCTAATGCAATTTTCATTAAGGTTTCAACGGCCTTTTTCTTCGTCCGTACTTTTTGGAACACCTCAGTAAATCCATCTTTTACAGTGAGAATTGGCAAAAGTTTTAGGAGATTCCCCATAACTGCCTGAGCGCCACCAATACGGCCACCCATTTTTAAATAGTCTAAAGTCTCAGGTAAAAAAATAAAACGGCTTTGATTTACATAACCACGCATGGCCTGAGCAACACTTGCTAAAGGCATACCTTGAGCCGCCAACTCAGCACCATAAAGTACACAAAATCCCAACTGCATGCTATTGGTTCTAGAATCTACAATCTCAATCTTTGCATCTGGGTACTTCTCCAGGAGCTGTGTCTTTACCATACATGCCGTTTGATAAGTACCGCTCATTTCTGAAGATATAAAGGTTCCTATAACCTCGTTCCCCTCAGATACAATTTCTTCAAAAGCCTTCATCATATCATCCACGCTGGGTTGAGCCGACTTTGGAAAACACCGCCCCTGTGCCATTCGCTCATAAAATATCTTATTCTCAGTTTCAGTCTCTATAAATAAAGCCTCATCAATTAAGACGCTTAAGGAAACTGTAGATATAGGATAGTCTCCAATCAGCGCCTTAGGTAAGTAAGCTGTACTGTCTGTAATTAATTTAATCATTTTTATTGCTCCATTCTTTAAAAGTTTTGCATTTTACTCTAATTTACTTTAATTTTTGAATACCATTATAGAAATCCTTCAATTCTTTTTTTACATCATCAGAAAGACCACTCTTTTTTATGCCTTGAATCGCGCCTTCTATCGCATATAGTCTATGAACGCATGCACTCTCATCAATTTCTTTAATTCTTTGCCAAGCCTCTTTACTACCATTTGCTTTCAACTGCTCTAAATTCTCAATACCAACTGCGTTGAGTTGTTCCTCAAGCACCTTCCCGATATTGGGTAGATCCGATAATTTGCTCACTTTGTACCTCCATTACCTCTAGTGCTTATACTCTGACTTCAATCTTATAGTCTTCTTTTTTAAGAGCATTGACAGTAATCATAAGATATAGCCTTGAAATAATAGCCATAACAGCTGCTATGCTCCCTGTTGCCTCATGATTGAATGTCAAAGATATCGCAAGTAAAACCATGGTTATTCCCATTAACATTATATAAGTTCTATCCTTATTTGTATACCTCTCAACGGCTTCTAAATGATACATTATCTTAAAATTACGAACTGCTCCTTCTAAAATCTTATGAAACACCACAAACTCTATAATGATTAAAAACAGAGGATAGAACAGTAATGGCAAAAAGCTTCCACTATCATACCCCACTAGAAATAATAGCAGTCCGCCAAGACTCACAGAAACCAGTGCTATTGCACCTTTCTTAGGACTCAAGAACGCGCCACTTTGAGTGCTTCTTTCAAGCTCTGAAAGACCTGTTACCACAACAAGCCAACCGACAAAAGCAGGTAATATAGGGAGCATTCCAATCGTTATATTGAAAGTTGCAATAAAAATCCCCCAAAATATTTTCTTGTAACCTACTGCCATCTAATTCGCCTCCCTTGCTTTAATGTATCGATACAACTCCATAAAACTATAGTGGTGGTATAAGCTATCTAGATTATACAATCTCTGTGAATACTGTAAGCCATTATCCTCAACAAAGGTCAGTTCTGGATGTGCATCGAATAGGGTATATCTCGTAATGATATCATCTGTAGGAGTTACTCTCGAAGTCACCTCGAAAAGATGGTCTTTCTTGAATGTCTCTCCTATAGAATCTTCAGGACTTTTATCATTTATTTGCCACTGAATCCGATCTTTGAATTTTTCCATAAAAGTGTCATCAATAGTTGTAAGCGTAAGATCTTTAAGGATTTTGAAACTTGTTTCTCCAGTGCCATCAGATGATCCTGTTGAAGAAAAAGCCTCCATTGGAATTTCTATAGGCATCTCTGGATAGAAATGAATTTCTCCAATATTAGCTGTTATGACGCTCTCATCACTGAACTTGATTTTTGCTTGCGTTAAAACAATTCCATCTATTTTCTCAGTATTTGGTAATTCAGTAAGCATGCAGTTCACACGTCTCACACTGTATTGTCCATAAATATCCCCCAGTGCCTTATGCTTTTTAGAACTCCAATTGAATGGATTGTTGCTATCAAACGCCGATACTCGAATTTTAATCTCAGGGTACTCGGGAAACTCAATCCCAGTGACGACTTTTTCATCACGAACATTTGTTATATAATTCAAAATAAAATTAACATCCTGATAACGACTCTCATTGATAATGACTCTTTGATCATAGTAATGATAAAAAAACAAAGGCTTATCTAGTCTAAGATAAAATACCAGACTATAGCCCAGCACCATAAGAACTATAACCAAAACCAAGATTGCCTTAAAAATTCTATTATTAATTGTCATCTTTCCTCCCAAACAACTAAACGCTTTGCTAACTTGATGGACGAGATTACAAGAAATAATGCAAATCAAACTCTTAGAAATTAGCATTAAAATCTAATTTTTAAGAGATCCGTTTGCATTATTTTTAGGGCCTTTGTAGGCTACTATCCATATTTATATTTTTTGCTCTCGATCCTTCGCCTTGATTGCCTCTTCTTTCTTTTCTTCACTTTCATTTTCCGCTTTATTTTCATCTTTTTCAAGTGCACTATCCACTTTGTAAATCAAGTTATCCCATTCTTTCTTGGTAAGAGCTCTACTTCCAATTTGATAAGTGGGTTCAGTCTCTCCATTTTCTAATTTGTTTTTTAGCTCAAGTATTTTATTTTGAATGATGCTCTGTATGTCAGCTCGTGTTAACTCACTGATCTCTAGATGATCTGGACGGCTCACTTGACGCTTCTTTCCAAGTGATTCAGAAAATGATCTCGAAACATTTGACTTAGATACAGCTTCTTTTTTATTTGGGTCAGCTATACTCTGATAAGGGGGCGTTAGCGTTTGTGTTCTAATAGACGGCATCATTATTTGTCCTCCTTCATAATTATGTCTTGTGGTATTCCTGCCATTTATGTACTATGTTTTAAAGCCATTTCATAGCCCTATATATGTTATCGTAACCTATCGCATAATTTATAAGTCAATTTCTGAGATTTATCTAATTTTTAATATCTATTGGCATTTTCTGCAAATTTTGGCGTTGTACCCTCAAAAGAAAGCGCAAGTAATTCATAGCCATTATCGGTGGTATCAACAACCTCAAAGCCAAATCTCTTTTCAAATGACTGATCTGAAACCCAAAGACAGTACAGATAATAATAGTTATCGCCTACTATGGGCACCCAAGCGGTTTCAATATAAATACATAAAGATTTACCCCAAAATCCTGCACTACTGTCTTTTCTTCTAATTCACCCACGGTTACGTTTACTTCATCTCCAGCATGATAGTACTCATTTAATGGCATGGAATAGCTATAAAATAGCATAAAAGCAAATCCCACCCAGAGCAATAGAATTTTTAACCACTTCATGCGCTTAAAAAACAATATAAAAATATATGTCACAATAAATAAAATCAAGAAATCAAAGAATAGAGCCAGAAAGGACGCATCCACATTCATTGAAATCAAATCACTACTGCTCTCCAATATACTTTCACTCAATTTTTGGATGCCAATTGTCTCATTTAAACTATATAATATAGGCAACACTCTATTTGGCAATATGACAAATACAGCTATCAGCCCACACATCATTAAAAAATAAATCCAACCAAGTATCCATTTTATTTTACACTTTAGATTTACTTCAACCTTTTCTGTCTCCATATTGTTACCTCCAGAATCAAGCCTTTTATTTCTATGCTGATTTTATCCTTAAATGCCAAAAAAAAAATCACCAAAAATTGATGATTTTTATCTATTTGCGTTGAAATCACTGGATTTCTGACTCAATGAGATCTCTCAGCTCCTGTTTCTTAGTAATTTCAAGTTTTATATAGGCTCTTTTGATGTGCGTTCTAACGGTGTTGGGACTCACGTTTAAATGCTCAGATATCTTGATCGCAGTGTCCCCTCTGTAGTAGTAATATATCGTCTCTTTCTCCCTATTCGTCAGTTCTTTTAAAATTGGGAGTTCTAAAAACAACTCATAGGCATGATCTGTTGGCATCGTTGAAAATTCTCTGCTTTTATCTTGAACAGTGTCACGCTCATGAATTTCAGCAGAATGTGTCTGAACAAACTCATAATAGAACACGAGAACAAGTCCTATGAGCATTGGCGTAAAAGTAGCCAAACCAAGATAGACAGGATCAAGTTGCTTTTTTAAAACAGTGGTTGCTATGCCACTTCCAACAATCACGCCCAACAATATACAGATGATGAAGTAGCCAAAATAGTCATGCCGCCTGTATCTTCTGGACAGTCGCCAAGCATATGAAAATGCAAAGACATTGGTAAATCCCCATCCGATTTGAAGAAAGGTCTGAACAACAAGATAACTCATCAAGCTTAATTTCAACATAAAGCCCGACAGGGCAATCATGAGACATATAATCCCCAGTGCTAGGTTTGAAAGATTATTGAAATACTTGCCACTGGCAATGGCAACAGGCATGATGCCAATCAAAGGTAACACATTGTAAAATCTATCAATAGCGATGAATGGATCAAAATATGGATATACGCCTGCATAGGAAATACCGCCACCGATGTATACAAGTACAAATGCTATGGCTGGTATTGTCACTTTCACAACCTCGTCCTCATGACTTTTTCCTTGTTTCGGTCGCGCCTCTTGAAGAATTTCAATAAGCGCTTTTTCCAGATACTTTTTATGAGCAAGATAAGCGATGACAATCAAACTTATCAATATCAGTTTAGCCGCTGTGACCTGAATCAGCGTGTGAGACACATTGATCAAATAGAGAACGCTAAAAGCCACACCAAACGAAATCCCCATGTACTTCTCGCTTTCGCTGGCATCCAGTGTACGAACAGCTACAATCGTAAAACTCCTACAAATACTGGCTACGAAAAAGCTAATAGACCCCACCATGAGTAAATTGATCAACATGCTTAGATCACCTGCAAAGCAGACTAAAGCCACTGTTCCCACTAACAAAAATAACAATCCCCTACTGATCAGCTCATAAAATTTAGGATTTAAAAACGCCATTATAAAGGTAAACAAGCTTATAAATGAGCATAATTGAATGTGCTGACTCAACAATATATGTAAAAGCGGGCCAAAAAGGCTAAAGCTTATTACGACACTATATGAAATTCCAAATACAAATGCTTTAAAATTGTTCCTCAAAACAACCACCCAGTCCATTAATTCTGCCCTTTAATTATAACATATGTGACAAATGACGAAAAGGTAAGAAGCATCCTTCATAGATGGTATTTTTAATTTCAGTATGATATTATATCATCAAAACAAGCACTTTAAATCAATTTGAGATTCGCTCGGTAATTTTAGGCTAAAAGATAATCAGATTCGACAAAGGATGGCATAAAAAATGAAAAAAAATAGAGTGATTATTTTACTTATTGCTTTTACATCACTTCTCGTTTTATGGCAAAAGCATACATATGAAAATCAATTTGCTCTGCAAGAAGATCAAATGATAGTACTCGAAGATGCGCTTTTAGAATTATCAGCACAAAATGAGGCTATTCGTTTAGAGCTAAGAGCATCAGATCAAAAATATGAAAAATCAGCTGCTCAATTATTAAGTTTAAAATATGATTCGGTCCATAATAATTTACCTGATTATTGGTCTCATGTATGGGATGATATCTTTAAGAATCAAGGCATATTAACAGCTGAACAAATTGAAGAAGTAAATTTTTTATTACAACCTGTCTTTTCCTATGAGGATCGATTTGAAGTCAATCCCTTAAGTTGTTTTTTTACTTCTTATTATGAAGATATTCGAGATATTAATCTTACAGAATTTTTAAGGTACTTCCCCGATGGAGAAGTACTCGAAAAATTCCCAGAGTTTGAGGCATTAAAAGAACATGAAAATTGGCCTTTTGGTTCTGCTGAAAATATAGAAAATCTGCCTGTTCCAATCCATCGATACACACGTGAGAGGGTTCAAGATGCATTTACCACCTATGCTGGTATTTCTTTGGATTCATTAACTGGTGTAGGATCTGATGAAGTCATCTATTTGGATCATACAGATGCCTACTATAATTTCACAAGTGATTTTGCACCTGGCGTCTTCAAATGTGAAGATGGCGTGGTTGAAGATGATATTATAAAATTATACAACGCATCAAAGAACAGTGCTGTATTGACAATTGTAAAAGAGGGCGAGAACTATGTTATAAAATCTTTATATGTCGAGTAATTTTATATACTCAGATCAACATTCATCCCCTGTATCCTCTCCCCTCAACTTATAACCTATTTATTCAGCTTTTAACTGTCCATTCAGTTCATAGGTATAAGTCAGCGGATAATGCATCAATTTCATTTTTTTCATATGGTTCCACATTTCTTTAATAAAACGGTTAATCCACCGTCCACTCTGTGCCGGTGGCTGTATCTTTTAAGCTAATCCCTTTTCCTTTTAATGTATCTCTTATTTGATCTGCCATTGCATAATTTTTTTCTTTTTTAGCCTCAATTCGGCGCGCAATCATCTCTTCTACATATGTTTTAAGTGTATCGTCTACGGTGTCATCAACTTCTAATAAATTCAATGAGAGCACTTGATCAAACTGTTCTACTAAGTTGTACTTTTCATCATTTTGGATTAGTTTAGACTTTAACACTTCATAAAGAACGGTTATCGCATTTGCTGTATTTAAATCTTCCGATAAATGAGTTCTAAATGTTTCTAAATAGCCCTTTGCTGTATCTGACAGCTCTACTTTTCTCTCTTTTTCATTTAAGAGTGATTTTGTTGCCTTTTTAAGTTTTTTATAAGCTGTTGAGGCCATTTCCAGTGATTCAAATGAGAATGCTAAAGGTTTACGATAATGAGAATTTAAGACATAATATCTATACGCCAGAGGATCAAAATTCTTTTTTTCTAATAATGACACCGTTAAAAATTCACCTTTTGACTTACTCATTTTACCTGATTGATCGATTAAAAATTCACCGTGCCACCATTTATTAACCCATTTTTTTCCTGTATAGCTCTCAGTTTGAGCGATTTCATTGGTATGATGAATTGCCACATGATCTACACCGCCACAATGGATGTCTAATGTTTCCCCAAGCAAATCTAAGGAAATCACTGAACACTCTAAATGCCAGCCTGGATAACCAACGCCCCAAGGGGATTCCCACTTCATTGCTTGATTATCAAATTTGGACTTAGTGAACCAGAGTACAAAATCTTGAGGATTTCTTTTATTCACATCTATTTCAACATCATCTCTCATAGCAACCTGTAATTCATTAAGATCCATCCCTGAAAGCTTTGTATAATCATCAAATTTTGAAATATCAAAATAGACATTTCCATTCGTAAAATAAGTATAGCCTTTCGTTTCCAAAACCTTGATGAATTCAATGTATTTTTCAATATAATCAGTCGCCTTTCCCAGTAGTTTAGGTTTCCCAATATTCAGTTTAGCACAATCTTCGAAAAAGACTTTTGTATAGTACTCAGATACTTCCCATACGGTTTTGTTTTCACGTTTTGCGCCTGCTAACATCTTATCTTCACCATCATCAGCATCTGACTCCAAATGTCCTACATCTGTTATATTCATTGCACGTTTTACATCAAATCCGAGAAATTCCAATGATTTTTCTAATATATCTTCATGAATATAGGTTCTCAAATTGCCTATATGTGCATAATTATAGACAGTGGGTCCACAGGTGTAAATCTTGACCTCGTTACCATGTAAGGGCTTAAAATCTTCTATCGTTCGTGATAATGTGTTATAAAGTTTCATATAACGCCTCCTTAATTATATCGTCTGCCTCTATTCGTTCAAAAAAATAACCCTACCTTCATTACAAAGGCAGAGTTTAATCCACGGTTCCACTTTGTTTAACAATATCAATTGTTAACTCATAAGATCTATATCGCGATCAACCGGCTTACCTAATATGATTTCAATAAGCTGCTCATAGGTGCACTTCATACTAGATTCCAACACGATGCTTCCACCACACACATCATTCTCTGGGGTATCCTCTGGTACTACTCTCCTAATCAAAGCATTTTTTTGATTATAACACAAATCACCGTGGTGGTATATATGTGTTCCAAAGTTTTCGATCGCAAGGATCAACGCCTCTCATCAGCACTAGATGCATTTATTGATAACAATTAAGAAATGGTTTTGCAGCAAAACTAATTTTCTGTATTGACTTTGTATACCAATCGGTATACAATCGTCTTATGAGCGACTCAATGAATAATAAAGATAGTATACTAAATTGTGCTTTACAGCTTTTTTCAGAAAAGGGTTACGAAGCAGTATCTGTTCAAGAACTTGTGAATATGGCTAACGTTACCAAACCAACGCTATATTACTATTTCGGGAGCAAGGAAGGTGTGTATGATCAGCTTTTGCTTAAAAACTACAGCCGATTAGATGATATCTTGTCAAGCGTCTGTATCTATAAGCCTAAACCTCAATCCTATTTTGAAGATATTTATCCTGTTTTAGTACAAGTGACAACTTCATATTTTTTATTTGCCAGAGAACATCCTTTGTTTTATAGACTGGTCTTATCCAATCTATATATGCCAACTTCTTCATCGGTGTACAATGTAATGGCAAGATACCACTTTAAACAATATGATATACTGCTTCAGTTGTTTTTAGAAATGTCTAAAATCCATCCCAATCTATTGGGAAAAGAAAAGAACTTTACTTGGAGCTTTCTTGGCATTCTAAATACCTACATCGCATTATATCTAAATGATGCACCCTTGTCTTTAAGTGAAGACTTCGCGAAGCAATTGGTCCATCAATTTATGCACGGCATATATGCGTAAAGACAACATAAACGTTGTCTTTTTAAACCGCCCTTGTATACCTAACGGTAGGTATTGCTTTTTTATAACTACAGGAAAGGAGACGCATCCAGTGGCTAGAATCCTATTGATGCAAATATGACATTATGAACGATTGGTATAAAGACGCCTTTTTTTATCATTTTTTTACTTTCGGGGTTTGCAATGCCCCCTTTAAAAATACTTATGATGCTGTCCAATACAGAATGAATGAAATCGAAAAATGGCTCCCTCATCTCAAAGCCTTACAGTGTAATGCGGTTCTATTCAGTCCGGTTTTTCAATCTGCCTCTCATGGTTATGATACCACTGATTATCACCTAATTGATTCTCGTATTGGAGACAATGAGAGTTTTAAAAAGTTGGTCAAGACCTTCCATGACAATGGTTTTCACGTTGTTCTAGACGGCGTATTTAATCATTGTGGACGCGATTTTTTTGCCTTCAAAGACCTCTTATCATATGGAAAAGATTCAAAATATTGCAGTTGGTTTTCAGGAATTGATTTTGAAAAATCAACGCCATTTGGAGATGGTTTCAGTTACGATACTTGGGGTGGATACTATGAATTGCCTAAGTTTAATCTCGACAATCCTAAAGTTGTGAACTACCTATTAGAAGCGGTTCAATATTGGATAGAATACTTTGATATTGACGGTTTACGTCTAGATACGGCAGATTGCTTATGCCCTGATTTTATGAAAGCACTTCGGAAAAAAACAAATGCATTAAAAACCGATTTTTGGCTTATGGGGGAAGTCGTTCATGGAGACTATAGAGATTGGGTTAATGAAGAAAAACTACAAAGCGTCACTAACTACGAGATATTTAAAGGCTTATACTCAAGTCATAACGATCAAAATCTTTTTGAGATTGCCCATTCATTGAATCGCGAATTTGATGCTGAATTAGGTATTTATCGCTATTTTATGCCTTATAATTTTGTAGATAATCACGATCAAAATCGATTGGCGAGCCTTGTGAAAGAGTCCGTCTATCTGTATACGATCTATATTCTATTATTTACAATTCCAGGCATACCTTCACTCTATTATGGTAGTGAATGGGGATTAAAGGGGATTAAAGAAGTCCATTCTGATTTAGGCATTAGACCCTATATCAATATAGAACAAATCACCCCTGATGAAGCAGACCTAGAAAAAGTCATCCAAAAATTGAGTCTTATCCGTAAAGAATCAGCTGCTCTGAGAACGGGAACTTATAAACAAATAGCCATCGAATATCGAAAACCTTTTATTTTCCAACGTCAGCTTAATGAGCAAACGGTCATCGTCATTGTGAATGCAACGTCTAAAGAACATTTCGTTAATTTAACGCACTCTTGTAACCAACAAGTTTATGATGTCTTAAATGATGAATACTTTCATCAAAATGATCTCAATAATCTAAAGATAAATCCCAATTGGGGTAGAATCTTAAGTTTTACAAATTCGCTTTAAAATTAAGCCCTTAAGTGTTTCGTTACACACTTAAGGGCTTTCAGATGCATTTAAAAATTCATTGACTTAAATTGATAAACCTAATTTAATTGCCCAAAATTCTAGCAAAACATTCAGATCTTCATTAAACTCACGATCTGTCTGAATTTCCTCTTTTTTAAGTTCCTCTAAAACTTTAAAAGAAAAAGTTTCAGCCCCGTATTGTTTCCATTCTTTCTGCATGCACATTTCAGGGCAAGAATTTGTCGATATTGAAAATAAAAAGCGATTTTTAGTCGTTTGGACTTCCTTGGCAGACCTTAACCAGCTCTTGCCATTCCCTGAACATTCTATGCAATATACACCGCCAATAATTTCATGGTTTTTGTAGTTTTCTTTCAATTCTTTTTTAGATTTCATCTTCATCATTACCTCAATTTCTTATATAATAAGTGCTCTTAACAAGTCGATTTGTTTAGTGATTTCTTCTTTGGGCATTGTAAATATTGAAGCCGACGTCTTCAAGCTGTCCATGAAGTATATAATATGTGTTGCAACGACTTCCTTATCGAACTTTTTAAATGCCTTTGTTTCTTGTCCATACGTAAAAATGAGCACTAAAATATCAATACTTGCTTTAAGTCTTTGACGCATAAGGTCTCTTTGGTCTACCTCGGCAAATGCAAATTCATGTACTGCAAAATACAATCCCCTTTGTTCACTAAAGATTGCGCTAATTTCCTGCTGAAAATAGGCATCTATGATTTTTACGGCAGGTACCTTTTTCTGAATATTTTCTTCCACTATTGAACGATTTAGTTTAAGATCATTGTCAAGCATTATCATAAAGATTTCCTTCGTTGAAGAAAAATGCCCGTAAACGCCACCTCTACTCATTTGACAACTTTCACAAATATCTTTCATAGTAACGGCAATATAGCCCTTTTTAGAGAATATCTCGCTGGCATTCTCTATGATGAATTGTTTCGTTTTATTGCCCTTGTTTATCATTATTGCCACCTATTTCACCGACACAAGTGTCGTTTTTTTTAAATTATACGACATTTGTGTCGCTTTTGTCAATAAAAAAAGTGCTGAGCAAGTCAGTTGCTCAGCACTCAATAAATTCAGTTTATTTTTTGACTTGGTCGTATACCCAGTCCATGATTTCCATATTGTGTAGTGTAGGCGTCCACACACCATGATAAATCGTATGCACACCCATGGCTTCCATTTCATCATCTGAATATAAGGTCAAATGGTTCCCTTGGGCGCCTAGCTCATTAAGTGCATCATAAAGCATCTTTGAGGTATAGCTTGTGCATACTTGATCGTTTTCTGCATGTACAATCCATAACGGTACATTCGTTATGTCATTACCCTTTAATTCAGATAATGCATCAGCATAACTTGCATCGTATTCTTCTTGAGTAATTCTTAAATCTTCTTTATTCTCCAGTTTATAAGCCAAGTCGTACTTCAAGGACATTGGTACTAAAGTATCCTTTGTACACATCAACAAACCACCTGCAAATAAATCTGGGTATTGCATGACAAATCTCACTGCACCACCGCCACCAGAAGACGCACCAGAAATATAAACTCTTTGCTTATCCACAATACCATCATCTATCAGTTGAGAAATCAATTCAAACTTAGCCACATTATAAGCTTTCATCATTTTAAATTGCTCAGGATTCTCTGTAATTTCAAAGGCATAATTTTCAGGATACTGAACAGATAGAACAGCTGTTTCATAGCCATTTTCAATCCAAGAGACTGCGCCCCTATTTGCCACTAGATTAGCCCCTTCAAATGAACTGCTGAGCACTTCACCACCACCGTGCTCCCAGACCATTAACGGCACACTTCCAGCAGAATCTTTAGGTGTGTACAGCCAGTACTTGATCACCGTACCCTCACTTGAAGTATACGTATTCATCTTGAAATCATCTACGATTGGCGTTTCAACTGCAAATCTGCCCTTTACACTGTCTAATTTGTCATTTGTACAATCGACAATTACATTGATTAGGCTTGAATAATTTGTTGGCTCAAATTTGACATTGAGTTTGCCGTTTTCTAATGTAGTCTCTGTAATTTTAGCAGTTTGAATTTTATTTTCAGTTTCTTGTAACCAAGGGTTAGGTGCAATGATGAACGTGATGTTGAATTTCAAGTCTGACAAGTCGGATTCAGATATGGATTCTCCAACATCATACGATAATGCGTTTACCATAAGGCCTAAATCCTCAACACTGGTTTGAGCCGTAACTTTATAAGCATTGACATACTGATATACACGATCAATAAGTACAAGCGCTTGCTCACGTGTTAACCCCTCTTCGCCATGAAAATTTCCATCTGGAAAACCACTTACGATGCCGTAATTGACCAATGCTTGAACAGCTTGAAGTTGATTCTGATTAAAATCAGCCTTATCTTTAAATACGACTTTTCCCTCACTTGTTATCCCAAGATATTTAGCTAATACCTCTGCAACCTCAAAACGAGATGTTTCGCGATCCGATAAAAGCGGCTCATCTTTGTTTAACATAGCAGAAAACATCGTATTGAACTCTTGGTTCGTAATGACTTCTGCTGGTTTGAATAAGTTCGTATCAACCCCTAATACACCTTTATCAACCCATTTCTGTATCACGTCCTCAGACCATCTTCCAGCATAGTCTTTAGCCGCCTCATTCCCAGCATACGCAACGATACTGCTGAAGCATAGACCAATGACCAAAGTCGCCGAAAACATAAAAGAGATCATACGTTTAAAAATTTTCCCCTGCTTTTGATTCATCTTCATTCCTCCTCATTAATCTCCCATCGAAATTAGTTGCACAAAAAAAGACCAAGATGAACCCCACACATGAGTTTCATTCTGGTCTTGCCTGTCGTACAGTCACAATCCAACAAATATAGATATTATATCTACATACTATCCATATTTGTGTATTTTGTCAATGATGAATACCTAATTCGACTATTAGATCAACCCCATTGCCTATTTTTTGATCGGCTTTTATACTTCTAGCGCTGTGAGATAGGCCGTCTTTACAGCGGAATCAATTTTACCCGGTACTATGCAATCCCCTATTTCAAAGACTGGAATATCCCCTGCAGATGCTTTAAGATCAGTTGCACTTACAGATTTCATCCCCAGTGCATATAAAACCGTATCGGCAATCAGCTGAGTTTCACCTTTTCCCTCTTCTTCTATGCGCACACCACCATCCAAGATTTCTAAGCACTTGGTTTTTACATAAGTGATCATATTACTCTTTTCCATTTCAAGCACTAAAGCTTCTCTGTACATGCCAAAAGAATCATTGGCTATACGTGGCAACATCTCTACAACCGTTACATGATGCCCTGTTTTGGCAAGAAATAGGCCAGTTTCACAACCCACAAGGCCTCCACCGATCATGACGATATTTTTTCCAAGTGTCACGGTTTGATCATAAACCACCATAGCTTGAAAAGCCTTTTCTATTCCAGGTATAGAAGGCGTCGTCGGCAAAGAGCCTGTTGCAAGAATAATCGCTTCTGGTTCAAATGTTTTGATGTAATCTGGCGTGACCTCAGTATTTAATGCCACTTGTATTTCTCTACGCTCAACTTCTCTTATCAAGAGATTCTTGAAGGCTCTTAAATCTGGTTTATCAATATCTACATCTGTAAAATAGAGTAATCCCCCTAATTTACTTGATTTTTCTGCCAAAGTGACTTGATGACCTCTGTCACATAAATCTATGGCAGCTTGCATCCCAGCTGCACCGCCACCAACCACGATGACTTTTTTGGAAACTTCAGCATTTGAAACTTCATCAGAATCAAAAGGCAATCCTGCTCTTGGATTTATACTACACTGCCCCACTATTTTAGCAAGTTCTGTACTGGTATATGGAATATCATCATATCCACCTTCAGGAGAACCGGGAAAACACTTGTAACAACGAAGACATTGGCGTATCTGATCTTCATGCCCTGCCTTTGCTTTATTTGCAAATTCGGGGTCAGCAAGCATTTGTCGTCCCATAATAACAAAATCAGCTTTTCCCTTTTCTATAATCTCTTCTGCGAGCTTCGGAGAATTGATCCCTCCTACCACACCAACAGGCAAATTCGTATATTTTTTGATGGTAGCAGAAATTTCAGCATTACAGCCATGCTCTACGAACATAGAACTGACATTATGTGTTTCGACAGGTTCATAGTAAATCCCGCTGGAAACATGTATAGAATCAACAATACCTTCTAGCCTATGGCAAAATTCACCTGTTTCTTCTGGTGTGATACCGCCTTCTTTATGATCACTGCCACTCACACGAAGCTCAATAATAAACTCAGGTCCCACGGCTTCACGAATTGTTTTTAAAATACGGATCGGCAATCTAACTCTATTTTCAAAAGAACCACCATATTCATCCGTTCTATGATTTAATAAAGGCGATAAAAATTGAGTCAATAAAAAGCCATGTCCACCGTGAATTAATACGCCATCAAAGCCAGCATCTTTCATATATGCAGCCGCATTTGCGAAATCATTTGCGATACGTTCCATATCGTCAGCATTCATCGCACGCGCTTTTACACCATTTGGCATGACTTCATCGTTGGGGCCTATGGTTTCTTCTCCTGGTCCAAACGGCATTTTTTCTGTCCCTGGGTGAACCAGTTCAATCAAAGCAACTGCCCCATGTTTTTTGATCCTTCTAGGGTACTCTTTAATAAGTTCAAAATCCTCTCCAGAGCGAAGTGAAAAATCTACTGGACGAAATGGGATACGATTAGCATCCTTGAAATTAATATTACACTCACCTACGATTACTGCACCATTTCCCCCTTTGGCGATAACTTCTATCTTTTGGTAAGATTTTTCACGTGCTTCTTCTGCCTGAACGACAAAGGCTAATGCCATAGGAGCACTGACGATTCTATTTCGGTACTGAAACTTATTGACCTTCAACGGTTCAAATAACTTTGGAAATTTTTGCATTGTAATGCCTCCCCTTTTAACGTAGATTAGATTATAATATAAATAGAAAATATGTGAAGAAATTTGACGTCAATCTTTCCAATTCACTATGATTATAACAAACCCAAGCTTAAAAGTGATTGAACCAAAATCAAAACATATAGGATTTATGTCTATTGAACTTGAATTAAAATTCAATCGCCCTACTGAAAGGAATCCACATGAATTTTTTTACAGATGAAACAACTTCTGAACTATTTCGTTCACTGGTAAACGGTACTGGATTAGGTGGTTTGGTGCAAGTGGCCTCTCTATACCTTGAAAATCCTATAGTCCTTTGCGATACGAATTTCACCATACTGGAAGGTTCTAAAAATCATAATAACCAAACTGATTTCGAACTGCGAAACAATAAATTGTCTTTAAATAAAAATGGCATTATGACCTTATATGACAAAAAAATTGTCTCCAAATTATATAAAGAACATCTGCCCTTTATATCTGAAAGAGAGGACTGGAACACCAAATTTATGTTCTGTAGTGTGCGAATAAAAAAATCAGTTGTGGGGTATATCTGTGTAATCGGAAACATTAGGCCATTTAGTGAATCCGATTTTCATTTCGTGGAAATTTTTAGCCAAATGATCTCATTGGAAATGCAAAAAGCGGATATCTTTACGAATAAGGGAGGGTTTAAATACGAGTATTTTATGTCAGAACTGCTCAACGGCAATTTTAACGATTTAGAATCCACTATTAAAATATACAGCTCACTTGGCAGAAAGCCGTTAGATTACTATAGAATCATTGTATTTTCAGAGCATATTGACCACAGTTTAAATGTTAGTAGACACTTGATTATGGAACACCTCATCACGATCATGTCCAACAGCATGGTTTCTTATTATAAAGGCAAATTTGTACTCTTGGTCTCAAGAAAAGAGAAAGCCCTTTTTGAACACGATGAAGAAGCGCGTTTAATAAACTTTCTCAATATGAATCAGATGCGAATAGGTGTAAGCTATGAATATACAGATATTCTACAGACATCCGTCTATTATAATCAAGCCAAAGGTCTTTTGGATATTCAAATTAAAGATTGTATTAATCCCATTTTGTATTTTGAAGAAAATTGCTTAAAGTGCCTCGCACTTCACAAGCAAACCCTATTGCAATTAGATTCAATCATCCATCCTGATATTAAGTATCTAAAAGCGTATGATCAGATCAATAATACCGAATATCTGCCTACCCTATGGGCCTATTTAAAAAATGACCGTGCGGTTCACAAAGTTTCCAGATTTTTGAACATACACAAAAGTACGTATTTTTATAGAATGAATAAAATCTCTGAATTACTCCAAGTGGATTTGAATGACAGTCATAAAATTTTTGCTTATGAGATTTCAATGAGAATTTTAGAACTTAGCTAACACGCTCTGATGATTTAGAGATGCATTTTGATGTCAATTCCATACCCTCTTCATATCTTCGTGATAATATCGTTTTATAGAATAAATATCTGGTAAAGGAGATTTTTATATGAAGCTTCTTGTTGTTGAAGACGATTTAGATACAAGTGAAGGTATCTGTGAATATTTTAAGGAAGCAGGTTACGAGGTGACACCTGTCTATGATGGTGAACATGCACTCAATCTAGCACTAAAGAACACCTATGATTTAATTCTGCTAGATGTTATGCTTCCAAAACGCACAGGGCTTTCATTCCTTTATGAACTGCGCAAGTGTAGCGCTGTCCCTGTGATTATGCTCACGGCTATAGAGGATGAATATACACAAATTGCAAGTTTTGATGGCATGGCTGACGATTACGTCACAAAACCCTTTTCAATTGTCCTACTGAAAAAACGTGTTGAAGCTCTGCTTCGCCGAACACAGCCAAGTGATATCACCTCTATGTGGCAACACAATGATGTCATAGTGGACTTTAACGGCTTCACCGCAGAAGACAAAGACGGTGCCATTGACATTACACCAAAAGAGGTTCTGCTTTTGCAATTGTTAATCGAACATAAAGGCAAAGTGCTTTCAAGAGAACGTATTCTAGATGAACTCTGGGGAGAAGACAAACCTGTTCTGGATAGAACAGTGGATTCCCACATCAAAAACTTGCGTAAAAAACTCAAACTTGACTGTATTGCCACAGTAACTGGAATAGGTTATAAATTGGAGGCTAAAAAGTGAAATTATTTCCCAAAACGTTCTTATACACTTTAATGCTTTTAATTTTAATTGCTTTATTAGCCAACGGATTAATCTACATACTTATGCCAAAAACCTATACAAGCTATAAGCAAAAAGAGCTCACAGAGCAAATTGATCTTCTCGTGGATAAACTACAGACAAAACCTAAAGGCGAAATAAAAGATTTGATGGCACAATATGCCGATGCCCTTCAAGCCAATTTAGTCATTCATATAGGAGATAACACCTACTCTGCACTGACTTGGAATAGCGGTTTTATTACTGAAAGTGACGAGACACAAAAAAACAGTGATTCTACAACGCATATCGAGATCACTGCTGGGAATAAGACACAATCAACTGAAAACGCCCCTACACTTACTTATACATTTACGGGTACGCTATCTGGCAAACCCGCTTCCGACCCCAAAACCATAGAAACTAGGCGCAACTTCACAATGGATGGTGTGGCGGGAGACCTCACAGCAATCATCACATTAGCCCCTGTTGATGAAGCCGTAGGTGTAATCATATCACTGGTGCCAATATCCCTCTTCATGTGCGTGATCGTTGCTGTACTTTTTTCACTGCTCTATGCAGGTGCCATTACACATCCCATTAAAACCATCTCTGATGAAACGCGCAAAATGAAAGCACTAGATCGAAATGCAAAATGTGAAGTCAATACAAAAGATGAAATTGGTACATTAGCTGCCAATGTGAACGAACTCTATGCCGATCTGCTCTACACGATAGAATCTCTTGAAGATGAACTTCAAAAGGTAAGTGCCGCTGAGCGCACTAAAACGGATTTCTTAAGAGCTGCCTCTCACGAACTCAAAACGCCGGTTACTGCTGTGAGTGTTATTATGGATAACATGATTCTACAGGTAGGCAAGTACAAAAACCATGACGAATGGCTTCCTAAATGCAAAACACTGATAGATAAGCTATCCGTTATGTTGCGTGATCTTTTAGTCACATTTCCTCTTGAAGATACGCGAGAACACGGCGTAACAGATTCTATTGAAAATTTCTGCAATACCGTTTTAGAACCCTATATCATGATTGCTCGAGCTAAAGGGCTGTCTATTCAGATAGATTGGAGTACTTCTTTCGAGATTACAGCCCCTCCAAAGCTATTGGGTAAGGCTCTATCCAACGTTTTTTCCAATGCAGTCCAATATACTGTACCCGGTGCCCATCTCACAATATATTGTAAGCACAATCAACTCTTTGTAGAAAATGAATGCCAGCCCTTATCTAAAGATCAGCTGATTAAGATCCACGAACCATTTTACAGACCTGACGAGTCTCGAAGCCGAAATACAGGTGGCAATGGCCTTGGACTGTATATTACAGACACTATTTTGCATATGCTAGGGCTAAGTTATCATTTTGAGCCTATGGCTGATCCACTTGGAATGCGTTTTACCATAAATTTCTGAATTCCATACGGGTTACACACCCAATTCATAACCACTCCACCTGTTGGTGATAAGATTATTTTATCCCTGACAGGTGTTTTTTTTAATTTTACAACAATAAAAATACGCACTCATGTGAATGAAAGGAGTTGTTTTTTTGAAAATTCAGCTAAATAACATCAGCAAAACTTACAAAGACGGTAAAAGCGCACTTAAGGATGTAACCCTCACGCTTAAAAGTCCCAGCTTGATCGGTCTAGTCGGTCCAAATGGTGCTGGTAAGAGCACACTGATGAAACTGTTAACTGCCAGTCTCTTGCCAAGTACTGGTGAAATTCTTATGGATGGACAACCGCTCTTAAGACAGGCGCAAAAGCTCAAATCCAATCTTGGTTACCTCCCTCAAGAATTCGGACTCTTTGAGGACCTAACAGTATCACAATTTCTAGAATACATGGCCGCACTTAAAGACATAAAGACCAAAGCAGTAAAATCAGAGATTAGTAGAGTGATTGCCCTTACAAACCTACAGGATAAATGCAAAGTGAAAATCGGGACATTATCAGGCGGTCAAAAGCAGCGTGTGGGCATTGCACAAGCACTGTTAGGTGATCCTAAGATTTTGATTTTTGACGAACCCACTGTGGCCCTTGATCCTGAAGAACGGGTTGCATTTCGAAAACTCTTTACGGACATAGCCAATACGAGACTAGTCATCCTGTCCACTCATATAATTGAAGATGTTCAGTCTGCATGCGACCATATTATCATCTTAAAAAACGGTGAAATCCTCTATTTGGGAACACCAGAAGCCTTCATGGCGGATAAGAATACAAACTCCCTTGAAGTGGCTTATATGTCACTTATAAAGGAAGGCGCATGTGTATGAATACTTTTGTGAAATTATGGCGTGAAACGAAAAGGATACTACTTGCTCACATTACATTACTGCTTATAGCTGTGACTGCTCTAAGTGTTCTCTGGTTCTGTCTTAATGGCAGAGGTAAAACTGCTCTAGATACCTTCATACTGAATCCATCTAAAAATAGTGCCCTTTTAGGAGCATTGCTTTTTGCACTGCTTACCCTTATCCATTTTCATAGAGATTATAAGCATAATACCGACAAGATCATACGAACCTACACGGATCCCATTTTTTATCAGATTCGCCGCACTCTAGCTCTTATTGGCATAGCAGTTTTCACCACGCTTATCCTATCGCTGTTTACACTACCCTATGCCCTCATAAACACCAAGCATTATTTTCAAATGAGTGCTTTTATAGCCTCTTGGTATTTGATTTTTTTAGGTGCACTGGTTCTTAGTATTCTCATCTCATCAGGGCTGTACATGCTTTTTAGGCGAGTGGAAATTGCTTTTATTGCCACTGTTGGACTGATTTCTATTTCCAAGATATTGGACTATCAAGAATCACTAAATCCCAGCTATCTACTGTATTGGATTCAAACAAACACTCATAATTTTTCTGATGCCATCGTCAATACCTTTCAAATAGATATGATCCTCTGGAACAGACTTTTCTGTTCACTGGTATCAATCGGCATATGGTCTCTAGGGCTTTGCTCACTTAGAAATTATAATCAAGGTATCATCGCTTCGTTTATGAGAAACTGCAAGCGCACTTGGATGCCAGTGCTTTTAACAGGTACCATTATCTTGTCAGGTTCAAGCTATGTCTTAGAACCCATATTTGATGATAGCGTTCTCTTAGATGCCAGTGCAGATTACGACTCGGGAACCGGTCTAATTGTCAGTTCTAATAGTGGCAATGATCATGCTAACACCAATCTACTTTTACTCAATAGAAAGGCAGATGTGGAGATTGACACTGACAGACGCAGAGTATTGGGAACAGCAGTATACACCATTCAAAACCTCACTGACACAAATCAAATCCTCCCACTACTCATCAATACAGGGTTCACGATAGACCATGTAATGGTAAACGGTCTACCTACCGATGCGATTTGTTACAATGCTGCCAATAAAATTTCTACAACTGAAGAAAATCACGCCACATGGCACATCAATATACCTGCCAAAACCACAAATGTAATTACGTTAAGCTACTCTGGCAAACCTAAAAATAATGGGACGATCGTTCAACAAGCAAGAAAGGGCATTAGCAAGTCCTACGTGGATCTGACTTCCATAAGCGTAGCCCCGTGGGCTTATACAGATATCTCAGAAGTTTGTACCTTTTCATGCTTTTTGACTATGGATGAACAGCTTACACCAGTATTCATAGACGAAGAACCTGAAAAGCTGGATAACGTTGACGGCAAAACAAAGTGGCACTATTCAAAGAGCTCTACAGGTATACAAGCAGCAGCATATCACACCAAAACCTTTAAGGCAGGTGGGCTTGATGTTTCGTTTAAATACTTTGCGATACATGAAGAATCAATAGTGAAAATGGATGCCATAAATGTTATGAAGGCGGTAATTGACTACTTTACTAAAGTCTATGGACCACTGCCCTATAAGGATCAGCTCATTGTCTTAGAACTACCAGCGATCTATTCCGGCGGTTATGCATCAGGCATTTTAAGTGCTATAGATGAAACCAGATTTAATGCGGCTGGATACATTCCAAGCGACTTAGAAAATCCCGATTTAGACGATAGCGGCATCGATATTCTAGTACACGAACTCGCCCATCAGTGGTGGGGACTTACAACCTTTCCTGTGACTGATGAGACTTCCTGCTGGTCTGCTGAGGGGATCACATGTTATAGCAGTTATCGCTTTATGGCAGATTACTATGGAGAAACATATGCAAAAGCACATTACTTCGATGTGTGGCAAAACCACTTGAAAACTTATCAAAATGCCTTTTATATACAGCATCCAGAGTATTTAAAAAATCTCTCAGCAAACGACGCGGCAGGTGTAATGCATGCACTAAATACGATCAGACTCTACGATATAATGCCACTACAATTGCTAAAAGCTGAAGCGGCAATTGGAAGTGTTGAAGATTTCCAAAGTAAGTTGTCAGCTCTTTACCAGAAACATCTTTATAACTTGCTCACATATGAGGATTTCATGTCTGAAATGGGACTATCAGAGGAGGTCATTAAAATTGAATAAGAAAACCATCTTTAAATACGAAATCAAGAGACTCCTATTTTCACGCGAGTATCTATTACTGCTTGCCACAGTGTTGATTTATGCCATCCTTTTACTTCGTGCAAATGTGATTTTAGGCACGGGATATACAGCACCATTTTCAAAATGGACCTTCAGTGATTACATTTCCTCTGTCTCCACTTTACTTTTTATACTGCTGATCGTCCTGTGTGCCAGACAATTTAAAGCATCTGAACAAGGCGCAATGTCCATAATAAGTGCATCCCCCATGCCAATTTCTTTATTGAAATCCATCCGTTATGGCGCCTTAGCATGTGCTTTTCTAGTAGCCACAACTTTAACCGTGGGGATTTGCTTTGCCTTTTATTGGCTGCTCTTTGGATACACGTTATTTGGAGAACTCATCCTTTTAAGTATGATCATGCTGCTGCCGCCAGCCCTTATGATCTTTGGCGCGGCTATGCTCATGGGCCATAAAAACGTTGTGCTAATCTATCTTCTACTGGCGATCATCCTAATTATGGGCATTTTTAGGATTGCTCTCCCAATCTACGTGGATATTTTCGGTCGTTCATTATTAACCCTACTTTATAGCGGCGTCCATACTTTTGAATTGCCGCCTGTTTTCATCGCTTCACGTGTTACTTTCATCGCATTTGTCATTGTATCGATCTTTTTTTCACTAAAGCAATCGAGCAAAATAAGTTAATAGACACTTATTAGATGCACTATTTGAATCAACTCAAGAATTTTTAATGAACGACTTGAAACATTTTCCATCAAGTGGTGGAATGTTTGCTGCTTGCAGTTTTTTTCAAATATTTTTAAATTATTTTATTTTTTTTGATTAAATTCACTATTTTAATGGTATAATGTATGTGAAATATGTAACGATTACAAAATTATACTCAATACACTTAAAGGAGATCAATTAATATGAAAAAAGTTGTCATTGTAGGAACAAATCATGCAGGTACTGCTGCAACCAATACTATTTTAGATAATTCAAAGGATCATCAAGTTACCGTTTTTGATTCTAATAACAATATTAGCTTTTTAGGATGTGGTATGGCTCTTTGGATTGGTAATCAAATCGCGGGACCTGAAGGCTTATTCTATTCCAATAAAGAAACTTTAGAATCAAAGGGTGCAACTGTAAATATGGAAACAGCTGTCACAAAAATTGATTTTGATGCTAAAATCGTCTACGGGAAAAATGCGAAAGGCGAAACTGTCGAAGCTGAATATGATGATCTAATCTTAGCAACAGGTTCTTTGCCGATTATACCTAAATTAGAAGGCATGGATCTTGAAAACGTCCAAAAGGTTAAATTATATCAGCATGCAGAAGTAGTTATTGAAAAGCTTAAAAAACCTGAAATAAAAGATGTTGTTGTTGTAGGCGCTGGTTATATCGGTGTTGAGCTTGCAGAAGCCTTTGAGCGACATGGTAAAAATGTGACGCTTATTGATATAGCCACTACAAGCTTACCCGCTTACTATGATGCGCCATTTACGCAATTGATGAATGAAAATCTTTCTTCACATGGTATAAAGCTTGCATTTGGCGAAACCGTTCAAAAGCTTGAAGGCAATGGCAAAGTGGAAAGAGTGATCACAGATAAAGGTACTCACAAAGCAGATATGGTAGTGATGGCAATTGGTTTTAAACCAAATACTGAACTGGGCTCTAATCAATTAGATACTTTTAAAAACGGTGCGTATTTAGTCAATAAAAAACAACAAACTTCCATCCCAAATGTTTATGCAATTGGTGATTGTGCCACTATCTACGATAACGCTATTGACAGTACCAGCTATATTGCACTTGCAACAAATGCAGTTCGTTCTGCAATTGTCGCTGCTCATAATGTTATCGGTAACGATATTGATTCTGCTGGTGTACAGGGATCAAATGGTATCGCCATCTACGGTTTAAAAATGGTCTCTACGGGCATTACTGCTGAAAGAGCAAAATCGCTTGGTCTTGATGTTTTGTATACCGATTTTGAAGACCTTCAAAAACCCGCATTTATTACAGAAGAGAACCATAAGGTTAAACTCAGAATCGTCTATGATGCAAAAACAAGAATCATTTTAGGGGCACAGATGGCTTCACATCACGATATGTCTATGGGCATTCACCTATTCTCACTTGCGATTCAAGAAAAGGTAACCATCGATAAACTCGCATTAACCGATTTATTCTTTTTACCGCACTTTAACCAGCCTTATAATTATGTTACGATGGCTGCAATAACTGCAAAATAGAACCCCTCAAAATTTCAGACTGAACAAAAACACCCTAAATAGGCTATTATAAAATCCTATTTAGGGTGTTTTTTTGTAATAGATGAAAATATTATTACGTCTTATTGTCCGGAAACCGCTCCATTCGTAGCATTCGAGTTATTGAAAATGTTGCGCTCTGAGGCAGTAATGAATGAAATCAAAAAGGGAATGGGGTTTCAGGTGTAAAATTTGATGCTTATTAATAAACAAACGCTACTTTTCATTAAATCAATGATCCGTAGCGTTTCTCGTTTAAAGGGTATCCCTTTTTTGTGTATGCGCCTTTCGTTTTTTCTCTTATTTCAATTTCCATCCATTGGCTTTTTTGCGAGCGTTAATGAATTGATTATAGATGCCCTTTTGATTTATTAGCTTTTCATGTGTCCCTTGCTGTACGATGTGTCCATCAGCCAGGACAAAGATCCAATCCGCATTTCGTATTGTTTTCAGTCGATGCGCAATCATAATAACCGTTTTGTTTTTTGTTAATTCTTCAATCGCTTCCATGAGCATATTTTCATTTTCCGGGTCGACACTGGATGTAGCTTCATCCAATATGATGATGGGTGCATCTTTTAAAATAGCGCGCGCAATGGAAATGCGTTGTTTTTCACCCCCCGATAACGATGCGCCGCCTTCCCCAATGACAGTTTCATAACCATCAGGAAGACTCATAATAAATTCATGACAGCAAGCTTTCTTCGCTGCAACCTTCACGTCCTCGTGAGAGGCATTTGGTTTTCCAAATTTGATGTTGTTTTCAATCGTATCCGCAAACAGATAAACCTTCTGAAATACCTCGCTTATATTCTCCAATAAACTATCCAGTGTATAACTTCTGACATCTACATCACCAATTGTGATTTTACCCCCATCCACGTCCCAAAAACGGGCAATTAGATTACAGAGCGTCGTTTTGCCTGCACCAGAAGGCCCAATAATAGCTGTTGTTGTTTTCTGTGGGATCGACAAGCTGACATGGTCCAAAATTTTATGATCTCCATAAGAAAATGAAACATTTTCAAATTTAATATCATAATTTGACGGCGTCTGAACTTGCCCCTCCTCATCCATGACAGGTGTTCTATTAATTTCTTCAACTTTATCAATTGAAACATCCAGAAGCCGCAATAGCGAAGACGTATTCCCAGCTGATTGAAGTTGTCCGAAAAGCATGAAGGAAGCAACTGTCATCAGCAGGCAAGTGGACAAGCTCATTGAGCCATTGAGGTAAAAAATCAATGCTTCCGTCATAATGACAACGCTAGTACCGTAAAGTATTATTTGCTGTAAAACAGTGTAAGGAATAAATAAATGCTCTAGTTTCAGGTTTTTATTTTTACTCTCTAAAATAGCCTGTTTTATTTTACTATTGGAGCTTCTCCCGAGGTTAAAAGATTTGACCATTAACATACCCTGCACATACTCCAATACGTTTGAGACAAGCGATTCTTGCGCTGCCTGTCTTTCTGGGGATACTTTTTCTGATTTTTTTTGCAGACTACTGATACACCAAGTAAACAACAAGATACCACAGAAAATGGTTAAACCTATCCTCCAGTCAATCATCACCATAACGATTGTAATAACCGCCGTATGAATATAGCCACCTAAAATATTGGTCAATACTGTAGATGCATTGTTCTCAATATCGCTCATCGTGGTCGTAACAACAGAAGTCAAATTACCAAGATTGTGATCACTAAAATAGCCCATGGGCATATACTTAATGCGATCGCCAGTATGAATGCGCTTTTCGGCACACATTAAATAACCGATTTTCACCTTATAAAAATCTGAAATATAGCTACAAATAATTTTCAAAATCATACTGGCAAAGGTAATGCCAAATATTTGCCAGATGGTTGCCGTTTCAAATCCATTTATCATGCCAGAAAAAACCAGTGCAAGTGCGGCAAATGACATCATATCGAAAATAGAATGTAATACTGAAAAAAGAATTGTTGTTTTCAGTGTGCCTTGCATTTTACCTGAAAAACAATATATTTTTTTTAATGTACGAATCATTTTTATCCCCCCTTAAGCAGCATCTTTTGTATCTATGTGTGCTTGCCACATTTCTTGATACAAAAAGCATGTCTGAAGCAGGTTCTGATGCGTACCTTCCGCTTCAATATGTCCATTTTTGACCACAACAATCTTGTCTACATCTGTAATCGTGGAGAGACGATGTGCAATCATCATAACTGTCTTTCCCACCATAATTTTCGCCATTGCTTCTTGGATCAAAGCTTCATTTTCTGCATCAATATAAGCAGTTGCTTCATCAAGGATGACAATCGGCGCATTCTTTAACACAGCTCTTGCAATTGCAATCCTCTGCCGTTCGCCTCCTGAAAGATGGCCACCTGCACCTCCCACGACTGTTTGAAAGCCCTTTTCCAATTTTGAAATAAAATCATAGCATCCGCAATCCTTTGCAGCCTGATAGACTTCTTCATCCGTTGCAGTAGACTTTCCCATTCGGATATTTTCTAGGACTGTTTCATCAAATAAATAGTTATCCTGTGATATATAGGCAATCTGATCCATCAACTGTTCTAACGGAATTTTGCATATATTGGTGCCATCAATTTTAACCGCTCCAGCAGTTACATCCCAAAAACCTGCAATCAACTTTGTAATCGTTGACTTACCACCACCACTGGGACCTACAAAAGCTGTAATCTTTTTCTCTGGAATATTGAGGTTCACATGCTCCAAAATTGGTGTGTCCTCTTCATAAGAAAAGCTTACATGCTCCATCGAGATCTTAGATGTACTGAGTTTGACCCGTTGCACAGGACGTTCCAACTCTTTTTCGTCCAGAACAGAACAGATTTCTCCTACAATAGACTTCATCTGTGCAATACTATCTGTAAAATTCAACGCATTGAGGATAGGTGTAATAACCCCCAGTGCCAAAACAATGCATGTAATAAAGACTGAAGCACTCAAGGTACCCTTTCGGTACAAAATGGTACCAACGGGAAGCACACTGACCAACACACTTGGCCAAATCGTAAACATCATTGACTTATAAACTTGAACACTCTTCATCCAATTTACAGCATATAAAGCATTATCCTCAACGGCATCAGAGTACTTCTGATACGAATTAGCAGATTGATTAAATGCTTTGATTACTTCAATGCCTCCGATATACTCTACAACTGTATTTGTCATCTTACTGACACGCATCATAAGACCCCTAAATTTTTCTTCGTAGCCATTAGCCATTCCTTTGTAGCAAAGCATCCCGATAGGTAACGTGAGCATGGAAGCAAGCGCCATTCTCCAGTCAAGAAACAGTAAATACATCGAGATACATACAGGAATAAAAAAATTCGCAGTTAATTCAGGAATCAAATGGGCGAGAGTTGTCTCCATACTTTCTACCCTATCCACAAGAATATTTTTAAGTTGACCAGACGGCGTGTTAACAATATAGCCCATTGGCACTCTTGTGAGTTTGTCCACAAGTTGAATTCGAATTTCAGAGAGTGTTTCAAAAGTTGCAGTATGGGAAACAAAAGTAGAAAGATTGAAAAAGCATACTTTCGCTAAAAAACCAACACCTGCTAAGAGACTCCATCTCAGATAGACAGAAACCACCTTTTCCCCTGTCATCAGCAACAGTACAATTTTGGAGACTACAAAAAACGGCACTAAACCAGCAGCAACACCGAGAATCGCTAAAACAATTGCTAAAACATATTTACGCTTGTATGGTGCTGCAAATGCCATCAATCTGAACATAGGATTTTGTTCTTTATACATTTCACATTCGATCCTTTCTTAACAACATAGAGGTTGGTTAATTGACGTTAACCAACCTCTAGTATAATGACTTCATCTTCTTTTGCTATTCTAACAAGCCTATTGATCCCCTATTTAGACAAAAACTTACAACTTTATTCAACAGGGTGCACATTGCTAATGTCAAAGAACTGAGGCACACTTGAAAATGTGTATCCTGAAATTTTAGAGGTATTATACACCACCAAATCCTTTGAATAAGAAATAGGCAAGTCGATCACATTATCATTGGAAATGTTCAATGCGGTGGCAATCGCATCCTGAACTGCTTCAGGCGCCGCAGTTGTGGAAAACTTATTAACGGCATCAGAATAATCTTCAAAATTATCCAAGGCCTGTAGAGATATTGCATGAGGATCGGCGCAAAGAGTTTCCTGAAGGAATTTGTGAGGTTCTGTATAAGAACCTTCTGTGTTCCAAGTTGTAATATCGTAGTTGCCAGCAACGCCTTCCGTCCACCATGTCATCTGATCTTGTCCAATAGTCTCAGCGTTAATACCCGCTTTAGCCAGTTGTGTTTTTATTGCTAGAGCCATTTCCTGCGCAAGAGAAATATCTGTCCAGTAGGTGTAGCTTAGCGTTAGCGTTTTCCCGTTCTTCTCACGGAAACCTGTTTTTTCATTCATTACCCAGCCCGCTTCATCTAGCAAGGTATTTGCCTTGTCTAAATCAAATTTCCGCATGATCTTGTAATTAATATCTGTGTAAGGTGCGCCCGGACTGAACAAGGCAGTAGCCGGTGTTTCATAGCCATAGGTAAGTCCTTCAGTGATCTCCCGTTTATTAATTGCATATGCAATCGCTTCACGAACCTTAACATCGCCAAGCATTGGACGAGCGGCATTTAGTACTAAGTTACGTGTCAACGTATTGCCTTCATTTATTTCACCCGCAATCCCCTCTAAAGTGATGGCCTGATTATAATCATCGAATGTCATTAGTCCTGCGCCATAAATCATGTCTACTTCTCCAGTCTGTAACGCCTGTAAGCGAGAAGAAGCTTCTGGAATATATTTTACAGTGACCTCATCATAATACGGCGCTTCACCCCAATAATTTTCGTTCCGAACAAAGCGGGTGCCGTCTCCAGAAATAATCTCAGCGCGTACATAAGGACCAGTGCCTACAACATCTTTGAATGTTTGAAAATTACCCGCTTCAAATATTTTAGGGGACATCATGCCTGCAACATTTTGAAAGCAGAAATCATTTAAATAGGAAAAGCATGGTGCCTCATAATGAACAGCAACCGTGTATTCGTCAATTGCCTCAACACTCTGAATATTATAAATCCCCTTGATACCACTAAAATTGGGGTTTGAACGATCAAATTCCAAAATGGCTTTGACACTTTCAGCATTAAATTCTGTGCCATCAGTAAACGTTACGCCTTGATGTAGCTTGAATGTAAGCACTGTATCTGTTTCGTCCCAGTGCCACTCTTCAGCCAGCTTTGGGACAATTTCACCGTTTTCGTAGGCCACCAGCGTTTCATATACGAGACCGCAAGCAATGTTGTTTTCTTTATTCATCGTTAGAGTCGTCAGATTATCCAGCTCCTTCGCAGTACAAATAGTGAGTACCTTTGTGGAAGATGACTGGCTTGCATCAGGTACCTCGGCATTTTGTCCGCATCCAGCTAAGAAAAATGTGAGGAGAATACAACTTAAGAGTATTGAGAGTATTTTTTTCATGTTATTCTATCCTTTCTCTGTTGAGATTTATTTTATTAGATGACCCTGCTCCACAATCCTGCCATTTTGCATAATTGCAATCCGATCAGAAATTCGCATAGCATCTTTTCGACTATGGGTTACAAAAATACAGGAACAATGGTTCAGTCTTGCAGCGTTCTCTACCAAGGTCAATACGGCATCAGTTGAAATCAAATCGAGACCACTTGTCACTTCGTCCATGATTAAATAATCAGGCGCCACAGCTATGGCTCGGAGCAATGATAGACGACGCTGTTCTCCACCTGATAGCCGACGCACTGGCGTATCCAGCAGCTTATGATCCATATAGACAGCATCCATCAAATCATGGATACGTTGTTTTCTTTCTTTTCGGTTATACGAAGTTAAATTGATCAGTGCTTCTTCAACATTAGAAAATGCTGATCTTGCTGGGTTTAGTGTACCAGAAGAATCTTGAAAAACTGCTTGTATCTTTTTACGATGTTTTTTCCATGTACGATAATGCCACTGTGTGGTATCTTCACCATCTAATAAAATGGCTCCAGAAGTGGGTTTCTCCATACCAATCAGCAATCTTGCTAATGTACTCTTACCCGAACCACTTTCACCCTCTATGGCCAGATTTTCACCCTTTTCCAAACGGATGTTAATATCACAGAGTGCATGAAACTCACCTTGTGTTTCGCTACGGTAAACTTGATTCACATTTCGTATTGCAATTTCTCCCACTTCCATTCACCTCGGCTTTCTTTCCTGCTTAAGCTTGCGAATTGCTTCATCCAATTCGTTTGCGGTTTGGTCAATAGTTGATCCATATTGCCTCGTTCAATTATCCTGCCTGCTTCAAGCACATAAACTGTGCTACAAAGTCTTTGAAGTGCATCGACATCATGAGATGCAAACAAAATACCTTTATCCTGCATTTGTGTCTGCAACACCTCTAACAGCAGATTTCGGTTTTCTTCATCCAGTGCAGCTGTGGGTTCGTCTGCTAGGATATAGTCTGGTGACATTCCCAATAAAATAGCTGCGGCTACCCGTTGTAGCATTCCCCCTGAAAGTTCTCCAGGATATGCATTTAGCACTCTTTGTGTCTCTTTCAGATTGACCACATCCAATTTTTCTTTAGCCAATAAGGTTGCATTGGATTGATTCAATTGCAACCGTCTTTGAAAAGTCTCTTGAATTTGATCGCCTATCTTCAGCCGGCTATCAAAAGCAGTCATAGGGTTTTGTGGTATAAAGCCAATCTTTTTGCCACATAAGCCACGATGCGCCCTGCGTGATAACCCGAGTAAATCTGTGTCATCCATGAAAATTGTCCCATCTTTAATTTGGCAATCCGAGTGCAACATGCCGAATATACTTCGCATCAATGTTGTTTTTCCTGAACCACTATGGCCAGTAAGCCCAACGACTGACCCCGAAGGGATTTCTACTGACACTTGATTCAACAAAAAACGGCCTGATTTTTCCTTTACGCTCAGTTGATTGATTTTTAGCATCATGTTGCCTCCTTTTCTGTCAATTGTCTTCCTAAAATATTAAAGCAGAGTGTCGATAAAATAACAGCACCAATCGGGTATAAAATCATAGTGGGATGGAGAACCAATGCACCACGTGCATCCAAAATCATGCTCCCCCAATCTACAACACTATCGCCTAATCCTAGTCCAATGAATGAAAAAGCTGTAATTGCCAGTATCATATCTGCACAGGATAAACAGAGGAAACGTATCATCTCCGCAATCAAATTAGGCAAAATATGAATCATCAATAGCCGCAATTTTGAAGCCCCTGAAGCAACTGCACACATCACATAAGCTTTTTCCATTTCCATGTCCGTGCGGGTTCGCACCAATTTAATATAGCGAAGGATATAAGACACCGTAAGCGCAATCAGAGTGGTTTTCGCTCCGCTCCCCCATGCCCCTATAAAAACAATTAGATACGCAATAGGAGGTATTGCTGTAACTGCGTTGATAAAGCCGTCGACTAAACTGTTGTTTTTCATTACCGCACGACTTGTTGCCATACCGATGATCGTTCCCAATAAAAAGACTATCATTGAGCCACCTAGTGCTATTCCAAGTGTTGTCCACCCCCCATAAAGAATTCTTGAAAAAATACATCGACCTAACTGATCTGTTCCAAATGGATACGTAATGCTCGGTTTCTGAAATCTTGACAAGAGATTGGATGCCATCGGATCATTCGGTGCAAAAAGAAATCCCGTTAAAAACAACAACGTCACAATTATGGGCATTATAATGGAAAAACTAAATACTCTATTTTTCTTTTTCATTTATACCACCGCCCTTTTCCTTTGGATTCTCCACTGGATCAAATCCGCAGTAATATTGCATAAAGCAATTGCCAAAGCCAAGAAGAACACTTCTGCATGAATCATAGGCGTATCTCGATCTAAGACGTGATTGACAATCAAGTACCCAAATCCGGGTATGGAAAAAATTTGTTCAACTACAGTAGCATTTGCCAAGGCCAAACCTATACTTTGTAGAAAGTTCGGAATTAGCCCAACTACAGCTCGAGGCAGAAAATGAAAGAACAAGAGTCTACTTTCTGATAGCCCTCGGCAACGTGCATAGAATGCATAATCTTCATTACTTTCATGCTCCAGTGCATCCATCAACATTGGCGTATAAAAGGAAGCCCCAAACACCCCAAGGCAAAGTGCAGGTGATATATAGCTCAGTAAACTGGTATTACCCGTTACAGCAATTAGAGATTTTTTTACTGCGAAATAATCCAGATATACTGTCGCCAAATAAAAAGATGGGATAGACACACCTAAAATGCAAATGATCTGCAAAACAGTTTTGGGGACCTTCCAAGGTAATAAAAATGCAATGCAACTCAACACAACAATAGTGATGATTTGAAATATAGATGCCAAGAAAACAATTCCAAGTGTTTTTGGAAAAGCAGTTGCAATATCAGTCCAAACTTTATGTCCATTTGCCAGTGATGTACCAAGATCAAAGTGTAGCAAATCCATTATCCAACGTCCGTACTGAATCAGTAAAGGTTTATCGAATCCCAACTTTACCCGTATCACTTCAATTTGCTCTATTGTCGGATTTCCTATCATCCGCTTCGCATATGCGGTTGCTGGGTCAACAGATGATAAGCGCATCAAAAGAAACGAAAGCAGTGTCACAAAAAATAGTGTAAATACTAATTCAATGCCTTTTTTCAGAATATATTTTTTCGTATCCTGTCTCATGTACGATTACCTCCATAACTTTAGTTAGACAAGACTAACCTGGGCCGAAAAAAAGAACGCTCTATAGCGCCCTTAAGTCATCCGCTCTCGCAGATTAAAGTTTATACAATTCTATTTTTATTCGCTACTCTGAAAAGACCAACGTCCCTCTATTTGGACAACGTCTTTCTATATTCAGAAGGCAGTTTTCCAAATTCTTTTTTAAAAGCCTCTGAAAACTTACTTGGGTTATCATAACCCATTTTCATAGCAATCTCTGTAACGTTTTCTTTTGTATCCCGCAATAAAAGTATGCTGGCTTGCATACGATAGGACTTCATATAAGCATAAATAGAGCAACCGTAAACCCCTTTGAAACACACTTTCATAGAAGTAAGCGGAATGTCAAATTTCTTAGAAAGTTCTTGCAAGGTATGATGTCTTTGTAAGTCGGCAATCATGTATGCCTGCATTTCTTTTATCACTTCTACTTGATTCTTTGAAAAGTATCGACGTTCCTCCTTATATTCACCAACTTGGACATCATTCAAAAACATGAGCAATTCTAACACTTTAACTTTTAAATAGTGCGCAATCATTTGAGGCGTAACTCTATACAGCTCAGAAAAAATATGTTCGATATTATTATTTCTTCGCAGAATAAAACAAGTATCTTTTCTGCACAGTCGCTCTGCTATCTGATTCAGATCAATATGCAGTCCACCTAGCACACTTTCTACTTCCTTCAATACGGTTACTGCTTCATTTAAATCAATGGTAATGGAAATGCCATGATAATGAGATAATGGGAAAGTGGTTGATGTCGTTTCATTTGTAAGTCGATTGATTGAAAGGTCACCCGCTCCAACATATTGATAATCCCCATTACTAAAAACACACTCAAATCGCCCCTCTCTACAATGATTGATTTCAAGCACATCAGGGTGTGGGAGTTTATTTTCATTTTGTCCGTCTTTCATATGAAAATCGTTATAAAAAAGTTCAATGCCAGGTAATATTTTATATCGAGTAATAACGCCCTCACCGGTTTCATTTTGCATCTTATATATAGAACAGCCGTCTTCACTCACTGTCTTTTGTACCTCTGGATCAAAAAAATCCGTTATTTGTTTGTCACTCATCCGTCATCTTATCCTTCTTTAAAAGTATTTAAAAGAAATCATAGCATATATATCCGATTATTTCTACCTTAGCAAGCGAACCTAAGGTTACAGCAAAATAACGATTTCAAAATCAAATATAAGATTCACCAGAGTCGAAAAAAGCAGCATGCTCGAAAGCAAACTGCTTTTTTATTAGTGAATGCTACTTCAATACAACTGTAACCTTCGTTCCTTTTCCCGGCTCACTTTCATAGTGAATCGTTCCATGCAGTAAATCCAAAATCCTCTTTACTATTGCAAGCCCAAGCCCTGCACCTTGTTTCTTATGAGACTCTTCACACTGATAAAAACGGTTATAAATCTTATCCATTTTATCTTTCGGAATGCCTATGCCTTCATCACAAATAACAATATAGATTTCTTTCTCTCGCCTAGTGAGAGCAATATGAATCTTTGTGTTCGCTTCTGAATATTTCATGGCATTATCAATCAAATTAATCCACACCTGCATCATTAGGTTCTTATCTGTTACAAGTGTGATTTCTTCTAATTCAGGGACAAGCTCAATATTCTTTTCCTGCCACTTCTCTGAAAGAAGAATCATACACTTTCGAAGCTGTTCATCTATACGCACACTGTCTTTTACCGATATTATTTCCTGATGGTCTAATTTTGACATTTGCAACATGCTTTCACATAGATGCGATAATCGAATGGACTCTTGATATACAAGTGTCAGATATTCCTTTTGGTCTTCTTCTGAGAGATTCCCATCCAAAAGAATTTCTGCAAATCCTGTAATCGCCGCTACCGGGGTCTTTATCTCATGAGATACATTGCTCATAAAATCTTTTCTCATATAGTCCATGCCCTGTAGCTCTGCTACCATCTTATTTAGATTATGAGTCAACTCATCCAATTCATTTTCATATTGATATCTATCATCCAATTTCTTATCATTTTGGATACGAACTTCAAAATCACCAGATGTAATCTTGGTGATTGCATCGTTTACATGAGTGATTGGTACTGTGATTCTCTTAGTTCTTACAAAAAGAATTGCACCTGTCAGACAAACAGTCAAGCAACAAACAAACAATGCCAATGCGGATACAATAAGAGGCGTCAAGTCCTCCATGCTTGGAATTACAATCATGGCAATTGTCGCCACCATAACAACTGCGATTATGCAGCTAATCAGAATTGCGCTTAGTACGCCTTCCGCTAGAAAACGACTCAGATTTTTCTTATATCGGTGGAGCTGCTTTTCTTGTCTCAAAAGGATCACCTTCTTTCAGAATTTACTTTCGCTTTATATCCTAGTCCACGAACTGTTACAATTTCAAAATCAGAGTAGGTTTCAAACTTCCTTCGTAATTTCTTGATATGAGAATCAACCGTACGTTCGTCTGCTTCTGAATCCATTCCCCAGATTTCATCCATGAGCTCTAATCTGGTAAAAATTTGATTAGGACTAGATAATAATTTATATAAAAGATAAAACTCCTTCGGTGGTAAATCCTGTGTCTCTTCTTGAATCTTCACAGTTAAAGCATCGTAATCGAGAACGGTGCTTCCCACTGTCATTTGATGCTCATTCATGATCTGGGAGCGTTTTAATAGTGCATGGACTCGAAGCATCATTTCTTTCATGTTAAAAGGTTTTATCAGATAATCATCCGTACCCACATGAAATCCCATCTCCATATCTTCAATTTGATCTTTCGCAGTCACCATTAAAATCGGTAATGTGTAATTCCCCCTGCGAATTACATCTGTCAGTTCATAACCATCCATCTTTGGCATCATAATATCACATATAATCATGTCAATATGAACCTGATCCATAACTTCTAATGCCTGTTCTCCATCAAATGCTTTATGCACTTTAAACTGCTCCTGCTTCAGCTTTGCACAGATCATCTTATTTAATATTTCATCATCTTCTACTACTAAAACAGAAAACATAAGTTTCCTCCTTACAGGAGTGCTTCTACCTGCTCCTTCTTTTCAAACAGGACACATCCTCCTGCATGTTCTTTCATAAGTATACTCTGATCCTGCAACTTTTGGAATAGTTCTGAACGCATTGCGTCCCTTAAAGAGGTTTCTTTCACGTTAATATCAGAATATGGAGAAAAAGGACAAGGTTCTGCACCGCCATGTGAATTAATATGAAAAAATCCTCTTCCAGCTGCCAAGCACCCCCCCGATGTTTTCTCATCTCCTGGAAATGAAATAAATATAATATTGGGATGATTCTCCCTAATTTCCTGTAATTTATTACACATCCATTCTCGCTCTTCATCCCCAGGTGCTAAATGCTTTGTCTCAGGTGTTACTGGAACAAATTCTACGTAAAATACAACCTTCGTTCCTTTTTGCTCTAACATTTGTAAGAACGCATCTGATGTAACTTCTTCCATATTTTCCGTTGTCAGTGTGACAGAAGAACCAAATGCAAGATGTCTTTCTTTTAAATCATCCATTGCCTTTGTAATTTTATCATACACCCCTGTACCTCTTCTTAAATTGGTCTTATTTTCGTGACCTTCTATACTGATAACCGGCACTAGATTACGGTGCTTATCCAATAATTCCAGATACTTTTCATCAATCATTGTCCCATTAGTGAAAATCGGATAAATAATTTCGGGGATCTCTCCTGCTGCTTCGATGACATCTCTTCGAATCATTGGCTCTCCGCCCGCTAAAAGAATAAAGCCTATACCAAGGTCTCTTGCTTCATAAAATACTTTTGCCCAATCTCTTTTTGTGAGCTGTGAAAAAGCATCTTCATCAGAGCAAGCATGATTAGACCTTGCGTAACAGCCTGCACAATGAAGATTACAATTACTGGTAATACTTGCAATCAAAAAGGGTGGCACATGCTCTCCTTGTTCTTTTGCAAGCCTTCTTTTCTTAGTTGCTTCTTTGCTGGAAATTGCATACCTCGCCATAAAGAGGCTTTCTTTTGGATTTTTTAGCGTTGCTTTTACCGCACTTTTTACAATATGCTCGACACCATTAGATAGATATTTCTCTAAATTAAAATTTTTCTGCATATCTATGCCTCCATCATCTTTTTTGCAAATACAACTACATCACTTAAATCCTTTTCATCCGGCTTACCTCTATGTAGCAGTGTAAATTCACCTCTACAATAAAAATCTCTCTCTGCAACAGCAATACCTCTTTGTGCTAAAAGTTTCTGAATTTCTGGTTTTGCACGCTCTGCCAGTGCAGATGTCGAAAATATAACCACCTTCCCTACTTTTGAAGCATCCAAACTTTGTATGAATTTTTTTACTTTAGGATCTATTCCTGCCCAATATACAGAAGCGCCTAAGAAAAGCACGTCTATACGATCTGTTGTCTTTTCATCTACTGTCTTAGCCATACATCCTACTGTATCAGCAATCTTTATTGCCAATTTTTTTGTGTTTCCAGACTTTGAATAGTAATATACGCCATAACTCATTTTCGTATTCATATTTTTACCTCTTTCCTCTTTGTCTTATTTCTTTCCGCACTAACAACATATTCCATCATTTTGTCTATTTTCTTTTCTTGCTATGCTAGAGAGTATATCAGGGGTTTATGACCTGAATATGACCAAAATCATAACCCCTTTTCTTTATGATCTTGTGCCTTTCAATTCCACTCACCCGCTCCAAAAAGAGGTCAGAAGAAAATAATACTAGAGTTACAATACTGAATATCTATTCCATATTAAGTCAAAAAAAGTTCAATACTAAAATTAAATTTAATATTGAACGAAATATAACCTATACTATTTGATTTCAACAACAATTTCATCATGACCAATACCCCAAATAAGGTTTCCATTTTCGTAGCTTGCACCGCATTCAATACCAAATTTGAGCTCGTTAATTGTATTAATATCATCATATGGATATGAAAACTCAATTACCACTGTTCCATCTCCGCCGCCAGATTGTTCCCGATTACGAAAGCGACCAATTTCAATTACTGATCCATACTCAGTAGCCTCATTTCCTGTAACCCAGAGATTAACTAATTCGGCATCATCATTTCCACATCCACAGAAAAAAATAGAACTACATAGAATATAAAGACAAAGAATAATACGTGGCATTGCTTCTATAGAGCTTAATTTCATAATATTCCTCCCATAATCCCAATACATCTTCATCAAATTTAAAATTGAGATTAGATAAAGTTATTGTAACTGGCCTTGATTTCATGTTGTCAATCTATATGATTTAATGCCTTCTAAATTTCTGTGATTTGAGACGATGTCTTTTTTTGAAACGGGCTTCCCATGTGCAGGAAAGGCCATACGATAATTAATTTCCATCATTTTTTGCCAACTATTTTTATATTCAAGTATATCTTCAATCCAAATAATGATATGGTGACGACTAGGTAATCCATTCATTACAGCATCACCGCAAAATAGTATTTCATCATCCAATAACAAGCCAATTGAATCCTGTGTGTGACCTGGTAAATCTATTATTTTTCCTGAAATAAGTTTTTCGATCTCTTCTCTATTTTGATCATTAATGATTAGAAATCTATCACTCACTTCGACCGGTTGAAATCTATGTTCACCTTTTCCTGTTAACTTCATAACTTGACAGAACAACCATGCCAAGCGGCTACTACATCCGCCTTCAAATGAGTTTTGTCCTTTTGCCAACTGATTCACTGATTTATAATGCACAACAATTTGAGCTGTAGTTTCTTCAATTAGTTGATTTAAGAATCCAACATGATCATCATGAGCATGTGTGACAAATATATACGCAATTTCATTAAGACCGATATTTTTCTTACGAAGTTCACTTTTAAATGTTTCAAAATACGTTTCATACCCAGTATCAATGAGTATATACCCTTCTTTTGATTCAAATAAATACACATTACTCATTCTGTTGCCAACATTAACAATTCTTTGCTCTATCGGCTTTCTTAAATTGAACTGTCTCAGTATTTCTTTGGCTAAACTTTCATCAATAGCCATGATCTTATCTACATATCTCTCAAAGCAATCGTATGCGCCTATTTCTTTTCCAAATAAAATGATTTCCATTTTTCTTCGCATCATGTGGGCTGTTTCGATTTCAGAATGATTCTGAATATTTTCAAGTAACCATAAAGTATCAATAAGACTATCCATTACTTTTTCCTGTGAAAAAGGTTTATAAATATTATTGGACACTGCTTCATTATGGATTATCTCTGTTTCTTTACATTCAATTATTGCATTTATATGATTTTTAGCATGCCCAATGATACAGGCTTCACCATTGCATGTTTTACAATATGCTTTCCCCATACATATACTATCTAGATCATCTTTTATATGATTATAATAGTCATACAACATCTGTGCTTTTACTTTATAGGCAGACTGTATGCCTGCTTTTCTATGTTGAAATAATTTTATCACCATAAAACCCGAAATAAATAGTAGTAGACTCATTACTGGCAAAATATAATTTACTTGTAAATAGACATCTGGTATTGTACTTAATAATTTCTGAATACCAAAAAACATAAATATTGTAGCCGCAAATAATTTTATGCCGATTTCAGGAACCTTATCACCCATTTTTTTACCAACGAGGATCCCCAAAGCACCTGTTGCAATCATCCCTGCAACAGTTCCTACTAGTATAAAAACAGGGTACACTGCATCTGCCGCTAACGTTATGGCTGTTAACTGAGTTTTGTCACCAAGTTCTCCCAGAAAAAATGCCAAAGCAACCGTCCCTACAGGGCCAAACTGAAATTTTGGTTCTTCTTCATCTTCATCTGTTTCAATTTTCAATGTCCAGATTGCAAAACCTATAAAGGCTATTCCTGCTATCATTTGAACTGTATTAATTGGAACAACCGATGACAAATAACTTCCCAAAAGAACTGCTAAACCATGATTCAAAAACGATCCGATGCCAATTCCCAATAACACTTTCTTCACAGGAAATCGTGTCGCAAAAGCCATGGCAAGTATTTGGGTTTTGTCACCCATTTCAGCTATAAATATAAGTATAAATGCCTTTATGATCTCTCCAGTCATAATAAAATTCTCCCTTTTAGTTTATCATACCTATCTTTCTCTTTAATTAATCCAACTTTTTTACGAGTCCTTCCTGTTATACATATGCTCTCCTTCCAAACAAAAAGAGACCTATAGATTAAATGGTATATATCACCAATTAATCTATAAGTCTCGCTTCATTAATCATTATTAATGCAAATAAGACCAGGATTACTCCAGTATGTTGATCTTATTTTGGTTGCCCATAGCTACTCCCTTATAGAGTTAGTGCAATTTTAACAAACACAAACAGTCTTGTCAAGAATTTCACTATATACTTAATGAGATAATGCGCTTTACTTAAAGAAATCCCTCAACAGCTCTTTTGATCTAAGGCTTCATCTTTGACATCTTAAAGATTTTTGATAATGCTCTCCAAAGCTTTTTGGTTATAATCCTCTAAAGTTGTAAGCGGCGAACGACAAGGTCCTGCACTTAACTCCCCGCCCAAAATATTAAGAGCCGCTTTCACTGGCATTGGATTAACTTCACAGAACAATGCATTAATCAGTGGGATAAGTTCTAATTGAATCGCTAAACTTTCTTGATGGTTACCCTCTAAATAGAGCGAAACCATGTCGTGCATTTTTTTAGGAACAACATTGGCAGCCACTGAAATAACACCAACACCACCAAGAGATAATAAAGGAAGCACTCTATCGTCTTCTCCAGAATATATATCTAATTTACCTTGACATAAGTGTGCCAAAGCAACCGCTTGAGTGAAATTACCACTGGCCTCTTTAATACCGACAACATTGTCAATTTCAGATAATTTAAGTGCAGTCTCTGGCGCAATATTCATTCCTGTTCTACCGGGAACATTATATAAAATAATCGGAATATTAACGGCTTCAGCGATTGCTTTAAAGTGTTCATATAATCCTTTTTGACTGGTTTTATTATAGTACGGCGTTACCTGCAATAAGGCATCAGCTCCAACTTCTTCTGCTCTTTTAGACAGATTGATCCCATGTTTAGTATCGTTGCTTCCAGCACCTGCTATAACCGGTACCCTTCCTGCTGTGTATTCAACAGCGGCTTTGATACATTCAATTTGCTCGTCATCTGTCAAAGTAGACGCTTCACCTGTGGTACCACAGATAACGATAGCATCTGTACCATTTTCTATTTGGTAATTAATTAGACTTTTTAAACGATCATAATCAATTGATAAATCTTCTTTAAAAGGTGTGACGACTGCTACACCCGATCCTGTAAATATTGCCATATCTTTTTCTCCTATTCTTTTTTGGCGTACTCGCTCATTCAGAGTATCACCCTAATTATGATTGAATTTTAAAACTGTGAACAACATTTGTTGTTTTAATGATTTACATAAAAAAACAACCAGCAGAGTGCTAGTTGTGGACAACAAAAATAAATCTTAAATTGATCACAAGTAGCACTCCATAAGTATAAAACTTATGACAGTTAAAAAGCTATTAACTATTTAACCAGATCCTACCATATGGGTGGTATTCACTTCGGCACCTTTGCCTTTCAACGTCTCTCACATGTACCCTTATACATCAAAACGTTTACTGTTCATCGGTGCGCCTCTACTTTTATTAAGTTATGTATAATCTTAACGTGATTTTGTATATCTGTCAACTTTAATTCACTTTTCTTTTTCATTTTATATCAGCTTCAAATCGTTTTCTTTCTAATCTAAAGGCATTCGCAAATGATTTTCAAATAAGAGTCATAAATTAAACTTAGCCTATTTTTTTCATTATCCAAGCCATGTTTTCTCCTAAATTTCTCATATTGCTCATGCCCTCTTCATCTAGTGTGACAGCACCTACATCCTTTCCATAAACCATGGAGTGGACTCTAATGCAAGCTTTTTATTTTTAAAGCTGGGACACAGTTTAAACTCTGTTCGCAACATTCTTATCACGCTCAATAAACGCCTTTAAAACTGCTGAAAGTTCTTCAGGCTGTTCAATAGCTGAAAAGTGTCCAGAGTTATGAAGTATCGCAAATTCTATATTTTGAAAACCATTTTCTATGAAACCATTTAGATAGTCATCCATATTTACGAATTCGTGATCTCCACGGATATAAAGTACAGGCATTTCTACTTTAATATCTTTTGAATCCATATTGTTTTTAACATCTTCTGGAAAACTTCTGTATAAATCAAAGCCCGCACTTAAAGCCTCTAAACGAGAGTATGCTTCTGAAAAAACATTACGGTAGTCTTCTGTTAACTTATTTTTATCGCCACATAATATATCATAAAAATATGAAAAGTAACTGTTTTGCTTCCCCATAATCAGTTGTTCTGGTAAATCAGGGATAGAATGAAAAGCAAAATGCCAAATGTAAGGATTTCTTTCAACCGACTTCCATGGTCTAACGCCTGGAATCGCAACATTCATAATGACAGCATGAGAAAGTAATTCTGGATATTTTTTGACGCATGAATAAACGATTTGTCCTCCAATATCACTTCCTACTAAAGTTACATTCTTAAGTTCCAAATGATTAATTAGTTCAAAAATATAGGTCGCAATATTATGCTTGCTGTATAAAGTTATTGGCACCATTGATTCCCCAATTCCTGGTAGATCAATTGCTAAGACATAATAGTCATGACTTAGTATTGCCATTGTTTTTTCAAACTCTCTCCAATTTGTGGGCCACCCATGTATGAACAGAATTGCGGGATTTGAAGCGTCTCCCATTTCTGCTATATGAATAGGTATATTTTTTACGACAACATTCCGATTTCTAAAATTTTTTAGTTCCATTTTTAATTGCTCCTTTTCTAAGTTATAATACTATTATACAGTTTAAATACGACAAAACATGTCAGTGTTTAGTTAGGAGATTTAAAAATGTCAAAAATGTCACGGATTATAGACATATGGTTATACATTAATAAAAAACAAAAATTTACAGCAAAGGAATTAGCAAACGCCTTTAATGTAAGTGAACGTACAATTCTAAGAGACCTAATAGAACTAACAGAAATGGGCGTTCCCTTCTATTCCGAGGTTGGTAGAAATGGTGGCTACGTTATGCTCCATAATGAAATATTACCTCCTATTTCCTTTACTGAGGAAGAAACAGCATCTATCATATTTACTTATGAATCTCTTAAACAGTTTCATGATATACCTTACGAAGCCGAAATTGATTCCGTCATAAACAAGCTACTATCTCAAGTTTCAGAACACTTAAGAAATAAATTAGAAGAGATTGGAAAACATATTTTTATGAAAATGCCTGTTCGGCACGAAAAAAGTGACTCTCTAAAGGCCATTTTTCAAGCGTCTATTGCAAAAAAAGCACTGTCTTTTAAGTACAGTTCTGTAGACGGTGAAAAGGATAAACAAGCAGTTCCACTGGGCATTTATTCTGAAAATGGTTATTGGTATTTTCCAGCCTATGATCTTAAACATGATCGCATTAGTTTATTTCGGGCGGATAGAGTTTTAAAACTGTATGATATTTTTGATATACAAGATATTAATATACAAAGTATTGATATCCCTGAATTAGGACAATGGTTTAAACAAAAATATAAAAAATTAGAAATTGACGCTTGCACCGTTACCCTACGCGTAAGTCCAAAAGTATTGAGAGAATTTTATAACCCAATTTTTGACTTTTCAAAAATAGTTTGGCACGAAGATGGTTCAGGTATTTTAACAGAGCAATTCTCAAAACGAGAATTTCCCTATATTGCTTCTGTCATTGCTTCATTTGGTAAGGAAGTAAAGATCTTAGAACCTATTGAATTAAAAAATATTTTAGTCACCACTCTAAATGAAACCATCCATTTGTATGATACTTAGATGAAAAGGGGGCATACAATACAATTTAAGGAATGCTATTAAGTGCCTTCAATATCAAGCATTCACTTGGATAACATCACCTTGCCTCAACTTTGAAAATTCTCCTTTTACCAACAAGGAGACAATAATGATAATAATTAGATCGATAAGGAATGCACCCTTATATACCCAGCCAACCCCGAAATATTTCGGTAGCACAAGCATCGCTGGTACATAGAATATGAGTTGTCTTGTTATGCCTATAATACCCGCAGGCTTAGAATTATTGATAGCAGGCCACATAGTCATAGCCATAAACATAATTGGGAGGATAGGCAGCAGCGCTACAAAGATCCTAAAATTCATAAGATCGCTCCTTAAAAATGCTCTGGTAGGAAGCATAATACTTAAAACCATATTTGGGTTCAGCATTATGATTAACCAAAAAGGAAAAATCATAATAAACGCAGCTACCGCAAACACTTTAAAGCTGTTAATCACTCTATCATATTGCTTTGCCCCAAAATTGATCCCCATTGCCGGCTGTAATGCTCTCATTAGTCCAAAAACTGGCGTTAGGAGAAAGAGAAAAATTCTATAGACTACACCATAAAAAGCAACATCTGCGGCCGTTCCATGGCTATTAAGTGCATACATAACAATCATCCCTTGAACGACAGACATCGTTGTCATGATAAGAGAAGGAAATCCTAGAGAGAGAATTTGATTTGTAATATTCTTGTCTCGTGATATTTTGAGTTCATTGGTTTCAAAAGTTGCCTTCTTCTTTTTACAATAAACAAAAAAGGCTACTGTATAGACCAGCATACCAAGATTCGTTCCCCATGCCGCGCCCTTCACGCCGAAATCAAAAACTACAATCAATAAATAGTTTGCTATTATGTTTATCACGAGCCCAGTACCCATCATAAAAGCTGCTGATTTCATCTTTCCCTCAGCCCTTACAACCATGTTATAGGCAAGACCTGCAATCCAAAATACGGCACCATATAGTGTAATTCTAAAGTAATCTGATCCAAATATCAGTTCCTCTCCACTTGCACCCATGAGCTTTAAAAGAGGATTCATAAGGAGCAGGCCTATTGCTGTCATAAGGATTCCAGATATAATGATCAAGTAATTTGCGTTGGCAATAAGCTTTTTTTGAGTGGCAGTATCATTGGAACCTATCACAATACTCAAAAGCGAGCCAGCCCCCACACCTATCATACTTCCTATCCCTACAGAAAACTGTGAGAGTGGATATGCAATTGAAACCCCGGCCAGTGCAGTTTCGCCAACAAATCTGCCTACGAAAATTGCATCAAATACTGTGTTTAGACCATGAAGCACCATGCCTATAACGGCAGGCCATGATAAAGTCCACATGACTTTCCATAAACCACCGGTTAATATAAATTGTTTTTGCTGTTCCTTTTTCAAGATCGTATTATCCATTGTCCTTCTCCTTTTTGACTTGACACTTTACAGTCTCAGTCCTTTAATCGCTTCGCTAGAACGCCTTGCTTTTGAAAACGCTCTTTACACTGAATTTTCACGCTCTGCACCCATAGACGCTGTGGCCTCGTCTATCTGAACAATCCGAAAGACGATCAATTAATTCTTCAAATTATGTAAGTTCAGCATTTTCAGCATTTTTTCAGTATAATTATGCAAAAAATTTAATGTATTTGTTCTCTTAGAGTAACATAATTGATAATGATTTTCAATATCAATTATGTTGTTTTTTTAACATACACGTTCTAAGATTATTCATTCTATCAAGTGATATAGAGTGACCTTTGTTTAGATCTATACCGCCTTTCCCATAAAAACAACAGAGCCATATATCCTGCAGCGTGTTATGCTGAAAGGATATATGGCTCTGCTCCATTAACGCCAATATATTAACTATTTTGTCCGATCCCTTTTTCATTTGCCGTCCATTTCCTAGGCGACAGTTCTCGGCGCATCTAATTTGTACCTAAATTATATGGTCAAAACTGAATTTATAAGTTTTTTTGTCTGTTCGTGCTTTGGGTGCTTAAGAATAGTTCTTGTATCCCCTATTTCCTTAATTTCACCTTTATGCATAACTGCAATTCTATCACATAATACTGAGGCAAGTGGGATATCGTGGGTGATGAATAGCATTGTCATTTTCTTTTCTGCCTTGAGTCTTTTCAGCAACGCCACAATTTGCGCCTGAACCAAAACATCCAGTGCACTTGTGACCTCATCGCAAATAATAAGCTTTGGCTCAGAAATAATTGCTCGCCCTATTGCTGCTCTTTGGCACTCTCCACCACTGAGTTCAGATGTTTTTACATCTGCATACGAAGCTTTAAGACCTATATAATCAAATATTTCAAGCGCCTTTTCTCTTGAAGCTCTATCATAAGACTGAATACCCTGCATTATGCCATTTATAACAGTATCTCTTGGATCAAAAGAATCTTGTGGATTTTGGAAAACCATTTGTAAGTTCCTGCCCACAGGCTTTAAATACTTCCCCTTACTGATCTCTTTTCCATTAAAAAATATGGTCCCTGCATCCTCTTTTAAAAGTCTTGCAATAATATTGGCAGTAGTGCTTTTGCCACATCCACTTTCGCCAACTATTCCCAAGCATTCTCCTGCCTCGATCGAAAAACTCACATTATTCACAGCCGTAAATTTTTCACCTTTTATACTAAAAACCTTCTTTATTCCCTTTACTTCAATAATTTTCATTTCATTATCTCTTTCATTTATTTAAACGCAAACATCTGACTCTATGAGTACTATCCAAGGACACCTCTTTTGGCTCTTTATATCTGCATTCTGCCAACGCTTCAGGACATCTTTGGGCAAATGAGCACCCTTTCATTTCCCTTTCAAATACAGGTGGCGTTCCGGCTAATCCTGCCGAAATCTCACCTTCCATATTTGGTATCGCCTTGATAAGTACCTTAGTATAAGGATGAAGAGGGGTTTTTAATACTTGCTCCGTTTTGCCATACTCCACGATTTGTCCACCATACATGATTGCAATATAGTCCGACATATTTGCAATAAACCCCATGTTGTGAGATACAAGGATCAGTGAAACTCCAAATTCTTTTTTCAACACCTTCATCTGATTTACAACTTGAAGCTGAGTGGTTAAATCAAGGGCACTTGTAGGTTCATCACCCAATATTAACTCAGGCCCATTTATCGTTGACAGAGCAATGGAAACTCTTTGGCACATGCCTCCGCTCAGTTCAAAGGGATATGATTTTAAAATCCTCTGAGGATTATCGAGCAAGAGTTTCTCCATGATCGCACAAGCCTCATCATCACTTTTTCTTCTATCTACGCCATGGCGGTGCATCTTTATCGTCTCGTAGAATAACGAAGATATTGTCTTTGTTGAATCCATAGATAGGAACGCATTTTGCGAAATCATTGAAATATCATTACCTCGGAGCTTTCTTACTTCTTCCTCTGAAAGCATTGTAATTTCTTTGCCAAAAAGATTGATGCTCCCAGTAATTCTGCTCTCTTTGTTTTTGTATGCCATTAAAGCGCGAAGCATTGTTGATTTTCCACATCCGCTTTCACCGACAACGCCCAAAACATCTCCTTTTTCTAATATAAAGTTTATATCCTTAACAATAGGAACCTCTCTATTAGATACAAACAAATTTTTTACTGAAATCAAATTATTAAAACTCTTCATTAAATATCACTCTTATGCTTTATATTTTATTTTTCAAGATATACATTTGAATCAAGGAGATAATACTCCGACGGATTTGTATGCAGTCCTTTAAGCGATGAGCTCATAACATAATAATATTTAGAATGTCCTATCACAATGTATCCTGCATCATTAATAATAAGTTGCTGTATTTCTTTTGCCAGTTCTGTTCTTCTTGCACTATCAAACTCAACATCCAAATCATTAATAAGCTGATCTACTGTTTCATTTGAATAGCTTCCATAGTTACTGCTTCCTCCGGTACGGAAAGCGATATCTGCAAAGTACTGAGGGTCGCCTGTCGGTACCATTGTAAAGCTCACAAGCATGAGATCAAAATCCTTGCTTTTTTGCTGTTCCGAAACAGACTCATAAACTTCAACAGCAATATCTATACCAATTTTTTTAGCAGAAGAAGCAAACTCATTGCAGAAACTTGCAAGCTCTGCCTTGGTGCTATAGGTCACAATTCTTAAGGATATATTCTCACCGTTTAACTCCCTTATGCCATCACCGTCTGTATCCGTTATTCCAGCCTTATCAAGTGTCGCATTTGCTTTTTCAATGCTGTATTCATATCCATTTGCGCCGCCAAACTCCATGAAGTCCGGATAGAGTCCCGTTGTAGGGACAGACGCACCTTTATTAATAACACTTGCATAACTTTCTTTATCAATACACATGCTTATCGCCTGTCTTACCGCTAATTCTTGTAAAAACTTATTGGTAAAGTTTATAAATATCACTTGGCCTCTTGAACCTGAAACCCCATCTACATTATATAAAGAGGTATCTGAAAATAATTCAAGGCTTGTAGATGGCATACTTACCGAAATATCACTTTCTCCATTTTGCTGTGCAAAGGAAAGTGTACTTGTGTCGCCTATTATATTTATTACTGCACCATCAAGCTTCGGTGTTCCGCCCCAGTAGCCATCATACTTCTTAACTTCTGCCTTCGTCTTAAGTTCATAGCTTACCGCCTCAAAAGGTCCAGTCCCCACTGGATTGGTTGCAGGGTCTTGGCCTATAGTTACATCAATAATGCCTGTAAGGGGTTCACAAAGACTATTTTTAAATGCAGGAACGGGTTTTGAAGTCTTAACAGTTAAAACCTGTCCGTCTGCTTCCATGCTTTCAATGTAAAGGAGTTCAGCAAAACGTGCATTTATACTTTCAGTTCTTTCCCAACATGCTTTAACGCTTTCTGCAGTGAGCTTGTTTCCATTTTGAAAAGTCACATGATCACGTAAAGTTATGACATATGTTTTCTCATCCTTCATTTCAAAGGATTCAGCTAAAAATGGCTGTGGTATGAGGTTTTCATCTAGTTTAAACAGTGTTTCCGTTATGCCCCATCGAGAGGTATACCAACTGTCCCAGCTTTGAGCGAGATCAAGACTTGTGGGACACTGCGTATCAGCTACCATTGCAATATGACTCGATGCTTCTGTCTTTTCAGCATTAAGGGTACTCGATGATTGGGTTTGTGCTGAACCACCACCTGAACACCCAGTAAATAATATTACGCACATTGATGCAAGTGCAACAAATGTCATCATTTTTTTCTTCATTTCTTTTCCTCCTAAAATTATATCTATTTATTTTATTCTGTCACGGAATTTCTCTCCGAAAAGATTAAAAACGGACGCCGTTATGAAAATTGCAATGCCTGGAATCATTACTAGCCTTACATCTGTTTGAATAAAATTCCTACCAGCACTTATCATTGAACCCCATTCTGCCATGGGTTCTTTCACACCTACACCAAGATATGATAGAGATGCAATCTCCATTATTACGAATGAAATGCCAAGGCTTGCATTTACAATAAGGGGATAAATAATGTTTGGAATGATTCTCATGCAAATAATTCTTAAATGAGATTCACCACATATTCTTGCTGCTTTAATATAGTTATGCTGTTTTTCTTGTAAACAAAAACTGCGTGACATCCTTGCGTATTCAACCCAACCAACCATACAAAGTGCCAAAATTGTATTTTTTATACCGATGCCCAAAACACCAGCGATCGCTATAGCAAGTATGATCTTGGGAAATGCCTGTATTATTGTAATAAACTTATTCAGTACAACATCAATAATGCCCCCAAAGTATCCAGAAACCACCCCTACAAAAACACCCATAATAAAAACAATCATCGTAATTGTAGCACTTGCAAAAATGGATACTCTTGCACCATAAATTATTCTCGACAACATACATCTGCCAAGAGAATCTGTTCCTAGTGGATACTGAGCACTTGCAGCTGCCTGCGCAATCATAAGGTTTGTTTCATTTGGATCATTTGGTGCAAGAAACGGTGCAAATACAGCAATTAAGAGCAAAAAAAGTACAGGTACCATGGCAGCATAAAAAGCATAATGCTCACGTTTAATCTGTTTTTTCTTCATTTTTTACGCCTCCAAAACTATATGCGATTATACTTTATTCTTGGGTCAATCATAGCTGAGAGCACATCCACCAAAAGATTGACCATTAAATATATTAATGCACACCATAGTACAAAACCTTGAATCATTGTATAATCAAGTCTTGCAACAGAACTAACCGCAAGTCTCCCAAGTCCATTTACAGAAAAAATACCTTCTATAACCGTTGAACCTCCCAAAAATATACCTGTATAAATACTGATACAGGTCATAATCGGTGCAGCACTATTTTTTAAAACATGGGAAAACAGGATCGTATTTTTCTTTACGCCCCTCATTATGGCACCTTCTACATATGGTTTATCAAGTTCATCAAGAATAATGGCACGTATCTGTCTGGTCATTTTCGCCGTACATTGAAAAACAAGTACAGTTATAGGCAGTATCAATCCTGCCATATTATTCTGGGCAATTACAGGCATCCATTTTAGTTTGATACTAAAACACCATAGCAAAAACAAAGACATAACAAATGACGGTATAGATATACCCATAAAAGAAAACACTCTAAAAATATTATCTGCCGTCTTATCTTTATTAACAGCACAATAAATGCCCACTGGTATAGAGATCATTACCGTTATGATTAAAGAAATACCTGTCATTATAACCGTTGGCATCATATGGGATAGAAGTTCAGTAAGCACAGGCCGTTTTGTTGTATAAGAAATCCCTAAATCTCCATGAATAACGTTCTCCAGCCAAATCCCGTACTGTACAATAAACGGTTTATCCAACCCCATAATTTTTTCTTGTTTTTCAATAGCTTCCTTAGAAATAATGCCCACATTTCCATCCGAACCCGCAATCCACAGTTCTGCGGGATTTCGTGGTGACAGATGAAGTATAGAAAACGTCAGTAATGTTATTCCAATAAGAACAATTGCAAATTGAAAAAAATGAGAAATTAATTTTTTTACTAATATTTTGGAGCGGTTCATTAAAAATGCCTCCGAACGGTTATTAAAAATTCCGGAAAATCCTTATACTGCATTTTTTCTTTATCACTATAGACATATGAATTTACACAATCTACAACGTCAACCTTGAAATTTTTATACTTGTTCCAATAAGATTTGTCCCACTCAGGTCTTTCTTTGTATGTCATTGGCAGATTAAGGGCTAAAGCCTCCAGCTCATGTGATTTGCTATATGAAAATCCCCCCTGAGCAATAACCTCTTTCCTTTGCTTTTCCCAAGCCTTTCTTTTCTCATTATCTTTAAGATAATAGTACCATTCGGAATCAAAATACATCATTGTTCCGCCCTTTTTTAACTTATTCGCCCAATAGATCATCTGGTTTTCAGGATCTGTCAATGTCCATGTAACATCTCTTGAAACAATAAGATCAAAGCTTTCATTTTTAAAAGGCAGTAAATTGCCCACTTTCACAAAATTTATCGAAACGCCGGCTTGAGCCGCATTTTGGGCTGCCTTTTCAAGCATCCCCTCATTCATATCGACAGCAAACGTCTCATGCCCTCGCAGTGCGGAAAGTATGGCAAAAAACCCTGGACCCGTCCCAATATCAAGGACACGTAGTTTGCGTGTCTCACCAATTTTTCCAAAAATAAGATTTTCCCACGCCAAACGTTTTTCTCCAAAAAGCTGTGACAAATTTTGATCACTGTAGCTGTCTGATCTTTCACCCCAGTATTCACTCATCTTAGATTCCAAAAAAGCTGATTTACTTTTATCATAAAGGTTTGATCCGCTGACATTTTCTTTCTTTATAGTCGTTTCAAGTATCAATCACTTACCTTCCTTTCCATAACTTTGGTGTGCCTTTTACTTTATAATGACAAAAAAAGGTCGCAAAAAAACAATACTATTGTTTTTTGCAACCTTCTTGATCACATTTAAATAAAATATGTACAATACAACGAAATTCCATTTTACACACTGGGCTTCTGCCCTAAAAACATACTCTTAAATTATAATGTAAATAGAATAGTTTTGCAATAGAAATATTTTCCCACTTTGCTACATCCATTCTATCTAGAGACTTTGGCGGATAAATATGCGACTTTTATCACTTTTACTATTTGTTTTTATGAGATCTTATGTATTACAGCTTCCCCATACCTATTTGAATCAAAATAATAGGCACATTCCCTCTACAGAGTTCAAGAATGTGCCTATTTTTTACCTATTTAATTTAAGATCTTTTTAACTACTTGAACAACTCATAAGCTTTATACAACATTATTACAGCCATTTCTTTCGTTACAATGCCCTTTGGATCTAAGTCTGCACCGTTTCCATTGATAATTTCATAACCATTCAATATTTTCACACTGCCTTTTGCCCAACTGGATATTTCATCCATATCATTATATTCTTTTTGAAATGGTGTGCTCAATTCGTATCTTTTTCCAGACGCATCAATTGCTCGTATGAGCATCACACATAGCTGTTCTCTAGTAAGAGAGCTGTTCGGGCTAAAGGTGGTTGCACTGGTGCCACTAATGATGCCTGCATTATAAGCTTTTAACACCTCTTGATTATTTGTATCTATAAATGGGTTGTTATTTGCGTTTGCTGTGCCACCTAATTTCTCATACATCTTAACAATCAACTCACAGAACTCTTCTCTTGTTGCACTTTCCTTAAAATTTGAGTTCATCATTTTTTCTGTCTTAAGCCCTGCATTTATCGATTTTTCGATTGTCTCTTTTGCCCAATTGCTCGCAGTGTCGATAGTCATTGAAGATGTTGCTTGAGCTGTTGTAGGGGATGTTGTAGGAGGTGTTGCAGGGGGTGTCGATGTCGCTACTTTTGTTGTATTTACATTTACAAACACAACAGAATTACCATTGTCGTATTCGCTAGGTGGAATCGTAATGGTTTCTTCATAAGGATTATAGCCTTCAACCTCTACTCTGACTTGATACGTATCCCCTATTTTGCTGTTCGGTAGATTCGTTATATGACCCATATAGCCTTCGTGGCTCGTATAATCTTCACCATTTACATAGATCTTGTATTCACGATTATCAAAAATTTGGGGAGAAATTTCACAGTCAGTATGCAGCATAATTATTGGATTCACATATGCTGTTTGAGATTCTGCCCTCTCTAACGTTAGATATATATAATTCAATCCATCATATAATATAGGTTTATTGAACGCTTGCGTTTCATACCCCTCCGCAGTAACAACTATACTAAAGTTTCCATTTTTATCGGGTACTTGCTGATTCAATACACTATTATCAATGATATCCATTTCCTTTCCATTAACAACAACGCTCTTTACATTTATTTGATTCCCAGTATCTTTGTCGGTCATTATAATTGAAATAGGAACTGTAACATCGACTGAAGGTTTTACAACAACTGGTTTCGTAGGCACAGTTGGCTTCTGCTCAATTACAGTCGGTTCTTCTTGTGCACTATTGGGCTGACTTGTGCTATTTGATGATATTTCTTCATATATAATCGTGTACTCTTTAGGGAAACTCTCAACCAACTCCATTGAATATTGTTCGTTTGCTTTAAATGTCGTTGTTATATCTACACTTTCCCCATAGCCAAGCTCAAACTTGGTGCCATCTACCATGGAGTTACCAGAGTTTTTAATAAATCCATTCAATTTTCCAGAGTCGTCGATGGTTTTTAAAACACTGTTACCTGAACTGGTAATAGTCAATTTGACATTTCTTTCATTGCCTGATGGAAAAACAATCTTGTCTTTGGTATCATATATAAATTTATCCTGGCTCTCACTATAATTCAATTCCATTCCTAAAATGCCCTTGATAATCTCATTGGAAGTATTAACGATATAAGGGTTTTCTGCACTGGAATTAAGATTTTCTGTAAAAGTATCCATAGTAACAGCAACATTATAATCTACATATGCCAAGTCATTTGATGCGTGATTTGCTTTAGAATACTGACTCCCGGTTACAGAAAAATAATAGGTCCCTTTCGTTAGATATCTAATCTTTCGACAACTACCCTTTCCATTAAAATCAACAATTCTAATCCCATTTCTTCCAGTATTGTTATCTGCTGCACTGTATCTTGTTTTACTCCCACTGTTATCCGATATAAAAGAAATCGTTTCAATGTTTGTCGTTGTGCCATACATCGTATTCGTAGGAATTACATCTATCGTTACGATACCATCATTAAGGACCTTTAACGTATAAACATCTATATTCGATGGATTGTATGCCTGCAGACTTCCGATACTTCCGCTATTTGAGTCATCCGTATTCTCGCCAACCTCAAGATCATAATACGTATAGTTCACAGATGAATTAAACCAATTGCTCTTCATGAATTCTAAGTCATCAATTGTCTGAGGGGGCTGTGCAAAACCTGTTGTTGTAAAGATCATCATTAAGATGAATGATAATACAAATATTTTTTTCATGTTCTCCTCCTTTTTATTAACGCTTAACTTATACCTACTATAGCCAACAATTGTCACAATTATCATCAGACACATAACTGCTCATCTGAATCAATCGCTGTATAATCGTCTTTAACCAGATGCCAAACTAATTTACGCAAAATTCTTAACAGTATTTATAGAGATTGTATCTATCAAGATTTTAATGCTCATTTTTTTACATCCTTGTTCTTCATATTACAACAATATGTAAAAAAAAAAATCACCCATATTAGGTGATCTTTGATCAAATTTAAGTTTTTACATCACCAATTTTTGGGGATGTATTATTCTCTATGCATTTTTTAATATTTTCACGCCTCTTTCATTGCGCGTTTTGCCCATTCCGAATCGCCTAATATAGCCCTGCCTACACCAATAAGATCGGCTTTACCATTAGCAAGAAAAAGCTCCGCGGTCTCTGCATGTTTAATGCCTCCAGTTAGGATAACCGGAATAGATACCGCCTTTTTTATAACCTCTGTAAGAGGTGAGAAATACCCCTGTTCAACCGTATCCCCCGGTATTTCAAACCCTAAAAGACCTCCTGAGATATCCAGAATATCAATACCTGCTTTTTCAAATTCTTTTGATGCTGTTAAACTATCATTGATATCAGTTCCGCCTTCAATGTAGTCCGAAGCACCCAACCTTAAAAGAATAGGAAAATCCATGCCCACAACATCTCGCACTGCTTTAATTACTTCAAGATGAATACGAATGCGGTTTAAAAGTGTTCCGCCATAGCTGTCGGAACGTTTGTTACTCAAGGGAGAGAAAAACTGGTTAAGAAGATAGCCGTGTGCCGAATGAATTTCCACGCCATCAAATCCAGCCTCTTTTACCCGACGAGCCGCATCCTGAAACTGGGTAATAATCTCTTGAATATCCTGAACCGTTAACACTTGTATATCCTTTTTTTCTTCCATTTTGCGTGGATTAATAGCAGACGGACCCACTGGTATTGAACCTGTCACCTCTTCGTTAGCAACGCTTCCTGCATGGTTGATCTGCATAACACACTTGGAACCATTTTTGTGAATGACCGTCGCTAACTTTTTTAAATCGGCTATGACATTGTCATCAGCAATTGACAATTGGTCCTTACTGGCCTTGCCTTGTTTAGAGATAAAGCTGTGTTCAATAATGATAAGGCCTATATATCCCCCTTTTGATTTTTCTCCATAATAATCTAGTATTTCTGGACTGACCATCCCGTCCTTCCCTGACTTTGCAGTAGCCATAGGTGGCATGACCAAGCGATTTGGTAGATATAATGAGCCCGCCTTCAAGCTTTCGTGTAAAAATTTCATAAATAAAACTCCCTTCTTAATATGAAATATAATTATAGTATAATTCACTATAAATTCAATGTTAATAAATTTTTTAACCACTTCAAATAGTAAAAAGGCTCATATTATTTTGTTTTAATACGAAATTTGATGGAAGAAGCTACATAAACTATTAAATAGCCTATTGCTGAGAGAATAACGATAACTGCACCTGACGAAATATTCAACACATAGGATAAGAATAGTCCACCTAAACAAAATATATTACTTATAACAATTGAGAGAATCATCCTCAGTTTTAAGCTTTTGGACATTAATTCAGCTACAGCAGGTGGCGCAGTAAATAAGGCAAGAACAAGAATAATTCCAACAACCCGTATTAATACCACAACAGACATTGCAATTAATATAAAGAGCAAGTATTCAAGAAATGCCGTTTTTATTCCGAGAATATATGCAAACTCCTCATCAAACATATATGACTTCCAATAATTAAATAGGGTTACTATAACAAGAACTACTATCAGCGTAAGAATTGCCATTAGATAGAGATCGGCTCTAGTGACTGACAATATGTTTCCAAATAAATAAGAAGATAAATCAGGTGGATATCCCGGCATTAATGCAATAAATAAAATCCCAAGTGCCATGCCTAAAGACCAGAAGAGCCCAATAACAACATCTGAGCGCGTACTGCCTTTTCTTTTGATAAAACCTATTCCAAAGGCAGCTAAGACAGATATGAAAAAAGCTCCAATAATAGGCTCAAAACCAAGAAGATACCCTAATCCTACACCGCCGTAAGAAGTGTGAGCTATACCACCACTCATCATCACAAGTTTTTTTTCAACTATGATAACGCCAATAATGCCACACACAATACTGGCAAGAATGCTGGCAATGGTTGCATTCTGAATAAATTGATATTGGAATACCGATAGATGCATATTACTCACCCTCCTTATGTTCTCTTAATATCCTATGTGGTACGCCATGTGCAATAAGGTCTATAGGGCAACCATATAAAGCGTTTACGATTTCTTCGTTTAATTCAGTTCCACCATGATAAACCAATTTACCATTGAGGCATGCTATCTTTTTTACATGAGAGGATACAGCTGAGAGGTCGTGGGTTACCAAAATAATTGTCATACTTTTATTGAGTTCATTTAGCAAAGAGAAGATCTGTTCCCTAGAATTTGCATCTACGCTCGCTGTAGGTTCATCGAGCAACAACAGCCTGGGATTAACTGCCAGCGCTCTTGCTATAAGCATTTTTTGAAATTCTCCCCCTGACAACTCAGATATCATTCTTTCTTTAAGTTTATAAATACCTACCCTATTTAGCAACTCATCAGCTTTTTTCTGATCATTTTTTGAGTATTTATTGAATGGGATAAACTTAGGATTGAGCATACCTGTAAGGACAACTTCATTAACATTGATAGGAAACCTTTTATCAAGTGCAGTAATTTGGGGCACATAGCTAATAAGTCCCCTAAGGTTATTAGGTTTCCTCCCATAAACCGTTACTTTACCAGATGAATGAGGTGCCAAACCAATAATCGCTTTAAGCAAAGTGGTTTTCCCACCCCCATTAGGGCCAATAACACCTAAATAGTCTCCATCTTCAATATTAAGAGAAACACCTGCAATGGCAGGTGTTTCTCTATACTTAACCGTCAAGTTTTCAATGCAGACTGCTTTACTATGATTAACATTTTTTAAATCAATCATTGCATAACCTCCGACATAAGGTCAACCATATTTTTCAAATTATCGATGTAATTCGGTGCAAGAGGTGCTAACTGAATTGTTTTGCCCCCTATTTCTTCAGCAAAAGATTCTGATTGTTTACTTGAAATTTCAGCTTGATAGAAAATAGCTTTAATATTTTCTTGTTTCGCCAAATCCACCATTTCTTCTAATCTTTGTGGTGTTGCTTCTTTGCCATCTTGTTCTAAAGCATACATTTGAAGATTGTAATCATCTGCAAGATAACCAAAGGCTGGATGGAACACTATGAATTTCCTATCCTTAACATCTTTTAACGTCACTTCAATTTGTTTATCCAAATCCTCAAGCTCTGTTATATATTTTTGTGCATTTTCTTCATATTTTTCTTTGTTTATTGGATCTAGTTCACCCATTTCACGCGCTATAGACTGCACCATCACCACAGCTCTTCTAGGAGAAAGCCATATATGAGGGTCCCTTTTCCCAGGGGCCAATTCTCTATTAGGATATGCTTTTGCAACATCATCTTGAAGCTTAACAATCTTCAATCCATTTATTTCCTTGGCTTTAGGTAAAATGTTTGCTTCTTCTGTAGGCACTCCCACTGCAAAGTATAATTTTGCTTTACTGAATTGCTCCATTTCTTTAGGAGTCGGTTCATAATTTGCAGGACTATTTCCCGGCGGAATCAGAGCTATTACCTCTGCCATATCACCACATACTGCTTCCACAAAAGTCTTTTGGGGTACAATAGATACCGCTACAATTGGTTTTTCTTTATTATCTGTGGTCGTCGCTTTATTTGAACATCCCACCATAATAGACAACATTAAAATAACCATTATCAGTATTGCAATACTTAATAAATTTATTTTCTTCATGCCACATTCTCCTCCTTTTAGGGATTACATAATCTCAAATGCAAATGCGACTCATTTGCAAGTTAAATTATATTAAATTGAGGATAAGCTGTCAAGTGTTTTCTAAATGCAAAAAATATTTCATAATTAACCTGCCTTCCATAAACTTCTATATTACTTTTTAAACAAACAACCCATTTTTACCTTCTAGTGTCTTTAATAGATACTCTTTTAAAGCTGATAACCAAAATTATGGCTATTACTCCAGCTAAGTAAAATGTCGCTATCACTTGAATGAATATTATTCATTGACGTAATATAACCCTTATGATAGAATACGAATAGATTCAAGATAAGGAGGCAAAACTATGACCCGCATAACAAAAGAACCTGAAGTCAGAAAACAGGAAATCTTGGACACCGCAATGGAATTGTTTTATCAAAAGGGTTATGATAAAACATCTATCACTGATATTGCTAAAAAAATTGGAATTGCACAAGGTCTATGCTACCGCTATTTCAAATCTAAGGAAGAATTGTTTGATACCGCTTTAGACTATTACGCAGAGCAACAGGTCAATCAAATGCAGCCGATATTATGTGATCCCAATAAAGCACTAAAGCAAAAGCTATATGAAACCCCAACATTTATGGATGTCGAACAAAATAATAGTGCTTATTATAAAATATGCCATGACTTAAATAACAAAAAGATTCACGATCAGTTATCCATGAAAATATGCCGTAAATTAGTGCCTATGCTCAAAGAACAGATACAACGGGAAATAAATTTAGGCAAACTTCATTTTACTGATGCGGACACAGCCGCCAGCTTCTGCATATATGGTCAACTAGGCATTTTACTGCGTGATGATCTTTCTGGTGAAGAAAGAATTAACCGAATACGAACATTTCTCTTACATCTGTTTGAGCTATAAAAAAGTCCCTGTCCTTTTAGGTCAGGGATAAAAAATAATATTAAAATGAATGATATTCATTCATAATATGAAAGGAAGACTCATATGAACTCACAAATTGATTTTGTAAACGAAAAGACAAGAAGCGGATTATTTAAAATGACCGTCCCACTCATAGTTGCTATGATGCTGAATATGGCTTATAACTTAGTGGATAGCCTCTGGATTGGTAATCTTCTTGGTGAAAATGCAATGGCTGCACTCACTAGTTCTACCCCTATTATTTTGATTTTAACGTCTATCGGTATGGGTGCAACAAATGGCCTAGCCATTCTATTGTCTCAGGCAATTGGTGCAAAAGACAATACGAGAACACAGCGTATTTTATCGACCTCGTTGATTAGCACAGTTGCTTTATGTATCGCTCTTACTTTAATATGTGAATGTTCTTTGGATGGAATCCTAAATCTTCTACATACACCCTCTGAAATATTTTCAATGGCAAAAGACTATTTGTCCATATATTTATTAGGTTTTTTGCCCGTTTTCCTATATTTATATTTTACAGCCATCCTGCGCAGTTATGGCAATACGATATTTCAAGTAATCGCCATTCTTCTTTGTACCCTTTTAAATGTAATACTAGATCCCATTTTTATTCATATCATGGGATTCAGTGGAGCAGCAATTGCAACCATTCTTTCACAGTCGATTGCTTTAATTCTCATGGTAGCCTATATCATGAAAAAAAAGCTATTCCATTTTAACATCTCACTATTTGCTTGGCCTGAAGCAAAAACATTGTTATATAAATCATTACCTTCTATTATACAACAAAGTATCCCGCCTCTTAGCACCAGCGTTTTAACTTCCATTGTCAGCAGTTTTGGTGTAACTGCAATTGCATCCTATGGCATTACGGGAAAGCTAGAAACAGTTTTATTCTATCCAGCTATGGCTCTTAATATGGCAATTACTACGATTGTAGGACAGTGTATTGGTGCAAAAAGGTTGGATCGAGCAAAAGACTATTTAAAAACAGCCTTAATTTATGGCACTGGATTACTCATCATACTTTCCACCTTTGTAGTCGCATTTGCAAGAAATCTCTCTCTCCTTTTTTTGAACAGTGCTGACGCTGCTACAATTGTAAGAACTTATTTTTTCATTGTTAGTATCGGTTACATTCTGTATACCGTCACGAACTGCTTTATGGGGGCTATCAACGGACTGGGCAAACCAAGCATAGGGATGTATTTAATGATATTTTACTACATTATTGTTAGAATGCCTCTTGCCTATCTTCTATCTCACACTTATTTGGCACTGAACGGTGTATGGTGCGCGATACTGATCAGCCATGTGGTAGCCACAGTTTCTGCAGTGATACTGTTTAACTTCTTATGCCTTAAGATGGAGAAAGCTAACCAAATTATTTAACGCATCAAGGTTAAATCACTTACAATAACGTTTAAGCGTCCTTGAATAAAACAACCTCGGAAACTTTTGTTTTATGTTTTCATAGCGTGCTGATAGTAGGATTCCAGTATGGCAGGGGCTGTCTCAAAATGCTCAATTTGTGGAAGCTTTATATTTGGCGACTGAAAATGCAACTGAAAAATAGAGCCAGCACCAGAGTAACTGAGATTTACACAAAGCTTGATACAGTCTCCAAGATATAGACTACAGCTATAATACAAGTAACACATTATAGCTTTTTCCTACTTTACAGCCTATATATTTTTAAATTTATAAACCATCAATTGAGTATATTTATTTCATAGATATACTTCACATCTTTGATGGATATTGTTTCTATCTTATTATTAGATATTTCTATAAGAGCCTCTATCGTATTTATTTCTTCAGAATTTAAACCTTCTTGTTGATATTTTATTAACCATTTTTCCATGTTATTAGATGCATCTTTTTCTTCAATTGAAATAATCTTTTCTCTATCATCTCCTACAAATGAACAATTAAATAAGTTCCTCATCATCTTATATTCTATTGTATCTATTAAAAAAGCCCCCATGAATCTACTATTTTTTCCCCCCGCATAATCAATGCCATACGCATTAATTGTATAATTTGGAATGATATAGGATACTCCCATACTTTTTATAGGAATACTATCTCCAAAATAATCTATACTCAAATTTTCAAAGTTCAGCTCACAATTTAATGCTTCATGATCTATAACACTTGTTTTTAAACCATTAATCGTTGAAAGCAACGCCTTAGATTTTTTTTCATATATACTTGCTTCAAATTTATAGTCTCTAAAATATACCAAATCATTTACTAATGAAATCAAATTTACTTCTTTATCTTTTATTGCCCCTTCCCTATTTATTATTAATCCATTTTCTTCATCCCATGAATAATCCCATTCAAAAGTCTCTACTGCCAAATCCCAAGTTAATGGGAAATAGGTTATATCACGAAATACTATAAATGGCCACTTTTCAGCATCATTATCTATTAATACATCATTAATAGATATAGGATTTGTTGGTAATGTAATTTCATAATTTTTATTGATATTATTAATTGTTTTTTCATATGTTTCATAAGAATAAAACTGATCACTCTTATTTATTTTTAATCCATTTTCTTCATCCCAATTAATATCTAATCCCAACCATCTACAATAATCCCAAGTCAACGGGAAATAGGTTATATCCTTATATTCTATTAACGGATATTGACTGTTAATAGTATTGATTGATGTATCATTAATAGTCACATCAAAAGTCACGATAGATGCCTTGTCACCTTCAGCAAAACTATTGACCGTTGGAATTAAAAAGAACAATATAAGTAATAATATTGATAATTTCTTTTTCATTTTCATCACGCCCTATTTTTTATTTTTATAATATATTAAGCCTTAAAATTTCTTTGAATCTATGGAGTGTCAATACTAAACTAGACAACCCTTTTTGCTCTATGGTCTCTATTTTCAATTTTTTCAAGTAAATCGTATCTATCAAGATGTAGAATAAGTATATATCAACGCTATGCTAATTTCAATTTCAGTATAATTTGAATGTCCTATTATGAAAAATTATATCAAATAGATTAAGGATTATTGGCAAAAATCAGCAATTTTAATTTTGATCTAGGTTAGGCTTGTCATTCCGGTATTTTCATTCTTAAGTTTTTATAACATAAAATTAGCCGCATGGATTCCCTCTTTTTTTATACTTCAAGCGATTTCTCATCTAATCATGGGCATAATGGAGAAAATGATTTTAACCCCAGATATTCGTTCTTCTTTTATACATCATTTCCCCTAAGCAATTTTTAGGATTTCCTTGTCAACAAAACCTGAATATTCTATCTCGATATAAAAGATGATTGATCCATTTAAGTTTCTTCAATGCTTGAATCCTTTAGAATATCACGGATAAGCTGCTTAATTAGATTTTTCTGGCTTATGGCCGCTGTGGGTGTATCTCACATATAGTGTGAGGTAAATATGATTTTAGGCATGGTGGACTTCTTTCAAATTTTGAAAAAAAAAGAAAGAGCTAGCACTATTTTTGTGATCGCTCATCATTTGATAAATTGGAATTTCAGAGTTAAAAAAAATCCAATAACAATATAACAAATGCTGGGGGGTTCAATCCCCAGCATATCATTCTTAGTGCAACAACCCTTTCTAAATAAATTAAAATTCTTCATTCTTATTCTAATGTTTCAATAGGAAGGCTCATTCCTTTCCAACCCTCAAGTGCTCCTGCAAGCTCATAAGCTTCAAAACCTTCTGATAATAAAATAAGTAATGCCATTTTTCCAAGCGTGGTACCACCAGTCCAGTCATATACTACATATATTTTGCTTTTATCTAATTCATCTAAATGTTTTCCTAATTCTTTTGCAGGCATTGCAATAGCACCCTTTATTTGGTCCTTTTTTACCTGTGCTGGAGCGTTGCGAACGTCTAAGATGACATATGGCGAATCTTCTTTTTCAAGGTTTTCTAACACAGTAAAATGATTTATATATAAGCTAAGGTATGTTTCTAATAATTCAATTCTTTTTGTTTGCATCTTTTATTTCTCCATTTCTTGAGTATATTTTTGAGTGTTATCATTAATTTTTTTTAATAAATTTGAGAGTTGTTGAATTTCTTCACTAGACAAGCCCCCCAACAATTTGTTAACGATACTAAAGTTTTCAGGTAAAAATTTCTCTAAAACATGATTTCCTGTTTCAGTAAGTTGGACAGATAATGAGCGTTTATCTGTAGTGGAATTACTTTTTGAAATCCACCCCTTCGTCTCCATTGCTTTTAATAATTTACTAACTGTTGCACGAGCAGCGCCCAATTTCTCAGAAATAACTGACGGCAACAATGTTTGGTTTGGAGCATGATATAAAAACATCAAAATAATAAATCTTGATTCACTTAAATCGTTCTTATCAAGGGCGTAATCGTATTGTTTTTGTACATTACGATATGTCCATTGAAAATCAATGAATAATTTGACAACATCTGAATTTAATTCCGAATAAACATCTTGCATCAACTTTAAACGCTGATTATCAGGGCGATCAACAAAAGTAAAGTTATTCATAAGGTATCTCCTTTATAATAATTAGCCGGCTAACCATATAGATGGTAACATACTACATTTTGAATGTCAAATTAAAAGATTACAATGTTTCTTTCGATAATCATATCTATGTAAAGCATCAATCTATTTCATGGTTTAAGATCCACTTGCCTTCTGATCATATCATATGAAAAAATCATTCTTAAATAAACCCATAACTAGGAGTGATACTCTGAATTTAATAATAGGCTTACACCATTTAATGTGAGCTCCTCTATTTTTCCTTATCCTGTTACATTAGGACATTGTAACAATTCACAAAGAATATGAAATTGCGTATCTATTATAAGACCTTTTATAGTTCCCACCATGTTTCGGTTGCAATTGGTTTGAATCCAATATTATAGTAAAATTGCTGTGATGAAACAACATAAGCCTCTTTTGCGCCTAATTGCTTAGCTCTTAGGATAGACTTATAAACTGCTGCTTTACCAAGTCCCATTTTTCGATACTTTGGGTCAGTAGCTACTGGCTCCACGTAAGCATAAGGATCTCCAGGTGTGTACCACAATCCACAATGAGACACATAATTACCATCTGGTGCAACAATTGCAATGATCAGTTTAGGATTAATGTGTGGACTACTTAACATAACCTTTCTAAATTGAATATCCTCTTCATCTTGAACCGGTTCTCCTTCATGGCCAAATCCGAGCCACATGACTCTATTATATTGGGAAAAGTCTCAATCATCAGCCATACTTACTCTGCGAAACCCATTCGGTAGCTTGTAGCTTATTTTATCGCTCATATCAATGACTGAAACTCTCTGTGTATTTTGTGTTGGTCGAAAACCATCTTTTAGAGCCAAGTCTTGGAAATATTTATCGCCATCAGATATAATTATTTTTAAGCCACCATCCAACGAAAGATTCTGTTTGGCATAGCTGAGAATATCCTTTTTTAAAAAATCATACTCACGATCAACACATACAAAAATTTCTCCGAAAGTGTCTTCATACGTGGCCAGTGCCACTATTTCCCCATCATCTTCCCATAATCCTATTTTGTTTTTTAAATCTTCATTGTCTACTGGACGGCTAATCATCCAAACCCATCTTGCCCATAAAAAATTTGGAGTTGTGACGTCGCTTTTATTTATCCTATTCAGAAAAGCGCATACTTTCTGGTAGTCGCCCCCAAAGCGGACATTGTTTTCGTAGTTTCTAAATTTAATTTTCATACTTCAATCTCCCCACCAATTAAGAGCAAATTGTACTTCTAAATTCCATGTCAATTTTCAAATTGCAATTAAATGTGCTTTTCTCATGTGTTTTCAGATTTGTTATCTTGATTGATACTAACCTCATAAATGCCTGCACCTATCGCTTGGATTAAATCATCTTGAAAAAATTCAACTTTGATATTCATCTTTATCACCACATTTCTAGACAAATTCTTATTGTCTTTTTTATTTAATTTCAATGCGTGTCTCCCGAAAATCAATTGCTCCTGTCCTTAAATCTTTTTTGACTAAAACCGTACATGAATTTATAATACCACTTTCTTGGCAGTAAACCCATTATCCATATTATTAGCTTTGAATAAATTCCTGTTTTGCAGACAACATTATTCTTTTGTAGCGCCTTAAATGAAATATCTACGACATCATCAGGTAACAGCCATCGTATGAGTCCCTTGTTTTTCTGTCTTGACTTGTCCATCCCCATCTTCTCATGAAAGTCCGTCTTTGTGAAGCTCGGGCATAGCACCTGAACACTTACACCTGTATTCATTAAATCAAGATATAAACACTCCGTAAAGCTCTTGAGAAACGACTTACATCCCGAATACACTGAATTTTGGGGAATGCTCAAAAAGGCACTCTCAGACGAAACATTTATAATTGTCCCACTGCTATGTTCTATCATTGATGGAAGAACGGCGTGAATCAATTTCGTGGGCGTTAAAACATTCAGTTTTACCATTTGCTCCATAACTTCCAGATCACAGTTCTGAAACGGACTGCTTACTCCAAAGCCTGCATTGTTGATCAGCACATCAACCTTCCTGCATTTTAATATTTCTATCAACCTTTGCACATCTTCATTTTCTGAAAGCTCTGCTATGATAACTTCAACATCAATTTTGTATTCATTCCTAAGTTTTTCTGCAAAGGCCTCGATTTTTTCCTTTCTTCTCCCTGTTATGATAAGGTTACGGCCTTCCTCTGCTAACCTTGTAGCAAAAGCCACACCAATGCCACTTGTTGCACCTGTAATAACAGCTGTTTTACTTTTCATATTTTTCATCTCCAATCCGGGGTATTTCCAGTGGCTTTAACCGAAGAAAGTCTTTATATTTTTCATCAATCTGCCACAGCCTGGACATCTTAACCTTTTTAATAGTTGCTTCTCTTGACTGATGACCGTCCTCCATGTACAGATAGCCGCTTTTCCTTATAATTTTGTGTATATCTGAAAGAAAGGCAGCGGGGTCTTTCACCTGATGAAACATATCAAGTGCATATACCACATCAGCACTATTTTCTGGAATTCTACTTTTACTTTTATCCAGTAAAACAGGAAAAACATTTTTCAGTCCATGTTTTTCGATTCTTTTAATTACGTTATCAATAGCCACTTCAGATATGTCGGCAGCGATGACTTTTCCCATATCTCCAACCAGCCCAGATGCCTTTTGAACATACCTTCCCGGTCCGCATCCATAATCCACGACCGTATCCCCGCTCTTTATATTAAAGCTCAGCAGGACATCTCCAGGTGTTGAAAAGAAATCCTGTATTTTAAAGGTCAACACCATAAGATTGTACATTAATCTACTGTCCATTTTTTACCTCCGATATTTCAATTCTAGATAAACTATCAGCCAGCTTTTCCAATAGTTGAATTAACATTATCCGCTCCGCGCTTGTATCAAAAGATTTAAGAACTCTTTCCCATAATATTTTTTCACTTCTTCTGTGCAAATTCTGAGCCAGTAATCCTTTATCAGTAAGCTCAATCCCAAACGATCTTCTGTCCCGCGTACTTATTACTCTTTTGATCAGTCCCCGCTTCTCAAGTCTGTCAATCGCATTCGTCAGTGTACTGCCTGGAATCCCCAATATCTCAATAATGTCTTTTAATATAGCATCCGGCTTTTTTTGTATAATGCTTAAAATACTGATTTCTATTGTTGTTGCTCCCTCAAGTTCATCCTTCCATAAATCTTCATTTGTTTTTTGCGCTATCAAGATTAATTTATGCCAAACCTTGTCTAGCGCCTGTATTTCCTCTGTGATTATATTTTCCATAGCTGTCACGGTTCTCTGTTCAGTTACGAATTCGAGAAGTTCAGTATTTCCTCTTCCCTAAACCTAGCAGTTATGCCCCTCAGCTCACCATCGACGATTTTACATATGGGTACAAGTTATACATCCTATAAAGCACTTTAATTATGGTTTCGTCGTGAATGTATTCTATAAGTCTTCGGTCCGTTTTTCAAAGTGACAGTTGTAAATATGAGTTAATAATCCGAGCAAGGATCTTGCTGGTCAAGGTATTGAATACTGTAATCAACTATTCAAGATTGAAAAAAATCTTGAGGCTTTAGAGTAGAAAGAAGAACGTAAAGCAAAGCATTTAGAACTTGAGCAACCTATTTTAGATGCCTTTTGGTCATGGATTGATGCTACTTTAGCACGCCATACCATCTTATCGAAGGCAAATGGTCTTGTACCATTCAAATACTTAGAATTTATCTTTAAAGAACTTCCAGGTGTACAGTTTCATAGACACCCAGAGTTCTTAGAAGAATTTCTTCCATAGAGTGAAGACGTTCAGCAATTTTGTAAGTAAGCAAGCTTCAAGTGCAAAGTTTGCTTTAATTATGCTATTATTTAGTTAGAGTAATTATTACATAATCCGTAAGCGGTTTCTATACATTATGCTAATAGACGCTTACGTTCATACAAGGATATTACAAAAATTCGTGGTTCGAAAGCTCATGACACTAAATATAATCCAGACAACTATAAAGACCGAATTATCTTTGCCAAATTTTGTGATTGTCGCCGGGAAAACATGTTAGTTATTACTCCCGAACAATTTATATGAGAAAACGGATTACCTGTGAAAGTACACCTTATTGAAAAAGGTGGAAAACCAAGAGATGCTACTATTTCAAAAGAATACCAAACAACTGTAAGGGATATCCTCAAAAACAAGAAAGTAAATGAGCCGATCTTTAATAAATACACCAAAAAGATTGATAATCATGCTTTAGACGAGAATATGCTAAAAATAGATATAAAGAACTCTTAGGAGATCGAACCGATAAAAATGCATAATTATATTTTTTATGATAAAATAGCAGCAAAACAAATAGCTAGGCATTAAAAAAATAATGGTAATGTCGTAAACATTGTCCTGCTATAATGAAGTTGTAACACCTTAGTCTAGTTCGATGTTATATTTCAAACAAGAAAAGAGGAATACGATAATTGATTTATATGACAAAAGTGTTGTTGCTACAGAAAATAGCAAATTCATTGATACGGAGCTTGCTATCAACATATTAAAAAAAGCTATTAAATCAAATTCAATAAAGAGTTCTATCGTTTTACATACAGATCAGGGGTCGCAAGTGTGCCTCAAGACGATTTATAGCCTTCTGTGAAGAGAACAGAATTTTCCAAAGTATGAGTCGGGCAAGAAATCCTTATGATAATTCACCGATGGCACGTTATTATAACATCTTTAAATCAGAACTTATTCACCAGTATCGTTTTGAGACAGATGAAGATATGGAGGAAACAACAATAAATCCTATGCATTGCCGAATTTGATCCTCGAGAAAAGAAAAAAAGAGTAAGTTTTAATGAAATACTTCTAGAATAAGTTAATAGAGGATTATCGGTATGCTTTTTATATAAATAGCTAAATTTAATCAAAAATCAAAAAAGGAAGGTGAAAAATATGAAAGGAGCATATTTAGGCGAAATAGGATTATTTCCGTATTCGCCGAACAGGTATACGGATGAGGGCTGGCTGGAATGTAAAGGACAGTTGTTGTCAAGTCATGATTATCCAGACTTATTTTCTCTATTAGGAACCACATATGGAGAAAATGAAACAAATTGTTTCTCGCTACCTCATCTAGCAGGGAAAGAACCGATTCCTCATACAAAATACTATATTTGCATAGAAGGTGGTAAGTATCCAAGTAAGGAAGGTAATAGCGATCGATATATCGGTAGTATTGGATTATTTCCCAATAGCAAAGTACCAGGAGGATGGACGCTTTGTGATGGAAGAGAATTGAAAATCCAATTAAATGCGCCATTATTTTCGCTTTTAAGTAGTACCTATGGAGGAGATGGAAGCCATACCTTTGCACTTCCTAATCTTATAGAGGAAGGGATGATGCTGGATATCCGCATGAGTTATTATATATATAGTAGGGATGATGGGATATATCCGATACGAGAAGGAGGTCGTGATTTTCCGGATGGATACTACTTAGGAGAAATAAGTATGTTTGCCTTCAATTTTTCGCCGGGCACTTTTAGACTATGTAATGGAGAGATCCTAAATATTCAGGAAAATCAAGAACTATATTCTTTAATAGATACTCGTTTTGGAGGAGATGGAAAGAAAACCTTTGCACTTCCTAATTTAAAAGATGCCAGCGAACAGATAAAGTTATTATATGCTATAGCTGACATTAATGAGGATGATCCGGTAAGCCCGTTCTAATAAACAGATAGAATACTTGGAGAAAAAGAATTATGATACAAGAAGCTCGGATCATTTTGATCTTACGTAATAGAAAAAATGATCGAGACTGTAGCAAATTTTGTGTAAATAAAGATCCACGAAAATAGAAAATATTAAATTAGTATATGAGTTATCTACTTCATTTTATGAATGCAGAATAGATAACTCATTTATTATTTGCTCCCAATTTCTTTGTCGTTGATTCCATTTCTTTGTAGCATTTTCGGTCGCTAAGTAAAGTGATTTCATAAGCGCCGTATCAGTTGGAAATACTGATTTTCCTTTTGTAACTTTACGATATTGTCTATTTAGACTTTCTATTATATTTGTTGTATATATGATTTTTCGTATGTTTTCAGAATAACTGAAAAATGGAAAAAGTACTTCTCAATTATCCTTCCAAGACTTGATACACTGTGGATACTGAGATCCCCATTTTTCTTCGAAGTCCATAAGCATTTGATAACCAGATTCTTCATTTGGTGCCTTATAAACTGATTTTAAATCGGTCATAAGCTCTCTAATATGTTTATATCCTACATAGCGTGTTGACGAGTGAATTTGATGGATAATACAACGTTGTACTGTTGAAGTTGGATAAGTGGCTTTAATAGCTTGTTCAAACCCGGGTAATCTGTCTACGCTAAATACGATTACATCTTGAACGCCACGATTTTTTAAATCGGTTAAAACTTTAAGCCAAAATTTACTTGTCTTATTTTCACCAATCCATATGCCTAATACATCTTTCATTCCATCAGTATTTATTCCAACTACAACATATGCAGCTTTGTTTATGATTCTATTATTTTGCTTAACTTTATAATGTATGGCATCCATAAAAATAAAGGGATAGCTAGATTCAAAAGGACGATTTTGCCATTCTTCGATCAGTGGCATAATTTTATCTGTCATTCTAGAGATTGTTTGAGCAGAGATAGGCATACCATAGATTTCTTCAATATGCCGTGAAATATCCCTCTGGGACATACCTCTACCATACATGAATATTACTTTATCCTCTATAGCAGATAAGTCACTGGAATGTTTTGACACAATTTGAGGTTCAAATTCACCATTTCGATCTCTTGGAATTTCAACCTCTACTTCTCCTAAATCAGTCCGTACTCTTTTACTGGATTTACCGTTTCTGTAATTAGAACTATCACCTTGGCGACTATAGCGATCTTACCCTAGTTCTTCATCAAGTTCAGCCTCTAAAAGTGCTTCTACTCCTGACTTTAGCATTTCTTTAAGGACACTCTGTAAATCAGCTACATCCTTAATATTCTTATCTTCTATTAGCTCTTTAGTTAATTCAGATATCTTTGTTTTCTTTCTAGACATAGAAAAATCCTCCACTCTGTAATTAATTTTATACTATTAACTACTTTCGTGGAAGATTTCTTGAATTTACACCAAATTTGTTTCACTACACAAGTGCTCTAAACTATTGATTTTACTTAATAGGTGTCCAAAGTTCACAGTCACTCGACATATCATGCAAATAATAGTCAAAATAAAAACCATGTTGCTCATCGACCTCATATCTTAAATTCGGAATAACTTTATAAAAAAATAATTAGTCCATTCATCCATCATATTTTTCCCGGCAGGGATTTCTGCAACAAGATACTTTGCTGACGGAATATATTTTATTTCGGCACATTCTGGAGCAACGGTCTTTTCTCCGACCTCTCTACATGAAGATAGAAAAAACTTTTATGTCCCTCTGTGTACCATTCAAGACCATAGTAACCTTTTTCACAAATCGGTAATTGTTTCAATATACTATCATATCCATTGTTTTCAAACTTTGCATATAGTTTTGAAATATCATTATCATTTCCCTCAAGATTTGCTTCAACAGCATATCCACAAATATAAAATGCTTCCCTCTCAACTATTCTTGTTTTTATAAAAACCTCTCACATCAAAATTATATTTATGCTTTCCTACAAATTATCACATCTTAACCTATCAATGCAATAACATATCTATTGAAAATTGAATTAGTGAAAAATCATGAGGAAAAGGGGATTGGTCAACTTAAATAACCTATAGCCTCTGCCTCTTTATTGACAACAAATTTTATAGTCAGACAAGAAGACCTGAGTCTTACTTAGCAGCTGCATAAATCCATGCTTGAATCCCAGATTTAAAGTCAGCTAATGTTCTAGCATACTCTTCAACTTCATATTCATCTGCCTTCAACAATTCTTCACGAGTTATTTCAAAAACAGTCCCTTCAACCTCATCTTCTCTATTGCCAGTATATTTCAATATAGGATGAAACTCCATACCACTTTTTCTGATAACCTCTTGGTCTCTTATTTTGACTTCTGAAAGAACATAGCCCAGTAATACATCTTTAGAACCTGTAAGGTTTCTTCCAAATGTCTCCATTTGTACATTTTCCAATTGAAGTGTGCCATACGAAAATAACTTTTCCATTATAATACCTCCACTAAATCTACTTTTTATTTTTAGTAAAATTTCTTTAAATCAAAATTGTACATGCTTATAAATTTATCAGCTGTTTAACGAACTATACTTTACCTTCTTGTAAGCTTAAACAGACACTCCACATGTATGGAATAAACAAGTTGTGCCGTTTTATGAGGTCCACAACTATAACAGGTAATCTCTCGATTGTGAAGATCCAACATGATGCAAATGTAGTTCCATTTATTCTTACCCCTAACATAGGTTAAGTCACTGACAACAATTTCCAAAGGCTTTCTTTCATCAAATTTTCGATTTAGAATATTTGCTACTTTTTCTTCATTTACAATGTCTTTTAGAGGTGTATATTTTTTCATGGTGTACGCTGATACCAAGTCATTTGATTTCATAATTCTTGGAATGCGACGTCTTAACAGATGATGATTTAACTTCGCTAGTTCTACTTTCAGTTTTCGGGTGCCATATGCGTGTTGGTTTTCGTTGAAAAGATTGATTACAGTGCTCGTTCATGGATCAGAAAAAGAAATTTTTTCTTTATAAGAATAATAAATGCTTCTTGAGATATTCAATACCTTACACATTCTATTTAATGAGTATTTATGTGCATTGGCTCTAATAACTTTTATTTTCGTCCCATTATTAGAGCCGCTTGCTTTATGCGATAGATTACAAGTAAACCTATCTTAATGAAATGTCGTTCTCCATCAGCAACTGTTTGTTTTGCTTGCGAAGTTCGATTAATTCCTTTTACTCTGACGTAAGGTTATCTACAGCTTTGAATGACCCTGTTTTGTTATACTTTTTAACCCATGAATGAAAAAGCAGATGCCGTTAAATCGTATTCCTTTACAATTTCACTTGAGGGCTTACCACTATTGTATAGTTGTACCATTTGTTGTCTAAATTCATCTGTAAATTTTCTGGTTGGTTTTCTAGTCATGTGAACAATCTCCTTTTAGTCTCTATTATAACAACTCCTTTAAAAAAATGTTCACTTTAGTATAGCCTATACAATTTCAATAGTCCATATTGGAGATACACTATTCATTCTGACGAGAATCAACTCAAACAAAGGTGTCACGGTAGGCAAAATGTTGGTAATGCCTATGACCTGCCCCCAGTTCATGTTCCAGAGGCAATGTTAGTTTTTAACAAACTTTGTGCATATTCTAGTGGTGTTAAATTATTTAATGAACTGTGAGGTCTTATGGTATTATATTCATCTTTCCAAGCATTGATGATATCCTTGGCTTCATAAAGATTTTTAAATAAGTGCTGATTTAGACATTCGTCCCTTAGCTTGCCATTAAAACTTTCAATGAATCCATTTTGAGAGGGACAGCCTGGATCAATAAAAAATATGTTCAACATTTTTATCGTAAGCCCATGTGTTTAAAGCGTTACTTGTAAATTCAGGACCATTGTCAGTCAATATTTCCTTTGGTAAACCCTTAAATAGAGCTACTTTGTTTAAATAATTTGTGACACGTTGTCCTGTAATAAAACTGTCAATTTCTAAGGCAAGACATTCTCTAGTTACTTCATCAATAAACGTAAACACTCTAAAGCGTTTGCCAGTACGAGTTACATCTGATCCGAAATCCATTGACCATCTGTAGTTCTGCTCAAAAATATTTTGCTCAGGAGTTCCTCGTTTTTCATAACGTCTTTTTTTAGATTTGCGCTTTAATTCAAGACCAGCGTCTTTATACAAGCGATATACACGTTTATGATTGACATTAAATCCAGAACGTCTAAGCATTATATGGAGACGTCGGTAACCATATCGTTTGAATTTAGAGCTGAATTCAATCATTTTATCAATAACTTCTTGATTATCTGAATTCGTTTGAGATTTATATCTAAATGTACTTCGTGATAATCCAACAAGCCTGCACGCTCTTCGTTCGCTGATGTCGTTATCAATAATGGCATTCTGTGTAGCACGCCTTTTGTCGGCAGGCTTTACTAGTTTTTTGAGATGATATCCTTCATCACTTTATTATCAAGACTTAGCTCAGCTACTAGTAATTTTAAACGGCGATTTTCTTCTTCGAGCTGCTTTAATTTCTTTGCATCTTGGATTTCCATATCGCCATATTTGCTTTTCCAACGATAGAAAATTTGTTCAGAGATATTATATTCTCTTACAATATCAGATGCTTTTTGACCTGCCTCATGTGCTTTGAGGATTTTTATGATCTGTTCTTCTGTAAATCTTTTCTTCATCGTTCGATCTCCTTTTCTTGATTTTATCATATCGAACTAACATTTACAGTGGTTCAGTTTTTGGGGAGCAGGTCATATCGACTCATTGGTAGGGCTGAAATCATTTAGTTAATTCTCTATAATAAAACATAATTCCCAAATAGGTTGTAGCATTTTAGACAAATACCAAACACGTCAGCAGAATGACCTAAATAAGATTCAAAATCAATATTTACAAAGTGTTCGCTCAGACTAGAAAGCGGATGGTTTTGATCTAGTATATTCATCAACATCGTTTGTGATTAAAAAACACCCTACCGTCAAAATATGTAGATTAACAAATATCATTTGTTATTTCTACTCAAAGGAATATGGATCATATCCAGAAACATCACTACTTCCTTAACCGAAAGAATTCTTGTGGTCAGCGGTCCTTCCAAATTGGATTTCAGAAAAAATTCTATCAACTGGCATGTTGTATCTTCACTCATCTGATGATCCAAAAAAATCGCCTTTACCTGCCAAATAGCTTTCTGCATGCCTGCCCGATTTGATTTTTGAAACGCTTTCTTAAACGCCTTCATGTAAGCAACCATCCGCTCATGATCATTTGATGCTGTCTCCTTACTCATCATTCCTAAAAGAAGCTGGTACTGTTCATCGCTGAGATTTCTCTTGTACCAGTCAATGTGCTCTTCCTCGAGACTCACTGCTAGGGCATCGACCACTTTTAATTCAGCTTTATTCTCAACGTTTTTCAGCAGTCGTTTTGCCAACTGAAGTTGAAGAATCTGCTCATCAACGAAGCGCTTTTTTTCCGCGATTACATTTCGAAGCTGTTCAAAGTCACTTTCCATATTTTGCTTGATCTCCTGTAAACTGAATCCGAGTACCTGTAAATTTCGAATAATTTGCAGACGGTTCATAGCATTCTCATCGTAATACCAGTATCCATTATCATCAATCCTTGCAGGGGAGAGCAATCCAATCTTGTCATAATGTCGCAGTGTCTTTTTCGTCACGTTTCCTATTGAAGCAAATACACTCGAAGAATATTCCATAAAAAAATCTCCTTTCAACCCTTGACTTCGACCTTAGGTCATACATTACACTTATTTTAACACAGAAAGGAGTGTTTGAGAGATGGAAAATAAATTCAATCAAAAAAATAAGAAAACAAGGAAATGGCCGAAAGTAGTAGGTGTTATTTTGTCAGTTTTGTTACTGCTCGTACTGTTAGGACCATTTCTGATACCAGTTAAAGGTGCTACAGGTTTGAATGAGCCGATTGATCTGATCGGACAGGATGGAAATATTGTAACTATCCCATTTGATGGTACAGACGGAATTGACATGTACTACATTTACAAGCCAGCTCAGATCAAAACAGATCAAAATTTTATTCTGATTCACGGCTCTCTTTACAACAGCTATACTTGGAATGAAGTCATTGATTATCTTTCAACAAAGGGGAATGTGTACGCCTACGACCAGGCGCCTTATGGACTGACTGAGAAACTGATAGAAAGCGACTGGACTGGCGCGAATCCGTATACAGTTGACTCAGCGATTGTTCAGTTGGAAGCGTTCATGGATAAAATGAATATTGACTCTGCTACATTGGTCGGCAGCTCCTTTGGTGGCGTATTGGCTGCAGAAGCTGCAGTGCAAATACCTGACCGTGTGGATGAACTCATCTTTGTTGACGCCGCTGTATTCGTTACCGAGTCCATGCCAACATGGCTTTTAGAATTGCCCCAGGTAGACCATCTAGGACCAATACTTGCAAATACGCTCGCTTCTGGTGATAGTTTCTTTGAAAGCACATATTTTGACAAAAGTAAGATCACAGACGAGCGCATGGAAATGAATAAAGTATTGACCAAAGTGAACAACTGGAATATAGCCCTCTGGGAGTATCTACAGGCATGGGGGACCGCTCCAAGCGATGTCTCCACACAGCTAGATAGAATCACTCAGAAAGCTTTGGTCATCAGTGGTGCTGAAGACGTAATCGTACCATTGGAGCAAAGCAAACAGCTGGCAGAAGCACTCCCGAACGCAGAACTCGTAGTTATTGATGATTGCGGTCACCTACCGCATGAGGAATGTCCTGAATCATTCATTAAAGTGCTTGACAACTGGTTTGAGAAATAAAGGATAAAGACACACATTTGCCGTATTCCGATTCGCCTTTTAGAGTATTGGCATACGGTAGATACGCTATTTTATGAAATGAAATGGAGTGAATTGTATGGAAAGTATTTTGAGCATTAAAGAAGTGAAAAAAGTCTATAAAGATGGCACCTGTGCCCTGAAAGGAATCAACCTAGAAGTGCCAAAGGGCTGTATCTATGGACTGCTAGGTCCTAACGGTGCCGGAAAAACTACTTTGATATCCATTATGACGACCCTGCTCTCTAAGACAGAGGGCAAAATTTACGTGGACGGCATTGACTTAGACAATGCCCCTGATGCAATTAGAAAGTTGATTGGGGTCACATTTCAGGAAAGCATTAACGAAAGGGATTTGACAGGCATGGAAATCTTGATTAGCCATGGTGCACTGTATGGCATGCGCGCAGGAGAAGTAGCCAAACGTACGGATGATATGCTGAACATCATGGGTCTTGCAGATGTCGCTAATAAGTATGTGAACACTTACTCTGGTGGTATGCGTAGGCGTCTGGAGATTATTAAAGGCATGATGACAGAACCGACTGTTCTTTTTCTAGACGAGCCGACATTGGGACTTGATCCGCAGAGTCGACAGCAGATATGGAACTTTCTGAAGGAAATTCAGAAGAAGGGAACCACGATTTTTGTGACCTCCCATTATATTGACGAGATTGAGCGAAATGCAGATTGTGTTGCGTTCATTGATCGCGGAAAAGTCATTGAACAGGGTGTGCCATCGACTCTTACAGACAAGTACAGCAAGCTGAACTCTAAGGGCAAAAGCACTCTGGAGGACATCTTCCTGTATTTCATAGAACAAAGCAAAGGAGGGGCAAGCGAATGAGAATCATTGTATCCATTTGGAAGAAAAACATGAAGAAATACTTTCGAAACAGAATGGAGAGTGTTGGATCGTTAATCCAGCCAATGATGTGGCTTTTACTGTTCTCGGTGGGCATGTCCAGCTTCATGACTGGACCTGATGACTATCTAACATTTGTTCTGCCGGGGATGATCGGCTTTACTATTGTGTCTGCGAGTATAAATGGCGGCACTTCATGGATTGACGAACGTATGAGCGGCATTGTGAAAACTTATCAGATGGCGCCTATTTCAAGGTTTGCGCCGTTAGTAGCCAATGTGATGACCGTATTGTCGAAGGTCCTCATCCAGTGTCTTGTCATACTGGTAGCAGGTCTACTTTTAGGCGCCTCGTTGAATGTGAACCCCTTCAGCTTGCTGATTGCATTCATGCTGGTTATTCTGTTTGGGATAGGCTTTTCCGGCATTGCGCTATACTTTGCTTCAAAGGCACCAAACGGCGGTGCATATCACATGGTCATTTTCATGTTTCAAATGCCAATGCTATTCTTCAGTAATGCGCTGTATACAACCGCGCATTTACCCTTGATTTTCAAAGTGATCGTAACACTGAATCCAATGACCTACCTGATTTCAGGGCTGAGAAGATTGACTGCTATCGCACCGAGTCACGGTATGCTAGATCTAATAGTTCAACTCGCAATACTGTCCATGTTTGCACTATTTGGAATGATGATTGCAACGAAAGCGTACAAAGATATTATTGACCAAGACTGATCATTGATAATCAATAGACCATCGAAAGGAAGAATAGAACATGAATTTTTTAAAAAATATATTGGATATCGCAAAATACAAGAAGCTGAGAAAACTTGAATATAAGCGCTGGATTAGCATCCTCATTTACATGGGGTTGTACTTTGCCATTGAAGCCTATGCCAACGCCAACAACATCGCATTTGCCTTATGGGATACGCTCATGACAAGCACCATACTGCTTCTGGTATTTATCTTTGGTAATTTCTTCTGTGGATATGCCTGCTTCATGCAGCGTTTTCAAGATGCACTTGGCATCGTTGGGCGGGTTGTCTTCAGAAAGAAATACAATAACTTCATTCCACAAAAGTCAAGAAAGAAACTCAAGTGGCTGAAATACATTTTTGCTGGAATAACCTTGCTGATTCCGCTCGCTATGCGTGACTACAACATCTTCCTCAAATTCTGGGGATGGGCCTTCACAGCCGGTATGCTACTTTCACTGGTTGAACGTCGTGCGTACTGCAAATACTTCTGCTTCGTCGGGGCACTCGTTAAAATTTCATCATTAAAAAACCAGAAACTGCTGGTAAGGGATTTGAACAAATGTGTAGACTGTAAACTGTGTTCAACGGTATGTCCACAGGATTGTGACCCCGCGACAAAAGACACCCCTCTGAATAAGGATCTGTGGTGTACGTCCTGTGACAGGTGCAAGACGGTTTGTCCAACAAAGGCGATTGTCGTTGAAAGAAAGCAGGTGAGTTAGTGTAAAGATCTTGACGAATTCTGATTTTCAAAAGATTAAGAAGAATTAAAATAGTATAAAGTAAACTTTTCCCCTGAGCAGTGAGTGCATAGATGTTTACTGCTTGGGGGTTTTTGCTATATATCCCATGAAAAAATTTATAAGGAGACTGTAGCAAATTTTGTGTAAATAAAGATCCACGAAAATATTTACAGTCTCATAGAATACAAATATTTACACCTTAAAAAAGTTGTCTAACTTAGTGTTGACATTCCAATATCTTATCTTCAAATATTATATCGCCACTACCAATACAGATAAATCCGGCCCAATAATATTCACTTCTAAAAGGTTTAGTTTCATTGTTTATATCAACTCTTTTATAACCCATTGATACAATTTCATTATAAGATAAATTCTTAATGTACATTTTGCTTTTACTAAGAGCATCTTTTACATTCTCTCCCTCGGCAATAAGTTCGTAAAAGCGTATCATAAGAAGTGTAGTTGAAAAATCGTCAACCTTCCATAATGACACAATTACATTTTCTGCTCCTGAAAACAAAAATGCTCTATTCAATCCAATACTACTTTTATTCCACACAACATCCCCCATTCCTGTATCACATGCTGAAAGCGTAACTAATTTTGTATTAGAAAAATCAGACTCAATAATATCTCTACCACTTAGTATAACATCCCTATATAGTGACTCATTATCATATACCAATGATGTCTGAGAAGTAATTATGCCACATCGCTCATATGAATCATTTTCCTCAATAATCATTTTGTCAACTTTATTTCGACTGCTCATTTCTTTTCTCTTAAAATAATAACCATGTGAAGAAATATGAAGTATTGTATCTGATGGTTGCTTCAGAGTTGCTTTTTTATCAAATCTATCCCTAGTATAAAGATAAACATTATCTATCTTACTACCTAGAATTTTTGAAATCGAAGAACATTCCAATTCAGAATATTTTAAATTACCTGTAGGAAGTTCAAAACTCATATCAATAACGGAATCTTTAGACCTAGGATTATAAACTAAAGGATCACCTAAAACTGATGCAGTAAATTCGTTATCTACATTTTTTCTGTACCACGTCAAACTATTACAATTAGGTAAATATGATATTTTAGTATCTGTATAAAACAATTCAAAAGGTATAAATGATAATCCTCCATCAGGGGCAATACTTATTTCTTTTATATCTCCAATAACCTTACTAACTGGCTCAATCAACAAATTCCTTAGTTCTACTATAATTTCACTTTTTTGTATTTTTTTCTTTTTTCTAATTAATTTTCTCATGTCACTAATCAAATTATTAACTTTATTGCATTCAGCAATAAAAGAAATGTTTGATTTATTAATATCCTTTAAGTTATATATAACTGCAACATAATGTGGATTTATATTGCTAGACCGCCAGTTAATGTACTCATGATATTCTACCACTATACTTGTATCTATTTCAGAGGCTTTTAATTCTTTATAAATTTCTTTATAATTAAAATTCTGCTGAAGTAATTTATTTTCAATCATCTCTTTCTTACTTATTAGCATAGCCGTTTCTAATTTAATACTTTTATATTCATCTAAATTCTTTGACTGTCTCCCATTAACCAACGCCAGTTCATGTATTACTTGTTTGTATTCATTTCCATAAGATGAAATATTAATCAGTTCTCTAATAACTAATTTGTCTTTTAACTTATGTAAAAATAGTTCATCAATTTTTTTTGCAAACAGCTGCTTTGTAATGAGACTAACATATTTTTGTTTCTCTAATTCATTCAACTTCGAGTAACACGACAATAAAAGGTTATACATTGGAGCAAGCTTATAATCCATTGATGTTGAAACCTTTCCACTACTACTTAGATAAGAATTAAATTTATAATTTAATGCAGCATCTACTGCTTCACAACTTATTTTAACAGCACTGTTAAAGCTACCGATCTTATGGTAAACATTTGCCAAATCATGGTTAACTAATGCTAATAAATAATAATTATCTATTCCATTCAAATTTTCCTTGAATTTATTCAACTTTTTTATTGCATCTTCTGAATATCCTTCTATAATATCTAACTCTACTATTTTACTTACAACTGAATACTGAAAGTCCAGATTCCATTTTATTTGTGTTTTTAATTCAATATATAATCTATCAGCAATTTCCCTAGCCTTAGTATAATTGCCTAAAATTATAAATAACCTGATATTTAGCATCTTAATTTGTGATTTCAAATGATAATAGCTACCTCTCAGTTCATCAATAATCTCATTGCAAATCAAGGTATTTTTCTGCGCTTCCAATTTATCTCCTACTTCAAAATATCCAATTGCCATATTTGCAACTAATCTACAGTATTCATACGAATTTTTTCCATAGACCTTATAGAAAAGTTCTTTAACTTCAATAAATATTTTTATAGCATCTTCATAAATTCCGTATTTCAAATAATATATTGCCAAATTATTTTTAGCTTTACCAATAGAAACAACATTCATAGGTGCAATTGTTTCTTTAATTCGAATCTCGTCTTTAATACATCTTTCGAGTTTAAACGAATCATTAATCGCTTTGTAGTATGTTGAATAAAAACCTAGAGCTTTAGCATATTCCAGCGTCTCTATATCTTTAAATGTATGATTAATTATTTTTATTATTTCTTCCAAACCTTTTAATTTATTAAGTTTTACAGAACTTCTTATAAATTCTGCCAACATAACAGCATAATTAACTTTGTTAATGTCTCCATATTTTTTTTCATTGACCAACTCAAAATATATATCATAAGCCTTTTTATACTCTTCCTGATTCAAGTATGTATTCGCAATTTTCCATTTACACCTAAAAAGAGTATAATAATCTGGCTTACTACTAAAAAGTATACTTTCTTCCATCGCTTTTAAGACACTAAGTTTTCTAACAACATCGCCTTTCAATCCATAATAGTATTCACAATTAAATTGAAACTCGTAATACTCTGCCAAATCAATTTTATCCACTTTAATATCTATCATGTTTAAATTCTTAATTAGTATTGTAGCATTTTCATGATCTTCTAAGCATAGAATTATATGTAAATATAGATTTGTTACTTTAAACCAAATTGATGGTTCAGATTTTAATCTTTTTTCATATAGGGACATTATATTTATAGCATATTCTTTTGCCAATAGATATCTCTCCCCTGATAAATAGAGTTTAATGATTTCTAATTCTGTTTCAATAACCTTATCTTCCGATATGGTTTTGCAATTTTTTTGTTTCGTCACAACTTCTCTATACGTATTTATAGCTTTTTCATTATCATAATATGAGAACACTATCGCCTTAATTATTAAAATCTCTATATAATGCTGCTCATTGCAACCAAATCTATTACATGTTTTTAACAACATATCCACACGTTCTATTGCAGATGAATATTCCTTTTTTTCACAATCTATATTAACTAGTGCATTGGCTATATCAATTCTTAAATAAAAATCTTCTTTCTCTGAAATCGCATCTTCTGCTTTTTCAAATAGCTGTTTTGCTTTTTCCAGTTCATCAACCTCTAAACAAAAGTGTCCATAATAATAATACAGTTCAAGATTTAAAAAATCATTTGTATAGTCTGAATTTTGTCTAATATCTTCTACTTGATAAAATTTTTCTTTGGCTTTCTCGTATTCATTACATTCCTCATATGAACGTGCCAATAATAATAGATAATCGGAGTACATAATATCCAGTTTCATATTGCTATTCCTAATAGCTTCACACCCCGACATACATAACTCTATAACAGTATCATAATCATTCACTGCAAAAAATAAACCTTCTGCATATTTCAAAGTACAGAGCAAAAAAAGAGTTAAATCATGTTTAACTCCACTAATAATTGATTGCATAAGCTTATTGTAGAATATTATATTATCAATATCCTCTAAAGAAAATGACCATCTAATTATATTCTCTAAAATCTCATTTTGCCTTTCACGTTTTTGATTTGTCATAACTTCTTGGATATAAAAGCCAGCATTTTTACTATTTTCAAATTCGATATTTTGATTTAACTTAAATTTCATTAATGCTTTATTTAAAAGAAATAGAACTTTCTCATCATTTACCTGATCACTCATAATACCTCCTAATCAACTAATACATCATATTCTCCAACCTCAAGAATATCATTAAATACCCATAGTAATTTATTATTCTCTTCAACCAATTTACCTTTTACTCTAATTCCATTGCACAATAAATATATATTTATCGATTTAGCATTTATAGTATCCACTTCCTCTGGGACTTCAAAAACCACTCCACTAATACCATAATTCTTATACTCTACTTCCCCTCCACGTACAGCCTGGTATTCCAGACCATAAACAGATGTATATATTTGATTACCAATAGATGTAACATATATCTTCACATCCGAAAATCGATTACGTAATCGCTCTTTTATTTCATCTCTATTTTGCAAATTTATAACTTGATTTTTAATACTATCCTTAAATATCATTTTACTATCTAATAATAACTTCAATTTAGCTATTTCTTCATTTTTTAAATATTCTGCAAACAACAATTGTGGCTCAACACCTGAAACTTGCTCAACCTGAGCTTTTGTATAAGTATTCCAAATAGATAGTCCAATTAACTCAAATTCTTTAAAATTTAACTCTCCTTTTAAATACATACTATGTACTTTTTTATAAGAATCCTCATTCATCAAAAATAAGATATGTAAAGAACCAAACTCTATCCCCTTACACAAAATTCCACTATCACCAGTCAATTCTTTCAATTTTTCTTCTATTTCCTTAATATAGTCTGCAATACTATCCAACTCATATCTATTGGTTTCAAAAGAAATCAATAATGACTTTCTTCTTACTAATTTTTTAAAATCTTTAAATGTAGTTGAAAATACATTCTCTAACAATATTTTTGCCGTATTCTCCCACGTATAACCTTTATTGATCAACTGTTTCCTCAGCTCTATAGCATATGCTTTTCTCCGTTCATAGTTCAGATTCAATTCAATAGTAGCATCTGTTACTTTTTGCAAATCTTCTTCATCAAAGAATTTATCTCCATAATCTCCATTAACTGCTATAGATGAAATGGCATGTTCCCCATATATACCTAAATTCTCTTTCAAAAAAACATATAGGCCACTATTTTTAGTTAATAACAATGGTACTCCTGCCGATATTGCTTCCATTCCAACTAGCCCAAATCCTTCATGTAGTGATAACATAAAACATATACTAGCTTCTCTTAATTCTTTAAAGAGCTCTTCACGACTCTCAGTATATGGCAATCCATTTACATTTATCATTTTGCCTGCTATTTTTTTAGAAAACTCCCAAAGTTTTTCCTGCTCTATAACAATATCTTCTTTACTTAATCCCATAATAGTCATTGAACATTCACGATCAGCTAACTCTTTATCTAATTTAACTGCATTTGAAAATCCTGCTAGTGCAAGTTTACTCTGCTTAATTATTTCTGTTCTACCTTCAATTCTACCAAACGTAATCCCAATAAATTTATTTTTCACTCTTGTAACTGGTTCAACATCAGCAACTCCTGGAATTAACTGTACTACATCAAGTTTTTCACTATAAACATTGATTAGCTTATCTTCCGCTGATTTTTTCAATTTGGGTCCAACAGCCAAAACTATATCAACATTCCCAAAAAGCTCTTCTTGCTGCTTATTTTTATCTTTCTGTATCAACGCATTTTTCCCCATGAATGTATGATAAGACGAATAATCCATATGATGTATAATAGCGCATCTATGTTCTAGTAATTTAGCACATTCAAATGCAATATTACCTGTTTTTATATCATGACCTATCCAAACTGACTCAGTACTTTCTGACAATTGCTCCCTTATTTCCAGTGCCAATTCACGTGAATTTTCAAAGGAAATATCGCTAACAATAATTAGAAACTCTCTCTCTTCATCTGACAAACCATCAATTTCTACTCCTCTTTGAGGTACTATACATCTAAAATTAAGCTCATCCATTTTTAATGATTGTATCGAATTACAAATATCATAATTAAACGAGTTTATCCCACCATCTTTCGGTCCCCATCCATCTGAGACAACTATTAAATTTTTCATTTTATATTCCCTTTCCAAACAAATTTATTTATCGAACTAACATAGCTCATGATAACTGATATATTTCCCTTTACTTGCTACTTCTTTATATAAGCGATTACACCAACTGGCAATTTATATCAGCATACTAGTTACTAAGTTTTGTTTAATATCACACAACTTTAAATCCGATTTTCTCCAACTCTTTTCTTTTTCCGTCTGATAATACAGGTACATTAATGAATAAGTTTTCTTCTGCACGTGAGCAAGCAACATAGTATACTCTATGATTCTGTTTGTTCAATAAATTATGCTCGAAAATAAATTTCAAAGATTCATCTTCATCCTCTTCTGGGATAATTACAAGTACATTTTTGTATTCTTCACCTTTTGCCTTATGAATAGTTTTAAACAAACACTCATCTTCTGATAGACCCAATCCTAATACCACACTTTGATATTTTAAATTGCCATAAAATGTATTTGCTTTTCCACTTGTAATTTTACCTTTAACATCATAATGGTTAACAACATAAGAATTATAAAATTCCTTAATTGTCAAATCTTTGTATGAATCATAAGAATCTATTAATCTCTTTAAGTTCGACAAAGCATCCTTGGAACTAAATTCATCGACTTTGCGATATGCTTTCCTCATATACTTAATGGCATCCTTATAGTTCCCCGATTTTGCATTTTCTATTGATAAAACCAAAAATGCAATTATCCATTTTCTTTTATCATTTGAATCATTGTAAAATAGTTCACCAAATTCAATCGCTTGTATTTGATCTTCAATCGAATTTTTCATTTTAAAGGATAACTCATTACGATATGTTAAAGTACATATTTCATCAGTCCCTAAAATTTCAACCGCCTTTTCAAGTGCATAAAAAGGATCTCCTTCAATTACAATAGGTTGCCTACCATTTTTTTTCTTCCTCAAACTACCTTGTATAAATGTCTTGTCATTACGAATATAGTTTAATACTTTAACTATTTCTTCCGTGCTTCTATGATTGTTTTCAATCTTATATTGCTTTAATTTATCTAGATTAAACTCGATGAATTTCTCTGGAACAGCTCCTTGAAATGAATAGATGGACTGTGCTACATCACCAATTACGCCAATTATAGACTCATTGGCCCCTAAAATTTTCAGTATTTCTGCTTGTATAGGACTTGTATCTTGAAATTCATCAACTATAATATACGGAAATTTTGCTCGAATTATATCTTTTATCCTTGCGTTATGATTTAAAATCTCAAATGCCAAAACTAAAACATCGTCATGCGATATCAATCCATTAATCCAACAGAGTTTTTTATATTCAATTAAAGAACTTTTCCTAACTTTTAGCTTGGAGCCATAGTCAATTCTCAAACTACACGTCATATCTGGATTTAGATCCCACTTCAAGCTGGACAGTTCTTTCGAGAGTTTGTCATTATCCTTTATATGCTGCTGAGATGTTTGGATTTTCCACTCAGAAATTATACTATATCTCGGAATGACAACATCGTGTCCATCAATTTTATTAGCCGGTATATCATAAGTATCTTTTAGTACCCAAGCATATGGCTTAAGCACGTGCTTATATAAGAAACTATGAATTGTAGATATTTCCACATGATCAAGAGAATTATTCAATCTATTCTTAATAGTATTTACACCTGTATTTGTATAGGTAATACATGCAATTTTTTTAGAAATTCCTAGTCGGTTACTATTAATAATTATGTTATTTATATGGTTAATCAGAAATCTTGTTTTTCCTGCCCCTGGCCCAGCAAAAAGTTTAAAATGATTTTCAATTTCAATTAACTCATCGCTCGAACCCAATGTTTTTACTATTGACATACCCATTTAATCGCCTCACTTATGTAGTCTGGAATCGAAAACTCAAACTTCTTTTTATCCCCACTATTATAATCTGATAATGTTTGAGCCAACTCTTGTGCAACTACTCCTTTAGAAATCGATTTCAAATACCGTGTTGCCAATAAGTGTACTTTCTTATTTTTGTTGTTAAGACTACTAGCTTTCAAGATTGGAGCGAACCTATCTTGAAATTTTTTGTACTCAACGAACGATAAAAACTGATCAAAATTCACATTATCATCGGATACATAGCTCATTAATTTTTTTATTTCTTCATTATTGCTGACTGACTTCGTAACAAGTTCCTTAGTGTTTGGATTTGCTAATATTAAGTCATATTCAAATGTACAGCTCTTACCCTTTTCTTGCGAAAATATCTTGATATTCTTTACGCCTTTACCGTATAAGTCACAAGTATTATTTGAGCAGTCATTATAACTGTAGTTCTCATCATAACCTATTTCATAAGGATAAGCTTTTACCCAACTACTTCCTTTTACATTCTTTATTTTGACTGGATCTAAGTCTGTCAAACATGCAACTTTTTTATCAATTGCATTTTTATTTCTAGTATCAAACAACTTCAAAAAATGATTGAAATATCTACCGCCTATATTAATAATTGAAATTTGTTCATCTGTTAGATCTTTACACATTATTTTTGAAAACTCTGGTATTAAAAGTTGTTCTGATATCCCTTCTACTAATATAATTGATTTAGCAAAGAAAATATCTGATTTAGTTACATCAAGAAATCTCTTAATATAATTCAAAGACTCTTGATCCTCTTGGGACATCGAAAACACTTTGCCAGGATATGCAACTTGAAATTTTCCTGCGGTCTTATTGAGTACAATGATATTATTCAAGTCAACTGCCGCTGTAATATTTGGTGAGTGAGTGGTAACAAAAATTTGCCTCACTTCTTTTTCCTTATTTTGACTTAGAAACTTCAAAAACTTGTATTGCATATTGGGATGTAAATGTGCCTCTGGCTCTTCAATTGCTAACATTGAATATACCCTTGCATTTGATCCTAAATACTCACCAGAAGCATTTTTTTGCATCTTAGCTAGCAATAATGAAATATATATCAAATTGTTATATCCTAAACCATTTTGGAAAGCTGGAATTTTAAATCCTGTTTCATTTTCAACAATTAATTTCAATGCGGAATATAATTCAGTATCTAAAATTCTACCCTCAAAGTCTGGCTTAATATTGTCATACGATGCCCCTGTATCTTCAGCATATTTCAACATATGCTTTTTACCGACTTTCATTCTTTCTTGTAGCTGATTAATGAGTCCTTGAGCATCGTTTGAAAAAACAACTCTACGCTCTTTAAGCTTTTTCTTCTTATCCACATCTGTTAATGAATCATCCGTTTTCACCTCATAATCTATGAAAAAATCAATTACTTCTTTCAGTAGTGAGTTGCGTCCCGAAAACATATCTCTTTCTACATCACGTATAGCTGATAGAAATTGAAAATCAAAACGTCCTATACTCTCCGAGTCTAAAGTATTTTCATGTTTGGGGTCACCAACTAAGATTCTATTTATATACTTTCTTTGAAAATTATATTTGATTTCATTCCAGTAATCCTGAGGATCATTACTTGAAATTGAATTCATCGAAGCAAAGTAACTATCTTCTTCTTTTTTTGATAAGAAACATTCATATGTAAGTTTTGCTTCATATGGCTTTTCAATTTTTGTCAACCATGTAGCAACTGTTACTAAATCTTCTGAAAATGATGCTTCTTCATCAGATTCTTTCAAGGTTACACTTATTCTAACTGATGGTGGCTTCCTCTTTAAAAGCTCAATCGAAATATTTTTGTGAAAATCGTCTGCTGATAGGTATTTGCCACTTTTTCCAAAAATAAGATCTAACGCCTTTATTACCGTAGTTTTTCCTGAATTGTTATGACCAATAATTACATTTATCCCTTCATTAAACTTAATTATTTCAGTTTTTCCAAATCCTCTAAAACCCTCAATCTCAATCTCTGATATATACAAATTAATTCTCCCTCCCAACTAAAATATATACCAGATAAGAGCAATAATTCATTTCTTTCAAAATGATTCTCTTTTTATCTGGATAATATAGAATAGTTCAACAACTAAATACTCATTTCATTCAATATCTCTCTTAACTTCTTTAGTTCATCAATTGATAAAGTTACACCCTTACCCATTTTTCATCATATGGGATTCTAGTCAATTAAAATTGTAACACTCATGGCTAATTTGATACTTATAATTTACAATAAGCTTGAAAAGATGGAATGTCAACACTGAATTAGACAACTTTTTTAAGGTGTAAATATTTGTATTCTATCGGTGACTTATATCCTAATGATGAATGTAAGCGATGGTTGTTATACCAGTTTACATAATCGAATAATTCTAATCTTAAGTGTTCAATTGACTCAAATGTTTCTTGATATATAAACTCCTTTTTAACCGTCTTAAAGGTTGCTTCAGCTACTGCATTATCATATGGACAGCCTTTTTTACTTAAAGAATGTTCAATTGAAAAAGTATCTAGTAAACCGTCAATTGCGTTGTTTTTAAACTCATTGCCTCTGTCTGTATGAAAAATATTGACCTTTGACAAATCGTGTTTGATAGATGAAAACGCCTCGTAAACAAGTCTTGCATCTTTATGAGCGCCTGCACTATAGCCAACGATTTCTCGGTTGTGCAAATCAAGCATTAAACAAATATAGTGCCACTTACCACTTACTCTAACATAGGTTAAATCGCTTACAACTACGTCTAAAAAGTCTCTGTTATCGAAGTTTCGATCAACTAGATTTGTGATTTTAGCCTCATTGCAGGTATCTTTATGAACTCTATATTTGGCGACTGTATAGCTTGATACTAAGCCATTTTCACGCATAATACGACCAATACGACGCCTGGAAAGTATAATACCTTCATTTTCTTCCAAATGCTTTTTTAGACGTCTTGTTCCATAGGCACGGCGATTCTTTTTAAAAGCTTTTATAACCGATTTAGAATAGTCATCGTCTGAATTTGGTTCTTGTATTTTTGATTCATAATAGTATGAACTTCTAGGAATATTTAGGACGTCACACATTGCTGATACAGAGTATTTATCGCTGTTTGCCTTAATGATAGCTACTTTCGTCCCATGATCAGCGCTGCTTGCTTTAAAATGTCATTTTCCATTTCTAATTGCTTGTTGCGTTTTCGAAGTTCTATCAGCTCCTTTTGTTCATCAGTGAGGTTATCTTTTGTTTTAAATGATCCTGTATCTTTATGTTGTTTTATCCATTTATCAAGGGTTGAAGGGTATAAGTCGTATTCTTTTCGAATATCCGCTTTGTTTTTTCCATTTAAATACAATTGTACTATTTGCTCTTTGAATTCTTCGGTGAAATTTCTTCGCTCTCTTTTATTATTAGACATGGGGGATTCTCCTTTTCCTTTTGGTTATATTTTATATGACCTTAAGAAATCTGTCTAACTTAGTGTAACCTATCCAAGACGTCAAACTATCATTATAAATATATGTTTTTCGATAATTATACCAATCAAAAGTATAATCACTAACTGCATTATCAAGGTCGTCAACTGTGTGAAATTAATATTGGGTAATGAGTTCACTATTGAAAGTATTATAGTATCTTTCCATTACAGCATTATCGCCTAGAAAACCTGCTTTGCTCATACTCTGAACGATATTTTGAGAAACGCAAAATTCAGTGAATTCTTTAGAGTAAAATTGTGACCCTTGATCGAAATACAAACTCAGTCCTTTATGAGTTTTACGCTCCACTAGATCCATTTTAAGTATTTCAATGACCAATCCTATTGCTATTTGAGCACATACAGTTCAATAATACTACAGTTATAACGATTGGTGTCATTTTTTAAGCCCATATAGGTAAAATTGGTACACCATACTCTATTTAGATTTTCTGCACTAAACTTTCGATTTAGAAGATTGTTAAAGACTTTCTGCTGCTTTCCTTTTATAAACGCATTCAGAATATCTTTGATCATATAATAACCAGTTGTTCCCTTCTGAATATGATATAATTTTTGCATTTCTTCTTTGATTTGATTCTTTATATACAATTTAGGCTATTTTTTATGTTTAAGATAATTGGAATGGGCAAAGACATTAATATTACTCCCTTTTATGTATTCTAGTGTGATGCAAAATTCACTAGTATCTCCATTATTATATAACTCCTTATCATACCTGTCCAGAAGTTATGAAAATATCAATAATTCAAAAACAACTCCTAATAAATATTTCGAATGAATATTGCATTTGATTCTTAATAGAGCATTTACATCTAATGGCAAAAATAAGATCATTTTTTTGAAGTTATACAATTCATAAAATAATTCAACTTCCTCATCTAAATTATGAAATAAATTTTATGGATTAAAGAATAACCGTTTTATGTATAAATGTCCTAGTCAAGCAAAATTGTAACACTACCGGCTAGTTTTATGCCTTGCTTCAAAAGGTGTTAATCCACCATTAAACGAATGCGGTCTTCGATAATTGTACCAATCTAATACGTAATCATCCTCAGCTTCATTCAAATCTTCATCGGTTTCAAAAATGTACTGATTTATGAGTTCTGATTTAAAAGTATTATAATACCTTTCCATTGGAGAATTGTCGTAGGGGGTGCCCGCACGACTCATACTTTGAAAAATTCTATTTTCTTCACAGAATGCAATGAACCTTCTTGATGCAAACTGTGAGCCTTGATCTGTATGCAAAATAATCGGTTTTTTAACAGGATTTGCTTTTATAGCTTTTTTCAACGTAGTGATTGCAAGTTCTGTATCAATAAACTTGCTATTAGCTGTTGCGACAACACTTCGATCATATAAATCGATAATGGTGCAATTGTAGCGCTTTTTACCATTTTTCAAGCTGATTTGTGTAAAATCCGTACACCAAATTTCATTAGGCTCAGTCGTATTAAATTCTCGATCAACTCGATTGTCAAATATGTGGTGCTTCTTGCCTTTACTAATGTACGCTCTTTTTTTAACCATGATGGTTGCCTTAATATTCATTTCTTTCATATACCGATAAACGGTCCCATAAGAGCATGAAAGGTTTTTTCGATTCAGTACATCACAAATCATGCGGTAACCTATGGTACCACCACGTTCATGATATATTTCTTTTATGCTTGATTTTAAATGTTGCTTCTGATTGTGGTAATTTGCGTTTCGATTCTTACGGTAGTTGTAGTAATGATTAGGATGTAACTTAAATTTTAAGAGAAGATATCTCATTCTAAAATCTAAATGGTACTGGTCGATAAACTGATATTTTCTTAGTCGATTTCCTTCGCAAAGTCGAGTAGATAAGGGGAGTTTCACCCCAAACCTCTCACAGAACCGTACGTGACACTCTCATGTCATACGGCTCTTATTATTCAATCCTATGTTATACCTACAGCCCAATGTGCAAACAAGTTAGTATTTAACTTAATCATTTTCATCAAAAGACTTCTTGCCTTATATGGTTTCCTCTTGTATTTCTTATATTTCCTTCTAATCCAAAAGCATAGATGTTTATTTATACTCTCTAAGACGCTAGTGAGTTCCTTTCTGCCATATTTACCATAATAATTCAGCCAACCTTGAATGACAGCATTGTACTTATTAGCAATATCTTGTAATGACTTATTTGTCATCCACAGTAATCGCCAATCTTTGACAGTCTGTCTAATAGACTTTTTAGCATCATTACTTATAGCTGGCAGAAAACTAGCGAATGACTTTCCATTCCTAGCACAAGCTTTTCTTGGCTTAAATGTGTAGCCTAGGAATGTGAACAAAACATTTTCAGCACTTATTTTGCGGTTGCTATCTTTACAGTAGACCAGTTTTGTCTTTGTCGGATGAAGCTCAAGTCCACAATTCACTAAGCGTGTATCCAACTTATCCATAATAAGATTTCCTTGTGATTGGCTTACACAATGTATTATTGCATCATCAGCATATCTACACCAACTGTTATTCGGAAAATTTTTCGTGAACCATAAATCGAATGCATAATGTAAGAATAAATTAGAAAGCACAGGACTTATAACTCCTCCTTGAGGAACCCCTTTACTTCTATTTACTAATTTACCACCTACACTTATTGGTGCTTTTAACCACCTTTCAATATATAGTATTTCCCACTTCGTTGTAGCATGTTTTCTGACTGCTTTCATAAGTAAATCGTGGTCGATATTGTCAAATAAACCTTTGATGTCAAACTCCAACACCCAGTCTTTTTCCCAACACCTTTTCCTAGTCACTTCAAGTGCATCATGTGCGCTTCTATTAGGTCTGTACCCATATGAATCATTTAAGAATACTTCCTCTACACTTTTTTCAAAGATTATTTTCACAGCCATTTGTGCAATTCTATCTATTACTGTGGGTATACCTAATACTCTTACACCACCACTTTTCTTTGGAATCTCAACTCCCATAACTGGATCAGGGAAATAACTTCCAGAGGACATGCGATTCCATAATTTGTACAAATTCTTCTTCAAATTTTTATCAAATGCATCTATAGTTTCCCCATCAATTCCTGGAGCTCCTTTATTCGCTTTGACAAGTTTATAAGCAGTGTAGACGAGTTGCTTAGGTATATCATATGATTTTGTCTTGATAACTACGGTCCTCCCAAATATTTGGTTGTCATAATTTCAATAACTGAATAACATAGCTCCTTCACTCCAGCTTCATTACAAAGCCTTCACAATTACTACGAGCTATTCCGCCCCTATATTTTGCATTGGTACTTTCGTCCTTGTAAGGTCTTTACTTGTGACTTTTCCCTTATCATCAAAATCGTAGGTTCTCCTGTTCCGTACAAATGCCTATGTTAAGTTCATGCCATCTTTACTCCGGTTACCACTTAGCCAGTAGACAGGTTTCTTCTAAGCTTATCCTAAGTCGCATACCTACTTAGTTTCGATAACATCTGGGCTTTTCGAAGCGTCTTCAATGGTTCACTTTCGTTCATCTCCATAACACACATCTGACATAATCCGAGTTATGCCTTTTCCTTAACGCTCAGAACCATTACTTTTGATAACAGCACCTCAAGGTGATTTGCAATCTCTACCTGCATAGCGATTGCGAGGGGCCCACCCTCATCAAATGTACAGTTCGAAGTAGTTTATACTTCTTCAGGACACACGAATGCTGCCGCCTTTTTTAAGAAGTCATTCTCCTTTTTGGCTTCGGCAAGTTCTTTTTTCAGTCTTTGGATTTCTTTCATTGCATCAGTTTGTGATTGTAGTTCTGGATCAGATTTGCATTCTTTACGGTATTTATCAAGCCAGTATTTTAGTGTTCCGCTACCTAAATCGTATTCTTTTGTTAAACTTTTTATCGTTCGGCCATCTTCTAGATGTAACCGAAGAATTTTGTCTCTTAATTCTGTTGGATATCTCTTATTTGACATGTTCGTACCTCTTTTCTTGTTTGAATTATATCATCAAACTAGACCGAGGTGTTACAACTTCATTGTATCAGGACAAAAGAGATGAAAAGTTTTAATTCAAATATTAGACTTATACCCATTGATATAAATCTGAAGAATCTTCAAACTATAATGAATAAGAATCAACTCTGAGTTGTTGACTCAAAAATAGTTGCTTAATCATGAATAATGCTTCTAGAGATTTTTTTGAGTACCTAAACTTAAACCTAAATCAAAATAAATTATCTGCAAAATATTTGATGTATTTTCAATACATATAAAAAAAAGGAACTATTGTAAATCTAAGAAATTAGATTTACAATAGCTCCTCGTTAAATTAGAAGACATGTTCACTCACACCATTCTTCAAGCAATACAAAATTTATTTGTACCTTATCCTTGTATATCCCAATTTTAGAATTAAAGCTAAATATGTCTGTACACTTTGAAAATACTAATATTTCTATCACTTCACTTTTGTAAGTTTAATCACACACTCCACATGCCACGTCCCCGGAAACATATCCACCGGCTGAATCTCTTCCACGTGATAGCCACCCGCCACGAGCACCTTAAGATCTCTCGCTAGAGACAATGGATTACACGAAATATAGACAACTTTTGTTGGTGATAGCGTCACTAGAGCATTTAAGAATGTCTCGTCACTGCCACTTCTCGGTGGGTCCATAAAGACCACATCAAGATGCTCGCCAGCTTTGGATACATCTCTCATGAAATCACCAGCATCACCATTGTAAAATCTCGCATTGGTGATTTTATTGCGTTTTGCATTTGAAATCGCATCTCTCACAGCATCCTTATTGAGTTCAATACCCACCACATGATTCGCTTTTCGACTTGCGATTAGAGAGATCGTACCAATACCACTGTAAGCGTCCAGTACCACTTCTTCACCCGTTAAATCTGCCATTTCAATTGCTTTATTATATAAAATTTCCGTTTGAATCGGATTCACTTGATAAAACGATTTTGAAGAAATTCTAAAGACTGTGTCACAGAGTGTATCCTCTATGAAACCCTTGCCATAGAGAACCACCTCTTTATCCCCTAAGATCATGCTGGTCTTTTTATGATTCACATTTTGAACGATGGTCTTAATCTCTGGATGTGCCGTAGTCAGAGCTTTGACAAAGTGGTTCTTCTCTGGAAACATCGGACTCACCACAACAAGCACCACCATCACTTCACCACTTACATGGCCAGTTCTGATGAGCACATGGCGTAAAAAGCCCTTTTCAGCATCTTCATCATATGGCATCATTTTAAACGATGGCATTAGAGTTCTGATGGTTTCAATAATTGCATTTGCACGCTCATCTTGAATTAAACAATTCTTTACAGAGATCACATGATGAGACTCTTCTTCAAAGATCCCTGAAATGATTTCATTTTTATACCCTAACGAAAAAGTAGAATTCACCTTATTTCGATAATGCACTGGATTTTCCATACCAATAATAGGTGACACTTCTGCATATTCGGATAAAAGTGCATTGACTTTAGATTGTTTAAAATGAAGCTGTCCTGCATAAGATAAATGTTGAAGCTGACAGCCACCACAACTGGATGAAATCTCACAAGGCGATTCTACTCTAAAAGCATTGGCTTCTTTCACTTCCAAAAGGTTTACAAAATGCTTTCGACCTCTTGTTGTCATTTCCACTAATACTTCTTCACCTTCAATTACGTTACTGAGAAAATATTTTTCACCTTCTATTGTAACGATGCCTTTACCATCTTGAGTCATGTCAGAACATTTAACTATAAATCTTCTGCTTTCATCACCTTGAAAGGATGCGTCAGAGACTTGTGTTGCACCATAACCTTTTGACTGTCTTGGCCCTTTCTTCGATTTCTTACGATCCCATTTTTCCTTTTGAGGAGTGTCATCAGACTTCACTTCTTTGGCTTTATATGGATTTACTTTTTTACCGTATGCCGTTTTTTTGCCATGCGCATAGGTGTTACCCGAATCGCTTCTCTTGCCGTATTCAGTCTTCTTACCATACGCAGATTTCTTATAATCTTTTTTATATTGAGGTTTAAATTCAGTTGTTTTAGTTTCCTCTGAATCAAAACCGTCTTTTTTAGCATAAGCTTCTTTTTTATAGCCCGATTTTTTAAAATCAGAGGTTTTACGATTTGATTTTCCAAATTCATTTTTACCAAATCCTGATTTTCTTTTATCGCCTTTATTATAATCTGATTTTAGTTCATCCGAATTTTGACCTTTATACGATTTATTACCTTGTTTTTTATAGTCTGATTCTGATTTGTCAGGTCTTTTACCGAAGCCTTTACCCGCTGATTTACCCATAGGTTTACCCGCCGGTTGCTCTGTCGGTTTACTTACTGATTTCACACCAGTTCTACCAGCAGAAACTCTTTTCTTTTTATAAGGCTTATCGGATTTAGCCCCTTCTGGTCTGCCCGCTTCTGATTTTAGATGTTCAGAACGTTCGCCAGTTGGTTTTCCTTTTGATGGATTACCTTTTGAACGCTTCCCTTTTGCAGGCTTGCCGTTTGATGATTTACCTGCGCTCGACTTAGGTGTATTAAAGCCCATGCCTTTACTTGAAGGCTTGCCATTTCCTTGCTGTGTTCCCTTACTCATATGATTCACCACGATTTTCTCTAGAGAGTTATTTAACGATACCCTTTAGTATACGACATTCCTTGTGATTTTGCCACTTATTTTTAAGAGCCAAAATATATATGCCCCTGATAATATTTGAATCATTTCTTTTTCATACAACTTTATAAAAACAAGTGCACCCTCTTGCCTAAAATTAGAGCCTCACAAAAGGCATTATTCCCCTATTATCTTTACAAGTACTCTCTTATTACGCATGCCATCAAACTCACCGTAAAAAATTTGCTCCCACGGCCCAAGATCAAGCTTGCCATCTGTGATTGCAACGACGACTTCCCGCCCCATGATCGTCCGCTTTAAATGTGCATCCCCATTGTCCTCATAACCATTGTGATCATATTGACTATAAGGCTTTTCAGGTGCTAATTTTTCAAGCCATCTTTCAAAATCCCTATGTAAACCACTCTCATCATCATTAATAAAAACACTTGCTGTAATATGCATTGCATTGCAGAGGAGAATACCTTCTTTTATATCACTTTCTACTAAACTCTGTTCCAGTGTAGGTGTAATGTTTCTAAAGCCTCTTCTACTTTCAATATTAAACCATAGTTCCTTTCTATAACTTTTCATATGCTCCTCCTTTGTGTTAGATCTCCACCTTTTTATATGCTCGACCCTTTATATGGGATTTATTAAAATTTATTTTATAATACAGATAGAACACAAGTCAAGTGATGAGATCATGTGCATTGATACAATCTTTTTTCATATATGCCTTCCTTCTTATTCTTTCTTTTTAATACTTTTCTAATTTGTTCTTAACTATTTCTGAGTATTATTCTTAACCAACATAGGGTATTATTATACATATTATTCACAGTTAATTAATATTTAATGTTTGGGAGGCACTATCATGAAACAGAATGAAGAATTACAAAGCATACCCGAGCTCCAACAACCAAAGAACATCTTAGGAAAATGGGCTGCTTTTTTTATTGATCGATACAAGATTGTATACTTGCTTTTAGTGGCAATTGTTATCGTTGGCGTAAGCGCTTATTTTGGACTTCCTAGGGAATTAAATCCCGAGATTGTCTTGCCATATGGGCAAGTCTTTGTCATGTACCCTGGCGCTGCACCAGAAGAAGTCGAAACACTCATAACAGATGTTTTAGAGACAAAGCTTGAAGATATAGAAGATGTTAAAATGTTGTCTTCATATTCATCCTCAGGCGCGTCTAACGTATGGCTTGAATTTGAACAAGGTGTGGACATGGAAAAGAAAATGAATGAAGTCCGCGAAAAGGTCAATTCAGCTTCACTAGAATTTCCAGAAGATGCAGAGACACCTGTTGTTGCATCACTTGAATCCAACAACTCACCTATTATGATCATCAATCTATCAGGTGATTATGACTTGGTCACTCTAAAAAGTATTGCAGAAGATATTAAGCTCAGACTTGAATCCGATAGCGACATCTCTGAGGTTCTAATCATTGGTGGTCTTGAACGAGAAATCAAGATACATGTAAATCCACAAAAGCTTGCTGTATATGGGATTTCTCTAGATCAAATTAAAAACAGTATCGCACTTGCCAATCTAAACTATCCCGGGGGTAGTGCCACACTGGATGAAAAAACCTACAACATCAGAACTGTCGGCGAATTAAAATCCGTGGATGCCTTAAATGACGTCATCATCGCTTATCAAGGAGCAGGTCCAGTTCGCATCAAAGATATTGCAACTGTAGAAGATGGTTATAAGGAAGTCGACTCCTATTCGAGAATGTCAGTAGGTCTCGACTCCAATCAACCCAATATGAAAACAGCAGTAGCGCTTTCAGTTAAAAAGAAGGAATCTGCGGATATCATCAAAACCAGTGGCATCGTTAGAGATATCATTGATAATGAAAAAGGCACTTTATATCCATCCGACCTCCAAGTGGAAATCAGTGGCGATACGGCTGAATTCGTTAGGGACTCTCTTGGCGCCGTTACAAGCAATGCGCTTTCTGGATTATTTCTCGTTATTATCGTCTTATTCTTATTCATAGGGCTTAGGGAAGCAGGCATCGTTTCCATCGTTATACCACTGGCTATTATGATGACCCTGTATTTCCTCAATCTTGTGGATATGACCTTAAATACAATCACATTATTCTCAATGGTTCTCGCTGTGGGGATGCTTGTAGATAATGGGATCGTTATTATGGAAAACATAGATAGGCTTAGAGGCATGGGTATCGACGCTAAACTTGCTGCAGAAGCAGGTACAAATCAAATCGCGCCTGCTATTATGGCATCGACGCTTACCACACTTGCAGCATTTTTTCCAATTGCACTGACCCCTGGTATTATGGGTGAATTCATTCGCTCTATTCCGATTACGGTTATGTTTGCACTTGGCTCATCATTCTTATTGGCAATCACAGTAACCCCAGCACTTTGCTCTAGACTACTTGCTAAGCAACATGAAGTAACCTTGGCAACGCCTAAGAGAAGATCGCAAATTTCTAAAGTGCTCTCCGTGTTACTCATCATCGTACTTTCACTACAAGCTTTTAAAGATGATAACAGCTACGGATTGCTTTCATTCTTATTTGCAGCTCTATTTGGTGGACTCATGTTTGCGAAAGTCTATTTTGGCAAAAAAAATAAGGGACACCATCCTATTATTGAAGCTTATGGCGAAAGACTCTATAAGATTGTCAGCAAAAGATCAAAACGATGGACCGTTATCTTTGTGCTTATACTTGCATTCTTTACGAGCTTGTCACTAATCCCACTTGGTCTTTTAAAGGTGGGAATGTTCAGCCAAACCGATTATGAACGCTTATATGTAGATATTAATACGCCAGAAGGATCGACACTAGAACAGACCAATGAAGTGGTGCATAAAGTTGAAAAAGTGCTCTTTGGTTATTCAGAAATCAAGACTTTTGTTTCTAATGTTGGCATCACCGGCGCAGATAGTTTTAACTCTTTTAATGGCGCATCTGGTGGCGGCACACCTAACATCGCCAGAATCACTATTGATCTTTATAAAGAAGAAGAGCGCTCACGTACTTCAATGGCACTGGCTGCTGATCTCAGAGAACATCTCAAATCAATCTCAGGTGCTGAATTAACCGTGATAGAGCTTGAAGATGGTCCACCAAGCGGTGGCGCAATTTCAGTAGGTTTGATTGGTGAAGATATAAATACCATGGCAGAAGTTGCAAACCATTTTCAAAGTGTTCTTGACACAATACCAGGGACGCGAGATACTGGGACATCCCTTTCAAGTGGCGGACCAGAACTCGAAATTTCGATTGATAAAGAAAAGGCCTCTAAATTTGGACTTGATGAATTGACCATTTCATCGACGATTCGAAATACTGTCTCTGGGATCAATGCCACCACCTATAGAAACAACCAAGATGATATTGACGTGATGATCTACTCTGGTATGGATGACGTTCACACTAAAGGTGATTTGGAATCGCTTTACTTCTACAATCATATGGGACAAGCCATTAGGTTTAACCAAATTGCATCCTTCAAAGAAACGGCAACATCACCTACAATTCGTCACGAAGAAGGTAAAAGACGTGTTAATATTACAGCTGAAACAGACGCTGATGCTAATACAGTAGAAATTATGGATCAATTTAAAGCCAAAATTGCCGATTATAAATTACCGGATGGTGTGAGTATCACTTATGGTGGTGAGATTGGCGATATGCAAGATTCATTTACAGATATGTTTATGAACATGATCATAGCAGCCATTTTAGTATATCTCATATTGGCAGTACAATTTAATTCACTTACGCAACCTCTTATAGTTCTCTTTGCAGTACCACTTGGTCTTATCGGTGTTATGCCAGGGTTATTCATAACGGGTAATAGTTTTGGATTCCTTGCATTCATTGGTGTAGTTGCCCTCGTAGGAATCGCTGTGAATGATGCCATCGTACTTGTGGATTATATCAATTATCTTCGTAGAAATGGTTATGAACTCCTAGATGCCGTTCGAGAAACAGGTAAAACTCGATTTATGCCTGTACTTGCAACAACCATAACAACAGCCGGTGGTATATTACCACTTACACTTAAACAAGCATTTTTCAAGCAAATGGGCTTTGCCTTAATCTTTGGATTGATGATGTCCACCGTATTGACATTAGTGGCAATTCCAACACTTTACACGATGTTAGAATCCTTTAAAATAAATCGAATGGATAAAAGGAAAAAGAAAAAAATGAGAAAAAGTGCAGCAGAAAATGCTGCAACAGTTTAGGAGGCCAATATGAAACGTTTATTACTCGTTGCGACATTAGTGATTGCACTTACAGGGTGTTCAGCACAGCCATCAGATAATGTCCCTCAAGATCAAGTGGAAAAAGAAAAAAAAGTTGAGGCAATTGCTGTTGAAGTAAGCCCTATAGAAGAAAAAGAAATTATATCAGACCTTACGATTCCTGGACAAGTTAAAGCAGATAAAATTCAGTCCGTCGTTGCCATTGTCAGCGGGCAAATCAACTTTATGGAAGCTGAAGTTGGAGATAATGTTAAATCTGGAGATACACTGGTCAAACTTGATGATACACTTATCAAAATAAAAAAGCGTCAAGCTGAAATCAACAACGAACTCTATCAGCTTTCTCTTAATTCAGCACAGCGCGCATTTAACAGAACTGACGAACTTTATAAATCCGGTAATGTAACTCAATCACAAATCGAAGAAGCAAATGATCTGCTCAGAAAAGCTGAGCTAGATTATGCCACTGGTAAAGTCAGTACCGATGAACTCAATTATAATATGAAGCATATGACCATAAAAGCACCTATAGATGGCATCATCTCAAATAAGTATCAACAATTCGGCGTATCTGTTGGTCCTGGCACACCACTGTATGACATTGTGGATATCAGTGTGCTCACTGTAGAATCTGGCGTGACAGAAAAAGACGTCAATCAATTAAAAACAGGACAATCTGTGACCGTCAGTCTACCCACAATAGGTATTGAAAAAACAGGTATCGTAAAAGGCATAAGTCCAATTTCGGGATCAGATCAAACGTATCCTGTTAGAGTTGAAATTGATAACAGCGATTTAAACATCAAACCAGGCATGTTCGCCGAACTTAAAATCGTTACGGACGCTCCAAGAAAAGTTGTTGCACTTCCAAAGATCGCAGTACTTCATGATGCAGATACCGACTATGTTTATACTGTGACAGGTGATACTGCAACAAAGCAGATTATAAAGCTAGGCGCTGCTTTTGATGATCAATTTGAAGTCATCAGCGGTTTAAAAGCTGGAGATCAAGTCATCACCTCTGGTCAAGCATATTTAGAAGAAGGTGATCCCATCACCCTTTCAAAGTAATATAGCTGAAGTTCTAATAATAGACATCTAAAGTCATAGACATCTAAAAAAACGAGTTTTGTGGTTGATCAGACACAAAACTCGTTTTTAATGCTCTAGATAGATTCAATCTATTCAATTGCGTTAAGCTTTAAATGTTAAACGATGACTATTAAGCTGCGAACAGGAAAAAACGCATGAGTTCATAAAAATCATTGGTTGTAAAATTCACCGTAAAATCACTTTTCAATTTTGCCCCTGGAAAATGTGACATTTTTACCGCATCAACCGCAAATTTAAAAGTCACATCCAGTTGAAATTCTGATGGCATATTGGGAATTAAACTTCTATAGTCTGATTTCAATGCCTTTTCAACTTCACTTTGGATGAGATTCACTGCTTTTCGAGGTGACATGTTAATCGTTGCACCACCCCATCCCTCTTTTACTGCCACGGTACTGATACCGGGTAACTGACTTTTAGCAGACTCACATAATACTTGATCTCCACTGATAAAAATTGAAGGGACACCATAATAAGCCGCTGTATACATGCCCAATGTGAATTCACTAAAAATTTCGCCATTCAACCTAGTCTCTACTATTTTTCTGCCATTTGCTGTATGTGCTAGAGGATTGCCCTGCACCATAGCCGCAGAATGATAGCCAATATACACCACTGCATCAAAAGAATCATCTAGGCCATACATCATGAACTCAGGTGTTCCAGACCATCCCCGAATCAGCACTGCTTCTTCGATTAGACCATTAGGATCAATATTCGTACCCGGTCCATGTGAATCCTTAACAACAATCTCTGTGGCACCAGCTTTTTTTGCCCCAATACAAGCTGCATTTACTTCTTGAGTCATTTGTTTGCTACCGGACTCATAAAGGTGCTGCCCTGGAATGACTTCTTCCACCACAGTCGTGCCACAAACGCCTTCAATATCCGTACTCAAAAATACTTTCATTAAATATACCTTGCCTTTCTTTAAAAAAGACTTAATCCGTCTGTAGAAAATACTCGATTTGTCTAGTCAACCTCAACAGCCTCCATATTAGAACGATACCTCAATACCAAGACCGGGTTTATCAAGAAGCGTAAATTGGTCCTTGTCGCGTATAAAGCCACCAGTAATCCCAGTCTTATCCTCGTAGAACATAAAACTATCACAATCTGCTTCTGTAATATTTTTCCGTGCCGCGATCAAACTAAGACCTGCTGTGATACCGATCCTCGTCTCCATCATGCAGCCAACCATACACTGAACACCACTTGATTCTGCGATATCACTAATCTTAAGCCCTTGGAACATACCGCCACATTTCATCAATTTTATGTTCAGAATGTCGGCACTCCCAGCTCTGACAAAGCGCTGAGCATCCTTTACACCGTGTATGGATTCATCTAGCATGAGCTTAATGCCTGTCACTTTATTTCTAAGGCGTGCAGCGCCCTCGCAGTCCCAGTATGGCAAGCACTGTTCCACAGCCTCCACACCACTTTTTTTAAAGCCTTCAATAGCCTTCAATGCTTTTGCAACGTCATACCCTTGATTCGCATCTACTCTAAGTCTTACGCCTTGACCAACTCTATTTCGAATTAACGAGAGAGCATGTATATCTTGCTCTGGATCGAGGCCTGCTTTAATCTTTAAAATGCTAAATCCATTTTCTTTTACATGACGTTCAGCTAGGTCTGCCATGATCTCTGGTTTATCAATGCCAATCGTAATATCATTCTGTATGACTGTTCGGAACCCACCTAAAAGCTTATGAACAGGTTTACCAGTTGCCTTACCCATGATGTCATACATAGCCGTATCAATTGCACACTTTGCCGATCCATTGCCATAGACTGCTTTTTCCATGAAACTATGAATATAGTCGATATCAAAAGGATCAATACCGATAAGTCCGGGCTTAAGAATCTCCAATACAGATATGACGCTGTCAGCTGTTTCGCCAGTAACAGGTAAGAATGGTGCTGCCTCACCATAGCCTACTATAGATTCATCCGTACTCACTTTTATAATAATATTTTCCATGAAATAACATTCTGTAAAAGCAATTTTGAAAGGCTCATAAAGTTTAAGTTGATGCTTTTCCCAAATAATATCTGTAATCTTCATGTTTCTCCCTTCTAAAACGCATCTTTTCGCTCAAAATAAATTTTTTCATCTGTTTCATAATCAAGACTTGCACTGAATCCAGTAACCTTCCCTTGCTGATTCGTATGCAGTTCCATTTCAAAAATAATGCCCTTCAAAAGCTGTGGCATATCAAAAGTAAATGACAGATCTGCATAATGCTTTGCTGTAAAAGTACAGTCGTACATCTTAAGCATTAGATTGCCCTCTTTTGTCGTCACATCCACAGCACCATACCCGGGATTGCTATAATGTCCACATGCCATTTTAAGATCGATAGGACACACGGCATTTTCTGGCTTCTCAGCCAACTTACCCTCAATAAATGCCATTCTATTTTTCATTTCTTGATCAAAATAATCATGGAGGATTGCGCCCCAGTCTTCTTGACCACCTAATAAATATTCATAGGCGATAAACCGCATAATAACAGCTGCCATGGACTGTCCTGCATTGGTCAATATAGCACAGGCAGCGCCATCATCTGGTAAAATGAACTGATATGACATGAAGCCATCTATATCACCACTATGCCCTACTGCTCTATGACCACGAAACATCTCTGTACTGAGACCAAGACCGTAGCCTCTAGCCGCCATGACGCTTTCCAGTGGCTTTGGAACTGGCTGACGAATAACCATCTGAGTCGTCATCATTTCATGACACATCTCTTCTGAAAGTACCTGTACACCATTATAACGCCCTTTATTAAGCAGCATTACATGCCATTTGGCAAGTTCAGCACTGGACATATAAAGACCTGCAGCTGCCACACTACCAAGCATATTCAAATAAGGTACTATTTCCATTTGACCTGTTTCGGGATTTGGCTTATAGGGCCTTGCACAGTTCCCCATCGTAACAGCTTCTTCTGACGAAAAAGCGACACGCGTAATGCCTAAAGGCTCAAATATGTTCTTTTTCATGACCTCTTGCCAATGCTCACCAGCAACCTTGCTGATAAGGCAACCTGCCAGTACATACATCAGGTTGCTGTATTGCCACTTATATCTCAAGGGTTGATTTGGCTTTAGATAAGGCAATATCCCCACTATGTCATCTTCTGTCATGCTTGCAACCCGCGGATAACAAGATAAATCGTGACGTTGTATGCCACTTCTATGACAAAGTATGTCTCTAACCGTTAAATTTTCTGTCACATAGGCATCATACATTTTAAATTCTGGCATAATCGCTTTAACCTTATCATCGAGGTTCATCTTCCCTTGATCCACTAACGTACACAGAGTACCTGCAACCAAAGATTTCGTGCACGAAGCAATGCCATAGAGTGTATTTTCATCTGCCAGTGTATTTGAGCACGCATCACTCATACCATTAGACAAATGACTATATTCATTATTCGTATAAAGTGTCATGCTAAAAGAAGGCATTTTAATATTTTCTTTTAATTGAGATAGGGATTGCTCTAATTTTTTTAAATCCATCGGGTTCTCCTATTGTCGTTCAAATCGAATTTTGCTCTCTTTTAGGCCTTCAAAATCGATTTCAAAACCAGTTACATTGCCTTGAAGATCTATATCAAGATTGGTTTTAAGATACGTATTTGGTGTCAGTGCCGTAGGCTCTAAAAAAAAGTGTTGGTAGGCATAGTGAACCACATTAAAAGTATGTGATCCAAATGTCATCACCAGCCTGTCTTGTTCAGCCTTAATCTTCATAGTGCCATAACCAGGATGGCTATAAGTGCCTTCTGCAGATTTAAAAGGAACTGGACAAGGCGCATTGTCAGGCTTTAAGCGTTTCACTTGATCAATCTCATCAAGTTGTTGCTTAGTGACATTGTTTATAAAACTCGATATTTTCTCAAGCCAATCTTCAGTGCCACCAAGGTAATATTCCATAATCATATAGCTCATGATCGCAGGGCAATTTTGATCGCCAAGATTTGTAAGAATGCTACATGCGAAATCATCTTCTGGCATAAAACTTTGAATTGCCGAAAAGCCATCTATATGTCCAGTGTGGTAAATCATCCGATGACCTCTAAAAATTTCCATTTCAAAACCAAGTCCATATGCTCTGTTGTTAGAGAACCCTTTAAGCGGTTCAATAATGCCATTATCACGATAAATCTGTGGTGACATCATTTGATCACAAAGCGCTTTGGATATAATTCGCTTGCCTTCGTGGATACCACCGTTTAATAAGAGTACATCCCATTTCGCCAAATCAGATGATGACATATAGAGGCATCCTGCCGATCCCATAACACCAATATCTGCATGTGGAACAGCGTTTAGTGCCTTACTTGCTTCACTAAGCATATAGGGCGTCGCACAATTATCATCTGCTGTTGCCTCATAAGTTGAAAGTGCCACACGATCGATCCCCAAAGGAAGCAATATATTGCGTCTAACCACATCTCGCCAAGTCTCACCTGATACTCTCTCTATAAGATAGCCAGCAAGTGCATACATGTGATTACTGTATTGCCATTTATAGCGGAAAGGCTGTGTTGGTGGCAAATACTTGAACATCTCAATCACTTCTTTTTCTGTCAGAGTTTCTAGTCGAGCATACCACGAGAAATCATGTCCACCTAAGCCAGAACGATGAGTCAACATATCCCTAACCGTGAGATGATCGGATACATAAGGATCTATCATCTCAAATTCAGGGATATAGTCTTTTACTCGATCCTCTAAACTGAGCATGCCCTTATCTATTAAAATACACAGAGCACCAACCGTTAGTGACTTAGTACACGATCCAATAGCATAAAGCGTTTCATGATCGGCTTCCTCTTGCGCTTCTAAATGTCGATAACCAGATGACAAGTGCGTGTATGTACCTTTTTTATAAATCGTAATGCTATAAGCTGGGATATGAAACATTTCCTTAGCCTTATCCAGCATAGCTTTAAGTGCCTTTACATCCGCTTCTGACGACTCGTTTCTTCCTGTTGCATCGGATTCTAATACTTTATTCATCTGTAACATTATATTCACTCCTTACTTAACCCGAATTATTCATCGTACTTTCTGAATAATTCGGGTTTAATTTAAATTACTTCCAGCTTATATTATATAAACTGTCATCTCTTACACTTGGTTTATAACTTAAATCACTATTCCAAGCGAACATACTGACTTTGTCAAAAAGATAAACATAGACACAATCTTCATCTACAATATCCAGGACTTTCTCATAAATCGCAATCCGTTCTTTATCATCCATACAGACTTTAGCTTCTGCCAGTAAGGCATCTACTTCAGGATTGTTGTACTGTGCCATGTTCAGATTCCCTATAAAGTTAGAGCTATAGTAATTATCTAGATGATCCATACTGAGATTATTGTTTTGCCCCATTGTCAGCATATTAAAAGCACCTGTAAAAGCGTTTTGCACAACGACATTACCTTCCATAGAAGACACCGTACTGGTTATGCCCACATCTGCCAATTGCTGTTGTACGATAACTGCAATATCTGCAAAATAGCTGCCAGCAATGGTTTGTATTTCACCAATATCCAAACCATTTGGATAACCTGCTTCAGCCAACAACGCCTTAGCTCTCTCTGGATCATAGGTAAATTGAGAAGCTACATCAACATAATCGTACATCAGTGGCGAGGCAGACGTAGAAGTTGGAATGCCTTTACCATCCATTGCCATAGCTATAATATCTTCTCTATTTAACGCACAAGCAACTGCCTGACGTAAAAGTTTGTTTTTAAAAAGTTCTGATTGTGTGTTCAACACCATGTAAGAAACATGTGCGCTGCTAATTTCTGCTGTATCAATGGCTTTATCTGATTTTAAATCTTCCCAGTTTGGGGTGTTTACGGATATCGCTAAATCAATTTCATTAGATTTAAGTGCTGTGTAAACTGTGTTTTCATCGTTGATTGGATAAATCTTTACAGTTTTAAGTGCCGCTTCACCCAATCGGTAATCGGGATTGGCTTCAAGGGTTACAGATTCGTCCAAGGTGTATTCTTTTAGCATGAACGGCCCTGTACCACAGGTATGAAAACCAAGTAACCCTTCTTCATCTTGATTTTCTTCAACAAATTTCTTATTCACAATAAAGAGACTTGAAATCTTATTAATAAGCCCTGGAGTTGGACTCGTAAAATGAATCGTTACAGTGCTCTTTTCATCATCTGCATCCACGCTATCAAAAGTGGGAAGTGTTTCTCCTATATAAGGACTTGCTAACAAGCGATCAAGTGAAAACTTAACATCTGTTGCTGTAAGCTTATCACCATTCGTAAAAAGCACGTCATCTCTAATATTAAAAACCGCAGATAAACCATCTTCAGCTACTGAGTAGCCTGTTGCCAGTACAGGGATCTCGTTCATTTCTCCATCGATCTTATACAGAGTTTCATAGATCTGTGAGCAGATAATCACCTCTGTGGTAAAAGTCGTATTGTGAGGATCAAGAGATGCAAAAGTGTCTGCTGTACGCATATTTAGATCTGTTCTTTTAGCAGTTCCCTGTCCGTTAGTTTCTGCTCCTTTTTGATCTGATTCTGCTCCTTGATTGTTTCCGCAACCAGTAAGAGAAAAGATCAGTGCCATGACCAACATAAGGGTCAAAATACGCTTAAACTTTATTTTCTTCATAATTCGCCTCCATTTGCTGTGTGATATATTTTTTTACTACAAGTTAAATTATATCTATATTACCTTATACCAATCCATTTGTCAGCACTTTTTTAACTTATAGTTAAATTTTATGTCGCAATGCTTGACAAAGATAGGATAATAAGCAATTATATATATATATTATAAAAAGGCGGAATCTATATGAAATATGACTTAATTAGAGTGCTTAGAAAAGCAAATAACCTTACCCTAGTTGAACTAGGTGAAAAGACAGGCTATACGCCAAGTTTTCTTTCGCAGATTGAAAGAGGTTTAAAAGAGCCTTCTCTTGAAGCCATGCGTAAAATCGCCAATGCTCTTGATACAACTATCATTGCCCTTCTTGAAGATGATAACACCTCCACAGAAGACAGATCCAATGAAAATGATGCTTATGCTGTTATTCGTAGCAATAGCCGTCGTAAATTTACCATTGACGATATCCCTAGATATGAGCTTGTTACACCTCAAACGGCTGATAGCAGTCAGAAATACGCCATGTATGGTTTAATTAGCACCTTAAAGCCAAATGAATGGTCTAATAAACAGCTTATTTCCCATGCTTTTGAGGAATGTTGCTACGTTCTCAGTGGTAAGATGAAAGCCTATATAGGAAATGAAAACTATGAACTTTCAGCTGGAGACAGTTGCTATATTAAAGGTTTTATACCTCATAATTACTTAAACATAGGTGATGAAGATCTAGTCTTCCTTGCATTTCAATCTAAAAATTAGTCAAATCATATTAAATCCTTACCTAATCCATTTACTTATCCGCATCCGTTGACGCGTCTGCCCTCTTGATAGACGGCAGATACACATGTTAATGCCTCAATATGCTCTAGAGGATTTCCCTTGACAACAATAACATCTGCAATATACGATTCTTTTAGTTGCCCAAGGTTTTTAAGACCTAAATGATCCGCACCATTTTTGGTTGCACATTCAATCGCTTCTAACGGTTTAAGGCCACATTTAACCAGATAAACACATTCAAGCGAAACGGGTGAAGCCCCATCGAAGTTGACGCCATCCACATCTGTTCCAGTTGCAACTCTCAAACCTGTATCATAAAGCTCTCTAAGATTATTCTGATAAGCCTGAACACTTTCCTTCATATACTTCAGCTGTCCTTTTAGCATCTCATCTGTGATGGCACCTGTTCCATTCATCAAATGATCATGTACATGGTTAAATACCAGTACAGTTGGCACCCAAGTGATGTTATGTTCTTTCATGTGGACGGCCTGTTCTTTAGTAAGATGCGTCCCATGCTCAATAGAGTCAAAACCTGCATCAATACACATCTGAATTGACTCACCATATCCAGCATGAGCTGCAATTTTTACACCGAAACGATGTGCCTCCTCTGCAGCAGCATTTAACTCCTCTTGATTGAGTTCCTGCCCTCTGTAACCTTCGCTGGTCAATACTTTTATGCAATCTGCACCATTTTTTAAATTAACTCTAACTGCTTTTCTTATAGCCTCTACACCATCTACTTCAAGCACACTTTCATCTTCTGGGTCCGCACCGTGTCCACCAGTCATACAGAGCCCTTGAAGACTTGTAAAAATCCGTGGAGCTTCAATATGACCATCTGTCGATGCTTTTTTTAGTGCCGTTCCGATACCACTTGAAGAGGCCACATCTCTAATGGTTGTAACACCTGCCTTGAGTGTTTCTGACATTTTACCAGCAGCGTATAACGCACGCAGTGAAGGACTATTGTATCGTCCTTTATAAGTAGGATCTTGTGGCCATCCTAGATGTACGTGAAGGTCAATCATGCCAGGCATAATTGTTGATCCCGGATAGGATTCAGTGGGTTCATCAGGATATTTTTTTACCACATCACATCGATGCCCCACCATTTTAATGACACCATCGATCATGCACAAAGCACCATCCTCAATAACTGTTTTTCGATCGCCTATAATGACACGATCAGCACTAATAATCATTTTTCCCCTCCTGTCTTTTCTCTATTTAAATAAATCTGCTCTGTGACACATACAAAAGTGACCATCTCCTCTATCCAAAAAATCAGGCTTTATTTGAATACACTTATCGACACAATATGGACATCTCGTGGCAAATCGACACCCCTGTGGCATATCATATGGAGATGGTAAATCGCCTTCAAGGATAATACGCTTTTTATTTGCTTTTTCTGCTCTCGTAAAAGCAGGCGATGCTGATAAAAGCGCCACTGTATACGGATGCAATGGATTATCAAAAATCTGCTGTCTCGTCCCATATTCAACAATTTCTCCTAAATACATAACAGCTACTTCATCACTGATAAATCTCACAATATTCAAGTCATGTGAAACAAATAGATAAGTCAGTTTCATTTCATCCTGTAAATCTTTAAGTAAATTTATAATTTGTGCCTGTATGGACACATCCAAAGCAGAGACCGCCTCATCAAGAACGATAAAATCAGGATGAGTAGCAAGCGCACGGGCAATACAAATGCGCTGTCTTTGTCCACCTGAAAACTGGTGTGCATAGCGGTAGGCTTGATCGGGAAAAAGGCCGCAAAGTGACATAAGATCGTTTACCTTTTCCTCGAGTTCGTCACGACTTTTTACCATGTTATAAGCAACCATACCTTCTGAAATTAAATCATAAACATTCATCCTTGGGTCAAGAGATGAAAACGGATCTTGAAAAACCATCTGCATCCTTTTCCGCATTTCTCTTTTTCTATCAGGGGATGCTGTGATCATGCTTTCGCCATCAAAAATAACGTCTCCTTCTGTTGATGGATTTAGTCCAACCATTACTCTGCCTACAGTTGATTTACCACAGCCAGATTCTCCAACAAGACCAAGTGTTTTACCTCTTTTTATAGAAAAGTTTACACCATCTACAGCTTTAACATTGCCCAGGTTACGGTTTAAAAATCCAGATTTAATTGGATAATATTTTTTTAAATTCTTTACTTCTATAAGTTCGCTCATAGTTCACGTCTCATTTCTATATATATTTCCAACAAGCTACTGTATGTCCCGGAGCAATCTCTATCGTCTCAGGGAAACTTTTACGACACTTATCCATTACAGCCTCACATCGAGGATGAAAAGGACATCCCATTGGTTTATTATTTAATGACGGCACATTTCCAGGAATTACAGGGAGCCTATCTTCAACCATTTCACCGTGAGGTCGAGATGCAATCAAACCTATTGTATAAGGATGTCTTGCACTTTCAAAAATCGTATCTGTATCTGATGACTCCACAATCCGCCCACCATACATAACAGCAACACGATCGCTTACTTCACTGATAACCCCTAAATCATGGGTTATAAAAATGTAGGAACATCCAAACTCGCTTTGGAGATCCTTCATAAGATCGATAATTTGTGCCTGAATAGTCACATCTAATGCCGTAGTCGGTTCATCTGCTATGATCAATTTAGAATTGGTGATCAAAGCCATGGCGATCATCACACGTTGACGCATCCCACCTGAAAGGCTAAAAGGATAACGCATTAAGACTTCGTTTGGATTTGGAATTTTAACCTTCTCCAGATAATGAGCACATTGTTTAAGAGCTTCCTTTTTACCGACTTTCACATGAAGTCTCAACGCTTCGCTCATTTGATTTCCAATGGTATACAGCGGATTTAGTGCTGTCATGGGTTCTTGAAATATATAGGCGATTTCTTTGCCTCTAATTTCTTGAAGTGCTTTATCAGACAGTGACAAGGTGTTGATATCTTCAAAACAAATTTTACCATCTTCATAAATCACATTGTTGCCCTGAATTAATTTCATAATGGACATGCAAGTAATACTCTTCCCACATCCAGATTCTCCAACAATACCCAAAGTCTCACCACGATAAACTTTAAAAGAGACATCTTCAACCGCTTTTAAAACGGCCTTTTCAGTCTTAAAACTAACCCTTAGATTCTCAACTCTAAGGAGCACTTCATTTGAATTGTCATTTTCTTTTCTCATTGTATTCATAGTACACCTCAAGTTCTTAATCTAGGATCTAAAGCATCACGAAGACCATCGCCAACTAGATTCAGGGATAGAGCACTAAGGGCAATAGCTGAACCAGGAAATGCCAAGAGATAAGGTTGATTGAACATATAATCTTTTGCATCATTGAGCATTGCGCCCCATTCTGGTGTTGGCGCCTGCACACCCATACCAATAAACGAAAGGCCAGCTGCTGCAAGCATCATACTCGCAACATTCATACTCGCTTGAACCAATATCGGCCCCATGGCATTCGGTAAAATATGTCGAAACATAATCACACCACTTTTGCTGCCGCACATATGAGCCGCATATATATATTCTTGCTCGACGATGGATAGAATTACAGATCGCACCACACGAATATAACTTGGGACACTAATCGCTGTAATGGCTATAATAAGATTTGTCATATTAGCACCAAGTGCAGCTACCACTGCCAAAGCAAAGAGCAATGGTGGTATACTCACTGCAACATCACATAAACGCATCACAATTGTGTCAAATTTCCCACCAAAATAGCCACAACATATACCTATAAAGCCACCAATTACAACCGAAAAAAGCGTTGTCAATACACCTAGAGATAACGAACGTCTACTGCCGTGTACAATTCTCGCAAAGACATCTCGCCCTAACCTGTCTGTACCAAAAAAATGTTGACTGCTTGGATTTTGAAGACGTTGAGCACTACTTTGATTAATCGCAACTTCATATGGCACAATCAAATCTGCGAAAACAGCCACTAAGACAAAAACGACTAATATGATTAGGCCAATAACTGCAGCCTTATTTTTCTTATAGAGAGACCAATTCTCAAATAATCGCTCTCCTTTGCTCTTGCTTTTAATGTAACGTGTCTTTTCAATTTCTTTCATATCCCTCACCTCTTATCCTATTGATCTCTCACGTATTCGAGGATCAATAACCGCACATAGAATATCCACAAGAATCATAATCAGGCAGAAAACCAAAGAGAGCAGTACCGTAGACGACATGACAACAGGTATATCTTTAGCCCTAATTGCAGTGAGCATATAGCTGCCCATACCCGGTATTGCAAAGACACTTTCTATGATAACAGTGCCCCCCATAACAGTTCCAGCACTCATTCCCATAACCGTAATCACAGGTAAAATAGCATTTTTCAGTGCATGTTTCCAGTAAATGCGATTTTTAGAACACCCTTTAGCAGTGGCTGTTCGAATATAATCTTGCTTGATTGCATCGAGCATTGTACTCCGTGTCAACCTTAATAAGGAAACACTTGTCGCAACGGTTAAAGTTGCCACCGGCATTATAAAATGTTTGAAGGAAGATGCACCGAAAGTTGGGAGCCAACCGAGTTTTAGCCCGAATATATAGATTAATATCATCCCAAGGAAAAATCCCGGTATGGAAGCAAAGAGAATCGCTGTCACCGAACTGAAAGTATCCACCAGAGAGTACTGCCTAACAGCAGCTAAGATCCCCAGTGAAATTCCTATAATAGACGACAGTACAAAAGCAGATAGACCAATTTTCAAAGTATTCGGGATTCTGCTGATAAGTTCCTCTGTAAATGGCCTTCTCGTTCGATATGAAGTCCCCAAATCTCCATGGCATAAATCCATACAATATTCCCCAAAACGCGTTAAAAATGGTTTGTCATAGCCCAGTTCATGGTTTAATTGGTCTACTTGTTCCTGTTTTGCATTCATGCCCAGTATCTGTCTGCCTGGATCTCCAGGTGTCAGATTCATAATACTAAACACAATTAGAATACCGCCTAACAAAGTAGGCACAATAAAAAGCAATCGCTTAAAAACATATTTTAGCACTGTTATTTCAACCCCTTTCACATTTAGAAAGACAATTCAATGCCTAACCCTGGCTTGTCTAACAATGAAAATTTATCTTGATTTCGCTCAAACCCGCCAGTAATCCCCAACTTTGAATTGTCATAAAACATAAAACTGTCGCAGTCCGCTTCAGTAATATTCTTACGCGCAGCAACCAAGCTTATACCAGCTGTGAGTGCAATCTTGGTCTCGATCATACAGCCAACCATGCATGTTACACCACTGGCCTCAGCTATATTATTTATTTTAAGCCCTTGTAGAAGGCCACCACATTTCATCAATTTGATATTGAGGATATCAGCACTCCCTGCACTTACAAATCTTTGGGCATCCTTAGTATTGTGAATAGACTCATCTATCATCAATTTTATACCAGATACATTGGATCTGAGAAACGCAGCGCCCTCACAATCCCAATAAGGCAAACACTGTTCCACTGCCTCAACACCATATTTTTTAAAGCCATCTATGGCATATAACGCCTGCGCAACATCATAACCTTGATTCGCATCGACTCTGAGTCGAATATCTCCACCCACTTTTTTTCGAATCAGTGCCATTGTGCGAATATCCTCATCTGCATTAATGCCAGCCTTGATCTTAAGTATATTGAAGCCCTCTTCTTTGACATATCGTTCAGCCATTGCACTCATTTCCTCAGGTGTACTGATCCCAATGGTAATATCATTCTGTATTTCTTGTCGTTGGCCCCCTAGAAGCTTATATACCGGTAAGCCAACGGCTTTGCCCATAATATCATAAATTGCAATGTCTATTGCACATTTTGCTGAACCATTGCCATAGACTACCTTATCCATATAACTGTGAATAGATTCGATATCAAATGGATCTCGTCCTATTAGACCTGCCTTGAGCAATTCAAGGACTGCTAAAACACCGTCTGCTGTTTCACCAGTTACCGGTAAAAAAGGTGCTGCTTCGCCATAGCCAACAATGCCTTCATCTGTGGTTATCTTAAGAATAATATTGTCCACATAATCGAACGAGGTAAAGGCAATTTTAAAAGAATCCAGTAATTTAAGTCGTAACTTCTCAAATGTCACATTTACTATTTTCATATGTTTTACTTCTCCCCCCAAAGGATTTTTTAACTGTGAGTTAAATTATACTTATAATATACTACGAGACTCCCGTTGTCAATATCAATTTAACTTACAGTTAAATTAGTTTCTGAGCAAACCTATATTATTGAAGAAAGATATACCGTTAACACTATTTCTACTCCAAGTTAAGTGCATTTTAGTTATATAAAAAAGCATCACTAACCATAATGCGTTAGTGATGCTTTCGTTTTTTACATAGTCATTTTTAAATTTAAAAGTTAACCTTTCACACCGCCAAGTGCAACACCTTCTACGATGTACTTAGATAATAAGAAGTATACGATGAATATTGGTAAGACGGTCAATGCCAGTCCAAGATAGACAGCACCATATTCTGTCTTATAAATATCGCCTCTTAATAGACTTACCATAATAGGCATCGTATATTTTTCACTCTTAGTAAGTAGAATCAATGGTAAGAATAGATTATTCCAACTTGAAACAAATGTGAAAATAGCTTGTGTTGCCATTGCGGGTTTCATGATTGGTAACACAATTTTATTAAAAGTATAAAATTCACCCGCGCCATCAATTCGTGCAGCTTCCACAAGTTCAAGTGGAAGTGATGCCAGCATGAACTGCCTCATAAAGAAAACCGCAGCTGGTGTCGCTATTGTTGGTAATATAAGTGCTAAGAAATTATTAGTCATCCCTATTTTATACATAAACTGATAAAATCCAATACTTGAAACCTGTGCTGGAATCATCATTACAGCCATGATAAAAGTAAAGAAAGGACCTCTTAATTTCCAATTATAAGCGACTAATGCATACGCTGTTAAAGCCGAAAAATAAATTGTACACAAAGTAGATGACGTGGAGATAATAGTCGAATTTATAAGACCTCTAAGGGGGTCAAATGTTTTTCCAAGTAAAATCTGAATATTATCAAATAAATATTTAGATGGTAAAAAAGAAAGTGCATCTTGCTGAATTTGGTAAGTACTCCTCGTTGCATTCACAAACATAATCCAGAAGGGCAATATACTTACAATCGCTAATAAAATACATACAGAATAGGCGATCACTTTAAAAAGAACTGATTCACTCCTTTTTGTCTTTTTCATAATCCCTCAGCCTCCTGTCTTTGCTTGTATTCCTTTCGCATTTTTTTATACTCTTTACGTCTTTCTATTTCATCCTTATCTCTAAGCAAGTAGAATAAAATGCCTGAGAAAAAGGCTATGATTAAAAACATAATCATACTTGCGGCAGCAGCTCGATTAAAGAGATAGCTTCCACTAAATGCTTGATTGTAAATAAACACACTTGTTGTTAAGGTAGCGTTATCTGGTCCACCTTGCATAAACATCTTAGGAATATCGTACATATTCAATCCACCAATCATACTTGTAACCAATACATAGAGTAAAATGGTTTTTAAGTTTGGCAGTGTAATATATAGAAAAGCTTGAAATCCTGTGGTACCATCAATTTCTGCTGCTTCATAGATATCTGGACTAATCCCCAAAACACCTGAAACAAGGATAATCATTGTATAGCCATACCACATCCAAAATTGAATAAATGCGACAACGCCTCTAGACATTGTTTTACTTACTAAGAAGAATTCAGGCTTATCAATTAAACCCAATTTCAGTAATAGACTGTTTACAGGGCCAACTGGATAACCAAATAATGAGTAAAATAAAATCGCAATACTTGCTGCAGTGATTATATTCGGTAAATAAAAAATAATTTTAAATAGCCCTTTTCCTCTTAACTTATTGCGTCTTGACGTAAACCATGCCGTTAAAATCAATGCGAGTAATATCTGAGGAATAAAGTTTGCAGTCCAAATGACAAATGTGTTGTAAAGAGATTGTCTAAACGACTCATTATTCAAAATGATTATAAAATTGTGAAATGGATTGTCAAGAAAATGCCACGACTTAGTACCAAGTCCCTTAAAATCTGTAAATCCCAGTATCGCAGTGTAAATAATCGGATACAGAGCAAAAATGAGAAATACTAAAGCAAAAGGAATACTAAAGATGTATCCGTATTTTGCATAACTAACGCCTTTTTTGCGTTTCAATGACATGTCACCTCCTGAATATAATTGGGATAGGAATATCACTTATGTTGGATTTCCTATCCCAATTTTTTATTTTCTTAATCTTCTACAATGATATCAAGATTATCTCTAACCATTTGTTTTAAACCTTTAATCGCATCTTCTCTTGATTTCTCTCCAGCAGTATACGCTCTAACTTGATCTCTCCAGTACAGATTGATGTTTTCATCATATTGAGTCAAGTTTTTACCATTTGCAAATTGATTTGCAGGGATAAAGATTTTGAACATATCTTGACCACCTAAGAATTCAAGTGTACCATCTGATTTTGCCATTACCGTACCAGAAGCAACTGTATCTTTTGTACCACCTTCACCATTAAGTGTGCCGTTTGCCCACATGTATTGAAGACCTTGCTCAGTTGTATCTAAAGTAATCCAATCGATAATTTGGCCAACAGCTTCTTTTTTCTCTGAAGATTCAGAAGCAAATACCCAAGTACCACCCCAGAAGAAACCTACTGGTGGCTCACATACTGCCCAATCACCATAAGTATCACCACTATTACCTGCCATAACATAGTTGATCAACCATGCTGGACCAAAGAAACCAAAAATTTTCTTTTCGCCTGCATCTTTCATATCTGCATACCAAGCATCTTGCCAGTCTTGAGTATCGTTATGATAACCTTTATCTTTAAGTTCCTTAGAGAAATCTAAAAATGCTTCACGTTTAGGATCCATATAAAATTTACCATCAACGACCCAGCCCTTTTCTGAACTGTTCTCAATTGCATGCCATATATCGCCATCACCAGAAACGATACCATAGCCTTTTGCTTTTAAATCAGCTGCTGCAGCATAGAATTTATCCCAGCCCGGTCCGATGATTTTTGCAATTTCGTCTGGATCATCTGTGCCCCAAACATCTTTTGCGATTGATCGACGATAGATATAAGCACCACCTGTTGCTTGATACCCTAAACCAACTAAATCGCCATTAGGGTTTGTACCAATATCTACAGTATATTGTGCGATATCAGCATCTTTAACTTCTTTGTCAACATCAATACCTAATTCTTTGTAAGGTGCTGCATACTGAGAAGCAGCGCCTTGAGCATACTTGAGTACGAATGCAGCTTCAGCAGTGTAAAGATCTGGAGCATCTTTACCGCCACCTGCTAGTGCTTGGTCAAGAGCTGGTTGGTAAGCGCCTTCAGTTGTTGCTATGATAGTCGTGTTAATATCATATTTTGCAGCAAAATCAGGATGCATTTCCAAGAACTTATCAATCATTTTTGGTACTTCATCTGTAAACGACCATACATTTAATGTTACCTTTTCTGTTGAAGCTGGTTCTGTTGAAGCAGGTTCTGCTGCTGGTGTACTTGTTTCAGCTTCATTTTCATTACTAGTTGGTTGACTGTTAGAGCCACAGGCTACTAAACTGAACATCATCATAATAACCAACAATAAACTCAATACTCTTTTCATAAGGTCCCCCTTGTCATTTGAGATAATTTTATTTATGTAAATTTGTGTTCTTCAAAGAAATCGGCAAATATCTCTGAATTTAATCTTTTCCCTTAAAAACTTAGAAAGAATTAAATCAAATCCATCTGTCTCATGCTCTTAAAACACAAAAATCCATACACCTTGAATGCTTGTAACAAGACTTGACTATACTAACACCTTTTATGACCTCGTTTATTTACTATCCATAATTTTGCAAAATAAACACGTTTTACCCGTTAATTTTTCACTCTCTTGATCTGGTTGATTGACACCTGCATATAACGTAAATTGATTACCATCTACAAAACTCATACCTTCATCGTTGACAACTTCGAAGGCCTTGGCGTCAATTTTGATTTCAACTTTCATACTTTCATTTCTTTTAAGGTGAATGCGTTTGAAACCACATAATTTATGATTTCTCACTTCATATTTGGAATCTTCACATCTGATATAGAGCTGAACCACTTCATCTGTATCGTAACTGCCTTGATTTACAACATTCAATGAAGCTGTTTTAGTCTCTTGATCAAATTTCAAATCACTACAAACTATATCTGAATAAGTCAATCCATATCCAAAAGGATAGAGCACATTATTCTCTGCATATCTATAGGTTCTATTTTTCATGCTATAATCTTCAAAATCCGGTAAGAGATCTGCCGTCTCATAAAAAGTAACAGGTAATTTGCCAGATGGTGAAATTTTTCCAAATAAAATGTCGGCTAACGCTTTGCCACCCATTTGTCCTGGATACCAAGTCTGGATAATAGCATCCGCTTGATCTCCTAAAACATTGACTGAACTGCCAGTGGCATTTACAATGACTGTCGGTTTATTTAAAGCTAAAATCTGCTCCACAAGTTTTCTCTGACTTTTCGGTAAATATAAATTTTCTTTATCGCCTGCAGCAAAGGCATTTCCTGTATCGCCTTCTTCACCTTCAATTGTGGCATCAAGTCCCACACACAGAATTACCACATCCGCCTGTGAAGCTACTGTAACAGCTTCTGAGTAGCCATCACCAGGCTGCCCTAGTGCTTGCAAAACCAAACTAAAAAGATGACTGCCTTCGGAATAATAAGTTCTACCCTTAAAAGCATCTCTGATACCATCCAAGAAAGTCCAGTATTCGTCTCCAGTACCATAATAATTACCTCTAAGTGCTTCAATACTTGCGGCATTTGGTCCAATAACAGCAATTTTATCCAGCTTCGTTTGATCCAGTGGTAATATGCCATTATTCTTGAGTAGAACCATAGATTTCTGAGCACATTTCAATGAATACTCTTTATGTGCATCACAACTCACTTGATCATAATCAATTGTGTCATATTCACAACTTTCATCTAGCATCCCCAATTTAATGCGTGTCTTCATTAATCGAATCGCAGACTGAGTAACCACTTCTTCAGAAACAAGACCTTCTTTAAGCGCCTCGAGAAGATGTTGGTACGTATTGCCACAATTTAAGTCACAGCCTTTATTTAAGGCTAATGCTGCTGACTCTGCTGGTGTCTTTGTAATTTCATGATGTGTGTGGAAATCTCGTATTGCCCAACAATCTGAAATAAAATGACCTTCGAAGCCCCATTCTTTAAGCCTTCCCATTAAGTAGTCACTTGCACATGCGGGTTCATGATTTAATCGATTATAAGCACCCATTACACTTTCAACATTAGCATCCTTTACAAGTGCTTCAAATGCGGGTAAGTAAGTCTCGTTTAAATCTTTATCATTAATCTGTGCATCAAACTCATGCCGAATACCTTCTGGACCACTGTGTCCTGCGTAATGTTTGGCACAGGCTGCCACTTTAAGAACGGATTGATCGCCCTGTAATACTTTCGCAAAACTAACACCTAATTTTGAGGTTAAATAAGGACATTCTCCATAAGTTTCCTGACCTCTACCCCAACGTGGATCTCTAAATATATTGATGTTAGGAGACCACATGGTTAAACCTTTATAAATACCATGGTCGCCTTGTTTTTTACTCGCATTATACTTAGCACGTGCTTCTGTCGCACAAATATCACCCACATTGCCAATGATATTTTCATCGAAGATTGCAGCAAGTCCAATAGCTTGTGGAAACATGGTTGCTGTTCCAGCACGCGCTACACCGTGAAGCGATTCGTTCCACCAATTATATGCTGGTAATCCTAGTCGCTCTATCTCAAAAGCATCATATCTAAGTTGACTTACCTTCTCTTCAAGTGTCATTTTAGAGACAATATCTTCTGCACGCTCTTGTGTTGTCAGCTCTGTATTTTGATACTTTTCCATCTTTGTTTGTTCTCCTTTACGATTACAAAACGCTTGGCTTTTGGCAAGTGCCACCAACAATAAGTTCAACGCCTACAGTCGTTTCTGTCCTCGTTTTTATTTTTGACTCAATCATTTCAATACATTTCAGTGCTGCACTTCTTCCAAGACCATCCATATCTTGTTTGACTGTGGTCAGCCTTGGATGTGTCATTTCTCCAAGTTCAATGCCATCAAATCCAGCCACAGAAATATCTTCTGGAACTCTTATATTCGCTTCTCTCAATGTTTTAATACCCCATAGTGCACCATAATCGTCTGGATATATAATTGCAGTTGGTAAATCGCCTGATTCAATAAGTGCTTTGGTAACATCAATAGTCGTTTTGCGGTCATAATATTTAGAATTAATAATACGTTCACGTAAATTTGCCTTTTGAATAGCATCTTTATAGCCATTAATACGTTCAGAGGTTACAGCCGTAAGATGACCATTCATATAAACAATATCCTTATGGCCAAGTTCTATTAAAAAATTGGTTAATACATTCAAACCTTTATAGTTCTCAGAGACAATACTACTTACATCTGGCGAGGAATAATCTATTGTAACCATTGGGATTTCACTTTTCATAAGTTCTTGAACTTCTTCTGATTCAAAATTTATACAAGCTATAATCACACCATCTGTTTTTTTCATGCGGCAATGTTCTAAATAAGTTCTTTTTTTATCACCCCACGTTTGGGAGATAAAAGTCAAATCATAACCACGTTTCTCAGCTTGTTCTTTAACAGCTTCCAAGATTTGTGCAAAGAAATAATGCGTTAATCCACCTTGGCTCTCATCTTGGAACAAAACCCCTAGCGTCCATGTCTTTTTTGTGCTAAGCGCACGTGCTTGAGTATTGGGGATAAACCCCATTTCATTTGCTGTCTTTAAGATGCGTGCTTTAGTCTTGACATTTATATCAGCATAGTCATTAAGGGCTTTTGAAACAGTAGCACTTGAACAACCACATGCTTTTGCAATATCATAAATAGTAACCATAGTTAATTCTCCTAATTGTTTTTTTGAATTCTACCATAATTACAAAGAAAAAGATACAAGACTCGAAACGTTTCGAAACCGCTTTCGATGATGCTAAAAAAAATTTATGCTCTACTAATCTTCCATCTATCATTCAATTGTGTATTTTTCGAAACCGCTTTCGTTTTTTTTATTATACAATTCCGATTTTCAATCGTCAAGCGTTTGTTTACATTTCATTCATATTATATTCAATTTTTTTTTCAACACTTAAATAACGACATGTAAAAAGCCCAATTTCAGACTCTAAAACGTCTTAAATTTGGGCTTTCCTTTGTATATTTTACACTAATCTCGTATGCACTAATTCATATTCAGTTTTATTCAAAACTTTTAATTTATCTATGGGTTCACTTCAATATCTTGACGATATCTTTAACCGTCGCCACTCTTCCCATAAGCTTAACTTCTTCGTCTATAACAAGTGCTGGGGTTTTCATTACACCATAAGCCATAATCTCTTTAAAATCCTCGACTTTTTCTACAGTTGCCTCGATACCCGTTTCAGCAAGAGCTGCTTTCGTATTTTCTTCGAGTTTCTTACAATTTTTACATCCTGAACCTAAAACTTTAATATTCATCTTTAAATCCTCCCTTTTTAATTAAATTAACCAATGTGCCAATCCGTTGAATAAATATCCTACTAAAATAATAGCCACCCCGGTTATACTCACAAATGTTATAATTAGCTTTTTCTTAATGACCTTTTTAAGCAAGATCATCTCAGGTAGAGATAGTGCTGTGGTTGCCATCATAAATGCCATTGCAGTACCAATACCAACACCTTTCATAATAAGGGCTTCAGCAATTGGAATTGTACCCAGTGCATTGGAGTAAAGTGGAATTCCAAATATAACAGCCACAATTACAGCAAGTGGATTTTCAGGTCCAGCATACTGCGCTAAAAGCGCTTCTGGTGCCCATCCGTGGATAAGTGCTCCAATACCAATACCAATTAATAAAAAAATCCAAACACGGCCTACGATATCTTTTACATTTTGTATTGAAAAATCAATACGATCTCGGACAGTGAGCTTTTCAAGTTCTACTTCTCGTGAACTTATTTCATAGACGTAGCTCTCCACTTGGTCTTCCATCTTCAAGCTACCGATGAATATCCCGCCTAAGACGCCTACGACAACGCCTGTCACCACATATACGAGGGCAATTTTCCATCCAAATGACGCCAATAGAATCGCAAATGCTGCTTCATTGACAATTGGAGATGTGATGAGAAAAGAGAATGTGACCCCTAAGGGAATGCCTGCTTCAACAAATCCAATAAAAATTGGCACTGATGAACAAGAACAAAATGGCGTTACAATCCCTAAAAGAGACGCCATGATATTGCCTGTGATACCGCCAAATCTTTCTAGAATTTTCTTTGTACGCTCTGGTGGAAAAAAACTTCTCACATATGAAATCGCAAAGATCATAAGACCTAATAGAATGACAATTTTAATACTGTCGTAAATAAAAAAATGAATGCTGCCTCCCAGTTGTGTTGCTACTGGCACTTTAAAAACATTTTCAACTAAGAGGGTTACCAATTGATCTAACCAATCAAACATAATGATCTCCTTACTTCAATGGGAGTGCTCCCGATTTAATTCTATCCATAAGATTGAGTACTTTTGCCTTCACAAGTTCCCGTGTCATACGATAATCTTCAATAGGGCCACCAGAAGGATCATCAAGCCCCCAATCTTCTGTGTGCTGATTTGGCACAAAAGGGCAGACCACGTTACACCCCATGGTGATTAAAAGATCTAGTTCTTCTGGAATATCACTTAACAGCTTTGGATGATGAGCACTCATGTCAACGCCTGCTTCTTCCATAACTGCCACAGCAAGTGGTTTTACTTCTGGATATGTTTCTGTTCCAGCAGAGTACACCTCAAGCAAATCACTTCCCAATTGCTTTGCCCAGCCTTCAGCCATTTGACTCCTGCAAGAATTATGGACACATACAAATGCGACTTTATACTTTTTCATTTAAATTACCTCTCTATACTGATATTTATTAGGGGATTAACACTCTGTTTTGTTTCATCGCAACTGCAAGTTCAAAGAAGTTGCTGGCACCAATCATTGCTGCGGGTGCTGGGATTGAATGCTTAAGCTGCCATGCTTTCGCCCAGAAATATGCGATTCCAAAGATATCTTTCAAAGAGATCCAGTTCTTGCGATGCTTTTTCAGCTTTCATTTGCATGCCCTCACTTTAACTGAGTTGTGTTTAGCACTTTAATGACACTTAATTTATCTTCAGTGATCATCTGACAAGTAAGATCACTCATTTTATAAGTCGATAGCTTTTCCAAATCAGCCTGGTAAATAGCCTCATCCTTAAATTGTAATTTTAGGTAGTTATAAAGTAACTCATGTGATAGTTTGAAGGTTTCACTAATCACATATCTCACCCATTGTGCTTCTTTTGTTGAAATGATAATCCCAGCTGCCTTTAACTTGCCTAAATGTCTAGATACATTGGATTGATTCATATCCAGCAGCACTTCAAGTTCACAAACACAAAGCGTTTGATTTACCAACAAATTTATAATTCTCAGCCTATTTTCATCACTGAGTGCTTTTAAAACATCAATTGTCAATATTGCTCACCTTCCTCTTTTTCATAATTGAGCACTTAAAAACGGTGTTACTATATGAGTATATTCGAATATACTCATATAGTAACACCGTTTTTAATATTAGTAAAGTCCAATTTCAAATAAAAATTAAAATTATCAAAATTCAATAGTCGTATAAAGACTTGCATGTGTTGTCAAACAAGTAATGACCATATTGCCTTTTACCTCATGACTATCTTTATTTAAAAGTGACTTGAGCCTCTCATAGAGGGTCTCATTAAATTCATATGCTTTTTTAAAATTAAAATCAAGCTTTACTGTATCTGTTGAAACTTGATCTGGAATAACCGCCATATGTCTCATGATCACTATGAGAGGATGATTTGGTGTTAAAAGCATTTCACTAAAAAGTCTCTTTTTTATGACCAATTGTCCCCCTGTTATTTTATAATTCATTTGTACGCTCCTATTCATAAATTAGAGTATGACCACATGATTTTAGTGTATTGATTTCTATTCCATTTGGATAACATAACCCAAATTAGGCGGTATTTCAGCGCGTTTTGTAAGTAGCCATAGGACATGTCCCTCTATCGTTTCTGGGAATATACCTTCACCATCTGTGAAAATAATAATCAATTTATAGTGGTGTTTACTTGCCATTTCAAAGATAGGTCTATAATCTGTGCTACCCTGTTTTTGCCTTTCGGATTTTTGAATAAACTGCTCTAGTGGCATGGGGTCTGAACACGTCTGATCAAACCGACTAGTCCAAAACTTTGTATGAGTGATATTTTTAAGGAGTTTCAGTTCATTTAAAAACAAAGACCAAGTCTCCATCTGAATAGAACCGCTTTCATCTATGGCAACAAAAGCTTCAACACCAAGTTGTCTCCGCTTTCCAGGCATCTTTTCAAAGCGTTTTGACAGCTTCTTATAAGTCGCCCTTTTCAAAACTCGACCTCTACCTGTAATAAATTTTTTTAACAAAATGCGCCAATGAACATGATATGCATCGTAAATATCAGCTTGCAGCAGACCTAAAGACTCGGGTGCTTCATCTTGGCTCTTTTGAAGGTCAAGAAATTCAGAGAGTTCTGATTCAATAGCACTCTGCTCTGATGTTGATAATGCCACAGTATTCACTTTATGGACAACCAATTTTTGCTTCGTAGGTAATTTCAAAATAAAATCTTGATCTGAATCTTCAAATAAAAGAGGTTCTTCCAATTTAGATAATTCATCATAGTAGTATTCAGCGGACTTATTTCTTTGCAAATTTAACTTAAAACTTGTATTTAAAAGCATAACCGTTACACTGTTTTCGAGATGCATTTCTGAATCAATCAATTCATTCACAGCCAAATCAGAGCTGACTGACCACAGGGCTTCTTCTCTATTACCACATCGAAAGTGATGTAAAAAAATGAGATGTCCCAATAGATGTATCCAATTTTTAAGTCTGATTTCAACACACTGTGATTCATACCAGTCTGGATTGATCATGACGATCAAACGTTGATTATATTGAATTATCATAGATGCGATTTGCTCACCTATTTTGATTTCAAGTTTCATCAATAATAGACCGTAAAATGGATAACGTAAAATCAAAATCATTTGATCTTTCTGAACTTTTTCATACGTGGATTCATTTACAAGCATCATTCACACCCCTAACCTTTAAATGCCAATTGCATCATTTGATCACTCACTTTATCAAATACAGTAGAATTTTGTGTCACCATCGAATAGCTTTGTGGCATTGTTTGAATAAGTTGTTTAAAAAACATGAGCTGGTATTCATCTGGCAAATCCAAAAGAAAATCATCTAGATTTAGAGCGATTGACTTTAGTTGCTCAGGCAGTATTGTTTCAATTTCACTCTGAAGTTTTTGAATACAACTCTTAACGATATGATGTAACCATTCCATTTGCCCTTTTTCAATGATATTCAAGACACCACTGCGTACTGATGTATAATCTGTAAAAATCTCTTTTGCACTTGGAAGAGAAGTTATGCGGCTGTTCTGGTAGCTGTAAAAACTAGCAGCGGCCTGAGGTCCAACAATCCCTGCTATAAGCTCCCTTAACAGATGAGTCTCTAACCCTGACTGATTTAAGAGCATTTGTACTTCTGTCCACCCCCTCGGCGTTGGTGATTTAGAAAAAACGGTGCTGTCACCATTTTTTTTAACAACTAATAGCATTTCTGGCATTTTACTTAGGAATTCTAATACGACTTCGTTTGGCGAATTTAATCTAGAATAATTTATATAATCTTCCAAATTAGGTGTCACTTCAATTGCAATAAATCGATCTAGCATGGCGTCATCCAGCGCATTTACCATGTAATTGAGCGCATCGGGGTTCATCGTGACACCTATTGACCACCCTTTTGCCATCTGATGTCCATTAAGTTTTTTCTCTAGCAAAAGTGGGTATAGGACTGAAATTGTATCACTTGGCACACGGTTAATTTCTTCCAGAACTAAAATCCCCTTTTCTGCACATTGACCTGCCAATATAGATTGCTCAGTCGGTAAAAATCGTGGTGGTAGATACTGCGTCACTTGATGCTCTATATTCTTATCTGGTAATCCCATAAAATCAGGGCCCTCAAGTGCCGCTGCATATAACCCAATATAACCAATTCCAAGTTCATCAGTCGCTTGCTGAAAAGCAGAAGTCTTTCCAACACCTCTTTCACTTATCAACGCCACCACGCTAGTTGTATTTAAATACAACGCTTTTATACATGTCTTTGCTTCACTTATTCTCATAAAAAAACCTCTTTTCAATTATTACTCTATAAGCCTTACACTTATTTAGAGTTCTTAATTGAAAAAAGGTTACATCATATCTGTAATAAATTATTCATCCGGTAAATCGTTGTTCAACTTTTAACATTCAAGTCTTCATTGTAATTTAAAAGTTTATATTTTTTAGAATCCATTAAGACTTTTACATGCGCTATAAATGATTCATAGGGGTTTGGAACGACTTCCGTATTATAAAGACGCATCACTTTATAAAGATCTGAAAGTTCATTTTTGAACTCTGCCTTTATAAGAGCTTCCTTCTTCTGAATGATTTTTATATCTTCATTTTCTATTTTTAAGCCCGTTTCAAGTGCATATTTAAGCCAACCACTACACTTACACGGGTTATCAGGATCAATCAAAGAACATTTGTATTTCACATTATTTGTAATAAAAGTTCTCGCTCTATACAAATAAACCTTTACAGTACTAGGCTTAATTTGAAGTATTTCTGCAACTTCTTGAGTTGAAAAATCAAGTACCACACGCAGTGTAAATACTGCACGTAGTTTTGAAGATAAACAGCTCATAAAAAGTTGTAGACAGGCTTCTTTAGTAGCATTATACATTATTTCATCTTCCACAGTGCCAAAACTGTTGATATAGCCATATACTTCATGAATCGTTAAATCGTTGTCTTCAGCGTATAGATCCACTGGCAATTTATTGGTTTTTTTGAAATAATGCTTGGTTTCATTTAGTACAATTTGGTAGAGCCAAGTTTCGACTCTGCTCTCTTCTCTAAATTGATCATAGCTCTTATAAGCATTTAAAAATGCAGTCTGTAAGACATCCTCAGCATCGTGAAGGTTACCAGTCATTCTATAAGCTAAATTGTAGAGTTTTGTATAATTCTGTTCATAAATGGTTTCAAATGCGACCATGGCAACAACCTCCCTCACATTTCTATGTCCATTTTCTCAAAAAAAAGCTATGATGTAAACATCATAGCGAGTTGCGGCATTACATTCTTAAATCAAGTTCAGAAGCATATGCATCAATCCATTGAAGTACATTGCCTTCAACTGGCTTCTGAATTTGAATGAGAAAGCACGGTTCACCTTTGTCTGTAACTGTGATCATATCTAGATCATCATTTCTTGCAAGCAATAGTTTTTTAAATGTATCTGGATTCCCGCTAGCTAGGTCAACACATTCCACTAAAGCTTCGAAACTGACAGTCCTTAAACCATTCATAGCTTTGCCTCCCTTATTAAATTGAGGTCCTCTCTATTTCATTTATGACCTACTATTATTATATCCTTTTTATTTCTACTTAACCAGATTCACTTTAAAACCCTTACAACGCTTTAATTAAAAAAACTCATAAAAAGCATCACATTTAATACCGTAAGCACAATCCCTATGCTCCATAAAAGAACCTGATCTAAAATGGAATTTTTATATTTGCCCATTACTTTCTTAGACGATGTCAAATATATTTGTAAAAACACAGTGATCGGGAGTTGAATACTTAAAAGCATTTGACTGTATATCAGACCTTTGAATGGATCTGAGATCAAGAAGATAGCTACTGTTGATATACCAAGTATGCTTGCTACACCAACCTTTGTGTGAATATCCTTGATGTCATAAGGCTCATTGAACATACCTGAGAAAATAGAACCACCAGCCATTCCAGCAGTTATTGTAGATGCTATGCCTGCAAAAAGAAGAGCTATTGCAAAAACTAATCCAGCACCATTTCCCACCAAGGGTGTCAACATTTCTTTAGCTTGTCCAAGTTCAGTCACTTCAACATGATGTGCAAAGAAGGTCGTTGCAGCTAAAATAACCATAGCACTGTTGATAGCCCAGCCTATAAGCATCGAAAAAAAGGTATCTGTAAATTCGTATTTCAATTGTTTCTTAATCACTTCATCGTTTTCCAAATTCCATTGTCTGCTCTGAATAATTTCCGAATGTAAAAACAGATTATGTGGCATAACAACAGCCCCTAAAACCGACATGACAATTGGCATTGATCCTTGCGGAATGCTTACATGAGTCCAACCATAAGCTGCTTCTGCCCAACTCACATGAACCAAACTAAGCTCATATAAGAAAGACAAACCAATAATTGAAACAAACCCTATAATCCACTTTTCCAGCTTCATATATGAATTCGAAAAAAGCATGTATAAAATCAGTGCTAAAATTATGACAGATCCTAGTTTTACTGGTACTTTAAATAAGAGCTGAAGTGCAATTGCACCGCCTAATATTTCAGCTAAAGCTGTTGAAATAGCCGCAATAATCGCAGTAATCAGGATAGGTTTTGCAAGCCATCCTTTTAAATGCTTGTTTGCAGATTCAGCAAGACAATCTCCTGTTACGATCCCTAGATGGGCCACATTGTGCTGTAACATAATGAGCATTAACGTGGATAACGTTACCATCCAAAGTAGTTTATAACCATATTGTGATCCAGCTGCTATATTAGAAGCCCAGTTTCCTGGATCGATAAAGCCTACTGTTACTAAAAGTCCGGGACCAATAAATTTTAAGAGTTCTGTAATACCAAAGTTTGGTTTATGATGTTTACTTTTAAGTTCTTTAATAATTTTCATAGATGTTCTCCTAATTTCATTTTGATGTCAAAATAACTACCCCACTTTTAGAATACGCTATTCGCTCCTTTTTGTAAAGAGTACAAAAAAGCAATCACTACACCATTACGTGTTAATGATTGCCTAAAATTCACTGTATACATGACCACAATAAACTAAAATAACATCTGTTCTACTTTTACAGACTCAAGTGCATCAAGTTCTTTTATCAGTGCTTTTATTTCATCTTCTTTATTTTTGATAAATTCTAAAATAATAAGCCCGTTTGAACTACACTGTCCTTCCACTGAAGCTTCGTGTAGTCCCAATCTAGTTTTAATGATACAACCATGCTTTGTTAAAAGCTCCTGTACTTTTACTGCTTCTTGTTCTCGATCTCCAACTTGAATACCCATAATAACTCTCATATAGACTACCTCCAAATATTTTTTAATACCTTTATTTGAATACCCATAAGAGACTATTTTAAACGTATATTTAAATGGTATAAATATAGTCTACTTTGCTGTGTTCATTGGGAGTTCATATTCACGTTGAATTGAGAATATGAACTAATCATCACAGTTTTAATTGAACAGGTGCTTCTTTCATTGAGCTACATTGATTCTTTAAACCACAACCACTACATCCGCCGCATTTGCTATTTTTAAGATCCTTTCGAGTACGTTTAATGGACCATGCAAGCAAACTTGCAACTAAAAGACCTACTATTATTGTTGACATTTATTTATGCCTCCTGACTTACTTCACTTAATTGCGACAATTCTAATCTTTTCGTATCCGCTCTTTTAATACCAAAGTAAACGGCCCCTATAACAGCTGCAAGGACAATCATTGCTGGCATAAAGCCTGATGCAAACTCGCCATATACAAGTAATGTTCCAAATTGCGTAATGAGCAATGCTATGGTATATCCCACACCAATTTGAAATCCAATTGCTCTGCCAAGCCATTTTTTTGAGCCCAGTTCTGAATTCATTGCACCTATTGCTGCAAAACAAGGTGGAGTAAATAGATTAAATGCTAAGAAAGCGTACGCTGTAACAGGTGTAAAGAATTGAGACAATACGCCACCAGGCACTTGAAGTGCCTCTGTGCTTCCTACTGCAAAAAGAACTGCGAATGTAGCAACGACATTTTCTTTAGCGATAAAACCTGTTATAATCGCTGCAGCAAGCTGCCATCCTGCAAATCCAAGTGGTATGAGAAGAGGTGCAATCACCGAACCAACACCTGCCAAAATACTAGCACTTTGAGTGTCAACCGCCTGTAAATTCCATCCATAAGCCTGCATAAACCAAACTAAAGTGTTCATAACTAAAATTATAGTAGATGCCTTATAGATAAAGGCTTTTGCTTTATCTAACATTTGAACAAAAGCATACTTAATACTAGGCACCTTATATTCTGGAAGTTCCAGTATAAAATGAGTGGTATTCTCCCAAACAAATAGCTTTCTAAGTAAGAGCCCACCTATAATAATCATAGCAATTGCAATCATATACATACTTGGCCCAACCCAACTTGATTCTGGGAAAAATGCGACTGAAAATAGTGCTATAATTGGCAATTTGGCACCACAAGGTACAAAAGGCGTCAATATAGTAGTTATACGTTTTTCATTGATATCTTCTATTGTTCTTGTTGCCATTACACCTGGAATTGCACATCCAGACCCAACAATCATAGGAATAATAGATTTACCTGAAAGACCGATTTTCTTGAGATAACGATCCATGACCACAGCAACTCTTGCCATATAGCCACTATCTTCAAGAAGTGATAAACAAAAGAACAACACCATGATGAGTGGCAAGAAACCAATGACGGCACCAACACCACCGATGATTCCATCTACAATAAGTGCTTGCATAAGCGGATGAACACCTATACCTTCAAGGAACTGATTCACAGCAGTTGGTATCGTTTCTCCAAAGAGAACATCGTTAAAATAGCCTGATAAATAGCCACCTAATCCCTCTATTGAGAAAGCATACACTGCCCACATCACTAAGAAGAAAATTGGTAGTCCCCAATATTTATGTGCCACAATTCGATCTACTTTATCAGAAAAAGTCACACGGCTTGAAGCCACTTTTTTCACGATAAATTGTTTTACGAGGTTATTGATATATTTTTGGCGCTCTTGATCGCTGCCAAATGTTGCTCTACTTTTAGCCTCATGATTTAAATTAGATTGAAGGTTGATTTCAGCTGCTGTTTCAATCAATTGTTTCAATCCTTTTTCTGAAGTGGCTGTTGTCTCAACAATCTTGCACTTAAGTGCATTTTGGAGTCCTTCAATATCAATATGATCTCCTTTTTTAGTGACTAGGTCTATTTTATTGAGTGCAATAACCACTGGTATGCCAATCTCAATCAATTGAGTGGTAAAAAATAAGCTTCTGCTCAAATTTGTCGCATCCACTATATTGATGATAACATCTGGTGAGGCACTTAAGACAAAATCTCTCGTGATTGCTTCCTCACCTGTAAAAGGTGCAATTGAATACGCTCCCGGAAGATCCACTACTTTTATAGATTTGCCTTTAATTTGATATTTAGATTTTAAATCTGCCTCTTTCTTGTCTACTGTAACCCCAGTCCAGTTTCCGACATACTCCATTTCACCCGTTAAGGCATTGTACAACGTGGTTTTTCCCGAATTGGGATTACCTGCTAATGCGATTTTCATTTTTCCCTCCTGATTAATTTAAAAATTTATACTACTCATTCCGCCGCCGTGATACTGATAATCATTCTCATGAAATTGATAAAAAAATATATTTTTAAATAGTAGATTTTAAATGCTACTTATAAACTATACGAATACTACTGTTCTATAATAATAGATTTTGCCAAACTCTCATCTATGGCATACCTACCGTCTTTAATATTGATGATATAATTCCCACCTAAAATAGAAATCAACGTAATCGATTCTCCTTCAGAACACCCTAAACTAAACAAGAATCTTTTGTTTTTTTCCTTACCTTCAATTTTGATAATATTTACAGTTTCTCCTACTTTTGCTTTCGTTAGAAACATAATTTCACCTCTTTCTAAAATACACTCACTTTGAATCTATGCAAACCTAAATATACACATCTTCTACTTGATAAAGATTATCATATTCATTTAGAAGAGTCAATAGCTCTTTCTGATTTCATTATATATTATTGATAATTATTATCAGTAACTTGTGTTACCAAAATACTCAATCCCTAGCTTATTTTCAGAATGTCTTATACTCAAAACGCATTAGAAAAAAATAAGAGCTCAGCGGATATAGTCCTCACTATTCGCAAAGCTCTCTTATTTATGCGGTGATTTTAAACCTAATCTTTTACTCTCCTAGTTGATTAAAGTACTCACCTATATCCATAAAACCTCTTTTAAATCGTGTCTTATAAATAGGTGTATCCCATGATTCAAGCGGTAAACTCATTTCTATAGGCCGCATTCGGTCTTTCATAATTCTCAAATTGATGTTATCGATTTGAGTAGTTTCTATTTGATCGACTTTTGTAGGTGTAAACACCTTTGAATCCCACAAAATAGTCCTTGATGATGGGTCTGAGAAACCCAATAAGCCATATGGCATTCTTATTATGATCTGATGATCCTCAATCCATATATTATTCTGAGGAACCCCCAAATCACCTACATTAAATTGACTTAAATTCAAAGTTTTCTCTGGCGTGAAAGTGCCATCTTTATCTGTATTTTCAGGATTAACTAATTGAATAAGGTTTTCAAATGCCTCAAAGTCCTCAACGTCCCCAACGGATGATTTATAATGTCCATTAATCCAATTGTAACTTGGAGTGACACGTAATTTTGGAGATTCATCTATTTCTAAGAGATATTCAAAACTTTTTTCATTATCGTTTTCCTCATTTGCTTCAACATTAAGATCTAGAGCAATTTTCAATCCTTGCGTCAAATCTGGTTTTGTTTTAAACTGAAGCTTCAAGTAAATATAAGAGGCATTTTGTCCAGACTCTACTTGTTCAAGATCTAAATAAGGACTCTCACTTCTAAATAATACTTTAAATTCAGGAATTTCAGCTTCAATTGCGAGCAATCCATAATTTTGCTCTGGGTCAAGTATATTGTGCCAAAGAACTTGTCGTTCATATGGAATCATATAAAATTCTGTGGTCCACGTCTTCTTTGCCCATTCATCCATCCACTCGAAGATAATCGCTCCAGAGTAATTTTCAGCCTTAATCGCCTCTGTCATTCGTATAATGTACTCAGCTTGATCTTCTTCAGATAGCCCACCGTGATTTAACCCGTCTGGGCTAAAATGCGCCGTCACTGCACTTGTGGATATACCGTACTCTGCAACAACAGCAGGGTAACGATGATTTTGTTTCATAAAAGCTTCAAGATAGCCTCCATATCTAAAAACACCTTCACTATCATGATATAAGGCATATGCGTTATCATTATTCATAAAATTAGGGTAGTTGGGATAGATATGATATGCACCTATAAAACCATTGACTTGTTCTTTATGGGCACCAATTCGATCAATATCCACAGATACTTTATCATTAAATTGAAGATCTTTATCACCAGCTTCATTCCACTCACTATCATGCTCAAGCGCATCTAATGTAGGCCAATTCACAATCCCCACTATGGGATTACCCTGATAGAATTCATCTTCTATGGTTAAAGCATAATCACAAGATGCTGCCAACCATGATTCTGTGGGAGATGCATTTCTTTCAGAATAGAAGTATTTGCCCTCGAACGTATAGTCTTCATTAATTTTATCCGTTTCTATAACCTCATCGGGTTCCATCTCTCGTCCCACTAAATAGCCTAAAAGATAAGGCGAGACGTCATAAGCATAAAGACCATATGCTCTATAATCTCTCTTGGGAATTTCGATATTACCATGAATCGCATGAACTGCGTACTCAATTTCTCTTCTATAAATCTGGTTATACTGCTCTCCTAAATAATTCAAATCTTCAGGATGTTCTTCAGGCCAAATTTCTTGGAGAAGGTAGATCGGTGCTACCTCACTTTGATTATACTCATATAATGCTTGATAAAAACTCGGTGGCAAAAGTGTATAAACTCTAATCGTGTTAATATTAAGTGTTTTCATCTGATTTAACCACTCAAGATAGGTCGCTTTATCTTGTGGAAATTCTGTAAAATACTTTCCAGGAAGTGCTGCACCTAAGTTAACCCCCTTCATAAAAAAGGGTTGAATTTCTCCTGTCGCCGATTTTTTTAATATCGATTTATCTTTAACAGTAAAATCAGAACTTATAGATTTTATAGGCTCCACATCCTTTTCGGCAATTTGTATGATGTGTTCAAAATAAGGGACTATAAACTGCCAAAATATCTGCTCTCCAGTGAATTTTTCATAAATTATTTTATGTTGCATCATGGGAACCATAAGGTCATACTTTGCGCTTGTTAAGATCGTATTATCTGTAAATTGTCCCGCTAGGTAATACCCTTTGAAATAATTTCTAGATATCTGATAAATTGCTGGAAATTCATTTTTTAAATGGTACTTTTCTAGTTGAGCATCTCCTTTAGCCGTTGTCTTCAATTTGAAAGTAGCAATGCTTGGCGAGTCACCCTCTGTAATTTCAAAGACACCATAAAATGGTATTTTCGTTTCACGCCCTATTCCATCTGAATCAACTGTTAAAGTGCCTCTATAATCGCTTCCTTTAACCAGTACAATAACATCTTCAAGGCTACTGATAATAATGCCTTCACCATAAAATGGCCACTCTTCTCCATATTTTTGATGGTATTTAGACAATATTTGAACCGGGATACTTTCAAGATCACTTAAGTCTTGATAGGTTTTCCCCACATATTGACTACTGGTCACACCTGTCAAATAATTCAGCTTTTCAGATAAAGTTGTACTCTCATTCACCTTTTGATAAAGCGCTTCTAGGATAACTGTATTATGATCTATGTCTTGGCTGTCTGAAAGCTCTAAGAAACGCACATCATTGACCAATAAAAGGTCTGCTTCACCTTGAAGATCATCTACCGCAATTTTAAAGTGATCTGATAACCACGTTATGGCTTCATTCCCCCCATCATATCGCTTCATTGTAATCTTTGAATCCGGTTTTTTTGTAAAGGTTATGAAAGGGACAATGATCAGTAAAAGGATCAGAAGTGTAATTAGATACGCAAATCCCTTTGCAACCCATGAAATCCACTTATATCTCATGACTCAATCCCCTTTCGCTTAATTTTTCCCCAACCAGATTGGCCAAATATAACATGAAATTGCCCCAGTATACGCCAAAAACTAAACATTTGACGCGGTCCAAAATTTTCTATAATGGCGTAGAATAAAAGCTTCATAAGATCCTTAAAACTATAGATTTGTTCTTCTCGCTCTGCAATTAGTAATGAGGTTATAGAAACCAAGACACCTAACAAGACTGTGGTCGCAAATAAGAGAAGCGCGATCTTTTCATCTAAAATCCCTAAAAATGCCGCTAGAACAACCATGATATACCCTTGAATTTCAATCATGGGACCTATTGCTTCAAAGATGAGATAGTAAGGTAAAACAAAAATACCTGTACTCCCATAGCGTCTATTAAACATCATCTTTCTATGAAAGTACAATATATCAATTAACCCTCTGTGCCACCTGAATCTTTGATTTCGCAAACTCTTTATATCTTCTGGAACTTCAGTCCAACAATTTGCATTAAAGGCATATAGAATCTTATATTTTCGATTGCTCTCTCGCATCATTCTGCTAATTCGGACGACGATCTCCATATCCTCGCCGACAGTGTCCTTTTTATATTTGCCTTTTGCAGTTAAATACCCCCCTACTGATATTACACGATCTTTCCTGAACAGACCAAATGCCCCTGAAATAATGAGTAAACTGTTCATTTGTTGCCATCCCAATCGTCCCGCCATAAAAGCTCTAATGTATTCGATCGTCTGAAATCTCGCCAAGTGCTTCTTCGGAAGAATAACTTCTGTAATAAGCCCTTTATCCACTTTGCAGCTGTTTATAGGAAATATATTACCACCAAGTGCAGGCGTTTCTTTACTTTCGTCTATTGTTAGTGATGCCAGTCTCAAAAGTGCTTCGGGTTCCAACAACGAGTCCGCATCAATTCCACAAAAGAATTCCTTATTGGCAACATTTATCCCTGCATTTAAAGCATCTGCCTTCCCCCCATTACTCTTATCAATAACAACGAGTTTTGGCAGCGAGTGATTCCGATAGATCCCTCTAATAGGCGCTGTATCCAAACTGACATGGTACAGATAATCCACACGGATTAACTTGAATGCTTCTATCAATTTAGAGATAGTTTCATCTTTACTACCATCATTGACCACTATCAATTCATAATCTGGATATTTTAAATTTAAAAGAGATTGTACACTGGAAACAATGGATTTTTCCTCATTAAACGCAGGTGCAATGATGGATATTGACGGAATCATCCTATTTCTAAAAAGCATCGACACATTTTTAAAATTCCAAAGCTTAGCTTGTTTTCTTACATTAATATAAGAAAAGCACATGAGTATCAAATAGGATATGTTAATGGCCACAGAGTAATAAGCAAGAGTGTAATTGAAATCAATGACATACTTTTTTAAAATAAATCTTGGGGTTTCAGCACTAAATTCATTTTGAAATCTTAAAAAAAAGAGAACTGGATAAGTGAAAATACCTAGTAAAGTAAAGAACAGGACAACCTTAACCAATTTTTTATCTTTTAAGTGAATTTTAGATTCTTTAGAAGGTTCTAGAGATTCTACCCCCCACTTTTCAAGCAATCGATTATCTAAATAGCGTCTAAGCTCTTGACCAATAGAAGATTCAGGTTTTACTTTGGCTTTAAGTATTTCTAAAAGCTTATTTTCAAGATCAAGGTTTTTGTTTAAGTTCATAAAGCCAATGAGCTCATTAATCTTTCCATTCGAAATGATCTCACTTAAGATTTCTTCCTCTCTATGAGAATGCTTGCTATTGAGTTTTAAGATATAGTACTCAATTCGATTTGAAAAAACTTGAGCCATTCGACTCTTAATCTGTTCATCTTTCTCTGTAAAAAAAGCATCTTCTAAAAGATATAGGAAACGGGGATTTTTCTCAATCATCTTTGTGATAACTGCTATTAAGCTTTTCTCAAAATCAGCTTCATTTAAATGTGCCAATAATATTTTAAAATTGCTGGTGCTGTTCACATTTGAAAGTGCCCAAAAAGCATTGTTTTTTATGACTGCATTGACATGCTCATAGTACTTAACATCAGTAAAATCAACAAAATAGAAATTCGATATTGTTCTACAGGTCAAAGTCAATAACTTATCAAAATCTTCATCTAAGTAACTGATTTTATACTTTGTTTTATTTGCTTCGATAAGCTTTAAGTAATACGCTCTAAGACTTGTATATTTAGTTTCATATGCATCTACAAAATTAAATAGATAACGCTTCGTTACTTCATTAAAATTCTCTGCAGCATATTTGATATTTAACTCAATATGTTCAATATCATTGGTTTCAAAAAGTTCTAACATATGGGGCTGAAATAGATAACCAAATTCAAGAATATTAGAAATAGCTTTTGTTCTGTACCACTTATGTGTGCCTATAAGCGCTTTGATCATCACATCAAGCGATTCAGGATTTCGAATATCTGTCAATGCATTTGAAATATATATTTTAACAGAGAAATCTTTTTCAGTTAATAGCGCCCTTTCAAGTGCAAATCTTGCTTTTTCACTTCCTATAATCCCCAAATAAGTACAAGCTTCTTTTCTTCTCGTCTTACGCTTTGACTTTAATTTCTTTATTTCCAACTTTTCAATTTTAATCAACTCTTTGCTTTGAAGGTGATGTTCTAGATCTTCCATGATCAAATTTTGCTTTATTTCTTTGATTTCACGCAACGAATCAAAGGTGCCTTCAAATGAGTCCTCTACAAGTGATAAAACAGTTGCTAATCTCTTATTGTTTCTCGTATAAATTTCTTCTAAACTGGAAAACTTATTGCCTATGATCCTCATCATAAGTACTATAATGAAATATATTATAATGAGCATCAATACAATTAAACCATTCACATGAATACTCATTCTCATAGTCCTTTCAATTTCTTATTGACAATGCCAATAAGTTCTGACAGTAAATAAGGTTTCTTAAGATAATGAATGACGCCCAGTTCAAGAGCGCGTCCAACACTTTCCTCGTCCTTTTGATGTGATAAAAAAATCATATCTATATTTTTAGTTTTTGAATTTTTAAGCAGTTCCTCTCTCAATACAAAGCCATCCATTTTACTTAAAATGACATCTGAAACAATAAGCTTTGGCAGGTGACTTCTTGCAAGTTCAAGACCTACAACACCATCACTGGCAGTAATGACCTCAATATTGAGTTCTCCAATAAAATTCTTTAAAACTTCAAGGTTAGTGATATCCGAATCCACTATCAAAACATTTGGCGCTTGAGAGGTTTCATTTGATTCTTCACCTGCGTAACAAAAGTAGTTTTTCCCTTTTGTCTTTGCAATTCTTAATCGATTTAGTGCACGCTCCATATAGTTTTTAACCGTAATTTCATATGAAACAGCATCTAAATCAAGTTCTTTTGAAAATGCAGCGCCTATTGAAACCGTCAGTTTTCCTAAAAAACGATCACTCATTTCTATTTCATTTCTAAAGTTCTCCACTAGGTTAATGACCGTTGACATATTATAGCCTTTTAAGTAGAGACCAAAATCGGCTTCTTCAAGTTTAAAAATAGCATGGTCTCCAAAGTGTTCTTTGAGCATATACGCTATATTAGTCAGTACAGCACTCTCTTCTTCTACACCATATTTTAATATATACTTAGAAAAATCATCAATACTAATACATATAATTGTGCCAATATCTCTCCAGTCTTCCAGCTTTAATTCCTCAACCAATAGCGTCGTCAAAAAACGCTCATTAAAAAGACCCGTTATAGGACACTTAACAAGCTTTTCATTCACCATTTTAATAGTCTGATCTAATGATTGATTAATTTCCTTCAATTTTCTATTTTGTGCATCTACCTCTGCTAAACTATGAGACATGCTCTTAGGCACTTTAAGATCATAAATTGCACATAGCTTTCGGGTAAAAGGTTCAATTACAGTTAACCAAATTATGCCTTTCATTTCTTGAATTCTTAGAAAAATCAATTCCCACACTTCATCTGGATCACCACTGTATGCAGTGATTTCATTGTATTCATTTAAGGTAATCTCTTTTAGGGTACTATAAATCTCATGAACTTCATTTGGTGGATAAAGTGTAATCAAGCGTTGATAGACTTCATTGAATACAATTAAATAACCCCCTGATGCCATGAGATTTTTCCTAATTGGACTTAAAAGCGTACCACATTCTAAAGTCCTAAGTGCTTCTATGTAACTTTTGATATGATCTTTTATAATCGCACCATGTTGAGGCAATATCAATTGGATATCATAAAGCATCAAAGTATCCATTACTGGTCTAAGCACTGAATTTGAAGGCATATAGTGCTCATGAAAAGTTAACATTTTCCCCATATATTTTTCGTCTGCATAGAGGGTTTTATTGTAACTAAAAGCACCAAATAAGTCACTTGAAAAAAGTGTTTTATTAACACGATCATAACTTGCAAATGCACCTGCAAAGTGCAAATAAGGTGTCGGAATAAACTCTATAACCCTATCGTTTCCGAAAGTCAATCGATTTTCATGCTCCTCTATTAGATAATAGGGTGATTTTATATCATAGTATTGAATAAGTGTCATGGTTCGCCATGAGGTCACCACCTCTACGTTAAGTCCAACCTCTTCAAGGAGTGGAATCTGGGAACAAAAGTCTGGGTCCTCATGGTGCACCACAACATATTTAATTTGATCTAAAGAGACTAAAGATGTTATATTTTCAAGCACTTGTTTAAAATCAAGTTTAGATCCAGGATCAAACAGAACAGCTTCGTCACCATCTATTAGTAAATAGGGATTACAATCCAGTCCGTTATGCATCTCTACATCTCCCACATGAAATGTATCTGATTTCAATTCGATATAGCTCATAAATTCTCCCTTGCTGGTTTTATTTGTCTAAAATACTCTATAACAAATTTACCCATTTTATTACAAGAGAATCATCTTATTTTCTCATTATAAATGATACCGAGTCATATGGATTTGAGCTACTTCATCTGCTTCAACTGGCTTGCTAAAATAGAAGCCTTGAATTAAATCACACTGTCCAACTTTTAACCGCTTAACTTGATCTAGAGTTTCAATCCCCTCAGCAGTTACTGTAAAACCGAGACTATGAACCAACAAAATCAGACTGTCCATCACTTTTATATTCTCAACTTCTAAGAATTTAATATTTAAAGATCTATCTAATTTAATCTTATCCACAGGTAAAAACGTCAAATAGTTCAGCGACGAATAGCCTGTCCCAAAATCATCAATGGCGATCATTATCCCCATCTCTTTAAGCCTTTTTAGAAAACTCAAAGTCGCTTTCTTGTTTCCCAAAAAAATATTCTCAGTTATCTCTATTTCAATAAATCGCGCTTCTATATCATATTGCTCCAATAAAGACTTGATATATTCTGTATAAGCTGTATCTTGTAATTGATTTGCTGAGAAATTTATGGACACAGGTTTAAGCGGTAATCCACTTTGCTTCCAAACGGCCATCTGTTTTATCACTTTTTCGGTCACAATTCGGCCAATTTTAATAATGGCACCGTTCTCTTCAGCAATTTCAATAAACTCTGCTGGCGAGTACTTTAAATTTTTAAGGCGCAATAAAGCTTCATAGCCTTTTATATAGCCTGAATTCAATTCTACTTGGGGCTGATATACCATCTTAAAGCCATCATGCTCAATGGCGTCTCTTATTGCAAGCTCTATATGTGTTTTCCTAATTTGCTGGTTCATCATGCTCACATCAAAATACTTAAAACCATTTTTACCTAAATTTTTAACCGCATACATGGCAAGATCGGCATTCATAATGAGCTGGTTTACATCTGTACTATCTTTAGGAAATAAAGAGATTCCCATACTAAAACTAATATCGATAACCTTATCCTCTATCTTCAACTTTTCATCAAACAAACGACTGATAAGATTCACATACTGATCAAGATTATTGAACTCAACATCTGAATCTATTAAAATTAAAAATTCATCTCCGCCAAACCTTGAAACCAGTATTTTTTGATCCACAGACTGTTCAAGCCTTTTAGCAACAGCCTCTAGAACACGATCACCAAAGACGTGCCCTAAGGTGTCGTTGATCCCTTTAAAATTATCCACATCTAATAAAACAACTGCACCACTTTGATTAGATTTAAGCCGATGATTCAGTATTTCAATAAACTTTCTCCTATTGGGTAGATTCGTCAAAGGATCATGAAATGCCATAAAATTGATATATTCTTTTTGCTGATCAATTTCTTCAAGTTGTGCCATAAGCTCTTCTTCAGAGGCTGTCAACAATTGATTCTTTTCTAGAATGTCCGCATTAGATGCTTTAAGCTTCTCAAGATAAACATAAACTTTTTCCAATAATGCATTCATCGAAGTCGTTATGCCACTAAATGGATTTTGATTAGAGAGATTGACCTGTATTTTCATGTTGTTCTCAATATTAACAGTTTTAATCTCGTCATCGATGGTGTTAACCTGATTCATCAATTCTATTAAATTATCATGCATTTCCGCTAAAGCCTTTGCAATAACGCCAATCTCATCCTTCTTCCTTGAGTAGGATTCGATATTGCTGTTATCGTTAAAGTTAAAATCGTAATCAGCCATTCTATTAATAACAGAGGCAATCCCTAATATAGGATCTGTAATATGCCTTGAAATTCTATAAATCACTAAAAAAACGACCAAGAGCGTCATCAAATAAATCGTAATCAATATATTAGTAACTTCTTTCGCTTTACTTAAAACTTCATCCTTATCAACCACTGATAAGATATGCCATCCAGTCTTAGGTGAAGTCACAAAATTGACAACTTTTTCTTTGTCCTCTAGTACCGTTTCAAAAATTGTATTGTTTCTACTTTCAATATCTTTAAATGCATCAAGTCCCACTTCATTTGGCGTTTTCAAAATCCACTCTGGATGTTTCGGGCTAACAATAAACTTCCTGTTGGGATTCATCACCATGATATAACCCGATTTTCCGATCTGAATCGTGTTTACATTTGTCGTTAAATCGTCTAAATTAATAGTGATTCCTACAACACCAATCCTCTTTCTCGCATATGTGACATGTTTTGAGAAGCAAATTACCAATTCATTTGTGACATTGGTTCTATAAGGCTCTGATATGACGACATCATCTTTATCAATAGCACCTTCGTACCACGGTCTAATCCTTGGATCATATGGTTTTGAAGGTGAAAACCTAGGATATTCCATATAGTCGCCATTCTCAGTTCCCAAAAAAATAAAATTGATAATATCATGAGAATCTTTTAATAATTTGAAATATGATTCGATCATTACTTCTGTTTGGAAGGGTTTATAGCAAAACGTTTCAGGATCAAACTTTGTATAATTATTAATCTTCTTTTTAGATGTTTTTATATTCTCATAAGAAGCCAACATGCTGACATCTCTTTCTATATCAGAAATTAGCGATTTATCAATTAATTCATTAACCTGAGTAAGAATCTGATTTGTATGCTCAATGCTATTGTTGTAAAGCCACTTTTCAATATAATCCTTTAAATAGATGCCACCAAAAAAATAGGGGACTAAACAGCCAAGAAAAATGCCTATAATTAACTTGTTTCTTATAGAAATTTTAATTTTCATTAGATTCCTTTCAACATATTATTTATTATCTCTATGTAAATCTCATTTTATAGAAATTTATGTAAAAATACAAGGTTAGAGTGTCAAAATCCAATAGTTGAGCAACCCACTACCATAATAATGTCGTTTACAGCGAGTACCCGATAAAGCCTTTAGAGCAGGCTAAACTTTCCTGCCTCTAAGCTGGACGAAAACTAATGATCTTAAACAACATTTGAGCCATCTTTCGATACCTCAAACCGATTTTCACTGACGCTGTTTGAGGTTGAACCCCCCTCATCACAGCTTTCGGCTCAAATCTTGTTGTTCTAATAAAAAACTTCTCAAAAATACATTTTTAAGAAGTTTCCTGTATATACTCTATGATGGCCTTATTTCTGCCTTCGTTTTTAGCTTTTAATAGACATTGATCTGCTATTCTAATCAATTTTTCATAGTGACCAGTATGTCCATCACAGACAACAACGCCAAAACTACAAGTTAAATTGATTGCGGGAGATATCGACTCAAACCGTGTTAATTCAATTTGTTCTTTTATTTGATGTATAATCACTTCGATATTACGGTCATTTAAATTCTGCATTACAAGCAAGAATTCTTCACCACCATAACGTGCCACCCAACCACTTGAACCTTTTATGCTGTTCTTGAGTAAACTCGAAAAGTTAATAAGCACTTGATCACCTACATCGTGCCCGTAGAGATCATTGACTTCTTTAAATTTATCTATATCTGCCATTATTACTGCTATAGTTCTTTTTCGATAATAACTGTGCACGAGATCAAGTGGCAATTTTTGAGTAATATATCTCCGATTGAATAAGCCAGTCATGTCATCCGTTATAATCATTTGATTCATGCCTTCAATTATTGACGTTATATCACGAATAGAGTGCTCTTCTGAATTCTCAAATATCTGACTCCCATCAATCCGCTCAGTTAATTCAACGACCAATTGCCTATTATTATGTTGAATTGGAAATCCACATATAATGTAACTTTTACCTTCATAGAATTCTAAGCGCGTTATTTTTCGATTTTCATTTAAGACTTTAGAACAAAAACAATAGTCTTTGAATCTGCAAAGAAGATTACAAGGTTTCCATTCTAACTCATTTTGCGGATTAAGTGCATAAGTGACTCTTTTTGTAAAATCTACAATTCTAATCTGTTCGTATAAAGGATCATATCTCTTTTTTAAACTTTCTAGCATAGATTGCATCAAATTTCTCCTATTAATTCATTTTATACGATAGAACTTTGGCATTTTAAAATAACTTGAAACTTATTGTTTTCCACATCGACTATATAGTCAACGTATTCGACAGATTGTCTCATTTCTTGGCTTAGCTCATCTATTAGATCAGGAATGATGATATGCCCTACGCGCCTATATAAATCCGTCAGCAAAGTTGTAGCATTCTCTAAATTCTCATACACAAATTTTTCAAGTGGTGAAAAAACTAAAGCAAAATTGATCATAATATGTTTATCCTCAATCTTGACATAAATATTTTTAGGTCCACGTCCTCCAACTTTCTTAATATGTCCAACATATTTAGAAAGAATTAATCGTTCATACTCCCTTTTTGTGTTCAAATTACCCTCCTTGGATCTGTAAATCTTCATTAGAATCCATTCTAATAAAAAAAAATAAAACCAATATAGTAGTTTACTATATTGGTTTACATAAAAAGCTGAATTATTCCTCTTTTATTGTCTAACCGAAATCTTCAATTGGTCTTATGCGGCTTCAAGGAACTTAGATATATATGTAAATTATATTCGATTTATCCTTTTATGTCAATTCTCCAAAAGGGTTCTTTATGTTGTAATTCCAGCATTTTTTCTGTATATTTTTAAAAACATTACGTTTTCTTAATAATCATTGACTAAGACTATAGTCGCGCTATATAAAAAAAGAATAGAGACCATAGCCCCCTATTCAATAGCCCCCTACATTATATCAGTATTAATTGTCTTAGCCAAGTACTCTATTGCATCATATTTCGGTTTTGGAGCAGGCCGACCTTCTTTTTCACTATTTTTTAGCATCATCTTTGTAAGCGCTCTATGGACAAACTTCATTTTACCAAGATCTAATGCACCACCAAATGAAATCCGAGCACTTGAATGATCTAATAATGTCTTGGGAAAAGCATTTTCTAAATAAGTTTCCAATTGTGTTGCAATCCCACAGCATAAAAACAAATAAAGAGAATGCTCGGTAAGTTCTAAGGTGTTCTTTATACAAAACTGCTTCATTTTCTTTTGAATTTGTCCCATGTAAATAGAGCCACCAATAACTACTTTGTCATATTGAGCTAAATCAAGACTTTCATTCTCCATCAAGTTAATACAATCTACTTCACCTTCAATTTGATCTCCAAGCTTTATAGCCATCTCTTCTACTAAGCCGTAAGTTGATGCATACAATACTAATGTTTTCATTGTATTCCTCCACCTCTATATTCAGTTCCTATAGATAAGATATTACCTTTTTTAGTCAAGGTCAACCTTTTACTCTAATTCTAACCCAATTCTAAGCTTTTCATTTTCTACAGTCATTCATTAATGATTTTAATTCCAACAAAAACACATCCATTAAATATACATTTAACTTATACAACAATTAAAAAACATGTGCTCCGATGGTTCATTTAAAGGATTCTTAACATAATTATAAAATAGGTTTCCTTTTATTAACAAAAGGAAGGTTCTTAATCGTTATTAAAAACCTTCCTCGTATTCTGTTTAGTACTTTTCATCAACTCTTGGTGTTCGACGTAATTTTATGAATCATTTGAGGGATTACTTCATATAGATCTCCTACAATACCATAGTCAGCAATGTTAAATATTGGGGCTGACGGATCTGAATTAATGGCTAGAATCATATCTGCTTCTTTCATACCCGCCTGATGTTGCGGTGCACCAGAAATACCACACGCAATATATAATTTGGGTTTCACCCTATTGCCACTATAACCGATCTGATGTGCTTTTGATATAAAGCCATCTTCAACTAGAGGTCTTGAAGCACCAACTTCACCTCCTAGCAGTTTAGCTAATGTTTCAATCATTTTAAAGTCATCAGAAGATTTCAATCCCCTACCCGCTGAAACAACAATCTCGGCATCTGTGATATTCAATATCTCTTCAGTTATTTCTTTAATAACTTCAACCGCATTATTTTCTATAATAATGGCATCAAATATTTCGACTTCACCCGTTCTTGTATTATCCCTGCCTGCTTCATTGAATTCTTTATATCTTACTGTGGCCATTTGCGGTAGATTCTGCGATTTAATATGAGCTAGAATATTTTCACTGAAAGCAGGTCTTATTTGTATCAATTTCTGGTCTTCGTCATCAATTTCGAGTTCAGTACAGTCAGCGGTCAAGCCACATTTCATTGCAGCTGCAACTCTTGGTGCCAAAGATCTACCAAAGCTAGTTGCTCCAAAAAGGCAGATTTTCGGTTTAACTTTTTCCATTATATAAACAACATTTTTGGCATAGGTCATAATCTCTGGTGTATTGAATACTACATCGTTTTTTACATAGAATACTTTATCCACGCCTCTGTATATTAATTCATTAATTTCTAAATCTGAAGGGCCACAGACACAACAATATACTTCTTCATTTAACTGGTCTGCTAATACTCTAGCTTTTCCGATCAATTCATAGGACACTCTATGAATTTTGCTCTCTCTTTGTTCGACATATACCATTACACCCCTATAGTTCTCCATCTATTTCACCTCTATAAATTTATTAGCGATCATTATGTCAACAAGTTCATCCGTTGCAACATCAATATTTTCACGCCATAATTTGCCCTCTCTATGGACTTCATCTGGTACTTCGATTTTTTTAACCATTGTTGCAGAACCTTTTAATCCCACCTCTTTTTCATCTAAGTGGTCTTGTAATATATCTAATCCCCATACAGGAATATCTGCTTTTCTAGCATTCATTTTATCTTTAAATGCAGGCAAACGCGGTGAATTTATTTCCTTAGTCACAGTGATCAATCCTGGTAATCTCATTTTCTTAATAAAGATTCCATCCCAAATATCTGTCGTTAAAGTGATAGAATCATTATCCACTTCATTTATTTTCTCTACAAAGCATATATGTGGAATATCTAGCAGTTCCGCGACTTCTGCACCAACTTGCCCAGTATCACCATCCACAGTCTGCATCCCTGCAAATATCAAATCAAATTCACCTATTTGCTTTATACAAGCTGCAATCGTATAAGCAGTTGCTTTAACATCTGCACCGCCAAATTTTCGATCACTTAGTAGTATGCCACTATTTGCACCTCTCGATATAGCTTCTCTCAATGAACGCTCTGCACTTGCAGGTCCCATACAAATTGCGATTACTTCTGCACCTGTATTTTCCTTGATCTGAACTGCTGCTTCCAATGCATTTAAATCAAAAGGATTGATCTCTGTGCCAGCTGATTTTCTGTCAATTACACCTTTTTCTCTATCAAATTTAACTTTTTCCATATCTGGTACTTGTTTTATCAACACAATTATTCTCATCATTTTCTCCCTCATTGTCCACGTTCTACATGTACTTCGTACACCCTTTTGGATTTATATTTTATAATTTTAAGATATACCCGTGCCTGGGTTTAAAATATTATTGGGATCAAATACTTTTTTTATACCCCTTAAAATTTCTAAGTGCTTCTCTGAATACTGTAATTTTAAGCTATTATTTCTAATTTTTCCGACACCATGTTCCGCAGTTATAGTGCCGCCAATCTGAATAGCCAATTCAAATATTTCATCAGAAAGTGCACTATAGCCTTCAGGTTTTTCGCCGGTTTCGGTCATTATAAAACTATGGATATTACCATCGCCAACATGACCAAATGAAGGTATTTGTATATTGTATTTATTAGATAAAGCTTCTATGCCATTCATATAGTGAATTATATTTCCAACGGGTACCGCTACATCTAAGATATCTACCACATTGGCCTTAACGCTTGGATAGCCGTGGCTTCTGATTTCCAATATGGTTCTTTGCTCTTTGGATGTTTCTGCGATCAAACTGTCCACGGCGCCATTTGCTTCACATATTTCAACGATTTGAGCACTAACTTCATACAAATCATCTTCTTTGGGTTCATCTAAAATAAAATACAAGTCAACAATGCCTTTCTTTGCTGGCCATTCAAGTCCTAAATCTTTAGCTGATCTCAACATGAAGTCCCTTTCTAAATATTCAATTGCTAGTGGTGTAATCCCTTTTCTCAATATCATAGGAACGACTTCGAGTGCTGATTTTTTATCATTAAATGAAACAAGCAAGCTACCAGTATGTGTGGATTTTGGATATAATTTAAGAATTGCTTTTGTAACGATCCCTAGTGTCCCTTCACTCCCTATCATTAAATGCGTTAAATCATACCCTGTATTATCCTTCATTAAACGGCCTCCTGTTTTTATGATTTCACCCGTTGGAAGAACAACTTCTAATCCTTTTATTTGATTTCTCATTACCCCATGCCTTACAGCTCTTACACCACCAGCATTTTGAACGACCATGCCTCCCACATGTGCACCTTCATCGCCAGGGTGTACAGGGAAAAATAAGCTATCATGGTTTTTAAATCTCTCTTCTATGTCAAACAATGTAACACCTGCCTCACATTCAAGCATCATATTATTTTCATCCACTTCTATAATCTTATTTAATCGTTCCATAGAAAGAATGATACTTGGCTTTATTGGAACAACAGCTCCAGCACATCCTGTACCACCACCTCGTGCAATTACTATAAGGTTTTCAGTATTTGCATATTTCATTATCTCTGAAATTTCTAAAGTATTGGCTGGTTTAACGACGATGCAATCATAACAGGGTATTGGTGCTATAGCATGTTCAGTCTCATCTCTAATATAACTATCCATATGGTCTAAATCATCAATAACCCAGTCATTTCCTACAATTTCCTTTAATTTTGCAACTCGAATATTTTTCATAAACTCTCCTCCGATCTTATTGGTAGAACCATTTAACTAATAGTAGCACTTTGTTTCATTTTTGTAAATGGTTCTACCAATTCTCTTTTTTTGAATCCCTGAAGAGAAAAAACCTATAGTGTAGAATCTTTTTCAAGAATCTATACTATAGGTTCCATTTCTTTTAACGGTAATGTGCTTCTATTATATCCATATGTTTTTTCATTGCTTCTCTAGCATCTTTAGGATTTCTATTTGAAATAGCTTCAAGAATATCTTTGTGGACATTTATGACCAACTCTTTCCCCATATTATTAAAGGCTACTTTACGTATGTCATATATAAACAAATCCAATAAATAGTCCATTGCATTATATGAATTTATAATAATAATATTTTTGGATGCTTTAGCGAGAATACTGTGGAATTTCTTATCATATTTTGCAGTAATGACTTCATCATCAACACCAGTCATGATTTCATAACAAGCCTTCAAATCTTCAATTTCAGCATCTGTTATTCTATCAGCTGCAAGAGTTGCTATCTCAACTTCTATCATATTTCTAAATTCAAAGACTTCATTTTTACTCATATCAGAAAGCATAACGGCTATAGACATCGGTTCTGAAAACCAATTGTCAAATTCCTTTCTAATGTAAGTTCCATCCCCTTGTCTCCTATCTAAAATACCTACAATATCCAGTATTTTAAGAGCTTCTCTAATTGAATTTCTTCCTATGCCAAGTATTTCGACCAAATGTCTTTCTGTAGGAATTTTATCTCCTTTTGATAAATTACCCGCTTTTATTTCTTGAATTAAATATTCTATTACCTGATAGAATATTTGTTCATCATTTTTTCTTTTCAAAATATACCTCCCACAGCTACATCATTATTATAATTTATAGAATTCTTAAAGTAAAGTACCACGCATTTTATATGTACACAAACACAACATTTAGGCTATCTTTCGATGTCCCAAGCATGTTGTTTTAATAAAAAAACTACTGAATAGAGCGCCTAGATTTCTATTCAGTAGTTCATCATATTTGTTTATTATTAACAGCATTCGCCAATGAGTCTATACTATACGCAAATACTAGGCATCAATAATTGTGCCAGGATTCATTATATTATTTGGATCAAAAGCTCTTTTTATTTTCTTGATGAGATCGATCTCTTTCGCACTCAGTTGTAAAGCTATATTCTCTTTTCTAGTTTTACCAGTACCATGTTCTGCAGTGATTGTGCCACCGTGTTTGACTGCAGCTTTATACATATCCGTTTTTATTTCTTGATAATACGAAGGCATTTTGCCATCCACACGCATAATAAAATTATGAATATTACCATCTCCCGCATGTCCAACTGCTGGCGTTCTCGCCCCATATTTATCGGCAATTTCGAAGATTTCCCTCATAAATGCTGGAATTGAGGCAATTGGAACTGCCATATCAAGTGCATCTGCCGCATCATGTACAACAGCTGTATAAACATTACTCCGAATTGCTAATATGTTCTGTTGTTCTTTACTGGTTTCAGCAATCATCGTGTCTAAAGCATTATATCTATCGCAAATTTCAACGATTTGTTCACTTTTTTCGTACAAATCATCTTCCTTCGTTTCCGAAAGGATAATAATCAAATCGACACTGCCTTTAGTTGCTGGCCAAATCTCTCCTAAATGTTTTGCTGATTCTACAGCAATATCTCGTTCCATATATTCAATCGCTAGCGGTAGAATGCCCTCCTGTAGAATTTCAGGCACAACGGCTATGGCATCTTCACGTGTGTCAAATGAAATCAATAGTGTTCCAGTGAACTTATCCTTAGGATACAACCTCAAAGTCAGCTTCGTTACTATGCCAAGGATACCTTCACTACCAATCATCAATTGTAGGAGATCCAATCCTAAATTATTCTTAACCAGTTTACCCCCAAGATTTACAATCTCACCTGTTGGCATGACCACTTCTAGAGCCTTGATATGATTCCGCATGATGCCATGGCGAATTGCACGTGCGCCACCTGCATTTTCAACTACCATGCCCCCTAAGTGAGCGCCTTCATCTCCAGGATGAACAGGAAAATACAGTCTATCATGCTTGTTCATTTCTTCACTTAACATCGCCAAAGTCACACCAGATTCGCAAGTAATCATCATATTTTGATCGTCCACTTCAATGATCTTACTTAGCCTTTCATCCGTTAATACGATACTCATCGATGTGGGAATGGCACCACCACATAAGCCAGTACCACCACCTCGTGGCACAATGGGTATCAGCTCTTCATTCGCCAGCAAAACAATCTGTGAAATTTCCTCTACACAACTTGGTTTGACAATGATTGATTCTTCTGATGCAAGAGGTCTCAGTAAAATTTCTGTCTCATCATAAAGATATCCCTTTTTTTGATCTATGTGCTCAATCACATAGTCTTCTCCAACAATTAACTTTAACTTGTCAACAACTTCTTTTCGCATCATTTTCCTCCTCAACTGTTTAACCACAATACCATCTAGGGCAAAAATCATACCTATTAAGACCTTATCTGATCAGTGCAACCTCTTTGCATAAGCACCTTAATAAATTGATTAAATATGCATTAATTTATTATACCTTATGCATCAAAAAATTGGTACTACCAATTTTATAAAGGATAGTACCTTTTATCAAATATTATTGCATAAAAAAAAGGATGGAAAACCACCCTCTATACATCACTATGAATGCATCAAATGAACTTATAAAAAGTTTCAAACATATGTTAAACAATTTTGGTTATTCCAAGAGCCTCTTTTCACCCTTTATCGATATCATCTCATCGATAATTTGACTTACTTCAAGAGTCCCTAAATATGCACCCGTCTTATCACGTAAAGCAAAGTATTGGATCAATATTTTATGAGTCTTATAGTCAATCCAAAATACTGCTTTTTCTTTTAAACCCAATTTAAAATTCGAGATAATCTCAAGCACCTTATCCACACTTTCAGGCGGATGACACTGCCTTACATCTCTGCCTATAACAGCGACTGATCTTGGAAAAATTCTTTCTTGAGATCTTGAGAAATAGCGTACTTTGTCCTGCTCATCTATAAAAGTCAGATCAGCTGGGATCGTTGCAAATAATGCTTCTAATTGAGCATAAGTTAAACTGCCTGTTTCAGTCTTATAAATCCCCTCCTTTACCGATAAAGAAGAAACGGCATCTGGGAAAAAAACTTCTGGCTTTTCAATAAAAGGAAATTCATACTCAAAACTCTGTTTATACATCGCATTCCATTCAGTTTGCTCTAAAATTTCACTTGCAACAGGAATCAATATTAACTCTTCTTTTTTAAGGACACCGAGCATACTAAAAATCAGTACACCTAGTTTTTGATTAATATCAGCTTCGCTTGATGTCACATTGCCTAAAATTTCAATGGTTTCTCTAATTTCTTGCCTTACCTTATCATGAAGCGTCCACATTATAGAAAGGCCTTCAAACTTTGACATGCGTTTCTCAAGATAGGGAAAGAGTACATTTTCCTTTTTTAAATAATGCTCATTGAACTGCTTTAATTCAGAAATAGAATCTAAAAGCAACACTCTATTTTCAGCACAATTACCCAATTTTATAATTGTTTTAATCGCTTCTATCTTAGATACCAATGCTGCATTTTCGGCTAACAAGCTGTTTATAAAGTCATCTTCGCTCGGCTTTTCCCATTCATAATTAATCAGGCTTTTATAAAAAACATTGATGACTTTATCTAAATATAAAAGTATAGACTTAGGTTCTCGGCCTTCTTTGATCAGATAATAAAATATATCAAAAACTTCACTTGGTTTAACACTTTCTATATCTAAACGATACTGATCATATAGGGCTTTACCATCCTCGCCATCTTGGAGGCGCTTTGTATATTCAATTAAGCGATTGATTCGTTTTTCATCAACAGACATCCTTAACCCCCTTTTCTACTCTTTAACTTAAATTGTCAATAAATTGGACTTTGTTTTAAGAAGTTCTGTTAGGCCTTCTCCCCAATGTTTGACCTCAATGCCCATATCATTAAGCCTTTCTGAAACATTGAGTTGATCTGCACAAGCCTTACACGCAGAAAACTTCACACCTTTAGCTAGGGCAAACTCAACTTGTTCTCTGATCTTTTCATTCTCTACGATCAAAGATGCAGTCGCTCCCCATACAATTATAGTGACCTCTTCCCACCACTTTTGAATCTTGGCGTTTATACCATACATAAGAACCATCTTCTCAGCAGTTATCGGGTCTGCATTAGTCCACAATATATATAAATGATTTTCTTCCATTTTTACAGCCTCCATTTTCAATTTATTTCATCCAGTCTAATTTATAGTAGAACTTTGGAACCATCTTATCTTTTTTTACAAATGACGCTATATTCCCACTGTGAGCTGCTCCCATTTTTTCATAAAAACCTTTTGCTTCTGGACTTGTCACTAAAGTTATCACTTCAATTTCAAGTAAAGAACATTGTTTTAACATATGCTTCCAAAGAGCCGTTCCAATTTTTTTACCTATAAAATCAGGGTGTACATAACAATATTCTAAATCACAAAACCGACCTTTCAGCACTAGGCTGTAAAAAGCTACAATCTGATTTTCCCACAAATAGACATAGGTTGGATTTTCAGATATGAATTCAGCGTTAATTGCATAAAATGTTCTAAAGTCATTTAAAAAAGTTTCATCGTATCCCCAATACGCTTCAGAACGAACTGCCAATTCAGTTAACTCTAGAAATTCATCTGGTTTTGCCTCTCTAATAAAATCACTTTTGCTATCTTTAATTAAAGCGATCTGCTTCATTAACGCCTCTGGCATAATGTCCTGTCGTGTAAGTTCTGGTTCTAATTTTAGAGCTTTAATCTTATATGACTTTAAATAGTCACCAATTATTTTAACTTTCTTTTCGCGATTTCCCATGAGACCATAGAGAACAAACCAATCTTCAAGTGATGTTAAAGGGACCTCTATACTCATTTCACTCCAAGTAGAGCTTATGTACGTCTTATCAAAATGATATTCAAAAGGTCCCTCAGTTGTATTAATGGTCAATAGCCCCATCACATCTACTTCAATATCATCAATGATATACTCATAAAAATGAGGTGTATTATACGCTTCAGACTTTTCCCAAGACTTTTCCTCGCCCAACCTCTTTAATATCTCTACTGCTGATTCAATATCATCAATCTGAATAATCAAATCGATATCATGCGGTGATTCTTCCAAAAGATCATAATAGTCAAGCACAATAGATGCACCCACTGCCCAAGTTATATTTGCTTCATTCAACTGCTTTGCAATCTTAAACAAAACAGTTTTTAAATCCGATTCAATTCTCAATAGAATACACCTCACCTTTGCTTTTAAGTGGTTTAAATAAATTTTTAGAATTAACTGATCTTACTTAAATATTTTATATTTATTCTTCTACCCAAATAAGCACCTAACATGCCCAATAAAAAGCATATTAATCCTACAACAGCTATAGCAATCGGTCCAACAACATTATAGAGTAAGTTCCCAGTGATTATGTTAGTCACGAACAGAGAAGTATAAAAACTCAGTAAATTATAAATTCCCAATGAAAACACTCTTTTGAACCAATGAGTTGATGGGATAAGCATAAATAAATCCGACACAGTTCCTGAGACTACAATCGCCAGAGTCATCCAAGGTGTCAATATAAAAAGAATCATACCAAACACAAGATTGATGACAGAAATTGTGCCAAACTTAGGAAATCGCTCAAGTGGAATCATTAGAATAAACGTCAAAAAGGGACCCATAACCAAAAACTTACTGCCTGGAAGTGGGATGGCAGTAGACAGAAGATATGCTAAATAACCCCCGATAACCATAATCACAACAAAATTTGAAATAATAAGCCATTTTTTCAGCATCTCTTCTCCTAATTATCTAATCTTTAAGTATTTGCCTCAATTTCATATTTACCCCATATTATGAATCAAAATCTTATAAAACATCAAATTAATTGATTTAGAAGAGTATTGACATTTCATCTATATTTCTACACCAAACATAGTGATCGTGGCCCTCTCCCCAATAATCTTTTGCAATAATATTAGGTTCACCCAATTTACTTTTCCAAATTTTTTTGGCAATGGTATAACCACTATCAAGTGTGAATGTTTTAATACCCTTTCCCAATAAAATTAAATACATGCAATTGAGCATTAGAGAACCAATCCCCTGGTTATGAAGTTTAGGATGAACATAGACACTACCGATCTCTCCATAGGTACTATACGCCCCATTTGAAAGCTGATCAATTATGCTTCCTGTGGGACCATATGCAATGGTTCCTATAATTTTACCTTCTCTTTTGGCAATCAAAAAAAAGTGTGTTTGCCCATCAGACGCTAAATCGTTCTTTATAGACTTCATTTTTTTAGCAATTTCTTCTAGGACAAATGTTTCATTATCTCCTAACCCTTCAGTCAACGTAACACTATGGAGACAGAGCTTAAAAAAATTTTCAAGTGCTCCCAAATCATCTTGAGTTGGTCTAAGCAACATTATTTTATCTTTAGACATACTTATCGTCCTTTCTTATAAAGCAAGTCATAATCATAGTTGATTTCCTCAAGTCGCTTTTCAAACCAATGCTTAGAATCTGATAAAGCCTTATTGTAAGTCACCTTACCAAGTGTGTCTAGAAAAAAATCAAGAATCAAGTCTGCTGCTATTGTACCCAATTCTTCATCCCTCTCCACACTAAAAAATGTTTGAATTTCTGCTATGAGGGTCTCTCTTTCAGCCTTTTCAAGGGTAATGGTATCTAATACGGATCTCTTTTTCATATATCTTTTTCCCTTCCTTTTATTCTATATTTAATGATTTTTAACCTATGCCGATTTATTTAACCTAAAGTGTCTGCATAAGTAAAAAAGCTTCTAGTTCAGATACAGTTGCCACAATTTTTACTGGATTACATGCCGCGAGTTCCTCATAATGCCCATAGCCATAAAGGATACCTACAGCATCCACATGATTATCCGTTGCCCCTAAAAGATCATGCTTGCGATCACCTACCATAAGAAGTTCTTCTGATTTTAAAGACTCACTCTCAATCAGATGTGCTATGACTTCACGCTTTTGACTTCTTCTACCATCTAACTCACTGCCAACGATTGCCTTAAAATAAGGCGCTAGTTGATCTTTTTCTAAAATTTTTTGCGCATAAACAGTAGGTTTTGAAGTTGCAACATAGAGCGGAACACCTCTCTTATAAAGATTCTGCACTAATGATAAAACACCTTCATACGGTTTGTTTTCATAAATACCAAACTCAGCAAAATATGATCTAAAATAACTCACAGCTTCGGTCACTTTATCTGAATCAAATCCATAGTAAAGTTTAAAAGATTCATGAAGTGGTGGACCGACAAATTTTTCTAGTGTTTCAAGTGTCGCTTCAATGTCAAATTTCTTTAATGCAAACTGGATCGATTTTGTAATGCCTAATTTAGAATCGCTTAAAGTCCCATCTAAATCAAATAGTATTGCTTTATAATGCATCTTTTGCCTCCAAGTATCACCAAATATTATAGGCTATATCTTATTATCATACTATCAGAAATAAAATATGAAGTAAACATGACCTAGGGTCTTATTCTTATTATTTCCAAACGGTGTAGTTTAAAAGTTGCTCTAATTATTAGTCCCCCACATAAAAAAATACCCTTATATTACATCTGTAACACAAGAGTATTCTTAAAATATGATTGTTATTCTATAAAAGCATCTATTCCCAGTACCCCAATTATGCCATTCTCATCGTAAACTGATTCATCACTCCCCAAGAGATTTGTTTCTATGGGTTTGTCCACACTCATATTTATTGTCATTGCTACTAAAATCGTTAAAACCAGCTTTCCGATCATTGCTTTCTCCTTCGCCTATAAAAATATTAACTTAAAATCAAACCTGACATAATAAGTGCTTCGACTGCTCTATTGATTTCCTACTTTAAAAAGTATTTCATAAAGATAGCTGTGTCTGCAACTTGACCTGCTCTGCATGGATAATGTGAAAAATCAACGCCATCAATTACAAAATGATTTTTTTGGTAGAATTTTATTGCTGGATAATTTGTGTTCTGAGTTTCAAGACCGATCAATCTATACTGTTTTTGACTTGCGAGTTCAATCACGCGACTCATTAATGATTTACCAATGCCACTACCTCTATGGTCACTTGAAACCCTTATATTTTCAATCCAAAGTGAATTGTTCCACTTAATTTCATTGCATATGATAATCCCTACTAAAGTCTGATCTTGATACGCACCAAAAGACAATCCTAATTTGATAATATCATTAAAAAATTGTAAAGAGCCCTCAGACGATTGCCACATTTTCTCATAGCTTTGTTCAAGCTTTTCAGGGGTTAGATCAATCGTTATATGATCACCATCCACTTGGCGTTCTATTTTAAGTATCGTATCGGTTTTAAAACCATTAAAGCCAAAAGATTCTAATGAATCACTCTCAAGTTTTCCAAGCATGCGAATCGTTAACATATACCGCCCTCCTTTTTTTACACCACATTATTATAGCATTTTTTAGATAAAAAATATTACTAAAAAATTTTAAAAGGCATCCTGCTGAATCGCTGGATGCCTTTTTTGAGTCTACATCAATTTAGTTTATTTCCAATAAAATCTGCTTAAAAATATCTTTTTGGTGATTTATTTTATAGCTGAGTTTTTCTCTGAGATTTACCATCCAATCTGGCTCGTTTAGCCAATTCTGATCCATAGAGTATCTAATTCTTGTATACCCATATAAATTGGCAAAATAGCTATAATATGGTGTCAACTCTGACACGGTATAAGGCATTTCACTTTCAGAATTATACCCCTCAATAAAAGTTGTTTTGAGAATATCAACTTGGCTCTCAGAACATTCTTCTGATATACTTGCTAGTGATTGGCTTACATCAAGTGCATACCAACCATAAAATGCATCATCAAAATCTATCGCATATAATGTACCAAATTCTTTAGAAACTAATATATTATCGAGTTCAAAATCATAATGAATTAGACCATAATTCATCTCAAGCTTAGGACTCTCCATAAATTTTGATTCAAGTGCTAAGCATACTTTTAAAGCTTCCTCTTCATTCTCCAAACAAATCAATGTCTTTCTAATCCATTCTAACATCGCCATAACATCAGGTCGCTTGCAACTCATCGGACGATACTGCCTAGATAAATTATGCATTTTGCCCATTAAGCACCCATAGCTATAAATGAGAGGTTTAGAATCTATTGAAGCTATCACAGCATCTTCTAATGAATCCCCCACTATGCCTTTAAAAACCACCGCATAATAACTCCCCCACGGCGTCTCAACAACTTCAAGATTCGCACCTCTCTTTGAAGGTATAATTGAAGCGACAGGCATACCAGCCTTCATTAAATAGTCTATAAACTCAAGTTCTCCCTCTATAACCGTTCGGGATTTTTCTTCACAGGGTGAGAGCCTTAAAAACATGAGCTTATCCTGATATCTAAAAGGATAAACAGCATTAGATGAGATTCTGTAATATTTGAATAATGCTAACGAGTCTTCATCATATGCCCAATTTTTTAGTGCCATTTCAGCTAAATCATTGTTGCTAAATAGATATTTTAAAGGTAACATAGGATCTCTCTTTCGTAATCTTCTTTCTAGATTGTCTCTACAACAGTTTACATCTCTATTTTTCTCTAAAAGTAATATCTAAATTATAGCAAGTCCTAATATTGTTTTATAGGGAATAGTTTGTTTAATATTTACTTTCACTTCACCTTTTGATCTGAATATCTGGTCTAAAAGCGTCATAGTGATTCAGCCGATCACTTAAAGTTTTAGTATGAAACTCTATTAAGTGCTGATCTGGATCTCTTAAGTAAATTGAATTTCCTTCATTTGGATGTCTCACCCTTCCCATTTCAAACCTAATATCTGTAGACTCTAAGTGTTTTTTTAATTCTTCTAACGTATCTTCTTTAACGCTAAAAGCCACATGTGTATAAATTTCTGATTGATGCGTTCTATCAATGTCTTTTTCCAAATTAAGCGCCAACCATAAACCATTGAGATCAAAATAAGAAAGTCTTTCTCCTAATGCACAAGGTGATTTTTGAAACAGATTTGAGTAAAACTGAGTAGATGTTTCTAAATTAGAAACTGAAAAAGTGATGTGATTTACCTGCCAATCACTCTGATCAATGCCTGCTTGAGCTGTGTACCACTCTGTCTTAAGTATCCCGTAACTGATGGAATCGTAGTATTTTCCATCAACTATGCGTGCTTTTCTATATACAGCTTCTTTCTTAAACCCTAAACTTTCTGCCAGATTCATCATTCTGTAATTGCCGGACCAAGTGGTAAGCCCCAATCTGACAAGGTCAGGGTGACGTTCAAATGTTTCTTCTATCCAAAGGGGTAATGCCTTTTTTCCGATGCCTTTTCCCCAGTAGTCTTCATTGAAAATAACAATCCCAATCTCCATCCAATTGGTCTCTTCTGATTTCCAGTACCAATTTACAGTGCCAATGATTTCATCCGTTTGTGCATCTGCAATGACTTTTTTTTGCTTCAATGGATTTGAGGCTCCAGATTCAAATCTACTTTTAAGAAGCACCATATAGTCTTGTAATTCTTCTAGTGAATCCTGTTTAAAATAAGGCCCATTAAATTTATGAAAGGCTCTATCGGGATGATTCATCATGAAAAAATCATCTAGATCATCGATTCTCAAATCTCTCAAAATAATGTCTGTCTGCATATTTTCACTCCATTCTCTTTGCGATGGGATGTTCTTTATTAAGTTGCAACAAGTCCCATTGGTTACCATATAAGTCCTTAAATACAGCCACCATACCATAGTCTGCCTGTTTCGGTTCTCTGACAAATTCAACATTTTTCTGTACCAAATCACGATAATCTCGCCAAAAGTCATCTGTATTTAAAAATAAAAAGACTCTGCCCCCTGTTTGATTCCCAATAAAAGACTCTTGTTCTTCTTTAGATGCCTTTGCAAGTAAAATCGTAGTTTCCTTTGATCCTGGTGGTGCAACAACGACCCACCTTTTATCCTGTTCTGGTTGATAAGTGTCTTCTATGAGTTCAAACCTGAGTTTCTTTGTGTAGAATTCAATCGCTTCATCATAGTCTTTAACGACCAATGCAATATGTACAATTGCTTGTTTCATAAAATAAGCCTCCTCAAAATAATTATTCAAAAAATAAGAACTCCTAATCTAATTATAAACAAAGATAATCAGATTATTAAAGATTATAACATTTGTATAAAGGTTCTCCTAAAGCTATTGCTTTTAGACTCAAATCCTCTAAAATAAACCTATCAGCAATATTAGGAGGTTTTAATTATGGAATCATTCGCAAGACTTTATGTTGGCATGTCACATACAATTCAGAAGAAAATTACCATTGAAGATACTGCTTTAAATTATGGCAGTGGTAACGTTCAAGAATTATTCGCAACGCCACGCTTGATTGCATTAATGATAGAAGCAAGCGCACAGCTTATCGATCCTACTTTACCAGAAGGATTTGTCTCTGTGGGCAATCAAGTTTCTGTCGATCACTTTAAACCTACCCTACAAGGGGCAACTGTAACGATTGAGGTCAAAATTACAGGCTTTGAAGAAGGTCGATACATCTTTGAAATGATCGCATATGATGAGTTTGGACAAATCGGTGATGGCCGACATGCCAGAAGTATTGTCAACTACAGCAGTTTGATTAATAAAGCACGCGCAAGAGAATATGGTAACTATATGGCTGGCTAGTCCAGTATTTTAAACAGATTTACAAGAATACAGCTCGGTTGTGACGTTAATACGCACGACGAGCTGTTTTTTATGTGCGCGTTTCGTCTTACCTGACTTCGTCTCATCACATCTCATCGCATCTCATTAATTATACCAAACTTAAAATTTTAGTCACATTATTTTCTACGTGTGTCATGATTTAAAATTAATAAAAGCTATATGTAAGAACTAGAAAAGGCTAATCCATAAAATAATGGATTAGCCTTTTAAAAATAATTTTTATAACTTATCGTGAAATAAATAATGCAATAATCACGAGTAATGCTGGTAATGCTTGCTTAAAAAAAATCGACTTTGAAGCAGATAACGCACCATAAGTCCCTGCCACAACCACACAACCTAAAAAGAAAAAGGCAATATTATATGACCATACATTATCTGTAATAAAAAGTGACCAAATTAAACCCGCTGATAAAAAACCATTGTATAATCCTTGATTTGCTGCCATGCTCTTTGTTTGCTCCATAAAACTTGGATCTGCATCCTTCACAATTTTCTGACCTTTAGTCGTCCAAGCAAACATTTCAATCCAAAGTATAAATAGATGTTCCAAAGCTATTAATAGAACCAATACTTTTAATGCGATGTGCATGCGTCGCCTCCTGCTTATGCCATTTAAAACTTACATTGTCCATCAATACAAATACCCGCTGAATCATTATTTAAAGCATCTAATTTTTCCGCTTCAGCTTTCATTTCATCTGCTTTTATTTGCTTTAAACTCTTTAAAAAGACATCTGTAGGTTGTGCCCCAGATATGGCATACTTGCCATTGATTAAGAAATAAGGGACACCACTTATATTAAGTTTTTTTGCATCTGATTCATCTTGACGAACGACATCTTTAAACTGATCTGATTCCAAAACATGAATCACATCGTTAGATTCTAATCCGACTTCTTTTGCTAAAGATGCTAAGACATCATAGCTAGACAAATCTTTGCCTTCAGTAAAATATGCCCTTAAAAGTCTTTCAGACAACTTCCCTTGTTTCCCTTGCGCACTCGCATAGTGTACTAATCTATGTGCATCAAAAGTATTTGTTGGCTTCATATTATCAAAATCATAATTTAGACCCATAGCTTTCGCTTGAGCCACAATTTGATCGTTACTTGCTTTTGCTTGACTTACAGGTATTCCATATTTTTTAGCGATAATTTCATTAATATTACCTTCATATGATTTTGGCGCATTTGGATCAAGCTCAAAGCTTTTAAATTCGACTTCTATCTCCGATTTAAAGTCCAATTGATTGATAGCTTCTTCCATTCTTCTTTTGCCGATATAACAAAACGGACATACATAATCTGACCATACTTCAACTTTCATAACTGTTCTCCTTTCAATTTCAAATTGTCCGCAACCGAACAATTAAACTGCTTAAATTGTTTCATTAGATTTTAAATTTACCAAAACTTGATCTAACTGTTCTGTTAGCATTTCAAGTTCTTTTACATTCATATTTTTTAACATTTTGCCCAAACATTCCGCTTCTATTACTTTGAGAGCTTCTACGATATACATAGCTTCTGGTTTAAGATTGACGTAAATACTACGCTTATCATCTTTACAATAAAATTTATCAATCAATCCTAGTTTTTCATATTTAGCTAATATATCCGATAAAGATGATTTTGAAATCCCCCATTGTGTCATAATTTCAGCAAAATACATAGGCTTGTTGTCCGCTGAGAGAATATAAAATAACGGAATATGACTTACAAGAATCGGTAAATTCATTTCTTTTATTTTCTTTTTAATATAGGAAATCGATATTGAACTGATTTCATTTATTTTGCTTAACAAGCATGTGTTATTCATACAATCTCCATTCAGTTCGTCCGAGTACGAACTAATAATAACATTTTAATGTAATGATGTCAATTTTATTTTTATTTCACATCGCAAGTAGAATTTCTATGCGTTCTTTGCCTTTGCCAATATTATTTCTCTTAAATCTAACCGCTCCAATTTCGCTTGTTCGCTTGATATGGGTCCCACCACAAGGTACCTTTGCAAAACCTTCTATTGCCCAATACCTAATTTCGTCTTCTATATCACTGAAATTACTCTCTATTTCTAAATCTGCTTCCACTAATTGAGCAAAAGCTTGATTGAGCTCAGGAAATACTTTATTGATATTACCCTCCCAATAAAAATCAACTCTTGCCTTATCTTCACTAATATTTGCCCCTATTTTTTCAGGATAATTAAAATTTTGATAGACCCATTCCAAAACAAGTTCTGCTGCAAAGTGCAACTTCATCAGTTTATATCTCTTATCCCAATCGATTTTCACTTGTACCGGGTCCCCCACTTTAAGACCGTGTTCAATGGGCACTTTATAATAAATTTCTTTGCCATCTTTTCTAGCCTCTAAAACTTCTAAATCATTTATGGTCCCTGAATCCGATTGTTGTCCACCCGAAAATGCAAAAAAAATGGTCTCTTTTAATGTAATCACATTCTCTTGAACACTTGTTACAGTTGTGTCTAAAGTTCTTAAATAAGGATCTTCCCAAAATTTCTTTTCACAAGCCATATTCCCACCTTTCTCACCTAATAGTTACTTTTAACATACTCATAATAATCTCCCATTATTTCAAAATAACTGAAAGTCATATCTTTTTTACCACTATATCTAGTGACATCCAATTGTTTTCCCCTAAATAAATCTATGCCATAAGTTTGTGTACGATCTTGATTATACGCAAAAATGGAGAGCTTTTGATCACAATTGGGTTTATTAACAAGTCTAGAGCCAGAGTGCTTTAAAATGTTCATCCTAAGCTCTGACAGGCGATGCTTTTTCAATTTTAAGCTACTAATCTCCGCAAGTACTTTTTCAATCTCTTTTTCATCTGTTAGAGTCACACTGGAACTGTTGTTTTCAAAAGGAAAAAAGGTCACTGTGATCTCACTTATATGTAAATCTTCTATTTGAATGCCTTCTGCTTCAAAATATTCTTCTAAATTAGTCCTATATACAAATTCATAGTAACTAAAATATAAAATAATCATCACTACGGTACTGATGAGGACGATCTCACTTTTTTTCAATTTATTTTGTTGAGACATATTTTATAAAACCTCCTCTATGACCACTCTTCATTTTTTACTAAGTAGACATAGTCATAGTCTTTTAAATATGCAGAGAGTACATCGTTATCTTCAAATAAATAACTTTTTATATACCTAATATGTAATCTGATATGCATTTTAAAAGCTTAATCTAACAATGTATTTACACATCGCTCTATCTGATGAAAAACCCATGCATTCTCTTTTTCACCTTTTATTATAGCAATTCATCTTATCAGAATATACCTATTTTCACCAAAAGAAACCTATCCTTAATATAATGAAGTCATATATCCTGAAATCCCTTAAATTCAGATAGTTTTTTTGCTTTGCTTCTATAATAAATTTTGATGCCTGCTAAACATTTTATAATTCAGTGACACAGCTCAGCCGTTCATCAAACTGAGTAGCTAGACCTGTGTTGCCACCCTCTGCAAACACAACAGTCAGCATCAATAATACCAAATCATCTTCAAGTTCTTTTTTTCTTTAGAAAATAGACTTTCCCAAGAATCAGGTACTTTTTGAGATTGTTTTTTCATGTATTATCATATCAAATTTATAGTTTTTATCAAATACTTTGATTTGCTTATTATAAGCTTATTCTGGGTATAAAATGAAATATATTCTCATTTAGAAGGGAGATTCTATGAATGATGTCGATTTAACACAAGGTTCAATCATTTCTCATGTAAAAAGAATAGCCATTCCTGCAAGTGTAGGAATGCTTTTTAATACACTTTTCAATGTTGTCGATACGTATTATGCTGGTAAACTCAGCACTGATGCGCTTGCAGGGATGACTATTTCATTTCCAATTTTCTTCATCGTTATCGCTCTCAGTTCTGGGGTCGGCAGTGGTGCAACTGCACTGAGCGCCATTGCACTGGGCGAAAAAAATAGAAAGCACTTTCATAGCTTAAGCTATAATGCGGTGCTCTTTGGTTTATTTTTGGCCCTATTTATTTCTCTGATAGCACCTTTGATCGTGCCCTTTCTCTTCGAACTTTCTGGGGCCTCAGGACTCTCAAAGACACTCGGTATCCAGTACACAAATGTCATTTTTTTTGGTTCATTTTTCTTCATCCTTAATTCTGTACTCAATGCCTTGCTAAATGCACAAGGTGATACAAAATCTTATCGCAATTTCCTCATCATTGGCTTTTTTATGAATTTAATTTTAGATCCACTCTTTATTTTCGGTTGGTTAGGTCTACTAAAACTGAGTACAGTTGGAGTCGCTCTTGCGACCATTCTTATACAAGTTTTCGGAACACTCTATATGATTTATAGACTTAGAAAGAGTTCTCAGTTTGACCTTCATGCTTTTAAAAATGCACCTTTTAAACTTGATGTCATCATTCAATTGTTTAAGCAGGGATTCCCAGCAAGCCTAAACATGATGACTATAGCTCTAGGTGTTTTTGTAATCAATTACTATGTCTTAAAATACGCTGGTGCCACTACCATTGCCGCATATGGTGCTGCAATGAGAGTTGAACAACTCATCCTATTGCCAGCACTTGGTCTCAATATCGCAACTTTAACACTTGTAGGTCAAAATTATGGCGCTAAAAGTTTTGAACGCATCTATGAAACAAAGCAAAAAACGCTTCAAATTGGCATTGGCATGATGGTCTTTGGGGCACTTTTGATCTACCCACTTGCACCTCATATTATTAGACTTTTCAATACAGATCAAGGTGTTATCATCGCAGGTACTCATTATCTTCGAATTGAAGTTTTTGCATTCCCCACATATATCATATTGAATATATTAATCTCCGTTTTACAGGGAATAAAAAAGCCGAATTTTGCTATTTATATTGGTCTCTATAGACAAATTTTCATTCCAATCACACTCTTTTACTTTCTTGGCACTGTTCTGAATATGGGCATAACAGGCGTGTGGTTGGGAATTGTAATCAACAATTGGAGTGCTGCTATTATTGCCTCTATTTATACTAAAAAAACATTGAAGACGATTACTTAAGAACCTTTGCACCTATTTTGTGATCAATAAAAAAAGGACTATCTCGACACGCTTATACCCGTGTTGAGATAATCCTCTATTCATTAAAGTTTATCAGAAAAAGCTACTAAGCAGTCACTTGTTCCTCAGTGGCTTGATCCTCATATTCTTCCATCATGGTTTCAAAATGATCTAGATCTTTAATATATTTCTGACGTTTATATGCTTTTTGGACACTTCGAAGCAATAAAAAGCTCATTATAATTAGAATGATGGCAAAAGGTAACCCAGTTGCAATAACCGCTGTTTGGAGTGCTTTAAGCGCTGTTTCACCGCCAATAAGTAGTAATACAATCGCTACAAGACCTTCCATACTTGCCCAAAATACTCTCTGTGTTACTGGAGAATTAAGTTTCCCTCCTGATGTGATATTATCCACCACAAGTGATCCTGAGTCACTTGAAGTAACAAAGAACGAAATGACAAGCACAGTACCTGCTAACGATAAACCGGTTTTAACGATGCCTTCTAATAGAGGGACATTTAAGTTTTGAATCATTTCAAATATTGCCACAGGCAGATTATTGCCGACAGTTTCAAACAATGCACCTGAAGTCAATTCATTAATATGGATTGCTGTACCACCAAACACAGTCAACCAAATAAATGAA